>NZ_JBYQFI010000001.1:0-1732500 GCF_057837205.1 Maritimimonas rapanae | reverse complement strand
GCAAAAAGTACAATAAGCTAAATAAGGGCGTATGGCGGATGCCTAGGCTCTCAGAGACGAAGAAGGACGTGATAAGCTGCGAAAAGCTACGGGGAAGTGCACATAACTTTTGATCCGTAGATATCCGAATGGGGCAACCCAGCATGTTGAAGACATGTTATCTCGTAAGAGAAGTGAACCTGGAGAACTGAAACATCTAAGTACCCAGAGGAAGAGAAAACAATAGTGATTCCGTTAGTAGTGGCGAGCGAACGCGGATTAGCCCAAACCTATTTTGTTACGGCAAGATAGGGGTTGTAGGACTACGATATTCGATGCTTAATGAATTAGAACTGTTTGGAAAGACAGGCCAAAGAAGGTGATAGCCCTGTATAAGTAAAGAGAGTTATTGATAGTAGTATCCTGAGTAGTGCGGGGCACGTGAAACCCTGTATGAATCCACCGGGACCATCCGGTAAGGCTAAATACTCCTGAGAGACCGATAGTGAACTAGTACCGTGAGGGAAAGGTGAAAAGAACCCTAAGTAAGGGAGTGAAAGAGATCCTGAAACCGTACGCCTACAAGCGGTCGGAGCCAATTTATTGGTGACGGCGTGCCTTTTGCATAATGAGCCTACGAGTTACTGTTTCTAGCAAGGTTAAATGTTTAAGACATGGAGCCGTAGCGAAAGCGAGTCTGAATAGGGCGCATAAGTTAGTAGTAGTAGACGCGAAACCGAGTGATCTACCCATGGGCAGGTTGAAGCAGTGGTAACACACTGTGGAGGACCGAACCAGTTGACGTTGAAAAGTCTTTGGATGACCTGTGGGTAGGGGTGAAAGGCCAATCAAACTCGGAAATAGCTCGTACTCCCCGAAATGCATTTAGGTGCAGCGTTGTGGTAGAGTTTTATAGAGGTAGAGCTACTGATTGGATGCGGGGGCTTCACCGCCTACCAATTCCTGACAAACTCCGAATGCTATAAAATATACACAGCAGTGAGGGCATGGGTGCTAAGGTCCATGTCCGAGAGGGAAAGAACCCAGACCATCAGCTAAGGTCCCCAAATATATACTAAGTTGAATAAACGAGGTTTGATTGCCTAGACAGCTAGGATGTTGGCTTGGAAGCAGCCATTCATTTAAAGAGTGCGTAACAGCTCACTAGTCGAGCGATCGAGCATGGATAATAATCGGGCATAAGTATATTACCGAAGCTATGGCTTTACAGTTTACTGTAAGGGGTAGGGGAGCATTGTAATCAGCGTTGAAGGTGTACTGCGAGGTATGCTGGAGTGATTACAAAAGAAAATGTAGGCATAAGTAACGATAATGCGGGTGAGAAACCCGCACACCGAAAGACTAAGGTTTCCTCAGCGATGCTAATCAGCTGAGGGTTAGTCGGGACCTAAGGCGAACCCGAAAGGGGTAGTCGATGGACAACTGGTTAATATTCCAGTACTACTTTATATTGCGATGGGGTGACGGAGTAATGAAAGCACCGCGAACTGACGGAATAGTTCGTTGAACTGTGTAGGTATAAGTTTTGTAGTTAAATGCGCAAGACTTGCTAAAGCAGGATAGTACCACAAAGCCTCGGCGGCGTGGATAGTGTGCCTAAGCGCTTCCAAGAAAACCCTCTAAGCTTCAGATATAAAGTACCCGTACCGTAAACCGACACAGGTAGTTGGGATGAGAATTCTAAGGTGCTCGAGAGATTCATGGCTAAGGAACTAGGCAAAATAGACTCGTAACTTCGGGAGAAGAGTCGCCCCCCTTTTGGGGGGCCGCAGAGAAATGATCCAGGCGACTGTTTATCAAAAACACAGGGCTATGCTAAATTGAAAGATGATGTATATGGCCTGACACCTGCCCGGTGCTGGAAGGTTAAGTGGAGTTGTTAGCTTCGGCGAAGCAATGAAATGAAGCCCCAGTAAACGGCGGCCGTAACTATAACGGTCCTAAGGTAGCGAAATTCCTTGTCGGGTAAGTTCCGACCTGCACGAATGGTGCAACGATCTGGATACTGTCTCAGCCATGAGCTCGGTGAAATTGTAGTATCGGTGAAGATGCCGATTACCCGCTACGGGACGAAAAGACCCCGTGAACCTTTACTATAGCTTAGTATTGACTTTGGATAAGTAATGTGTAGGATAGGTGGGAGACTTTGAAGTGGCGTCGCCAGGCGTTGTGGAGTCATTGTTGAAATACCACCCTTTGCTTATCTGAAGCCTAACTCAGAGATGAGGACAGTGCTTGGTGGGTAGTTTGACTGGGGTGGTCGCCTCCAAAAGAGTAACGGAGGCTTCTAAAGGTACCCTCAGCACGCTTGGTAACCGTGCGTAGAGTGCAATGGCATAAGGGTGCTTGACTGAGAGACATACACGTCGATCAGGTTGGAAACAAGAGCATAGTGATCCGGTGGTTCCGTATGGAAGGGCCATCGCTCAAAGGATAAAAGGTACTCCGGGGATAACAGGCTGATCTCCCCCAAGAGCTCACATCGACGGGGGGGTTTGGCACCTCGATGTCGGCTCGTCACATCCTGGGGCTGGAGAAGGTCCCAAGGGTTGGGCTGTTCGCCCATTAAAGTGGCACGCGAGCTGGGTTCAGAACGTCGTGAGACAGTTCGGTCTCTATCTGTAGCGGGCGTTAGAAATTTGCGTGGATCTGATTCTAGTACGAGAGGACCGAATTGGACTGACCTCTAGTGTACCAGTTGTTCCGCCAGGAGCACTGCTGGGTAGCTACGTCGGGAAGGGATAAGCGCTGAAAGCATATAAGCGCGAAACCCACCACAAGATGAGATTTCTTTAAAGGGTCGTGGGAGACTACCACGTTGATAGGCTATAGGTGTAAAGGCAGTAATGTCATAGCCAAGTAGTACTAATAACCCATAGGCTTATGTACGTATCTTTCCCTCCGCAAGGAGGGAAGGACAACTCTTTTTTAGCATGATTATTTATAATATTATTACTTTAATATGTCAACTTATACGGTTGAAGCAACCGAAATAGCTTAAGGTGATTATAGCGATAGGGCTCACCTCTTCCCATTCCGAACAGAGAAGTTAAGCCTATCAGCGCCGATGGTACTGCCACTGGTGGAAGAGTAGGTCATCGCCTTTCTTTTTAAAACTCCTCATTACATAAAGTAGTGAGGAGTTTTTTATCTAAAAATCATACTGATTTATGAACTGATTTTTTTAATTTCGGAAGGAATAACCAAAACCTTCATCATGAAAGCTAAAAAATCAAGAAGAAAATTCATTAAAAAATCTGCTATCATATCTGCAGGAATTGGATTGGCACCTAGCCTTACCTATGGTATGCATTCCAAGCAAAATGAAAAAGTTAATGTTGGCTTGATTGGAGTTGGTTTGCGAGGTATAAATCATTTAAATAATTTACTACAAAGAGATGACGTTCGCATTACTGCTGTTTGTGACATAGATCATAAAAGAATTGATTTGGTGAAGGATATATTTAAAAAGAAAAGTATTTCACTACCAAAATTTTATGATAAAGATGAGCACGACTATAAAAATATGCTAGAATTTAATGAACTAGATGCAGTGATTATTTCAACCCCGTGGTTATGGCATGCTCGAATGGCTAGAGACGCCATGAAAGCCAGAAAGTATACTGGAGTTGAAGTTTCTGCTGCTAATACCATGGAGGAGTGCTGGGATTTGGTGAATACCTACGAAGAGACCGGAACTCATTTAATGATCTTAGAGAATGTAAATTATAGACGTGACATTCTTGCTGTACTCAATATGGTTCGACAAAATATTTTTGGTGAATTGGTACACTTTAGATGTGGATATCAACATGATTTGCGCTTTGTGAAACTAAATGATGGAAAGTCCGCCTACGGAAAGGGTGTCGAATTTGGTGACAAAGGAATATCTGAGTCTAAATGGAGAACACAACATTCAGTGTTAAGAAATGCCGATGTCTATCCAACTCATGGTGTTGGTCCTATCGCTGTTATGTGCGATATCAATAGGGGTAATCGTTTTTCTTCTATTACCTCCAACGCTACAAAAAGTATCGGCTTGCACAATTATATTGTAAAGCATGGAGGAAAAGATCACCCCAATACCAAGGTAAAATTTAAGCAGGGAGATGTCATTACTTCAACCATCGAAACAACAAATGGAGAAACTATAATTGTGACCCATGATTGTAATTTACCCAGGCCCTATTCTCTTGGGTTCAGAGTACAGGGTAGTAATGGTCTATGGGAAGTAGATGGAAATAGAATCTATATAGAAGGAAAATCAAAGCCCCACAAATGGGATACCGCAGATGAATGGCTGCAAAAATATGATCATCCTTTATGGAAAAAATATGGAGAATATGCCGTCGGAGCAGGGCATGGTGGAATGGATTTTTTTGTATTGAACGCATTCATAGAATCGGCAAAACAGAATGTAGCCCCACCACTCGACGTGTATGATGCAGCTGCATGGAGCGCGATAACACCGCTTTCTGAACTATCGATAGAGAATAACGGAGAGCCGCAAGATTTTCCTGATTTTACCAGAGGCATGTGGATTAAAAGAAAACCATATAATTGGATTAAAAACTCTTTTTAATAAGTGTTAGGTAGAAATAAAGCCGATATTCACATCGTAGCTCCAGGTAGAATTTGCCTCTTTGGTGATCATCAAGATTATTTGGGTTTACCTGTAATAGCCTGTGCAATAAATAGATATATTCATTTAAAGGCAAGCTTAAATAGCAATGCCACTTTCAAAATTTTACTACCCGATATTCAGCAAGAGCGGGTTATTAATTTAGGATCTACATTGACTCCAAAACATGAGCGAGACTACTTTATTTCTTCGTTAAATGTTTTAAAAAGGCATAGAGTTATTCCTGATAAAGGATATGACATTGTCATCAGTGGTAATATCCCGGGGAATGCCGGATTATCAAGTTCGTCTGCCATTGTAGTTGCCTGGATGCGATTTTTACTAGAAGCTTTTGGGAACAGTGAAATGACCACGCAATCGTGCGTCGCCAGACTGGCCTATGAAGCTGAAGTTTTGGAATATGGGTCTCCCGGTGGATTAATGGATCAATACGCAATAAGCCTCGGAAATCTAGTATATCTCAACACTGTTACGGGAAGTCATAAAACGATAGATAAGACGCTGCAATCACTTATCATAGGAGAATCTGGTATTCCAAAAGAAACCCTCGGAGTTTTGTCGCAACTTAGAGGAAAGGCCTTAGAAGCAATAGCTCAAGTTTCAAAGAAAACAGATTCTTTTGCTATTGAAGATACGAGGCTGGAAGACTATTATTTATATGAGAATCTTGTTTCTCATGACTTAAGACCTATATTTTATGCCGCAATTAAGAATTACGATATTACTAAACGAGCTTTGCTTGCTTTTTCACAAGACGAATTAGATGTGCATTCTATGGGTAGTTTAATGACCGAACATCATGATGTTCTTAAAAACATATTGAAAATTACAGTTCCTACTATTGACCGTATGATTGATGCTTCTCTTAAGGCAGATGCACTCGGTGCAAAAATTGTGGGCTCAGGAGGTGGCGGATGTATTGTAGTCCTTACTAAGCCAAAAAATGAAGATAAAGTAATTCGTGCGATACTCGCTGCGGGGGCGAAAAATGCCTATAAAATTAATATTGTAAATGGAGTTAAGGCTAAGAAGGATTCATTATGACAGATAGTTTAATCATTTTGGCTGGAGGAATGTCTTCAAGAATGAAGAAAGACCTTAGTAGCGATATTATATTGTCAGAAAGAGAGAAAACTGAAGCTAATCAACGTACTAAGGGATTGATTTCGATCGACTCCTCAGGCAGACCATTATTAGATTATATTTTGTTTAATGCCAAACATGCAGGTTTAAAAAAAGTTTATATTGTAATTGGAGAAGAAAACAGCTTATTCAAAAAGTTTTATGGAGAAAATTTATCAGGTAATATGTATAAAGGTGTTGTGATAAACTATGCAATACAATATATTCCAAATAATAGAACGAAACCTTTTGGTACCGCGGATGCTGTATTTCAGACCTTAGAACAGTACCCAGAATTAAAGCAATCTTCTTTTATCGTCTGTAATAGTGATAATTTGTATTCTACTAATTCATTCGAACTTCTTAAGAATTCAGAGCAGGATATTAGTAGCCTTATTGCTTATGACAGAGCAGGATTGAGATTTTCTCAAGATCGAATTACCAGATTTGCAATTTTACATTTAGATGATAACGAGTTCCTAATCAATATTAAAGAAAAACCCTCTGATAAAGAAATGGAGCAATTAAGAGATGGTTTAGGAAAACAAAGAGTAAGCATGAATATTTTTAAGTTTAATGGGACTCTATTTTTTAACTATGTAAAAGATTGTCCGGTAAACATCGAGAGAAATGAAAAAGAATTACCAACGGCTTTAATGAATATGGTAAAAGATAATCCCGAGAGCGTTATTGGAATTCCATTGTCTGAACATGTGCCCGACTTAACTTCAAAAGAAGATATACCTATTCTTAAAGAATATATAAATAATATAAACCTAAAAGTATGGTAATTTCAAATGAATTATAATAGAACTTATCTGGTAAGATTACAGTTTTTAGGCTTTAGACTGCATGGATGGCAAAAGCAACCTAATTTAAAGACAGTACATTTTATTTTAGATAAGACATTAAAGTTTGTTCTTGATGACATTAGTTTTAAAAGTATTGGGGCTAGTAGAACTGACGCAAAAGTTTCTTCGACAGATTATATTTTTCAATTATTTGTAGAAGAAGAGATAAATGAGCAAACATTTTTAGAAAATTTTAATAGAAGCTCACCCAGTGATGTAAGAGTTTTATCTGTTAAAAAACTTAATGATGATAACTTTAATATTATTCAATACCCTAAAACAAAGGAGTATCGCTATTATTTTTCTTTTGGAGAAAAGAGTCACCCTTATAGTGCAGCTTTTTTGGCTGGATTTTTAGAGGATTTAGATATAGAATTGATGAAAGAAGGAGCAAAATTATTTGAAGGTAAACATAATTTTAAAACATACTGCACAAAACCTTCTAAGCAAACTAAAACTACAAGGACTATAGAATATTGTCAAATAGAAAATAATATAGATTTTAAAGCATCTTTTTTTCCTAAAACTAGCTATATGTTAAAAATTAGGAGTAACGGATTTTTAAGAAATCAGATACGTCTAATTATGGGTGCTTTAGTCGAGCTAGGTAAAGGCAGTTACGATTTAGATTTTATAAGAGAAAGTTTAAAAGGAAATAATAACAATAAATTTATTAGAAATATTGCTCCAGCTTCTGGACTACATTTATATAAAGTAGATCTTATTACTCCTTTAAAACAGATCTAGAAATTACAATTTTTTGAATTTCAGAGGTTCCCTCATAAATTTGTGTGATTTTTGCATCACGCATCAAGCGCTCTACATGGTATTCTTTTACAAAACCATTACCGCCATGAATTTGAACAGCTTCAACAGATTGTTCCATAGCTACTTTTGAAGCATATAATTTTGCCATAGCGCTAGATCTATCATAATTATTACCTTGATCTTTATCCCATGCTGATTTCATTACTAAATAACGAGCTGCTTCAATTTCGGTAGCCATATCAGCTAATTTAAAAGCGATTGCTTGATGATTACAAATCTCTGTACCAAATGCTTTACGTTCTTTAGAATATTTAAGCGCTAATTCATAAGCACCAGATGCAATACCTAAGGCTTGAGATGCGATCCCGATACGACCACCAGATAAAGTTTTCATGGCAAATTTAAAACCAAAACCATCTTCACCAATTCTATTTTCTTTAGGAACTTTAACATCATTAAATTGTAAAGTATGTGTATCACTACCACGAATTCCTAATTTATCTTCTTTTGGACCAATGTCAAATCCTGGTGTGCCTTTTTCAACTATAAAAGCATTTATTCCTCTATGACCTTTATCTCTATCAGTTTGCGCAATTACTAAATATACGTCTGAACGACCACCATTAGTAATCCAGTTTTTCGTTCCGTTCAATAGATAATAATCACCTTTATCTTCTGCGGTGGTTGCTTGCGAAGTAGCATCTGAACCAGCTTCAGGTTCACTCAAACAAAAAGCACCAATATACTCACCAGCTGCTAATTTGGTAAGGTATTTTTGTTTTTGTTCCTCAGTACCGAAAGCCTCCAGACCATAACAAACAAGAGAGTTATTTACAGAAACCATAACCGAAGCCGAAGCATCAATTTTGGATAATTCTTCCATAATTAACACGTATGAAATAGCATCCATGCCACTTCCACCGTATTTTGGATCTACCATTATACCCATAAAACCCAGCTCTCCCATTTTTTTTACTAATTCATCTGGGAATTGCTGTTTTTCGTCACGTTCTATAACACCTGGTAATAATTCAGTTTGCGCAAAATCACGAGCAGCATCTCTAATCATGATATGCTCTTCGGTAAGGCTAAAATCCATTCTATATTTGTTATTATTAAATTCGTAAAAAAATGTACTCAAAGATACTTTTTTACTGGCATATTTTCAATAGAGTTTTCCTATTTTTACCAATATGCTAAAAGATATTTTTTACGGAATAGGGCTGATGTCTGGCACTTCCCTTGATGGAGTTGATTTAGTTTATGTAAAATTTAATTATTCTAAAGACCATACTTTTAAGATTATACATTCGAATACTTATCCTTATTCGAATATTTGGAGGCAAAAATTGAAAGATGCTTTTACTTTTAAACAAGAAAATTTAGAAAAGTTAGATGTAAAATTCGGAAACTATTTAGGGAATCTGATAAACGACTTTATTGAGGAAAACGAAATAAAGAAAGTAGATTTTATTGCTTCGCATGGTCATACTATTTTCCATAAACCAGAAGAAAAATACACATTGCAAATAGGTGATGGACAAACAATTGCAAATATTTCAAAGCAAAAAGTAATATGTGATTTTAGGACTCAAGATGTAGACTTAGGTGGTCAAGGTGCACCTTTGGTGCCAATCGGAGATCGACTTTTATTCAAGAGGTATGATTACTGTTTAAACTTAGGTGGTTTTGCAAACATCTCTTTCGAAAGTAAAAGAAAAAGAATTGCTTATGACATATGCCCCGTAAATATTGTTTTAAACTATTATGCAAATAAATTAGGGCTAGATTTTGATGATAAAGGAAGAGTAGCAACAACTGGCGAAATAAATGATTCACTATTCGGTGAGTTAGATAATTTAGAATTTTATAAAAAAGATTACCCTAAATCTTTAGGCTTTGAGTGGGTAGAGAAAAAAATTTTTCCTTTGATTGATTCATACGATTTAGAAGTTAAAGATGTTCTTAGAACTTTTATTGAACATAGTGCTATTCAGATTTCAAATCAATTTTTAAACAATCAAAAAGTAGTTTTAATAACAGGAGGAGGAGCTTATAATGATTTTCTAATTTCTAGAATAATTGAACTTAGTAAAGTCAGAGTTGCCATTCCCGAAAAGGAAATAATTGAATACAAAGAAGCATTAATTTTTGCTTTTTTAGGGCTACTAAGATTAGAAAATAGAACAAATGTATTGAGATCTGTAACAGGGGCAAGTAAAGACCATTCTTCTGGCAAAATTTTCACACCTAAGCTTTCTTAAAAACTTTATATTTGTTCGGTTTAATTCAAAATAATTTTAAAATGAATCAACTTTAACTTCGCTTGGGAAAGATTACACAAAGTAGAATAGAAAATACAAACTAAAGTTAGAACAAGTTATAAAATTAGAAATGAAAGAATTATTACAGAAATACGAAAATAAACAACCAGAAATTGTCTTTAACTGGAAAGACTCTGAAACTGAAGCTGAAGGTTGGACAGTTATAAATTCACTCAGAGGCGGAGCTGCAGGCGGCGGAACACGAATGCGTAAAGGTTTGGATATGAATGAGGTATTGTCTTTAGCCAAGACGATGGAAGTAAAGTTTACAGTATCTGGTCCTGCAATTGGAGGTGCAAAATCTGGAATCAATTTTGATCCTAGAGATCCTAGAAAGCATGGTGTTTTAGAGCGTTGGTATAAGGCCGTTGCACCATTATTAAAAAACTATTACGGAACTGGTGGAGATCTAAATGTTGATGAAATTCATGAAGTAATTCCTATTACCGAAGAGAGTGGTGTTTGGCACCCTCAAGAGGGTGTTTTCAACGGACATTTTAAACCTACTGAAGCGGATAAAATTAACAGAATTGGACAGTTGCGTCATGGAGTAATAAAAGTAATAGAGAATGAAGAATATACACCAGATATTACAAAAAAATACACTGTTGCCGATATGATAACAGGCTTTGGCGTTGCTGAAGCAGTGAAACATTATTATTCAATTTATGGTGGTGATGTGCAAGGAAAAAGGGCTGTTGTTCAGGGTTTTGGAAACGTAGGTTCTGCAGCTGCATATTACTTAGCCCAAATGGGAGCAAAAGTAGTTGGTATTATTGACAGAGCAGGTGGAGTGATTAATGAAGACGGATTCTCTTTTGACGAAATCAAAGAATTTTTTTTAAAGAAAAAGGGAAACACGTTAATAGCAGATCAAATGATTCCTTTTGAAGAAATGAACCAACGCATTTGGAATTTGGAAACTGAAATATTTGCACCTTGCGCTGCATCAAGGTTGATTACGCAAGAGCAAATAAATCAAATGATAGATACTGGCTTAGAAGTAATTTCTTGCGGGGCCAATGTGCCTTTTGCTGATCCAGAAATTTTCTTTGGAAGTATTATGGAACATACAGATACTAAAGTGAGCTTAATTCCAGATTTTATTTCTAATTGTGGAATGGCGCGTGTTTTTGCATATTTTATGGAAAGAAAAGTTTCAATGGATGATAAAGCTATTTTTGATGATACATCCAAAACGATTTATAATGCTTTAAAGAAAGTTAAGGATAAAAGAGCATCAAAAAATAGGATAAGTGAAACTGCATTTGAAATTGCTCTTGAACAATTGCTATAATTTTATATCTTTAAACAAAAAACTACCCAAATGGAATCACTCATCATTTCAATCTTCGTCTTAGGCTACTTGGCAATTACTTTAGAACACAATTTAAAGATTGATAAGTTAATTCCAGCATTAGCTATGATGGCAATGTGTTGGGCATTGATAGCATTTGGTATTGACGGATTTTCTAGTTGGTTTGATTCAGCTAAAGGTGCTTTAGTTGATGGATTTGCTGCGCTTTCTCATGAAGAGAAAATGCATTGGATGGAGGAAACACTTTTACATCATCTAGGTAAAACGGCCGAAATTTTAGTGTTCCTTCTTGGGGCAATGACTATAGTTGAGATTATTGATTATTTCAATGGTTTTGCTACTATTAAAAGTTTTGTAAGAACAAAAAGTAAAGTTAGATTACTTTGGATTTTTAGCTTTTTAGCATTCATACTATCCGCTATAATAGATAACCTAACTGCTACAATTGTATTAATAACCATTTTAAGGAAAATTGTTCTCCAAAGAGAAGATCGTATTTGGTTTGCAGGTTTAATTATTATTGCTGCTAATGCTGGTGGTGCATGGTCACCAATTGGTGATGTTACTACAACTATGCTTTGGATAGGTAAAAAAGTATCTACGGGTAATTTGATTATATATTTATTGATTCCATCATTGGTCTGTATGTTGGTTCCTGCTTTTTTTGCTTCAAGATTAAAAGCTTTTAAAGGAAAAATAGCTGACGTAGAAGACAATGAAGGAGAAGCCACAGCGCATGGTAAAATTATGTTTTATTTGGGGCTTAGTGCGATAGTATTTGTGCCAATTTTTAAAACAGTTACTCATTTGCCACCATATGTTGGTATGATGTTATCATTAGCAGTGGTTGCAACATTTGCAGAAATATATAGTAGAACTAAATTTAGTCTTACGAGTGTTGAGGGACAGCATGATCATGACGAAGAAGCGCATCACAGCCCAGTGCATGGTGCTTTATCTAAAATAGAAATGCCAAGTATATTATTCTTTTTAGGTATTTTATTAGCAGTAGCTGCTTTAGAATCTTTAGGCCAATTATTTGGTTTTGCTAATTGGTTACAAGATTCAATGCCAATGATGGGTACTGAATTGGCTGGAACCAGAGTTTCTGATTTAGTAGTTATGCTTTTAGGTGTTGGTTCAGCTGTGATAGATAATGTTCCTTTGGTTGCAGCAAGTTTAGGTATGTTCTCTGAACCTCTCGATAATCCTCTATGGCATTTTATAGCTTATTCTGCTGGTACAGGAGGTAGTATGTTAATTATTGGTTCAGCAGCCGGAGTGGTTGCAATGGGTATGGAAAAAATAGACTTTTTTTGGTACTTAAAAAAGATAAGCTGGCTTGCATTTGTTGGCTTTTTAGCAGGTGCAGTAGTCTTCATAGCAATGAGATCAATTATATAAAAATTTAACCCGAGAAACTTCTCGGGTTTTTTGTTTGTAACAAAACAATTTTCTACTCGTATTTTCGTTAAGAAATAGTATTCCCCTTAATTAGACAAAATTTATGTTTTTAAGTATTCAAGACGGAGCACAATCTGCTCAAGATAATCTAGAAGAAATTGTATCGGAAGAAAAGACATTATCTATTTATCAATTGATTATGGATGGTGGTTTAGGAGGGCAAATAGTAATCCTTGTTTTATTGGTTTTATTAGTCGTTGGTCTATATATCTATTTTGAACGCTTTTTTGCAATTAAAGCAGCTTCAAAAACCGATAAAAATTTTATGAATCAGATTAGAGATCATGTTTCTAACGGAAAGGTAGAAGCTGCTCAAATTCTATGCGCTCAAGCTTCTTCACCAGCAGCTCGATTGATAGAAAAAGGAATATCAAGAATAGGTAAACCTTTAGAAGACATCAATAAAGCAATTGAAAATGCAGGTAGTTTAGAAATTTACAAGCTAGAAAAGAATGTAAGTATTTTGGCTACAATTGCTGGAGCCGCGCCAATGATAGGCTTTTTAGGCACAGTGGTTGGTATGATTCTTGCCTTTCATGAAATGGCAACTAGTGGTGGTCAGGCAGAAATGGGGTCATTGGCATCAGGTATTTATACTGCGATGACTACAACAGTAGCAGGATTAATCGTAGGTATTATTGCTTATATTGCTTACAATCATTTGGTGGTTAGAACCGATAAAGTAGTGCACCATATGGAAGCCAAGGCAGTTGAGTTTTTAGATTTACTGAACGAACCAGCTTAATATTCTGGTATGAAATTTAAGAATAGAAATAAAGTAAGTCCTGAGTTTAGCATGTCATCAATGACAGATATAGTTTTCTTGTTATTGATATTTTTTATGCTAACGGCCAGTACTCCTAATGCATTAGATTTAATCCTGCCAAAGGCAAAAGGAAAGTCTACCAACACACAGCATATAGCTGTAAGCATTAAGAAAAATGAAAACTATTATGTTAATAATAAGCAAACAGCTGAAGGAAGTATTGAAGGCGAACTGAGAAAGTTATTGACAGATAAAGAAAACCCAACGGTATTATTAAGAGTAGAAGAATCGGTACCGATTGAAAAAGCAGTTTTGGTAATGGATATTGCCAATAGAAATAAATTTAAAGTAATTTTGGCAGTAAGACCAAAGTAAGATGGCATTTTTAGATACAAGACATAAAAAGAAATCGGCAGTAATAACAACCATAATCATGGGGTTATTATTGTTCCTCATTTTTACGTTTGGTATGACCTACCTAGATCCACCTGAGGAATTAGGTATTGCTGTTAATTTCGGAACTACAGAAGTAGGTAGTGGTAATATTCAGCCTACAGAACCTATAAAAGCTGCACCACAAGAAGAACAGATTGAAGAAACAGTAGAGGAGGAAGTTGTAGAAGAAGAACCTATCGAAGAATCTGTTCCAGAAACGGCAACGGAAAAAGTTGTAACTCAAGAATCTGCAGAGTCTATACGATTAAAACAAGAGCAAGCTGAAAAACGTAGGGTAGAAGAGGCGGCAAAAAAAGCTAAAGCAGAAGCCGAAAGAAAAGAACGTGCTAGAAAGCAAGCTGAGACTCGTAAAAAAGCAGAGCAAGATGCTAAGCGAAAAAAGTTAGATGCCTTAATGGGAGGTGTTAATAATTCAGATGGAACAGCTTCAGGCGGTGAGGGTAACGATAACCAAGCTGGTGATAAAGGGAATCCAAACGGAGATCCAAATGCTGGTGGTTATTATGGAACAGGCGGAACAGGCAATAGTGGTAATTATAGATTGAGTAACCGTAGAGCTGTTTCTAAGCCAAAACCAACATACGATTGTAATGAAGAAGGTAGAGTTGTTGTAAGTATATCGGTTGATAAATCGGGTAGAGTAATTGCTGCAACTCCAGGTATTAAAGGTACAACCAATTCAGCATCATGTTTATTAAGCAGAGCAAAAGAGGCAGCTTTAAAAACAAGATTTAATTCAGATAGTAAAGCTCCAACAAAACAGGTTGGTTCTATTATTTATAACTTCTCTTTATCAAATTAAATTGAATTACCAAGAAACTTTAGATTGGATGTTTTCTAAACTTCCGATGTATCAACGTCAGGGTAAAACTGCATTTAAAAAAGATCTAACCAATACACTTGCACTTGCTGAGCATTTAGTTAATCCGCACAGAAAATTTAAGAGTATACATGTAGCTGGTACCAATGGTAAAGGTTCTACCAGCCATATGTTGTCTTCTATTTTACAAGAAGCTGGCTATAAAGTTGGTTTGTATACTTCACCACATTTAAAAGATTTTAGAGAACGAATTAAGATTAATGGCAAGGTAATCTCAAAAGAAAAGGTTATTGATTTTGTAGAAAGTAATAATGCTTTTTTAGAAAAACAAGGATTGTCGTTTTTCGAAATGACTGTCGGTATGGCTTTTAATTATTTCGCTTTCGCGGAAGTGGATATTGCTATTATTGAAGTTGGCCTTGGCGGAAGATTAGACTCTACTAACATTATTACCCCAGAAGTTTCAGTTATTACTAATATAGGGTATGATCACACACAATTTTTAGGTGAAACATTACCAGAAATAGCCTTTGAAAAAGCAGGAATTATAAAAGAAAATATTCCTGTTGTTGTTGGTGAAAAGCAAGACGAAGTAAAAGATGTATTTACAAGAATCGCTAAAGAAAGAGACACTTCAATTACTTGGGCAGAAGATATAGAAGAAGATTTTAAAACGGATCTTTTAGGAAGCTATCAAGCTAAAAATGTAAAAACAGCTGTTGCAATTATTAATTTACTAAAAGAGTTTAAAGTTTCAGATAAAAACATCAAAGCTGGATTACTAAATGTAGTTAAGAACACAGGTTTACTCGGTCGCTGGCAGGTCTTACAAGAAAAACCAAAAGTAATTTGTGACACTGCGCATAACAAAGAAGGGTTAACGTTTGTTTTAAAACAATTACAACAACAAGAGTATGATAATTTGCATATTGTTTTAGGTGCGGTGAATGATAAAAACTTAGCTATTATTTTACCAATGTTTCCTACAAAGGCAACATATTACTTTTGTAAACCAAATATTCCACGTGGGTTAGATGAGAGGTTATTACAAGAAAAGGCCGAGGATTTTAACCTTAATGGTAATAGCTATAAATCTGTGAATGAAGCTTATAAAAGAGCTTTAAAAATTGCCAAAAAAGATGACCTTATTTTTGTTGGTGGTAGCACTTTTGTAGTAGCAGAGGTAGTATGATATTTTTTAATAAAATCTTTGCCAGAATTAAAAACTAAATTATATTTGCATCCGCATTCGGGCGATTAGCTCAGTTGGTTCAGAGCACTTGGTTTACACCCAAGGGGTCGGGGGTTCGAATCCCTCATCGCCCACGTCAATCACAATCCTGATACAATTTTTTGTATCGGGATTTTTTGTTTTCAATGGGCAAAGTTTGCTTTGCTAAAAATGAAACAAAAAATACAGTAAAAGCAAAGCTTTCTGAGGGATTGTATTTGCAGAAGAGGTTTCGTTGTGGGATCAATAAAATTAATCCCTCATCGCCCACATCAAATTTAATCCTGATACAGGTTTGTGTCAGGGTTTTTATTTTCTATGATTTGAGTGAGTTCAGATAACACAGAGCAAATTTAAAAATTTGACAGACTTCGCAAATAAGCATAAACCTTTAGAAAAGCTTATGTTTTATATTCGTTATTGGTTTTTAGCCTAGTTACTTAGCTTAATGATTTTTCCACCTTTCATTACGAAAATCACTCTCTGCAATTCAGAAATATCATCAACAGGATTTTTTTTTGTAGCAATAATATCAGCAAACTTACCTACTTCAATTGTTCCTATTTCTTTTTCTTTCATCAATAACTCTGCATTCACTTTTGTTCCTGCTTGTATGGCTTCCATGGGAGTCATTCCAAATTTCACAAACTCTTCAAATTCATTAGCAGCAAAATTTGCTGGAAAACCAACATTATCAGACCCTACACCTATCTTTACTCCCATTTTATGGGCTTTTCTTAACATCTCCATTCGTTTTTCTCTAAATTTCTTCTTTAATCGATTGGATTTAGAAAGTGCTTGGCTTTCAGGGACATTCTTACGAAAATAGGCACCAACTGATAATGTAGGAATGAGATAAGTGTCATGTTTTAAAAGTAAATCAATAGCTTCTGCATCAAGAAAGGTTCCGTGCTCTATGGACCGAGCCCCAAATTTTATTGACTTTTTGATGCCTTCTACGGCATGTGCATGCATCATTACTGGTATGCCTCGACGATTAGCTTCTTCTACAGCAGCAGTTATTTCTTTATCACTAAAATGAACATTTTTCGGACTATCGCCTGTGGACATAAATGCTCCTGTCACCAAAATCTTAATCCAATCACTACCATATTTAATTTCTTGCCTGATGGCTTTTTGGATCTCCTCTTCTCCATTCACAATCAGCCCATCTGCAATTATAGATTGCTCAGGAGCAATATAATTAATATCTCCACCGCCGCCGGTTATTGATAGATAATGACCTGCACCATAGATTCTTGGCCCCACAAAAAGGCCTGAATTGATAGCGTCTCTAATTTCAAATGGGGCATATTGAGTATCAGCGTCACCTGCAATTCGAATGGTTGTCCACCCCTCATTAAGCCAATCTTGAACCGTTTTTAAACCACGTAGTGCATTAAATGCTGAAGATCCTTTGATGTGATTTGTTTGGTATTGTTTTCCATAAATCAAAGGATGTACATGAACGTCTATTAATCCGGGTAAAACAGTATAATCACTAAGGTCAAGTGTCCTATATTCAGGTTTAATGATATTTTTTGTCCCAATCTCCACTATAGTTTCTCTTTCAATAATTAGTACCGCATTCGTTTTTATTTCATTATCGTTTCCAGTAATCAGCTTGCCACAAATAATAGCCGTTTTGTCTTGGGATTGACCGTATATTAAACAAGAAAAATTTAATATTAAAAGGAATAGTAGCGTCGTTTTTTTCATTTTTTTAAGATTAAAGCCAACATTTAGGATATAAACTCATTTTAATGGCTTATATCTACCGATAGCGAAGTTAGCCGAAAATGAATTAAGAATCAACTTAAATTAAAAATCCGCCCAAAGGCGGATTTAATAATAATATCTAAAACAGATTCTTAATACAATCTGTATTGTGGTGCTTTAATACCTTGCATACGCAATCCTACAAGCGCTTGTCCTCTATGATGAATCATATGATCTTTAATAAAGCTAAATGCTTTTTTCTTAGAGAACTCTGGTTGTTTAGGGTCAAAAGGCACTTTAAATGTTTCAGCCATTTGTTCTTTGCTCATACTCTTATAAGTATCTTTTATTTCTTTAAAATTAGCAGTAATGGTAGCGATACATTTTTCTTTATCTGCACCCATTTCTTTTTCCATTTTTGCAGCTTCCGCGAAAGCTTCTCTACTAGGCATTGGCTGTCCTTTTACAAACATGTCTAGTAAAAATTTAGAAGACATACCAATATGTGCCATTTGCTCTCCGAAACTTCTTACAGAATCATGAGGTTTAAAAGTGTATTTATCAGCTGGCATAGCTTCAGCCAGTTCAATTGTATACGATTTTGTTTCTTCTAAAAGTTCTAAAAATTCAACTTTTTCAATATCAAAATCTGTTGCCGCTTTTTTGGTAGTTACAAAGGCAAATGTGCTTACCACCACCACAGCAATCAAAAGATAGTTTGTTAATTTTTTCATCGTTTCTATTTAGTTTAAGTGAACTATAAATTTAAGAAATAATTCTTAAAAATAGATGGCTAATCAAAATTAAGACAGCGTGCTCAAATTGCATAGTTTTAGATTTCTTTGTATCATTACGTCACTTAAAATATACCCTATGAGCGACGGCGATAATATTTCTGAAATTAAAATAGAAGACCAAAAGGTAATTGAAAATAAAGAACTCAGTATTTGGGAAGCTTTAATTCCGGTTATTGCTTTGGTAATCATGCTGTTTTATAATGTGTTTTTTGTCTATGGAGACGACGCTTTAAGCGGAAGCAATCAGTTTATATTATTATTAGGAGCAGCAGTTGCCGCAATAGTTGGTTTTAGAAATAAAGTTTCTTACAAAAGGATGATTGAAGAAGTAGCCGAAAATGTAAAGTCTACAACTGGTGCTTTGCTTATTTTACTTATGGTTGGTGCTTTAGCTGGTACATGGTTAATAAGTGGTATTATTCCGTCTATGATCTATTATGGATTGCAAATATTAAATCCAACCATATTTTTAGCAGCTTGTGTTGTTATTTGTGCTATTATTTCGATAGCTACAGGTAGTTCTTGGACGACCGCTGCCACAGTAGGGATCGCTTTGATAGGTATCGGTAATACTTTAGGAATATCATTAGGTATGACGGCTGGAGCTGTACTTTCTGGAGCTTATTTTGGCGATAAAATGTCACCTTTAAGTGATACTACAAATTTGGCACCAGCAATGGCAGGAGGTGAACTATTCGACCATATTAAATATATGGCCTATACAACAATACCAACCATTACAGTTACTTTAATTGTCTTTATTATTATTGGTTTGACTATTGAGACTACAGGTAGCCCAGATATTTCAGATAAATTAACAGCAGTAGATAGTGCTTTTAATATAACGCCTTGGTTATTTATAGTGCCCATTATTGTAATAGCTATGATCATTAAAAAAACGCCACCATTAATTGCTTTAATGATTGGTACTTTGCTAGGTGGCGCTGCTGCAATTATTGCTCAACCTGATATCGTAGCTAAAGTAGCAGGTGCAGATTCTTTAAATTTCACTTCTGCTTATAAGGGAGTGATGAACGCAATGACAGTTGATTCTGCAGTTGAAACTTCTAGCGCAGAATTGAACGATCTGTTTTCTGCTGGTGGTATGAAAGGAATGTTAGGTACCATTTGGTTGATTATTTGTGCTATGGTTTTTGGTGGTGTTATGGATGCTATTGGAGCACTAACAAGAATAACAGATGCTTTATTAAAACTAGCAACTACTACCTTTGGATTATTTGCAAGTACAGTGGCAAGTTGTTTGGCATTAAATGTTACAGCTAGTGATCAATATTTGGCATTGGTTGTGCCTGGTAAAATGTTTAAAAAGGCTTATGAAGATAAAGGCCTAGCACCAGAAAATTTAAGTAGAACTTTAGAAGATTCTGGTACTGTAACTTCAGTTCTTGTGCCTTGGAATACCTGTGGAGCATATCATAGTGGTGTACTCGGAGTTCCGGTAGTTGATTATGCTTTTTATGCAATATTTAATTGGTTGAGTCCATTTATGACGTTATTATTTGCTGCTTTTCATATAAAAATTAAGCAGTTGACTACAAAAACGGCTGTAGCTTAAATAAAGAAATTCCAGACAATTCCGAAACGAAAAACTAAATCTCTATACGGATAATTAGGAGCCGAATAATAATCATTATTACTACCCAAGCTAGAGTTAAAATGTTCTAGTTTAAAATACAAACGTGTACGTTGTATTTGAGCATTGATAAAGAAATCAAATACAGGATAACCACCAATTTCTTTTTCATTTTGTAAATGAAATTCTGATAAAACAGGGTTATAGGCATTTGCAAAATGCTTGGTAAAGTAATTAAAGGTAACTCCTGCCTGTAAATAAAGCGGATCGCCCTTAAATAAATGATCAGCAAAGTAGACGGTATTTCTAGTAACAAATTCTGGTACTCTAAACATAGATTCACCATTTGCTACTTTTTGATACATTATAGTATTGTCGAAACCAAACTTACCTATTTGTAGATCTTTAGAAACCTTAATTTTTAAGTAATTAATAGTCTCAGATGCTTGTAGCGGAGTAGTTTGGCCATCATTAACAGCTTCACCAAAATAGGTATAATTGTCTAGTTGAGTAATCTGCGCTGAGGCATTTAATAATTTATCAGATCTTAGATCAAATATTAAACTTCTGGTGATTTCATTTCTGAAGTCATTTTTCCAGTTATAGGCAGCATAACTACTTTGATTTAATAAAAAATTAAAGTTTGGTGAACGGTTATTGTTTAAAAGAGTTGCTGTAAAAGTAAATAAACTATCTTGAGCGTAACTTGCTGAAGCTTTAATATAATTACCTGTAAGATCTCCAGAAACAATAGTAGAGATATCTGCGTCTATATTGAATTTCTTTAATCGGGTTTTCCATTCACCACCAATAGCTATAGTATTCCCGTTAAGGTTGGCAGGTATCTGATTTCCGTTAATAGTAGTTACACTATTATACCCATGTTGAAAATCGTAATAGTCGGTTTTAAATTTTACTTCACCTAAAACTATGGGCGATTTTAAAGCTAAATACGCTTGCCCTTTAAAAATAGTGCTTTCTAACTGATCGTTAATGGTAGATTTAAATGATGTACCAAAACCGCTATAAGCATTAGTTTGTCTATAATCGTAATGTTTACGTTCGTAATTTAAAATATTACCAACCTTTAAATACGTTTTGGGATTGTTTAAAGAGTCTTTTCGTTGCCATATTTTATAATCGTGTTCTAAAAAATATCGATTTCCTCGAAGAAGGTTTTCGGCATCGTTAAAGTTTGTTTCTAATCGGGCACGATCTGTAAAATTAGGATCATCGGTTTCGAAATTTGTAATTGACTCAGTTGTTAAACCTCCATTCTCATCATTAGTAAGGTCTTGAGCAACTACATGTGCTCTAAAATTATAGGCATTGTTTTTTGTTTGGTAATTAGTGGTTAAACGCATATTGCCATGGCTACTTAAAGATGTACGATATTTACCTAAAGAACGCAATCCTTTATAAGCTATAGAAAAATTTAAACGTCTAGATGTGTTAAAAGTAAAGAGGGCATCTAAAAACTGTCCTTGTTCTAAACCAGACTTATATGCTAATTCTGTAGTGGGTGTAGCTACGTGATAGTAATTAATATCTTCTGTTTCATAAAAATTAAAATGTTTGGATCGCGCACCAAATGAAGGATACAATGAAGTTTGATTATAAGTATATCCTAAATTATTAAAAGTTTGTCCTTGATTATGAAAGGGTTGTATTTCGAAATTATCTTTACGGATAAAATTGAATTGATGATATTTTAATTGAGATAGGGTAGTATCTACATAAGTGGTGTCGTATTTATACGAGATTACTTTATAGTCTTTGTATGTTGTTTTACCTGAAAGGTTTATTTTTTGTTCTTTAGGATTTCTTAGCGTATCGTTTTGTTGAAAATCACCAAAATTACCCGAATCTCTAGGGTTTCTTGGTACAATTTGAGCAAATGAAAAGTAGGTGGTTAGTAAGAAAAATAATACGAAAACCGATTTTTGCATACGCCTAATAATAGGTTAGCAAAGGTAAACTATTTACTTTAAAAATTTTCCTAAAAATTAAACCTCAATTTTAACATTTAGGCTATTTTTGAGTTGATGTTATTGCATAATTTTTCAGGTTCTAAATTAGAAGTTGGCACCGATGAGGCCGGTCGAGGTTGCCTTGCTGGGCCAGTAGTTGCGGCAGCTGTAATTTTAACAGAAGAATTTGGTCATCCTTTTTTAAATGACTCAAAACAGCTATCTGAGAGGCAGCGTTTAGAGTTAAAACCTTTTATAGAAGAGCACGCATTGGCCTTTGCGGTAAATTTTGTTTGGCAAGAAGAGATAGATACGATTAATATTTTGAATGCATCTATAGCCGCTATGCATAGATCAATCGAAGGATTAAATATAAAACCTGAGTTCATTATAGTAGACGGCAACAGATTTAAAAATTATAAAGAGATACCACATAAAACTATTGTAAAAGGAGATAGTAAGTATTTAAGTATTGCTGCAGCTTCTGTGTTGGCGAAGACGTATCGTGATGAGTATATGCAAAAGATTCACAATGAATTTTCTGGGTATAATTGGAAACAGAATAAAGGTTATCCTACCAAAGAACATCGTGAGGCCATTAGAACTTTAGGTGTTACTTCTCATCATAGAAAATCATTTAGACTATTACCCGAACAATTATCCTTAGAATTTTAACAGGTAAAACCCCTATGAGAATTAGGATTTTTCCTCTTGATTACTAATGTCTTTATGAGCTACTTTTGAATAAACTAAAAAGGCATGAAAATTTCTATCATTTTAATAGCATTAATCTTTATAAATATGTTTGCATTGGCTACTGAACCAATAGCAAAAATGTTAACTGGCACAAATATTTGGATTTTACTAATCATCGAAACATTATTTGTTATATGGTATTATTTTAATAATTTGAGTAGAAATACAGAAAAATATAAGAAATAATATTGGTTTACTATATTACCAATTTAATTAAAGCTAATAATTCTAATATTTAATAAAGTGGTATTTGCAATATAAGTTTTGTGCCTAAAGCTTTATCGTTATTATCTACCAAATCTTTATAGGTTAAAGAAAATGTATTTTTAAAATTCTTTACAAAATTTTCAAGCCTTTCTCGCGTAAGATTTATACCGATAGATTTACGATGAATTACTTTTTTTGATTTTATTTTTGCAGATTCTTTTCTGCCAATTCCATTATCTTCTATAGATATTTCAACAAATTCATTGTTTGCTTTATTTACAGAAATAAGCACTTTTTTGTCTCCTTTTTTAGAAGATAATCCATGCCAAATAGAATTTTCTAAAAATGGTTGCAATACTAAAGGCGGTACTTTAATTGTATCTAAATTGATTGAAGGATCAACAATGATTTCATGTTTAATTTCGTTAGAAAAACGAATATTTTCAATACTCATGTATAAGTTCATTGTTTCTAATTCTTCTGCTAGACTTATTTCTTTAACAGAAGAAGCGTCTAGAATTTTTCGAATAAGTTTAGAGAATTTATTTAAATAATGAACGGCGTTTTTTTGCTCATTATTTATAATATAAAGTTTAATGGAGTTTAAAGCATTAAAAATAAAATGAGGATTCATCTGGATACGAAGTAAATCCTGTTCTAAAGTTAGAATTCGCTTTTCGTTTTTTAATAAACGTTGCCTGTATAAAAAGTATAGAACAACCCCTAAAAGAGTTAATGCAATTAAGCTGATTAACCAAATATTCTTATTTTTTCTTAGACTTAAATTGGCAATTTCATTTTGCTTTGCTAAAACCTTTATTTGATTGTTTTTCTTTTCGCTATCATATTTAATGATGAGGTCATTTACGTATTGTGTTGTACGTTCATCAGAAATTTTTTCATCATACTCTTCAGCTAGCTTATAATAGGCAAGACTACTTTTATAATCATTTCTTTTAGCAGACAATTCAGACAAATGTGTGTAGGCCTCTGAAATAGATGTAGATATGCCATATTTTTTGGCTATTTCTAAACCTTTTTTAAGGTTTTTTTCACCCAAAATGAATTTTCCTAATTCTGTATAGGCCCAGCCTAGATAAATATATTGGGTAGATAAATAATCATTATTTCCAAGATCTATTGCAATTGGTAAGCTCGAATTAATAACTTTTATAGCTTCCGATGGTTTATTTTGTTTAATGTTGATACGAGCAATGCTTCCGTTACAAATAACTTTACCTATTTTATTATTTATTTGTTTATTAATTACCAATGAACTCTTATAATGAGTTAAGGCCTCATCTAAAAGTCCATGTTGCTCTTTTGCATAACCAATATTTTGATTGTTGATAGCTAAACCGAGTCGGTTATTGATACTCTTTTCAATTGTTTGAGACTTATTGAATTGCTGTATAGCAAGATCATATTGCTTTAATAGTAAATAAATATTACCCATACTATTGTGGGAAACTGCAATACTTCTACGCAACCCTAGATTAGGATTTTTAACAGTTTCAGCTATAGCTAATGCTTCCTGATTATAATCTAAAGCAGTACGATTAGCATCCATTTTACGATAATCAACACCAAGCATATTTAAACTAAAAACTCGAAACTCAACACTTTTAGCTACTTCAGCAGCTTTTAATGCTTGTTGATGAATTTTTATGGCTTTTTGATACTCTGAAATATTGCGGTAACGAGTTCCTAATAAGTTTAGCACATATGATTTACCAACCAAATACCCACTCTCATCAAATCTTTTTATGAAATAACGTAATTTAATAGTATCATTTCTAAAGTACCTTAAGAGATTATTCATCTCTTTGTATGTACCAGGTCTGGTAATTAATAGACTGTCAGCATTTTTTATATAATCATGTTTCTTTTTCTGAGCATTAACTGTGCTTAGAATACTAAGAGAAATCAATATAAAACAAATACTTTTTTTCATTACAATTAACCATTAAAATTTACCTAAAAAATCAGACTTTCGCTGTCGAGATACCGGTATTTTCTTATTATTCTCTAAAATTACATACCCATCAGTTTTTAGAAATTCTTTGACTTTATCTAGATTAACTATATATGAGTTATGTATTCTAAAAAAATGATCTTTTGGTAAAATTTCACAGACTTCTTTTAACTTTTTAGTAAGTACAATTTTTTTATTATTATTTAAATGTAATGTAGAGTAATTACCATCAGATTCTGCATAATGAATATCATTGGGTTCTAAAAAAACCAGTTTACCATCAGTATTAATAGTGATTCTTTTATGGTTTAATTTTTCATTAAAATTTAATAAGATTCGCTCAAACTTATCAGCATTTGTAATTCTAGAATTAAATTTTTTAATTTTCACAATAGCATCTTTTAAATCATCTCCATCTATTGGCTTTAATAAATAATCGATAGCTTCTTTTTTTAATGCTTTAATTGCATATTCGTTATATGCAGTTGTAATAATAACAGCAAAATCCTTTTTATTAATCTGTTCTAGAAATTGAAACCCATCCATTGTTGGCATTTCGACATCTAAAAATAGACAATCTATATCGGCATCCTTTATATAATGTAAAGCTTTTTCAGGTTCAGTAAAAGTTGCTACAACTTCTAACTCATCACTAAAATTAGATAGCTCCCAAGACAGACCTTGTATCGCTTTTGGTTCATCATCTATAATTACAGCTTTTAACATTTAGGCATGTTTTTATCAAATGTAGTGTAAAGACACATATACTCTATAATGTCATGTATGCTTTGTGCTAATTTAAGTATAATTGGTTGATATAAATAGATAATTAACAGAGCAGTGGTTTTCACGGAAAACTATACATTATTTTATACCAGTTATACAATATATGTTTGTTTGCATGATATGTTTTTAGATTTTTGAACTGAAATTGTTTAGAGATAAAGTAAGCTATGATTTAGAGTTATTAATTGCAAAGAAGAAGACTATAATTGCTATGAAAAAGAATTATCTTCAATGCTATTATAATAAAGGGGATTTTTCCCCTTTTTTTGATTTGAACATCAACTTAGGTTATAGTTTTTGTAGCTTTGTAAGTAACCCTTGCTTGATCTGTAATAAATTACTGAAGAGTAGTTTACTTAATATTACTTATTCCTTAATTAAATTGTTTCCAAAATAAACAGATATGAAACCTTCTTTTA
Organism: Maritimimonas rapanae; assembly: GCF_057837205.1. NCBI lineage: Bacteria > Pseudomonadati > Bacteroidota > Flavobacteriia > Flavobacteriales > Flavobacteriaceae > Maritimimonas > Maritimimonas rapanae. The sequence continues at coordinate 1,706,515 of NZ_JBYQFI010000001.1, read as the reverse complement.
AAATTATTTTTAGCCTATTAGTATTGATATTTGTTTTTCCAATACAAGCTATAGAAGCCCAAAAGAAAACCAAAAGATTAAAGCGCCCTTCAACCAGTGTTGGCATTGGTAGTGTTGATAGGTTTGTTAGAGAGTCATTTGATCTATATGATAAAGTTTACAGGTATGATAGTTATGCTGAGTCAGGAAAATCTTTAGAAGATGATGATCTTGAGATACTAATTGATGCGGTTGAAGATGCCGAAGGTATTTTAGCCACAGCTCCTAATGCAGTATCTGATATTGATGGAGCAGGTATTTTAAAGCAGGGTAAGGCTACATTACAAATGAATAGAGCTAAAAAAGCTTTAAAATATAGTTTAAAAACTGCTAAAAAATTAATCACTGGAAAGAAAAAACAAGGAAATGATTCTGGTGAGAATGAAGATGTAGCAGAGAATGATTCCGATAATTCAAATTCTTCAACTAACGAAAATAATTCAAATAATAAAGATTCAAATAAGCCAAAAGATTTAAAAATAGATAGCAAGTTTGATTTTGTTCCAGGTGATAAATTGTTGTTTTATGATGATTTTTCTAATGATTTTTTGGGTGATTTCCCATCAAAATGGAATACTAATAGTGGTGGAGAACTAGTTAAAATTAATGATTCTCAAAATAAGTGGCTGAAAATTCTCCCAGGATATAATTCATTTTATATTCCTGATTTAGTCAATTTGCCTGAAGAATTTACTGTTGAATTTGATGTCATTTCAAATGGATTAGATAATAAAACATCTTCACAAGCAAATTTAGGGGTCATAATTGCTGATAACAATACTTTTCAAAACACAAATAATTATGCTTTTGTTGAATATTCTTTTTGTCAATATGCAGGAATAGGGATTACTGTAGATAATCGAAAAAACAATAAGAGAGAAATTAGGAATATTATTAAAGTAGATATTAGAGAAAAAGTTATAAAAAAACATCATGTTTCTATTGCTGTGAATAAACAACGATTAAGAATGTGGATAGGTCAAACAAAATATGTAGATGTACCAAGGTTAATACCAGAAGGTGTAAAGATGCAGAGTGTAAAAGTGAATTTGAGAGGTACAGACATCAATAAAGAAAATATTTATATAAGCAATTTTAAAGTAGCTGAGGGCGGTGTTGATTTAAGGCGTCAATTAATTAATGAAGGTAAATTCTCTACTAACGGTATTTTGTTCGACTCTGGTTCTGCAAATATTCAACCGCAGTCTTATGGAATTATTCGTCAAATATCACAAGCATTGCAGCAAGCGGGTGATATGCGTCTAAATATTATTGGGCATACAGATTCAGATGGCACAGATCAAGTTAATATGACTTTATCTAAAAAACGTGCAGATGCTGTTAGAGATGCACTCATTAATGTTTATAATATTTCTGGAGACAGATTACAGACAGAAGGTAAGGGAGAAAGTGAACCAGTAGGAGATAATAAAACAGCTGATGGCAAAGCACAAAATAGACGTGTAGTATTTATAAAAATTTAAAATAATATAATATGAAAAAGTTTTTTTTTAGGTTTTCAAAGATAGCCTTGTTTCTGTTTCCTTCTTTGATAATAGCTCAATTAAGTTGTAGTAAATATTATCAATTAAAAGAAGGCTCTAGTTATGAAATGAAAATGTATGATAAGAAAGATAAGTTGAGCGGAACTGTTAAATATCAAGTAAAAGAATCAACATCAGATAAAGGGACTATAGTTTCATCATTATACGATGATAAGGGTAAAGAAATTTTTAACTCAGAATACGATATTTTTTGTAAAGATGATGGTATAACTATCGATTTTAAATCTTTAATGAATGCTGATTTTATGAAGCAATACAAAGAAATGGAAATCGATATGACTGGAACTAATTTGGACATACCAAATAACTTACAAGTTGGACAATCATTACCAGATGCAAGTATGCAAGCAGTTATTAATCTTACCCCAATTAAAATGAAAATGAATATTAAAATGATTGATCGTAAGGTAGTGGGAAAAGAATTAATAACAACCTCTGCAGGTACTTTTGATTGTATTGTAATTTCTTATGTTACAGAGTTTAAAATGGGAATGAAACGCATAGGTACGTCTAAGCAATGGTTGGCTGAAGGTGTCGGTTTGGTAAAAACAGAAGAATATAATAAGAAAGGAAAATTGCAAAGTTATTCTATATTGTCTAGCATCAATTAAGAATATAGTATTATAAAAATATAAAAACCGAGATTATAATTTACATCTCGGTTTTTATTTAGATATATAGAATTCTACTAAATCTGAACTTTTTCTACAAATTCAGCTTCAAAAATTTGAGCAAAATAATTTAATATTTTTTGTTTTACTTCTTGTATGTCCAATTTTTCACCTAATTCAACTTCCATAGAAGTTACAGCTTTACCACGTATACCACATGGAATAATATGATCGAAATAACCTAAATCTGTATTTACATTTAATGCAAAACCATGCATGGTCACCCAACGACTGCTACGAACACCTAAAGCACATATTTTGCGAGCGAACGGTGTACCTACATCTAACCAAACACCTGTTTCACCTTTACTACGTTTACCTTTTAAACCATAATCAGCTAAAACCCGAATCATCGTTTCTTCTAAAAAGCGCATGTATTTGTGGATGTCGTTAAAGAAATTATCTAGATCTAGAATAGGATACCCAACAATTTGTCCGTAACCATGATAGGTAATATCACCACCACGATTTATCTTATGAAACGTGATGCCTTTTTCGTTAAGTTGATTTTCATTTAATAAGAGATTATTAAAATCGCCACTTTTACCAAGAGTGTAAACATGTGGGTGTTCAACAAATAAAAAGTGATTAGGTGTTTCTAAAGATAAATTTTCGTTTCTATTTCTACGCTTTATCTGAACTATAGCATCAAATAACTCTTCTTGATAGTCCCAAGTTTCTTTATAGTCTTTAGTGTCTAAATCTTGTAAATAGATTTGCTTCATTATTTCAACTTCACTTCAAAATTTAATAGAAATGGATTTTTCATAACGGTATCCATAGGCATTTCTACAATTAGTGTTTTTTTGTCATCACTAATCTTAGCACCTTTTATAGAAACACTTTTAATCTTACTATCAAAACGATAAATGATTTTATAAGTACTTTCATCAAATATTTGAGCTCCTTGTTTAATAGATTGGTCGTATTCTTTTTGCTCTTCTTCAGTCAGATTTTTAAGTGTAACTTTTCTTTTAAACGTATTGTTTTTAAAAGAATATTCTACATCTGCATTTGATTGAAAATTATTTTTCTGTTTCTTCTTATCACTCATTTCTTGAGCCTTTTGTACGCGCTCATTCATATTTTTAAGCTCAGTTAGATCTTTAAAATCAAATAGAAAATCCATATTCATTTCTTTCTTCTCTTCATCCATATTAATACGGATTTTTAAATCTTCTAGTGATTTAAGCATTTCTTTTTCATCGTCAGAAAGTTTAGCTATACTGTCCTTATTCTCAGAAAGGATATCTTTAAAATACATTATAGAATCGATCTTTTGAGGCTCTTTTTTTATCGAATCATTACTAGAACCCATTTCATCCATGGCCTCCATCATTTTACTCATATCCATTTTAAATGCATAAGTACCTGAACCATCTTTTTTTATGTGAATTTCTTCAGTAAATACACAACTGGTTATAATGATACTGATAAAGGCTAAAAGAAGATTTTTGATTTTCATAGTTTAGTTTTTTGGGTTATTTAAAATGATTAGAGCGGCAATAACACCAGGTACCCATCCTAATAAAGTTAAAATAAAAACAATTACTATAGAACCACAGCCTTTATCAACTACGGCTAATGGTGGACAAATAATGGATAACAGTACTCTAAAACATCCCATAAATAAACTACAAAGATAAATTAATTAAATTCAATATATACGTATTGTAAAGCCTGTAAATGTTACGTTTTTGCAGAAATCTTTTTTAAGAAGAGATTTTATACTAGTTTCGTAATGATGAAAATGAAGGTTCACATCTTACTATTAATTTTATTCTGCTCAGCGACTGCTAGTAATGCACAATATTTATTTTCTGGAACCGTAAGTGATACTAATTCTAATAGCACTGCTTATTTATCTTTAGTAGATGATTATAGAAGAATGTCTGGTGTTTATGAAGAACAGATTATTAGTAAGATTAAAATAGATTCGAACTATTTTGAGTTTTCGGGAAATAATCTGGATGTAGCGAATAGAATTTATAGAGTCCATATAGATGATTGTAATGATGATGAACTTAATACAAACCATTTTAATGGGAAATGTCCAACAAGCAGAGAAGTCATTTTTATTGCCAGTAATAAGGATACCATTGATTTACCAATTTCTTTTGAAGATCAGGTTTTTTGTAGTATTCGGTCAAATAGTAATCATTCAAAAGCTTTTTTTAAGATAGATTCTTTAAAAGAATTAATGACCTACGATTATAGTAGTTATCGCAGTGAAGCTAATAGAAAATTAAATGACAAAAAATGGTTTGCTGAATTGCAGCGATTTGGTGAGCAATTAAATGAACCTTTAGCTGAACTCTATATTTACAAGTTTTTATCAGATAGAAGTGGCGATTTATATTCACATTATCTTAAGGATGTAGTTTCAAATGATTATTATGATGGACTGTCGGAAAGATTAAATGATAAATATCCGAATAGCTCATATACAAAACAATATGAATTAGAATACACATCAGATAAATATGCTTTAGCGGCAACTGATAGAAGTAATTTTAAGTGGAAATATTTCTGGTACACTTTATTAGGCTTATCGCTATTACTAAACCTTTTCTTTTGGTTTCGACTTAAAAAAGTGAAAAATCTTAGACAATCAAATTTAAAAGACCAACTAACAAATCAAGAACAGAAAATTTTAGACTTGATCTTACAAAATAAAACAAACAAAGAAATTGCTCAAGAAATCTTTGTAAGTGTGAGTACAGTTAAAACACATATTAATAATTTGTACAAAAAACTAAATGTAGATTCTAGAGATAAAGTTAAATTGCTGTTTAATAAGTAATTGCTAAAAATCAATCTAGGGTCTAGTACTCATTTCCACCTTTCTTTTTTATTGAAGATAAGACTGTTTTTTGAAATTCGCTTCAAAAAATAATCTTAATTATGCGTAATCTATTTTTACTACTAGTTGTGACATTTTGGTCATGTACAAATCAATCTCAAAACTTAAATAATGAAATTATTGAAAAAGGTACTAAACCTTATCTCTTAGGAAAAATTGATAAAGAAGGATTATCATCCCAGAATTATCAAGATTGGTTTTTAACAGGTTATAACGAATATCAACCAAAGCAAGAAATTATCAATAAAATTTCTAAAAAGCTTAAAGAGTATGATATTCTATTGTTTATGGGTACATGGTGCGGCGATAGTAGAAGAGAAGTGCCAAAGTTTTATAAAGTGTTAGGAGCTGCTAATTACCCTTTAGATAAACTAACAGCAGTAGCAGTTAGCGCGAAACCTAATTTGTATAAACAAAGCCCTAATCATGAGGAAAAAGGGCTCAATATTCACAGAGTGCCAACCTTTATATTTTATAAAAATGATAAAGAAGTTAATAGAGTCGTAGAGCATCCTGTAACTACGTTAGAAGAAGATATTCTTAATATTTTAAACAATAATTATGAGTCTAATTATAGTGTTGTAGATAAAGTTAATAGTATTATCGATGATAAAGATTTTTATGATAAAGCTTTAAAAGCTCTACCAAAATATAAAGCAAAAAATATTTATGAATTAAACACTTATTCTAGAATACTTGCAACTACAAATAGAAGTGATAAAGCCATTGAAGTCTTAAAATTAAATACACAACTTTTTCCTAACGATGCTAAAGTTTTTATGAATTTAGCCAATACACACTATAAGTTAAATCAAAAAAAGAAAGCTTTATCAAATTACAATAAAGCATTTAAAATAAACCCTGAAAACAAGAACCTTAAAAATAGAATAGATCAATTAAAAAGTGAACTTTCAATTAGTAGTAATTAATTAGAATTTAGTGTAATTTTGCAGCTTTAAAATTACACTATGCAATTATCAGAACAAGAAATTGTAAGACGAGAGAAACTTATCAAAATACGTGAGTTGGGTATCGATCCATATCCCGCTAATTTATACCCTGTAAAAGATACATCTAATCAGATTAAAGATGCGTATGTTGAAGGTAAACAGGTAATAATTGCAGGTAGATTGATGAGTCGTCGTATACAAGGCAAGGCTTCTTTTGCTGAATTGCAAGATAGCCAGGGTAGGGTGCAAGTGTATTTTAATCGTGACGAAATATGTCTTGGCGAAGACAAAACCAAATACAATGAGGTTTATAAAAAGCTACTAGATATTGGTGATTTTATAGGTATTGAAGGTGAATTATTTAAGACACAAGTTGGCGAAATAAGTGTACGTGTAAAAGATTTTACCTTATTGAGTAAAACCTTAAAACCACTACCACAACCTCGTGTTGATGCTGATGGAAATGTATTTGATGCTTTTACAGATCCTGAGCAGCGTTATAGAATGCGTTATGTAGATTTAGTGGTAAATCCTGATGTAAAGGATGTTTTCATTAAGAGAACAAAAATTATGAATACGATTCGTGACTTTTATAATGCCATGGACTTTCTTGAGGTAGAAACACCAATTTTACAACCAATTCCTGGTGGAGCAGCGGCAAGACCATTTCAGACACATCATAATGCATTGAATATTCCTTTGTATTTAAGAATTGCGAATGAATTATATCTAAAAAGATTGATCGTTGGTGGTTTTGATGGTGTATATGAGTTTTCTAAAGACTTTAGGAATGAAGGAATGGACAGAACTCATAATCCTGAATTTACGGTTATGGAAATGTATGCCGCTTACAAAGATTATAATTGGATGATGGATACCACTGAGGAGTTATTAGAAAAGATAGCTATGGAGCTACATAATTCTACAGAAGTTCCTTTAGATGGTCATGTTATAAATTTTAAAGCTCCTTACAAACGCATCGGTATTTTGGATGCCATCAAAGAACATACAGGGTATGATTTATATAAAAAGAGTGAAGACGAGGTTAGAACGGCTGCTAAAGAGTTAGGTTTAGAAGTTGATGAAACAATGGGTATTGGTAAAATGATAGATGAAATTTTTGGTGAGAAATGTGAGCATACTTATATTCAGCCAACATTTATTACCGATCATCCTGTAGAGATGAGCCCGCTTACTAAAAAACATCGTTCTAAAGAAGGATTAACAGAACGTTTTGAGTTAATGGTTAATGGAAAAGAGTTGGCAAATGCCTATTCTGAGTTAAATGACCCAATAGATCAACGTGAACGTTTTGAAGACCAATTAAAATTATCTGAAAAAGGTGATGACGAAGCTATGTTTATAGATCAAGATTTTATAAGAGCACTAGAATTTGGCATGCCTCCAACTTCAGGTATTGGTATTGGTATTGATCGTTTAACAATGTTTATGACCAACAGTCATTCAATTCAAGATGTGTTGTTTTTCCCGCAAATGAAACCAGAGCGAAAAGCAGTAGCTATGACAGATGAGGAAAAAGCTGTTTTTACAATTCTAAAATCGAATTCACCAATAGATTTAAATACTCTTAAGACGGAATCTGGTTTAAGTAATAAAAAATGGGATAAGACCATTAAAGGTTTAACAAAGAATAATCTGGCTAAAGTAAATAAAACGGAAGAAGGCTTATTTGTTGAGGTGGTTGATTAAATGTATTTGTCATTCTGAGCTTTACGAAGTAAAGCGTAAGAATCTCATAATAAGAAAAGGAATTACAATTTTGTGATTCCTTTTTTATTTGAAAAACAATTGTATTTTTAAGCTATGCATAAGATTGTGATAATTGGTAACGGTTTTGATTTAGCTCATGGCTTAAAAACTTCTTATTCGGATTTCATAAAACATCTAATAAATGAATCAATCAATTATAACGAAGAAATTAGAGAGAATTTGATTGATGTTGGATATTTATTTTCTGAGAATCAAAGTTATGAGTTTATAAAAGAAAACTTCAGTGTGATTTCCCATTTTGGGAAAAGACCTATAGAGGGAAAAATTTGGTTTAAAAATAATTTATTAAGGAAGTTAATGGGGAGTTTTTTTGAGGCAAATTGGGTTGATATAGAGAGCTTTTATTTTAAACAATTATGTAATATAAAGATTGATGTGGATATTTTCAATTTTGAATTTGAAAATATAAAAAAATACTTAGAAAAATATCTTACTAAGGAAACTTCAAAAACTAGATACAAAATTAATAATGAGTTTGTCAAAATATTCTCTCAAAATACTAATTCAATAATTTTTGTAAATTTTAATTATACCAATACTTTACAACACTATATAGATCATTTGGAAATTGATGGAAGTGAGACAATTGTCCATATTCACGGTGAGTTAAACTCTTCTGAAAATCCAATTGTTTTTGGTTATGGAGATGACTCATCTCATGAATATGATTTGATCTTAAGAAATGAGAATAATGGGTTTTTACGTAATTTAAAAAGACAACAATATAAATTGGCGGGCGCTTATGATAAGTTAAGGGATTTTATGGCTTCTCAACCGGATTTTGAAATATTTTGTGTGGGTCATTCATTGGGTTTATCAGATAGAACTCTCTTGCATGAAATTTTAGATAATGTGAAAGCAACAAAGATTAATTTATTGTACCATGAAGATCGTGAGGGATATAGATTTTTAAGTGATAATATTATCAGAATTGTTGGAAGGCGAACCCTAAATAATAAGGTAGTTAATTTTCCAAATTCAATAAAAATGCCTCAGACTAGTTAATTAATTTTTTTAAATCTAAGAATGCCAAATTCAAAAAAAATAGGTCTTTTTTTAGGCCCATTATTATTTTTATTAGCCATTAATCTACCTTTCGAACTAGTTTCACAAAAAGGTGACATAGTTATTGGCGCCGCTTTATGGATGGTCACTTGGTGGATAACAGAAACCGTATCAATTTCAGTAACAGCACTATTACCATTAATATTATTTCCATTGTTTAAAATAATGCCAATGGCTGAAGTTGGAGCTAATTATGGGAGCCCCATTATCTTTCTATTTTTTGGTGGTTTTGTATTAGCACTCGCCTTAGAAAAAGTAAATCTACACAAACGTATTGCACTTAATATTATAAAACTTACTGGTACAACACCCAACAAAGTTGTCTTAGGTTTTATGATTGCAACTGGTTTAATGAGTATGTGGATAAGTAATACTGCTAGTACTGTGGTGATGTTGCCCATAGCACTATCTGTAATCCGATTATTAATTGATGACGAAGACGGTTTTACAAAAGATGATCAAAATTTTGCACTGGCTGTAATGCTCGGTATAGCTTTTTCTGCAAATGCAGGAGGTATTGCGACCGTTATCGGTACACCACCAAATTCAGTTTTAATAGGCTTTTTAGAAAATGAATACAACTTAGAAATCTCCTTTTTAAGATGGATGACAATTGGTTTGCCATTTTCTATAGTAATGATCACTATTGTTTATTTAGTATTGGTAAAATGGATGTATCCTAATAGAAATTTGCAATTCAAAGCGTCTAGAGATGTTATTGATAGTGAATTACAAAAATTAGGAAAACTTACTGCTAAAGAAAAGCAAGTACTAGTGATTTTTGGAATAACAGTTTTTTTATGGATTTTCAGAACATTGATTAATAAATTATTACCAGATTTAAAATTATCAGATACCATTATCAGCATGGTAGCTGCAGTATCTATTTTTGCAATTCCTTTTAGTTTTAAAAGAGGAGAATTTATCTTGCAATGGAAAGACACAGAAAAACTAGCCTGGGGAATTTTAATACTTTTTGGCGGAGGTTTAGCGCTTGCAAAAGGCATGTCTGCAAGTGGTATAGTTGACGTGGTATCTAACGCCATAGCCTCAAGTGATATCAGTATATTATTAACTGCTTCGCTTTTGATTTTGTTAATGTTGTTTATGACTGAGTTAATGAGTAATGTGGCACTAGTTGCAGTTTTAGTACCTGTTGTAGCTGGTATAGCAATTGGCTTAGATATACCAATAATCCATTTATTAATTCCTGTTACCATTGCGAGTAGTTGTGCCTTTATGCTACCGATGGCAACACCACCAAATGCCATAGTCTTTGCCAGCGGCTATATTAAGGTTCATCAAATGGCAAGAGCTGGTGTTATCTTAAATTTAATTGCAGTTGCATTACTTATCTTATTATTCCAGTTTGTAATTCCTTTATTGTTCTAATGTTACTTCTAGCGATTCCGATTTAAATCGGAATTGCATTGAGAAGTTTTGTGTTATCAATTAAACCTTTTTAAAATGGGTTAGTCTTAGAACTGATAAACCAAAAAAATGAATTATGAAAACAAAAAGAATAATTTTAATGTTTGCAATGGCGGCCTTTTTATTTACTACTAAAGGTTTTGCTCAAAAGGAAAAAGTAAAAGTTGTAAAAAAGAATGGTAATACGACTGTTATTAAAAAAGGTGTTGATGCAGAAGGTAATAAAGGAGTTTCTGTAAAACGCAAAGAAGCTGATGGTGATGTAAAGAAGTTTAAAGGTGTTAATCAAGCAGATGGTGATAAATACCGCGCTGCTGGAGTAAACAAAGCTGATGGGACAAAAAAGCGTGCTGCTGGGGTTAATAAGGCTGATGGTACTAAAAAGAGAGCGACGGGAGTTAATAAGGCTGACGGAACAAAGAAGAGAGCTTATGGTATTAAAAAACCAGATGGAAGCAAAAAAATAGTAATTAAGAATGGTACTCCAAAAGGAGCTAAGAAAGCTCATAAAAAAGCAAAACGTACATTCAAAAAAGGGAAAAGAGCTGGAGGAAAAAGATTGTAGGAACTCATAGATAATTAGCTCATATTAAAAAGCATCTAAATTTTAAAATTCAGATGCTTTTTCTTTAACATTACATTAAGAAATAAAAAGTACATCTTTTTTTAACTTCGAGCGCTGTAACTTTATAGATAAAGTGCAGACTAACAAGAATATAAATTTGTACAAATGATTAAAAAATTAACTCAATTATTAATTGTGTTGGTTGTTTTTGGTTTTACAACCGACCTACAAGCGCAAAAAAGATCTAAAAAGAAAAAAAGAAAAGGAAAAACTGAAGCTTCAGCCCCTAAGCCAAAACCAAAAAAAGGAGCTATACAACCTTACAATAAGGTAATTACTAAAGATGCGAAAACAGACGATGGTCTTTTTAAAGTGCATCGTATTGATGATAAGTTTCTATATGAAATTCCTGATTCATTGTTAGAACGCGAAATGTTAATGGTTACCAGAATTGCTAAAACCGCAAATGGAATTGGTTTTGGTGGTGGTAAGGCAAATACTAAAGTATTACGCTGGCAAAAGAAAGGTAAAAAAATTGTACTTCGAGTAGTTTCTCATCAAGTAGTAGCGGCAGATTCTTTACCGGTACATGAAGCTGTTGTTAATTCTAATTTTGAACCTGTATTGTATACTTTCCCGATAAAGGCATTTAGTAAAGACTCCACATCCATCGTTATTGATATTTCTGAATTATTCAGTAAAGATGTAAAAGCTTTAGGGTTACCTCAGTTTAGAAGAAAACAATATAAAGTTTCAAGGTTAGAAGCCAATAAGTCGTTTATAGAAAGCATAAAAAGTTATCCCTTAAATATTGAAGCAAGGCATGTTAAGACCTATGCTGCAGGAGCACCTCCTTCTAATACTAGTACTGGGACTATTTCAGTTGAGATAAATAACTCCATGGTTTTATTACCTAAAGTTCCTATGAAAAGGAGGCTATTTGATGAGCGTGTTGGATGGTTTGCTCGTGGACAAGTAGATTATGGTGATGAAGCTCAAAAAAGTAAAACAATTCGCTATTTAGATAGGTGGAGATTAGAAGTGAAAAATGAGGATAAAGAAAAATTTAAACGTGGTGAATTAGTAGAGCCTAAAAAACAAATTGTTTATTATATAGATAGAGCTACTCCTAAAAAATGGCGCAAATATATCAAACAAGGTATAGAAGATTGGCAAGTAGCTTTTGAAGCTGCTGGTTTTAAAAATGCAATCATTGCAAAAGACCCTCCTACAAAAGAGGAAGACCCTGAGTGGAGTCCAGAAGATGTACGTTACTCTGTGGTGCGTTATCTAGCGTCACCTATACCAAATGCAAACGGACCTCACGTAAGTGATCCTCGTTCTGGGGAGATTTTAGAGTCAGATATTAACTGGTATCATAATGTGATGAGTTTGTTACGTAATTGGTTCTTTGTTCAGACGGCTGCTATAAACCCAGAAGCGCAAAAACCAGAATTTAAAGAAGAAGTAATGGGGCGTTTAATACGTTTTGTTTCTGCACACGAGGTTGGTCATACAATTGGTTTACCACACAATATGGGTAGTAGTGTAGCATATCCAGTAGATTCTTTACGTTCAGCTTCATTTACTCAAAAGTATGGTACAGCTCCTTCTATAATGGATTATGCTAGATTTAATTATGTAGCACAACCAGGAGATGATGGTGTGGCTTTAATGCCAAATATTGGTGTTTATGATAAGCATGCTATCCGTTGGGGATATCGCCCAATTTTAGATGCCGAAACTGATAAGGATGAAAAAAGAACTTTAAATAAATGGATTACTGATCATGCTAACGATCCAATGTATCGATTTGGACATCAGCAGGCTGGGCCAACTTACACTAGAGCAATTGACCCATCTTCACAAACGGAAGATTTAGGCGATGATGCAGTAAAAGCTGGCAATTATGGAATTAAAAATTTGAAAAGAATATTGCCAAATTTAGAAAATTGGATGACTGAAAATGGAGAGACTTATGAAAATGTACAAGCTACTTATAATACATTGCACTATCAATTTATGCTATATATGAGACATGCTTTAGCAAATGTAGGAGGTGTGTATCAGTATTATAAAACATCTGATCAAGATGGAGCTGTATATACACATGTAAATAAGAATCACCAGAAAAAGGCATTGCAATTTTTGATAAATGAATTATTTAAAACCCCAAATTGGATGGTTGATAAAGAACTATTTGCCAAGTTTCAATTTGATGGCGCTTTGCAGAAAGTTAGAGGAAATCAAGAAGCTGTACTCAACGGTCTTTTAGATCCTGGGAGGTTACAGAGAATGTCTGAAAATGAAACTTTAAATGGAAATGAAGCGTATACGTTAGTTTCTATGTTTAATGATTTAAGGAGAGGAGTTTGGTCAGAACTATATAACGGAAGTAGTATAGATACATACAGAAGAAACTTACAAAGAGTTTATCTAGATCGTTTAGATTTTTTATTAAACAAAGCAAAAAACCAGAGTGGTAGAAATGCTGGATATTTTAAAAGAAGTTCTGTAAATATTAATCATTCAGATATAAGAGCAGTAGTAAGAGCAGAATTACAATCTTTAAAAAAATCGATAAGAGCTTCTTTGGGTAATTCTGGAGGGATGAAGAGAATACATTTACAAGATGCGTTAGAAAGAATAGATACTATTCTTGATCCTAAATAAAATTTCATTCCGAGCTTGACAAAGAATTAAAAAAAGCCTCATCATTTTTTGATGAGGTTTTTATTTGTAACTTTTTTGGGTATTTATAGTCTGATAGTTATCAATGTATTCTATTCTCAAAAACAATAAAAGTAATTTTAAAGAGGATGAGCTTCAACAAGTAAGTTCATTACTAGCTGAGGTTAAAACCAATGAAGATTACCAAGACTTTTATACTGCCTTTAAGAAAACACAACTACCTTTTATTCCTTGCTATGAGAAGGGTGTAAAAAAGGTATATAAAGATTCTTTTAAGATATTGCATGAACTAGGGAAGATTTCTATTCCAGTTTCTGTAGCACTTTCTATGCATTATTACGTGTTAGCTTCCATGGCTTCATATCCGTTTTCTAAAAAAAGTAAAGAGTATTGGAAACGCGAAATGTTACTACAAAAGATTAATAAGGAACGATTGATTATTGCTAATACAGGCTCTGTAAGAACATTTAAAAATGTAGTTGGCGATAAAACAATTTTAATTAAACGAATAGGAGATAATTACCATGTTAATGGAGAGGCTCCATTTATGTCTTTGTCAGGAATAGCAGATTATATGGTATTTACTGCACCGTTACCAGATAATGATTCAGCTGAAAATGAAAAAGCTATCTTCTTTATACCAGCTAATAATGAGAACATTGAGTTTATTGATTCGGCTTTTAGTGAAGCTATGGAAGGTTCTTTTACCAAATCAGTTCGGTTTAATAATGTTAAAGTAGGTGACGGAAACGTAATCAAACTGGATAATGCAGAAGATGAGCGTTGCGAAATATTGGTATATCAACGTTCTTGGTTTCAAGGATTAGTACCAGCACCATATTTAGGTGCTTCTCTTAGAGTTTTAGAAGAATTAAATGCGTTTAGTGAACAAAGGATTAAGAATGGTAAAAAATTGTCTGAATCTGAAAGCTTTTTAGAAAGCATTGGCGAATTAAACTTACACTATAAAACTGCTTTGCAATTGTGCGATAATGCTGCACAAAAATTAACTGATTTTAAAAAAGATGATGATAAGGCATTAGAACAGTTATTCGAAGCTACCGTTTTAGCTAAATACCACGCTACACATTTTTCAGAGACTATTGTTAGCAAGGCTCGGCACCTAATGGGTACTATTTTTTTAGCACCTAATACTATTACAAGTAAGATTTACAAAGAAATAGTTTTTGGGGTACTACAGCCTATGGCAGATGCAGATATTAAAAAGTATTTTAGTAATAAGATTTAATGCTTTAGTATAAACTCCATATATACAGGTAAATGATCTGAAGCCTCACCAAATTCGTTTAGAACTTTTCCGTTTATATATTCAATGGTGTTTTTTGTGTAAAAAATATAATCTATTCTTTTATAAGGATCTTTAGTGTCGAAAGTATTTGTAATGTTATTTGCATCAAAAGCGGCATTACCAACTTCAGACATTTCAAAAAGCTTATTAATTACAGCTTCGCCATCTCTTGCTTGACTATTAAAATCACCTAATAAAATAGTGGGATATTGTTTAGCATGTTCATTAAACAAATCTAAAACATAATCAAACTGTTTAACACGAGTAGGTTTATCATAAGCTTCTAGGTGTACATTAATAATTACAATAGTTTTATTTTCTATAACTGTCTTAGTCACTTGTGCTAAACGTTCTAGATATAATGCGTCTCTATAAAAAGGTGAATCTTCTACACGCTCTAAAACAATACGTTCATGATCTTGTAATGGAAACTTCGAAATAATTGATTGACCCGAAAGCATTTTTCCAAAATGCATAGACGGTGGCCAATAGGGGAATGGCACGTAAGTTTCATCCCAGTTTACGGCTTCAGCTACGTAGTTGTATCCTAGTTTAGCTAGTTCATTTTGTTGGTTTACTTTGTAAGATCTTGTCGAAGTATAATCTATTTCTTGAAAAGCAATGATGTCTGCATCTACTTTTTCAAAAAGGTCTTTTACTTTTTTTAGGTTGTTATCAAATAACGATTTTGGTTTTGCAACGGCACGGTTATTGGTCATCCCGCTAAGGTATCCTATATTATAGGTAACAATACTATAAATAGAATCGTTATCTATTTTTTGATCGTAATTATTAGTGATTAATTTGTTATACTCATTTTCAGAAAAGTTTGGTGAAGAAGCCCAGAAGAAGAAAATGGTGCTAGCAATTAGTAATAAGAGTATTAGAAATAAAAGGAATTTAAAAATACGTTTCATATAGGCTAAAATACATTTTAAAATTAAAATATTGAAAATTACATGGGTTATATAAAATTTCTTATTAATTTTGCAGCCCAATTTAAAAACAAATAGATAGAATATATGGAAGGAGGTGCTAACAGATGTTAATTATTCCAGTAAAAGATGGTGAAAATATCGACAGAGCGTTAAAACGTTTTAAAAGAAAATTCGATAGAACTAAAACAATGAAGCAGTTACGTGAGCGTAAGCACTTTACGAAGCCTTCTGTAAACAAGCGTAAACAATTACAAAAAGCACAGTATGTGCAAGGTTTACGAACTAGTGAAGAATAAATAAAGTTTTCCGCTTGTGCGAAAATCTTTCTAAGATATTACCGTTAGTATTTATTAACTACAATTTGTAGTTTTGTTTTTACTAACGGTTTTTTTATGCCTTTAAAATCTTTTATAGATTACCTTTCTTTAGAGAAAAAATACTCACCTCATACCGTTAAGGCGTATCAAGATGACCTAATAGTTTTTCAATCTTTTTGTAAAGATAATTTTGAAGATGATAATTTAGTAGATGTTAATTATTCGCAAATTAGATCTTGGATTGTCGATTTAGTTGATCAAGGAAAAAGTAACAGAACCATCAATAGAAAAGTAAGTTCACTAAAATCATTCTATAAGTTCTTATTAAAAACCAAACAGATTTCTGAAACCCCTTTAATAAAGCATAAAGCATTTAAGGTTTCAAAACGTTTACAAGTTCCTTTTACTCAAATCGAAATTACCGAAGTCATTACTAATTTAGAAGCAAGCAATGATTTTGAATCATTAAGAAATAAATTAATTGTAGAGCTATTTTATTCTACAGGTATGCGTCGATCAGAACTTATTAATTTAAAAATAAGTGATGTTGATTTTTCTAATAAGACGGTTAAAGTTTTAGGTAAAAGAAATAAAGAAAGGTATATACCTTTATTAAAATCTGTACAAGAAACCTTGCAATTATATATAGAAGTAAGAAAGGAATTTGAGAAGGATAATGAGCACCTTTTATTTATTACCAAAAAGGGAAATAAAATATATGGAACACTTGTCTATCGAATAATAAATACCTATTTTAGTACAGTCTCTTCTAAAGTGAAGAAAAGTCCGCATGTAATTCGGCATTCTTTCGCCACACATTTATTAAATGAAGGGGCTGATTTAAATTCTGTAAAAGAATTATTAGGTCACTCAAGTTTAGCTTCAACTCAGGTTTATACAAATAATAGCTTGAGTGAATTAAAAAAAGTGTATAACCGAGCTCACCCTAGGAGCTCTAAAAACTAAACGCCTATGAGAGTACATGTTCAATCAGTAAATTTTAATGTAGATAAAGGGTTAAAAGAGTTTATAGAAACTAAAGTAGATAACCTAGAAAAATTTTATGATAGAATAATTGATGCTGAAGTTTATTTAAAAGTTCAGAACACAAGTGAAAAAGAAAATAAAATTGCCGAAATTAAATTAAATGTACCAGGTGATGAGCTTATTGTTAAAAAGCAATGTAAGTCTTTTGAAGAATCGATAGATTTAGCTACCGAAGCTTTACGTAGACAGCTGCGAAGAAAGAAAGAAAAACAGCGCGCTCATTACACCTAAAATTTCCTAAAAATAAACATAAAAAGTTTTGTAGAAAAAATAAAACTTTATACATTTGCAAACCGTTAGAAAAAGCGGTTTGTTTTTTTGTGGAAAAAAGCGAACAAAAAGCCGATATAGCTCAGCTGGCTAGAGCAGCTGATTTGTAATCAGCAGGTCGTGGGTTCGAGTCCCTCTATCGGCTCAAAATAAACAAAAGTTTACAAAAAGTAAACAAAGTTCTTTGAAGAAAATAGTGTTGGGGAGATACCAAAGCGGCCAACTGGGGCGGACTGTAACTCCGCTGTCTTTCGACTTCGTAGGTTCGAATCCTGCTCTCCCCACATAATTTTAAAATGAAAATTATCAACTCAGAAATTTAAATTTTCTGAATAATATGCGAGAGTAGCTCAGTTGGTAGAGCGTCAGCCTTCCAAGCTGAATGTCGCCGGTTCGAACCCGGTCTCTCGCTCTAAGTTATTCCTGTGAAGACAGGAATCTTTTCCTGTAAAAGAGACTAAACACTTTACGCCGGTGTAGCTCAGGGGTAGAGCGTTTCCTTGGTAAGGAAGAGGTCACGGGTTCAAATCCCGTCATTGGCTCAAAGAAAAACAAGAATAAATACTAAATATATATAACTAAGATTTTAAATTAAATAATCATGGCAAAAGAAACTTTTGATCGTTCCAAACCACACTTAAATATTGGTACTATTGGACACGTTGACCACGGTAAAACTACTTTAACAGCTGCAATTACTAAAGTATTAGCAGATAAAGGTCTTTCTGAAGTAAGAGATTTCGATCAAATCGATAACGCTCCAGAAGAAAAAGAAAGAGGTATTACAATTAATACGTCTCACGTAGAGTATCAAACTGCTAACCGTCACTATGCACACGTTGACTGTCCTGGTCACGCCGATTATGTGAAGAACATGGTAACTGGTGCTGCTCAAATGGATGGTGCTATCTTAGTAGTTGCTGCTACAGATGGTCCAATGCCTCAAACTCGTGAGCATATCTTATTAGGTCGTCAGGTAGGGATTCCTCGTATCGTTGTTTTCTTAAACAAAGTTGATATGGTAGATGACGAAGAATTATTAGAACTTGTTGATATGGAAGTAAGAGAATTACTTTCTTTCTATGAGTATGATGGTGATAATGGCCCTGTAATTCAAGGTTCTGCTTTAGGTGGATTAAACGGTGAAGCTAAATGGGTTGATTCTATTATGGAATTAATGGATGCAGTAGATAGCTGGATCGAAGAGCCTGTTCGTGAAGTAGAAAAAGATTTCTTAATGCCAATCGAAGATGTATTCTCAATTACTGGTCGTGGTACTGTTGCAACAGGTAGAATTGAAACTGGTGTTGCTAATACAGGTGACTCAGTAGATATAATCGGTATGGGAGCTGAAAAATTAACTTCTACTATTACAGGAGTTGAGATGTTCCGTAAAATATTAGATAGAGGTGAAGCTGGTGATAATGTTGGTATCTTATTAAGAGGTATTGAAAAAACTGATATCAAAAGAGGTATGGTAATCTGTAAGCCAGGTTCTGTAACTCCACACGATAAATTCAAAGCTGAGGTTTATATCCTTAAAAAAGAAGAAGGTGGTCGTCACACACCATTCCATAACAACTACCGTCCACAATTCTACGTAAGAACAACTGACGTAACAGGTACTATTAATTTACCTGATGGAGTTGAAATGGTAATGCCAGGTGATAACTTAACTATTACTGTAGACTTACACCAACCAATCGCAATGAATGTTGGTTTACGTTTCGCTATCCGTGAAGGTGGTAGAACTGTAGGTGCAGGTCAGGTGACTGAAATTTTATAAGACACCTAATTTTTAGTTAAATATATTATAGGATAGGTGCTTCTTTGAAAAGAGAAGCACCTAATATTCTATACGGGTGTAGCTCATTTCGAGTAAAATTGAAAGGTAGTGCAAACCCAAAATTACGGGTTTAGCTCAGTTGGTAGAGCACTGGTCTCCAAAACCAGGTGTCGGGAGTTCGAGTCTCTCAACCCGTGCAAAAAAAGATGAATAATGGGTATTGTTAATTATATAAAAGATTCTTTTAAAGAACTAAATACACAAGTAAGTTGGTTACCAATGTCAGAAGCGCAAAAGTCTACAGTAGTAGTTGCAATTTTTTCTGTATTGTTTGCTTTAGCTGTATTTGCTGTAGATAAAGTTTTTCAATTGGGGCTTGAGCAATATTTTAACCTATTTTAATTCAAAAAAATGATTATGACTGATTCTGTTAAGAAATGGTATGTAGTGAGAGCTATAGGTGGTCAAGAAAATAAAGTAAAGACCTATATCGAGAACGAAGTTGCTCGTTTAGGTTTAGATTCTTATGTAGACCAAGTATTGGTACCAACAGAAAAGGTTATACAAATCCGTAATGGTAAGAAAATAAATAAAGAACGTGTTTATTTTCCTGGTTATATTATGATAGAGGCTAATCTTAGTGGTGAATTACCTCACGTAATTAAGTCGGTTACTGGCGTAATCGGATTTTTAGGTGAAACCAAAGGTGGTGATCCTGTACCATTACGTAAATCTGAAGTAAATAGAATGTTAGGTAAGGTAGACGAATTGGCTGTACAAAGTGAAAATATAGCTATACCTTATATAATAGGAGAGACAGTAAAAGTTATTGATGGTCCGTTTAACGGATTTGATGGTACTATAGAAAAGATAAACGAAGAAAAGCGTAAGCTTGAGGTAATGGTTAAGATTTTCGGAAGAAAAACACCATTAGAATTAAGCTATATGCAAGTAGAGAAAATTTCATAAATGTTACATATTTGATTTTCGTAATAGCTTCCAACATTTACGAGATCATAACGCTAAAGTTTAAAAAATGGCAAAAGAAGTTAGTAAGGTTGTAAAATTACAAGTTCGTGGAGGTGCTGCTAATCCTTCGCCACCTGTTGGACCTGCTTTAGGTGCTGCCGGAGTTAATATTATGGAGTTCTGTAAGCAATTTAATGCTAGAACTCAAGATAAAATGGGTAAAGTTTTACCTGTTGTCATTACAGTATTTAATGACAAGTCTTTTGATTTTGTTGTAAAAACTCCACCAGCAGCTGTTCAGATTTTAGAAGCAGCTAAAACGAAAAAAGGTTCTGGTGAACCTAATCGTAAAAAAGTTGCTACTGTAACTTGGGATCAGCTTCGTACAATTGCAGAAGATAAAATGGTAGATTTAAATGCATTTACAGTAGAATCTGCAATGAAAATGATGGCTGGTACAGCTCGTTCAATGGGAATAAAAGTAAAAGGAAACGCTCCTGTTTAAACTTTATAATTTTATAGAAGATGGCGAAAATAACTAAAAAGCAAAAAGAAGCTAAAGCTAAGGTAGAAGCTAATAAGGCTTATACTTTAACTGAGGCATCTGCTTTGGTAAAAGAAGTAACAAACGTAAAGTTTGATGCGTCTGTAGATCTAGCTGTAAGATTAGGAGTTGATCCTAGAAAAGCTGATCAAATGGTACGTGGTGTTGTAACATTGCCACATGGTACTGGTAAAGATGTTAAGGTGTTAGCCTTAGTTACTCCTGATAAGGAAGCAGAAGCTAAAGAAGCTGGAGCTGATTATGTAGGTTTAGATGAATACCTCGCAAAAATTAAAGGAGGTTGGACAGATGTTGACGTAATAGTAACTATGCCAAGTGTAATGGGTAAATTAGGTCCTTTAGGTAGAGTTTTAGGCCCTAGAGGTTTAATGCCTAACCCAAAAACTGGTACAGTAACTATGGACGTTGCCAAGGCTGTTAAAGATGTAAAAGGAGGTAAGATTGATTTTAAAGTTGATAAGACAGGAATCATTCATGCTGCTATAGGCAAATCATCTTTTGATGCTGATAAAATTGCAGGTAATGCTAATGAATTGTTACAAACAATTTTAAAATTAAAGCCAAATACTGCAAAAGGAACCTATGTAAAAAGTATCTATATGTCTAGTACAATGAGTCCTAGTATAGAGATAGACGAAAAATCGTTAGTTTAAGCAAGTTAAATTTTAATTATGACTAGAGAAGAAAAATCGCAAGTAATAGACAATTTAACAAGCCAATTAGCTGACAGTAGTACTATCTATCTTGCAGATATCTCAGGATTAGATGCTATGAGTACTTCTAATTTACGTAGAGCTTGTTTTAAAGCAAACGTTAAATTGGCAGTTGTTAAAAACACATTGCTTTCTAAAGCAATGGAAAAATCTGATAAAGACTTTGGTGAATTACCAGAAACATTAAAAGGTAATACTTCTATAATGATTTCTGAAACGGGTAATGCGCCTGCGAAAGTTATAAAAGAATTCCGTAAAAAATCTGACAGACCAGTTCTTAAAGGAGCTTATATTGAAGAGTCTATCTATGTTGGTGATGATCAATTAGATGCTTTAGTAAATATTAAATCTAAAGAAGAATTAATAGGTGAGATTATTACAATCTTACAATCACCTGCTAAGAATGTTATTTCTGCATTACAATCGGGTGGTGGTAAATTGTCTGGAATTTTAAAGACATTATCAGAAAAATAAAATAAACACACATTATAAACTAAATACAAAAATTTAAAACAATAGAAAATGGCAGAGTTAAAAGATTTCGCAGAACAATTGGTTAACTTAACTGTAAAAGAAGTTAATGAATTAGCAGATATTTTAAAAGAAGAATACGGTATAGAGCCTGCTGCAGCTGCAGTAGCTGTTGCTGGTCCTGCAGCTGGTGGTGGAGACGCTGCTGGTGGAGATGAGCAAACTGAATTCGACGTAATATTAACTGCAGCTGGTGGTTCAAAATTAGCTGTTGTAAAATTAGTTAAAGAATTAACTGGTTTAGGTCTTAAAGAAGCTAAAGGTATCGTAGATAGTGCACCAGCTGCAGTAAAAGAAGGTGTTTCTAAAGACGAAGCTGAAGGTCTTAAAAAATCTTTAGAAGAAGCTGGAGCTGAAGTTGAGCTTAAGTAAGCTCTTTTTAGCTTAAACAACTAAGGTTTAGGTCTTTTGGGCGATTTCCCAAAATGACCTAAACCATTTTGCGTATATATTCGCTCTTATAATTTAATAGGTTTTTTTAATTAAAATTTTCTCCATTGTCAACAACAAAAAGTACCGAAAGAGTAAACTTCGCATCAGCAAAATTAATTACTGATTATCCAGATTTTTTAGATATTCAAGTAAAATCATTTCAAGATTTCTTCCAATTAGAAACCAAGGCTGATGAGAGAGGTGATGAAGGATTATTTAAAACATTTTCCGACAATTTTCCAATAACTGACACTAGAAACCAATTTGTATTAGAGTTTTTAGACTACTTTGTTGATCCACCAAGATATTCAATTCAAGAATGTATCGAGAGAGGGTTAACATATAGCGTACCGTTAAAGGCACGTTTAAAATTATACTGTACTGACCCAGAACACGAAGACTTTGAAACAATTGTACAAGATGTGTATTTAGGTGTAATTCCTTACATGACACATAGTGGTACATTTGTAATTAATGGTGCTGAGCGAGTAGTTGTATCTCAATTACACCGTTCACCAGGGGTTTTCTTTGGTCAATCTTTCCATGCAAATGGTACTAAATTATACTCTGCAAGAGTAATTCCTTTTAAAGGATCTTGGATAGAATTTGCAACAGATATCAATAGCGTTATGTACGCATATATTGATAGAAAGAAAAAATTACCTGTTACTACATTATTTAGAGCAATTGGTTTTGAGCGCGATAAAGATATTCTTGAAATATTTGATTTAGCAGATGAGGTAAAAGTCTCTAAATCAGGTCTTAAAAGAGTGTTGGGACGTAAGTTAGCTGCGAGAGTATTAAAAACTTGGCATGAAGATTTTGTTGATGAGGATACTGGTGAGGTAGTGTCAATTGAACGTAATGAGATCATTTTAGATCGTGATACTATTCTTGAGAAAGAGCATGTAGAGGAGATTTTAGAAGCTGGTTCTAAAACAATTTTATTACACAAAGAGGATGGTAACATGGGTGACTATGCAATCATTCATAATACATTACAAAAAGATCCTACTAACTCAGAAAAAGAGGCTGTAGAACATATTTATCGTCAGTTACGTAATGCTGAACCGCCAGATTATGATACTGCGAAAGGTATTATCAATAAATTATTCTTTTCTGAACAACGATACAATCTAGGAGAAGTTGGTCGTTACAGAATGAATAAAAAGTTAGAACTCGATATTGATATTGAACAAAAAGTACTAACTAAAGAAGATATTATCACAATCATCAAAAACTTAATTAAGTTAGTGAATTCTAAAGCTGAAGTTGATGATATCGATCACTTATCTAACCGTCGTGTTAGAACAGTTGGTGAACAGTTAGCTGGTCAATTTGGTGTTGGTTTATCTCGTATGGCTCGTACAATTCGCGAAAGAATGAACGTGCGTGATAATGAGGTATTTACACCTATAGATTTGATTAATGCTAAGACATTATCTTCTGTTATTAACTCATTCTTTGGTACCAATCAGTTATCTCAATTTATGGATCAAACCAATCCATTAGCTGAGATTACTCACAAACGTAGACTATCTGCCTTAGGGCCTGGAGGTTTATCAAGAGAAAGAGCAGGTTTCGAGGTACGTGACGTTCACTATACACATTATGGTCGTTT
This sequence comes from Maritimimonas rapanae, assembly GCF_057837205.1. Lineage (NCBI taxonomy): Bacteria > Pseudomonadati > Bacteroidota > Flavobacteriia > Flavobacteriales > Flavobacteriaceae > Maritimimonas > Maritimimonas rapanae. The sequence goes on along the minus strand of NZ_JBYQFI010000001.1, from coordinate 1,682,386 downwards.
ATGTCCAATCGAAACTCCTGAGGGACCAAACATTGGTTTAATTTCTTCACTTTCAGTATATGCTAAAGTGAATAATTTAGGATTTATCGAAACTCCTTATCGAGAAGTTGAAGACGGTAAAGTTGATGTTAAAAAAGAACCAATCTATTTAAGTGCTGAAGAGGAAGAAGGCAAGAAAATTGCCCAATCTAATTTAGATTTAGATAGTAATGGAAATATTACTTTAGACAAAGTTGTAGCTCGTGAAGAGGGTGACTTCCCATTAGTGACTCCTAATGATGTTGATTATATGGATGTATCTCCAAATCAGATTTCATCTATTTCTGCATCTTTGATTCCTTTCTTAGAGCATGATGATGCCAATCGTGCATTGATGGGATCTAACATGATGCGTCAGGCAGTTCCATTAATGAGACCAGAATCGCCAATTGTTGGTACTGGATTAGAACGTAGGGTAGCTACAGATTCTAGAATTTTGATAAATGCAGAAGGTAATGGCGTTGTAGAATATGTTGATTCTGATAAAATTACAATTAGATACGATCGTACTGATGAGCAGAAGCTTGTAAGTTTTGATGAAGATGATAGGACTTACGAATTGATTAAGTTTAGAAAAACGAATCAAGGTACTTCTATCAACTTACATCCAATTGTTCAAAAAGGTGATAAAGTTAAGAAAGGACAAGTTCTTTGTGAAGGATATGCTACTGAAAAAGGTGAATTAGCCTTAGGTAGAAATATGAAAGTGGCATTTATGCCTTGGAAAGGATATAACTTTGAGGACGCAATTGTAATTTCTGAAAGAGTAGTTCGCGAAGATGTATTTACATCAATTCATATTGATGAATACTCATTAGATGTTCGAGATACTAAACTAGGTGCTGAAGAATTAACAGCAGATATTCCTAATGTATCAGAAGAAGCAACTAAAGACCTTGATGAGAATGGTATGATTCGTATTGGAGCTGAAGTAAAACCTGGTGATATCCTTATCGGAAAGATCACTCCAAAAGGTGAATCAGATCCTACTCCAGAAGAAAAATTATTGCGTGCCATCTTTGGTGATAATGCAGGTGATGTTAAAGATGCTTCTTTAAAAGCTTCTCCATCATTAAAAGGTGTAGTAATTGACAAGAAATTGTTTAAAAGAACAATTAAAGATAAGGCTAAACGTAGTAAAGATAAAGAGGAATTAGAAAGATTAGAAGCAGAATTTACTGTTAAATTCAATAATCTTAAAGATCGTTTAGTTGAGAAATTATTTGCACTTGTAAATGGTAAAACAGCTCAAGGTATTCAAAATGATTTAGGTGAAGAGATCTTACCAAAAGGTAAGAAGTTTACACTTAAAATGTTAAATGCTGTTAATGATTTTGAACATTTAACTAAAGGTACTTGGACCACTGACAAAAATATCAATAAATTGATTAGTGAGTTGATCCATAATTATAAGATCAAGGTAAGTGATTTACAAGGTTCTTTACGTCGTGAGAAGTTTACTATAACTGTTGGTGATGAATTACCAGCTGGTATTGTAAAACTTGCTAAAGTTTATATTGCTAAAAAACGTAAGTTAAAAGTTGGTGATAAGATGGCAGGACGTCACGGTAATAAAGGTATTGTTGCTCGTATTGTTAGAGCAGAAGATATGCCTTTCTTAGAAGATGGAACTCCAGTAGATATCGTATTGAATCCGCTAGGTGTACCATCGCGTATGAATATTGGTCAGATTTATGAAACTGTTCTTGGTTGGGCAGGTCAAAAATTAGATCAAAAGTATGCTACGCCAATTTTTGATGGTGCTTCAATCGATGAGATTACAGCATTAACTAATGAAGCTGGTGTTCCAGAATTTGGTCATACTTATTTATATGATGGTGGAACTGGGGAACGCTTTGATCAACCTGCTACAGTAGGTGTAATCTATATGATTAAGCTAGGGCATATGATCGAAGATAAAATGCACGCACGTTCTATTGGTCCTTACTCATTAATTACACAACAACCATTGGGTGGTAAAGCACAGTTTGGTGGTCAACGTTTTGGTGAAATGGAGGTTTGGGCACTTGAAGCATACGGTGCATCAAGTACACTAAGAGAAATCTTAACTGTTAAATCTGATGATGTATTAGGTAGAGCTAAGACATACGAAAGTATTGTTAAAGGTGAACCAATGCCAGAACCAGGATTACCAGAATCATTTAATGTATTAATGCACGAGTTAAAAGGACTTGGCTTAGACGTTAGATTAGAAGAATAATAATTTAAAGCAGCAAGCATTAGTTGCTTGTTGCTTTTACCATATACATTTTTACATTTTAATTCGATTGCATATATCATGGCAAAACAAAGAGAAAAGTACACTGTAAAAAAATTTAATAAAATATCAATTGGTTTGGCGTCACCAGAATCTATTTTAGAAAAATCTAGAGGTGAAGTTTTAAAACCAGAAACGATCAATTATCGTACACATAAGCCAGAAAGAGATGGTTTATTTTGTGAGCGTATTTTTGGTCCTATAAAAGATTACGAATGTGCTTGTGGTAAGTACAAACGTATTCGTTATAAAGGAATTATCTGTGACCGTTGTGGAGTAGAAGTTACTGAAAAGAAAGTGCGTAGAGATAGAGTAGGGCACATTAACTTAGTAGTTCCTGTTGCACATATCTGGTATTTTAGGTCATTACCTAACAAGATGGGTTACCTTTTAGGATTGCCTTCTAAGAAGTTAGATATGATTATTTACTACGAACGTTATGTAGTAATTCAACCAGCTGGAGCAACAAATGCTGAAGGTGAGCCATTACAAAAAATGGATTTCCTTACGGAAGAAGAATATTTAGATATTCTTGAGACATTCCCAGTAGAAAATCAATATTTAGAAGATTCAGATCCAAACAAATTCATCGCTAAAATGGGTGCTGAATGTTTGATTGAATTATTGAATCGTATTGATTTAGATGAGTTATCGTATGAGTTAAGACACAAAGCGAATACCGAGACTTCTAAGCAACGTAAAATGGAAGCATTAAAACGTTTAAACGTTGTAGAAGCTTTCCGTGACGCAAATAAAAATAGAGAAAACAAGCCAGCGTGGATGATTATGAAGGTTGTACCAGTTACACCTCCAGAATTACGTCCATTAGTACCATTAGATGGTGGTCGTTTTGCCACTTCAGATTTAAATGATTTATATCGTAGAGTAATTATCCGTAATAATCGTTTAAAAAGATTAATGGAGATCAAAGCTCCTGAAGTAATTTTACGTAACGAAAAACGGATGTTACAAGAATCTGTAGATTCATTATTTGATAACACACGTAAATCATCAGCAGTAAAAACGGAGTCTAATAGACCTTTAAAATCATTATCTGATTCATTAAAAGGTAAACAAGGGCGTTTTCGTCAGAACTTATTAGGTAAACGTGTTGATTATTCTGCACGTTCGGTAATTGTTGTTGGTCCAGAATTAAAATTATACGAATGTGGATTGCCAAAAGATATGGCAGCAGAATTATACAAGCCTTTTGTAATTCGTAAATTAATCGAAAGAGGTATTGTAAAAACTGTAAAATCTGCGAAGAAAATTATAGATAAGCGTGAGCCAGTAGTATGGGATATTTTAGAAAATGTTCTTAAAGGACATCCTGTATTACTAAACCGTGCTCCTACGCTTCACCGTTTAGGTATTCAAGCGTTTCAACCCAAGTTAATTGAAGGTAAAGCTATTCAATTACACCCATTAGTATGTACAGCATTTAATGCGGATTTCGATGGTGACCAGATGGCAGTTCACTTACCATTAGGGCCAGAAGCAATACTTGAAGCTCAATTATTAATGTTAGCTTCTCATAGTATTTTGAATCCTGCTAACGGTTCACCAATTACAGTACCATCTCAAGATATGGTTCTTGGTTTATATTATATGACTAAAGAGCGTAAGTCTACAAAAGAGCACAAAGTAAAAGGTGAGGGAACAACTTTTTATTCTCCTGAAGAGGTAACAATTGCTTTTAATGAAAAACAAGTTGATCTAAATGCAGGTATAAAAGTCCGTACTAAAGACTTTAATGAAGAAGGTGAATTAACTACTCAAATAATTGAAACTACAGTTGGTAGAGTATTATTTAATGAGGTAGTTCCTGAAGAAGCTGGTTATATCAATGAAGTATTAACTAAGAAATCATTGAGAGATATTATTGGTGATATTTTAAAAGCTACTGATGTACCGTCAACTGGTAAATTCTTAGATGCTATTAAAGGGATGGGGTATAAGTTCGCATTCCAAGGTGGTTTATCATTTAGTTTAGGAGATATTATTATTCCTGAAGAGAAGTACAAGATGATTGATGCTGCTAACGAGCAAGTTGACACTATCATTGCGAGTTATAACATGGGTATGTTGACGAACAAAGAACGTTACAATCAGGTAATTGATATTTGGGGATCAACAAACAACAAGTTAACTGAGCTTTCTATGAAGCGTTTACGCGAAGATCAGCAAGGTTTCAACTCAGTGTATATGATGCTAGATTCTGGTGCAAGGGGTTCTAAAGAACAGATTCGTCAGTTAACAGGTATGCGTGGTTTAATGGCTAAGCCTAAAAAATCTACTGCAGGTGGTGGAGAAATTATTGAGAATCCAATTCTTTCTAACTTTAAAGAAGGGCTATCAATTCTTGAATACTTTATATCTACACACGGTGCTCGTAAAGGTCTAGCCGATACAGCGTTAAAAACAGCCGATGCAGGTTATTTAACACGTCGTTTAGTAGATGTATCTCAAGATGTGATTATTAATGAAGAAGATTGTGGTACGTTACGAGGATTAGATATAACTCCATTAAAGAAAAACGAAGAAATTGTTGAAACTTTAGGAGAAAGAGTGTTTGGTAGAGTTGCTCTAGAAGATGTTTATGATCCTATCACTCAAGAATTAGTAGTTTCTGCAGGTGAAGAAATAGATGAAGATGCTGTTAAAAGAGTGAATAAATCATCTTTAGAATCATTAGAAGTTCGTTCTGCATTAACTTGTGAGTCTGATAGAGGTATTTGTGCCAAATGTTACGGTCATAGTTTATCAACTAGAAAGAAAGTTCAAATTGGAGAGGCAGTTGGTGTTATTGCAGCACAATCAATTGGTGAGCCTGGTACTCAGTTAACACTTCGTACTTTCCATGTAGGTGGTATTGCAGGAAATATTTCAGAAGAAAATTCATTAACTGCTAAGTTCGATGGTAAAATCGAAATTGATGACCTACGTACTGTAGAGGGCCTAGATAATGATGGAAACAAAGTTGATATTGTAATTTCAAGAACTTCTGAAATTAAGATTGTTGATAAGAACACAGGTATTACATTAAGTACTAATAATATTCCTTATGGTTCTCATATTGCTATAAAAGGCGCTAGAACCATCAAGAAAGGTGATGTTATTTGTAAATGGGATCCATATAATGGTGTAATCGTTTCAGAATTTGAAGGTAAAGTTACTTTCGAAAATATTGAACAAGGTGTTACATATCAAGTTGAGATTGATGAGCAAACTGGTTTCCAAGAAAAAGTAATTTCTGAATCTAAAAATAAGAAGGTAGTACCAACTTTAATTATCGAAGATAAAAAAGGTGAAGTTTTACGCTCTTATAGTTTACCAGTTGGTGCTCACTTAATGGTTGAAGAAGATGAAAAGATTGAAGCAGGTAAGATCTTAGTAAAGATACCACGTAAATCTGGCAAGGCAGGTGATATTACGGGTGGTTTACCACGTGTTACCGAATTGTTTGAAGCTCGTGATCCTTCTAATCCAGCAGTAACTTCAGAAATTGATGGTGTTGTGTCATTTGGTAAAATAAAAAGAGGTAACCGTGAAATCATCGTTGAATCTAAATTAGGAGATATTAAGAAGTACTTAGTTAAACTTTCTAATCAGATTCTAGTTCAAGAAAATGACTTTATCAAGGCTGGTATGCCTTTATCTGATGGTGCAATTACTCCGTCAGATATCTTAAATATTAAAGGCCCGTCAGCAGTACAAGAATACTTAGTGAATGAAATTCAAGAGGTATATCGTCTACAAGGGGTGAAAATTAATGATAAGCACTTTGAAGTTGTAGTACGCCAGATGATGCGTAAAGTGAAGATTGTTGATTCAGGTGATACTATTTTCTTAGAAAGCCAATTAATTCATAAAAATGACTTTATGGAAGTAAATGATGCTATTTACGGAATGAAGGTTGTTGAAGAACCTGGTGATTCAGAAAACCTTAAAGCTGGTCAGATCATTTCTGCTCGTAAGCTAAGAGATGAAAATTCTGTATTACGAAGAGCAGATAAAGCGTTAGTAGAAGCTAGAGATGCTGTTCCTGCTACAGCAGAACCAATCTTGCAAGGTATTACAAGAGCATCTTTACAGACTAAATCGTTTATCTCTGCAGCATCTTTCCAAGAGACTACAAAAGTATTAAACCAAGCTGCTGTAAGTGGTAAAGTTGATTATTTAGAAGGCCTTAAAGAAAATGTAATTGTTGGTAAGAAAATTCCGGCAGGTACAGGTATGCGTTTTTATGATCACTTAATTGTTGGTTCTAAAGAAGAGATTGAAGCAAACTAGATTATGGCAGAACAACAAGATAAAAACAAACAAAATCAGTTGAACATTGAATTAGATGAAGCTGTTGCGGATGGAACTTATTCTAATCTAGCAATTATCAATCATTCTGTTTCTGAGTTTGTTGTAGATTTTGTGAATGTAATGCCAGGTACACCAAAAGCTAAAGTAAAATCTAGAATTATATTAACGCCACAGCATGCTAAGCGTTTAACGAAAGCATTGGCAGAGAATGTAGCTAGATTCGAAAAAGCCCATGGTGAAATAAAAGATTATGAACAACCACCGATTCCGTTAAATTTCGGACCGGCCGGTCAAGCATAAATTAAAAACGCTGAACGAAAGTTCGGCGTTTTTTTATTCATTGAAAAAAGCACCTTTTTAGGTAGGAATTTTTAAGTAACGATTGTTTTATATATGAAAACTAAAAACAATTATAAATAAAGGGGTTAAGCCTTAGCGAAAAGCTAAGGCTTTTTTTTATAGACGTTTTATAACACTGGTAACTATTCCCCAGATTATAAAGTTATTTTCTTTGGTTATTTTTATAGCTTCATAATCAGGATTTTCAGGTTGTAACCAAACTCCATCAGATTGTACTTTAAGTCGTTTTACAGTAAACTCTCCATCGATAAAACATACAGCAATTTTATTATGTGCAGGTTCTAAACTTCTATCAATTACTAAAAGATCATTATCATCAAGTCCGGCACCTATCATAGATTGGCCGCTAACACGTGCAAAAAATGTTGCCTCTTTATTTTTAATTAATTCATCATCTAAAGATAATCGCCTTTCTTTAAAGTCATCTGCTGGAGATGGAAAACCTGCCGAAATTCCTGTATCTAAAAAAGGAATTCCAGAATTTCCTGAAGCTTCAGGAGTAAAAAAAGTTAAATTTTGAGATTGGTGCAACATCATTTCAAGTAAAAATCAATGAATTCTGATTGAAGTTAAAACTTATAAGATTCTTTTTCTTTCTCTAAAAACGGAATAAAATTTTTAGGTAAAAGCGAGAAGCTCTTGTTCTAAATACTCTTCTTCTTTTTCCTTTTTAAAGAAATCGAGTTTATAATGACTTTTTAAGACTTCACAAAAATTATTTCTTAATTGAGGGAATTCAAGAAGCATACCTTTAAAATCTATGGAAGTAGTTTTTTTCATAAAAAGCTCAATAACTTTTGTCGAAGCAATGGTTATTCTTTTATTAAACTTTGTGCCATCTCCATATTTATTATCAAAGTTTATAATTTGTCTACTAATATTTTTAATAGCCTGTTTAGCTCCATACTTTTTAATATGGATGTAAGCTAATCGTAAATGTGCTTCGTGAGTAAAATAACAAGAAGGGAGCGTACAGCTCTCAAATTTTTCTTCAAACTCATCATTGGTTAGTAGATGATGTTTTTCAGTCATAGTTGGGTAGGTTTAAGTAACTTAAACTTTTTCCAATAGCAAGACGAATTTAATTGAAATTATTTAATAAACAAATTATTTAACATAAGGCTTCTCAAGAAAAGTGTTTATAAAATTAAGTTTTTTGTTAATTGATAATAATTGTAAGCTATTATAAACCACGGTTTTTATATATAAAAATGAAATATTTTTTTGCGATGATTGTGTACTATTTTTTTGGTGAATAAAAACTATATTGTTGAAAACTATTTGATTTTTAAAACTTAAAATTCCTTAAAAAGATAGGTGTAACTTATAAGATTCAGGTTTTTTTTTGTGTATTTTTGAGTTAAACTAAAAGCAAAAACTAATTTATGGCTACAATTACATTAGGAGGTAATCCTACACAAACTATAGGGAATTTACCAAATATAGGTTCACAAGCACCAGATTTCACATTAAGAAAAATAGACTTGTCAAATACAAATTTATCTGATTATCAAGGCTCTAAAATTGTGTTAAATATATTTCCGAGCGTAGATACTGGTACTTGCGCGGCTTCAATAAGACAATTTAATAAAGAAGCTGCAGAGCTAGAAAACACAAAAGTATTATGTATTTCTAGAGATTTACCTTTTGCCCAAAAACGATTTTGTGGAGCAGAAGGTATTGATAATGTTGAATGTTTATCCGACTTTGATAATGGTTCTTTTGGTAAAGATTATGGATTAGAAATTATCGAAGGCCCATTTAATAATTTGCACTCAAGAGTGGTGATTGTGTTAGATGAAAAAGGAAAAGTATTATATACAGAGCAAATACCAGAAGTTGGCAATGAGCCGAACTATAAAGCAGCTTTAGAGACTTTATATAATTAAGTCATTAATGAGTCGAAATGATAACTTTTTATTAGGTAGAATTAAAAGTGTAAAATATGCTTTAAAAGGTATTTGGTTATTAATAACAACTGAGCATAGTATAATGATTCAGTTTGCTATTGCTATTATAATGACAATAATTGGTTTTTTAGTTGGATTATCTTCTACAGAATGGGTTTTACAATTTTTAACTATCGGTTTAGTCTTAGTAGCAGAATCAGCAAATACCGCTGTAGAAAAACTATCAGATTTCGTTCATAAAGATTATCATAAAGATATTGGATTTATAAAAGATGTAGCAGCTGGAGGGCCCGCTTTTGCAGCTATTATTGCGGTAATAATTGCATGTATTATTTATATTCCAAAATTTTATTAATACCTAGTTTTACAAATTTTTCTCGTATATTTTTATGTATTTTTGCGTGATATTGATTCATTGATGGCTAAGAAGAAAAGAACGACATCTAAAAAGAAAAAAAGCTACGGTATTATAAGTTTTTTTAAAAGTAAGCAGACACACTTGATATTTGGTGTGTTTTTAATGCTCTTTAGTATCTTTTTATTAATATCTTTTGCATCATTCTTTACCAATTGGCAAGCAGATCAGAGTCAATTAAGTCAATTTGCAGAACGCAATGAACAAGCTAAAAATTTACTTGGCAAACTAGGTGCGCAAATAAGTCATTTCTTTATTTATAAGGGTTTCGGAATACCTTCTTTTATTTTACTAACTCTTTTATTTTTTACAGGATTAGCAGCTGCATTTAACTTACAGTTAAAGTTATTAAAAAAAGTATGGTTTTGGGGGTTAATTTTTATGGTATGGTTCTCATTAGCATTAGGATTCTTTTTACCTGAACAACCATTGTTTGGTGGTGTAGTCGGTTTTGAATTGAACGAATTTTTAAATGATTATATTGGTAAAACGGGTGTATTTTTAATATTACTTTTTAGTCTATTGGCTTATTTAATTTCTCGTTTTAAAATCACACCAGAACTTATTAAAGAAAAAATACCAAAAAAGAAAAATAAAGATTCAATATCTACAGCTATAGATGATATTACTGACGATGGATATGTAGCTGAAGCAATTCATGAAGAACCTACTCCTGAAATTGAATTTAAAGTTGAAGAAAAAGAAACTGTAATAGAAACGATTAAGAGAAAGACACCTGCTAAGAAAGAAGAACCAAAAGACGAAGTAGAAATTGAAGTTACACAAACTTTTGAAGAAGATCAGTTGGTTGAAAATCTATCAAATAAATTAGTTGAAGATTTTGGAGAATTTGACCCTAAATTAGAACTATCTGATTATAAATTCCCTACGCTTGATTTATTACGTGATTATGGTAATGAGAATATTACAATAGATCAAGAAGAATTAGAGCTTAATAAAAACCGAATTGTAGATACGCTTCGTAATTATAAGATTAGTATTGCAAGTATTAAGGCTACCATTGGCCCAACTGTTACACTCTATGAAATTGTTCCTGATAAAGGAGTGCGTATTTCTAAAATAAAGAATTTAGAGGATGATATTGCTTTGTCATTATCAGCATTAGGTATCCGAATCATCGCTCCAATTCCTGGAAAAGGAACTATTGGTATTGAAGTACCTAATAAAAACTCAACCATTGTTTCAATGAAATCTGTGTTGTCTACGCAGAAATTTCAAAAAGCAAAAATGGAACTACCGCTGGCTTTAGGAAAAACCATCGCTAATGAAACTTATGTGGTAGATCTTGCAAAAATGCCACACTTATTAATGGCTGGTGCAACTGGACAAGGAAAATCTGTAGGATTAAATGCAGTATTAACTTCTCTACTATATAAAAAGCATCCTGCTGAAGTAAAATTTGTATTAGTTGACCCTAAAAAAGTTGAGTTAACTTTATTCAATAAGATTGAGCGCCATTATTTGGCAAAATTACCAGACTCAGAAGAAGCGATTATTACGGATACCACCAAAGTGGTAAATACATTGAATTCGATGTGTATCGAAATGGATAATCGTTATAATCTTTTAAAGGATGCTTATGTACGTAACATTAAAGAATATAATGAAAAGTTTAAAGCAAGAAAATTGAATCCTGAGAATGGTCATAAATTTCTTCCATATATAGTATTAGTAATCGATGAATTTGCTGACTTAATTATGACAGCCGGTAAAGAAATTGAAGGCCCAATAGCTCGTTTAGCTCAATTGGCAAGAGCAATTGGTATTCACTTAATAGTTGCTACGCAAAGACCTTCGGTTAACGTTATTACTGGTTTAATCAAAGCTAACTTCCCGACAAGGGTAGCATTTAGAGTGACATCTAAAATAGACTCAAGAACAATTTTAGATGCTCAAGGTGCGGATCAGTTAATCGGAAAAGGAGATATGTTAATTTCTACTGGTAGCGATTTGGTACGCCTGCAATGTGCTTTTGTAGATACACCAGAAGTTGATAAGATTACAGATTTTATAGGCTCACAAAGAGCTTATGCTGACGCACATTTATTACCTGAATACGTTGGTGAAGAGAGTGGCACAAGTCTTGATATAGATATTGCAGATAGAGATAAACTGTTCGAAGAAGCGGCATATGTTATTGTAAATGCGCAGCAAGGTTCAGCATCTTTATTGCAACGAAAATTAAAATTAGGATATAATAGGGCAGGACGTATTATTGATCAATTAGAAGCTGCTGGAATTGTTGGACCTTTTGAAGGGAGCAAAGCCAGACAAGTTTTAATAAGTGATGTGCTAGCGCTCGATGAGTTTTTTAAAAATGAAAAAATCAATTAAAATGAAAAGAATTTTTACACTATTAGTTTTGATTCTAACTACAACCTTGATAAATGCTCAAGGTACTGATAAAGCTAAAAAATTATTAGATGAAGTATCAGTTAAAATGAGCACGTATAAGAACATGTATGTTGAGTTTAAGTATGTTTTAGATAATAAAGAAACTAACACACATCAAGAAACACGTGGTAATGCTACTATGAAAGGAGATTTATACAATGTAAACTTTTTAGGTATCAATCAATTATTTGATGGTAAGAAAGTGTACACTATAAACCCTGAGGACGAAGAAGTGAATATCACTGCTGCTGATGCAGAAGATGATAATACGCTTACACCATCGAAGTTCTTTTCATTCTATAAAACGGGTTTTACCTATAGTTGGGATAAACTAAAAAGTATAAATGGTAGAAAAATACAATATGTAAAATTAAATCCAATCGATAGCGATTCTGCAATCGAAAAGGTATTATTGGGTATAGATGTAAATACTAAGCATATTTACAATTTGATTGAAACTGGTAAAAATACTACTATTACAACATTAACTGTTACCAAATTCAAAACAGATCAACCCTTATCTGGTAATCTTTTTTCTTTTGATGAGACAAAATATAAATCAAAAGGTTATCTTATTAATAGGTTGTAAAAGCTAAACTAAATAGGTTTAAAGAATTAAGTATTCTCTAACAAGAGGATACTTATTTTTTGTTTAGTTTTGAACTGTGAAAATCTAGATTTGAAGATTTTAAATAAATATATACTCAAAAGCTTTCTAGTTCCTTTTCTAGCCACATTTTTTGTCATTTTGTTTGTGTTGGTAATGCAAACATTATGGTTACAGTTTGACAAGATTGCGGGCAAAGGCATAAGTATTGCTTTAATTCTAAAATTTTTAGGATATATAGCCCAAATGATGACACCAACGGCCTTACCAATAGCCATACTATTATCATCTATTATGGCTTTAGGAAGCCTGTCTGAAAATTATGAATTTGCAGCTATTAAATCGGCTGGTATCTCTTTACAAAAGTTTATAAGGCCACTTGTTTTATTAATGGTTTTATTGAGTGGATTGAATTTTCTGTTTTTGAATTATGCATTTCCTCGGGCAGCATTTAAGTTTAAGAATCTATTATTAGATATGCAGAAAACAAAACCTGCATTGGCTTTAGTGCCTGGAACTTTTAATACAGAAATTCCAGGATATAGTATCAAATTTGCAGAGAAATATGGCGAAGAAGATAACCTGTTAAAAGATGTACATATCTATTATGATCTCGATAAAGGAAATTCAAATGCAAAATTAATTAAGGCAGAAGAAGGTGAAATAACTACAGAAGATGGTAGCAAATACATGACCTTGGTTTTAAAAAACGGAAATCATTACGAAGATATCATTCCAAAAAAGAGAACGTATCAAAAAACGAAAAGTATGCCTTTTACAAAGTCTACTTTTGACGAATATGTTGTTAATATTGATATTTCTAAGTTAAGTGATATAGATGCGGCTGAATATAAAAAAGATAGAGAAATGCTTAGCTTAAGTCAGCTCAGTTATTATACAGACTCATTAAAGCAGCCTTACGATGACTTTGTTACTAATAAGGCAAAAAATATTTTTGTAAGAGGTGGTGCAAAAGAAATGTATACTGATTCTTTATTTAAAAAGGATTTAAATGCCAATATATTAGAAAATTTCGATTCCATAAATAAAGCAGTTGTTTTAGATAATGCAGTAAACAACATAGATGGAACCTTAAAAGATATAGAATCTTACAAGAAAACTTTTAAGAATAAACAGAAATTTTTAAATGTATATAATACCGAGTATCATAGAAGATTAGCATTTTCGTTGTCTTGTTTGGTGTTGTTTTTTATTGGAGCACCTTTAGGTTCAATCATAAGAAAAGGAGGTTTTGGTGTACCAATGATTTTGGCAATAACCATATTTGTTATTTACTTTTTTGTATCTACTTTGGGTAAAAATATGGCTCATTCTAGTACTATCACCTCTGCGTTTGGTGGTTGGCTTGCTACATTAATATTGTTTCCATTAGGTTTGTTATTGATGAAAAGAGCTACTCAAGACAAAGGAATATTTAATATTGATGTATTTTTGCAACCAATTACTGATTTTTTCGGTAGACTATTTAAGTTTAAAAAAGTAAACAAAAATGATTAGCACAGTGTCAGAAAAGTTAAAACTAAACACGATAAAAGAAGCTATAAATGATATTAAAAATGGTAAACTTGTTATTGTGGTTGATGATGAAGATAGAGAAAATGAAGGTGATTTTATAGCTGCTGCTGAAACAGTTACACCAGAAATGATCAATTTTATGTCAATGCATGGTCGCGGTTTAATTTGTGCTCCTCTTACAGAAGATAGATGCCAAGAATTAGATCTTACCATGATGGTGCAAAATAATACTGTTTTACATCATACACAGTTTACTGTATCGGTTGATTTAATTGGCCATGGCTGTACCACTGGTATTTCTGCTCACGATAGATCGAAAACAATCAAGGCCTTAGTTGATGATGCTACAAAGTCATTTGATTTAGGTAGACCAGGGCATATATTTCCACTAAAAGCTAAAAATGGTGGTGTATTACGTAGAACTGGTCATACAGAAGCAGCAATAGATTTAGCTCGCCTAGCAGGATTTAAACCTGCGGGTATTTTAGTAGAGATTTTAAATGAAGACGGTACTATGGCTAGACTTCCACAATTAATGGAAGTTGCTAAAAAACATGACTTAAAAGTAATTTCTATTGAAGATCTAGTTGCATATAGAATGCAACATGATTCTTTAATAGAGAAAGTAGAAGACTTTAATTTGCAAACACGTTTTGGTGAATTTCGTTTAAGAGCTTATCAACAAACTACTAATGACCAAGTGCATATTGCCTTAACTAAAGGAGATTGGCAAGAGGAAGACCCAGTATTAGTACGTGTTAATTCTACATTAATTAACAACGATATTATACGTTTGTTGACTACTAAACCAGACGATAGTTTTAGTAGAATGTTCAAATTGATAAATGATGAGGGTTCTGGGGCTATTGTTTTTATTAATCAAGAAAACCAATCTTTTAACTTAATGAATCGTTTAGGATTAATAAAAGAATTGCAATCTGAAAACGAAGCACAAGTGCCAAAAATTAAGCTTGATGAAAAAGATTTTGGTATAGGTGCACAAATTCTTCACGACCTAAATATTAGTAAGTTACGTTTAATAACAAATGGTAAATACATTAAAAAAAGAGTAGGTATCATTGGTTATGGTTTAGAGATCGTAGAAAACGTAGCTTATTAGTCTTTTTCATTTTGTATTTTCGTTGTTGTGAGCATACTTCGTAAAATACTTTATCCATTTTCTTTGTTGTATGGCGAAGTAACTTCTGCACGTAATAAAATGTATGACAAAGGTGTATTAAAATCCACTAGTTTTGATATTCCGGTTATAATAGTTGGTAATTTGAGTGTTGGTGGTACTGGAAAATCTCCACAAATAGAATATCTCATTCGATTACTAAAAGATGATTATAAGGTTGCTGTTTTAAGCCGTGGTTATAAACGTACTTCTAAAGGATTTATAATTGCAGATAAAAATGCTACCGCGGAAGAAATCGGTGATGAACCTATGCAATTCTATACCAAGTTCAAAGATGAGGTGGTTATAGCTGTAGATGCTGATCGTGTAAACGGAATTAATCAATTAAAAAAACTACATAACCCAGATGTAATTTTATTAGACGATGCTTTTCAACATAGAAAAGTAGAGGCAGGTTTTAATATTTTACTCACACCATACGATAATTTATATGTAGATGACACAATGTTACCAACAGGTGATCTTCGCGAAAAAGTTGAAGGAGCAAGTAGGGCACAGATTATTATTGTTACCAAATGCCCAGAAAATTTATCTGAAGAAGATCAGTTTGAGATAACTAAGAAATTAAATATTGAACTAACGCAAACAGTATTTTTCACAAAGATTGGTTATAATGAAGCCGTAATAAGTAAAGAGGACGAAATTCCTGTAAAAGAATTAAAAGATTATAAAGTTTTATTAGTTACAGGTATCGCTAAAACAAAACCTTTGACAAATTTCTTACTACAACAACATATAGATTTTGAACACTTAGCATTTAAAGATCATCATAATTTTACTTCTAATGATTTTGACAAGATTGAAAATCATTTTCAAAAGCTAGATTCTAAGAAGAGAATGATCCTTACTACCGAAAAGGATTATGTGCGCGCTTTTTCTAATAAAGAAACTATTTACTATTTACCCATTAAAACAGAGTTTTTAGAGCATAAAGATGGTTTCAACAGGCTAATTAAAAAATACATAGATAAAAGTCTAAATATTATTCAATAAAAAACGCCCTCCAAGGAGGGCGAATTTCTTAACTAACTCAAATAATTCATACAATGAAAGCAAACTAAGATATTTGCTTCGTTTATTATATTACAATTCTCGTGCCAAAATTCCTAATTTCAATAGAATGCAAAAAAACGCCCTCAGATGAAGGCGTTTTCTTTTAACTAACTCAAATAATTTATACAATGAAAACAAACTTTATCAGATTGTATTCAATTATATAACGCAAAATTGCGGCTAAAATTGTGGTTTTTGAGTTAATGAACAGTTAAACAGTTGTTATAGAACTGTTAAGGTTTATTATAATATATGCTTTTGTGCCTTATAAGATGACCTAACCAAAGCACCACTTTCTACATGTCTAAAGCCCATTTCTAGACCAATTTCTTCGTATTTTTTAAATTGCTCTGGCGTTATAAATTCTTTAACAGGAAGATGTTTTTTACTAGGTTGTAAATATTGACCAATAGTAACTACATCTACCAGGTTTTCTCTTAGGTCTTTCATTGTTTGAATTACCTCTTCTTCTTTTTCACCTAAACCTAACATGATGCCAGATTTTGTTCTGTTGATACCTTGATCTTTTAAATATTTAAGAACAGCCAAACTACGATCATATTTAGCTTGTATTCGTACTTCGCGAGTTAAACGACGAACAGTTTCCATATTATGCGAAACCACTTCTGGAGAAGCTTCAATAATTCTATCCAAATTTTTGTGAATCAGCTGAAAATCAGGTATCAAAGTTTCTAGAGTTGTTTTTGGATTTGCCCTACGAATCGCTTTTACCGTTTCAGCCCAAATAATAGAACCACCATCTTTTAAATCATCACGATCAACAGAAGTTACAACAGCATGTTTTATCTGCATAATTTTAATAGAACGTGCTACTTTTTCGGGTTCTTCCCAGTCTACAGTTTCTGGTCTACCAGTTTTTACACCACAGAACCCACATGAACGAGTACAAATATTACCTAAGATCATAAAAGTTGCTGTGCCTTCTCCCCAGCATTCACCCATATTAGGGCAACTACCACTAGTACAAATAGTGTGTAGATTATATTTATCTACCAATCCTCTTAGTTCTGTGTATTTTTTCCCTACAGGAAGCTTTACACGTAACCATTTTGGTTTTTTTATCGGTATTATAACTGACTCTTCTGCCATAACTTAAATTCGAACTGCAAATTTACAAATTCATTAGGTACCAAATACTAAACCCAATAAGGAAAATAATACCTAAATAGCTCAAGACTTTCATTGCCAACGAAGGACGTGCTTCTTTGGGAGTATGCTTGCCCGAAATTAGAATAAAGTTGGCAATGGCATAAAAAGGTGCTGTTAAAAAAGATAAAATCGTAGCAATTTTAACCATAGTGATCATATTTGAGATAAAGAATGATAAGATGATGATGGTTCCTATCGAAAGTGCAATGATCCAGAATAAATAATTTGTCTTCAATTGTTTACCAAAGAGTAACTCACTTGATTTTTCCATCATACGCGGTGAAGCATCAAGAGTTGTTAAAGTAGTGCTAAACATTGTTGTAAAGGCAGCAATAGCAATAAAAATAGCAGTACCCTCTCCTAAATTATCAGTATATAAATTGATCAGCTGTTGAGCAAATTTTCCTGCAGAGTTATCAAAGCTTTCTCCTGAACCAAACATTACCAAGGCACCTAAAGAAATAAAACAGACACCTAAAAACACTGTAGCTATAAAACCTATATTAAAATCAAACAAAGCTTTTTTGGTATTAAAATCTTCTTTGGTTGTTTTTTGTTTTTCAAGGGTCCAGATTGAGTGGATTACGGAAATATCTAATGGGGCAGGCATCCATCCTAAGAAAGCGATCAAAAAGGCTATACCTACAGTTCCTTGAGGGATGACTTGCTCAAAACCTTGAGGTGTATCTACATTGAGAATAGCTCCTAAAACGGCAATGATGGTTGAAAGGGTGAGAATTACAATAATCACTTTCATCAAATTATCGAGTAATTTATATTTACCCACCATCAATATCAAAAAACAAAGAGCGGTAATAATAATACTCCAAGTAGTTGTATTTTCTGTGATACCAAATAGATTGACAGCTAAGCCCGCAGTTACGATGGTTACTGCTGCTTGGATAGTAAAGATGGCAATTAGTGTAAGTACAAAGAATATAATCAATACCCATTGCCCAAGTTTTTTATAGCCATCTACCAGACTTTCACCAG
This sequence comes from Maritimimonas rapanae, assembly GCF_057837205.1. Classification (NCBI taxonomy): domain Bacteria; kingdom Pseudomonadati; phylum Bacteroidota; class Flavobacteriia; order Flavobacteriales; family Flavobacteriaceae; genus Maritimimonas; species Maritimimonas rapanae. The sequence continues at coordinate 1,664,098 of NZ_JBYQFI010000001.1, read as the reverse complement.
TAGCTGATGCATAACGAGGGCCATATTGAAAAAAAGGATATTTAAATAAATTTACAAGTAATAACGCCCAAAGCAAGCCAAAACCAAACTCTGCACCGGCTCTTGTAGATTGCACTAAATGTGAAACTCCAATTGCTGCACCAGCAAACAATAAACCAGGACCAAGAGATTGTAGGGTTTTTTTCATGTTCACTTCCCGTGTAAACGGGAAATTATTAAATTAAACAGGGTGAAAATAATAATTTTTTATTAGGTTGAGTGGAATCGAGACCTTTCGACTACGCTCAAGGTGACATCTGTAATAAAAAATTAAGAATCAGATTTTTTAATAATCTCTGCTAATAGTTTTTTAGCGCGGAGCAATTTTACCTTTACATTATTCATAGGTTCATCTGTCTCATTAGCAATTTCCTTATAGCTCATTTCTTGAAAGAAACGCAAATTGATGATCTCTTGATAATGTGGTTTTAATTGCTTTATATAGGCCAGTAATTGTGCAAGATTTTGCTCGATAATTAGCTTATCAACTGGTGTAGGTTCTTCATCTTTTACATCATAAACTTCAGAGTCTTCTTTATCAATAGAAACGGTTTCTGTTTTTTGCTTACGTAAATGATCAATTAATAAATTATTAGCTATGGTTAATAACCAAGTCTTAAATTTATATTTCTCGTCGAATGAATCAATCTTATCAAAGGCTCTTGCAAAAGTTTTAATGGTGATATCTTCAGCTTCATTTTCATCATTCGTCTTGCTATCGAGAAAACGATACACATCCTTCCAAAAAGTATTTAAAAGTAAGGTATAAGCAATTTCTTCACCCTTTTTAGCACTTTGTATAGCTTTTACTATTTTGCCCTTTTTTTTACTCATTACCAATGTTTTGGTTTATTGAATAAGTTGCTGAAGAACAGCATTAATTGAGAAAATACTAACGATATATCTAGTATGGGAGCTAGGATGATCAAATCTTTTTCATTCAATTTTAAGGCCGAATTATAAATAGCGATATATTGAGAGGTTAGACGAATAATTACTAAGATAGTTACAAGTTGCCAATTAAACGAAAATAATAATAGTATTATTGCTAATATCCAAAATGCTAATTGCGAAAAATAGAATAACCCTAATAAATATTGATGAAAAGGTTTATAATAATTTGCCGTAGAAATATGCCTTCTTTTTTGTTGAAACCAGAACCAAAAAGATTCTTTAGGCTTAGATATGGTAAAACTATCTTTAGAAAAACAAATTGATGTATTTTTTTTAGTTGTTACTTGGTTAATAAATAAATCATCATCCCCAGATTTAAGTTTTGAGTGAGATTCAAATCCTTTTACTTGAAAAAATAGTTCTTTCTTATAGGATAAATTTCTGCCTACTCCCATATATGGAAACCCAATTTTTGTATAAGAAAAGTATTGAATTACTGTTAATAGGGTTTCATATCTAATTAGTTTATTAATAAATGTTGGTAGTTTTTTATAGGCACCGTAACCTAAAATGATTTTATGTTCGTCGTTGTGATGAGAAATCATTGATGTGATCCAATTTTTTGAAGTAGGATAACAATCTGCATCAGTAAATAGTAAATAATCGTTTGTAGAGGCTTCTATACCCTTAGTAATCGCATTTTTTTTATTTCCTTGATATGTAGTTGATGCTTCAAGGTTAATCAACTTTAAATTTTCATATCTCTTTTGGAAATTCTTGACGGTTTGCTTAGTTTCGTCTGTAGAAGCATCATTTATAAGAATTACCTCATAATTAGAATAAGCTTGATCTAAAATTTTAGGTAAGAATTTTATAAGATTTTTTGCTTCATTTTTTGCAGCAATAATTACAGAAACAGGTAACGATTTCTCTTCTTTTATCTGTTCTTCAGCGAAAGCGAACTTTCCGTAAAGAAAAATCCAATACAAAACCTGGATAAAGACAGTAGCAATAAAAAAATAAAAGAGAATGGTGAGTAGCATATGCTACAAACTTAATTATTTATGTTGAGGTTCTGAACAGGTATCAAATTGATCGGGAGTCTTACCACAAAAACCACATGCATCACCATCTTTATTTAACATAGGGTTTTGACTTGCGCAAGTACCTGCAAATTCACCATCTTTCTTTGCCCATATTTTAATAGCAATACCTGCAAAAGCAACACCTAGTAGTACTAAAGTGATCAAGAATAATTTCATAAGATTTCTTTGTGCAAAGATATAAAAAACAACACCAAAAAACGTATAAAATGATTATTGTATCTTTGAGATTATGTGACCTTAATGTGTTATAAGTGTCTCAATAATAATCAATTAATTTAACCTTATTTATTATGAAAAAATATTTTGCCGAAGTATTCGGAACTTTCTGGTTAGTTTTCGGAGGTTGTGGTAGTGCTATTTTTGCTGCTGCATTTCCTGATCTTGGAATAGGCTTTGCAGGAGTGGCATTGGCCTTTGGTCTAACCGTATTAACAATGGCATATGCCGTTGGCCACATATCTGGCGGTCATTTTAACCCTGCTGTTTCGTTAGGTTTATGGGCAGGTGGGAAGCATGCTACAAAAGAAATAGTACCTTACATTATATCACAACTCGTTGGAGCCATTCTAGCTGCTGGAGCGTTGTATTTAATCGTTTCTGGCAAAAGCGACTTTGATGGTATTGGTGGTTTTGCAGCGAACGGGTATGGAGAATTATCACCTGGAGGCTATTCTATGACATCAGCATTTTTAGCAGAGTTTTTATTAACAGCTTTCTTTTTGTTGATCATTTTAGGAAGTACCAATGAAAGAGCACCTAAAGGATTTGCACCTATTGCTATTGGTTTAGGATTAACATTAATACACTTAATAAGCATACCAATTACGAATACTTCTGTAAATCCAGCACGTTCTATGAGCCAGGCATTATTTGCAGGTGGTGAATACCTAACGCAATCTTGGTTATTTTGGGTAGCACCAATTGCAGGTGCAATTGTGGCTGGATTTATCCATAAAGCTCTATTTGATAAAGAGTAAATAATAATTATATAAGTACAATAAACCCCAAGATAATTTCTTGGGGTTATTTTATATATGATTAATGCATTTTAGGAGTTCGCTTATCGACCTGCTAAACGCAGTTCTGTATTTTTTGAGTAAATATAAAGAATTTGGGTAATCATTATTAGATATATGACTTCCTATTAAGATCTAATAATGATTCGTCAAATAGGTAGTATGCTACCGTTATTTGCCAAATTCTGGTTATTGGGAATAAAAAATGCAGTATCAAATTGCTTTTAGCTACTGTTATTGCACGTTAAGCACTTGAGTGCGTCAGCAGGAGCTGTTGTTAGTAGATATTGACTTAAGCAATTTGGTTTAGCAGGTCGTTAGAGCACATTTCACTTGTGGGGCGAGAGTGCAAAGCACGTAGCAACATAAGTCAGCTTCAGCTGAATGTGCTCTAAAGTTTAGATATCGTTCCGTTTTAATGAACTATATCGGTCGATAAGCGAAGTTAGCAGAAAAGAAATTAAGAATCAAGCTAAATATTGAACTCTAAATAATGTTTACCTCGGCTTCTAGGTTAATATCAAACCTTTCTTTTACTGCTTTTTGAATCTTTTTAGAAAGTTCAAAAATTTCTTGCCCAGTAGCATTATCATAATTTACCAAGACTAATGCTTGATTTTTATGTACACCAGCGTCACCAAAGCGTTGTCCTTTAAATCCGCATTGCTCTACCAACCAACCAGCAGGTACTTTTATTTCGGTTTCTGAAACCCTATAATGGGGTAGGTCTGGATGTATATGTTGTAATTGCCTAAATTGGTGCATAGAAATTACAGGATTTTTAAAGAAACTACCGCTATTACCAATTTCTTTTGGGTCAGGCAGTTTGCTTTGACGAATTGAGACTACTGCTTCAGAAACATCCTTAATAGTTGGATTTTCAATACTATTTTTTTCTAATTCAGATTGAATGGCACCATAAGAAGTATTTAGTTTATGGTCTTCTTTAGAAAGTTTAAATGTAACGTTTGTAATGATGTATTTACCCTTTGCGTGACGTTTAAAAATAGAATCACGATAACCAAACTCACAATCTTCATTTTTAAATTTGATTAGTTCTCCAGATTCAATTTCTAAAGCTTCTAATTCATGCATAAAGTCTTTTAGCTCTACTCCGTAAGCACCAATATTTTGAATAGGAGCTGTACCAACATTTCCAGGGATTAGAGATAGGTTTTCAACTCCTCCAAAATCATTTTCTAAACACCAAAGCACAAATTCATGCCAATTTTCACCAGCCTGAACCTTTACAAAAATGTCATTCTGAACAGAGTGAAGAATCTCTTTACCTTTTAAATTTAGGTGAACAACAAGCTTACCAAAATCTTTTGTAAGTAAAAGATTGCTTCCTCCGCTAAGGATAAAGAAATCTTTCGTTTTAGTGATAACTTCTTGTAATTCATCTAGTGTATTAACACTAATAAATTCTTTAGCTTTTACATCTATGCCAAATGTATTATAAGTTTTTAAAGATATGTTCTGCTGAATTTGCATTAAGAGCTATAAGTTTCTAATGCAGTTTTTAAAATTTCAACAGAACGAATCATGTCTTCTTTGTTTAATACGTAAGCAATACGAACTTGATTAAGACCTAAACCTTTAGTTGAATAGAACCCAGCTGCTGGCGCTACCATAATGGTTTCATTATTAAGATGAAATTTTTCTAACAACCATTGTGCAAAATCATCAGCATTCTCGACAGGTAATTCTGCAATACAATAAAAGGCACCTTTTGGCTTGGCTACTTTTACACCGTCTATTTTTTGTAGTTCAGAGATTAAAGTATTTCTTCTGTCTACATATTCTTCTATAACGTCATTAAAATAACTTTGAGGTGTTTCTAGAGCCGCTTCGCTTGCAATCAATGCATATGTAGGTGGGCTCAATCTTGCTTGTGCAAACTTTAAAGCCGTTTGTATAACCTGTTTATTTTTTGAAACGATACAGCCTATTCTTGCGCCACACATACTATAGCGTTTAGAAACAGAATCGATAACAATTGCATTATTTTCTAATCCATTTTCTTGTAATATAGAATAATGTTCCATACCATCATATGCAAATTCTCTATATACTTCATCAGCTATTAAGAAAAGATCGTGTTTTTTTACAATTGCCGCTAGTTTTTGTATTTCATCCTTGCTATATAGATATCCTGTAGGATTACCAGGATTACAAATTAAAATTGCTTTTGTTTTTGAAGTGATTAATTTTTCAAATTCCTCAATAGGTGGTAAGGCAAAATTGTCTTCTATCTTCGAAACTACAGGAACAACTTTTACACCAGATGCAGTTGAAAATCCATTATAATTAGCATAAAAAGGTTCTGGTATAATTACCTCATCACCAGCATCCATTATACTGCCAAAAGTAAAAAGTAATGCTTCGCTACCACCAGTTGTTACTATAATGTCATTAGTTTTTACATTAATATCATTCTTTGCATAGTAGTTAGCCAGCTTAGTACGATATTCTTCAGAACCTTCAGAACGAGCATAAGCGATAACTTCTAGGTCACAATTTTTTACTGCATCTAAAGCAACCTGAGGAGTTTTAATATCAGGTTGACCAATATTAAGATGGTAAACCTTGGTTCCACGTTTTTTAGCATCTTCAGCAAACGGAACCAATTTTCGAATTGGCGATTCGGGCATTTCAATGCCTTTTTGAGAAATCGATGGCATAAATTTTATTTTACTTAGCAAATTTCAGAAATTAAATTCTAAATCTGCTTATCTTTTATAAAGATTTTGTTCCGTTAAAATTATGCTAAAAGTTTTAGTAGCAACATGAGTTTTTGTAGATTTAAAAAAAGTAAATATACTTTATGAACTGCTATTTGAGATCATTATCTTATTTAATTATTTTCTTCTTTCTTTTTAAAGCCTATAGCCAAGATAGATTTTATATTAAAAATAATAGTAAGAGCTATGCCATGAGTTTTAAAATGGTAAATAATCTTATGGTTTTACCAATTGAAGTTAATGGTTCTAAACTTAATTTTTTATTAGACACCGGTGTAAACAATACCATAATGTTTAATCTAAGTTTAGAAGATTCGACCAAACTAAAAAATACCAAAAAAATTAGAATTAGAGGACTTGGAGTAGGTAGTTACATAGACGCTATTCAATCTAAAAATAATTTATTTAAAATAGGAAATATTTTAAATGGGCAGCATATGGTATATCTAATTCCAGGCAAAGAATTTGATCTGTCCGCCAGATTGGGTATGGATATTAACGGAATTATTGGAGGTGATATTTTTCGAGATTTCATAATTGATATTAACTACTCTACTAAAAGAGTAAGATTTTATAAACCAGAGACTTATGTTTATAAAGAATGTAAAAAATGTGAGACCTATAGTTTAACCTTTAATAGAAACAAACCTTATATAGATATTAAAGTAAAGTCTGGTAACGAAATTATAGACACTAAGCTATTAGTGGATACTGGAGGGAGCAAGACTATATGGTTGTTTGATAAATCAAGTGACAAAATAAATCTTCCTGAGAAGTATTTTGAAGATTTTTTGGGTAAAGGACTGAGTGGGAATATTTATGGAAGACGAAGCAAAATAGATGAAATCATCTTGGGCCAATACAGTTTTAAAAACGCCAACGTATCTTACCCTGACTCATCATCAGTTTCTACGGCCTATCGATTTAAAGAACGTAATGGAAGTGTAGGGGCTGGTATTTTAAAAAGGTTTAGATTACTTATTGATTATAGAGATAAAAAATTAGTTTTAAAGAAGAAATCATCTTATTATAAAGATCCTTTTTTATACAATATGAGTGGTATTGATCTTATTCACAACGGTATAATGTTAGTTAAAGATAAAAGGAATTCATCTGGTCTTAATTTTGGTGGTAGAGAAGATAGTAGAGGAATTGTACAGATTATTTTTGAAATGGTTTATGACTTTAAACCTTTATATACCATTTCATTTATTAGACCTAATTCGCCAGCTCAGAAGGCAGGGTTACTGATAAATGATATTATTTTAGAAATTAATGGAAAGAGTACTCATAATTTCAAAATAGAAGAAATTATTCATTTATTTTCTTCAAAGGAAGGGAAGTTGATTAAACTATTAGTAGAACGAAATGGTAAGAAGTTATTTTATTCGTTTAGGTTAGAAGATATGTTGAAATAAAAAAGCGACTCGTTTGAGTCGCTTTTTTATTAGTTGTTTTCTACAACACTTTTTTCTTTCTTTTCAAGAATAGATAAAGCACTTTCTTTTTTAACACGTCCTTTTATGTAGATAACTTTCTTAGCTTCAGAAGCATTAGAAAATATTGTAATTGCTTTGTTAAATGGTGAAACTCTATTAGTATCATATTTCACAAGTAATTCAGCTGTAGCACCTGGCATAATTGGTTCTTTTGGCACAGTAGGTACCGTACAACCACAACTTGTTTTAACATTAGAAATTATTAATGGTGATTTACCTACATTTTTAAATTTAAAAACTCTTTTTCCGTCAGAACCTTTCTCTATTGTTCCGTAATCAATTGTTTCTTTTTCAAATTCAAAAACAGGAGCATTTGGATCTGTTTTTTTTACTTCTGCTTTGTCTTGAGCATTTACAGAAATTCCTATCAATCCAATAAATAATATTAAAGCTATTTTTTTCATTTTAACGTACTTTTTTAAAGTGTAAAGTTAATCAATTTTTCACTTAAAATATTAACGGGTAAAGTTTTAACATATTGTTGATAATTGTAACTTTGCACTTCATTTTTATCAAGAATTACGCCAAATGAATATCCCATCAAATTACGATGCAAAATTAGTAGAGAATAAGTGGTATGATTACTGGATGGAACATCGTTTTTTTCGGTCTACACCAGATGAGCGTGAGCCTTATACCATTGTGATTCCACCACCAAATGTAACTGGAGTTTTGCATATGGGGCATATGCTAAATAATACGATTCAAGATGTATTAATTCGTCGTGCACGTTTACAAGGTAAGAATGCCTGTTGGGTACCTGGTACTGATCATGCCTCCATAGCTACAGAAGCTAAAGTTGTAGCAAGGTTAAAGGAACAAGGAATCAATAAAAATGATTTAACTCGTGAAGAGTTCTTAAAACATGCTTGGGATTGGAAACACGAATATGGAGGTGTTATCCTTGAGCAATTAAAGAAGTTAGGATGCTCTTGTGATTGGGATCGTACTAAATTCACCATGGATGAGAATATGAGCGAAGCTGTAATTAAAGTTTTTGTTGATTTATACAACAAAGGGTTAATTTACAGAGGGTATCGTATGGTGAATTGGGATCCTGAAGCACAAACAACATTGTCTGATGAAGAGGTGATTTATGAAGAGCGAACTGATAAACTGTACTATGTAAAGTATAAAATTGAAGGTGAAAATGAATATGTAACCATTGCTACAACACGACCTGAAACTATTTTAGGTGATACAGCTGTTTGTATCAACCCGAATGATGATAGATATAGCCATTTAAAAGGTAAAAATGTTATTGTACCGTTGTGTGATCGTATTATACCTATTATAGAAGATGATTATGTAGATATTGAATTTGGTACAGGTTGTTTAAAAGTAACGCCTGCACACGATGTTAATGATAAAGAAATAGGTGATCGTCATAATTTAGAAGTGGTTGACGTACTGAACGCCGATGGTACGATGAATAGCTTCGGATTAAACCATGAAGGGAAAGATAGAGTAGTAGCGAGAAAAGATGTGACTAATGAACTTGATGAACTGGGGTTGTTAATTAAAACGGAGAGCATTACGCACAATGTTGGAACTTCAGAGCGTACTAAAGCCGTTATAGAACCACGATTATCAGATCAATGGTTTTTAAAAATGGAGAATTTGGTTAAGCCAGCAATTAAAGCTGTGTTAGAAACTGAAGAAGTTAAATTATTCCCTAAGAAGTTTGAAAATACTTACCGTCATTGGATGGAAAATATTCGCGATTGGAATATCTCACGCCAGTTATGGTGGGGACAACAAATACCTGCATATTATTACGGGGATGGTAAAAATGATTTTGTAGTTGCAGAAAATATTGATGAAGCTCTTAAATTGTCTCGAGAAAAGAGTCAAAATTTAGAACTTCAAAAATCAGACTTAAGCCAAGATCCTGATGCTCTAGATACTTGGTTTTCTTCTTGGCTATGGCCAATATCAGTTTTTGACGGCATTAGAAATCCCAATAATGAAGAAATTAATTATTATTACCCTACCAACGATTTAGTAACTGGGCCAGATATTTTGTTTTTCTGGGTTGCTCGTATGATCATTTCTGGATATGAGTACAGAGATGAACGTCCTTTCGAAAATGTATATTTAACAGGATTGGTTCGCGATAAGCAACGTAGAAAAATGAGCAAACAATTAGGAAATTCTCCTGATGCTTTAAAGCTAATTGAGGATTATGGAGCAGATGGTGTTCGAGTTGGTTTGTTGTTAAGTTCAGCAGCTGGAAATGATTTAATGTTTGATGTAGCGCTATGTCAGCAAGGAAAGTCTTTTGCAAATAAAATTTGGAATGCTTTTCGTTTGATAAAGGGTTGGGAACAAAGTGATGCTATTGACCAACCAGAAGCTTCAAAAATTGCATTAGATTGGTACGAAGCAAAATTTAACAAAACGCTAGAAGAAATTGAGGACCATTATAATAAATACCGTTTATCTGATGCTTTAATGGCTTTGTATAAGCTAATTATGGACGATTTTTCTTCTTGGTTATTAGAGCTTGTTAAGCCGGCTTATCAACAACCAATCGATAAAAAAACGTACGATGCCGTAATTAAAGTTCTTGAAAATAACTTAAAAGTTTTGCATCCGTTTATGCCTTTTTTAACTGAAGAAATTTGGCAATATATTACCGAAAGAACACCAGAAGAAGCATTAATTGTGGCAAAGTATCCTAAGGTTAAAGAGATTGGAGGTATAACATTAATAAATGAATTTGATTTTGCTTCAGAGGTTATATCAAGTATTAGAACTATCCGAAAAGAAAAGAACATAGCATTTAAAAATAAAATTGACTTAACAGTTATTAATAATGAAAGATCTTCTGATAATTTTGATACTGTAATTAAAAAATTAGGTAATGTTGATCAGTTAAATTATAGTTCTGAGAAAATCGAAGGTGCTTTAAGTTTTAGAGTAAAGTCGAATGAATATTTTATTCCTATTTCCGCTGATAGTATTAATATAGAAGAAGAAACTAAAAAACTTACTGAAGAATTAAATTATACTGAAGGCTTTTTAAAATCTGTACAAAAGAAATTGGCAAATGAGCGTTTTGTAAATAACGCACCAGAACAGGTGGTGGCAAGCGAAAAGAAGAAAGAGGCAGATGCATTGGCTAAGATTGAAACGATCAAAGCTAGTTTGGCAAGTTTAGGATAATCTATTTTGTTCTTTAACCAGTTTTTTTATAAGTGAAATTTGTCCGAAGTGATAGTATGCATGTTCTATCATTCCATCAATATTTCTTTGATAAGTACCATATTTTGCATCTATAAAGACATCATCTAACTTTTCGTCTGGCATCTTTTCGACAAAATTTGCAAACTTTTCTGTATTAGTTAAAAGTGAGGTAACTAATTGATGCCATTCTTTTTGAGATTTAATCGGTAGTATATCAAAGCTATACTTATCTCTAATTTCTAGATTACCAGTTTCAAAAAAGTGTACAAGTCCTTTTATATAATAATTAATATGAAAAGTGAGCTGAGCAATCGTATTTAAAGAACTAATTTGAGTAGTAGCCTCTTTCCAATTTATATCTGTTAATTGTTCTTTAATATTGGTGTTTGCAATCCACTTGCCGTTTAAAATAACTTCTCTAAAACGATTGGCTATTTGCTTAGTTTTACTCACAAGTTATCTATTATCTAATCTTTTTTTAAATAAATAGCAGCATCAATACCAACTTCACTCCAAGTTTTACTTACCAAATCTGGCCCTTTGTGTAATTCAAAACATGCTTTGCTTATAGATTCCATAGCTGCTTGTGCTCCAAAGTCGTTTATGATATCTAAATTTCCTTCTAACTGAACAATTTGATCACTTACTACATAAGAAACTGGAATTTCTTTAGAAACACCGTTCATCTTTAAATTTACGGTTCCTTTGCTATCTGATCCTAAATTTATAGTTCCTGTTAACGAAGTAGTAGCATCCATTACACCGAAGAATAATTGCTTTAATTTACTATCACGCTCTTCATCGCCAGAAAATAAACTACTTACAGGTAGATTAAATTGAATTCCATTAAGTGCCTCAACTGCGGTTGCAGCTTCTTTACTATTTAAAATTTCCACTTTTTTAAACTGACCTTTAACTGGTATTTTTGATGTTGTTTTATATCCTGTCCAATTTACAGTAATAGTTTCGGCCACTACAGAAAATTTTGCAGGTTCTTTTTTTACTTCTTTTTTACATGAAATAACAATAGAGCTTAAAATAATTGCTAGCGATAATAGTGCGATTCTTTTCATTGTATTTATTCTATTTTTTGTTCGGTAATTTTTTCTACTAGTTCTATGTATTGTTTTTTTGCAGCGTCTTCAGAAATTTCATTGATCTGAAACCAAGCATTTAATTTAAAAGCATTTCTAACTGGATCTTGCCCTGAAGGAATTGTATAATTATTACCTTTTGTTGCCTGTTTGTAATATGCATACAGTTTTAGCATAGTGTCTGGAGGTAATTTTTCTTTCATAGAAGAAGAAATTTCGTACGCTTTTTGAAATTTTCTATTAATTTCTTCCATGCTTTCTCACATTGACATAAGGTTTAAACCCTTTCAGCAATTACAGTTTTAGCACCGATCGCTTTTTGATTTAAATTAACATTAACCTTCATATCCAAAGGTAAAAAAATATCTACTCTCGAGCCAAACTTTATAAATCCAGCATCACTTCCTTGAGAAACTTGATCACCTACTTTAGCATAATTTACAATACGTCTGGCTAGTGCTCCAGCTATTTGCCGGTATAATATCTCTCCAACATTATTATTTTCTACAACTATAGTAGTTCGTTCGTTTTCTTCAGATGACTTTGGATGCCATGCTACCAAATATTTACCAGGATGATATTTTCTAAAATTTATTTTTCCACTTATAGGATAGCGGGTAACATGAACATTTAATGGAGACATAAAGATGGAAATTTGCCTTCTTTTATCCTTAAAATATTCTTTTTCTTCTACTTCTTCAATTACTACTACTTTACCGTCTACTGGAGCAATAATTTGATCTAAATTTTCTATGATAGTACGCTTTGGGTTTCTAAAAAACTGAAGAATTAAAATAAAAGCACCTAATAGGATTATCATTAACAGTTTGTTCAACCAATCTATACTAACAAATTTGTCAATCAATAAAAATAACCCTGTAAGAATTATAATTGACCCAATAATTATTTTATATCCTTCCTTATGAAACATATTCTAATAAAATAAATGTAAATATACATAAACAAAGGGTGCTGCAAAGATGATACTATCTAACCTGTCAAGAAACCCACCATGACCAGGAATTAAATTACTACTATCTTTTACTTGAGCTTCTCGTTTAAACTTTGATTCAATTAAATCACCTAATAATCCGAAAACAACAATTAATCCTGCAATAATCAACCAGCTTATTAGGGTTAATGTTGGTAGATATTGCGACAAAAAATATGCAGCAATAAGGCTAGCAATTAATCCTCCTATTGCTCCTTCAACTGTTTTGTTTGGGGAAATCTTCTCATATAATTTTGTTTTACCTAAAGTGCTTCCAATAAGGTAAGCAAAAGTGTCATTAGCCCATATTAAAGCAAAAATGGCAATTAATATTTTTGGGTGATATTCATTTTTAATAAAAGGAATACTTGTTAAAAAAACGAAAGGTAAGACTATATAAAAAGTTGATAAAAAGAAATGACCAATCTTACTAGAGGTGATGCTTATTTTTGTTATGAAAAGTTGATATATAAAAGGTATAAATAAAGAAATTATTAAAAAGAACTGAAGATATTTAAAATCTAATTGAGGTAAATTTATAAACCTTAAATAGATTAAAGTTGCTACTACATATGTCCAGTTATATTTAAGATTTATGAGCCTTTTAAACTCATATAGACATAAAAGCATTAACAAATAAAAAACTGCAAAAAAAGATTCTTTAGAGTATAATATAGAGCCAACAATTAAAGCTACATACACTATTCCTGAAATTGCTCTTATTAGCAGCTCTTTCATACTAAAGATCTTCTAACAAAAGTAAATACAGATTTTTTGCATTGGTATTTCCATAACTTAAAAAATCATCATTTGCTTTGCCAGGCATATACCCTTTTATTGAACTAATATTTGTTGGAAAATCGTGAACATAGTTTTTACGAATAGCCATTAGTCCTTCGCTGGTTGTTCTCACTAGCTGACTGGTTCTTGCCAATACAATAAAGTTATTGGGTAATTTAGATAGCTTATGCTGTTGTACTTGATTAGAAGAAAACATAACACTACCGTTATCAGAAATTAAATGTTCACACATCGAAAAGAAAGGTGCATTTAGAGAAATATTTCGTGTGCTATTTTTACCAATAATGGTGAGTAGCTTTACTAGATCTCGATCTATACATACAACCTGTTCCCAATGATGTTCATTAATGATATTGAGTAAATTTTGATTTACCTCCTCAAGATTAGAGCAGTATAAGAATTTACCTCCTTTTTTAATAAAATTGTGAACAAAGATATCATCTAAAGAAAGATCTGTCATATCTACGGCAGATCCTTGGTTATTTGCTATTGAAATATCTTTAACAGGATTGAATAGTTTTTTGAATAAATTCATAATTATTAGCGCTACTACTCAAAAGTAATAAAATGTTAAAAATTAGGCGAATTCTGTTGAAATCTCGCCCTCATTGTTTACATCTTTAATTGGCTTGTCTTCAGTTTTTTCTTCTAAAGCCTTTTCTGAAGCAGCTTCTTTCACAGCTTTAGAACTTGCTAAAGGTTCTTTTATAAACGGGCGTTTACCAAAAATTCGCTCTAGATCGTCACTAAAGATCACTTCTTTTTCAAGGAGTAATTCAGCCAATTCTGTTAATTCCTTTTTATGCTTTAATAAGATTTGTTGAGCACGTTCATATTGATCCTCAATTAATTTAGAAATTTCTTCATCAATTAATTGAGCAGTTTCTTCACTATATGGTTTAGAGAAATTATAATCTGACTGTCCGCTAGAATCATAATAAGTGATATTACCTAGTTTCTCACTTAAACCGTATACTGCAACCATGGCTCTAGCTTGCTTAGTGATTTTTTCAAGATCACTCAAAGCTCCAGTAGAAATCTTATCAAAAATAATCTTCTCAGCAGCTCTACCACCTAAAGTAGCACACATTTCATCAAGCATTTGTTCTGTTCTAACAATCATACGCTCTTCGGGTAAATACCAAGCAGCACCTAATGACTGACCCCTAGGTACAATCGTAACTTTTACTAATGGTGCAGCATGCTCAAGCATCCAACTAACGGTTGCATGCCCAGCCTCATGATAAGCAATTGTTTCTTTCTCTTTTTGAGTAATAATCTTATTTTTCTTTTCTAAACCACCAACTATTCTATCCACAGCGTCTAAAAAGTCTTGATGCATTACAGCTTTATGACCCTTTCTAGCTGCGACCAATGCGGCTTCATTACATACATTGGCAATATCAGCACCAGAAAAACCAGGCGTTTGTTTTGCTAAAAATTCAACATCGGCACTTTTATCTAATTTTAATGGCTTAACATGAACTTCAAAGATTTCTTTACGCTCATTCATGTCTGGTAAATCAACATATATCTGTCTATCAAATCTACCAGCACGCATTAAGGCTTTATCCAATACATCTGCACGGTTGGTTGCTGCTAATACAATAACATTTGTGTCGGTACCAAAACCGTCCATTTCAGTAAGTAATTGATTCAATGTGTTTTCACGTTCATCATTACCTCCTGTTATGTTATTTCTACCTCTAGCTCTACCAATAGCATCAATTTCATCAATAAAAATGATCGATGGTGATTTTTGAGCTGCTTGCTTAAATAAATCACGAACACGTGAAGCACCAACACCAACAAACATCTCTACAAAGTCTGATCCTGATAAAGAGAAGAAAGGTACTTTGGCTTCACCAGCAACAGCTTTAGCTAATAAGGTTTTACCTGTACCTGGAGGACCAACTAATAAAGCTCCTTTAGGTATTTTACCACCAAGTCTAGTGTATTTATCTGGATTTTTTAGAAAATCTACAATTTCTTGTACTTCTTCTTTTGCGCCTTCTAAGCCCGCCACATCTTTAAATGAAGTTTGTACTTTTTGATCTTGATCAAATAGTTTGGCTTTAGATTTACCAATATTAAAGATTTGTCCACCTGGTCCACCGCCACCACCTGCACCAGACATACGACGCATAATGAATATCCAAATAGCAATAATGAATATAAAAGGTAGCCACATAAAAATACCATCCCAAATATTGGTTTGCTTTGCATTATCTCTATCAAAATCTAAATTGGATTCAGTTTTTTCAGTATTCAGTTCATTTTCGAAGTTTTGAAGATCTCCAAAATCAAAAATGTACATAGGATTGTTCTTACTAAAGAAGGGGCTATTCGTTTTTGCTTTATGCTTTTCTTTACTTAAAGCACTCTCCTTTATAAAAACTTGTGCGAAATCATCGTTTACAATAACGATCTTACTAATATCATTATCCTTAAGAATCGTTTTAAACTCATTATCAGATAGTTTATCTGTACTTAGATCAGAACTGTTAAAGAATTGATACCCTAGAATTAAAGCGAAAAGAATACCATAAACCCAATAAAAATTGAATTTGAATTTAAACTCCTTAAAAGGCTTGTTATTTTTTTTATCTTGACTCATGAAATTGTTCTAAAAAATTAAAATTAGTAAGCAGCTTCTATTGAATTAATTTTTGCATCGCCCCAAAGGCTTTCTATATCATAGAATTCTCTAACCTGCTTTTGAAAAATGTGTACCACAACATTTACATAATCAATCAATACCCACTCAGCATTAGCTTCACCCTCAACATGCCATGGTTTGTCTTTTAAAGATTTACTTACTGCTTTTTGCACCGAACCCGAAATTGCATTTACCTGAGTATTAGAATTACCCTCGCAAATAATGAAATAATCACATACTGTATTTTCTATTTCTCTAAGATCTAAGATGCTAATATTTTCTCCTTTTACCTTCTCTATTCCTTTAATTATCTCAGTAATTAACTGATCTGCGCTCGCTTTAGTCTTCGTCATTCAAATTCTTTAATATTACCACAAAGGTATTATATTTTATCGTTAATGAAATGTTATATTTGTATAATTCCATAATGAAAATAGTCAAACTTAATGCCATTAATTCTACCAATACTTTTTTAAAAGATTTGGTTAAAGATTCTAACGCCGAGAATTGGACTATTGTTGTAACTGATAATCAAACTGAAGGTAAGGGGCAACTAAAAAATAAATGGCAATCTGAACCTGGTAAAAACCTTACTTTTAGTGTTTTATGTGAGTTAAATAATTTTAAAGTAGAACATGCTTTTTATTTAAACTGTACTACATCGTTGGCTATTTTTAACGTTTTAAGCGAATATATTCCTAATAAATTAAAGGTTAAATGGCCTAACGACATTTTGTCACATACTAAAAAATTATGCGGTATTTTAATAGAAAATACTGTCAGTAATAGCCAAATAATTCGTTCTATAATTGGTATTGGGTTGAATGTAAATCAAGAAGATTTTGAGAACCTCCCTAATGCAACTTCATTGAGGTTAATTACTGATAAAGAATTTAATAAAGAGATACTACTTGAAAGCATAGCAGGCGAAATTAGAAAACAATCCCAATTAATTGAATCAAGAAATTTTAAACAGATAAAAAAGGATTACGAGGCTAATTTATTTAGAAGAAATATCCCTGCTATGTACCAAGACAAGCATAATCACCAATTTATGGGTAAAATTCTCCGAATTGATGATCAAGGAAAATTAATAGTAGAATTAGAAAACGAATCTATTAAATCATTCGATTTAAAAGAAATTAAATTTATTTAAAGATCTTCTATATTTTCGCTTAAAGTATTGATGAATTTTTTTAATGGACTTTTTACCATCATAGCCATCATTGGATTAAATTTTCCATCAAAAATCAATTGTACTTCGCTACTTTCATCATCTATTTCATAGATATTTCCTGTTAAAGTAAACGGAATTTTATCACTTGCAGCGCCAAGAACCACTTTTTCATTAGGTACTAATTCTTTTATTTTTAATTTAATTTCTGGCATCCCTTTTAATGCAAAAACAAACCCGTTTTCGCGAGTTTCAAACTTATCGATGTTTTCTGGCATTATTTTTTCAAAGTTAGCAGGGTCTGCTAAAAATTCATACATTTCTTTACCAGATTTCTGAGCTGTTACTGTTGGACTTTCTAAATTCATACTTTTTAACTATTGCCACTTATCTGGATTTTTCCTCCATTCTTGCAGCGTTTCTAATTCTTTATTGTTTATATAATTTGATTCTATTGCTTGCTCTAATAAATGATTGTAATCACTCAAAGTTAAGAGTTCTACATTAGAATTTTTAAAATTTTCTTTAGCAAAATCAAATCCGTAAGAAAAGATAGCTATCATACCTTTAACTTTTGCATTAGCATTTTTCAAAGCCTTTACAGCATTTAAACTACTTTTTCCGGTACTTATAAGATCTTCTATAACTACTACATTTTGACCTTCTTTTAAATAACCTTCTATCTGATTTTGCCTACCATGCTTTTTAGGCTCTGGTCGAACATATACAAAAGGTATGCCTAATTTTTCTGCTACTAAAACACCTATTGCTATGGCACCAGTTGCTACACCAGCAATTACATCAGGTTTTCCATATTTTTTTGCTACAATTTTCGCTATATTTTCAGATAAAAAGTTACGAATTTCAACAAAAGAAAGTGTAGTTCGATTGTCACAATAAATAGGAGATTTCCAGCCAGAAGCCCACGTAAAAGGCTCGTTTGGTTGTAGTTTTATGGCTTTGATTTGTAAAAGTAATTCAGCAGTTTTTTTTGCCGTATTTTTGTCTAAAATCATATCGCAAATGTATACAATTTTTGTGAACGATAATGTTATTCATTTAGATGATAACCCTCAAAAAAGTCATCAAAAATTAGTTTATAATTATCAAGATATTGATCTTGATGTAATTATTGACCAACTAGAAAATAATGAGTTAGAATCTATCTGCATTCATCATTATAATTTAGAAGAACTTTGGCATGAATTTAAATCACATTTTAAGATCATAGAAGCTGCTGGAGGTCTTGTGTTTAATGAAGAAAACGAAACTTTATGGATTTACAGATATGATAAGTGGGATCTCCCAAAAGGAAAAATTGAATCTAATGAAAGTGTCGAAGAAGCTTCTTTACGAGAAGTTGAAGAAGAATGTGGTGTGACCAATTTAAAATTAAAGGGTCTAATTACTAAAACCTATCATGTTTATCGACATAAAGGGAATAGAATATTAAAAGTTACGCATTGGTTTAAAATGAGTACCAATCGACAAGAAAAACTGACCCCTCAGATGGAGGAAGGTATTACAAAAGTTGAATGGATTAGTGCTGAAATGCTAGACAATGTGTTAAAAAATACTTATGGTAATATAGATTTATTATGTAAATTTGCCATCCGTTGAGAAAAAAGTAGGAAAAAACGAATTCTAGTTGTTATACATTAGAATAGTTATATCAAAAAAAGAAAAAAAGGATATTAATTACAATTGCTTATGAAGAAAATTACTCCCCTAGTTATTATTTTATTAATTAGTTTACAGTGTGTTTTTGCACAAACGTTAACACATTCTACCAGTCAAGTTATTTTAGATGGTAATTCGATAGCTTGTAATACTAAGGACAATAATGGTAATATTATTTTTGTAAATGCTAATACATTTTACAGAGCTTTTGATCTTAATGATTTCGGAATTATTAGTGATTATGATATTACATCTATAGATTATGGTGTTGAATCATTATCTGGGGCACCTACAGCTGGTTATCCGGTAACAATAAGTATTTACACTGTTAACGGAATTTTTCCTAATGGAAATTTGAACTTAGTTACTCAAATTACTGAAAATTTGCAAGACCAAGTATTGACTTTAAGAAATGTTATATTGAATGCAACAATTCCTGCAAATGCTGAGTTTGTTGTGGCAGTTTCTGTACCTTCAGATGATCCGAATGACGGAGGTTTAGGTCAAACTAAATTCCAAATTGGTTCTAATAAAGGTGGTATTAATGGAGACGGAGACATTGATGGAGATGGTGATGTAGATTCAGATGATGCAGATGTAGATACAGAAATTTTCTCTTATTTTAAGGCAGATGACTGTACTATCCCTAACCCTATCACTTTTGCTGATCAAGGTAGGCCTGATGTTAAAATTGTTATGAATGTTAATGGTAATGGTTCTACTGCTAGTATTGGTGATCTAGATTTGGTAAGTTTTAATTATTACCCGAACCCTGTAAAAGAAAAATTAAACATGGTTGCACAAGAAGAAATTTCTAGTGTAGAGGTTTATAATATTCTAGGTCAACAGGTTAAATCGATGAGACCTTCGCAGTTAAATGCTAGTTTAGATTTAACATCTCTTTCGGCTGGTACTTATATGGTAAGAGCAAGAGTGAATGATAAAATGGGCTCTTTTAAGGTAGTTAAAGAATAAATTACTTAAAAATATTATAGATAAAGCTTCACTTAAGTGGAGCTTTTTTTATGGTTAAAATGGCAGTTGTTTACTTTCTAAAATAGCCTATCTTTGCCCGCTTATAAATTTACAACTATGACTGAGTTTATCAGAAAGCGTACGGCAAATGCCAAGAATGATATTTTATCAGGTTTAACAGTGGCTTTGGCCTTGGTACCTGAGGCTGTTGCTTTTGCTTTTGTAGCAGGTGTTGATCCGTTAGTTGGATTGTATGCTGCATTTATGATAGGCTTAATTACAGCTGTATTTGGAGGCCGCCCAGGAATGATCTCTGGTGCGACTGGAGCTTTAGCTGTTGTAATGGTAAGTTTAGTGTCTGAAGGTAATGCGTTAGGTGCAGAAGGAGAAAATCTTGGATTATATTATCTGTTTGCAACCGTGATTCTAATGGGAATCATTCAAATGCTAGCCGGTGTTTTTAAACTAGGAAAGTTTGTGAGATTAATTCCGCACCCAGTAATGATGGGTTTTGTAAACGGACTGGCGATTGTAATATTCTTATCTCAATTAGGAATGTTTCCTCATTTAATACCAGAAGGTGTATCTTTCTGGGGTAATATGAAAGAGTGGTTTAGTGAATTATTTAAAGGACTTGCTACAAATGGCGCATTTTGGCAAATGCTTGGATTTGTTGTTTTGACGATGGTTATTATGTTTGGTTTACCTAAACTGACTAAGAAATTACCTGAAGCCCTAATTGCTATTTTGGTAGTATCTGCTATTGTAATTTTTGGAGGATTAGATGTTGCAACTGTTGGTAGTTTTATTAGAGAAGGTGGTGGTGAAGGATTAAAAGGAGGATTACCAGTGTTTCAATCAGAGATATTTACCAAAATACCTATGAACTTTGAAACGCTAAAATTTATTTTTCCTTACGCCTTAATATTGGCTGCCATTGGTTTAATAGAATCTTTAATGACTTTAAATCTTATTGACGAATTAACCGAAACTAGAGGTAATTCAAATAAAGAATGTTTAGCACAAGGTGGTGCTAATATTGTTACCGGTTTATTCGGCGGTATGGGTGGTTGCGCAATGATTGGACAGTCAATTATTAACATTAAAGGTGGTGGTAGAGGTCGTCTATCTGGTATAGTGGCAGCATTGGCGCTTTTAGCATTTATATTATTCGCTTCTGATTTAATAGAACAAGTGCCAATCGCAGCTTTGGTTGGCGTTATGTTTATGGTAGTTATAGGCACATTCGCTTGGTCTAGTTTTAGAATTTTGAATAAGATCCCTGTGAGCGATGTAATTGTATTAGTTGCTGTTTCTGCGCTAACTGTAATTTTTGATTTAGCCATAGCCGTTATTGCTGGTGTTATAATTTCAGCTTTAGTGTTTTCTTGGGAAAGTGCGAAGCGAATTAGAGCGCGAAAGCGCATTAAAGAAGATGGAACCAAAGTATATGAAATCTGGGGGCCTTTATTTTTTGGAAGTGTACAAGAATTTAATAGAAAATTTGATTTTAAAAATGATCCTCAAAATGTTGAGATAGATTTTGTAGAATCTCGTGTTAGTGATCATTCTGCTTTAGAAGCAATATTTAGTTTAGTAGAAAAGTACGAAGCCGAAGGAAAGAAAATTACATTAAAGCACTTAAGTGAAGATTGTAAAGTATTATTGTATAAGGCTAGCCCTAAATTTAGAAGTGTTATTGAAGAAGCTATTGATGACCCTCGTTATCATTTAGCCGAAAACCCTGAGGCGTTTACGAAGCCTCTTTCGGAATATAAATTATAGCTTATAAGTGATAGGTATTGTAAATTTTGATTTTATTTTTTTTCCTTTACTGATTGCTGGTTTCCATCCTTTCATTAGTTTAACTACTCTAATTGCTTCTGCATCAACAAGTGGATGAACTTTTCTATATGCTTTCACATTAGCTATACTACCATCAGTATCGACATCAAAACTAATTAGAACGGTACCGTCAAATTTCTTATCTATAGCTATTTGAGGAATGTTAAAATTTTTTACAATTATCTTTTTTATACCTTTTTGACCTCTTTTAAATTCTGGTTGTATAAAGCTTTGTGTGTAAGTATATTCCTTCCCATCATCATCCCAACTTTTACCGTTAATTAATTTTCCATTTTTATAATCCTCTGTATAACATTTTTCACCACTTAATTTAGTGCTTGACCATATTCCATCTTTTTTACCATTTTTATATTTACCTTCAAAAATAGTACTGTCTTTTTCATAAAGGTATTTATAATTACCAGTGCCATTGATTACAGTTTGTTTACCATTACGATCCCAAAAACTAATGATTTCACTTGGTTTGTATTTTTGCAAAGTTTTATTTTTAAAGAATAGAGTTTCTCTTTTTTTTGCCCCATCATCATACCAATAAACCCATTTACCAATAGCTCTTCCTTCACACATCATACCCTGACTACTTTTTTTTCCATTCTCATGGTAATATGTAGTTTTCCCTTCGGGATGAATGATTTCCAATCTATCAGTATTTGTTTCTATATATTTACTAAAGTTAGGATTAATAGTGTCTTTATTCTTAGAAAAGATATCTACTTTATATATTCTTTTTTTGTTTTTTAGGATGTTAATATTTCTAATAACTGCATAGTTTTTGGCTGAATCTTTTAGTACGTATCTATAATCTTTATCATAGTAAATCGTATCTCCATTTTTTTTATAATCTAGATTATTTTGTGAGAAGCTAAAGCTAAAAGATAATAATAAAGTAAGAAGCGCAATTTTTTTCATAAAAAGTATTTATTTAACTCTGACACTAGTAGGGACTAACTTAGTGTAATCACCATTATTTCTGATCACATCTCGTACGATAGATGAAGAAATATAAGAAGTGCTAGCAGCAGTTAATAGAAAAACGGTTTCTATAGGAGCAAGGTCTCTGTTGGTATGGGCAATGGCTTTTTCAAACTCAAAATCAGCTGGATTTCTAAGACCGCGAAGTATAAATTCAACACCTATTTCTTGACAAAAATCAACAGTTAACCCTTGGTACGTAACTATTTTTACCTTAGGCTCGTCTTTAAATGCGTCTTCAATAAATTGCTTACGCTCATCTAATGAGAACATATATTTTTTATCAGCATTAACACCAATTGCAACAATTACTTCATCAAACAACTGTACTCCACGTTTAATAATATCGTAATGGCCTAAGGTTATTGGGTCAAAAGACCCAGGGAAAAGTGCTTTTTTCATAATCATTGATTTAAAGCGGTTTCAATAGCATTACCAAATAATGCTTCTAAATTTATACCAGCAGCTTCCGCTTGTTGAGGCAATAAACTGGCTTCAGTTAAACCGGGTACGGTATTTATTTCTAAAAAATAAGGCTCATCACCTACAAAAATGTATTCTGCGCGCGAAAATCCGCTTAAATTTAGTATTTCATACACTTCTTTAGCCACAGAATTTAAACGTTGTAATTGCTTTTTAGAGATTCGCGCAGGGGTTATTTCTTTTGAGGCACCTAAATATTTTGCTTCATAGTCGAAAAAGTCATTTTCAGAAACTATTTCGGTGGCCGGTAATACTTTAGTTTTTCCTTTATAATCTATAACGCCAATAGAAACTTCTACACCGTCTAAAAAAGATTCTATTAATATCTCATTGTCTTCCGCGAAAGCATAATTAATAGCTTCCTTTAAATTTTTCTGTTGCGTAACTTTACTAATGCCAAAACTAGAACCAGCATTGTTAGGTTTTACAAAACATGGTAGACCTACGGTCTTTATAATCTCTTCTTCATCAATGGCATCGCCATTATCTAAATAAACAGAAGTAGCTGCTTTAATACCATAATGCCTTACAACACTTAATGTATCTCTTTTATTAAATGTGAGTGCCATTTGATAAAATGGAGCAGAGGTATGTTTGATATTAATAAGATCAAAATAAGCTAATATAGTACCGTCTTCACCAGGATGCCCATGAATGGCATTAAAAACACAATCGAAGGAAATTTTGTTTCCATTTAGTAAGAAAGAAAAATCTCCTTTATTTATGGGGTACTCTTTATCGTCTATAACAACTACCCATTTTTCCTTTAAAATATGGGCTTTATAAACATTGTATTTTTCTTTATTTAAGTGCTTATAAACTACATTGCCACTCATTATCGAAATTTCAACTTCAGATGAGTAGCCTCCCATAATAATGGCAATATTTTTTTTCACGTAGCCTGTTTAGAAATGGTTATTAGAACAAAAGTATTGATTCTTGCTGTTAAAAATACTACTTTTTTGAGTAAGTTTGTGATTGCTAAATAAAACCAAAATGCAGCTAATACAGTATTTAAAAAGTAAGCAATTTTTAAGAACTATTATTACCATATTACTAAGTGTTGTGATTGCTATCTTTTTATTAAATAGATTTTTAAGTTTTAGAACCAATCACAATCAAAAAATACCAGTGCCAGATTTGGCAAAGCTTTCGTTGGAAGAAGCAGATAAGAAATTAAAGGAAGCAGATTTAGCCTTTATAGTAATTGATTCTGCTAGTTTTAACGCTGAATATCCTCCGAAATCCGTTTTAGAACAAAATCCTGAAGCAGGAGATTTCGTTAAAGAAGGACGTAAAATTTATCTGACACTTAATGCCTCTAATTATAGAAAAGTTGCCATACCAGATGTTTTAGGAAAAACAAAACGTCAAGTTGTGACACATTTAACTTCTATAGGATTTAGAATCGGCAAATCTACCTACATACCAGACATAGGTAGAGATGTGGTTCGTAAACTAAAATTTGATGGTAAAGAACTCAAAGTTGGCGATATGGTGGCCAAAAACTCTGTAATTGATTTTGTTTTAGGAGATGGAAAATTAGGGAATGATAGCGATGTCGATGAAGACGAAATTTAATGAGTGAACAAGCCATAGATATAGAACAAGATGATCTTTATGAACATTATAAATTTACTGCTAGTGTAGGACAGGAGCCTTTGCGCGTGGATAAATTTTTAATGAATTTTATAGAGAATGCTACACGCAATAAGATTCAGCAAGCTGTAAAAGCAGGTAATGTACTGGTAAATGAAAAAGTTGTAAAGGCTAATCATAAAGTAAAACCTAATGACGTAGTTCGAGTGGTTTTAGCACATCCGCCTCATGAAAATTTATTGGTAGCCGAAGACATTCCGATAGACATTGTTTACGAAGATGATGAGGTTATTGTAGTGAACAAACCTGCTGGCATGGTCGTGCACCCGGGTCATGGAAACTACAGTGGTACACTAGTAAACGGACTCATTAATCATATAGAAAATTTACCTAAAAATTCGAACGAACGCCCTGGCTTAATACATAGAATTGATAAAGATACCAGTGGTTTATTGGTAGTTGCCAAAACAGAATATGCTATGGCAAATTTGGCAAAACAATTTTTTGACCGCACTACAGATCGATTGTATTATGCTTTAGTTTGGGGAAATATAGACGAAGACGAAGGAACAATTACCGGTAATATTGGGCGTAGTTTTAAAAATCGTTTGCAAATGGATGTTTTTCCTAATGGAGAATATGGTAAACATGCTGTAACACATTATAAAGTAATTGAACGATTTAGTTATGTAACTTTAGTAGAATGTAAGCTAGAAACTGGCCGAACACATCAAATTAGAGCACATTTTAAACATATTGGACATACTTTATTTAATGATGAGCGCTATGGAGGAGAAAAGATATTAAAAGGAACCACCTTTACTAAATACAAACAATTTGTAGAAAATTGTTTTAAGATATTACCACGCCAAGCGCTACATGCTAAAACTTTAGGTTTTGAGCACCCAATCACTAAAAAATGGATGCAATTTGATTCTGAAATTCCTCAAGATATGAGAGAATGTTTTGAGAAATGGCGAAATTATACTGTGAATCAAAAATAATAAATTTTAAGTTTCGATTATCGGTTTGTGTATGGTTTGTTGCGTTTGGTTGAGCAACTAAATTAGCAAATACTAACCAAATAGAAAATCCGCGAGGATTTTCGTAAGTAGGCGAGTGCTAGCTATGAATTACACACATTGTTATGTGCTGGATTCTATTTTAATTTGATGACCTTTTGTTAATTCTTCAAGAGTATTTTTAGGTATTTATAGTAATTCCAGATTGTTTTCTAAAAGTATAGTTTCAGCGATTGTTAATGTTTTAATCATAATATTTGGAATACCATTATTGGTAATTTTTAATTTTGAACCCAATATTGTAATTTTAAAAAATATCAGTAATGAAAAAATTACCTTTATTATTTTTATTCTTTGTGTTGTCTTCTTGTTAGAAAAACTACGAAGAGATAAAGCATCCGGAGTTTGGAGAGCAAGATTATGTAACAGATGCAAGTGGAGTACAATACCCTGATGCAGTTCAACAAGGGACTCCACGCTGTGGTCCGGGTTGGGCAAGAAAGCAGTGTCGATTTTTACGTAAATATGATGGGACAGTCTGGGCAGATGCAGAAAATTATTATAGCGACTTTTCAGATATAAAATTTGTAATCTTTAACGGTGATGCATATTTTATATCCTTCTTTAATCTTGATAGTATTACTTCATATTGTGAAGGATGGCAAGTAGGTGAAAATACGTACGATGGAATAAAATGGAATATAGAACTCAAAAGAGATGAGGAAGATGTTTTGTGGTTTGATTATGATTATTATGGGTCTAGTGAAGAAATTGAATACTCTATATCTTATAAATATGAAGTAATTGATGGTTTACTTCATTTTTCAAGTACTGAAGGTGAGGGTCAAACATTTATTTTCAGTCCTTCTGAAAAAAAAATATACAGAAGATTCTCTTGACACAGACGAAATAATTTATTTAAGATGATGTATGTTTTAACCATACTATTTGGAATGCCATTATTGTTAACTTCCTAATATTGAGACTAATTATGTATATTTGGAAAAAATCAGAAATGAAAAAAATACCATTGCTATTTTTTCTCTTGGTGTTATTTTCTTGTTCGAAAACCTTTGAACCGCTAGTGCATCCGGAGTTTGGAGAGCAAGATATTGTAACAGATGCAAGCGGCGTACAATATCCAGGTTTGGATCCACCGGCATATCAATACTGTGGTCCGGGGTGGGGAGCAAAAATGTGTCGATTTCTAAATAAATATGATGGGACAGTCTGGGCAGATTCAGAAAATTATTATAGCGACTTTTCAGATATAAGATTTGAAAAATTTTCAACAGGAAATCATTTTATATCCTTCTTTAATCTTGATAATATTGTTTCATATTGTCAAGGATGGAAATTAGGTGAAAATACGTACGACGGAATAAAATGGAATATAGAAATCAAAAGAGATGAGTTCGATGTTTTGCAGTTTAGATATGATTATTATGGGTCTAGTGAAGAAATTGAATATTCTATAACTTATAAATATGAAGTAATTGATGGTTTACTTCATTTTTCAAGTACTGAAGGAGAAGGTAAAACATTTATTTTTCATCCTTCCGAAAAAAATTATTCAGAAGATGTTCTTGAAACAGACGAAGTCATTAGATTAGAAGGATGTCTGTTTCAATAATTTTATCCAGTGTAATGACTCATCATCTTTATGAGATACAGTTTAGACTTTAGTCATTATGTAAGCTAATACTTTAATAAGTAGTTTACGATATTAGAATTGCCAAATTCGGTATTTCTTTTGTTTCCCATTTTCTATTTTTTCTTGCACATAAAGTTTAGATATCGTTCCGCTTTAATGAATTGTATCGGTCGATAAACGAAGTTAGCAGAAAACAAGTTAAGAATCAAGTTAAATTAATGCAAACCTAAACCCAAAAACAGGTAATCTATCTTGTATAAAGTCAATATCTTTATATCGTTGAAATCCTAACTTTTCATACATTTTCCAAGCAACTTGCATAGCTTTTGTAGAATGTATAATTAATTGTTTATTACCAGATTGTTTGGCTTTTTCTATACATGCTAAGCTTAATAATTTACCAATACCTAGCCCTCTAGTATTTGGGTCTACAGCTAATAATCTAAAACCAGAAGCATTTTTCTCTTGTGTTGCCGTACCATCAGAACCGTAGTATTGCATATCATCAAAATATACTACGCCACCGCCAATTTTACCGCTTTCAGTTACTGCAACAAGCAACTCGGTTTTTGGTTTTTCCGTTTGTTCACCAATATTGGCAAGCATTTCATAATACTTAGGCTGTTCTTCTGGTGATGGAAATCCTTCTAATTGAGAATATACTTCTACCATTAATTGACCAATAGTTTTAAATTCTTCTGGTTTGGCGTTTCTAACCTTATATTTAGATGCAGCTTTCATATATTATGATTTCTTATTTCATAAATCATATTATCTGAATCGTCTTTGTCTTTCCTACTAGAATTTAATATAAATCCATTTTTGATTAATAGATGTTTAGAACTTTCATTATTATATGCAGTAAAAGCTTCGATTAAGTGTAAGTTTAATTCATTAAACCCAAATTCTAATACAGCATTTAATGCTTCGGACATAATACCTTTATTATGATGTTTAAAATCCAAATCATAGCCCGTTTCAGCTCTTTTTCTATCTTTAGAAAAGTTCCATAAGCAAATAGAACCGATCATTTCGTCAGTTTCTTTTAAACAAATGGCCCAATTAATATTGCTACCGTTTTTATAACCTTTATTAATCTTTATAATAAAATCTTCAGCATCCTTAAGATCTTTAGTCGCTGGTCTATTAATGTATTTATTTACAGTTTCATCTGATCTTAAGAAGAGTACGGCTTCTTTATCATCAAGAGTAATTTCTCTTAAAACCAATCTTTCGGTAGTCAGTTTTGGGTATTCTTTAAACACAAACATTATTTTTTATTCTTTATCCCAATTATTTGAGCAGCTATACTAACAGCAATTTCCTCAGGTGTTTGGCTCGTAATAGATAGACCTATTGGCGCATGTACTTTTGCTAGTTCATCTTCGGTATATCCTTTATTCTGCATCACTTCATACATCGTTTTTAGTTTGGCTTTACTACCTAATACACCAATAAACTTGAATTTTTTCCTTATCAATTTGGTTAAGGCTAATTTGTCATCGGTATACTTATTGGTCATTATTGCCACGTAGTTGTTAGAACCTTCAGGAATATATTCTGCGACAGCATTATAATCTATAATATGTTTTTTATGAGCATACGAATTTTGCTCAAAAGTATTTAGATGATCTCTATTGTCAAAAATCACAACACAAAAGCCTAATTGTTTAAACAGTTTTGATGTAGCTAAACCAACATGACCGCCTCCAACAATATAGAGTGTTTCTTTGAACCCTAGTTGTTCTTCAAAAAACCAATCATTTTCATTTTTAACTTTGTGTTGATATTTTTTGTCGGAAATTTTATGTGAAAAATAAAACGAACCTTGAGTTAGGCTCAACGTACCAGTTTGATTATTCTGCAAACATTCTAAAATATTTTCAATAACAGAAATAAAGGATGTATCTAAAGCATGAAAAACTACGGTTTGTTCACCAGAACAGATCATACCTGAGCCACCATTTCTACTCCCTTTATGGTTTTGATGTTTTAAAAATGTCTTATGTTCTTTCTTTTTTAATAAATCTTTACATAATTCAACAAGATTGTATTCCATCACACCACCACCTATAGAACCATAAATTTCATTATCGCTAGCCACAGCCATTTTAAAACCTTGACGACCAGGTGAACTACCACTATGATAAATAACTGTCATAGCGTAGATAGTTTTACCTTCCTTAAGTTTTGAATGTATAAATTGCCAGTAGTTCATATTAAATTTTAGCTCTTCGGTCTTTTAAAATTTTAGCAAAAGATCGTGTTCTTATTTCATCTAAAGTTAATCCAGTAGCCAATACTTCATCGATAGTAATTGCGCCACTATTTAAAGCTTTTAAGAAATAATTTAATAATCCTTGCCCAGTAGCGGCATCGTCAAAAGTATCACCTATCAATGTAGCTTGAGCGGCTTTTTCAACAAATGTTTTTAAACGGATAACTGCATCATCATAACTTTCTAAAAAGAATGCGTACACTGCTGTATAACGCATGGGCAGTTGTGCAGGATTTAAATCCCAACCTTGATACAACCCTTTATATAACGAATGACGGATATGATTATAACCTTTTAGCCATGCCTTATGTACTACCTCTTTGTTTTCCTGTTCTTGTTGAGGTGTTAAATCACCACGATGAGGTCCAATGGGCATGGTGTTTGTCGCACCATCTGAAAGCCAAACACCTGTGTGATTTAAAGCAACCTTTGTTATATAATGTGCAAAATCACAAACATCATGATCCATTTCTTGATATTTAGCTGTGATATTGTTAGAAGCCGTATAATCATACGTTCCGAAATGTGTAGCAATACATCTTCCTTTACTTGCTGTAATTAAAGTTCGTAATGGATTCACACCATCTTTATTTATAATAGATTGCGTAGTCTCTACCATAATTTCCATTTCGAGACTACCCTTCTCTAAATTAAATTGATCTTCTATAATTTCGAAAAAAGAAACTAAAGCCTCAATTTGTTCTGGTATTGTTACTTTGGGTAACATTACTACAAAATTTTCTGGTAGTTTACCATTAGTTTCTGTTAATAGAGTACTTAGAAAAATATCTAAGGTTCTTAGACCTCGTTCCTTTAGTTCTTCTGTAAAAGGTTTTATTCGAATACCTATAAAGGGAGACAAAGAATTTTCTAACATACCTTTAGCTACGGCTTTTGCAGCATCGATAGCCGTTTGATCTTCTTCGGCATCAGGTCTATTACCAAAACCGTCTTCGAAATCGATTCTAAAATCTTCTACAGCTTCACTCTTTAATTTAGCGATAACCTTATTGTAAATTCTATATGAGAATCCTGCAGGATGCTTTTTTAGCTGTTCATCAGTTAACTTCTCTACATTTTGAATAAACTTTTCTTTTTCAGAATCATTAGATGGAAATTGTTCATGGCCTTGTAGTTGAAAAGCGTTGCCAAATTCAATAAAATTTGGAGCATAGGCTAGTAAAGATCTTAAAGCAATATCACCAAGTACTTTTGGAGTATTTGATTTAAATAAATTAGCACCACCATAAACTGTATGGATGGGTTGACGATCTTCTCGATCACCCTTGTATATTTTATTAAAAGCTTGGTTAGCTTCTTTTAATCTATCAAATATTAGTTTCTTTTTATCTGATTGTATACTTAAATTCATATTAAAATCTCAAAAATTAACTTCCGCGATACGTCGAATATCCATAAGGATTAATCAATAGCGGAATATGATAATGACTATTATCTTTTACTTCAAATTGTATAGATACTTCTGGATAAAATCCTTTTTGACCCTTTTCTTCATAATAATTTTTGGTATTGAATTGCATTACATAGATACCTTTATCAAGAATTTTGCCTGGTGGCAATACGTCTGAAATTCTTCCGTCTAGGTTGGTAATTCCAGTACTAATTGGCTTCCATTCATCATTTATAATTCCTTTTAAAGTGATGTTCATTCCGTTGGCTGGAATTCCAACTGAGGTATCTAAAGCATGAGTTGTAATATGGCTTTTAAAATTACCAGTCGAAATCTCATTTATTAATTTAGCTAAACGAATTACTGTTATTTTATGCTGCTCATTCATAGCTACATACAATTCATTTTTTCTGTCGTGATGCAGTCTTGTTTTTAGAATAGCTAACATTTCATTAGCAGATTTTCCGCTGGCGCTCACTATAAAAATATATCCATATTTCTCTTCATATAATGAATTAGCAATGGCTAATTCTTGAATAATTTCATCTGTCGCTTCGGATAGTTTTGCCTGTTCGTTACCAGCCCATTCTTTTGTATTAGCAAATTTTTCTCTTAAGGTATTTACATCACCAATTTTAGGATGACCAGTAAATGCTTCTTTCCAATCAACGTCATTACATTGTCCATACCAAATATCAGCAGCTTTGTTGATTAAATCATTAGCTGAAGCGAATGGCATTGTATCAACCATACTAGCTACCCAATTTTTAGAAACACAACATTTTTGCAATGCTACGGTTGCATCTTCTTTTGATAATTGATTGAATTCGTTTAAAGTCATAGCTTGTTATTTTAAAGCTTGTTGATGTATCCAACATTCTATAAGATCACGTTCTTTTTGAGTCATACCAGTTTCATTGCCTAAAGGCATATTTTTACTAACAACAACACGCTGAAAGATCTTATCTCTTAGATTTACAATTTGCTCTTTTGTATCATATTTCACACCATTTGGAGCTGTTTTCCATACTTGATCTGTTGGAGTTGCTGAATGGCAACTCACACATCTATTTTGTATAATGGTATTTACTTGGTTAAAAGTAATATCTTCTTCGCAACCTTCAATTTTATTTGAAGGAGCAGTTACAAAAGCTACTGCCAGTAGCATAATTATAGCTATTGGCATTACCCATACAGAAAGCTGCTCTTTTTCACGTAAATTTAAGTAATGTTTAATACCTGCACTACCAACCGAAATTGCTAAAAGAACAATCCATTGATAAGTATGACCAAAAGTACTTGGAAAATGGTTGCTTATCATTACAAAAAGTACAGGTAGTGTTAAATAGTTATTGTGTAATGACCTCATACCGGCTGCTTTTGCTAAAGCAGCATCTGGTAATTTTCCTTTTTTAGCAGCATTTACCATTGCTTTTTGAGCAGGGATAATTACAAAAAATACATTGGCAGCCATAATGGTACCTAACAAGGCACCGAAATGAATATACGCTGCTCTTGCATTAAATACTTGTGTGTAAAACCAAGCAAAGCACCCACATATAAGTATTCCTATGAAGGTGAAAAGGTGATTTTGTTTAAAATTCTTACATAAATAATCATATATAACCCATCCGAAAACTAAAGAAATAATACCAATTGAGATAGCAGTAATGGGTTTTAAATTCATTACTTCTGGATCTATCAAAAAGGATTTGGCATTAAAATAATAAACCACGAATAGTAAACAGAAGCCTGTTAACCAAGTAAAATAAGCTTCGTATTTAAACCAATGTAATTCTTTAGGAATTTTTTTAGGTGCTAGTTTATACTTTTCTAAATAATAGAATCCACCACCGTGAATTGCCCATAAATTACCCGCTAATTCATCTCTTACATCTTTCGTTCTATTTAATGCATTTTCTAAAAACACAAAATAGAAAGAAGCACCAATCCAAGCAATTCCGAAAGTTATATGAATCCATCTAATGATAAGATTTAGCCATTCAAAAAAATGACTTTCGTAAATGGTTTTTTTGATGAAAAAATAATAGAGTATAAAAACACAAAGAATGCTTGCCGTTACCAGTAGTGTATACACTATGTTTTGTTTAATAGCAACTTTATGAACTAAAGACTCATCATCTTGTTGCTTGGCAATTTTCATTTGATGATGAAGGGTATAGGTAGCTTTAACCGTAATAATTAAAATCAGTAATCCGAAAAGTAAAGCTATTATCCCTGTCATTCTATTTTTTAATTGTACCTAACACACGTAATCTACTTACGCCACCATCTGGATAAATTTTTAATTTAACATGGGTAACAACTTCGTCGCGTTCAATGAGATCATCACTCTTAAAAATATTCTCTCTGTGTGGAGATAATCCTTTTTTTGGAAGAATACTCAGCCACTCTACTTTATTATTCAACACATCTTCATCATTTTCTGAATAACAACAATCAATAGCACACTTATGAGGATAGTTTCCTTTAAAATGATAAGTATCTACAATTAGTTTTTCGATAAATCCTTTGTGTCCTAATTTTATAATTACCCAATCTTCATTATCTGGTGTTCTATTACGCTTAGTCTCCCAACCATCTCCCATGTCTTTCCCTTTACTAGGATTGATGAGATTATGCATAGAACTAAAGAACATATCATTACAAGTTAAAACCTTGCCGCAATTATTTACCAAAGCCAAGTCTATTTCATTTTCATCACTAACTTTATTCCAATCTTTATAGACTTCTCCATAAACTCTAAATCTAGCAACACCTCCATCTGGATAAATATGCAATCTCACATGTGTATAAACCTTATCAGATTCAACCTCAAAAAGATGCTGACTACCAGGTTCTAAAGGAGATTTTGGTAAAATTTCATCCCAATCTAAATAATTTGCTAGTTGCCAATCTTCAACTTCTCCTTCAAAATACATGGCATCTACTGATGCAAAAGGCGGATGATTTCCTAAAAAATGATTAGTATCTATATCAAATCCTTTAATTTTTCCTTCTGACCCTAATTTTACTACAGCCCAATCATGTCCTTTATCACGTTTGCGACGCGATTCCCATCCATCCATCCATTTACCATGATCGGTGTATTTATCCTCGATAAAAATACCGCGACCAGGTTTAATGAGGTTTTCTTTTTCGGCAAAAAAATCATCAGTAGCAAAGACAACTTTGCCACCAATTTTTTCTGAAGCCAGATCGGTAAAAGTTAATAACTTGTGTCCCAAAATTAAAGGTTTAGATTTTTAATAATAATTCTCCTGCACTTAATTCCTTTAATTTATTATTCTCAACAACGTGCCTCCCCTTAACAAAGGTATGAATTATTTTACCTTTTAAAGTCTCATTTAAATATGGAGTAATTTTATGTTTATGTGTAATAATATCTTTAGTAACTGTATACTCTTGGTTCTCATTCCAAATAGTTATATCTGCTTCATAACCAGGTTTTAAATATCCTTTTTTATGATCTAATCCCAAAAATATTGCGGGTTTAGAAGTTAATAATGGTATTAATTTTTCTAAAGTTAATCCTCTGCTTTCTCCAGATTTCCATAAAGCAGATAAGCTGAACTGTAAACCAGCAATACCACCCCAAGCTTTAAATAAATCACCACTATCTAATTCTTTCATTTCTACCGGAGCAGGAGAGTGATCAGATGCTAAAAAATCAAATTCATCATTTAATAATGCATTCCATAAACGATCATTATTTTCTTTTTCCCTTATTGGAGGAGCACATTTGTAAATCGGATTTTCGTCAGGAATAGTTTCTGCATTAAAAAATAAATAGTGTGGACAGGTCTCAACTGTTAATTTTTTAGTTCTTTTTTTATGCTTATTTATTGATTCTAAACCATTTGCAGCAGAGAGGTGAACAACATGTGTTTTTATGTTATACTTTTCTTGTAAATCAAGCGTTAGTTTAAGTGCATTTAATTCCCATTCCGTGGGTCTAGATGCTAAATACGCTCTATAGCTTTTTGGATTATTTATTACCTGCGGAATGTTTTTATTCTCCCCCAATTCGCAATGCAGTAATAGAGGTAAATCATATACAGCTAAAATAGGAGCAATTTTTTCGAGATCGGTTTTAGAAACATTTGGAAACTCACTAATACCCGAATGGGTTAAAAAACCTTTTATGCCAAAAACACCAGCTTTTATAAGCGGTTCTATATCTCTTTCATTCTTTGGAATTACACCTCCATAAAATCCACAATTAACGTGTAATTGTTTTCTGGTAGCTTTCTTCTTAAGTTCAAATGCCTCTACATTAGTTGTAACGGGATCTGAATTTAAAGGCATTTCTATTAGGGTAGTAATTCCACCTAATGCGGCTGCTTTAGTGGCAGAATCAAAGCCTTCCCAATGAGTTCGTCCTGGTTCATTAATATGCACGTGAGCATCAATAATACCAGGCATTATTATTAGCTCACCAAAATCATGAAAAGGAATATCTTCTTTAGGATGTTTTCCATTTAAAACAGTATGAATTTTACTATCAACTATATGTATGGTTGTTTCAATTAATTGCGTATCAATCCAGCATCGTTTACTATAAAGCAAGAACTCATTCATAAATTATTTTTGATATAAACTCATTAACACCTTTTCTGGAGTCATTGGTGCACTAAATTCCATTTTGTAGTTAGGGTTGAAAGCTTTTATAGCATTTTGTAAAGAAAAATAGGCTCCGATTCCGTACATTAAAGGAGGTTCACCTACTGCTTTCGATTTTAAAATGGCATGTTCGTGCCCTTCAGTTTCCAAAGGAATTATTTCGATATCTTCAGCAATTGAAAAGATATCTGGCACTTTATAAGTTGATAGTGCATTCGATAATAACTTTCCATTTTCATCATAGGCTATTTCTTCCATTGTCATCCAACCTATGCCTTGCGCTAAAGCTCCTTCTACTTGACCAATATCGATTCCTTCGTTCATAGTTTTGCCAAAATCGTGTACTATTTTAACAGAGTCAACAGTGTAAATACCTCTGGTACAATCTACGGTGGTAGTAATAATAGCTGTGCCATACACATGATAGGCAAATGGATGTCCTTTTTCTTTGGTTTTATCAAAATGAATTTCTGGTGTTGAATAATGTGCTTTTTCTGAAAGCGATATACGGGCAAGCATGGCTTTAGCAACTAAATCTTTCCACGAAAGTGATGATTTTTTGTTATTAACGTAAATCCATTCATCTTTAAAAGTAAGTTCTTCTACATTAACTTTTAATTCATCCCTTACAATAGTTTTTAATCTTCCTAATATGTTGTTACAAGCTATTAGCAGCGCTTTACCATTTAAATCTGCAGTAGAGCTTGCTGCGCTAGGTGAGGTGTTAGCAACTCTTGTAGTATTAGTGCTTTCTAACTTTACATTTTCATTATAAATTCCAAACGTATCTGCTGCTATTTGTAGCATTTTGGTATTAACGCCTTGCCCCATTTCAACTGCTCCAGTACTTACGCCAACACTTCCGTCTTGATAAACATGTACTAAAGCTCTGGCATTATTCATAGGAGTATTAGTGAAAGAAATACCAAAGCAAATAGGCATTAAAGCAATACCTTTTTTGTAGTCGTAATTTTTTTGATTAAAAGTAATTACTTGTTTTTTAAGAGAACTGTAATCAAAACTTCTTAAAGCAGATTCCCAGGCATTTTTCGCTTCTACTTGCGTCATTATTTGGCCATACGATTGCTCATCATTTTCTTGCAATAAGTTGGCTTCTTGAATCTCTTTTGCTGATATGCCAATATCTTGAGCAGCTTTGACTATAGCAGCTTCGATAACAAACATACCTTGCGGCCCTCCAAATCCTCTAAATGCAGTGTTGGGTGGTAAGTTTGTTTTACAGCTATATACCGTAGTCTTTACATTCTTTATAAAATAACTGTTTGTGGCATGAAATAATGTTCTTTCAGCTACAGCTGGAGATAGATCAGCCGCTGCTCCTGAATTTTGATAAAAATCTGCTTCAAAAGCCATGATTTTTAAATCTTTATTGAGCCCTATCTTAAAATCGCTTTCGTAAGGATGACGTTTGCCGGTCATTCTAAGATCGTCGTGTCTATTTAAGATGAATTTTACAGGTTTCTTTAAAAGATAGGTAGCTAAACCAGCCATAACTGCCCAAGGCGTAGCTTGATCTTCTTTCCCTCCAAAACCACCACCTAACCGAATTACATCTATTTCTATCTTATGCATGCCAACACCTAGAACTTTAGCTGTAGTTTTTTGAACTGCTGTAGGCCCTTGTGTAGATGAGGTTATTTTAATAGTACCATTCTCCATTGGTATAGCATAAGCACCTTGAGTTTCTAAGTATAGATGTTCTTGTCCGTTTGTAAAAACCTCACCTTCAAAAACATAATCACAATTGGTAAACGTGTTTTTGGTATTGCCTAAACTAAATGTTCTAGGGTTATTGATTAGTTTTCCTTTTGTAACCGCTTCTTTAGCTTCAGTAATAACTGGTAATTCATCAATTTCTATTTTGATTAAAGCTCTAGCTTTTTTCGCAATTAGTTCAGTTTTAGCTACAATAAAAGCAATTGGTTGTCCCATAAAATGAACTTCGTCTATAGCAAATAGAGGTTCGTCTGGAATAATACCTCCAATTTGATTTTCACCAGGAATATCGAGATAGGTAAAAATTCTCTCAACTCCATCTAGATTTCTTGCCTTAGAATAATCTACGTTTTTAATTTTTCCATGGGCTTTAGGTGAATCGAATACTAAACCATGAAACGTGCCTTGCTGCACATTAATATCATCTACAAAAAGAGATTCACCTCTTACATGACCAAAAGAATCAATATTTTGAATCGTATTATCCATGTACTAATTCTTTTAGTTTAACTATTTCTGGATATAGTTTTGTAAAATGTGCAAATAACAATTGTTTAACTAATAATCGCTTATAATCACTTGAACCTCTAACATCACTTATTGGTGTTATTTCTTTCTGCATTATTTCATTAGCTCCAACTATTGTTTCTATACTTAATTTTTTTCCTATTAAAAAATTAACTGTGTTCTGCAGATATTTTGGGACAGGAGCGACGCCACCGACGGCTATATGAACACCTTCTATTACTTTATCTTTAGTTTTAATACAAAACGCAGAGTTAACGCTAGCAATATCTAAATGTGTTCTTTTACTTACTTTTTCGAAATTGAATTTACATATGGGATCAGGAACGTCAAATGAAATATTAGTTATGATTTCATCTTTTTTAAGATCTAACTCTTTATATCCTTTATAAAAATCTTTAAGTGCTACAGTTCTAAGTTTCCCTGAAGAACTCTTAATGGTGATCTTACTATCTAAAGCTAGAAATAAAATAGTCATATCGCCAATAGGCGAAGCATTTACAAAATTCCCTGCCAAGGTGGCCATATTTCTAATTTGCTCCGATGAAACTAATTTTAAATATAATTTGATGTCTGGCACATATACAGACATGGCATTGTTATACATAATATCAGTAACAGTAGTTGAAGCACCCATAACACAAGTGTGTTTATAAAAAGATATACCTCTAATTTCGTTATCTGCAGCTAATAAATGGATTTCTTCTTCTGAAAGTGTGTCGGCATATCTAACATATAGATCTGTACCGCCCGCAACAAAACTTGTGCCTTTATCTATGTTGTTTTTTGAATTTAATTGATTTAATTTTTTAGGAATATTTACAAAATAGTTGGGTAAAAATCCATTATCTACAAGCCAAATTAATTTATTTTCTGAATTTCTTTCTTCAATTTGATCTGTTATTTTTTTAACGGCCTTTTCAATAGATTTATATCCTGTACAACGACAGATGTTTCCGCTTATAGCATCTAAACCATCAAAATAATTATTAGCCTTATTATTTAATGCAAATCCTGTTAAAGACATTACAAAACCTGGAGTGCAAAAGCCACATTGAGTTGCATAATTATCTGCCATTGCTTTTTGTGCCGTATTCAATTTGTTTTCCAAATTAATACCTTCTACAGTTACTATGTGTTTACCTTGAGCGTTACCTAACGGAGAGATACAAGAAGTGATACTTTGATAAGTAACATCGCCCTCATTTAAAGTGCCAACTAATACTGTACATGCACCACAATCACCTTCTCTACAACCAATTTTTGTACCTTTTAATTGTTTGTTTTCTCGAATAAAATCTAATAAAGTAATACCAGGGTGTGCTTCAGTTTTAACAGATGTATTGTTTAGGATAAATTCGATCATAGCTTATAAAGTTATTAAAAAAAATGCTACGATCTTAATAGATTTACCTTATCCATAAATGAAATCACTCTATCATAATCGAGATCGTTTTCCCAATATCTAGCTTTTTTGAAATGAGAGCCAACTATTAAAGCGTCACTTATTTTTAAATATGCTTCAACATTGTCTAGATCGATACCAGACCCAACTAAAACGGGTAGTTTAGTTACCTCACTTACATCTTTAAGCTCATTTAAATTGGTTTTCTCTCCTGTACTTTTTCCAGTAATTATAAGTCCATCACTAAGAAAAAATTCGGCTGCTTTA
The DNA here is from genome assembly GCF_057837205.1 of Maritimimonas rapanae. NCBI lineage: Bacteria > Pseudomonadati > Bacteroidota > Flavobacteriia > Flavobacteriales > Flavobacteriaceae > Maritimimonas > Maritimimonas rapanae. The sequence goes on along the minus strand of NZ_JBYQFI010000001.1, from coordinate 1,624,374 downwards.
GCGGCTTCTGTAATTTCAATATCTGCAGTTATGGCATGTGAACTATGCTTCTTTTTTATATCTGTAAAAACTGCAATATCTTCTGCGTTAATTAGCTTTCTATAACGTAATAATTCACCAGCATTCGCATCAATATAACCTTCGTCTGCGATATGCCCATAAACAAAACCTTCTGCTCTTATAAAATCTAAATTTGCACTTTTTGCAATAGCCAATGCAGCTTTGTTAGCACCAGCTAAAACTTGAATACCACAGGGTAAATTACTTTCCTTTTTTATTTGATGTGCAATAATACTCATCAAAGAAGAAACCTCGTGACCAACATCATTTTTAATGTATGGAACATCATGCATATTTTCTATAGCAATAGCATCAATTTCAGCTTTTTTGTAAATGGATAGTTCATCTAAAGCAGTGTCAATGATTTGATTTATATTATCTTGAAACTTTGGTGTGCCAGGTAAAGCTTTTAAATGAATCATGCCAATTATTGGCTTTTCCTTTTTAAAAATTGACTTAAATTTAACCATTGGCATGTTGTTATGTATTGTAAATTTACTTAAATTTAAAAGAGTTTTATTAATACTTTAAAATTATGTCTACTTCACCAAAAATAACAGTAATTGGCGCTTCTAATATTGATCTGATTGGAATTTCAAAAGAAAAGCTGATTTTTAAAGATTCTAATATTGGAAATTTCGAAAATATACTAGGAGGAGTTGGTAGAAACATCGCAGAAAATTTGAAAAAATTAGGTATTGATGTAGAATTAATGAGTGTTTTTGCAGATGATGAGTTTTCTAAAACTTTAATTGATTCTTGTAATGATTTAGGGATATCCATTAAACACAGTTTAACAAAAAAGAATAGTAAAACTTCATTGTATGTTGCTATAATGAACCATTATAATGACTTGGCATTAGGTTTGTCTGATATGGATATTTATAATGAAGTACCAGATTCATTCATATTAGACAATATAGATGTTATTAAGGAAAGTGACTACTGCGTATTAGAAACTAACTTACCTAAAGCTATTCTTGAGTTAGCGGTTAAAAAATTGCCGGATACTCGTTTTATTATTGAAGCTGTCTCAGCTCAAAAGGCATTGAAAGCTAAATCTATTTTAAATAAAGCTTATATGTTAAAATGTAACTCTATAGAGGCTGAACTATTGAGTGGTATTAAAGTGCATTACGAAAGTGATCATGAAAGAATAGTGGAGCACTTTTTAAATTTAGGAGTTAAGAAAGTATTTATAACCTTAGGCAAAGATGGTGTAGCTTATGGTGATGAAAAAGAAATATTTACTGCAAAGAATAAAATAATTACTCCAGTAAATACTAATGGAGCTGGTGATGCTTTTACTGCGGGGTTACTTTATGGTGATCTCAACAATATGGAAATGTACGATATGGTAAAGTTTGGAGCTGCATGTGCATTAGTTACTATTCAACATAAGAATGCTGTAAATCCTGATATTAGTGTAGAAATGGTAAAAAAAGTTATGCAAGAATGATTTCTGATTATCTAGAAATTAAAGCTGAAGTTAAGAAAGCCTTAGAAGAAAAGAAACCAGTAGTTGCATTAGAATCTACAATTATTTCTCATGGGATGCCTTTTCCGCAAAACATGGAAACAGCATTAAACGTAGAAAGGATTGTAAGGGAAAATGGAGCCATACCAGCAACCATAGCTATCCTTAACGAAAAGTATAAAGTTGGTCTTTCTAATGATGAAATTAAACACTTAGCTCAGTCTGGCGAAAAAATTGTAAAAGCAAGTAGAAGGGATATACCTTATTTGATTTCTAATAAAATTGATGGAGCTACAACGGTAGCATCTACCATGATAGGCGCACAAATGGCAGGAATTAAAATATTTGCAACTGGAGGCATAGGCGGTGTACACAGAGGCGCAGAAAAATCATTCGATATTTCTGCCGATTTGCAAGAACTAGCAAAGACCAATGTTGCCGTTGTATGCGCTGGTATTAAATCAATTTTAGATTTAGGATTAACACTAGAATATCTCGAAACCAATGGCGTACCGGTAATTGGTTATAAAACAGATGAATTGCCAGCATTTTATACTCAAAAAAGTGGATTTAAACTAGATTATAAAATAAATTCAGCTCAAGAAATTGCTAATTTTCTGAATACCAAATGGAATATGAATTTAGATGGGGGAGTAGTAATTGCAAATCCAATTTCTAAAGATCATGAATTGGATTATAATGTTATGAGCCAAGCTATTGATGAAGCTATTTTAGAGGCCGAACAAAGAAATATTATTGGTAAAGAAGCTACACCTTTTCTATTAGCTAAAGTTAAAGAATTAACAGGAGGCAAGAGCTTAGAGGCTAATATTCAACTAGTTTATAATAATGCAAAGTTAGCAGCTGAAGTTGCCAAGAGCTTATAAAGTTATTTTAAAATGTAAGCTTTATTAATATAGTCTAGTTTTGGAAAATTCTTTTTTAAATATGCATTACCATATTTTTGAATGGAATCTTGTTTACGGCCGGGTTTTTCTGCATAATCTTTATAGAATGATTTAACCACATCCATACCCTCAGTTACTTTAGCTATAACAGGAAATCCTTTTACACCATTATATTCAAGTGTATCTAATCTTGGCGAATTACTTTTCAAGTTTATAAACAATTGTGTTGTTCTTGTTTCTTTTCCACCTCTCGCAAAAGAAATTGCTCCTTCTATATTCTTTTCTATGGCTGGTTCATCAGACACCTTATATTTCCTCCAAGTAGAGTTAAGAGTAGAATCATTATGAATGCCAAATTGTGCTACAAAATTTGGTACAATTCTATAAAGAGCTATGTCTGTATAAAATTCAGATGAGATTAATTGATACAATCGATCAACAGCTTTTGGTGACCATTCTCTATTAGCTTCAATATCAAAATTACCCTTAGTAGTTTCAAAACGAGCTTTAAAGGTTTCTGGAGCCTGTTTTTTGGCCCAACGTTCTTTAAAAATTTTAGGGCTACAAGCAGGAATAAGAAATAATGAAAGGATAAAGAATATTTTAATTTTCTTCATTAGGAGTTTCAGTAATTTTTTCGTTAATAACTATCGCAATTTTATTACCTAATGGGCTTATAGCTAACCTAGTAATTCCATCTAATTCAAATTCTTTCAATGAGGCAATTTCAACCCATTCTTTGTCTTCGCCAGGTTTCAATTTATACAGTTTTTCATCTTTTCCCATGATCATGGTTCCATCTGGTGTCCATGCCATATCTTGTGAACCAGCAACTGCATCTGCTATATATTCTTTTTTACTGTTTAAAGGATCAATAGAGTATATTTCATGATCTTTGTGTTCATGGCTTATATAACTTATTAATTGGGTATTAGGAATAACATGAATAGATCTCCCAATATTTTTTTCAATCGGGTATTTAATCTTATACTTAAGGTTAGAAACTTCTAAAGTTGGCGGATCATTTAACACAAAAGAAACTACCATCTTTTTATTAAGCCAAGCATGATAACCTACTCTTAAATTCTCTATTAAAACCTGAGGTTTTTTTCTGTTAAAGCGATAGATCCATAACAATTGAGTTTCATCTTCTTCTAATCGTATAGCAGTAAAATATTTAGTTACAGGAGATTGTATTGGAGAATACTCACTACCTAAAGTATTTGTAAGCCAAGCTTTAGTATTGTTTTCTAAATTATATAAAACAATATCTGTTTGATCATTTCTAGTAGAAGCAAAAAGAACGCCAGTGCCGTCTAGTAAAAAAGACGGTTGATTGTCATAAACACCTTCATTTTCAGATATATTTACGGGGTTTTCTAGTTTAAATGTTTTTAAACTATCGTTAACAATAAAATCGAAAAGGTATACTTCTGTTGCCGGTTGCGAAATACAAAGGCTCGAAGTAAAGATCGAAAATATAAATAGAATCTTTTTCATTATAGTTAATACTTCGCTGGCGTTCCGTTTTTAGGTAATGTTTTTTTTATGAATGCTCTTAGGTCTTCGTTTGCTTTTTCTAAATCTTCTTTACGTAGGTACATCATATGACCACTTCTGTAGCCTTTAAACTCAAAACGATCTTTCATTTTTCCACTTGGGTCAATTTGCCACATGCTGTATTTAGCAGCAGAATAGGTTGTGGCTCCATCATAATAACCTGACTGGGTCATTACATTTAGATATGGGTTTTGAGCCATAGCCTGGCGTAAATTTTCACGTACATTATTATTAGTTCTATCCCAAGGGCGTACAGGTCCAAACATGTTATATTTTATATCAGTTTTGTAATTCAAAACTTCTCTTATATAATAGTTTATAGCGGGTGTAAATGAATGTAACCACGAAGTTAGCTCCGCACTATAATCGGGGCCCTTACCCGTTTCTGTTTTATCAATTCCTAAATAACGAGAATCTAATCTACCTAACGTTTGCCCTGTTTTATCACGTAATAGCTCCTTCCAAAAAAATCGAGGAGTTACATCTAAATTACTTTGTAAAATTGATTTTTCAGAAAGTCCAGAATAATAAGCCATTTTTTTAGCAATTGCTTTTTTCTCAGAATCATTTATAAAACCACCTTTAGCAAGTGCTGGTATTAATTCATTAATAGCAAACTCTTCAGATTCTGGTAAAATCTCTAAAAGATCTTTACTCTGTAATGTTTGTGGTAACATTTTATGATGCCAAGCTGCTGCTGTCATATAAGGGAAATCAATTCCTGTAGAAACAGGGACATCAGATTCAAATACTTTATAATCGGCAGGTGATACCATAATAACACCGTTTAAATACATCCACTGTCTGTTCTGTAGTTCAGCAGCTAAACCCATAACACGTGTACCTCCATAACTTTCACCAATTATATATTTAGGTGATTGCCATCGATTATTACGAGAAACGAAAGTGGTGATCCAATCGGCTAAGTATTTAATATCTGCATTAATACCAAAGAATTGTTTTTTGTCTGGATATTTTCCTTTTTCATCTTTATACATTCTTGAATATCCTGTATTGACAGGATTTACAAAAACAATATCTGCTACATCTAATACAGAATAATTATTTTCTTTAACGCCATAAGGTTGAACAGGATATCCCTCGTCATCGATCTTTAAAATTTTTGGACCGGTATACGCAACGTGCATCCAAACAGAAGCTGAACCTGGTCCTCCATTAAAGGAGATAATTAATGGTCTACTGGCATCATTTTTAACATCTGAACGTTTATAATATGTATAGAAAAGAGAAGCAATTACTTTACCGTCTTTATCCCAGACAGGTTGTGTTCCTGCTTTTGCAGTATACGGTACTAATTTACCTTTAACTGTTACCGTATTTTTTGTAATAACTGCAGAATCTGCTTTAAGCATTCTGTCTTGCGCATACGCTGAAGCGACACACAAGAATATGGCGAATATTCTAATGAGTTGTTTTTTCATAATATTTAATTTGACTGCCTGTAGGGCTTAGGAAATCACACAAATATAGCAATAATTTATAAGCGTTTATATTAATATTAATAATCTATTTATCAGTTTTATAGTTATTTAGATTTTATATTTTTTTTACATAAATCAATTATTTCTTTTATTCTTTTTTGTCTCGTTTCTTCTCGTTTAGCTTGATTTAACCAATACAAATAGCTTTTTCTATAGCTTTTAGAAAAATTCTTATAATTTTCGAATGCTTTAGAGTTTTTATTAAAAGCTTGTAGCAAATCATCTGGAATAACTCCATTTTCTACATCATCTAAAGCAAACCAAGAACCATCTTTTTTTGCAGCTTCTATTTTTAAAAATCCACTTTCGTGGATAAGGTTAGCTTTTTGTAACTCTTCAATATACCTTTTATTAAGGGCGCTCCAAACGCTTTTAGGATTTCGAGGACAAAAGTATTGTCTGCGTCTACCATTACCTAAACTTTTTACAGTAGAATCTATCCAACCAAAACATAAAGCTACTTTAACAGCTTCTTCCCACCGCATGGTTGGTATTTTGGTTTCTAACTTATACAGAATAATATAAACACCATTAGATTGGGCGTGGCTTTTTAATAACCAATCGTACCAATCTATATCTCTTGTAAAATAGAGTTCTGGCTTTTCTTCTTTCATTGAGAAAATTTATTAACAGTAAAGTTAAGATTTTGATTGTATCTTTAACTACTAATTATTAAACAACTGAAACATGAAATTTCTTACTTCTTTTTTGTTAATATTTATACTTTTTATTTCAAATAGCTATGCGCAAAAACCTACTATAGAGGAATTACCTTATTATCAAATACCTGAATATCCTGAATCGTACACATCTGGAGCTGTAGCTGCAAGAATGATTGACGGATTAGGATTTAGATATTATTGGGCTACAGAAGGTTTGCGACAAGAAGATTTAGACTATAAGCCAAGCGAAAGTGGAAGAGCTTGTAAAGAAACTATAGACCATATTTATGGATTATCTAAAGTAGTTGTAAATGGAGCAATTAAAGCTGTAAATGATAGAACGCTACCGAGAGAAGAAGAATTAAGTTTTGATGAGAAGCGTAAAAAGACATTGCTTAATTTTAAAACTGCTGCAGACGCCTTGAGAAATGAAAAGGATTTAACTAATTTTAAGATAATTTTTAAGAGTGATCGAGGTTCAAGAGAATTTCCATTCTGGAATAATATTAACGGACCTATAGCTGATGCACTTTGGCACACAGGTCAGGTGGTTTTAATGCGTAGAGCTTCTGGAAACCCGTTCAATTCTAAGGTGAGTGTATTTAATGGTAAATTGAGAGAGTAGATTTATATTGATTTATCATACGCTTCTTTAATCCAATTTAAAACTTCAGTATCAACTTCATCAACAGAAGTTAGTTGTACTCTATGTGTACACATAGTTCCAAATGGACCAGAATCACCAAGTCTAACTTCGGTAGGTTTTTCTTTAAGTTTTAAACCGAGATCAATACGAGTTTTGGTGGCTGGCTTAATTAATGCAAATTGATGTTTTCTAATCAGACTTACACTTGCCTTTTTTGGTGTATTTGTAATATCATTACCGAATTTTGAAATTTCTGAAATTAGCTTTTCATAAATTGGAAATAGATTTTCTTTACCTTTATATTGATTAATAACGAGATCTTCTGGTGAATCGTTATTCTGTTTAGATAATGTTACAATAGTATTAGCAAAACCATGTGTAACACCGTGTTCGGTTTTCAAAAATTTTACGGCTTCACCATGCTTTACAAAGTTTTTTACTTTTAAAATTTTGATCCATTCTTCTAATGACTTACCTGTTTTTTCAGGCATATTGTCTATCATTGTTTGTAATGCTTTATCCATATTATAAGTTTACAAGTGAATCTAATTTATTTACAAAGGCTTCTTTATTATCAATATAAAAAGCAATGGAATTGTATTTTTTATTAATACCATAAAACCCATTAAGAGTGTTTTCATTCTTTAGATGAAGAATAATATTATGACCTTCCATATCACCTAAAGGAGACAATTTGCGTATATTTTTATTTTTATCAATTTCTTTAGTTGATAATTCTATCGATTCAATATTATCAATTGCTATTGTAGTTTCATTAAGCATACCATATCTAAGGTAAATCTTACTTTCTTCAATTAGTATAGGTCTTTTGGGGATTGATCTTATGATGGCTAATATCTGTATTGCTGTGTATATACTTAATCCTGAAACTATCCATGCTAATGTAATATTCCATTTTGCAATTAATATATGCAATACCACTGTTTCAATACCTATAATAAAAATAATACCAATTAAAAGAGTAATGCTGCCTGTATTTTTATGATAAGAGAACTCATTATAACATAAGTTTCGTTTTTTCCAGTTAAATAAACTGTAATAAATTACTGCTATTTCTGTTGCTAGGAGTGTGGCTATTTTACCAGTAGCGATTTCATTAGAAACCTTTTTTGCAATTGTGAAAAAATCTGTAGAATTCTTCTTTTCTAGTTTAAATAGTTGAACTGTTTTATAAATTTTGAGTCCTAAATAAGAAAGAAGACTTATTTCAACTATAGGCAATACCCAGGTTTTAGCTATTTGTAGCAAATATTGATTTTCTTTTGGAATGATGAAAGAAGCAACAATAATCCCTAGAATAAACACAGGAATTACTGTTGTTTTAGGAATATTCTTTTTTCTAATTAAGAAGTAATAAATTAAAGGAACACTTAATAATAAATCTAATGTCATTGCCAATGACATCATTTTTGTATTGGAATTAAAGAAGGAAGTCTGTGAAAAAAATACTATGGTAAGTATTAATAATATTGGAACTCCAAACACTAAAAATAAATTGTTAATGGAGGTTGTTTTAGTCATAGTTTCGTTATTTGTGTTGTTAACTATTAGTCTAATTTTAAGCTAATTAGTTACATCATTAGATAATAATTTAACTTATTTATGTCCAAGGCCACAACCACAGCCTGGCAATGTAAAACTTTGTGCTTCTTCATGCCATTGAAAAGACTGATTGTACTTATTATTTTCCCAATAGAATTTAGTTCTCGTTTTTTCAGTATTACCGATCTCATTCATAGTTTCAGTATCATACAATCTACCATTTACCATGGTGTATTTAACACTGTCGGTATTTAGTATATCATCTAAAGGGTTTTTGTGGAGTACTATTAAATCGGCTAGCTTACCGACTTTTAAGGAACCTATTTCGTTACCCATACCGATATATTCAGCACCATTTAATGTAGCTGCTCGTAATGCTTCTAGATTAGTCATGCCACCTTGTTGTAACATCCATAACTCCCAATGAGCACCTAAACCTTGCATTTGACCATGAGCTCCTAAATTGACTTTTACTCCGGCATCAGTCAGTGATTTACAAGTCTTAGAGGTTAAGATATGTCCGTTTTCATATTCTTCCATAGGTATCATGGTTCTATGACGAGAGCGAGCATCAATAATTCGTCTAGGCGTATATTTTAATAGCTTTTCATTCTCCCAAATATTATCTTTTTGATACCAATAATATTCGCCACTCATTCCTGCATAATTCACAACTAAAGTTGGGGTATATCCTGTGTTACTATTACTCCAAAGTGTAACCACATCTTTATACACTGGCGCAACAGGAATATTATGTTCTATACCTGTATGTCCGTCCATAATCATATTCATGTTATGGTAGAATGTTGAGCCGCCTTCAGGAACAACAAATATTCCTTCCTCTCTTGCGGCTTGTAATATTTGTTGACGTTGTTCACGTCTTGGCTGATTATAACTTTTTACTGATAAAGCACCAAAAGCTTTAGTACGCCTAATTGCAGAGCGTGCATCTTCTAAACTATTCACTTCAGCTTTAAAATCACCATCGGCACCATATAGTATTACACCTGTAGAGTAGAGCCGTGGGCCAACCATAGTTCCGTTTTTTATCAATTCAGACATTGCAAAGATAGATTCAGAATTAGCTGAAGGGTCATGCGCGGTAGTAACACCATAGGCTAAGTTTGCATAAAATTGCCAATGCTTTTGTGTTGTTAAACCATATCTAAAACCACCAACATGTGCATGCGCATCTACAATACCTGGCATGATTGTTTTGCCTACTACATCATATACTTTAGTATTAGAAGGAACAGAAACATCACCAGTTTTACCAAGCGATACAATTTTATTTTCATTGATAACAATGGTGCCATTTTCAATAACTTGATCTCCTTCCATAGTTATAATTCTGGCATTGGTGAAAGCAATGCGACCCTCTGGTTTATCACTTTTAGAAGTCAAGCCAATTTTAATACCTTTTTCGGTAACCGGCGGAATACTATCAGGTGAATTGTTTAAAAATGTAAAACGCTCAGATACTTTGTTCGAAAAGTATTCTTCACCAAGCGTCCAATACACTTTTTTACTGTCTTTAGACCAATGCAAATTGATACCTGCATCTTTAGAAATTTGCGATACAGGAACTGTTTTGGTTTTACTATCTAGGTCAACTGTTTTTCCTGTCAACAGTAATGGAGCTATATAAGCTTTGTGTAAATGGCTAAAAGCGATCCATTGATTATTGGGGCTTGGTACTAAACGATTAGCATACTTAGATTTTACATGTGTTCTTTCATCCTCTCCGTTAAGATTAACACTCTTTAATTCTTTGGTTAGGCTGCCAAATAAGTAGCCACCTGTTTGATATAAAACACGTTTATCATTTTTACTAAAAGTAGGATAATCACCATTTTTTGTAAGACGTTTGTCGTTAGAGCCATCGGTATCCATTAGATAAATACCTGTATTTTTTGCAAAGGTTCTACCTTGATCGCCATTGCCATTTTGTTTGACATAAGCAATTTTAGAGCCGCTATTATTGAAAGCAGGATTTCTGTAAATACCCTTCGAAGAGGTTAACTTTACTGGACTTCCTCCTTTTGCAGGAATTTTATAAATAGCTCCTAAATTTTCATCATTCCATGATACATAAACAATGTTTTTACCGTCTGGAGAAAAGCTAGGTTCTGATTCAAAATCAGTTCCTTTTGTTAAACGTTTTGGTGTTCCATTAGGGAGTTTCTTAGCCCACAAATAACCTAATGCGTTAAAAACGATTGATTTTACATCTGGGGAAGTTACTGCTCCACGAATAACCTTAGCTGTAAAACCTTCAGTGAAAACAGGATTGTCAAATGCTACAGTTTCAGCAATTTTAATTTTTGTATCAGCTTCAAAAGGGATATTCTCAACTTTAACAGAATTTATATTTATTTTATGGATTTTACCACCTGCCCAAAATACAAGTTCTTCATTATTAGGCATCCAACTAAAACCAGGATACACACCAAAAATAGCCCATGCTTCCTGCTGATCTTTATTTAAATTATCATAAACAGGCCATTCTTCACCAGTTTCTAAATCATGAATAAACAATACCGTTTTAGTGCGTACTCGCTTTATAAAGGCTAGTTTTTTACCATCTCTAGATATTTGAGGTCTGGCAGCTCCACCTGGACCTCCAGTAATCGTTTCGGTTTCGCCAGTTTCGAAATTGTAGCGTTTGATGACATATATCTGCTTGTTAGGGTCTTTGTTGTATTGAAAAAAACCACCTGGATATACATCTTCACTATAATACAAATACTTACCATCTAATGATGCATTGGGTTCATTAACATCTTGCTGATCATTTTTACGTTTCGTAATTTGTGTTCCAGATCCACCAGTAATATGATACATCCACATTTCACCAGCACCTAATGAACGTTGTGAGGTAAAATGTTTACGTGCAATGATATAATTACCATCGGCTGACCATGTGCCATTGTTTAGTAATCTAAATTTTTCTTTAGTTATTTGTTTTGCATCTGATCCATCGGAATTCATAGTCCAAATATTATCACCACCGCCTGCATCACTTGTAAATAGAATTTTAGAACCATCTGGGCTAAATCTTGGTTGCACTTCAAAAGAAAGTCCTTCTCGCAATAGTTTAGCTTTTCCTCCAGTAATAGGCATTTTATAGATATCACCGAGAAGATCGAATACTATCTCTTTTCCATTAGGACTAACATCGAGATTCATCCAAGTGCCTTCATCTGTTGATAGTTGCACTTCTTTGAAGTTAAATTCTCCTTCAGGATTTGAGACATCCCATTTTTTATCCTTTTTTTCTTGAGCATTTAAACTAAAAATGCTCAATATTCCGATAAATAAAATGTGTTTGAAATTGTTCATTGTTATAGGTAGTTGAGTTAGCTTACTAAGATAATCAATTATAAAAAAAGAGTCACAACTAAAGTGTTATGACTCTTCTTAACAGAAAATAAAACTAAAATTATTTAATTTCCTTCAATGCATTATCAATTAATGTACGTAGGTGCTGTCTATGGGCTCTTGTTGCTACGTTACCAGTTGGTGTAGCCATAGTTCTAATATTCTTTAGGTTATATAAGGCCATTGATTTTGCTGCATTAGTAAACCTTCCTTTTTGCTTACCTGTCAACATACTAATTAACCTATTTGTATATTCAACTTGTAAATTTTGTCTAAATGAATTTACGCTAGAATATCTATCTGCATTAAAAAGAGCTCTATTAAGATCGGTCATAAAGCTCGACAAACTATATTGATTACCATATAATTCAGAATCTGAAATTCTTTGTAATGTATTAGGGTGTAAAATATGATTCAGTACATTTTTTTGGTAAGTCAATACTTGATTATGAATTTTTGGATCTTCTGGTGATCTGAAGAAATTAAATCCTCTACGCTGCATAGCGAGATAATTGTAAAGATCATTTGGTGCTTTAAAAGCATTTGGCGCAAATATATACTTACTTAAAGCGTTCATCGCTCTTTTTTGATCTTCTAAACTTACAGGAGTGTATGGTTTAGTTCCACCGCCTTGACCAGCCATAGCTCTGTCGACATAAACACCACCAATAAACCTTGAAATTACATTACCAGCCCAAGCTCTTTGACCACTTAAAATGTAATATGCTCTACGTAGTTCTTGAAATGATTTCCCATCTTTTGTAAATTTAGATTTCACATCATTCATCATATCGTTTACTAATTCAATACGATCAATAGAATAGCCAATTTGGTCACTAGATAAATCACCTACCATTACTCTTGGATCAATAGCCTTACCAGGAGCACGCATATCATCAGCATCGTTACCAAAAGTTAACTCAGGTTTTGTTGATTGAGCTAATAAGGTATTCATTTCAGCTTTTGATTTAAATGGAGTATAACCATATTGAATAGCCCAAATATCATAAGGACCAACAGATGTGTCATAAAACTGTCCTTGCTTTGTTTTATCTTTTGTTAAGTTAATACCAGCATAATCCATTACAGAACCTGTTAAACATTTTCCTTTGATCAAATCAGCATTAGCTAATTCTTCTGGAGAGAACATTTGACTAGCCTTCATATTATGATTTAATCCTAAAGTATGACCAACTTCATGCATAATTAAAGCAAGCATTGCTTCTTTTTTCATACGCTCCATTTGTAAATCAGTTGCACCGTCAGCTGCTAAAACTGCTTGACCAAACATCGTATTTTCATGCATTAAATGTCCCATTGAGCAAGTAAATTGATTTTCTTGTAAAAACTCAGAAGGGTTAAATTCTTTTTGTATTGCAGCTAAATCAAATAGTTTATCATACATCACTCTATTAGTAAAGTGCACATATTCAAGCATAATATCAGCTCCTATAATTTGACCAGTTCTAGGGTTTACAAAACTTGGACCATATCCTCCAAATGGTGGATTTGGTGAAGAAGTCCAACGTAAAACATTGTAACGAATATCACCTGCATCCCAGTCTGCATCATCGGGTTGCATTTTACAAACTACAGCATTTTTAAAACCTGCCTTTTCAAAGGCTTTATTCCATTCTTCAACACCTTGTTTAATAGTTTCTCTCCATTCAACAGGGGTTGAATTTTCCATCCACCAAGTAATTGGTTCAACTGGTTCTGACACAGCGACATTTGGATCTTTCTTTTTTAGATTCCAACGGTGAATTAAATCACGATAAGGAGTTGAACCAGTAGATGTTTGATCTGTTACTCCTGTAAAAAAGTAACCTACTCTTGGGTCATCAAATCTTGGTTCATAATCATTTTCAGGCATTGCAATTAAGCTATGATAAACTTTAATGCTTACATTTCTTCCGTCTGTAACTGCTGCTGACCCACCATTTAAGACAGATGGTTTTGAATACACATATTCTACCGCAATATTTGTATTATCAGGATAATTATTTACAGAATTTATTTTAGTTTTATTCTTATCTAAATTACCTAAAGTAAATGCTGTAGGTCTTTGACCTGGTCGTCTAGGAGGTTTAACTTGAGAAAGCGTTTCCTTTAAAAATAACCCGTCTGATTTTACTAAATAAAGTCCTTTAGCTTTATCATATGCTTCAATTTTTAGACTAGCCATATTACCTTCACTCATATTAGCATCTTTTGATTTAGAGATGGCATTATTTGGGTCGAAGTAGAAAGATGTATTTTGTGTTATAAATTCTATTTTATTGAAATGTTTTTTTACTTTAAAAACTTTTGCACGTCCAAAAGCACCTCTAAACCTTCCAGCATCTAAAACGCCATCTGCAACTTGGTTAAAGTGAATAAACTCTTTACCCAGTTGATCTTCTCTAATTAGCATTTGCGTAGTGCCAGAAACAGTATCTTGATAGATCTTAAATAACCCGTCAATTTCTTTACTTGATTTTATTAAATCTTTTATTTTTTTCTCCTTCGATTTTTTAGGAGTTGGGTTAGCAGGCATTTCGGTCTTGCCTTTCTTTTTTCTTTTTTTTCGTTGTGCCTCAGTATTTTGAGGAATTAAAAACGCTGTAAGTAAAATTGCCAACGAAAACAATTTCGCAGTCTTAGAATAGTTAAATTTCATAGTAGTGAATTAAATTAATCAAGTATAACAAACTGATATACTTTTTTAGAATTTTGCTAAGGTAAAAAATTTAACTACTCAGTTAAGAATGTTAAATGTTAAAAAATGTTAACACTATAGTTGTTAAATGTTTATTTTTTTAACTATAAAATCTTCTTTTTACAAAAAAAATGGTAAATTCACGCCACTTTTTAATTAATTTAAATAATATATCTATGAAAAAAACGAAATTTATTGTACTACTGATGTCAGTAGTATTATTTTTTGCATGTGAAAAAGAAGAAAGTATAATTGATACCTCGGCAAAAGATGATCTAAGTATTACTAAAAGTACTAACTCAACCAATAGGTTTTTAGTTATTTCAAATTCTAATTCACTTTCTAATAACTTGAATGATGCTATTACCAAAGCTAATGGAAAATTAAAAGAAAAAATCTCTTCAATTGGTGTTGCGGTTGTTGAATCTAATGACCCTAACTTTATTGAAAACGCATCTAATATAAAAGGTATAAAGTCTGTTGTGCCTGATTTGGTTACAGAGTGGTTAGACCCAAACGAAAGAAGAGAGGCTATAGAGGCTGATTTTGCTAACCCACCTGTAAGTGGTGATGATGATTTCTTTTTTGATTTACAATGGGGGCATGATGCGGTTGATGCTGTTGAAGCTTGGAATGCTGGTTATAGAGGAGCAGGAGTTAGAGTGGCTGTTCTTGATACAGGATTTGATCTAGATCATCAAGATTTGGCTCCAAACATTAATTTTGCTTTAAGTAGAGATTTTACAGGAGAAGGTTTGCAATACGCTCTTCCTGATACATTTAGTCATGGAACTCATACTGCAGGAACTGTAGCTGCGGCTGATAATGGGTATGGTACTATTGGTGTAGCACCTGAAGTGGATCTAGTCTTAATAAAAGTACTTAGAGATGCTGGTTCAGGTTCGCTTTCAAATATAATTAATGGAATTATTTATGCTGCTATGAACGATGTTGATGTAATTAATATGAGTATTGGTGCTACGGTTTCTAGAAGAGGAGGAGTATATGATAGTGGTGGAAATTTATTAGGATTTACAGATGCAAAAAACATTGCAGAATATATTAATGTATATAACAGAGCTATAACTTTTGCTTATCAAAATGGAACTACTGTTATTACCTCTGCAGGTAATGCGGGAACCGATTATGATCATAGTGCAGATTTAGTACATATGCCTTCTGATGCTGCACATGCGATATCCATTTCTGCTACAGCTCCAAGAGGATGGGCTGCTGATCCATCAACTAGTCTTGATGAATTGGCGTCATATTCAAATTACGGCCAATCAACAATTGATTTTGCGGCTCCAGGTGGAGATTTTATATATGCTTTTGAACCAGGAGGTTTTAATACATATACAGTAGGAGGATTGACACGTTTTGCGTATCTATTTGACTATGTATTTAGTACAGGTAATAACGGGTGGTATTGGTCAGTTGGTACAAGTATGGCTGCACCACATGCAACTGGTGTTGCAGCAATTATTATTGGAAAGAATGGAGGTTCTATGAAACCAGCACAAGTTGAAGCTGCACTTAAAAAATCTGCAGACGATTTAGGCAAACCTGGTAATGATGATGTTTATGGAGCAGGACGTGTAAATGCTTATAACGCAGTAAAATAGACGCAATTTTATTTAGTCAAAAAAAAGCCGATTCAATTTTGAATCGGCTTTTTAATTTCCACTAAACTTTGTTTTCGATTAAAAATTAAAAACAATATTTATTTTCTGCTTTCACTTTTTCAGCTATCTCTAAGCGTAAATCTACAATATCTGGGTAGTTTGTATATTTAGTAAAACGTTTTAAGCCCATTAACATCATGCGTTGTTCATCACCTTCGGCAAAAGAAATAATACTTTCTTTTCCTTTTTCTTCTATAATGTCTACTGCGTGATATAAATATAGTTTTGACATTGCAATTTGAACTGATTGCGCTTCTTCACCAAAACGTTTCGCATTTTTTTCAGTTCTTAAAATTGCAGACTCAGCCATATAAATTTCAATTAAAATATCCGCTGCTGCAATTAATAATTGTTGATGATCTTCTAATTGTGGGCCATATTTTTGAACTGCACCTCCAGCTACCATTAAGAATGTCTTTTTTAATTTCTTAATCATTTCTTTTTCTTCTGAAAACAATTCAGAATAATCAGGTGTGTCAAAAGAAGGAATACCCATTAATTCTTCTTGTACAGCTTGAGCTGGACCTAATAAATCAACATGTCCTTTCATTGCTTTTTTGACCAACATTCCAACACATAACATCCTATTAATTTCATTGGTGCCCTCATAAATACGAGCAATACGAGCATCTCTCCATGCAGCTTCCATTGGTGTTTCTTCAGAGAATCCCATGCCTCCAAAAATTTGAATACCCTCATCAGCACAATTTTGTACATCTTCTGAAACAGCAACTTTTAGAATGGAACATTCTATGGCATATTCTTCTACACCTTTTAACTCAGCTTCTTGATGCGTATTACCAGATGCTTGCCTAATAGCGATTCTGTCTTCAATATTTTTAGCGGCTCTATAACAAGCAGACTCACCTGCATAAGCGCTTGTAGCCATTTCTGCAAGCTTAGTTTTTATAGCCCCAAAATCAGCAATTGGAGTTTTAAATTGTTTACGCTCATTAGCATATTGAACCCCTAAAGAAGTAATACGTCTCTGAGAATCTAAACAAGCTGCTGCCAATTTGATACGACCTACATTTAATGCATTCATTGCTATTTTAAATCCGTTACCTCTTTCAGATAACATATTTTCAACAGGAACTACAGTGTCATTAAAAAATACTTGTCGTGTAGAAGAAGCACGAATACCTAGTTTATGCTCTTCTTCACCCATTGTAATTCCATTACCTGGATCGTTTTCAACAATAAATCCTGTAATATTTTTGTCATCTTCAATACGAGCAAAAACAATCATTAAACTACAAAACCCTGCATTAGATATCCACATTTTTTGACCATTTATCTTATAGCTTTTTCCATCTTCAGATAGGATAGCGGTAGTTTTACCAGAGTTTGCGTCAGATCCAGCACCAGGCTCTGTTAAACAATAAGCACCAAACCATTCACCAGTAGCCAATTTAGGAACATACTTTTTCTTTTGTTCTTCTGTTCCATATAGTGTAATTGGCATTGTACCAATACCAGTATGTGCGCCAAATGCTGTACTAAATGAACCTGTACCACTCGATATATAATCACACACTAACATAGTAGATACAAAGCCCATATCCATACCTCCATAAGCTTCTGGAACGGCAACACCTAAGAATCCAAGTTCACCAGCTTTACGCATACATTCTTCTGTTAATGCATAATCTTTTGCTTCAAATCTAGCTTTGTGCGGAATAATCTCACGATCATTAAACTCCATCACAGCTTCTTTCATCATTGTTTGTTCTTCAGAAAAATCTTCTGGAGTAAAAACATCTTCACATTTTGTCTCTTTTACAAGGAATTGCCCTCCACGTAAAATATCTTTTTCTATTACTTCCATTATTACTTTGTTGTTATTTTTAGTTTAAAAATTCAAATATGCCTGCTGCACCTTGACCTGTACCAACACACATGGTAACCATACCATGTTTACCTTTCATGTCTCGCTTACGCATTTCATCAAATAATTGAACTGACAGTTTTGCACCAGTACATCCTAAAGGATGCCCAAGTGCTATAGCTCCGCCGTTTACATTTACGATATCATTGTTTAAATCTAATTCTCGAATTACTGCCAATGATTGTGATGCAAATGCTTCATTTAGTTCAATCAATTCTATATCTTTTTGCGCTAACCCACCTTGTTTTAATGCTTTAGGTATAGCGGCTATTGGTCCTATACCCATAATACGAGGTGGTACACCAGCTGCGGCATAACTTACCAAACGAGCTATAGGTTCGAGATTTAACTCTTTTACCATTTCCTCATTCATTACTAGTACAAATGCTGCGCCATCACTAGTTTGTGATGAATTACCTGCAGTTACACTACCATTGGCAGCAAATACTGGTCGTAATTTTGCTAGAGCTTCTTTGCTTGTACCTCGGCGTGGGCCTTCATCTTTATTTACAGTAAACTTGCGTGTAGCTTTTTTGCCTTTACCATCAATGTAATTTTCTTCTACTTCAATTGGAGCGATTTGATCTTGAAAACGATCTCCATCTAGAGCTTTTAAAGCTTTCATGTGAGAATTATAAGCGAATTCATCCTGATCTTCTCGAGATACGTTGTATTCTTGAGCGACAGCTTCAGCGGTATTACCCATTCCCCAGTAATAATCTTCGTGACCAGAATTTACAATATTGTAATTCAATTCTGGCTTAAATCCTGTCATGGGTACCGAACTCATACTTTCTGCACCGCCAGCAATAATACAATCAGCCATTCCCGCTTGAATTTTAGCGACGGCAGTGCCAATAGTTTCCAACCCAGAAGCACAAAAACGATTTACGGTTACACCAGGAACATCAACTGTATCCAATCCTATTAAAGAAATAATACGGGCCATGTTTAAACCTTGTGAACCTTCTGGCATAGCATTACCAACGATTACATCATCGATACGTTTTACATCAAAATCAGGCAGCTTACTCATCAGATACTGAATAGTTTCTGCAGCCAATTCATCAGCTCTTTTAAATCTGAATCCACCTTTTTTAGATTTACCTACGGCGGTTCTATATCCTTTTACTATATATGCTGTTTTCATTTTCTTAATTTCTTAAAGGTTTACCAGTCTTTAACATATGCTGAATACGTTCTAAAGTCTTACGTTCTGTACATAAACTCAAGAATGCTTCACGCTCTATATCTAATAAATATTGCTCTGATACTCTAGTTGGTTCAGAAAGGTCACCACCAGCCATTACATAGGCCAGCTTATTAGCAATCTTTTGATCATGTTCGCTAATATATTTACTAGCTTCCATAGAATCTGTACCTACTAAGAACATACCTAAAGCCTGTTTGCCAAGTACCAATACATCTTTACGTTTCGGTTTTTGCGTATAACCAGCTTCGGCCATTAACAAAGCATGTTTTTTAGCTTCTGCAACCTGACGATCTTTGTTTATTACCACCACATCTTTTCCTTTTTGAAGGATACCAGTATCGAAAGCTTCATAAGCAGAAGTTGCTACTTTGGCCATACCAATGGTTAGGAAATATTCTTGTAAAACATTTAATTGAACATCACCTTTATGGAATTGGTCTGCTGCTCTAAGAGCCATTTCTTTAGAACCTCCGCCACCAGGAATTACACCAACACCAAATTCTACCAAACCAATATAAGTTTCGGCAGCAGCTACAACTTTATCTGCATGTAATGATAATTCGCAACCACCACCTAAAGTCATACCATGTGGTGCAGCTACAGTTGGAATTGATGAATAACGCATACGCATCATCGTATCTTGAAAATATTTAATAGCCATGTTCAACTCATCGTATTCTTGCTCAACAGCCATCATAAAGATCATACCAATATTTGCTCCAACTGAAAAATTAGCAGCTTGGTTACCAATAACTAACCCTTGATAATTTTGTTCAGCTAGATCAACAGCTTTGTTTAATCCAGCAAGAACATCACCACCAATAGTATTCATTTTTGATTGAAACTCACAATTTAAAATACCATCACCAAGATCTTCGATTACAACACCTGAGTTTTTAAACACCTCATTTGATTTGCGGATGTTGTCTAAAATTATAAATGAATCTTGACCAGGTTTTTTGGTTTGAGCTTTTGCAGGAATATCATAATAATAAGTAGCTCCGTCTTTAACTGTGTAAAAAGAAGTCCCACCTTTTTCTATCATTTCAGTTACCCAAGTAGCTGGCTCTTTTCCTTCAGCCTTCATGAGTTCAATACCTTTTTCAACTCCAACGGCATCCCAAATCTCAAATGGGCCATTTTCCCATCCGAAGCCGGCTTTCATTGCGTCATCAATACGATATAATTCATCAGAAATTTCAGGGATACGATTTTGTACGTAAGCAAACATGGCTGCAAAATTCTTACGGTAGAACTCACCAGCTTTATCTTTACCGCCAACCAATACTTTAAATCGATCAATTGGCTTATCTATAGTTTTTGTTAATTCTAAAGTAGCAAAAGAAGCACGTTTTTTAGAACGATAGTCCATCGTATCTAAATCTAGTGTTAAGATTTCTTTTTTACCTTCCTTGCTTACCGATTTTTTATAGAATCCTTGTCCTGTTTTACTACCTAACCATTTGTTTTCCATCATGGTATTGATGAAATCAGGGAGTTTAAATAACTCATGAGCTTCATCATCAGCACAATTCTCATAAATACCATTAGCAACATGAACCAAAGTATCTAAACCTACAACATCTACAGTTCTAAATGTTGCTGATTTAGGGCGACCAATAACAGGCCCTGTTAATTTATCGACTTCTTCAACCGTTAAACCTAATTCTTTTACTTGATGGAAAAGAGATTGAATACCAAATATTCCAATTCTATTGCCAATAAATGCAGGTGTATCTTTAGCCAATACTGAAGTTTTTCCTAAAAACTTTTCACCATACATCATTAAGAAGTCAGTAATTTCTTGCTTACAATTTGGCCCTGGAACAACTTCGAATAAGCGTAAATAACGTGGCGGATTAAAGAAATGCGTTACTGCAAAGTGTTGCTGAAAATCTTCACTGCGCCCTTCATTCATGAATTTGATAGGAATACCAGAAGTATTAGAGGTAATTAAAGTGCCAGGAGTTCTGTGTTTCTCAACCTGTTCAAAAACTTTTTGTTTAATATCTAGTCGTTCTACTACAACTTCCATCACCCAATCTACATCTTTAATTTTCTGTAGATCATCTTCTAAGTTTCCTGTAGAAATTCTATCTGCAAATTTTTGAGAGTAAATAGGTGAGGGTTTCGACTTTAGTGAAGCCTTTAAACTATCGTTTACTAATCTATTGCGAACTGCTTTATCTTCTAAAGTTAATCCTTTGGCTTTTTCTGCATCGTTTAATTCTCGTGGTACAATATCAAGCAGCAAAACTTCAACACCAATATTGGCGAAGTGACAAGCAATGCCAGATCCCATAATTCCGGAACCGATAACAGCTACTTTTTTAATTGGTCTATTCTTCATATTAAGTTTGTACAATATTTATTTTAGATTGCTTTACGATCTACCTGTTTATAGATATCTCGTTCTGCGATTAATTGATTTATTTTTTCTGTTACTTCAAAGAAATGTTGTAATTTTTCATCTGAAACATATTCTCTAACTTTTTCATTAAAAGTAATTACATGTTGACGAGAAACTTCTCTCATTTCTTTTCCATATTCTGTTAGTTTTATAAGTACACTTCTGCCATCTTCTGGGTTTTTCTCTCTATAGATAG
This sequence comes from Maritimimonas rapanae, assembly GCF_057837205.1. Lineage (NCBI taxonomy): Bacteria > Pseudomonadati > Bacteroidota > Flavobacteriia > Flavobacteriales > Flavobacteriaceae > Maritimimonas > Maritimimonas rapanae. Next base: position 1,602,525 of record NZ_JBYQFI010000001.1, on the reverse strand, counting down.
CTCCTTTTTCTTCCATAGTTTTTAAAATCCTCGAAAGACTTGTAGGTTCCATACCCATTTGTGGCCCTAAAGCGGTAGAAGGTGTGCCATTTTCGTAATCTATATTTAATAAAACAAAGGCAGTTGCCATTGTGCTGCCGTGCTTTGCAGCTTGTTCATTATACATTTTTGCAACTGCTTGCCATGTAGCTCGCAATGCATGATCTATTGTAGTTTCTTTGAGCATGATACAAATATATAAAAAAATACTATGCACGCATAGTAAATTAATAAAAAATTATGCACGCATAGTAAATTTGATCTTCGATAGTGATTTTTTTATTGAAAGTATACTAACAATAGGTAAACCGTAGCATATAGAATTGCTTTCGGGGTAAATGAAAAAATTAAAAATTTATGTAGGTTTGCGCTAACTTAAATCAAGCCAATGAATAATTTACTTGTTGCAGAGAATATTGTTAAGAATTATGGTGATTACCGTGCCCTTAATAATGTTTCTATTGAAGTTCCTAAAGGAAGTATTTTTGGATTATTGGGCCCTAACGGGGCAGGTAAAACGACATTGATACGGATTATCAACCAAATAACTATGCCTGATGAAGGGCAAGTTATTCTAGACGGAGAGAATCTAAAACCTGATCACATAAAAGATATTGGCTACTTACCAGAAGAGCGTGGTCTTTACAAATCAATGAAGGTCGGCGAACAAGCTTTGTATTTGGCACAATTAAAAGGTTTAAGTAAAGCTCAAGCAAGAGAACGTTTAAAGTATTGGTTTGAAAAATTTGAAATAAGTGATTGGTGGAATAAAAAAATTCAAGAATTATCTAAAGGGATGGCACAGAAAATACAATTTATTGTTACTGTATTGCATCAACCAAAGCTGTTAATTTTTGATGAACCATTTAGCGGTTTCGATCCTATAAATGCAAATAGAATTAAAGATGAAATACTTCAATTAAGGGAAGAAGGGGCAACTGTAATTTTTTCTACACACAGAATGGAATCTGTTGAAGAACTATGTGATCATATTGCATTAATTCATGAATCGAATAAAGTATTAGACGGAAAACTAATTGATATAAAAAAACAGTATAGATCTAATACTTATGAGGTAGGCCTTATAGCTAATAACAAAGAAATTGTAAACAATAAATTATCAGAAAAATTTGAACTAACAGATGCAACTTTTAAAACCATTAATGATGAACTTAAGTTTAATATTAAACTCAACGGTAAAGGTTCTGCTAATGATCTGGCATCTTATTTAACAACTTTAGGTGAACTAACCCATTTTGTAGAGATAATACCTAGTGCCAGTGATATCTTTATTAAAACAGTAGAAAACAACTAATATGAACCATTTAGCATTAATTACTAAGAGAGAATTCTTAAACAAAGTAAAGAATAAATCCTTCATTATTATGACTTTTTTAAGTCCGCTAATAATGGTGGCACTTTTTGCATTAATAGGTTACTTAACTCAATTAAATAATGATGGTGTAAAAACAATTTCTGTTTTAGATGAGAGTCATTTTTTTGTTGATGAATTTAAGAACACAGAAAAAACCAAATACGATATTTTAGAGAATGTTAGTCTAGAAGATGCCAAAAAAATAGTACAGGAGGCTGAAAATTACGGTTTATTATATGTGCCTAAAGCTACTTCAGTAGATATAATATCTGATAAAATTAAATTTTATTCTGAAAAATCTCCTTCACCATTCGTAATGGATAAAATTGAAGATAAGTTGAAAGAGAAAGCCAGAAATATAAAACTAAAGGAATCAGGCTTTGATCCAAAAACAATTGCCAAGTTAGATGTTAATATTAGTGCAAACTTAGAAACTTTTGAAGGGGAGAAAACATCAAAACGAGGTAATTATATGAAGTTAGCTTTTGGTGGTGCTGCAGGGTATTTATTATTTATGTTCATTATCATTTATGGTAATATGATCATGCGTAGTGTAATTGAAGAAAAGACCAGTAGAATTATAGAAGTAATAATTTCTTCGGTAAAACCGATTCAATTAATGCTAGGCAAAATATTTGGAACTTCATTGGCTGGTATTACACAGTTTGTGGCTTGGGTTATTTTAGGAGGAATATTATCTATTGTTCTATTTTTAATTTTTGGTGTAAATATCACGGAGACTCAGATGGAGCAGCAACAAGAAGTTTTAAATCAATTGTCTAGTAATTCGGATTTTGCTAAGCAATTAGAACTACTTAAAGGTGAATTTTACAGATTACCTTTTTTTAATCTAATTATAATGTTCATTCTTTATTTTATTGGAGGTTATCTATTATATAGTTCTTTATATGCTGCAATCGGTGCAGCTGTAGATAATGAAACAGACACGCAACAGTTTATGATGCCTATTTTAATGCCACTAATGTTAGCAATTTATGTAGGTTTTTTTACAGTTATAGAAAACCCGCATGGTACCGTGTCGCAGGTGTTTTCATATATACCATTTACATCACCAGTTGTAATGTTAATGAGAATACCATTTGGTGTCCCTATCTGGCAACAAATTGTATCATTACTACTTTTATTCGGAACGTTCTTTATTTTAGTTAAGGTGGCTGCTAAAATCTATAGAGTAGGTATTTTAATGTACGGTAAAAAGCCTACGTATAAAGAATTAGCCAAATGGTTAAAATATTGACAGATATAAGCCGTTATGTTTAATTAGTAATATTCCCTACAATTGAAACGTTTTTTTCTTTTTATATGCTCATTACTTTTTTGTAGTAACGTCTTATGTCAGATAAAAGATATAGGTGGTGCAGATTATACAACAGTTTTTGGTAATAAGGCAGAACCAACATTTAGTAGATCTAGAGTTTGGTTGAACTTTCCTGTAAAATTAAAGAAGAAAGATCATATTTTAGTTAATGGATTAAGGTATAGTAATGTAAAATTAGACTTTGATGCTGATTATTCTTTCGATACAGATCCTTTACATGAAATTCATGTGTTAGAATATACATTAGGATACACTTTTCTAATGAATGAAAATTGGCGATTTACAACTCAGGTTTCACCAACCATTTCGTCTAATTTAGCAAATAAAATAACTACAGATGATCTTACTTGGAGTGGAGGTATTTTGCTTATTCGAACCAATAAGGAATCTAAAAAATCAAGACTTACATTAGGTTTAGTGTATAATCAACGGATAGGAGTTCCACTTCCTTTACCTTTTGTAACCTATTTTAAAGAAGTCAATGACCACTTAACATATACTATTGGTGTCCCAATAAGTAAAGTGAAATACTTTTTCAATAAAAAAACAAGTATTGAAAGTTTTATTACGTTAGACGGATACTATGCCAATTTAAGTAATAATTTAGAGGTGAATAATAAAGTTGCTGAGAACATTTCTATGTCGGCAATTATTACTGGTATAGGTTTTGATAAATACTTAGGTAAGCGATTAAATCTGTATGTTAAAGGTGGTTATACGCTTACAAATAAGTTACGTTTAGTAGAAAACAGAAATGATGAAGTTTTTGATTTTGATATGTCAAAAGCTTTTACCTTTAGAGGAGGATTAAAATTTAATTTTTAAACAGAAAATATAGATGTCTAAAATATTGATCATAGAAGATGAAGCAGCAATCCGAAGAGTCTTAAAAAAGATTATTTCAGAAGAAAATGATAAATACCAAGTTGAAGAAGCAGAAGATGGTTTAGCTGGTTTGGAGTTAATTAAAAACAATGACTATGATCTGATATTATGCGACATTAAAATGCCAAAGATGGATGGGGTTGAGGTGTTAGAAAAGACTCAAAAGATTAAACCCGAAATTCCAATGTTAATGATCTCTGGTCATGGTGATTTAGATACAGCAGTACAAACGATGCGAATGGGAGCTTTCGATTATATTTCTAAACCGCCAGATTTAAATCGTTTATTGAATGCCGTTAGAAACGCACTTGATAAAAAGAATCTAGTTGTAGAAAACAAACAGTTAAAGAAAAAAGTTAGTAAGAATTATGAGATGATTGGCGAAAGTGATGCCATATCTCATATAAAAGATATTATCGAAAAAGTTGCAGCCACAGATGCCAGAGTATTGATTACTGGCCCAAATGGAACTGGTAAGGAATTAGTGGCACATTGGTTACATGAAAAGAGTGAACGTTCAAAAGCACCAATGGTAGAGGTAAACTGTGCGGCAATACCTTCAGAACTTATTGAAAGTGAATTATTTGGTCATGTAAAAGGATCTTTTACAGGAGCAAATAAAGATCGTGCAGGTAAATTTGAAGCTGCAAATGGAGGAACTATTTTCTTAGATGAGATTGGTGACATGAGTCTTTCAGCTCAGGCAAAAGTATTACGTGCTTTACAAGAAAATAAGGTGAGTAGAGTAGGGAGCGATAAAGATATCAAAGTAGATGTTCGTGTTGTAGCTGCTACCAATAAAGATTTAAAAAAGGAAATTTCAGAAGGCAGGTTTAGAGAAGATTTATATCATAGGTTAGCAGTAATTCTAATAAAAGTACCTGCATTAAATGAGAGACGAGATGATATACCTTTATTGGTAGATCATTTCGCAAAACAAATAGCTTCTGAGCAAGGTACTGTTGTAAAAAGTTTTGCAACGAAAGCCATTAAAAAATTGCAAGAATACGATTGGACAGGTAACATACGTGAATTACGTAACGTTGTAGAGCGTCTTATTATTCTCGGTGGTAGTGAAGTGTCTGAAGATGATGTAAAGTTGTTTGCGAGTAAGTAAAACTTCAACTATTCTTGTCATTCCTGCAAAGGCTGAAATACAGATTTGTACTCAAAAACTATAATGGATTCCGGATCAAGTCCGGAATGACAATTTTAATTGAGTAATATTCAGTATAAAAAGTATTACGTCGCTGGTTTATACTCTTTCTTATCAATAATCATTTTGGCAATGATCTCTCTTAGAATTTCAGAAGTTCCCCCACCAATAGGACCAAGACGACTATCTCGTAGTAAACGCGCCATAGGATAATCTTCCATATAGCCATAACCACCTAACATCTGTAAACATCCATTAGCTACTTCATCAGCAACTCTTGTAGAAACCAATTTAGACATGGTAGCTTCTTTTACAACATATTCACCATCATTGAGTCGTTTTGCAACTGAATAATTAAATACTTTACAAACTTCAATTTCAGCAGCCATATCAGCAACTTTATGTCGCAGAGCTTGGTATTTATCTATGGTCTTTCCAAAAGTTTGACGTTCACTCATATATTGCAATACATATTCTAAAGCATATTCAGAACGAGCATGTGCATTAACACCCATTACCAATCTTTCTAAAGCAAAATGTTGCATGATATATGGGAAACCTTTCCCTTCTTCACCCATTAAATTATCGGCTGGTATTTTTACATTATCAAAAGCAATTTCTGCAGTATCTGATGCTCGCCAGCCTAACTTGTCTAATTTACTGGTTGAAACCCCAGGTGTATCACTATCTATAACAAACATACTGATACCTTTATTACCTAATTCTGGTTGTGTTTTGGCAGCTACCACCATATAATCACCATAAACACCATTGGTAATAAATGTTTTTGAACCATTTAAAATATAATGATCACCATTTTTAATTGCAGTAGAGCGCATACCAGCTACATCAGAACCACCAAACGGTTCAGTAACACATAGACAACCTATTTTATCACCATCTACACTTGGTGTTAAATATTCTTTTTTTATTCTATCATCACCTTCTTTGTTCAAATGTGTCATGGCTAAATATGCATGTGCCCACATAGCAGCGGCAAAACCGCCAGAATTTATTTTTTGCAGTTCTTCAAGAAAAATTACAGTATAGAATAGATCTAAATTTAAACCTCCATATTCCTCTGGAGTATTTAATCCGAAGTAGCCCATCTCGCCCATTTTTTTCCAGATAAAGCGTTCGATTTTCCCTTCTTTTTCCCACTTTTCTATATATGGGGCAACTTCTTTAAGAAGAAATTCTTTAAAACTTTGCCTAAAAGACTCGTGTTCTTCGGTAAAATATAAACTATTCATGTGCAACTTATTTGGCTTCCAAATATAGGGCTATTCTATCAAATTTTTCTAATGGAAATTCCTCAATTTGTTTTAATTCTTCTAGTGATTGTATCTCAGCAACTTCATCACGATAATTGAAAATTTTCTTAGTTAATTCATAGTCAATGTAAACAATGGAAAGTACTTCTTTAAAGGACGCTTCGTTCACGTTAATCTTTGTTATTTTTGGCTTTTGCAAAACTTGAAATTGTTTTAAAACTCTATCAGCTACTTCTTTGTCTAGATAGTAAACTTCGTAGAGTTGCTCATTAATTAAAAAACCTCCTAATTTATCTCTATAATTAATGATTCGTTGCGAAAGCCTGTCTCCAACACCGTTTATAATTTTTAGTTCCTCTGCTGTAGCTGAATTAATATCCTTGATGGGAAGATTTGCCAAAGATTTCTCACGCTCGTTCGTAATGACCTTTTGATTCTTTTGCTTTTTAATAACCCAATCAGGGAATTTAAAATATGGAGAAATAACATTTAATAAACTATCAGATACGCCTGTAACTTGCTGAAATTCTTCTTTAGAATTTATATACTTGCCTTTTGCACGGTGTTCTAACAATCGATCAATTTCTTTGGTAGACATACCTAACTGATAACCTTTAAAATCAGTTATGAAACTTGGGTTAAAAGGAAATATTTTAGGTTTTCTTTTTTCTAACTCTAATTGTTTTAAAGAATCTATTTCTTTTTGAAATTGAATAATCTCTGGAGTATTTAAATCTGTAGTTTCTTTTGAATTAAAATCGGCAAAAAAGTAAATTAATTGGAATGCAATTATCAAAATTGCTAAAAATAAAATCCCATTTCGTTGGCGTTCGTTATACCAGAAATGGGATTTCTTTATGTTCATTTGAGTTAGACTATTCTTTAGCTTCTCTAATCGCTGTCAAATACCTATTTAATTGCTTCTTAACAACCGGAAATAGGAAGTATAAACCTACCATATTTGGGAAAACCATAGCGAAAATCATTGCATCAGAGAATGCCCAAATTGAGTTCATACTTGCTGCAGCACCAATTACAATGAATGCACAGAATAATAATTTATAAACAAGATCGGCTCTTTTTCCTCTTCCAAATAAGTATTTCCAAGATTGCAATCCATAATAAGACCAAGAAATCATTGTTGATATTGCAAATAAGAATACTGCTATGGTTAAGAATATGTTTGAATACGGAATATATTGTGCGAATGCTTTTGATGTTATACCTGCGCCTTCATAAGCTACACCATCAATAAATACTGAACCTGTTCCATCACCACCATATTCAAAATAACCTCCGAAATTGAATATAATAATTACTAAAGCTGTCATAGTACAAATAACAACAGTATCAATAAATGGTTCTAATAAAGCTACTAATCCTTCAGATGCTGAATATTTCGTTTTTACAGCTGAATGAGCAATAGAAGCAGAACCAGCACCAGCTTCGTTTGAGAAAGCTGCCCTTTTAAATCCTACAAGCAATACACCTATAATACCACCAACACCAATAGCTCTTGGATTAAACGCTTCAGTAAAAATTAAACTAAGCGCATCATCAATGAAGCTAAAGTTGCTAAAAATTATATATAAACAAGCAACTATATATAATACTGCCATAAATGGCACTACCTTTTCTGTTACTGCTGCAATTCTTTTAATACCACCAATAATTATAATACCAACAATTATTGCAATTATTAAGCCGATAACCGCTCCAGCACTAGTGCTTTCTAAGCCAAGTAATTCTTTTAAAACTATAGTTGCTTGATTTGATTGAGCTGCATTACCACCACCAAAAGAGCCACCAATACAGAAAATTGCAAACAACACTGCAGCTATTTTGCCGAATGTGGCAAAACCTCTTTCTTTCAACCCTTTACTTATATAATACATTGGTCCACCATATACAGTACCATCTTCACCAACATCACGGTACTGAACACCCAGTGTACATTCCACAAATTTGGTAGACATACCTAAAAGACCACAAACAATCATCCAAAATGTTGCACCTGGTCCACCAAGTGCAATTGCTAAAGCTACACCTGCAATATTTCCGTTACCAACTGTACCAGAAACGGCAGTTGCCAAGGCTTGAAAATGTGTTACTTCTCCTTCTTTGCTTTCATCTCTAATAGTTTCTATAGCGTCACCACCTGGAGTAGAATCTCCATATGCAGGCTCGGAAACAGCATGATCAATATCATCATATTTACCTCTTACTACATTTATAGCGGTAAAAAAGTGTCTAACATTTGGAAATGAAAAATAGATGGTAAAAAATGCTGCACTACCCACTAATAATAGTAATACAAATGGAATATCTGGATCTTTCCATACAAGGAAAAATATAACATTACTAAAAAAATCTGATACAGGCTGAAAAGCTTCATCGATACGTTGATCTAGACCTTTTTCTTGAGCGAATGTTATTAATGGCGCTACTAATAAAAGTAGTGAGAGAAGTTTTTTCTTCATAATTACGTTGAGTTAGAATTTTGTTCTAACGCGCAATATCACAAAAAAAATGCCTTGTCACAAATTTTAGTGATTAAATATTGAGAAAATACAATGTTCTAAAAACACATAAACCCTTAAGCCAACCAAATTGTACTTAAGGGTTTAATTAACCAAAATTGAAAAAATATTTTATAGGAAACCGCTTCCTTGGGTTTCGTTATCTCTTCTGTTCTTTCTTCTTCTACTCTTTGTTTTTCCCTTGCTAAAGCGATGCATATAACCTATATATACCGTTCTGCTTTCCCAATTAAATTGACCATTAGACGGGTAAGGATTTTGAGAGTTAAATTTGAATTTCATGCCTTTAAAAATATCATTTACTCTAAAGGAAATTGTCCCTTTTCTTTTAAAAACATTTAAGCTTGCTCCAGTATTTATCATCCACATTGGGTCTACTTCGAACTGAATACTTCTTCCACCCCCTCTGTACATCGCAAACAATTGTAGTCTTAGATTTTTTGTAGCAGTGAAACTATTACTAATACGAGCATTAAAAGCGTTGTTAGTAACTTCTAATTCAGTGCCGTTAGCTATACCATTTTCTTTTTGTAGATATAAATCTAAACTAGCATTAGCTCTCCACCATTTAGCAATTTTGTAGTTTGAAGAAACTTCAAAACCATAACGATTATTACTTTTGGTATTACTATACGTAAGTAATACTTTATCCTCATCAAATGGGTCAATATTTAGAATACGTGTAATATTGTCGTTCACTCTTCTGTAAAAAGTACCGAGTGTTAATGATCCATTCTTTAATTTACGAGTATAATTTACCTCATAAGAATTCGTAAACTGAGGCATTAGATTGGGATTACCTACAGATGTAATTCTAGGCGTACTCCATTCTCTAATAGGGTTTATTTGTCCTAAAGATGGTCTATCAACTCTTCTACTATAACTTACTTGAAATTGATCTTTTTCATTAGGATTATAAGTTAAAAACGCTGAAGGATATACAGTAAATATCTCATCAGTTACAGTTTCTAATACAGCACCTTTTCTAAATGTCCCCTCAATTTCGTATTGTTCTAAGCGTGCACCTAATTGTAAAGAAACTTTCTCAAATTTATGGCTATAAGTTGCATAAGCAGAATAAATATCTCTATCATATTTAAATGAACTTAAAGGAAATTCTTGAGTCAAGAATTGTAGATAGTAAGGGTCATTTAAAGGGTCAAAAGCAGGATTATTAATACGATCTTCGTTCACGTCTAGTACAAATTCATGTTGATCTGTAACTCTACTATTCTCTGTTGTGTTAGTTCTAAATTCTAACCCCAATTCTAACTTTCCTTTTTTTGATATTGGGTTTGTATAATCTATGTTATACAATTGACCTTTTCTATCGTTTTCTATATCCTCTAAAAAATTTGTAAAAGGGTCATTAGGTAGAACAGACTCTCTATTTGTAGCTAGTGAAGGACTTTCCGACTTTGTAAAATTTGCCTCAATTTCTAGGTTGTGACCTTCTTTTTTAAAATCTACTTTATAATTAATATTATAGGCTTCGTTATTATCATCGAAGTTGTCATTTGTAACTGAACTGTTTGTTACTAAAATACCATTATCATTAATTACAGTTTTGCCTTCAGCTATATCTTCGGCTCTATTTTGTGTGGTATAAAATGAAATAGTGTTTTTCTCATTTAAATAGATATCTGCTCCCACTTTTAATAAATGAGATGTTCTATCATTGTCAAACTCAAAATTTTGTAACGAATTATTATCCGTTCTATTAACAAAACCAAAGTTGTCATTCTTCCCACTTCTATAACCATAATTGGCGAAAAAGTTTACACTACCTGTTTTATAGTTCATATCTACTGATCCATTAAAACGAGTATTTTCACCTCTGGTAAGACCTGTATTTATAGTAGCATTAAAACCTTGATTAGCACCTTTATGTAAAATAATATTAATCATTCCACTCATTCCTTCTGGGTTATACTTAGCTGAAGGATTTGTGATTAATTCTACTTGCTTTATCGATGTAGAAGGAATTTGTTGTAATAATTGAGCGGCGCTTATATTAGTTGGCTTACCATCTACTAAAACACGAACGTTCTCATTACCTCGTAAACTGATATTACCAGTTTGAGAATCTACACTAACAGATTGTACATTATTTAACAATTCAGCTGCTGTAGTTCCTGCGGCAGTTAAATCTTTACCTACATTAATAACTTTTCTGTCAATTTTTTGGGTTACTGTAGAAGTCTCTGCTACAACTGTAACTTCATCTAAATTAGCAGCTTCCTCAGTTAAAGGAATAGTACCTAAATTTTGTTTTAACCTCCCAGGAATTAAATTCACTTCTCTTTTAAAGCTTTGATAACCAATAAACTGAACTTCTACAATATTTTTACCTTCGGGTATTTTTTTGATTTCAAAACTACCTTTATCATCAGTAATACCGCCAGTAACAGTTTTATCTGCTGTATCTTTAATAACAATAGTTGCATAAGGTATAGGTTGTTGTGTTTTAGCATCTACAACTTTACCAGAAATACTTCCGTTTCTCGGTAGTTTGTTTTTGGCTAGTTGCGCAGTCATGTTCAAGCTTAAGCAAAAACAAATGACATAAATAAAATTTTTACTCACGGATTGTAAATTTATCTTTTGATGTTCGGGATTTTTCTTTGAAAAGTTCATTAGTTTGTGATTTTTGTACGATTACTTTTTAGCGAGTTGTTGTGCTATTTTCAGTAACACTATAGAGACGCCAACAGTTGTATATTTGTAACAAGTTTTAACACAGATTAACATTAATTAACAGCTTAACATTTTTTTAACATAATGAGTAAGAAAACACTAGTATTAGGAGCTTCACTTAAAGAGAACAGATATTCTAACAGGGCAATTAAATCTTTAGTAAAGAAAAATCATGAAGTTGTAGCGATTGGATTAATCGCAGGATGTGTATCTGGTGTGTCTATTGAAACTGAAAAACTACACTTTAATGATGTAGATACTATTACTCTTTATCTAAATTCTAAGAGACAACAAGAATATTATGATTACATCATATCGTTAAAACCAAAGCGTGTAATTTTTAACCCAGGAACCGAAAATATGGAGCTTATAAAGCTATTGAAGGAAAATGATATAGAGTCTGAAAGTGCCTGTACTTTAGTGTTATTATCTACAGGTCAATATTAATTTTGATGAGCTAGAAGTAATTCTTTACTTACCTTGTTTTCAACTTCAAAAACCTTACCTTCTTCAGCTAGAGCAACATTTGCAAAAATAGTTTCTGCTTCATTTTTAAATAATGAAATATCATTATATCTACTTGAATAATGACCTAGTATTAACTGCCCAACATTTGCCTTGTGGGCAATTTTAGCAGCTTGCTCTGCAGTAGAATGTTTTGTTTTTGTAGTAAGTTCTTCTTTGTCTTTTAAAAAGGTAGATTCGTGATAAAGCAGATCAGTATTTTTAATTATTTCGGAAATTACTGGCTTATATACAGTATCGCTACAATATGCATAACTTACCTGTTGCGGAGGATTAAAAGTAAGTTCACGATTTTTGATAATGGTTCCATCTTCTGCAATAAAATCTTTGCCATTCTTTAAGTTCTGATAATCGCAAATTTCTATTTCAGGATTTTCCTTGATAACGTCAATGTTTAATTTACGCTCTCCTTGTTTTTCTTTAAATAAAAATCCATTAGTATATACTCTGTGCTCTAAAGGGATAGTATATACTTCTACTTTTTCATCTTCATAGATAAGTTCACTTGTATTAGATTCTAATTCATGAAAATACAAGCCAAAATTAAGATGAGAATTTGAAAACTTCAATTGAAGTTCTATGATCTCTTTGATTCCTTTTGGCCCATAAATATGAAGATCATTTTGCCGGCCTAATAACCCGAATGTAGAAATTAATCCTATTAAACCAAAAAAATGATCTCCATGCAAATGAGAGATAAATATAGTGTTAATCTTAGAAAATTTGATCTTGTATTTTCTAAGTTGCGTTTGAGTTCCTTCACCACAATCTATTAAAAACGATCGATTATTAATTTCTAAATATTGTGATGTTGGATGAGCAAAAGTTCTTGGAGTGGCCGAGTGGCATCCTAATATTGTTAACTGTAGGCTCATTTAATTACGATACGTTTAGAAATTATTTCGTTATTCGTTTTAATTGAATAAATATAAATTCCAGAATCTAGTTTGTCTCTGTAGAACGGAATAGAATTCATCCCTTTTTTAGTGGTATACTTTTGGAAATAAACAGTATTTCCAATTAAATCCTTCACCGAAAACTCGACCTTAAAAATGGCCTCGGCATGAAACTTAATTCTAGTTGTAACACTAAAAGGGTTTGGTGACGCCACAATGTCTCTTATAACTTTAGTTGAATCTTTTGCAACTTCGATAGAATTATCTTGCTGAGCAAAAGCTGCTGTTGAGAGTGTGACAATAAGTATAAAAAGTAGTTTTTTTACCATACGCAATTTTAATTAAAAACCTAAATCTCGCTCAATCTCTTCCATTTCTATAATGTCTTTTGCTTCAGTTATAGTTGGTACTGCTATGATTTCGTCTGGTAAATTATTGAAATCAATTTCATTAACAACTAACACAAAAGATGTGCCATTATTTCTATGCTCTTCTGCAAAGTGCAAAAATAGTAAGATATTTTCTGTTTTTACCCCTTTTAAATCAGAAAAGTCTAAAATTAAATTCTCGTTCTTAAAGTTAGAATATTTTTTTTTAAATCCAATAAAAAAATCTGAAATCGATTTTTCTTCTGGTTTTATAATTGTTTGATTATCTTCTTTTTCAATTAACATGGTATTATCTTTTAATCTGTTGAGCCAATAAATAGATGATTGCCATTCTAATGGCAACGCCATTTTCAACCTGATTTAAAATAATAGATTGATCAGAATCTGCAACGTCACTTGTAATTTCTACACCTCTATTAATTGGCCCTGGATGCATTATTACAATTTTCTTGCCAAGACTATCTAATAATTTTTTATTAATTCCGAATAATTGTGCGTATTCACGAACTGAAGGAAAATAGTTGATATCCATACGTTCATGTTGTACTCGTAGCATATTAGCAACATCGCACCATTGCAATGCTTTTTTAAGGTTATGTTCAACTTTTACTCCTAAACTCGACATGTATTTAGGTATCAAAGTAGTTGGGCCACAAACCATCACTTCAGCTCCTTGTAGTTGTAAAGCGTAAATATTAGAAAGAGCTACTCGAGAGTGTAAAATATCACCAACAATAACCACTTTTTTTCCTTTAACCGAACCTAATTCTTCTCTAATAGAGTAAGTGTCTAATAATGCTTGTGTAGGATGTTCATGCGCTCCATCACCGGCATTGATGATTTTAGCATCGACATGCCTTGACAGAAATACACCGGCTCCCACATTAGGATGACGCATAACAACAATATCAACTTTCATAGAAAGAATATTGTTGACAGTATCTATTAAAGTTTCACCTTTTTTAACAGAAGATTGACTAGCAGAAAAATTAATTACGTCTGCTGAAAGACGTTTCTCTGCCAATTCGAAAGATAGTTTCGTTCTAGTGCTATTTTCAAAAAATAAATTGGCAATGGTAATATCTCTTAACGAAGGAACTTTTTTTATCGGACGATTAATTACTTCTTTAAAATGATCTGCAGTTTCAAAAATAAGGTCTATATCCTTTTTATTAAGATATTTAATGCCTAGTAAATGTTCTACACTTAACTGCTTCATTTAATTAGTATTTATAATATATACTGCATCTTTTTTTTCATGTTCAGACCAAGTTACTTTTACTTTTTCTGAATTGATAACATCTACTTGCCTACCTTTATAATTTGGCTGAATCGGCAAATGCCTGCTAAAACGCCTGTCAATTAGCACTAATAATTCGATAGATTCTGGCCTGCCGAATGACTGAATTGCTGTTAAAGCCGAACGAATACTTCTACCAGAATATAGAACGTCATCAATTAATACCACTTTTTTATCTTCTATTGTAAAATCTAACATTGTCAAATTTGCCTCAAGAGGTTCGTCTCTCCGCCTAAAATCATCCCTAAAAAAAGTAATATCTAAATACCCTAGTTTTAAGTTTTTAATCTTATAACTATCTGTGAGAATCTTGGCTAATCTATTTGCTAAAAAAATGCCACGAGGCTGCAAACCTATTAGTACTGTATTCGAAAAGTCTAAGTGATTTTCTAACAACTGATTGGCCAAACGGTGAAGAATAATGTGTATGTCTTTAGCGTTGAGTAATGTCTTTTGAGCCATGTTGCTATCCAAACCTTGTTTGGAATACAAAAGTACATTATTTTTTGAAAAATTATCGGTCACTAAGGTGTTAATTAAATTGTTAAAAAGATTAGCACACATAAAGTTGTACAGAAAACGACTTGTGCTACTTTTATTTACATAACCGATGGCTGAATTATATGTTTCAATTTCCTGGTGCTAACAATAACTTACCGCTTACCAGATTCGAATCAATGCTAAAGACTAATAGTGTCTATTTTTTTGATTCTACAGAGTTTGAAGAAATCATAACACATTATTTAGATAATGGTAAAACATCATTAGCCAAAAAAGCAATTGATTTAGGTTTAAAGCAGCACCCTACAGCTATCAATTTAAAGTTGGCTTTTATTGAATTATTAATATTTGAAGAGAAATTTGATAAGGCGTCTAGTATGCTTAATCAACTTGAAGAAATAGAGCCATCTAACGATCAGATTTATCTTCATAAAGCGACTTTGTATTCTAAAAAAGACATGCATAAAGAAGCTATTCAGGCTTTGCATAAAGCATTATTATTTGCCGAAGATGAAATTGATATTCTATCAATGATCGGTATGGAATATCTTTTTTTAGATGATTATGAAACAGCTAGATTAAATTTTGCTAAGTGCTTAGAAGTAGAGTATGATGATTATTCATCATTATACAATATTATCTATTGCTTCGATATGGAGCAAAAACATCATGAAGCAATCGATTATTTAGAAGAATATATAAATAATGAACCTTATTGTGAAATAGCTTGGCATCAATTAGGGCGTCAATTTTATATTATAGATAAATATGAAGAAGCCCTAAAGGCATTTGACTATGCAATAGTTATAGATGAAGATTTTATAGGGGCATATATAGAAAAAGCGAAAACTTTAGAAGAGTTAGAGCGATATGAAGAAGCTATTGCCAACTATATGGTGGCTATTCAGCTAGAAGATGGTACACCTTTTATTTATTTAAGATTAGGTTGGTGTCATGAAAAAATTTCTGATAAAAAACTTGCTCTAAAATATTATAACCTGACTGTAAAAGAAGATCCTTTATTAGATAAAGGTTGGCTAGCTTTAACAAATTTATATGTTCAGGAAAAAAACTATCAAAAAGCACTATATTTTATCAATAAAGCGATTCAAATAGATAATGAAAATCCATTATATTGGTCTCGTTTCGCTGAAGTTAACTTAAAGCTAAATCTATTTGAAGAGGCTGCAAAAGCATTCCAAAAATGTATAGATTTAGAAGATTACAGATTAGATGTTTTTATTGCTTTAATTGATGTTTTACACTTTTTAGGTGAGTATAGAGATGCATTAGTTGTGCTTAAAAAGGCTAAGAGTTTATATACAGATTTTGCTGAAATAGAGTATCGTTTGAGTGGGATAAATTTTTTAGCTCAAGATGAGAAAAATGGACTTCTATATTTAAAAAATGCATTAAAAATAGATTACGAATATCATCAAGTAATTAAAGAGTTATATCCATCAATTTTTGATAAAGAAGCAGTAAAGGCATTATTAAAAAAAGGCAGAAAATAGAAATTCTTCTTTCCAATTTCAAAATTAAATTAGCTAGAATATTGTCGATTCAATAAGTTATATTTGACGAGCTAATTTAAATTGCTAATGAATCGTACTTTTTTAGATTATTTTATCATTTTATTAAAAGGTATTGCAATGGGGGCAGCCGATGTAGTTCCTGGTGTTTCTGGCGGTACTATTGCTTTTATTTCAGGTATTTACGAAGAATTAATCAACTCTATTAATAAAGTAAATTTTAGAACTCTAAAAACCCTTAAAAAAGAAGGCTTTTCTGCTATGTGGAAATCTATTAATGGTAATTTCTTATTATCATTATTAATAGGAATAGCTATTAGTGTTTTATCATTGGTGAAATTGATTAAGTGGTTATTAGAAAACGAACCTATCTTAGTTTGGTCTTTCTTTTTCGGGTTGGTTTTAGCCAGCATAATTTATGTCGGTAAACAAATAAAAGATTGGAATTTTAGTAGTATAATCACACTTTTAATTGGTGCTGTATTAGCTTATTATATAACTACATTACCAGCCTTAACAACAAATGATTCTAATTTATATTTGATGCTGTCTGGTAGTTTAGCAATTTGTGCGATGATCTTACCAGGTATATCAGGAGCTTTTATACTATTACTTCTTGGTGCTTATAAACCAGCAGTAGATGCTATTCATGATAGAGACTTTAAAACTATTTTCTTTTTAGCAGTCGGTGCAATTGTAGGTTTATTAACTTTTTCACGTCTTTTAAAATGGCTGTTTGATAATTATAAGAATTTAACGCTAGCAGCTTTAACAGGATTTATACTTGGCTCTCTAAATAAAATTTGGCCATGGAAGAAAGTATTAGAATCAGAAATGATAAATGGTAAACTAAAAATATTGAGAGATCAAAGTATTTCTCCATTCAATTATGAAGGAGAAAGTCAATTGTCATTAGCCATTTTGTTAATGATTATCGGATTTGCTACAATATTAGTTTTAGAAAGAACGGCTGTAAAAAAGACTGCTTAATATGCCAGAAAAAACACGTACACTTTTAGACCGAATATTGCTTTTTGTTAAAGGTGTAGCTATGGGTGCAGCTAATAAGGTGCCTGGTGTTTCTGGTGGTATGGTTGCTTTTGTAGTTGGGTTTTACGAAGAAATGATTTATTCATTTCAAAAGATCAATAGTAAAGCTTTTAAATTATTGTTTAATGGTAGATTTAAGAGCTTTTATCAATATATAAATGGTCGGTTTATAGTTACTCTTTTTGCAGGTAGTATTTTTAGTTACTTTAGTGTTTCATTATTCTTAGATTATCTTATAAGAAATTACGAATTATTTGTTTGGTCTACTTTTTTTGGGATGATCATCGGTTCGATTTATTATATAAGCAAAGGATTCAAAGATTGGTCTACAAAAAATATTATTGCTATTGCTATAGGGATTATATGCGGTATAGCTATTAGTTTTATGAGTCCGGCAAAAGAGAATGACAACCTTTGGTTTGTATTCTTTTGTGGTATTATCGGCGTCTCAGGTATGACTTTACCAGGGCTGTCAGGTTCCTTTATCTTGATCTTATTAGGAAATTATGTATTGCTCTTGGTAGATTCTGTTAATATGTTATATCGGTCGATTATGGATGTTTTTTCAGGAGATTTTTCTTTTTTAGAGGATATGGACCGTGTACGATATCTTAAAATCATTGCTTCTTTTGGAGCTGGTTCAGCTTTTGGGCTAGTAGTTACATCGCAAATTTTAGGGTATGTTTTAAAGCGTTGGCATCAAATTGTTACTGCAACCATTATAGGATTTATTGCTGGATCTTTAGGTGTTGTGTGGCCTTGGAAAGAGAAAATATTTAGAAAAAATGAAGCAGGTGAGTTCTTGTTAGATTCTCAAGGAGACAAAGTATTAGAAAATTATAAACGTTTTTTCCCAGATATGAGTGATATAAACAATTGGTATGCCATTTTATTTATCATATTCGGAATGACTATTATTTTAGCAATTGATCGTTATGCCACAAAGACAGGAAGAAAAGCATAGATTTGGTTTAATTGGTAAGAATATTTCGTATTCTTTTTCAAGGAATTATTTTTCCGAGAAATTCAAAGATTTAGGTTTAGAGAATTACTCTTACGAAAATTTTGATATCGATTCTATTGAAAATTTCTCTAAGATTATTACGAATAATACAAACCTTAAAGGATTAAATGTTACCATCCCTTATAAAGAAGAAGTGATTCCTTTTTTAGATGAATTAGATAATGATGCTAAAAAAATAGGCGCCGTAAATACTATTAAATTCTTAAAAAATAAAAAGATTAAGGGGTATAATACAGATGCTTATGGTTTTAGAGAATCTATAAAACCATTTTTAAAAAAGCATCATAATAGAGCATTGATCTTAGGTACAGGAGGTGCTTCTAAGGCTATTAATTTTGTGCTAAATAAATTAGATATTGAGACATTATATGTTTCAAGAAATCCTGAAAAAGAGAATGAACTTTCTTATAAAGAACTGACAAAAGATATTATAAAGGATCACAAAATAATTATTAATTGTACGCCTTTAGGGACATATCCTGATATTGAAAAATATCCAGATATACCTTATAAATTTCTAACCAAGAAACACTTATTGTACGACCTAATTTATAATCCTGCTCATACATCTTTCCTTAAAAAAGGGTTAGAAAAGAAAAGTACAGTTGTTAACGGATTAAAAATGCTTGAGCTTCAAGCCGAAAAATCCTGGAAAATCTGGAATGGTTAATTAACAAATAAGACGCAACGTTTTTTAGAATTTTGTATCTTTACTAAGGTAGTTTGGTTTTGTCGTTTATCAAGCTATTAGTATCTTTCGAGACTTTTATAAAGAATAAAAGAGGAACTTAAACATTATTTGATATGTTAGATGATAATACTGAAAATATACCTGTAGAAGGTATAGACGAAGAAACTACTTTAAATGAAAGTGAGAAATCACTTGATAAAGAAATAGAAACACCTTCCGAGGAAATTGAGAAAGTTACTTCAGAAACCGCTGAAGAAGATGCTACTCCTGAAATTACCCCAGAAAAACCTGTTACAGAAGAAATAAAAAAAGTTGATTATTCAGCTTTAGATCTTGAGGCTTTAGTAAAAGAATTTCAAAAGCTTTTAAAGGTTGATGCGGTGTATCAAATAAAAAATCAGGTAGAAGCCATAAAGAATAATTTTAATGTAAAATTTGGGACTTTATTAGCCGATAAGAAAAAAGCATTTTTAGATGATGGAGGTAATGAAATAGACTTTCAGTATAACAGTCCAGTAAAATCTCAATATAATGACCTGCTCTTTGAGTATAAAGTAAAGAGAGACCGCTATTACAAACAACAAGAAGAACTTCAAAAAGAAAATCTTAGCAAACGACTCACTTTAATTGATGAGTTAAAAAATTTGATTGATAATGCAGAGCCTTCTACCATGTATAAAAATTTTAGAAGTTTACAAGATAGATGGCGAGTAATAGGTAAAATTCCTCATTCAAAATATAATGATGTTTGGCGTACATATCATCATCATGTTGAGCGTTTTTATGATCTATTACATTTAAATAAAGACTTTAGAGAACTCGATTTTAAACATAATTTAGAAGAGAAACTAAAGTTGGTAGAAAAAGCTGAAGCTTTAGCTGAAGAAGCTGACATAAACAAAGCATTTAAAGAATTACAAGTGCTACATCGTTTGTGGAAGGAAGATATTGGTCCGGTTGATAGAGAACATCGCGAAGAGGTCTGGGGTAGATTTAGCGAAGCAACAAAAAAAATACACGATAAACGACATGACAATCAGAGGGAATTAGACTCTAAGTATGAAGATAATCTTGTAGAAAAAATAGCTGTTATTGAAGAAATAAAAAAATTGACTTCTAAAGAGATAAATTCGCATTCAGAATGGCAAAAGAAGATTAGAGAACTAGACGCTTTACGTCAAAGTTTCTTTAAAATTGGTAAAGTTCCAAGATCTAAGAATAATAAAACTTGGCAAGCTTTTAAAGACGCTACTAGAGAGTTTAATAGAGCCAAAAATGTATTTTATAAAAGTGTAAAAAAGGTACAGCAAGAAAATCTTACTAAAAAGATGGCCTTGGTTGAAAAAGCTGAATCGTTAAAAGATAACGACGACTGGGATGCTACTACTCCTATAATGAAGCAAATTCAAGTTGATTGGAAATCAATTGGTCATGTACCTAAAAAGTATTCTGATGAGATATGGAAACGTTTTAAAGATGCCTGTAATCATTACTTCAATAAATTACATGGAGTTCAAGACGAAGCTAATAAAGAACAGATAGATATCTTTAATAAAAAGAAAGAACTCTTAGAGAATTTAAGAAGTCAAACAGAGGGTGACCAAGCACTTACTTTAGAAGTTATAGAATCTTATATTAATGATTGGAAAAATCTAGGTTCTGTTCCGTTTAACATGAGACACATAGAATCTAAATTTAATAAAGTATTAGATAAATTTTACGAAAAATTGAATTTAGGAAAACCCGAAGTAGCTATGCTAAAATTCAAGAATATAGTGAATGGATATGTTACAAGTAAACAGTTTAAAAAGATTGAAGATGAACAATATTTTGTTAGAAAAAAAATAGATGAGGCAACTAGAGAAATAAAACAATTAGAGAACAATATTAGTTTTGTTTCGAGTGCTACAGAGAATAATCCTTTACTGATGAATGTTCAAAAAAATATTGATCGTTATTCTGAAGACTTGAAAATTTGGAAAACTAAACTTGATTACCTCAATAAGTTAGAATATTAAAAAGTGCTCGAAAGAGCACTTTTTAATAAATATTCTTCTTATAATTATTACCATCTAATAACTACACTTCCCCAAGTAAATCCACTACCAAAAGCAGCCAATACCACTAGGTCATTATCTTTTATTTTACCTTTTTCCCAAGCTTCTGTTAAAGCAATAATTACTGAGGCCGCGGTAGTATTACCATATTTCTGAATGTTATTATAAACCTTACTATCATCTAACTGAAATTTCTTTTGTATAAATTGAGCTATGCGTAAATTGGCTTGATGTGGTATTAACATATCAATATCATCCTTTTGTAGATTGTTAGCCTGTAATCCTTCAATAATAGCTTCAGAAAAACGAACAACAGCATGTTTAAATACAAATTGTCCATTCATGTAAGGATAATACGAAACATCATCAGGATTATTTTCTTTTAAAATTTCTGGTACCCAACGCCCAGTTGATGGGCCTTCTAAAGAAAGTTCTTTAGCATGCTTACCTTCAGAATGTAAGTGAGATGATAATATACCTTTACCTTTTTCTTCAGATCTACTTAAAACAGCTGCTCCAGCGCCATCACCAAAAATAACAGTAACACCACGTCCTCTAGTCGAGCGCTCTAAACCGCCAGAATGATTTTCAGCGCCAATCACCAAAATATTCTTATACATCCCGGTTTTTACAAATTGATCGGCAACAGATAGACTGTAAATAAAGCCAGAACATTGATTGCGAACATCTAAAGCACCAACTGTAGGCATGTCTAGCATATCTTGAACCCGTACACCACCACCAGGAAAATACATATCGGGGCTTAGTGTTGCGAATACTATAAAATCTATGTCGTCTTTTGTTAAACCAGCACGTTCTATAGCTATTTTGGAAGCTTTAACTGCCATCGAAGAAGTTGTGTCACCAGTTTTTGGATCTATCCATCGTCGTTCTTTAATACCAGTTCGTTCTTGAATCCATTCATCGCTAGTATCCATCCACTGCTTTAAATCGTTGTTGGTTACTATATTATCTGGCACATAATATCCTAGACCAGTAATTTTTGAATTATACATATACAATTGTTTAGGGTAGTATTTATAAAATCAAATATAAATAAATTTATTATGCGTAGAATAGTAAATGCTTTGCTGTCATCTTGTCATAATTGTTTATTTGGTATTTTTTTTGACTAAGATTAATTAGAAAATTATAAATCAAAAAACACATATTATGGCAAAAGGAACTATTAATGTTTCAGTCGAAAACATATTTCCATTAATTAAAAAATTCTTGTATTCAGATCACGAGATCTTTTTACGTGAATTAATTTCAAATGCAACTGACGCTACTTTAAAATTAAAACATTTAACATTTGTAGGCGATTCTAAAGCTGATTTTGGTAATCCTAAAATTGAGGTTAAGATTGATAAAGATGGTAAGAAACTACACATTATCGATCAAGGATTGGGGATGAGCGAAGAAGAAGTTCAAAAGTACATCAATGAAGTTGCTTTTTCTGGTGCAGAAGAATTCTTAGATAAGTATAAAGATGCAGCTAAAGATGCAGGAATTATTGGACATTTTGGTTTAGGATTTTATTCTGCTTTTATGGTAGCAGATAAAGTTGAGATCATTACTAAATCACATGTAGAAAAAGAACCTGCTGTACATTGGACTTGTGACGGATCACCTGAGTTTACTTTAAAGAAAGCGAAAAAAGAAGATAGAGGTACAGAGGTTATTCTTCATATTTCAGATGATTCTACAGAGTTCTTAGAAGAGCATAGAATCAGTGAATTATTGACCAAGTACAATAAATTTATGCCGATACCAATTAAGTTTGGCACTAAAGAAGTTGATGATCCAAATCATACACCAAAAACTACAAAAGATAAAGAGGGTAAGGAAACAACGGAACCTCAAAAGAAGATAACGGTTGATAATATTATTAATAATCCGAATCCAGCATGGACAAAAAAACCTGCTGATCTAAAAGATGAAGATTACAAATCGTTTTATAGAGAACTGTATCCTATGCAGTTCGAAGAACCTTTGTTCAATATCCATTTAAATGTAGATTATCCTTTTAACTTGACGGGAATTTTATATTTCCCGAAGATGACTACAAACCTTGATATTCAAAAAGATAGAATTCAATTATATCAAAATCAAGTATTTGTAACAGATAATGTTGAAGGTATTGTACCAGATTTCTTGCAGATGTTGAGAGGTGTGATTGATTCACCAGACATTCCATTAAATGTTTCAAGAAGCTATTTACAAGCTGATGGAGCCGTAAAGAAAATCTCGAGTTATATTACTAAAAAAGTTGGTGATAAGCTACAATCATTATTTAAAAAAGATAGAGCAGGGTTTGAGAAGAAATGGAATGATATCAAGATTGTTATTGAATACGGAATGCTTTCTGAAGAGAAGTTTTATGAAAAAGCTCAGAAATTTGCTTTATACCCAACAGTAGACGGTTCTTATTTTACGTTCGATGAATTAAAAGATAAGCTAAAGGCAGCACAAACCGATAAGGATAAAAACTTAGTATTGTTATATGCTAGTAATGCGGAAGAGCAGCATAGTTATATTCAACAAGCCAAGGACAAAGGCTATGAAGTCTTATTATTAGACTCGCCAATTATACCGCATTTAATTCAAAAGATCGAAGGTGAAAATACTGAACTATCTGATGAGAAATTCCCTATCAAATTTGCACGTGTAGATTCAGATCATATCGATAATTTAATCAAAAAAGATGATGAGCAAATCTCTAAGCTATCTAACGATGAAAAAGATAAATTAAAAGAAATTGTAGAAGGAATTGTACCAAAAGAAAAATATACGGTTCAATTAGAAGCTTTAGATTCTAGCGCAAATCCATTTATCATTACACAGCCAGAGTTTATGCGTAGAATGAAAGAAATGCAGCAAACTGGTGGCGGCGGATTTATGGGCATGGGTGGTTTTCCAGAGATGTATAATTTAGTGGTAAACACCAATAATGATTTGATGCAGAAGATTTTAAAGGCAAAGGGTAAAAAAGAGGAATATGTAAATCAAGCATTAGACTTAGCAAAATTATCTCAAAACTTACTGCAAGGTGAAGATTTAACTAATTTTATAAAGCGTAGCTTTGATTTAATGAAGTAATAATAATGTAGTATATCATAAAAAACCGCTCAATTGAGCGGTTTTTTTATGTTTTATTGAACTAAGAAATCAAAATACTTGTCCTTATAAGGCTCATCTTTTAAAGTAAAATGCCACCATTCTTTAGAGTGTGATTTAAAACCATGCTTTTCCATTCGTCGTTTTAACAATAAACGAACTGCACGTTGGTTTCTGGTAATATTTGGATAATCTATAGAAGACTTATCATCAAAAAAATCATAAGTTCCTCCCATATCTAATATATGACCAGTAGTTAAAGAAACGATTGTTAAATCTACAGTGCTACCACGACTATGACCAGACTTTTTCGCAATGTATTGTTTATCAAAAAGGTCTTTTTTGTTAATGTTAGGATAGTATTTTTCTTTCATTTTTGTATCTGTAGAATCTTCAGCCCATTTTACAAAATGGTCTACAGCACGCTGTGGCCTATATGCATCATAAATTAAAAGCCCAAAGCCTAATTTTTCTAATTCACTTTGTACTTTTTTTAGTGCTTCAGTAGCCTTTTTTGTTAAAATAATTTTAGGTTGAATGTATCCTTCTATAGGTTTGCCAATAAAGTTATTAGAAGAATAATAACGCATGTCTGAACGTAGGTTAGGAATTACTTCCTTGGCATATACAAATCCTTCAGGCATTTCATTTAATGCTTGCTGTGCAAATACAACAGTAGTAAGGTTTAAAATAGTAATAAGCAATACAGCTTTAATATAGCTTAGCTTTTTCATTTTGGGTTCGGGTTTATTCTCTAGCTAATGTAACGAAAAACTTTTAAATATATTTTAATATATAAAATCGATTTTCATTTAAAAATCAACAAATTAGAGAGTATATTTTCTAATTTTATAACCTGCAATTTTATATAATTACTTTTTAAATTCTTAACAATTAATGTTTAGAATTCACATAAAAACAATCAATACTATAAATAAACAATTAAAGCTCATAAATTCCTAACTCAATATTTAATAAATAATCAATATTGTTTTTGTTTTTGACATTAAATCATTTTATCTTTAAATGCTATGGATGAAAAGCTAATGTCTAAGAAAAAGCCTGCATATCCTATTACGCAGCAGCTTTCAGAGTATCTTACCGAACATAGTAGAAATATAAAGATTCCTATTTATTATGATGATCTTTTACGTTTTCAGGGTGCAGTAGAAATATATGATAAAGACGGTAACGATACACTTTGGATTAGTACATATTTTGCTGAGCATGAACGCGCAGAAATCGAATTGAGTTTAAAACGTATGTATACCATACTTCATGCAGACGGAAGTGATTCAATTTTACCATTTTTAAATATTGATTCTATAGATTTTTGCACATTCGGAAATTCAAAACCTTTTAGAATTAAAGTCCGCAATGTTTTAAATGATAACTATATATACTTGTATGTAAAGACGGCAGATGCCTCTAGAATTTATGGTTTAGAGTTAGAGCATATGCTCTCGCCAAATCATATTAATTTTTTGGTACATAAGGATACCTTGATTGAGGAACATATTTCTGGCATACCAGGGGATATTTTTATAGCCGAGCAGTTATACAGTGTGTCAGAACAAGATAAAGCCGCTATAGCTAAGGAGTTTGTGAAGTTTAATGAGCGAAGCTTTGTGAGACTATTAGGTGATATGAGATCCTATAACTATGTAATGGTATTAACTCACGATTTTGATCGAATACAATATCGTATTAGAGCTATCGATTTTGACCAGCAAAATTTTGAAGGTAATCCAAAGGTATACAAACCTCAATTTCTAAAGGAAAACAATAAGTTAGTGGAAATGACTTTAGATATTTTGCAGGAAGAATCCATAGAACAATATAAAAAAGAAGAACGATCATTATTAGCTAAAAGAGCTACAAGTGAAGATGACCGTTTAAAACATTTATTGTCCTGCATGAAGAAGGATACTATTTCAACACCAGAAAAAATAAAAGAACTCAAAAAAGGATTATATGATCTCACATTTGATATTAATTTTAAGAACTCAAAAAATATGGGTGAAATTTTAGAAAGTGCTCTAGACTTTATAGTAAGAAATTATAAAAATTTAAATCCATATATTATTCGTTAATCAACTAACAAAATTGCCAAAATGAAAATAAAAAAAATACTTGTTGCTAATAGAGGTGAAATAGCAATTAGAATTTTAAGAGCCTGTACTGAATTAAATATCCAAACAGTAGCTATTTATACATATGAAGATCGTTATTCTCAACATCGCTATAAGTCAGATGAGGCTTATCAAATAGGCGCAAATGATCAGCCATTAAAACCTTACTTAGATATTCAAGAAATTATTGGTTTGGCAAAGGCAAAAGGTGTAGATGCTATACATCCTGGTTACGGATTCCTTTCAGAAAATTCAACTTTTGCTAGAGCTTGTGCTGAAAATAATATAATTTTTATTGGTCCAGATCCAAAAGTTATGGATGCTCTTGGTGATAAGATCACCGCTAAAAAGATAGCAGCGAAGTGTAAAGTTCCAATTATTGAAAGTAATAAAAAACAATTGTCTTCTCTAAAAATCGCATTAGCTGAGGCTGAAAAAATAGGTTATCCTTTAATGTTAAAAGCTGCCTCAGGTGGCGGCGGAAGAGGTATGCGTATTGTAAGAAGTATTGAAGATTTAGAGGTGAGTTTTGATTCAGCAAAAAATGAGGCCCTAAATGCTTTTGGAGACGACACAGTTTTTTTAGAAAAATATGTTGAAGATCCTAAACATATAGAGGTTCAAATTGTTGCAGATAATCATCGTAACATTCGACATTTACATGAGCGTGACTGTTCTGTACAAAGGCGTCACCAAAAAGTTGTAGAAGTTGCTCCTTCTTTTGGTTTATCAGATGAATTAAAACAAAACCTATACAATTATGCTGTTTCTATTGCTGAAGAGGTAAATTATAACAATATTGGAACAGTTGAATTTCTTGTAGATAAAAAAGACAATATTTATTTTATTGAAGTAAATCCACGAATTCAAGTCGAGCATACTGTGACAGAAATGGTAACAGGTATAGATCTGGTGAAAACACAAATTTTTATTGCTGGAGGTTATAAATTATCAGATAAACAAATAAAAATATATGATCAAGACTCATTATCTACTTACGGATTTGCATTGCAATGTCGAATAACTACCGAAGACCCTGAAAATAATTTCACTCCAGATTATGGTACAATAACAACCTATAGAAGTGCTGCTGGTATGGGTATTCGATTAGATGCAGGTAGCGTTTATCAGGCTTCAAAGATTAGTCCCTTTTTCGATTCAATGCTTGTTAAGGTTTCTGCCCATGGTAGAACTTTAGATGGTGCTACAAGAAAAATGGTGAGAGCATTAAAGGAGTTTAGAATTAGAGGTGTTAAAACGAATATTCGATTTTTACAGAATGTAATTCAGCATGACACATTTACAAAGGGTAAAGTAACTGTAAATTTTATACAGAAAACACCATCACTTTTTAATATTGAGTTACCTCAAGATAGAACAACTAAACTCACTAATTATTTAGGTGAGATAATTGTAAATGGTAATCCAGATGTAAAGTTCGTTAATAAGAATAAAGAATTTAGAACTCCAAAAGTACCTCAATTCTCACCTTTTTCTGACTATCCAAAGGGTACCAAAGATATGCTGACTGAGCTTGGTCCAGAAAATTTTTGCAATTGGCTACAAAAAGAAAAGAAAATACATTTTACAGATACAACATTTAGAGATGCACATCAATCTTTATTAGCTACTCGTATGCGTAGTTATGATATGCTTAAAGTAGCTGAGAGTTTTGCTAAAAATCATTCAAATACGTTTAGTATGGAAATGTGGGGAGGTGCGACATTCGATGTTTGTTTAAGGTTTTTACATGAAAGCCCTTGGACACGTTTGAGGACTTTACGAAGAGCGATGCCAAATATATTGTTTCAAATGTTGCTTCGAGGCTCAAATGGAGTGGGTTACACAGCATATCCTGATAATTTAATTGAAAAATTTGTTGTAAAATCTTGGGAAAATGGTATCGATCTTTTTAGAATTTTTGACTCACTAAACTGGGTTAAAGCTATGGAGCCCAGTATTAACTATGTTAGAAAACAAACTGGTGGAATTGCGCAAGCGGCTATAAGTTATACAGGAGATATTCTTAATATGAGTAATACTAAGTATAATTTAAAATATTATACTCAATTAGCAAAAGACTTAGAAAATGCCGGAGCTCATATGATTGCTATTAAAGATATGGCTGGTCTTTTAAAACCTTATGCAGCCACTGAGTTAGTAAAAGCATTAAAAGATACGGTTGATCTGCCAATTCATTTGCATACACATGACACATCATCACTACAATCTGCTACTTATTTAAAAGCTATAGAAGCAGGAGTAGATGTAGTAGATGTTGCTTTAGGTGGATTATCAGGCTTAACCTCACAACCCAATTTTAATTCTGTAGTAGAAATGATGAAATATTATAAAAGAGAACATGAATATGATATTGACAAACTGAATGAATTCTCGAATTATTGGGAAGATATTCGTGAATATTATTATCCTTTTGAATCTGGATTAAAGTCTGGAACGGCAGAGGTGTTTAAACACGAAATTCCTGGAGGACAATATTCAAATCTTAGGCCACAGGCCACTGCATTAGGATTAGGCGATAGATTTGATGAAGTAAAAAAAATGTATGGAAAAGTAAATCAATTATTTGGCGATTTGATTAAAGTAACACCTAGTTCAAAGGTTGTAGGTGATATGGCTATTTTTATGGTTACAAATGACTTAACCCCGGAAGAGGTTTTAGAAAGAGGTGAAGAAATTTCATTTCCTGAATCTGTTATTAATTTCTTTAAAGGCGACTTGGGCCAACCAGTTGGCGGATTCCCTAAAAAATTACAAAAAGTAATTTTAAAAAATAAAAAGTCATATAAGAGTAGGCCTAATGCACATTTAAAACCTATAGATTTTGATAAGGAGTATAAAACCTTTGAAAAGAAATTTCAGAAAGGATTTACTAGAGCAATAGAATTTGAAGATTTTTTATCATATAGCTTATATCCTAAAGTATTTGAACAAGCACATGAATTTTATAAAAATTATGCAAATGTAGCTACCATACCTACTAAAAATTTCTTTTATGGTATGGAGCCGAGAGAAGAAATTATGGTCGAACTACAACCTGGTAAAACAGTTTTAGTTCAATTACTTTCTATTGGCGAACCTAATGATGAAGGTATTAGAACAGTATTTTTTAAAGTGAACGGTGAAAATCGTTATGTAGAAATAAAAGATAAGTCACTAGATATTAAGATAATAGAAAATAGAAAAGTTGTTTCTGAAAATAGTAATGAGATTGGTGCTCCATTGCAAGGATTGTTATATAAAACTCTAGTAAAACAAGGTCAAAAGGTAAAAGAAAATGATCCTTTATTTGTTATTGAAGCAATGAAAATGGAAACCACAGTTGCAGCTACAAAATCTGGTAAGGTAAAATCTATAATCTTAAACGAAGGCTCAATGGTAATGCAAGATGATTTGGTACTTACTCTTGAATAAGAACTTATCTAAAAATATCATTTAAAACTTTAGCTAACCTAATACCACCTTTTTGCAATTGTTTTCTTACAGTTTTAAAATGATCGTAAGAATATCTATAGCGTAATTTTTCACCGACTTCAGCCGATTCATAAGTTGATTTAGTCAATTTTCTAGTATCACGCATCCAATCTATTGTAGAGCCTTCCTGTATGGTTTTAATTTGCTGTTTAGAAAGTTTATCGGTGTTATTTGCTAATTCAGTATAGCTCATATTCCATTTTTCGATCATATCTTCATCCCAAACTCTATGCAAATTGGTTCCATTATTAAACCAGCGAACTTGTAAATCATTTCCACCTTTATCTTCGGCTCTTCCAATATGTAACGGTTGATGCAAATCACCGATTAAATGAACTAACATTTTTAAGTAAAACACCTTTTCTTCATCGGTCTTATTTTTATCCTTAAGAATTTCTATGCATTTATTAATTCCAGTAACAATGTCTCCTCTAGGATTTTTCTCAGATTCCTCATAAGTTTTATCAAAAGGCATATTTACATAATGCCAAGTATAAAAATCATTGTATTTTCTATCAGATTTAATTTCATCTGCATAGGTAGAAACAAACGCTAGACTTTGTCCATTCAATAATTTCTCAATTTTTCTTTTTACACTTCTTTTTAAATGCTTTTCAGCTATTTCGCCTGTTGCTCTATGCCCCGTAGGTCCCCAAAAATCAATAGCATAGACGGCATTAAAATTAAATAAAGTAATTAAAAATATACAAACAATTAATGATCTCATCTATTATAAATTTCTGCTAAAGTATGAAATATGTATGTTAAAAAAATTGTAAATATCATTTTTTTTGTTATATATTTGTGATATCAAAATAATATCATATTAAAATCAACAACATGGAGCAAGAAAAGATTATAATACCAACTAATGGCTATTTAATGCTATTTGCTGTTTTAGCCTTATTAATAACTAGTTTATTTGGTCTCATTGGCTTAAGGAACCCACTATTTGTTCTTGGTCTGTTATTAGTAATTTTTTTAGCTATCGGATTCATTATGGTACAACCAAATAATTCTAGAGTACTTTTGTTATTTGGTAAATATGTAGGTTCAATAAAAAAGAATGGCTTTTATTGGGTGAATCCTTTTTATACTAAAAAGAAAGTTTCATTGAGAGCTAGTAATTTTGATAGCGAGCGGTTAAAAGTGAATGACAAACTTGGTAATCCTATCATGATTAGTACAATTTTAGTTTGGAGAGTTACAGATACTTATAAAGCTGCATTTGATGTAGATAATTATGAAAATTTTGTACGTGTGCAAACTGATGCTGCAGTACGCAAATTGGCCAGTATGTATCCTTATGACAATTTTGCTGATGAAGGTCATGCTGAAGATATTACGCTAAGGTCTAGTGTTAATGAAGTAAGTGAAACTTTAGAAAAAGAAATTGAAGAGCGCCTAGCTATAGCAGGCATTGAAGTATTAGAGGCTAGAATTGGTTATCTTGCTTATGCACAAGAAATAGCCAATGCAATGCTAAAACGCCAACAAGCTACTGCTATCGTTGCTGCAAGACATAAAATTGTTGAAGGAGCTGTAAGTATGGTAGAAATGGCGTTAGAAGAATTAGGTAAAAAAGAAATTGTTGATTTAGACGAAGAGCGTAAAGCAGCCATGGTAAGTAATTTAATGGTTATTTTATGTGGAGATAAAGATGCTTCTCCCGTATTAAATACAGGGACTTTGAATCAATAGAAAATGAAAGTTTTAAAGAGGAACAACGATTTACTCAAATGTGGTTATTCGTATTGCTAATAATGACTTTGTTGTTGCCTGTTATTTTAATTATAAAAGAAGTAATTGAGTCAAATAGACAAGATAAGGATGCTAATATTGGTTTGATAGTAGTTTTGGTTTCTATTTTATTAACTTTTGGTTTAATTTTTACGTTAAAATTGAATACCAGAATTGATGAAGAAGGAATTCATTTTAGGTTTAAACCATTTCACTTTTCTGATAGACTAGTGTATTGGAAAGAAATTGAAAAAGTATATGTTAGAAAGTATAACCCTATCTCAGATTATGGTGGCTGGGGGATAAAAGGAGGAAAGCTATGGAATAATAAGAATAAAGGAATAGCTTATAATGTGAGAGGTAATAAAGGTATACAACTAGTTCTTAGAAATGGTAAAAAGATATTAATTGGTACTCAAAAAGAAGAAGAAGTAAAGAGGGTTTTGAGAACTTATGAAGAGAGAATTATTAGTTAAATTATATAAATGGCCAAAAAGAAAGCATTTGCTTTACGGATAAATGAAGAAATGCTCAAAGCAATTGAAAAATGGGCTGCCGACGAATTTCGCAGTACTAATGGTCAGATTGAGTGGATACTCAATCAAAGCCTTAAAAAAGCTAAGCGTGAGCCTAAGAAAAAAACGAATGATAATTAAGAATTCTTTAACAGATAAAAATTCTATATTTGACGTAAGTCAATTAGTGGAATGAAACAAACCTATAAGCTATACTTTATTATAGCTTTTTTATCTATTATTTTTTGTGCATCTGCTCAAAAAAAACAGTTTACTGTAAAATATATCAACTCGCCTATTAAGATCGATGCTATTTTAGATGAGCCAGTTTGGCAAGAAACTGGAACTGCAAAAAACTTTTGGCAGTATTTTCCTTCGGATTCGCTGCAAGCTAAACAACAAGCTGAAATAAAAATGCTATTTGATGATGAAACTCTTTATGTAGGGATAAAGGTGTACGCTCCTGGTAAAGATTACGTTGTCCCCTCACTAAGAAGAGACTTTAGAGCAGGTGGAAATGATAATATTACATTAATGTTCGACACTTTTAATGATGGAACAAATGCTTTTCTTTTCGGATCAAACCCTTATGGTGTACTAAGAGAAATGTTACTATCTGGTGGAGGAACAGATATAAGCGGGTTCAATGGCGCCTGGGATGTAAAATGGACGGGTGAATCAAAAATCTATGATGGTTATTATATATGTGAGTGGGCAATTCCTTTATATGCTTTTAAATATAGAGAAGGTGAAACTAAATGGAGATTTAATAGTTATCACTTCGATACACAAGATAACGAGAGAAATACATGGATTAATATACCTCAAAACCAAATTATTTTTAATCTAGCTTATATGGGGGATATGATTTTCGAAAAACCACTTGGAAAATCTAAATCACCAATTTCTATTATACCCTATTTAAATACAAGTATTTCTAAAGACTATGAAAATGACGTTGATGATAGCGATTTTAAAGTTGGAGGAGATGCAAAAATGACTATAGGTAATAGTATGAATTTAGACCTAACCATTAATCCAGATTTTTCGCAAGTTGAAGTTGATAGATTAGTAACAAACCTTACTCGGTTTAGTATTGCATTACCAGAAAGGAGACAATTTTTTATTGAGAATAGCGATCTTTTTGGAGATTTTGGTAATAATAGAGATTCAAGAACATTTTTCTCTCGCAGAATAGGTATAGCTAAAGATATTGATGGTAATTCAATTCAGAATGATATTATTGCAGGAGCTAGAATAAGCGGGAAATTGAATAATAATTTTAGAATTGGTTTTCTAAATATGCAAACTGCAGAAGATGTGGTCAATGAAATACCAACAAATAATAATGCAGTTTTAGCTTTACAACATAAACTATTCAGTCGATCAAATTTAAGTTTTTTATTTATTAACAGACAAGCTACAAAAGATTATGATTTTTTAAATGATAATGATGGCAATGAAGAAAACAATACGTATAATAGAGTTGTTGGTTTAGATTATAATTTAGCTTCAAAAGATAACACTTGGGTAGGGAAATATTTTTTTCATAAGTCATTTTCACCAGAATCAAGTTCAAAAGATTTCTCTACAGGAGTTTCAACACAATTCAATAGTCGCAATTATAGTTTCAGATTAAGCGGAGTTTATGTGGGAGATAACTTTCAATCAGATTTAGGCTTTGTAAGACGAACAGATATTTTAAAAATAAACCCACAAGTTCAATTAAGGTTTTGGCCTAAAAAAGGCATTTTTAATCGACATAGCCTTAATATAACGCCTATTTTTCTGTGGAGGCCAGAATTAGATTTTAAGAATTCTGATTATACAGTTTTTACTCGTTGGCAAAGTAACCTAAATAATCAATCTGAAATTAATTTAACTATGTTTAATAGGTATACTTTCTTGTATGATAATTTCGATCCAACAGGCACCGATGGCGGAGTTGAACTACCTGCAAATACTGACTACCATTATACCAGTTTTGAACTTGAATATAGATCTGATCAGCGTAGAAAATTTTCTTATTCTTTAGAACCTTCTTATGGAAAATTTTACAATGGAAATAAATTCTCATTTCAAGGGAGTTTTAATTTTCGATTACAACCATATTTTGTTGCTTCTGCCCAAATTAATTACGATAATATTCAATTACCTGATCCATATCCGGAAGCTTCAATTTGGTTAGTTGGTCCTCGATTTGATGTGACGTTCAGTAAGAAATTCTTTTGGACGACTTTAGTTCAATATAGTAATCAAAATGATAATTTCGGAATTAATAGCCGTATACAATGGCGTTTTAAACCATTGTCAGATCTATTTATAGTTTATAATGATAATTATTTCACTAATACATTTGCCCCTAAAACTAGAGCTTTATCATTAAAATTTACTTACTGGATTAATATATAGAATTTACATTTCTTTATATTTGAATCCCTAACTCAATATAAAATGAAAAAAATAATTTTTCTATTCGTTTTCTTTATCTCATTTTCAATTTTATCACAAACCAAATCTCCTAAAGACTTTTTAGGATATGAACTTGGCGAACGTTTTTCGCGTCATCATCAAGTGATTGATTATTTTAATCATATAGCAAAAACAAATGATAATGTTAGTTTAACTAAATATGGTGAAACATATGAAAAGCGCCCTCTATATCTAACTTTTATAACTGCACCAAAGAATTTTTCGAAATTAGAAGAACTTAGAAAGGATCATTTAAAAACTATTGGAGTTATTGAAGGCACCTCAACAGATGATATCGCAATAGTATGGTTAAGTTATAATGTTCACGGTAATGAATCTGTAAGCACAGAAGCTGCGATGAAAACTTTATACGATTTGGTCGATCCTAACAATAAAAAAACAAAGCAATGGTTAGAAAATACAATTGTAATTATAGACCCTTGTATTAACCCAGATGGTCGTGATCGTTATGTAAATTGGTACAATCAATATAAAAACACACCTTACAATAAAAACCCCGATTCAAAAGAACATCATGAGCCTTGGTTAAATGGAAGAGCTAATCATTATATGTTCGATTTAAATAGAGATTGGGCTTGGACCTCTCAAGTAGAATCACAACAGCGCATAAAGCAATATAATAAATGGATGCCGCATATTCATGTAGATTTTCATGAACAAGGTGTAGATAATCCTTATTATTTTGCGCCTGCTGCAGAACCTTATCATGAAGTGATTACAAATTTTCAACGTGATTTTCAAAAAACTATAGGTAAAAATCATGCGAAATATTTTGATAAGAACGGATGGCTCTATTTTACAAAAGAATGGTTTGACCTTTTATACCCTAGTTATGGGGACACATATCCTACATTTAATGGAGCTATTGGTATGACTTATGAACAAGGAGGTAGTGGTAGAGCTGGTTTAGGAGTTACAACTACAGAAGGTGGATTACTTACATTAAAAGATAGAATAGCTCATCATTATACAACAGGATTATCAACCATAGAAACTGCCTCTAATAACGCCGATAAATTAAAAAGCGAGTTTGCAGATTATTTTAGAAAAGCTAAAAGTAGCCCTAAAGGAAAGTATAAGAGTTTTGTAATAAGTGGACAAAATGATATTGATAAGATCAATGATTTGAGGAAATTATTAGATCGTCACGAAATTAAATATGGATTGTCAAATTCAACATCTTCTATAAAAGGATTTGACTATCAATCAAATAAAAACCAAACAGTAAAACTTTCTGGTAATGATTTAGTAATTAATATGAACCAGCCAAAATCTAATTTTATAAAGTCATTGTTTGAACCTCAGGCAAAATTAAAAGACTCTTTAACTTATGATATCACTGCTTGGTCATTGCCATACGCTAGAGGATTAAAGGCCTATGCTTTACCAAATATTGTTGCTGTTAAAGAGATGGCCCAAATTGAAAGTAAAGGGAAAATTTCTGGTGTAACTAAGCCTTACGCTTATGTTTCTAAATGGAATAGCCTCAATGATGCGTCCTTTTTAGCAGAATTATTAAAGCATAAAGTTAAAGCTCGTTTTTCTAGTTTGCCATTTACAATAGATGGAAAAAATCACGCGGCAGGTTCACTGATAATTACACGAACTGGTAATGAAAAGTTGGCAGATAAATTTGATGAGATAGTAAGAAAAGCTGCAGAAAAATTTGATAGAAATTTGAATGGAGTTGCTACAGGTATGGTGACTAAAGGAAAGGATTTTGGTTCATCTACTGTAAGATATATTAAACCACCTAAAGTTGCAGTGCTATCAGGCGATGGAATTTCTACATTAAGTTTTGGTGAGGTCTGGCACTTTTTTGAACAACAATTAAAGTATCCGGTAACTATACTAGACGTCGCTTATTTTTCAGGTGTAGATTTAAGCAAATATGATGTTTTGATTTTACCTAATGGAGCATATGGAAGTTTCTTGAACGATAAGAGATTAAAATCATTAAAATCTTGGATGCAAAAAGGAGGTAAATTAATTGCCATAGATAGAGCTTTAGGAAAATTTGCCGATAGCAAAGAGTTTAAATTGTCTAAGTTTAAAGATGATGAAGAAAAGAAAGCAGCTGAAAAATCAAAGAAAGAGCAAAAAGAAAAATTAGAATTAGAGGCTTTCGATAATCTAGAACGTAAATCAATTTCAAATTTAATTACAGGTAGTATTTTTAAAGCTAAGATGGATAATACAAATCCACTTGGTTTTGGTTATGGTAAAAGCTATCATACATTACGATTAAATAGTAACCATTATGCTTATTTAAAAGATGGTTATAATGTGAGTATTATTAAAGATAAAGCAGATCAGGTAAGTGGTTTTGCAGGTTCCAATGCATTAAAAAATGTAGATAAATCTTTAGTTTTTGGTGTAGAATCTATCGGAGCAGGAGAGGTAGTATATTTAGCCGATAATCCTTTATTTAGAAGCTTTTGGGAAAACGGTAAGCTAGCTTTTTGTAACGCAGTATTTTTAGTAGGACAATAAAATAAATTTTATGGATACCACACCTTTATTTACAAAAGATACGATTGTTTTTGGATTGCTGATGGTCGCATTAGGCTTTATTTTTTATACATCATCTAAAAAAGAAGGTTTCTGGAAAAAATTCTACAGTATTGTGCCCGCCTTATTCATGGCATATATGATACCTGCCTTGTTTACCACACTAGGAATGATAGCTCCAGATTGGGAAACAGTAAATGAAGCTGGTGAGGTAAGCAAACATAAAACCAATTTATATTTTATGGCAAGCCGATATCTATTACCAGCGGCGTTGGTTTTAATGACCTTAAGTATCGATTTAAAAGCAGTTTTTAATTTAGGCTGGAAAGCCTTAGCAATGTTCTTTGCAGGCACTATTGGTATTGTAATTGGCGGACCAATAGCTATATTATTAATTTCAGCGGTTTCACCAGAAACTGTGGGTGGAGTTGGGCCAGATGCTGTATGGAGAGGCTTATCTACTTTGGCAGGAAGTTGGATCGGAGGAGGGGCCAATCAAACAGCTATGTTAGAAATTTATGGCTATAATCAAAAATTATACGGAGGAATGGTATTTGTTGATATCGTGGTTGCCAATATTTGGATGGCGTTGATACTTATCGGCATTGGTAAATCAGATCGTATTAATAAATGGCTAAAAGCAGATAATACAGCTATTGAAGAATTAAAGGATAAAGTTTCAAGCTTTGCTAAAAAAGTAGAACGTAATCCTAGTTTATCTGACTTAATGATCTTAGCTGCTATCGCTTTTGGCTCTGTTAGTATAGCACATTTTTTAGGAGGTCATTTAAGTACTTATTTCGGTGATGTTGTTAGTGGTATTCAATCTGAAACAACCAGAAATATTTTCACTTTTTTGGGCTCACAATTCTTTTGGATGATAAGTATCGCAACTATCATTGCTATTGTATTATCATTTACCAAGATGCGAACGTATGAAGGAGCCGGAGCAAGTAAAATAGGAAGCGTTTTTATCTACATTTTAGTTGCTACTATCGGTATGAAAATGGACTTAACATTAATTTTCGATAATGTAGGTTTAGTCGCTATTGGTTTTGTTTGGATGACTATTCATGCTTTATTAATGATTATAGTTGCTAAACTTATAAAAGCACCTTATTTTTTCTTTGCTGTTGGTAGTCAGGCTAACGTAGGTGGAGCAGCGTCTGCACCTGTAGTTGCAGCGGCATTTCATCCATCTTTAGCGACCGTTGGTGTGCTCTTAGCTGTTTTTGGTTATGCTGTAGGTACAGTTGCTGCAATTGGTTGTACTATCTTAATGCAAATTGCCTCTGGGGGCTAAATTTGTTCTAAAATTCTATATATTCGCATCCGTTAAAAATAGTATATGAAGAATATTTTATTAGGAACATGTGTTGCATTTATTTTTATTGCTTGTTCTAGCGAAAAGAAAAGTAACATGTTTGTGAACGGTGAGGTTAAAGGATTAAAAAAAGGCATACTGTATTTGCATAAGCAGATTGATACTACTTTTGTAGCCGTTGACTCTGTATTGCTAGACGGAGTAAGTACTTTTACTTTGTCGGATGCTTTAGAAACTCCAGAAATTTATTATTTAACTCTTGATAATGCCGAAGATAAAAGAATACTTTTCTTTGGAGATGAAGGAACTATTGAAATCAATACCAAGTTAGATAAGTTTAATTATTCAGCAGAAATAAAAGGATTAAATAATCAGCAATTATTAGATGAGTACAAAGAAATGATGGATAAGTTTAGAGATAAAAACTTAGATCTAATTAAGGCTGATTTTGAATCTAAAAGTGATAGTCTAAAAAGAGACTCCATTTTAAAATTATCAAGTAGTTTATTAAAACGTAGGTATTATTATACTGCTAATTTTGCAGTTAAGAATGCTGATGCCGAAATTGCTCCATATTTAGCTTTAACGGAATTATACAATGCCAATATCAAATTATTAGATACAGTTAATAATTCACTTTCTGAAAAGGTTAAATCCTCTAAATATGGTAAAGAATTAGCTAAATATATTCAGAATATAAAAAGTAAAGAATAAAGAAAATCCCGCTCAAGCGAGATTTTTTATTTAAAACCTATTATCTCCGTCTAGAATATCACCTAAACCACCTAGAATACTTCCTTCACCTTTATCTCTTCCACCAGTTCTAGGAGCTGAAGCGATTACTCTACCTGCTAATCTACTAAAAGGCAATGATTGTACATATACAGTTCCGGGTCCTTTTAGAGTAGCAAAAAATAAGCCTTCACCACCAAATACAGTATTTTTAACACCGCCTACAAATTCAATATCATAATCAATTGTTTGGTCAAAGCCAACAATACAACCTGTATCTACTTTTAAAACTTCACCAGCCTGTAATTCTTTTCTAGCTACTGTACCACCTACATGCAAAAAAGCCATGCCATCACCTTCTAATTTCTGCATAATAAAACCTTCGCCACCAAATAGCCCTCTACCTAATTTTTTAGAGAATTCTATACCTATAGAAACACCTTTAGCAGCACATAGAAAAGCATCTTTTTGGCAAATAAATTTTTGCCCATATTTAGTTAAATCTAATGGTATAATCTTACCAGGATATGGCGAAGCAAAAGATATCTTCTTTTTACTTTGTTCTACATTTAGAAAAGCTGTCATAAAAAGACTTTCACCAGTAAGTATTCTTTTACCTGCTGAGAAAATTTTACCTAATACACCTTTTGTTTGCCCAGAACCATCACCAAAAATGGTATCCATTTTAATACCATTATCCATCATCATAAAACTACCAGATTCTGCTACTACTGCTTCCTGTGGATCTAATTCTATTTCTACATATTGCATTTCTTCGCCGTATATAGTATAATCTATTTCGTGTGCTGTCATTTTTAATATTTTTAGTAGTTAAAAATTATAAATATTTAGGGAGATAATAATTCAGAAAAATTCCTAAACTTAGAATTAAGATAGATAATATAATGACTATAATTATATTTCGTTTTCTTTCTTTTGCTATTTCACTTGTGATTTTCTGTCTAATTTCCTTCTTTTTTTGAATTAATAATTTGTCAAACTCTTTTTTTGATCCAATATGGTTATGTTTATACCGTTCAAGTTGCTCTCCATAAATCTGCCTTATTTTACTAAATGGAACTTTAGGCCTATTTGTAAAAAAATTAGTTTTATTTCCAAACCCTATGTATGCTGAACCTGGGTTCATTCTTCTACCTCTATCTTTTTTCATTAGATATAAAACTAATTATCTCTTTTTTCAAAATTTTCAGTTTCTTTAATTTTAATTCTTCTAAAGATCAAGTAGATTAAAATTATTGCTATAATTGCCCAAATAAATATTTGTAATATAATCGCCGCTGTATCCATAACTTATAATTTTACAGCTGTGCCATATGCTAAGATCTCAGCAGCTCCTTGCATAACCATAGCAGTTGTTAATCGAACATTTACTACTGCGTCTGCACCCATACGTTTTGCATCTTGCACCAAACGTTGCATAGCTTGTTCTCTTGCATGTGCCTGAAGTTTTGTATACTCTTCAATTTCGCCACCAACCAGATTTTTTAATCCAGCAAAAATATCTCTACCTACATTACGAGCTCGTACAGTACTACCGCGTGCAATACCTAAAATTTCTTTAATTTCTCTGTTGGGAATGGTTTCGGTTGTTGAAATGATCATGGTAAGTTGTTTTTGATTAATGTAACTATTAGTTGCAAATTTTAAGATTTTGTTACAATACAATTTTTCATATTAACCAATAATTACCGTTTTAAAGTAATTTTTAAAATTTCATTTATATTCTCAACAACCATTTGTACGTTTTCTTTGGTAAAACACAATGGGGGTTTGGTTTTTAATACATTATCATAAGGTCCATCAGTACTTATAAGAATATTTCTATTTCTTAATTCATTCTTTATATGTTGAGCTAGTTTAGTATCAGGTTCTAATTTATCATTTTTGATAATCTCAATCCCTATAAACAATCCTGAACCTCTTACATCACCAATGCAAGGATATTCTTTCTTCAAATCTTCAAAAAGATTCATATAATAATCACCCACAACTTTAGCGTTTTGCTGTAATTTTTCTTCTTCGATTACATCAAGAACAGCTAAACCAATAGCGCATGAAACAGGATTTCCTCCAAAAGAGCTAAAAAACTCAACACCTTGAGCAAAAGATTCTGCTATTTCGTTTGTGCAAATTAC
Organism: Maritimimonas rapanae; assembly: GCF_057837205.1. Classification (NCBI taxonomy): domain Bacteria; kingdom Pseudomonadati; phylum Bacteroidota; class Flavobacteriia; order Flavobacteriales; family Flavobacteriaceae; genus Maritimimonas; species Maritimimonas rapanae. The sequence goes on along the minus strand of NZ_JBYQFI010000001.1, from coordinate 1,561,037 downwards.
AGCACCTATAGGATGACCATTCCCCATAGGCTTTCCAACTATTACGATATCTGGAACTACCTCTTGAGCTTCGAACCCCCAAAAATGATCTCCTAAACGTCCAAAACCTGTTTGTACTTCATCACTGATACAGATTCCACCTTGAGCTTTAATTACTGGATAAATTTCTTTTAAATAGCCTTTAGCCAACGGTACTTGTCCGCCACATCCTACAATGGATTCACTAATAAATGCAGCTATTTTACCTTCAGATTGCTGTATACTTTTAATAGCTTCGTTTGCATATAATTTCCCGGCGTCATTAGTATTCTTAGAATACTTTCCTCTATAAGTGTCTGGAATGGGTGTTTTTATAATATGATCTTTTTGACCTTGACCTTTTTTATTACTGAATTTATAGTCACTAATGTCCATTGCCAACTGCGTATTACCGTGATAACCATGCTCCATAACCATAATTTTATTTTTTCTTGTATAGGTTCGAGCTAAACGCAAAGCTAAATCACTAGCAGCGCTGCCAGAATTTACAAAAAAGACCTTATTTAATGAGTCAGGAAACTTAGACAATAATTTTTCGGCGTACTTTGGTAATAAATCATATAAATACCGAGTATTGGTATTTAATTTTGCCATTTGTTGTTGACCAGCGGCTACTACTTTAGGGTGCGAATGCCCTACATGCGGTATATTATTATAAGCATCTAAAAAGGTTGTTCCGTATGAATCGTACATATACTGGAATGCTGACTGCTCTATTGGAATTGGCTGTTTATAGCTAACAGATAAGATCGAGCTTATATATTTGTTGCGTTTTTTTAATTTTTCTTCTATCGATACTACTTTTGGTATAGATAGACCAATAGCTTTTCTAAAACTATTTTGAGCAGCAATAGGTCCAATTGCTATCCACATGTGTAGCATAGACCAAGCTTTTTTTTCACTTACTGTTGCATATTCATTTTCTGGATTTTCTTTTTTTGAATGAGCAGAATTACAAACACTTATACATAGTCTTGCCGCGACCAAATAATATAGTATCTGTATTTCTTTTTCTTCTAAAGGCAACACATTATGGTATGATTTAAGGAGTATGGAGGCCCATTGTAGAGGTTCTTCCTTATCGTAGCATGCATATGTAATAGCAATTGCTACTTCATTAATAAGAAACGAATGCGCTAAGTCTCCAAAATCTATTATACCTGAAATGTTATTACCTCTTATAAGTAAGTTCCATTCGTTGGCATCATTATAAATGATTTGCTTACGTAATTTGGAGGCAACTGGCAGCACATTTTCTTGAAATTGTTGCATAAAGTATCTAACCACATTTCTGTTATGAGTATTAGGGATATCATTAATATATTTCTTGTTGAGTTGCAGATACTGTAAATCCCATTCCCATTGTCTTGCTTTGTAAGTATAATTTGTAAACTTTTGTAAATGAATATCGATTTGAGCTAGCAAAGCACCTAGCGAAGTGATGAGCTCTTCTGTTACTTTTGAATCACCTAAAAAATCTCCTTCTAAATAAGAAAGCATTCTACAAATAGTTGCTTTTCCATCTATCTCTAGAACTTTTATAAATTCACAATCGTTAAAAGGTATTGGCTTAGGAAACGTGTCTTGTAATAAATCTTGAAGGTGTAGTAACGCTTCATTTTCGGCATATACTATGTTGAGTAATTCATTGTTAAAAGGATAAGTTTTAAATATATATTTTACTTCATTTTCTTTAACCAAATAGTTGATGTTATCGTAACCATTAAGCTTTTTTATTTTTGGCGACTGAAGTTTAAAATGTTCTTGTAAAAGTTTTTGCATGCTACAAGATTGATGTAAGATTATTTATTATAAATCAAAGGTAAGTAAAGGATGTGGATTTAAAATAAGAGAAACCTGAAGCAAGTAATTAAATACGTTGTACAACAACGTATTTAATTACTCATAAGTTGAGTTGCTTCCCAGACATATTCTTTTCCAAATTCTCCAAAATAACTAATGTAGTTACCGTCTTTTGATATCACTACAAAACTGCTACAAGGGTAGTGGTATTTAAAAAATAACTTTTCAATAGTTCCTTTTGGGTCCTTGTGCCAAGTCAAAACTCCAGCGTATTTTTCCAAACCATCATTATCTTTATAAAGATAAATTGGTTTAGTTTGGGCAACTTGATTTATTCCATCTTCTAATTGTTCAAACCAAATTCTTCTTGATTCTTTTGTTGCTGAACCACTTGAATTGCAAGGGTCTTTCCCTGGATAATAAACTATAATTATTGGTTTATTAGAATCTAACTCTTGATTTATTTCTTTCTCAAGTAATGATTCCAATAAAGCTCTATTGGTTATTTTTCCTCGTTTCTCTCTTAAAGTTAGTTTTTTGTGATTAACAGAATCCCCGATAATATTTAATAATTTATTTGTCGAACGGATTCTATTAAATTTTGATTTACTAATTTCTACATTATTTTCATCAAAGTATTTAGTCTTGTCATTTCCAATTTTTGTAGAAGAACAAGAATAAATTAAAATTCCGATTATAAATGCTAGCAGGGTTTTTTTCATATGTTTTTCATCTATTGCATATACTGCACTGCAATATTTTATTTTCTATTTCTTTACTTTTATTCCCCAAGTATATTCAAACTTAGAAACCGAATCACCATTTTCATCGATGCCTTCTGATGTCATAATTACAGTCTGACCTTCACCCGTTTTAATAGATTGCTGAATTGCATCATCAATTAAGTGCCCATCTTTACATGTAAAATTGATTCTACCTGTAGCTTTCTTTGTAAATTCTCCTTTTTGAGCTCTTACTAACATTGATATATTATTATCGCTTTCACGAATCTTTTGCATAACTAATATACCAGTAGCTAATTCAGATGCCATGCCCTGTGTTGCCCAATACAACGATTTAAAAGGATTTTGATTTATCCAACGATGTTTAACAGTAGCAACTGCTTCGTTTTTAGACATTGATTTTACACGAACTCCAGAAAAGTATGCAGAAGGCAATTTAAAAAGTAAAAATTTGTTGAGATTACTAACTGTGAATTTTGGCATTTTCGATTTATTTGGTGTGAATGTAAACAAAAAATATGACAAAAAAGATGTGGATTTAATCAAAAAAACTTAATAATAGAAAAAAACAAGAGCTTTTTTATTTTTTTTTATAAAATCAATAAAAATATATAATTAGTTGATAAACAATATTTTAAATGATTTTATACATAATTAAAAAGTTAATAAAATGTTAAATTTTAAAAATATTTAGTACTTTGTATTGCATAATACTAGTTTTTGTATATATATTTGCAGTGTCAAGTACTATAAAAATATAATACAATGTTAACTCAAAGAGAAAAGAACACAGCATTTTTAACGCACTTATCATCATTTTTCAGTTTTATGTTTCCTTTAGGGAGCATTTTAGGTCCATTAATTATGTGGTCTGTAAATAAGGAGAGAAGTGCTTACGTAGATGAAAATGGAGTGGAAGCAGTAAACTTTAATATTAGCTATGTATTATATATGACAATCTTAGGCATGGTAATGTTTCCATTCGCTTTTGGGTCATTTTTTAGATACTTAAGGCATGTAGATGATTTTGACCATTTCGATTTTCATTTCGATTGGGGTTTTGATAACCTTTTCGGAATATTAAGTTTAGGTTCAATAATCGCTGTTTTAGGATTCATAAAATTCATCCTAGTAATAGTAGCATCAATTAAAGCGAGTAGAGGAGAAGTATATAAGTATCCTCTAACAATAAAATTTATAAAATAAAATCTTAAAATCAACCAATTATGATTTCAATATTAACAGCCATAATCTTATATGTAGTAGACGTTTTCGTCGCCATATTTTTATAAGCATTAATCAATAGAATAGTATGAAGATAGAGAATACAAAGGCGCAAATGAGAAAAGGAGTGTTAGAGTTCTGCATCCTTTCCATCTTACAAGGTGGAGATGCTTATACCTCTGAAATTCTATCACATTTGAAAGATGCAAAACTGCTGGTGGTTGAGGGTACAGTGTATCCTTTACTTACCCGATTAAAGAATGCAGGATTGCTAAGTTACAGATGGGAAGAATCTACATCTGGACCGCCACGAAAATATTATGCATTAACAGAAACAGGTAAACTGTTTTTAAAAGAATTAAACACAACTTGGAACGAGCTCGTTGGAGCTGTAAAAATCGTAACTAGCAAAAAACCAACAAAAAAATGAACAAGACAATTAATATAAATCTAGGAGGAATCTTTTTTCATATTGATGAAACTGCTTATCAAAAATTAAGAAGATACATAGATGCGATTCGTAGATCATTAAGTGACGATCCTAAAGGAAGGGATGAAATTATTGCCGATATAGAATTGCGTATTGGTGAGTTGTTATCTGAAAGAGTTAAAGATGTTCGTCAAGTAGTTAATGAGTCTGATATAGACGAAGTTGTAGAGGTAATGGGGCAGCCAGAAGATTATCTGGTTGATGAAGAAATATTTACAGACGAAAGTGGTAAAACATATAGTAGAGACAGATCACGTAGAAGAAAGTTATTTCGCGATAGCGATGATAAATTCTTAGGAGGTGTTTCATCTGGTATTGCTTATTACTTTGATGTAGATGTTATTTGGATTCGATTAGCATGGCTTGTTGCAACATTCGGACTTGGTTTTGGGCCATTATTATATATAATACTATGGATCATTTTACCTGAAGCCAGAACTACTGCTGAGAAGTTACAAATGGAGGGAGAACCTGTAACTATTAGCAATATTGAAAAGCGTGTAAGATCAGAATTTGAGGATGCTTCTGTAAGAGTAAAAGATGCTGTAGATGATGTTACTGGAGCTGTAAAGGAAGGTTATGAAAATGTCTCAGATTCATTAAAAAAAAAACAACTAAGACGCAGAGATAGTAAAGCCAGATCTGGCATACAAGAGTTCATTGACGTTATTGGAAAAATTATAGTTACATTCTTTAAGATCATAGGTAAGTTTATTGGGGTGATCTTAATTATTGTTGCAGTTGCCACCCTTATAAGTTTAGTAGTTGGATTATTTACTGCAGGTACAGCTGACTTTATAGGAGCCGATTGGATATTTGATGGAGATTTTCAGGTAATAAATCCAACCAATTTACCAATATGGATTATTTCATTATTAGTCTTAGTTCTTGTTGGTATTCCATTTTTAATGTTATTCTTTTTAGGTCTCTTCATTATTTCTGGCAAAACAAAAATATTGAGTAGAACAGCTAAACTAGTGTTACTTGGTATTTGGTTAATAGCCTTATTAGGAGCCATTTTTATAGGTGTTAAACAAGGTGCTGAGTTTGCAAGAGAAAGTCATGTTATAGAAACTAGAGACTTTACTGCAATACCGTTAGACACTCTTACTATTAAAATGGTAGATAATGAAGTGCTTTCAGATTCATATAATTTTAGACACCGTTCTGGCTTTAAAAAGGTTTTAGACGAAAATGATAACTCTAAACTTTATTCAAATGATTTGAGTGTATATTTTAAAGAATCTGACAGTGCAGAGGCATATATTAAAATTAAGAAAGAAGCTAGTGGTAGAACAAGACTAGTTGCAAAAGGAAATGCAGAAGAGATTGTATATAATTTTAAACAAATAGGAAATACACTTTTACTTGATGGATATTTCTTAACAGATGCAAAAAATGCCTACAGAAACCAAGATGTAAGAGTAACTATTTATGTACCAAAAGGTCAGACATTGTATTTAGATGAATCTACTAGAAGTTTTTTAGGATGGGTAGATACTACTAATGATATGTATAGAAGAGATATGCCAGAACATTATTTTAAAATGACTGACGATGGTTTAGAATGCCTTAATTGTGATGATGATGAGTGGAGAAGTGAAGATGAGGATCAAGATGGTAAGCATGAAGTCAATGTAAATGTAGATGAGAACGGACTGAAAATTGAAATTAACGATGAGGGTGAAAAAGCCGAAGTTAAAGTTGATGAAAATGGTATAAGAATTAACTAAAATTTTTGAAACCTAAAATAATTTAAAAACGTCTTAATTATAATAATTCAATACTATAATGAAAAAATTTATTGCGCTTAGCTTACTTATATTAACATCAACTATGCTATACGCTCAGGTAGACAAATCGTCTGAATTATATAAAAAAGTTGAAAGCTTAGATAAAGAATTGTTTGATGCTTATAATACTTGCTCAGAAAATTTAGCTAAACATGCTTCTTTTTATTCTGATGATATTGAGTTTTTTCATGACATGGGAGGCTTACAGACTTCAAAAACCGAACTAGTTAAATCTATTAAAAATAATATATGCGGCAAAGTAAAAAGAAAGCTTGTGCCAGGTAGTTTAGAAGTACACAAAATACCGAACTATGGAGTAGTAGTTATAGGGTATCATAAGTTTCATAATCTAGTAGAAAACAGTATTTCTAAGCCGTCAAAGTTTATCCTATTTTGGAAACAAAATAAAGATGATTGGAAATTGACTAAAGTTGTTAGTTTACATTAATACATTTCAGTAATAAAAATGAACAGTTCATCATCATAAAATTTTACAAGAGTTCAGTCAATCATAGATTTGAATAGAAATTAACCAAGCTAAACCAAGAATCAACCAAAATTAACAACCTTAAACAAAAACAAAATGAAAACAACAACAAAGATCTCGGCAGTATTAATCCTTTTTTTAACAACTTCATGTATGTTCAATGGAGTAAAGGGTAATAGAAATGTACAAACACAAAAGCGTAATATTTCTTCAGACTTTGAAGCCATTCGAGTAAGCAATGGTATAGATGTTTATTTAACTATGGGTAACAACAGTTCAATAACCTTAGAAGCAGACGAAAATTTACATGATATTATTCTTACAGAAGTAGAAGATGGTGTATTACGCATTTATACCGAAGACAACATCAATATTTGGAGTGCAAAAAGTAAAAAAGTGTATCTAACCACAAAGGATGTAAACGAAATTAAAGTTACTAGTGGCGCTGAATTAATTTCAGAGAACACTATTGAAGGAGAAGATTTAAAAGTAAGCACAACTAGTGGTGCAGATGTAAGACTTATTGTAGATGTAACAAATTTATCTTGCTCTACAACAAGTGGATCTGATGCTCGATTAAATGGAAGAGCTGATCACTTTGTTGCAAGGTCTACGAGTGGTAGCGGACTTAAAGCATCAGGGCTAGAAGCTAAAACATGTGAAGCTCGTGTTACTAGCGGTGCAGATATTTCAGTAAATGTAACAGAAGAATTAGATGCTAGTGCAACTAGTGGTGGCGATATAAGATATACTGGCAATCCTAAAAAAATAAGAAAGAATAGTTCCTCTGGCGGAGATGTTAGAGGTTAAAATATTTAAAACTGAGTTGTTTTTTCCATTTTTTTGTTAAATGGCGGCTGTCTTGTAAAAGGCAGCCTTTTTTGTGTAGAAAAATCACCTATTTATATACTAAAATGTAACGAAACGTAGTTATAATATGATAATTTATTTAAGTATGTTTCGAAAAATTACAATTCTATTTCTAATTGTTACCCTTTCGGGGAAGGCTTTTGCACAAGACTTTAAAGTTAATATTAACAAGTTAACAGAAGAAACGCAGCAATTATCAAATTCGCCAGATAAAATGCGATTGGTGTGGTGGATACCTACTGATTTCTGGGAAGCTATATTTTCACAGGATGCAACCATACCTGAAGAAGAAGCTAATGCGATGTTAGAAAATTTTGAAAAATATACTATGATTGCTACCATAGATGGAGATATTGGTGCTGATGGAAACATTCAATATGTTAGTGAAGATGCAATTTTTAATAAATTAAAAATTATAGATGATAAACAACATGAATTTTCACCATTAGCTAACGACCAAATTGATGTTGATACAAGACGCTTAATAACTATTATGAAACCCTTATTATCTAATATGCTTGGTAAATTGGGTGAGAATATGCATTTCTTCTTATTTCAAAAGACTGATAATCCTATGGATAGAATTGTAAATCCAAAGAATAAAGAAAAGTTTACAGTTAAATTGAATAAAGAGCAGTTTGAATGGCAACTACCACTAGGGTCGTTGTTAAAACCTAAAAAATGCCCTGTAGACCAAAAAATATTAGATGGTTCATGGACATTCTGTCCGTACCATGGTAAGAGATTACAAAAAAACTAGAATAAAAAAAGCCGCTTTATAGCGGCTTTTTAATTTTAATAGCTGTGTTTTATCCTTCTAAAGCAGCTAAATAACGTTCAGCATCTAACGCAGCCATACAACCTGTACCAGCAGCAGTAATAGCCTGTCTATATTCTTTATCTTGAACATCTCCTGAAGCAAATACACCAGGTAAATTGGTCTTTGTAGATTTTCCTTTAGTAATTAGATAACCAACATCATCCATATCTAAAACTCCTTTAAATAGATCTGTATTTGGTTTATGGCCTATGGCAATAAATACACCAGTAACTGGAATATCTTTCTTTTCTTTAGTTTGATTATTTACAACACGAACACCTTCCACAACAGTATCGCCTAATACTTCATCAAGCTCAGTGTTATACAACACTTCTAAGTTAGGCGTGGCATTAACTCTATGTTGCATTGCTTTAGAAGCACGCATTTCGTCACGACGAACTAGCATTGTTACTTTTGTACATAGCTTTGATAAGAAAGTAGCTTCTTCAGCGGCTGTATCACCACCGCCAACTACAACTACATCTTGTCCTTTATAGAAAAAACCATCACAAGTTGCACAGGCAGATACACCACCACCTTTTAAACGCTCTTCACTTTCTAATCCTAAATATTTTGCTGTGGCACCTGTAGAGATAATTACTGTTTCGGCTTCAAGTTCTTTATTGCCATCAACAGTTACTTTATGTATACCACCAACCTTATCATTTAATTCAACTTTTGTCACTAAGCCAAAGCGAATATCTGTATTAAAACGTAATGCTTGTTTCTTAAAGTCTTCAGTCATTGCTGTACCATCTACGCCATCAGGGTATCCGAGATAATTATCAACTTCTGTTGTTGTTGTTAATTGGCCACCTGGCTCTAAACCTGTATACATTACTGGATTTAGATCAGCTCTTGCGGCATACACAGCTGCACTATAACCTGCAGGCCCTGAGCCTATAATTAAACATTTTATTCTTTCTATTGCTTCAGACATTTTTTAAATTTTTGAGTGGCTAATTTATAGTATTTTTTACTTTTTAAAACCTTATAAAATAACTTTTTACAATCTAATTATAAGCATACATTATTTATAAAAATGACAATTAAAAGTTATCGATATGCTTAGTCGTAATAATTAAATTTGTTTACAATTAATACAAGAAAGGCATAATAATTGTAAACTGATATTGTTTTAAATTAATATCTAATTAAAATGTTACTTATGAACTTTTCAAAGAAAAATCACGAGCACAGAAAAACAAATAAATTTTTGGTGAGTAAAAAATTAATTTTTACAGCAGTATTACTTTTAGGATTTCTTATGAATATGCAAGCGCAAGAAATTTCTTCGCATGCTTTAGGTATAAGAACGGGAGATAATGATGGTTTTGGAGTTGAAGTGTCTTATCAAAAAAGTATTAGAAATAACAATCGACTTGAATTAGACTTAGGATTTAGAGACAATAAGAATTATGATGCATGGAAATTATCTGCTATTTACCAATGGGTTTGGAATATAGATGGTAATTTTAATTGGTACGCCGGTTTTGGAGCTGGTATTGGTAGCTGGGATAATAAAACGACAGCTAATTTAGATGACGGACTATTTGTGAATGCAGACGGAAATGTTGGTATAGAGTATAATTTTGATATTCCGTTATTGATCTCTCTAGACTTTAGACCAGAGTTTGGTTTAGTCAATGATTTTGGCGATAATGATCTCGATTTAGATATAGCACTCGGGTTACGATATCAATTCTAATAAAAAAGCCTGCAGAAGCAGGCTTTTTTATTAGATGAATATAGTTTTACCAATATGGCACTTCATATCCTCGCTTACATTTTGAAGCGTATGATTTTAACCAATTCCATAAGTTTGAATAACTTATAGATGCTTGCTCAATCATATCTTTAATTTTATTTACTAAGTGCATAACCCCTGATTTTTAAACAAATATATAAATATATTTACAATTAATTTACATTAAATTAACGTAAAATTTACATTGAATATTGTTAATGGCAAAGATTATAAGATTTAATAAAAAATGCCTCTTTTAGATTTAGAGGCATTTTTGAACTTATAAGTAAGAGTTTATTATCTAAATATCAAACCAGCTTTGTACTTGCTGAATGATCTTTTCATCATTTCCATGGATGTATTCAAATTCATTATTGGCAGAGTTGTATTTATAATCTACTTTCCATTTATCAACATTTTCAACCACTTGTTTTATGGCATTACAAATGAATAGCACTTCATTGTTGGTAGTAATAGGGTGCAAAGATAAACGTACCCAACCTGGCTTAATAGTCAAATCCTTTTTAGCAATGCCATCAGTAATTTCTTTAGAAGAGTCTTCATAAATATCAAATAGATGATGACTATAAGTGCTTGCACAAGACCAACCTCCTCTTACTTGAATTCCAAAACGATCATTTAATAGTCGTACAATTAAATTATAATGAATTCTTTCAACACCAAAAGAAACACAACCGATGCGCTTTTCATCATTATAACCAAGAAGATAAAGTCCACTTATCTTTTTTAATTCATCAAAACACAATGCTAGTAATTCTTCCTCTCTATCTGCAATTTTATCTTCATCCATTTTTTCTTTTAACTGAATAGCCATAGCAGCTCTCATTACTTGTAAAAATCCTGGAGTTCCGCCGTCTTCTTTGGTTTCTATATCATCATAATATCCATATTCTCCCCAAGGATTTGTCCATTTTACATTTCCTCCTCCTGGTACATCAGGACAACTAGTATTATACATTTCTTTATTAAAAACCAATACACCACAAGTGCCAGGGCCACCTAAAAATTTATGTGGTGAAAAATAGATTGCATCTAACCGTTCTTCAGGATCTTTTGGATGCATATCTATTTTTACATAAGGAGCAGAAGCAGCTAAATCTATAAAACAATAACCACCATGTTGATGCATGATTTTAGCAAGCTTGTGATATGGAGTTATAATACCGGTAACATTAGAGCATCCAGTAAAAGCACCAATTTTAAGAGGCCTATTCTTATATTTTTCTAAAGCTTCTTCTAACTTATGAGGACAAACTAGCTTATGTTCGTTGCATTGTAAGATTACTACATCTGCTATGGTTTCCATCCAAGGTACATGATTAGAATGGTGCTCCATATGTGTTATAAAAACTACAGGTCTTTCATTTTCTGGAATCTCAATTTTATCTTTAACAGCATCTGGATAACGTAAACCCATCACACGTTGTAGACGAGATAATACACCTGTCATACCTGTACCAGCAGTTACAAGTACATCATTATCGTTTGCGTTTACATGTTCTTTTATGATTTGTCGCGCGTATTTATAAGCGTAAGTTGAAGCTTTTCCAGTTTCACTAGAAAAAGAATGCGTATTGGCAACCATAGGTCCAATCACTTTTTGCATGGTTTCTTCTATAGGGGCATATAATCTACCACTAGCTATCCAATCTGCATATAATAAATTTTGCCTACCATAGATAGATTCAAAAGTAGAACTATCACCAATAATATGTTTTCTAAATTGTTGAAAATGAGATTCAAGATTTTCAACATTGGTAATATGATTATTTTTGGTTGATACTTTCATTACTTATAATATGTTATTTAACAAAAAACACTTTGGTAAAATTAACCAAAGTGTTTTTAATATTATAAAAATGATAAGATTATCTTTATTACTTAGCTTTTAAAATTTCTAGACCACATTCTAAAAATTGGGCGTATTGATCTTCGTCTGGTGTGTAGGCAACTGGCTTATTTAAAATTGTTTTACCATCTGGACTCAAAAGCACATAATAAGGTTGAGAGTTATTTTGAAAGAATTGTGTTTGAAAGTTAGCCCATTTATCGCCATAATCTTCTAATTTTCTTGTTCCGCCATTTATTCTTCTAACAAAAACTTGTTGATCCTCAGGCAAGGCTTTTTTGTCATCAACATATAAAGATATTAATACATAATCATTTCGTAAATAACTATCAATCTTTTCTAAAGGCCAAATATGTTCTTCCATTTTACGACAATTTACGCATCCATATCCAGTAAAATCTAGCATAATAGGTTTATTAACTTTTTCTGCATAAGCTATTCCTTCCTTTAAATCTTTAAAACAATCTAAATTATTAGGACAATCTTTTGGATAGATAAAACTGTAGCCAACAGGAGGTGCCAAACCACTTAACAATGTTAATGGTGTAAAACTTTGTGTCTCTTTATTTACTCTAAACCCAGAAATAAGATAAATAGTAAAAGCAGCTACCAATATACCAAACGAAATTCTTGAAAAGGATAGCTTTTTTATTGGAGAATCATGTGGAAATTTAATTTTTCCGAAAAGATATAAAGCCAAACCTCCAAAAATAAGAATCCAAATAATTAGGAAAGGTTCAATTTTTAGAATATTCCAGTGTTGTACTAAATCTGCAACCGACAAGAACTTAAAGGCTAATGCTAATTCTAAAAAGCCTAATACTACTTTTGTTGTATTTAACCATCCACCTGACTTTGGTAATGAATTTAACCAACCTGGAAAAGCTGCAAATAACGCAAAAGGCAAACCTAAAGCTAATCCAAATCCCCCCATACCTGCGGTTAATTGCCAAGCACCTCCATCAGAAGTTAGAGAACCTGCTAATAAAGAACCTAAAATTGGTCCTGTACATGAAAATGAAACAATTGCCAATGTTAAAGCCATAAAAAACACGCCAAATATTCCCCCTACATTTTCTCCTTGTGTAGTTTTATTTGTCCAACTAGCAGGTAATGTTAGCTCATAATAACCAAAGAATGAGAATGCAAAAAATACAAAAATGATAAAGAAAATGACATTTAACCATACGTTAGTTGAAATATCATTTAAGATATCTGGATTTATTGAATCTAATAGATGAAATGGAACGCTTAAAACCAGATAAACGGCCAGTATAAAAAAACCATATAATATTGCTTTAGATATACCAGAACTTTTATTCTGGTCTCCCTTTTTAGTGAAAAAACTTACAGTTAAAGGAATCATAGGGAATACGCAAGGAGTTAATAAAGCAAGTAAACCACCTAAAATGCCTAAACCAAAAATACTCCATAATGATTTTCCTCCTTCTTCAATAGTTGTTGCATTTGAAACTACTTCATTTACACAAGTTTTATCAGATTTTTTGATATCAGTAGGGGAAATACCATATAATAATTGATTTACTTTATTATCATCAACTTTAATATCTTTTCCAATATCACCTTGTGATGCACTAGAACCAGAAGATGAAAAACTAAATTCAAAAGGCTCGTCGGTTGGAGGTAAACATTGTTGATCGTCACAAGTCATATATGCAAGTGATCCTTTAATTATTACACCTTCTTTTTTTAGCTTGACCTTTTGTTTGAAAACGGCTTTTTTAAAGAACTTAGAAAGTTCCATATCAAATACAGCATCGTGTTTAGTAACCTTATTTTCGTCACTTTCAATCACATTTCCTATAAATTCAACATTGTCATTCTTGTCAAAAGTAAATGTGGTAGGTATAGGTCCATCATCTCCAATATGTTGAGAATAAACAGCCCAATTTTCATCTATATTGGCAGTAAAGATTAATTCATATTCATTGTCAGATAATTTTTTTGAATCGTATGACCACTTGACTGGTTCTAATATTTGTGAAAAAGAGACTATTGAAGAAAATAGAATGAGTAGAAGTAAGGATAGTTTTTTCATTTCTAAAATTAAATTCGAAATCGTTTTGCTAAGATAATCTTCTTAGGCGTTAAACTTTACAAATCATTACAATTAATAAAGACTAAATGGTTTTTTTAAGAAAATTTTATAATAAGTCTAGATGAAATTCAATAAGTCGGGGTGAGAGGATTCGAACCTCCGATCTCTGGTCCCCCAGACCAGCACTTTAACCGGACTAAGCTACACCCCGAATTTATTGTATAAAAATAAAAAAGTTCAACAGATAATGTTGAACTTTCAGTCGGGGTGGCAGGATTCGAACCTGCGACCTCCGCGTCCCAAACGCGGCGCGATAACCGGGCTACGCTACACCCCGAAAAAAGGTTTGCAAATATATACTTTTTCTTAACAGTTTCAATAAATAATTATTTGTAAATTCACTCCAGCATCTAATACTTTTCTAATGAAACATTTATTTAATATTATCACGTTTATACTTTTAGTTAATTTCACATCATGTGCTCAAAATAATACTCCTGAAAACATTGAATATACGCACGAAGTTGTTGTGCCCAATTTGTATAACCCTTGGGGGTTTACTTTTTTACCTGATAACTCTTTACTCATTAATGAAAAATCTGGTACATTAATTCATCATAAGGATGGAAAGAAAACGACCATTGAAGGATTACCAGCAATAGAAGTTTTAGGTCAAGGAGGATTAATGGATATTGAATTACATCCTAATTATAAAGAAAATGGATGGATCTATATTTCTTATGCATCAGCAGAAGGTGGAGGTAATGGAGCAAATACTGCAATAATGAGGTTTAAATTAAGTAATAACCAGATTACTAATAAACAATTGCTTTATAAGGCTACTCCAAATACGAGTAGAGGGCAACATTTTGGTTCTAGAATTGAATTTGATAATCAAGGGTTTCTATATTTTACAATTGGAGATAGAGGTAATAGAGATGTAAATCCTCAAGACATTTCAAGAGATGGAGGAAAAGTGTATCGATTGAACGACGATGGTTCTATTCCATCTGACAATCCATTTGTAAATGATAACAATGCTAAAAAAGCAATATACTCTTATGGTCATCGTAATCCACAGGGAATGGAAAAACATCCAATAACTGGAGAAATTTGGACACATGAGCATGGCCCTAAAGGAGGAGATGAAATAAATATCGTACAAAAAGGGAAAAACTATGGCTGGCCAAAAATAAGCTATGGCATAAATTATAACGGAACCAGTTTTACAGAAAATACATCACTACCAGGTATGGAGCAACCTTTTCATTATTGGACTCCTTCGATAGCTCCTAGTGGGATGACTTTTGTAAGTAGTAATGTTTACCCAAATTTAAAAGGAGATTTATTAGTAGGGTCGTTAAAGTTTCAATACGTAAATAGATGTATAATTAGTGATAATAAGGTAACTAAAGAAGAAAGGCTTTTAGATGGTATTGGGCGTGTTCGTAGCATGAGACAAGGCCCAGATGGTTATATTTATGTTGGTGTTGAAAATTTAGGGATCGTTAAAATCATTCCAAAGAAATAATCTTAAATTTGCCCAATACTAAAACCAATTTTCATGCTAATTATCGGAATCGCTGGGGGTACAGGTAGCGGTAAAACTACTGTTGTAAACCAAATAATTAATGAGTTACCAAACGAAGAAGTGACGGTAATTTCTCAAGATTCTTATTATAAAACAACAGATAACCTTACTTTCGATGAGCGGTCGAAAATCAATTTTGATCATCCAAGAGCTATAGATTTTAAATTACTGGTTGAGCATTTACATCAATTAAAAAATGGTAATACAATTGAACAACCTGTATATTCTTTTGCTACTCACAATAGAACTAAAGACACTATAAAAACGCACCCTAGTAAGGTAGTAATTGTAGAAGGTATTTTAATATTTACAAAACGTAAAGTACGTGAGTTATTAGATATAAAAGTATATGTTCATGCTGATTCAGACGAGCGTTTAATTAGAAGATTAAAGCGCGACATACAAGATAGAGGTAGAGATATGGATGAAGTTTTGCAACGCTATCAAGAAACTTTAAAACCTATGCACGAGCAGTTTATTGAACCAATGAAAGAATATGCCGATATTATTATACCTAATAATAAATACAATACAGTGGCCGTAGATATAGTGAGGACAATTATTAATGAAAAATTGTAGTATTTAAATGACGTTTAAACAATTTAGAAATAAACCTTTTATAAAATTTATAAGCAACAGATATATCATTATCATATTAATTTTTATTGTTTGGATGCTTTTTTTTGATGAAAATTCATATTTAAATCATCGTGAACTAGATAAAGAAATTGATAAGCTCGAGAAGTCTACAGATTATTACAAGGATGAGATCAAACACGATAAAAAAATTATAGAGAATTTACAGCACCCAGATTCTTTAGAAAAATTTGCGCGTGAAGAATATAGGATGAAAAAGAAGAATGAAGAAATATACATTATCGAATTTGATACTATAAAAAAATAATATGAGTAGTAACTTATTCAATGAATTCGATGAAGTTTCTGCAAAACAATGGAAACAAAAAATTCAAGTTGATCTTAAAGGATTAGATTATAATGAAACGTTAGTTTGGGAATCTAATGAAGGTATTAAAGTAAAACCATTTTATCATCAAGATGAATTTGAAGCTTTAGATATTCCAAAGGTTTTAGAAGATGTTGGTATATGTCAGACTATTTTTATTTCAGAAGAACAAACCGCTAATTTTTTAACAAAAGATGCTCTGCAAAGAGGAGCTACCACTATTCAATTTGAAGCTCATAAACCTTTTGATATTGATTTACTTTTACAAGGTATCAATCTTAGCGCAGTCGAAGGGTCAATTTATTTTAAATTCAATTTTCTTTCTAAGAGTTTCCTCTCCGATTTAATCGAAAAAACGAAAGGATTTCGAATATTCTTAAATATTGATCCTATTGGTAATCTTGCTAAAGACGGTAATTGGTTTGCCAGTAAAAATGAAGATTTTAATATTGTAAAGTCGTTGCTTTCTAGCACTTCCGAAAATGTAAACCTTATTGGAGTAGATGCAAGTTTATATCAAAATTCGGGAGCAAATTGCATACAACAAATTGCTTATGCTTTGGCCCATGCTAATGAATACTTTAACGTCATTGCGAGTGAAGCGTGGCAATCTGTCAAAATCATTCAATTCAACTTTGCAGTCGGAAGCAATTACTTTTTCGAAATAGCTAAACTAAGAGCATTTAGCTATTTATTTGAGTTGTTATGTGACGAATATAAGTTATCAATAAAGCCACAGATTTTTGTAGTGCCAAGTTTACGTAATAAAACCTTGTATGATTATAATACAAATATGTTGCGGACTACTACTGAATGTATGAGTGCCTTATTAGGAGGAGCAAATACAATTTCGAATGTTTCTTATGATACAATTTATCATAAAAAGAATGAATTTGGTGAACGTATTGCTCGTAATCAGTTATTAATTTTACAAGAAGAAAGTTACTTTAAAGAAGCAGCTCAATTTACTGAAGGATCTTATTATATAGAATCTCTTACTAAACAATTCGCTGAAAAGGCGTTAGAACTATTTAAAGACATAGAAAGGTCAGGTGGGTTTTTAAAGCAATTGTTTGAAGGAACAATCCAACGAAAAATTTCTGAAAGTGCGCAAAAAGAACAAGATCAATTTGATAACGGAGATGAAGTTTTATTAGGTACAAATAAACATCCTAATCAAAATGATAAAATGAATGATGAATTGGAGCTCTATCCTTTTGTGAAAACAAAAGCACGAAAGACGTTAATAGAACCAATTATAGCTAGACGTTTAGCAGAAGAATTGGAGAAAGAAAGATTAGAAAAAGAATAATTATGAAGAAGTTGTATTTAATAGTAGTGTTCTTAGCATTTTTTTCATGTAAAAAAGAAACAAAAGGTTTTAATGAGAAAAATTTAGTACAACCAGTAGATTTGGGTCAATATTATTCCCTTGAAAAAGATCAAATAAAAATATTTTTACCCGAGGGCTTTAAAGAATTGTCAGAAAGTGAAATTCAAAACTTTCATGCATCAATTAAAAATGAAGAAGAGCGTTATTATTACGAGCAGGGGTATAAACAACGTAAAATATCCCATGGCAATCATTATGATTATTATAATGAAGAACTTTTTTCAGAAGTTTATGTAAATACGTTACCGTATATGCCTTTCAATAAGAGCAATGCAAGTCAATTACTATATTACCTAAGGAAGAATCATGAAAAATATCAGCAGGTAACAGGTATTTATCATAATAAAATAAAAGCGACTTATATAGGACATAAAGGTCTACAGGTATTTAAGGCAAAATATAGATTAAGTAGATATAATTCTTATGATGAAAAGAAGGACGATGAGAATTATGAAATGTTCAATACCATTTATTTAATTACATCAAATCAAAAAACTTTTTTGTTAAATATAATGACACCATTTGAAATGGATTTTGATCCATTTATTAGAAAGATAAAATTGTAAATGTCTAGAAAAGATATTCAAAACATAAAATTAAAAATTAAAAACTCAAAACCTAAAACTTTTGAGCACGAGAATTTTGTTGCAGGCATAGCTCCAAACTTGCGTGGACCTTATTCAACTATGTATGTCCGTCGACCCTGGACAATTCGTCAATATGCAGGTTTTTCTACTGCAGAAGAAAGTAATGCCTTTTATCGTAGAAATTTAGCAGCTGGTCAAAAAGGATTATCGGTAGCTTTTGACCTAGCCACACATCGTGGTTATGATTCAGATCATGAGCGTGTTCAAGGAGATGTGGGTAAAGCTGGCGTGGCTATTGATTCGATAGAAGATATAAAAATATTATTTGATCAAATTCCATTAGATCAAATGTCTGTTTCTATGACTATGAATGGCGCAGTATTACCCATTCTAGCATTTTATATTGTAGCAGCTGAAGAGCAGGGGGTAACCCCTGAAAAATTACCTGGAACCATTCAAAATGACATTCTTAAAGAGTTTATGGTGCGTAATACTTATATCTACCCTCCAACTCCTTCAATGAAAATAATTGCTGATATTTTCAAATATACTAGCAAGAATATGCCAAGGTTTAATTCTATTTCTATTTCGGGTTATCATATGCAAGAAGCTGGAGCAACACCAGAGATTGAATTGGCATACACTTTAGCAGATGGTTTAGAATATATTAGAACGGGTATTGAAGCTGGGATGGATATAGACAGCTTCGCACCACGTTTATCCTTTTTTTGGGCAATAGGGATGCATCATTTTCAAGAGATTGCCAAGTTGCGAGCAGGTAGAATACTTTGGGCTAAGATTGTAAAACAGTTTAACCCTAAAAACCCAAAGTCTTTAGCATTAAGAACACATTGCCAAACTAGTGGTTGGAGTCTAACAGCACAAGACCCATTCAATAATGTGGCTAGAACGGCTATTGAGGCTATGGCAGCTGCTTTTGGTGGTACGCAAAGTCTACACACCAATGCTTTAGATGAAGCTATTGCTTTACCAACGGATTTTTCTGCAAGAATAGCTCGTAATACACAAATATATATTCAAGAAGAAACGAAGATTACTAAAACTGTTGACCCTTGGGCAGGTTCCTATTATGTAGAAGAATTAACTTCAACAATTGCCAATAAAGCTTGGGAGCTTATTCAAGAGGTTGAAGATCTTGGCGGGATGACCAAAGCCATTGAAAAAGGAATTCCTAAATTACGTATTGAGGAAGCTGCAGCCAAAAAACAGGCGCGAATTGATAGCGGTCAAGATGTAATTGTTGGTGTAAATAAATATCAATTAAAGCAAGAAGATCCGCTACATATCTTAGAGGTTGATAATAATAAAGTTCGTAATTCACAAATTGAACGTTTAAATCGACTTAAAGCAAAAAGAGATACTAACAAAGTAAAAATAACTCTAGATAAATTAACTGAATGTGCAAAATCAAATGATGGAAATTTATTAGCTTTGGCGGTAGAGGCTGCTCGAGAAAGAGCAACACTTGGAGAAATCTCTAATGCTTTAGAAGCTATTTTTGGCAGATATAAGGCAACAATAAATTCGATTACTGGTGTGTATAGTAGAGAGATAAAAGAAGACGATACTTTTAAAAAGGCCATTGAACTAGCAGACAAATTTGCAGAATTAGAAGGGCGACGCCCGCGTATTATGGTTGCCAAGATGGGCCAAGATGGGCACGATCGAGGAGCAAAAGTAGTGGCAACAAGCTTTGCTGACTTGGGCTTTGATGTAGATATTGGTCCTTTATTTCAAACACCAAAAGAAGCTGCAAAACAGGCTGTTGAAAACGATGTACATATTTTAGGTGTTTCATCGTTAACAGCTGGTCATAAAACCTTAGTCCCTCAAGTTTTAGAGGAGTTAAAAAATTATGGTAGAGAAGACATTATGGTTATAGCTGGTGGTGTAATACCTCCACAAGATTATCAGTTCTTATTTGATAAAGGTGTGGTAGGTGTTTTTGGACCGGGAACTAAAATTGCAAAGGCAGCTATTGAAATTTTAGAGATTTTAATCGAAAGTACCGAAGAAGTATAATTACCTTTAATTTATCCATTTGTAAATATTTTTTTATATTCACACGAATATAAAACCAAATAATTATGAACAAATCAATCAAAACAGTCCTTTTAGTTGTAGGTGTAATCCTTTTAGGATATGGAATTTACACTATGGTAGCACCAGAAGCTTCAGTAGATTTAGGTGTTATAAAAGCAGAAGCTCAAGACAACACAAATTCTTACATTACTATAGGATTGGGTATTCTAGCTTTACTAGTTGGAATGCTTGGTGGTAAAAAAGCTTAATAATTTTTAGTCTTGAAGAGCAAATACACGTTGTAAAAGTGTATTTGTTCTCGAGGCAATATTTGTTCTTATTTCTTTTTCTTGAATTGCTATCATGGTATAAACACCATCTAGTGCTTCATTAGTAACATAATCGGTTAGATCTGGATTTACCTTATTGAATACTATCGGTAAGCTATTGTATTTGTTAATAAGATTCTTCCATATTTCATCAGCCCCTACTTTCTGAAAAGAACTTTTTATTACAGGATGAAATTTCGAATATAGAGCTTGCGAAGTATTGGTTTCTAAGTAGGTAGTAGCGGCACTATCATTACCTAATAGAATGTTTCTTGCATCAGCAAAAGTTATATTTTTAACGGCATCTATAAAAATAGGTGTAGCTTCTTTTACGGCATCTTCTGCTGCTCTATTCAATACTTTAAGTCCCTCATCTGCTAAACTACTAAGGCCTATATCTCTCAATGTTTTATCTACTTTTTGTAACTCTTCAGGTAATAAAATTTTTACAAGCTCATTTTTGTAGAAGCCATCCTCAAGAGTAAGTTTACTTACTTGCTTATCTATACCTATATCTAGAGCTTGTTTTAACCCAGAAATAATATCGGCATTTGTCACTCCACCCTGAGGTAATTGATTAACTACTTGTTGTAGTTCTGCACAAGATGTTAGTAAAAATAAAGGGACAAATAATAATGCTTTTAAATACTTCATGTGTTTTTAGATTTTTTCATAATATTCTTTAGTCAACTTATGCTGAACGTCACCAGTATGTTTAATATTGCTTGGCTCAAATAATAAAACCCATACTTCTTCATTAGCAATAGGTTTATGCTCAACTCCTTTTGGTATTACAATCATTTCGCCTTCATTGAGTGTAACTGTTTTATCTCTAAATTCTAGAATTAAAGTACCTTTTACAATATAAAATAGTTCATCTTCATCTTTATGGTTATGCCAAACAAATTCACCTTTTAACTTAGCTAATTTAACATCTTGTCCGTTTAATTGACCGATAATTTTGGGTGACCAATGCTCGTTGAATAGTGAGAATTTTTCTTTAATATTTACTACTTTCATTTTAATTAATTCTCTAAAAATTGTGGTGCTTTTCTATGTTTAGTTCCTTGTTCGTATGAGTAAGCAATTTCCAACAATGCAGGCTCGCTCCATGCTCTACCAAAAATTGAGATTCCTACTGGTAATTCACTAACAAACCCCATAGGTATGGTAATATTAGGATATCCTGCTCTCGCAGCTGGCGAAGAGCTTCCTAAACCAAAAGAATCACCATTAAGATGATCTGTTTTCCAAGCTGGCCCTCCAGTTGGAGCAATAATGGCATCTAAATTATGTTCATTCATCACTCGATCAATACCATTTTCGCGTGAGCCTTTGAGCATACTTGCTAATGTTGTTTTGTAATCTTCAGAATCAAGACCATCTTTCTCTTGAGCCATTTCTAAATATTTCTGATTATAAAATTCTAATTCAATAGAATCCTTTTTATTGAATTCGATTAAATCTTCCAAATTTTTAATTTTAGCATTTGGCCCTAATGATTTAAAATACTTATTTAGGCCGTCTTTATATTCATATAACATAATTTGAAATGACAGACCCCCAACATTATTTTCAGCAACCCTATCAATTTCAATAACTTCTGCTCCTTGACTTTTCATATAAGCTACTGCCTCTTGAAAAATGGTGTCTACTTTAAAATTTCTACCTAAAGGCCTTTTATATAAACCTATACGTTTTCCTTTTAAACCATCTTTTTTTAAGAATTGGGTATAATCTTTTTGAATATGATCTTTACTTGCTAATGTTTTAGTATCTGTTGAATCTACTCCTGTTAAAGCATTTAAACATATTGTTGCATCGGTTAAATTGCGTGCCATTGGCCCAGCTGTATCTTGCGTAAATGAAATAGGAATAATACCTGAACGACTTATTAAACCTACTGTTGGCTTAATACCAACCACACCATTTGCGTTTGAAGGACATACAATAGAACCGTTAGTTTCTGTACCTATTGCTACAAGGCTTAGTCCTGCTGAAACGGCAGCTCCGGACCCCGAGCTAGATCCACATGGATTACGATCTAAAACATATGGGTTTTTAGTTTGACCATTAATACCACTCCAACCGCTAGAAGACATTTCACCTCTAAAGTTAGCCCACTCACTAAGGTTTGCTTTGGCTATAATAATAGCTCCTGCCTCTTTCAACTTTTTTGCTACATAACTATCTTGTAATGGTTTAGACCCTTCTAGAGCTCTAGAACCTGCGGTAGTAAACATATTGTCTTGGGTATCTATATTATCTTTAATAATTATAGGAATGCCATGTAGAGCCCCTCTAGATTTACCTTCTTTAAGTTCTTTATCTAGTTGTTCAGCTATAGCCAAAGCGTCTGGATTTACCTGAATTATCGAATTTAGTTGTGGTCCATTATTATCAATTGCTTCTATTCTGTCTAGATATTTTTGAGTTATTTCTACTATTGAATACTCACCATCTACATATCCTTGTTTTAGCTGATCTATAGTAACTTCTTCAAAAGGAAAATCGATTACAGTACTTTCTTTTTTATTAGATTCTGTTTTACAAGAAGCAAAAACAGTTAAAAGCAATATTGCACTTATAAATTTTAAGGTGGTTTTCATTGTTTATTTATTTTAATGCGTTAACAGTTTTTTTGTTGATTCGTCCACTTCTTTCCAAATATGAGGATTATGTGGTTCGCCATTTTCTTCTATCCATTTTTTATGAGTACCTAACTCATCAACTTCATGCTCACTAATAAATTCTATTGGTTTATTAAATAGAGATCTTTGATAATCTTGAACTCCGCATACTTCACAAACACTAATTATAGTTTTGGGCGAGAGCATTATTACTATTAGTAATAAGAAAAAACCAATGACTAAATATCTCAGTTTAGATCTCACTTTTTAGGCAGCCTTTTCTTTATAAATTTTATTTGCCCAAGATGATTTGATTCATGCTCACAAACGTGAAACCATTTGCAATAATTATTTGTTGGTTTTTGTTGAAAAAAGGGCTCAGATTTTTGAATCCAATTATCATCTCGTTTAGCAAATTCCTTTTTTGTAACCTCTCTAACATCTTCTAATTTTTTTAAATAATAAGAAATGTCATTTCCTTTTATGCTCTTTCTGCCGTTTTTTCCTAAACTCATAGGAATATCCCATTCTTTTTTTATGTCATCATTCCAGCTCCCCCATTCTAATTCATCAAAAGTGTTAAGTTGATAATACTTCTCAGTTGCAGCCAAGTGTAGTAACATTGCGCCAATTGAATTTGATTCAGCATCTATTTGATAATCAAGTTCATCTACTGTCAAACCTTTTACTTGATGTATCACCCAAGAACGCATCATGGTCATCATAGAAAGTAATGATCCAACATGTGGTGAATAGCCTTCTTGAGGGCCAATCATATAAATATTTTCTTCTGAATTATATATGGGTTCTTTTGCTTGAATAAAAGAAGGAGCTATAGCCATTCCTGCACTTAATAATGCTGTTTTTTTTATGAAATTTCTACGATTGTTAAATGATGTTTCCATTTTTAGAGAGTGTATGATTTAGTCATTAAAGTTAAGCTAAAATTGGGCATAAAAAAATCCGTAACAAAATGTTACGGATTTTTAATATAATCTTTTTAAGAAAATTAGTCTTCAGAAATGTTGGCAACGATTTTACCTAAAGCTTCTTCTTTAGTGCTTTTTACAAACTCAAATTCACCGTCAAGTTGAATTTTTACAAGTTCTCTATCATTGTTAACCCAATAATAAGCAGTCTTTACTTTTTTACCTTGATGTACAAATTTATGTAAAGATTGTGTTTCACCAGCAACATCAGTATCAAATTGACCTAAATAGTTGATAGTTTGTCCTTTCTTTACATATAATTTTGTTTCATCTAAAGAATTAAATTTAAATGTACCTTCAGCTTTATTAAATGGTAAATTAGGAACAATTGCCCATACATTAAATGATGGTATTGTTTCTAAAGGCATTCTAATTACAGCACTATGATTAGGGTATAAAAATTGATTTACTTCAGGATCGTTAGTGATTTCATTTTTAAAATCACCTTGAAAACTCCAATATGAAGCATTTCTTTTCATTTTTACACGCTCACCAGCATAAACTACAGGATTCATATTTGAATCTATAGTACCATTAAACTGTATTTTAGATGCATTTGCTAACTTGTTACTTTCGCAAGTTGTAGTTGTAGTAAACTGTAATTTTTCATTACCAAAGTAAGAATTTACAGTTGTTTTTAAAATTGACTCTGCATTATCAATATCAATTCTTTCTAAGCTAATATATCCACTACCATCGGTAGCTTTATACCATACTTTTTTTGATTTTTTTTCACCATTAAAGGAAGAAAATATTAAAAGGCAAGCAATTAATACAAGGGGTAGATTTCTTTTCATGTTTAAGCAATTTATAATTATTAATAGACAAATATAAGATATTTTACTAAAAATTAGACGCTAATACTGCCAAATGGTTGCTTTTTCTTAACCATTTGCACGTATTTTAAGACTTATTGCGTCTTTCTTCACGTCGTTTTTTACGTTTTGCTTTGCGTTCTGCTCGCTTTTTTGCTCTATCTAAAGTAGTTTCTTCTTTCTTAAATATGCTATTAAAAAACTTAGAAACACCAGAATCTTCTTCATAGTCTTCACATACCAAATTATCGGCTAAATTTTCTGGCAATGGGTTGAATGATGCAGTATATTTTTTTTTGATCCAACTGTTTTTTTGTACACGCTGTAATGTTTTAGCAACTAATGGTAAAGCCAAAGTGCTACCAGCTCCATTTGAACCTGAATTAAACTTAATAATAGGCGAGGATGCACCAACACGTGTAACTAGTACTAATTTAGGATTGTAAGCTGCAAACCATGCATCTGCATAATCTTGCGAGGTTCCTGTTTTCCCCGCTAAGGGTACATTTATTCCGTATTTATTTTTTAGAGATTTACCAGTGCCTTCGTTAATTGCTTTTTGGAGTATGGCGTTTAACAGGCTTACAGATCTTTCATTTAGTATACGATTGTTGCTTTTTAAGAATTTGTTGTTGTAAATGGTTTTACCGTCTTGAGTTTTTATTGATGTGATGATTTGAGGTTCAATTTTGTAACCACCATTTGCAAATGCTGCGTATGCTATGGCAGTTTCGTAGATACTAGCACTAGATGTACCTAATGCTAATGATGGTTTATTTACCAACTTTTGTGAAAATCCCATGCTATTCCAGGTGCTATCAATAGTAGAAAAAGGAGTTTCTAAAAATAAATTTACTGTTGGAATATTAAGTGATTTCGTTAAGGATGCTGCCATGGTATAATTGCCACCTATAGATTTATCGTAATTCTGAGGCTGCCAGTTATTAAAGTCGGTCAGAACTAATTTATCGTTATCTAAATAATCACAAGGTGACATGCCATTTTCTAGTGCTGATACATATAAAATAGGTTTAAAAGTTGAGGCTATTTGTCTTTGTGCAAAAATTTGATCATAAGGCTGTGTACGGAAATCAATACCACCAACCCAAGTTTTCACGGCGCCAGTAGTAGGTTCTAAGGCTAAAAACCCTGCATGTAGTAAGGTAAGTGTATGTTTTAAACTGTCGCGAACTGAAATAGAATCTGTATAAAAACCATCCCAATCAAAAAGTTCTCTATTCTTATGTTCGCTAGCTTTTTTAGTAAGTTTTAACCGTTTTAGTTCTTTAGTTACTAGTTGATTTAATTTTTTATTGCTTTCACCATTTCTATGCTGACTTCTTAAACGTTTTTGCATAATACTTAAATGGTTCTTAAAAGCATTTAAGGCATATTTCTGTAGATTAAGATTTAATGTGGTTTTGATAGTTAATCCGCTCTTTTCTATACTATAATCTGTGCCATTTTTTTTATTAAAAGTTTCTAAAATTTCTTTAACCTCTTTTTTAACTTCCGCTAAAAAATAGTTAGCAGGGCCTTCAGATTCGAGATTAGCATAATCTAATTTTATTGGAAGTTGTTGTAAAGAATCCTTTTCAGAAGATTTTAAGTAATCATATTTTTCCATTTGAGCTAAGACTACATTTCTGCGATTAATAGCATTCTCTGGGTATAATCTAGGATTGTAATAGGTGTTGGCTTTTAGCATACCAACTAAAATTGCAGCTTCCTCTACTTTTAGCTTCTCTACGGGCTTATTAAAATAACGTCTAGAAGCGGCTTCGATACCCAATACATTTTCCCCGAAAGGGACAGTATTTAAATATAAAGTAAGAATATCTTCTTTAGAATAAATACCCTCTAAACGATGTGCTAAAAAACCTTCTTTGGTTTTGTTTATTAACATTGTTAATGGCCCATAACTTTTGCGACCATACATGTTTTTTGCTAGTTGTTGATTAATAGTGCTACCACCACCTGCATTTTTTTGATTGAATAAGATTGTTTTAAATAGAACACGCAACAAACTTCGAGAATCTACACCTTCGTGTTCAAAATAACGAGCATCTTCGGTAGCTACGAGTGCATTTACAAGATGCTTAGTTATTTTATCGTATGTGATATTTGTTCTATTTTCTGCATAGAATTTACCAATGATTGAACCCTCTTCAGATAATACCAATGTAGCAGTTTCATTCTTAAATTCTTTAAGCTGTTCTGTAGAATATAATGGGCCAAAAATGCCATAATATACCGCTATTATAAATAAACTCAAGAACAGAATACCTATAAAAAATAACTTAATTAAAAATTTAAATAGCTTTTTTATCATCGAAATTGGGGATAGTTTTAAAATCTCTGATTTTAAACGTATTAATTTAAGGATTATTATTTACAAGGGAATAATGAGGTTTTTATTAAGTAATAATATTATTAGTAATAAATTTGTTAGTAATAAATTTGTTAGTAATAATATTATTACTTATTTTTGATATATGAAACTTCCTTTTAAACATGGTAAAATAATTGAATCTTCTTTCTTTGTAAATAGACAAAAAGAGATTACTTATTTGCAACATAATTTTGAGTCTAAGATCAATACTATAGTTATTTCTCCCCGTCGTTGGGGTAAATCGTCATTAGTTATGAAAGCTTCAAAAGACCTTGCTAGAAAAAATAAAACAATTAGATATGTCTATATAGACATGTTTAATGTGCGTACTGAGCGAGAATTTTATCAGGTTTTTACTGAAGAATTACTTAAAGTATCTTATACAAAATGGGAAGAACGTATAAGAAAAGCAAAGGATTTTTTCAAACAGGTAATTCCAAAATTCAGTTTTGGAGTTGATCCACAACATGAATTTTCCGTGAGTTTTGATTGGGAAGAAGTGGAGAAGAATCCTTCAGAAATTATAAACTTACCCGAATCACTTTCTAAAGCTAAGAAAATTGAAATTGTTGTGTGTCTAGATGAGTTTCAAAATATTAGTCATTTTAAAAATCATCTAGAATTTCAAAAGAAACTACGTGCGCATTGGCAACATCATCAAATAGCTACCTATTGTTTGTATGGTAGTAAACGGCATATGATGACTGAATTATTCGAAAGTAAATCGATGCCATTCTATAAATTTGGTGATGTATTATTCCTGAAAAAAATAGAAACTGATCATTGGGTAAAGTATATTACGAAACAGTTTAAAAAAACAGAAAAAGAGATTAGCGAAAAACTAGCCGAAAAAATTGCGCTAACAGTAGAGAACCATTCCTATTTTGTACAACAGTTATCTAATGTGGTTTGGCGAAACACTGAGACACATTGCACAAATAAGAATGTTAACGATGCTATAGAAGAGCTAATTGAACAATACGACTTGTTGTTTCATAAAGAAATAGACTCGCTTTCTAATCCACAAATAAATTATCTAAAAGCGCTAGTTAATAAAGTGAAACATATGAGTTCTAGCAAGGTTATTAAACGCTATAATTTAGGTTCATCGGCTAACGTAAGTATTATTAAAAAAGCTTTAATAAAGAAAGAAATCATAGACGCTTATGGAGGAACAATTGAATTTTTAGATCCACTTTTTAAGTTGTGGTTTGAACGTATTTACATGCGGTAAAGCCGAAATCATTTTGTAAATTGCGCCTCTAAATTTTAATAGATAGATGTTTAATAAAAATATAAAATTAGTATTGGCTGTGGGCATTTTTGCCTGGGCTATTTATCAGTTTGTAGAAGGTAATATAGGTAATGGTATTTCATTGATTTTACTAGCAGGAATCTTTGTATTTTTCTATTTTAAAAATGAATTTTTATTATTGGCCTTTTTGCGTATGCGTAAACAAGATTTTGCTGGAGCTACAAAATGGTTATCTTATATTAAGAACCCTAGTGCTGCACTAATACAGAAGCAAGAAGGGTATTATAATTTTCTACAAGGTATTATGGTTTCACAAACCAATTTAACACAAGCAGAAAAATTCTTTAAGAAAGCCATTAAACTAGGATTGTCTATGGATCATGACTTAGCCATGGCAAAACTACAGTTGGCTGGTGTTGCTGCTACAAAACGTAGAAAAAGAGAGGCAACTAATTTAATAGCGGAAGCAAAAAAATTAGACAAACATGGTATGCTTAAAGAGCAGATACAGCAATTAAAACAACAAATGAAACGGATTTAATCAAATTAGTTTCTTAAAATAAAAAAACCTCGAAATGTACATTTCGAGGTTTTTTGTTTCCAATCTTAAAGGGGAGAAAGGATAGAAATCTTTAGTTTACCAAATTTATTCTTCTTCTTGAGAAGCTGCTTCTACTTTAGGAGCCTCTTTCTTAAATTTAGCATATTTGTTTTTAAACTTATCAATACGTCCAGCTGTATCGACCAATTTAACTTTACCAGTGTAATATGGGTGCGATGTTCTAGAAATCTCAAGTTTCACTAACGGATACTCAACACCATCAACCTCAATTGTTTCTTTTGTATCTGCAGTAGAACGTGTTAAAAACACATCGTTATTAGACATATCTTTAAAAGCTACCATTCTATAATTTTCTGGATGAATTCCTTTTCTCATCGTAATCTTCTTTTTAATTGTTAAATAACTGCTTTCCAGTTTTGAGAGTGCAAATTTAATACTATTTTTGAAAATTCAAACTATAAAAATACTTTTTACTCAAAAATTAAATAATGACCTTAAGATCACTTTCAATCATTAGTGTTTTAGCGCTTTTACTTACAGCTTGCGGTAATCAATATAAGTTAAAATTAACATCTCCTAAGACAGTAAATGTCAATCAGAAATTAGGTTTTACAGTAACAGAAAAAAACAATAAACCTATTGATTCTGTACGTTATTACCTTGACGGAAAGCATTTAAACTCAAATTCAGACATTGATATTGCTAACAGTAGATTAGGAAAGCATGCAGTATCAGCAACTGTTTTTTATGGTGATAAGCAAAAACAATTAACAAATACAGTACATTTTTTAGCAGCGAATGCTCCAGAAATATATAACTACGAGATTGTAAATGAATTTCCGCATGATAAGGATGCTTTTACACAAGGTTTGGAGTTTCATAACGGATTTTTATATGAAAGTACTGGTCAGAATGGTGAATCATCTTTGAGAAAGGTAAATTTAGAAACGGGTGAGGTTTTACAAAAACATGATTTAGATCAGCAATATTTTGGTGAAGGCATGACCATTTTTGGTAATAATATTTACATGTTAACATGGCGTAATAAAAAAGGATTTGTGTTCGATTTAGAAACATTTGATCTAAAAAATGAATTTGTTTATAATCAAAGTAAAGAAGGTTGGGGGTTAACTCATAATGCAAGTAAGCTGATTAAAAGTGATGGTACCGAACGTATATGGTTTTTAGATCCAAAAACTCAGAAGGAAGAAAATTTTATTGAAATTTACACCAACAAACGTAAAGCTGATGATCTAAACGAATTAGAATATATAAATGGTAAAATATATGCTAATATGTGGCAGCGTAATAGCATCGTAATTGTTGACCCTAAAAGTGGAGCTATTGAGGGTATAGCTGATATGAAAGGCCTTCAATCTAAAGCAGGTCAGTCCGGTAACGACCATGTATTGAACGGTATTGCATATGATGCAGCTAATGATCGTCTGTTTGTAACAGGAAAAAACTGGAACAAAGTATTCGAAATTAAGCTAAAGAAAAAGCAATAAAGATATCCTAAAAAAGTTATATTTAGACAGAATTCTAACAATGCGTTTTAGCCTTTTTCTTCTAGCAATATTACTACTATCACTTGGTTCATGTCGCAAAGATTTTGACACTATTCTAAGTAAAGGAGAACTTCAATTCTCTAAAGACACTATTTTTTTAGATACCATTTTTACAAATATTGGTTCTAGTACTAGAAGCTTTAAAGTTTACAATAAAAGTAATGATGCAATTACGATTCCAACAATTGCTTTAGGTAGGGGTGAGAATTCTTTTTATCGCCTAAATGTAGATGGTGTCCCTGGTAAAATATTTCAGAATATAGATATTTTAGCAAGAGATAGTATTTACATTTTTGTTGAGGCTACTATAGATTTTAATCAAGTTACCAACCCAATTTATACAGATTCTATTGTTTTTGATGCCGCTAATAATTTTCAAGATGTAGATCTGGTAACATTAGTACAAGATGCACATTTTCTATTTCCTCGACGGGATGCTCAAGGAATTTCAGAAACTATTGTAATAGGTCAAGATGAAATGGGTGAAGACATTGCCGTTAACGGATTTTTACTAGATGATGACACTGTATGGCAGAATGATAAACCCTATGTTATTTATGGTTATGTTGGAGTGCCGTTTGATAAAACATTAACGATTGAAGCCGGTACCAAAGTCCATTTTCATGATGGTTCAGGGTTATTAGTGCAAGAAGATGGAACTCTTAAGGTAAACGGAGAACTCGATAATGAAGTAGTTTTTGAAGGTGATCGTTTAGAGCCTAATTTTTCTGAAGTAGCTGGACAATGGGGAACTATTTGGCTGCGAGAAGGTAGCAAGAATAACGAGATTAATTATGCCATTATTAAAAACGGAATTATTGGTTTATTAGTTGATGATATTAATGGAGTTAACCCAACCCTGACAGTAAAAAATACACAAATCTATAATACATCTAATTTTGGTATTTTAGGTAGACAGACCAATATTTTAGGTGAGAATTTAGTATTGGCTAATAGTGGACAATCGGTTTTAGCTTGTACAGTAGGAGGCACCTATAATTTTACACATAGTACGTTTGCTAATTATTGGAATGGTAGTTTTAGGCAATTCCCAACGGTCTTAGTAAATAACTTTTTTACTTCGATCAATAATGGTAACGAAATTATAAATCCGGTAACCTTGCAAGCTGCCAATTTTACGAATTGTATTATTGAGGGTAATCAGAATGTAGAATTCGTGTTAGATAGGGTAGAAGGAGCTGATTTTAATTTTAATGTGGCAAATAGTTTATTAAAATTTGATACAACAAACTCTGAACTATTAACTAATCCGTTATTCGACTTTAACGACACAAGTCTGTACCAGAATATAATTTTAAATGGAAACCCTCATTTTAGAAATCCTTTAGAGAATGATCTAATTATTGGTCAAGATTCAGACGCTAATGGCAATGCATCTTTAACGGGAGCTACTACAGTTCCTTTTGATATTTTAGGTATTAATAGAACTACATCACCAGATATTGGGGCATATCAACATATTACTTTCGAAGAGAACTAATATCCATAGTAATGAACTATACTCCTTATTAACTAATGATTTATTTACACAATTCTATTCCCCAATTAGTATGACCTCTACCGTCCCAACATTTCCAATTCTTTTTTATTGAAATTACTGACCATTTACCATTTACCCTTTTCAATTCCATAACATATTTTTCTCCCCGTATAGAATCATCTAATTGGTTATTATGAATTAAGGTTACGAGTTTATTTCCATTTTCTACGTTTTTTTCGGAGATTTCTATTTTTTCATTTCCTTCACCAGTTTCTACTTCTTTTGGATAAAATAATTTCATTACATCTTTAGAAGATAAATGCTCATTTTTTTCTTTTAATAACTGATTTATTTTTTTAGAGTTTAATGTTTTAAACTTTTCATTAATTATAATAATCTCTTTTTCTTGAGTTGGCTGAGTTTTGCTATTAGTTTTATGAGATTTTCCTTTACAAGACAAGAGAATAATAATTAAAAGTAGTATAGTAGTTATTTTCATATTTTCTAATGTATTAAGAATATATATTCATTTTAATATATCTATTGCACCGAGTATAGATTAAATATATTCACCGATAAACTAAGGTAGTTTTTTAAGTAGTTAAAGCCAACCATTTCAAGTATATTTTATAATTTAGATACCAACTAATTCTAACTAATGTCACAACAAGAAAATAACGCCTATATCTTAGGTACAGAAACTGCAGAATTACATCGTTTAGGTTTACAACATCAAGTGTGGGCAAGTGAAGCTATTAAAAGTTGGGAGTTGGCTGGTTTTACACAAGGTCAAACATTACTGGATCTAGGTTGTGGACCTGGATTCTGCACTACTGAGCTAGCTTATATAGCAGGTGAACAAGGAAAGGTGATTGGTATAGATAAATCTGCTTATTTTATCGATTTTTTAGATAAAGTTGCTGAGCAATTCAACTTGAGTATTGAAACCCAATGTTGTGACTTTAATGATATGCAGCTTACTGAAAATAGTCTAGATGGTGTATATGATCGTTGGGCATTGGCCTGGGTACCTAATGCTAAAGAAGTGCTAGTAAATTTGCACAAAGCTTTAAAAAAGGGTGGAGTAGTAGTCACACAAGAATATTTTGATTGGTCTACATTACAGTCTGAACCTCATATACCAGCTTTAGCAAAAGGTATTGGTGCAGCTTTACAAAGTTTTAGAGAACAAAATGGAAATATAGATGTTGGCAGAAATTTACCTCTATATTTTGAAGAATGTGGCTTTGAGGTGATTAGCACCAGACCTTTAACTAAAATGGCAACACCTAATCAATTAACATGGCATTGGCCAAAAAGTTTTTTTAATATTTATTTTCCTAAACTAGTAGATGCCGGTTATTTAACTAATCTAGAAGTTAATGAGGCGTTAGTTGCTTTCGAAGACTTAGAAAAGATGCCAGGGGCCACGATTTTCTGCCCAGCTATGCGAGAAGTGATTGCCAGAAAAATCTAGTATTTTTCTTTTAAAGTTTTAGTGTGATGTTCTACATGATAGGCAGTCCACATAATAATTTCTCGAATTGGCATTTTGCCCATTAAAGGGTGTGGTAAAATTAGATTATCAAGGTCTTTATCTTTCCACTTATTGGTTTTGTATTGCAGCTTTTTATTTTCAGTTTTTAATCTGTTTATAATGTAACCTTTATCGTCAATCTTTGGTGCTTTTACGTTAGAATTGAACACCTTAGCTTTATCTTGATTTTGAGACAATTTGTCTTGATATTTTTTTACAATAGCTTCATAGTCTCGCACTTCTCGATTTGCTTTACCAAACTTATAACGTAGTAAGAATTTAGGCATACTTAAAGCATCATTCACTTTTTTGATGCTTTGTAAGAGATGCAAAGAATGCTGACCTGGTGTCCATTTACCCTCTGGTCCAGTTTCCCATTTATCTTTTGGTTCATTTTCTAACCAATTAAATAGATCTTGGTGTTTTTTTTCTAATAATTTTGTGATAGATTCCTTATTCATAAGTATCAAATTTCACTTTAAATATATAAAAAAAGGAAAACTTAATAAGTTAGCTAAGTAATCTTCTATTACTCAAGTGTTTCTTGGATACTTGCAATATGATGATCGTCGTGTTCTGCAGTAAAAAATGCCATGTCAACAGCTTTCATAGGTACTTGTAGACGAGGATGAGTAGCTACAAATTTCTGTGATTCGTCATCAAGATTTTTTAAAGAGGCAATTAAAACATTTCTTTTAAGATCAAACTCTTCAATCAATTTTTCAATTGATTTTTCATTATGATTTGCAGCATAGGTTTTCTTATTACTCATGTCTGCTGCTCTTAAAATTTCTTTTCGATTCATAAAATCAGTCACTCTACCAATATGTAAGTCTTCGAGATCTACTAAATGACCAATATGTTCTTTAATACTCCACTTGTCATTAAGCTGAGTACTTAAATAATCATCAGGTAAGTTTTTAGTCAAATGTTTTAAACGAATAGTTACCCCGTCTAAACGAGTTAAAATATTAGGCAACCATCCTTCAGGAATACCTAAATTAAATTTTCTATCGACCCACTTAGTACGTTCCATATTTTAATTTATAATTCATCAATAAAGTGACCGCGATGTTTTTCTTTACTAAACTTTTCCTTGTTATAAGCTTCAGATTGATTTTTTGGTACAGATAAATTTTTCCAATCTTTACCTTTCATCATTTTTCCTAAATAGACTATTTGCCCAAGATGAAATGGATAATGGCTTAATTGTCTATTAATAGCTTCTGTAACGGAATGCCCAATGTTTCTTATATAAATTATCCGCTCTAGATCTTCCGCCTTAAGCGCATTAGTAATATTAAATAAGCAGCTCCAACCAGATTCCCAATAAGCAATGACTTCTTCCTTTGTGGTGAAAGTATTTATAAATTCTTGATCTCTATTTCTCCACTCTTTTTCACCATCTTCAGTATAAAAGTTTGTCCAGCGACTTAACATATTGCCAGCAATATGTTTAGCAATAATGGCGATAGAATTATCTTCTTCACCACTTTGCCAAAATAGTTGTTCTTCGGTTAGTTGCTCAAAGGTTCTATCACCTAAACTTTTATAATAATTGAATTGCTTTTTTACACTATTTATATAATTCTCACTCATGGTTTCTAAAAATAAAAAGAGTTCCCCTAAAAAGAGAACTCTAATTTACTTAAAATCTTTGGCTTTTCTACGATTTAACAAATTTGATAGAACTTGTATTTACACAATATCTTTTGCCTGTAGTTTCACGTGGCCCATCATCAAAAATATGCCCTAAATGACTATCACATCTAGTACAAGTAATTTCTGTACGTATCATACCATGACTGGTATCTCTTGTAAATTCTATAGTGCCAGGTATAGCATCATCAAAAGAAGGCCAACCACAATGAGATTCATATTTACTACCAGATTCGAATAATTGTAAATCACAAGCTCTACAATGATAGGTGCCTTTTTCAAAATGCTTGGTATAACCATCATCTCCTGGTCTGTCTGTACCTTTTTGTCTAAGTACATAATATTCTTGTGGTGTTAATTCGGCTTTCCATTGAGCTTCGGTTTTTACTACTTTTTTTATCTTTTTTGCCATTTGTTTTTTCGTTGATTTCTTATTTTTTTTCTCTTGAGCAATTGAAGTGCAGCTAATAAAAAGTAATAGTAGAGAAATAGACAAGATATGTTTCATGGTTTAAATTTTAATAAAATCAATAATCTTATTGATAACCTTTTTGTCACGTAAAATTTTTCTATGCCCGAGACCATTGGTGACTAATAAAAGGCCATTCTTAAGATTTTGACGAAGTTTATAAGCACTACTTACATCGACATCATTGTCTTGAGTATCTTGAATAACAAGCGTGGGGATTGAGATATTCTTAGCAGCTTTATAAGCTGCAAAAGTTTCGATGTCTTTATTATATTTTGAATTAATAAGCTTTTTAACTTTAGCTGAAACTTTTTGTCTTAATTGTAAATTTTTAACCAAGACATCTATTATTTTATTGATAGAACCCTCAATGCCAATAACAACTAATTTATTAATGAATGGCTTTTCAGATTGTGCATTTAATAAAGAGATGCCACCAAAAGAATGACCAATTGCCGCTTCAAACGGACCATATTTTTCATTTATATATTTAAGTGTTTCTATAGATTCTTGTATGTTGGTTGTTTTCCCTTCCGATTGGCCGTGTGCAGGAGCATCATAAGCAATTACCATCATACCATTCTCTAATAATTTATCAGCAATTTCATATAATTGTGTACCACGACCTGCCCATCCATGGGCTAATAAAATTTTAGTTTTAGAAAACCCATATTCATATATCATAATATCTTTATCTATTCCAGGAATTTTTTCAAGAATGTTCTTTGCACTTTTGCGCATCATTAGTTCACGTTCAGGCGTATTGAACTTAAAAGGTGTAATAAATAGTTTGTAAACAAACTTAGCTGCCAATGAAGCTGAGAAGAATTGCAAGGTTTTTCCTGTAGATATTATCGAGCTAGGAATATTATGACCTTGTTTTGGAATAGATTTTGATTTATCATTCATAATTACGAATTTATACAAAATTTGTATATTTAAACTTTAATCAATTAAATGAATAGTATTATGAAAAAAATAGTAGCACTTAGTATAGTTTCTTTATTTTTATGGAGTTGTAGTACAGTGCCAATTACAGGAAGAAAACAATTTAGTCTTGTTAGTGATGCACAGATTTTACCAATGGCATTTCAACAATACCAAGGATTTCTAGATCAGAATAAAGTATCTACTGATGCAGAAATGACAAATCAAATTAAAACTGTGGGTAAACGTATAGCTGGAGCTGTAGATCGTTACATGCGTGCTAATGGTATGGCAGAAAAAGCTGATGCTTATCGATGGGAATTTAATTTAATAGAAGATAAAACAGTAAATGCTTGGGCAATGCCAGGCGGTAAAACAGTTTTTTATACTGGTATAATGCCAATAGCAAAAAATGTTGATGGTGTTGCTGCTATTATGGGTCACGAAGTTGCACACGCTTTTGCCAGACATGGTGCAGAGCGTATGTCTACAGGTATGTTGGCACAAGCTGGTGGTTTAGGTGTAGCTTTGGCAACAGGTAATAAAAACCCTCAGCAACGTCAGATGTGGATGACAGCTTACGGCATAGGTTCTCAGTTAGGACAACTAAAGTTTAGTAGAACACACGAAACAGAAGCCGATAAATTAGGCGTTGTATTTATGATCATGGCAGGTTATAATCCTGCTGAATCAGTTAATGTTTGGATACGAATGAGTCAACGTAAAGGAGCACAAGCAGCTCCACCAGAATTCTTAAGTACACACCCTTCCAATCAGACACGTATTAAAGGATTGACAGAGTGGATTCCTAAAGCTAAAGTTTTAGCTAAAAAGCTAAATGCCCAGACTATGACTAATTAAAGATAGTAGAAAAATTAGTACATTGTGAGCCGTTCTAAATTTTAGAACGGCTCTTATTTTTTATTTATGCTACAACGAGGAGATAAAAAACTAATCAATGCCTGGGCCTTTTACGATTGGGCAAATTCTGTGTATTCTTTGGCAATTTCAACAGCCATATTTCCATTGTATTATGGAGCGGTGACCAAAGATAAAGTAGTTTGGTTTATGGGTACAAGCTGGGATCATCCAGATTCTTTGTATAGTTATGCTTTGTCATTTTCCTTTTTAATTGTAGCATTTATTTCACCTATCCTTTCGGGGATTGCAGATTATACGGGTAATAAACTGAAGTTTTTAAAAGCCTTTTGCTGGTTAGGATCACTCTCAGTAATGGCGTTATATTTTTTCGATTCTTATGAAACCACTTGGGTAGGAATAGTTTTTTCGATTCTTGCCAGTATAGGTTTCTGGGGTAGTATCGTTTTTTATAATGCTTATTTGCCAGAAGTTGCACACCCGGAACAGCAAGATGCGGTAAGTGCTAAAGGATTTATTTATGGATATACTGGATCGGTTATTTTACTAATTATCAATTTAATAATGATTATGAAGCCAGAACTATTAGGAATTGAATCTGGAATGGCTTCGCGCATTTCTTTTATTATGATTGGGTTATGGTGGTTGGGTTTTGCACATGTTACTTTTAGTAAGTTGCCAAATAATGTATATCATAAAAAACCAGAAAAAGATTATATATGGAAAGGCCTTAGAGAATTACAAATTGTTGCAAAAGACTTGGTAAATTATCCTCAATTAAGAACTTTTCTGATTTCATTTTTCCTACTGAGTGTTGGAGTACAAACTATTATTTTAATGGCGGCAATTTTTGGTTCTAGTGAGTTAGGATTACCGTCAACAAACCTCATAATAACAATAATTGTAGTACAATTAGTAGCAATAGTTGGTGCAGCAATTTTTTCTAGAGTATCTGCTCGTGTCGGAAATATAAAGGCACTAAAAATTACATTAGCAATTTGGACTATAGTATGTTTTTTAGCTTTTATGTTAGATAAAAGTCAAGAGAATGTACATATTTATTTTTATGGACTTGGTGGATTATTAGGCTTGGTTCAAGGAGCAATACAATCATTAACTCGATCTACTTATTCTAAGTTATTGCCTGAGACTGAAGACCATGCTACCTATTTTAGTTTTTACGATGTAACCGAAAAAATAGCTATTGTGTTAGGAACTTTTGTTTATGGGTTGCTTTACGCTATAACAGACTCAATGCAGTGGAGTGTATTATTTTTGGCTATTTTCTTTTTGGCTTCTTTTATAGTATTGAGCTATTTGAAAAAAACAAAATATGTTCAATAAAAAACGACCAGCTAAAAACGAATGTTTCTAACTGGTCTAAGGTAATTCAAATTTCCACTAAAACTACCTTTTTCTACTTCTTCTACCTCCAGATTGGTTTCTATTGCTATTTCCTTGAAAAGAACGATTACCTCTGTTAAAATCTCCTCCTCCAGAACGACGTCTTCCTCCGCCAAAACCACCACGTTTTCTACCGCGACTTTGTTGTTTTTGCTTTTTAGTAACTTCTACAATAACGCCTCTACCTTCAAATTCTGTATTTTTAAAAGATTTTAGAATGGCTTCTTCTACATTTTTATCAATTTCGAAGAACGAAAAATTCTTTAATATCTCTATTTGGCCAATTTCAACATCGCCTTTATCTAAATTTTCATTGATAATGCCAATTAAACGAGCAGGATTCAATTTATCTATCTTTCCGAGGTTGATATAAAATCTTGTAAAGTTTTCATCACTACTTCTTCTACGTTCTTTACTAGTGTCACCATTTAGATCCTGGGCATCCTCGTAATATGATAAGAACTGATTAAACTCTATAGAAACAAACTTTCTAATTAATTCTTCTCTATCTAATCCTTCTAATTTAGAATAAATCCCGTCAAGATATCCTTCAATTTGGCTATCATTTACTTCGACTTCTTTAACTTTTTCGATTAGCTTAAACAATTGTTTCTCACAAATCTCTTTTCCGTTCGGCACTTGCTTTGCAACAAACTTTTTACCAATCTTCTTTTCAATAGGCGAGAGCTTTCTTTTTTCACCATTTGTAACAATGGCTATAGAAATACCTTTATTACCAGCTCTACCTGTCCTTCCACTTCTATGTGTATAAGATTCAGCTTCATCTGGCAATTTATAATTGATAATATGGGTTAAATTATTTACATCGAGTCCACGAGCTGCAACATCGGTAGCAACTAATATTTGCAAATGCTTATTTCTAAACTTTTCCATAACAATGTCACGCTGAGCTTGTGAAAGATCACCATGGAGAGCATCTGCATTATAGCCATCTGCAATTAACTTTGCTGAAACATCTTTAGTTTCTCTACGAGTTCTACAAAAAACAATTCCATAAATATCAGGATTGATATCTGCGAGACGTTTTAAAGCTGAATATCTATTTCGTTCTGAAACTAAGTAATATTCATGCGAAACATTATCCGATCCACTATTACGTTTACCAGCATCAATCTCAACCGGATTATGCATGTAATTCTTAGCTATCGCATTCACTTCTTTAGGGAAAGTGGCCGAAAACAACAATGTTTGTTTATTGTCTGGAGTAACTTCTAAAACCTTATCTAGGTCTTCTTTGAAGCCCATATTAAGCATTTCGTCGGCTTCATCGAGAACAACCCATTTAATATTACTTAATTTTAATTTCTTGCGCTTAATGAGATCAACTGTTCTACCAGGCGTACCTACAACAATTTGAGCACCTTTTTTTAATCCTCTAATTTGCTTTTCAATATCAGCACCGCCATAGACAGTAATTACATTTAGATTACCCAAATTTTTCGAAAACTCTTCTATGTTTTTGCCAATTTGAATAGCCAATTCTCTTGTTGGTGATAAAATAATAGCTTGTGTATTATTAGAACTGGTATCTACTTGTTCTATGATAGGTAAACTAAATGCGGCAGTTTTACCAGTACCAGTTTGAGCAAAGGCCTTTAAGTCATCTGGAGACATTAAGATTTGCGGAATAGTTTTCTCCTGTATAGGAGTTGGTTGTTCATACCCTAGATCATCTAGCGCAGAAACAATTACTTGGCTTAAGCCAAGTTCATTGAATTGAGACATATGTATAATTTATCAAACTAAGGCTCCAAAGTAAAATGCTCGTTAGCAGATAAATAAGCCTCTTGTTTTTATCAGGCTGCAAAAGTAAACTAAATTAATTGAATTAACACTACAACTAGTGTTTTTCCAAGTTTGCAAGTTGTTTTTTAATGTAATGACTAGAAAGATGTGTAAAACTTCTATTTACAACACC
The DNA here is from genome assembly GCF_057837205.1 of Maritimimonas rapanae. Classification (NCBI taxonomy): domain Bacteria; kingdom Pseudomonadati; phylum Bacteroidota; class Flavobacteriia; order Flavobacteriales; family Flavobacteriaceae; genus Maritimimonas; species Maritimimonas rapanae. The sequence goes on along the minus strand of NZ_JBYQFI010000001.1, from coordinate 1,519,659 downwards.
ATTTTGATTAATAAGAATAGCTCTTGAATGATCTAAGTGTAACCAGTTGTTATCTGTATTTTTATCTAACTGAAATTGCTCTTTAGGAGTTAGCTTATATTCATTAACAAATAACTTCCATTTTTGAGGTGGATTTTTAGCATCTATTCCAATAAATAATACTTTAGGGTACTGCTTTTCTAAATAATTTACTCTTTTAACCATATTTTCTAATTGGCGATGATTTTTTGGCCAAAAATAAATTACAGCATTTGTACCTTTAATTACATCATTTAGAAGCATCTTATTTCCATAAGAATTTAAAACTGTAAGCTTTGGCAATTGAGTATTATCTGGTAAATCTTCATTAGCAGCTATTAGATCTTTAATTTCATTATTATGATTTTCATCACTAGAATGCTCAAAGAATATTTTTTTAGCTCTAAGTTTCTGCTCTTTAGAAATATAATCACTAAGACAAATATTCCACATACCTTCACCTAATAAGTTGTTTTTTAATTTTTCGTTTTTAACATTATCAGCAATAGCTTCCAAAAAGTTAACTGCCATTGGGCTTTTGCCTTCTTCTAATATTTCTTTCTCGAAACTTAAGTGATATAAGTATGTTTTTATATAATCGTGATATGCATATAAGTTGATTAAGTCGCTATCATTTAAGTCAATACTCTTCCTGAATTTATAAAATTTAGGATTCATATGTGGGTATTCTTTAAGACCCAAAGCTTTTTTATGACGGTAAGGATACGCTTCTTTTTTTCTATATAAGGGCAGTTCCATTGCAGCAACTACATATTTTTCATACAAAGGAGAAATATCAACTGCATCTTCTTTAAGCGTATAAAATAATTTTTGTTTTTCTAATAGTAAGGAATCTATTTTTAATTGGAACAAACTATCATTTAGCTTATAGAAATCGTAAAATAATTTATCTTCTTTTTCATTGATTAAGAACAAATTAGCTAATAAATTATTTTTATCGGCTCCTTTTCCGCTAAAAACTAAAGACTCGTCAAAATCCCATGTATTCAGGCGTAACAATAAACTGTCATTTGGTTCTAAAAAGATAAACTGTACTTCTGGACCATGCCTAAAAGTATACATGCCTTCTTGTATAGAGTCGAATTTAAATTGGAACTTATTTTTTTCTGATAGTTTTGTTGAATCTAATAATTCTTCTCCTTTAAAAAAGAAAATGTAAGAATCTTTAGGATTAATGATTTTACCACCAAAGTAAGTAACATCGGTGACACCTTTTTCACCAACGCAAGCCGAGAGAATAATAAAAAGTAGTAATAGTAATTTATATTTCAATAGCTTTTTCATTTATAATGAGTCCAAATCTAACATAATCTTTCTACACAGCAAAAGTAATTATCTGACCAGTTCAAACCTGTTAATTAGATGTTAAATTATATAGTTAATTATAGTTAAAACACATGCTATTTCATTACTTTTGCCAAAATTTTAAAATAAGCAATATGTTAACTGTTTCTAACTTATCAGTACAATTTGGAAAACGTATTTTATTCGATGAAGTTAATACAACTTTTACTAAAGGTAATTGTTATGGTATTATAGGTGCTAATGGTGCTGGTAAGTCAACTTTTTTAAAGATTCTTTCTGGTCAGCAAGAGCCTACTTCTGGTACAGTTTCGTTAGAAACGGGTAAGAGAATGTCAGTTCTTTCTCAAGACCACTTTGCTTATGACGAATTTCCGGTTTTAGAAACTGTTTTAAAAGGGAATAAGCCTTTGTATGAAGTAAAAACTGAAATGGATAAACTGTATGCCGATTATTCGGATGCTAATGCTGATAGAATAGGAGAATTGCAAGTACAGTATGAAGAAATGGATGGATGGAATGCCGAAAGTGATGCAGCTGCCTTGTTATCTAATCTAGGTATAAAAGAAAATGCTCATTATACGTTAATGGGTGATTTGGATGGTAAATCTAAAGTACGTGTGTTAATAGCACAGGCACTATTTGGAAACCCTGATGTATTAATTATGGATGAGCCAACCAACGATTTAGATTACGAAACTATTTCTTGGTTAGAGCATTTTTTAGCGAATTATGATAATACTGTAATTGTAGTTTCCCACGATAGACACTTTTTAGACGCTGTTTGTACTCATATTTCCGATATTGATTTTGGTAAGATAAATCATTACTCTGGTAATTATACATTTTGGTACGAATCAAGTCAATTAGCTGCACGTCAGAGAGCTCAGCAAAACAAAAAGGCTGAGGATAAGAAAAAAGAACTAGAAGAATTTATTCGTCGTTTTTCTGCCAATGTTGCAAAATCTAAACAAGCAACTAGTAGAAAAAAGATGATTGAAAAATTAAATATAGAAGATATAAAACCTTCGAGCAGAAGGTATCCTGCTATTATTTTTGATCGTGATCGCGAAGCTGGTGACCAAATTCTAAATGTAGAGGGATTAAGTAAAACTCTTGACGGAGAACTATTATTTAAAGACATTCATATAAACTTAACTAAAGGAGATAAAGTTGTTGTTTTTTCTAGAAATTCTAAGGCTGTTACTGCTTTTTATGAGATTTTAAATGATAATTTAAAATCTGATTCTGGCAAATACTCTTGGGGTGTTACTACAAGTCAATCGTACTTACCATTAGATAATTCTGAGTTTTTTAAAAGCGATCTAACTTTGGTTGATTGGCTACGTCAGTGGGCAACAACTGAAGAAGAGCGCGAAGAAGTCTATATACGCGGATTTTTAGGAAAAATGATCTTTAGTGGAGAGGAGGCATTAAAGAAATGTAATGTTTTATCTGGTGGAGAAAAAGTACGTTGTATGCTTTCTAGAATGATGATGATTAGAGCGAATGTTTTGTTACTAGATGAACCAACAAATCACTTAGATCTAGAATCTATTCAGGCTTTTAATAACTCATTAAAGAACTTTAAAGGAACTGTATTATTTTCTACACATGATCATGAGTTTGCACAGACTGTTGGTAATCGCATTATTGAATTAACACCTAGTGGTGTTATAGATCGTTATATGACTTTTGATGAGTATTTTCAAGATGCTAAGATAAAAGAGTTAAGAAGTAAGATGTATTCTTAAATAGCTTATTAATATAAATTTAAAAACCGATTGAAATCTCAATCGGTTTTTTTCGTTATATAACTTATATTTATAATAAATAAATCAAAAATGAAAAACCAAAAATCAATTATGGCTATGTTAGCCATAACTTTAGTAATCTTGTGTACATCTTGTTCTAGCGACGAAAGTGTTGATAGCGGCGACCCTTATTTTAGTGCTAGAATCAATGGTGAATTATTTGAAGCTACTAAGCTATCTCAATCTACCATAATTCAATATTCTAATGGACAACGTTTTGATATTACTGCAGAAAACGATAAATACAAAATACAATTTGCCATAGCTAATAGAAATCTTAATGAATGTATGCCATCGGGTAGTTATGACAATTATGGTAATGGTACAGAAGTTTTAATGGTTATTTATTTTAAAAATCAAGAAAATAACAATTCATTTTCAGTACACTATGCAGTTGAAAATAATGATGGTATCCCTCAAGAGTTTGCCTCAGTAACTTCTTGTTCTGAGAGTAAAGTTTCGGGCACTTTTTCAGGTGAATATTATTTTAAAGATGATCCAAATGATCCTTTAGGATATCCTGAAGATCTAGAAATTACTGAAGGATTATTTCGAAATATAGAATACATTTTGCTAAGAGCAAATTAATAAAAGTAAAAAAGGAAGCTTTTAGCTTCCTTTTGATAATTATTTTTTACCCTTTTCTTGTTTTGTATAGGCCAACCTTCTAGATGCTTTGCGCATGAGAACATTTATTAGATCTTCAGGACTACTGCCAATACTGCCTCGTACTTTCTTATTATAATTCCACAATAATTCCCCGTCGATGGCATTATGAACACTCATATTGATAATTGCGTTATTTGTTGCTCCCCAAAAACCGATTAATAACCCTAAAGCAACTGAAGCACCTTCAGACATTGGCTTATTGGTTTCGAATTCGCCAGAAATAATTGCGTCTACTTCTAATATTTTTGCTAATTCTTGTGGAGTATATTCATTCAGATTGTCATAATCTATATTTTGTTTTTTCAATAATGTCGTTGTAACTTTTGGGTCTTGAACGGTTATATGTAATAATTTACCTCTTTTTTTTCGTTTTAAAAACCAAGAGAACATAGCTGTTTGTATGCTTTCTCCTTCAGCTTTTTCTAATCTATGCAGCTTTTCATCAGTCATGTCCTTCATTTGTTTTGGACGCAATTTTACTTGAGTTTTAAATGGGACTACTGCAATTATTTTATGATTTTTTGCTATTTCATCAAATTTAGGGTTCTCGTAAAGACTTGTTTGAGCAGTTGAAAAAGTAATAGTAAATAAGAAAAATAGAAATAAAAGTTTTTTCATGTTTTTTGGTTTTAAAATTAAAAAAGGCGAATATAAAATATTGTAAAAAAAATACCTCAATTTAATTGAGGTATTTTAATATTTATTTTCTAAAATGCTAAAGCCGTACTACTTCGTAGTAGTCATTTCCTTTTTTATAAAACACACCTCGACATTTATAATATTTTTTACCAGCCATGCTAACAATTTCACCTCCTTTTGGTAAAAATGTAATTCGAGCTCCTTTTGGTGCAGGTTTTAAAACATACTTATTATTCATTTTTGTATGCCACAATCCATCAATTACATAATAGGTAATACCATCATGTTTTGTAACTTTTTCTTGTTTCTCAGTATGCTTAATCGTTTCTTTTTCTTGGGCTTGACTAATAGTTAACCCTAAGAAAGCAATTAGCATTAATAAAACATTTTTCAACTTATTCATTTGTACAAGATTAATTTAGATTATTAATTCAGTTTAATAACGTAGTTTCTGTTAGTTTCTTGTACGTTTTTGTAAATTGCTCTTACGCTTGTCTCTAAAGTCTCGCAATAACTTTTTGTTAAAGTCTTGCTCAGCTTTAAAAAGCATTATTATTTTCTTGCCAGAGACAATATTTTTAAGTTTTTGCTGTAATTCTTGTTTAGCCTTAGCGACATTAAAATCTATTTCTATAAATTCGCTTAAAATGGCATTTGCTTCAGTATCAGATAGCTGATTAACACCACCTGCTACTCGCATTCTTCTGGTCAATTCTCTTGTTTTTAATGTTTTTAAGGTATAGATTTTTTTATCATACTCATTATATACTGGCCAGAATTGTTGTGCTTCTTTTGATGAAAGATCTAATGCGTTTGTTATAAATGCAGTTTTCATTGCTTTAATTTTTTCTCTAGCATTTTGCTGAGCAAAACTTTGCAATGAAAACATGGTGATTAGTAGTATAAAAAAAATCTTTTTCATTAATTTTTTAATTTTCCAGAATCATACTTTCAACATCCGTGCCATTTAAATAATCTAGCAATTCTGTATCATCGTCAAAAGTATCATTTTCGGTTAAATCAACATCATTAAAAACTTCTGCAATTTCATAACTATCTAGTGATATTAGATCATCTTCTATCCATTTATCAACTTCTGCTTCAACAACAGTAGTATTTATAGGAGAATTATTATTATAGTTAACCATGATTATAAGTAGTAAAGAAGCAGCTACTGCCAAAGGTATAAGTACTTTTTTAATCTTAGAATTTAATGAAACTACTTTAGGTTCTTTTACTTTTTCTTCCTTCAATCGATCAAAGACTCTATCTTCTAATGTCTCAAAGTAATCTTTTGGTATATCAAAACTTTCGGTTTTAATAAATTCTTTTCCTAATTTATTAAATACATCATCTTCTACTGTTTTAAAATAACCTTTAGGTATGGCGTAACCTTCCTTAAGAGGGAATTTTTCAGTTTTTAGTTCAGACATAACAGTATCTTCTACAGTATCAAAATATCCTTTTGGAACCTTGAATCCGCTGCCTTTTTGTTTTAATATGTCTAAAATATTCTGTTTCATTTCGCCAATTAGACTAAAAAATACTTAAATGGTTTAATATTATTGTGTTAAAATATGTTCAATTTTTTTTACTGCATGATGATATGATGCTTTTAGTGATCCAACAGAAGTTTCTAGAACTTCTGAAATTTCTTTGTATTTCATATCATCAAAATACTTCATATTAAATACTAACTGCTGTTTTTGTGGCAAGGTAGCGATTGCTTTTTGCAATTTTAATTGCATCTCGTCACCATCATAATGTACATCTGCCTCTAAGCTTTCTGTTAGCTTGTATTGCATTTCGCTAATATCTACATTATTAGCTTTTGCTTTTTTATTGATAAATGTTATCGATTCATTGGTTGCAATACGATACATCCAAGAATAAAGCTTGCTATCGGCATTAAATTTATCAATATTTCTATAAACTTTTATGAAAGTATTTTGTAATACATCATCGGTGTCATCATGTGAAATAACGATCTTACGAATATGCCAATACAATCGCTCTTTATATTGCGTCATTAATTCTCTGAAAGCAATATCTTGAGTTTGAGTATTTTTTAACTGTTCGATAAGTACCGATTCTTCTATCACTAAGTTTGGATTTTGTACTTAGACTATTAACGAAGAAAAAGGTTTAATATTGAATTTTAAAAACGAACACTAGCTTTAACATTTAATACTCTACCCGATAAGAAGTTTGGTACAGCTACAGATTGTTGTGAAGCGATATCACGCACCCAAGTATTGGTAATAGAGTTTTGAACATCGAACATATTAAATAGCTCGATGCCTACAGAAAATTCTTTGAATTTTTGTAGCCAAGTAGCTTGAGGTTTCTTTTTTTGATCTACTAAAACATATGAAATACCAACATCTGATCTAAAATAATCTTTTAATCTATTTTGGAAGATATAAGGATCGGCATAAGAGGGAGAGCCACCAGGTACACCTGTATTGTAAACCATGTTTAAATACATTTTTAAATTAGGATTACTTGGTACATAATCTTGAAAGAGGATGGCAAATTTCAATCGCTGATCTGTTGGTCTGGAGATGTAACCTCGATCTTCAATATTTTCTTTTGTTACCAAATAACCAAAGGTTACATAGGATTCAGTTCCTGGAACAAATTCACCATTTAAACGAGCATCAAAACCCGTTGCAAAAGCCTTAGCATTATTTCTTGCTCTATATCTAATTTGTACATTATCTACCGTAAACGGATTTACATCTGATAATGATTTGTAATATGCTTCAGTAACTAATTTAAAAGGTCTGTCCCAGAGCTTAAAACTATAATCATTGCCTAATACAAAATGTATAGAGCGTTGTGCTTTTACTTCTGGATGTACAGTACCTAGAGAATCTCTAAGTTCACGATAAAAAGGAGGTTGATAATAATACCCACCAGACAATCTAAAAAGCATGTCTTTTTGCCAATCTGGCTTGAAAGCAAATTGAACTCTTGGGCTTACAACTGTATGTTTATCTGAAGCTTCATTTTTTGGTTTAATGGTCCAGTTTTGGGTTCTAACACCTAGATTCATCCATAATTGATGGTTATTAATATCAAATTGTCGACTCCATTGCGCAAATCCAGAAACACGATTTGTGGTCACATCATTAAAAGCTCTAGCACTTGTAAACGGTACTATAGGGCCTGTAAACGAATTGTAAGGTTCATCATTTCTTGGTAATAGGTTAGGAGGTCTTAATGAGAAACCAGCTGAATCTATCACCTCCCATTCAATAATTCTATCCTTTATGTTTTCAGTTTGATATTTTACACCAACTTCGAAGACATTATCATCCTTTTTTATAGTAGCTTTTAATTGAACGTTAGAAATGAGAGCATCCAAATCATTACGAGCATGATCTAATTGAGAACCAATGGCTTGTACAAACTCTACATCACCGAAGTTATCACTGCCAAAATCTGCATTGACTTCTCCTATACCATACGATCCAAAAATATCAAAATGTTCTTCTTCTTGAGTATTGTATGTTGATGTGATTAAATTAAATACAAGATTGTCGTTAGCTACATATGTAGCTTTTAATGCTCCAAATAAGGTCAAATAGTTGTCATTTTCACGCCCTTGATAATTTACAACCAATGCTTGTGTATTTGCAATAGTACCAAAATTTGTTCTACGAGTTATGGGTGTATAATCATAATTATTTAATGAAAACGTACCAAGAAAATCGATGTTGAATTTATTATTGAAATTATAAGATAAATAGGTTTGTGCGTCAGTGAAATTTGGCTTAAAGTTGGTTTCGGTGTCTTTAGAATTCACAAAAAGACTATTATTTCTATAGCGTACACCTAAAATTGCAGATAGTTTCTCATCTAACATTAATCCTTCTATAGTTGCACTAGCTCCCAACAAACTAGCATCTGCCTCTATACTAAATTCCTTTGGTTTTTTATAAGTAATATCTAAAACAGAAGATAATTTGTCTCCATATTTAGCTTGAAAACCACCTGCAGAAAATCTTACATTCCTGGTAAGATTTGGATTTACAAAACTTAAACCTTCTTGTTGGCCAGAACGTACTAAAAAAGGACGATATACTTCAATTCCGTTTACATAGACTAGATTTTCGTCGTAATTACCACCACGAACATTGTATTGAGTACTTAATTCGTTATTTCCACTAACACCTAAGCCAATATTTCGTAAAGTTGCTTCTATACCAGCGTTTGCGCTAGGTAGTTCTTTGGTAGTCTTTACATCTACTTTATCAATGCCTTGTACTTTATCTCTTTTATCTTCAACTACAACTTCTTTAATCTGTTCTGTTCTTGTTTTTAGCTTAGGAGAAAAAGTTACTGTACGATTTCTAGGAACGCGAATTCTTTTGGAAAGAGATTCAAAGGAAACATGACTAAATATAATTGTAATGAATTTACCCGATGGAATTTGTAGTTGATATTCACCATTACTATTAGAAGCTGTACCACTTTCTTCAAAACGAATAGTTACACCTTCTATGGGTTTACCACTTTCATCTTTTATAATACCTTTTAAAGTACCTGTTTGGGCATGCAAGAATGTTGTAAATAAAAAAAAGACAAAAATTACTGCAATCGAACTTTTCAAAAAAAGAAGCTTTACGTTCTAAAATTTATGATTTTCTATAAAACGTTGCAATATACGTATTCGTATTGTTAACATTATCAACTGCAATTAGTTTTAATGTATGTTTTTCGCCCGTTAAAACTTTATCATTAAAGTCATAGGTTAATAATCCTTTTTTGGCATCAAATTCCATTAAAATCCACTCGCCATCAATTTCCGCTCGGTATGATTTTATACCAGAAAGGCTATCAGAAATTCTAAACTTTAAATACCTGTATTTGCTTAGGTCTTGATCTTCTTTAAAACCTATAGGCTTAATTTTAGGTTTTTGATTATCAGAAAATAAAGCATAATTACCTAATGTTTTATTTAAAGTATATAGTTTATTTTCTTTACGTCTGGTATTAGAATAATACGGTATACCTTTCGTATTAATCCTTCCTATAAATAATTTATCTTGTTCTGCTTTTTGGTATTTAGAAACGTTAAATGTTAATGTAAAATTTTTATGAACTGGCACACCAGGATTATGAAGCTTTACAACATCATTTTCATGTTTGAAGTCAAAATAAAAGTCTCTATAAAAACTTCGCTTAGGAAAAGCCACTGTAACTGTACTATCAGAAACTTTATTAAATACATTTCTTTTAAAATAATATGGTGTTTTATTAACTTGATTCTTTAAATAAATGGAATCTTTTTTCCCTTTTACTGGAATAATTAGTTTTGTTTTATTCCCTTTAAAATCTGTAGCTATAATTTGCACAGTATATGAAGACCCATCTTCAACTTTTAAATATCCTTTATTAACGAGATTTTTATAAATGCTTAATTTATTGGCAGGCTCAACAAAACATTTTTGAATACGTTGTCTTTTTTTATAAAAACGACTGTAATCAACCAAAGTATTTATATAACGAGACTCACTAAAAGAGAAAGTATTTACAGTATGTTGGTAAGTAGTTCTACCGTTAACCTTCATTTCGAGATCAAACAATCCATTATTATTTAAAGCCCCATTTTGTTTATCGATAGCATTAATACCAAACCCAATTGTACCGTAGGCTTCAATTTTTTGAGCTATTAAACTACCATCTGGTTGCTTATTTATATTTAATTCTTTGATGCGATTACTTTGATTTACATGCGAAGTATCACCAAAAGAATAGACTACACCAGCTCTAATTTCAGGAGTTTTAGTATCGGCAACACTAATACCAAAATGCATAGGATTGATTGGCTTGGCATCCGAACCTCTAATTTCGTAATGCAGATGAGGTCCACCAGAACTACCACTATTACCACTAAAGGCAATTACCTCACCTTTTTCAACTTTTAATTCGTTAGATTTTGGAAACAGCTGAATAACAAAACTCTCTTTCTCATATTGTTTTTTCTTAACATACTCTTCAATCTTAGGTGAGAATTTTTTTAGATGCCCATATACAGTTGTGTATCCATTAGGATGCGTTACATACAAGGCTTTACCATAACCCCAATGCGATATTTTAATACGCGAAATATAACCCTCGGCAGAAGAGAATACGTTTAAACCTGTACGCTTCTGGGTTTTAATGTCTAACCCTGAGTGAAAATGATTACTTCTTAATTCACCAAATGTTCCACTAAGAATTAAAGGTATATCTAACGGCTTTCTAAAATAATTTTCTGGATAAGCCATTTGAGAATTAGACCATAAACAAGTACCCAGAAATAATAAAACTAAAAATATTCTCCCCATAATTGCGGCTAAAATACATATTCAAAATATAAATTAAAAATCAAATATTAATGATTTGTTTATCAGTATTTTGTGTATAAGTTTTAATATAAATTATTAAAAGAGTTGCTTAATTAAAACAGTAATACTAAATTTGTTGATATAGTTTATACTCTTTGTATTGATGAGTAATGTTTTAGAAATAGTTGATTCACTGCAAAGTAAATTAGATAAGTTACTTTCTAAATATAAATTGTTACAGATAGAGAATCAACAATTACTTGAAAAAAGTGACAAGCTTGTTCAAGAGATAGATTCGCAAAAGCAATCTATTCATCAATTAGAAAGCAAATACGAGTCATTAAGAATTGCAAATGCAATTGTAGGCAGCAAAGAAGATAAACATACAACTAAACTAAAAATAAATACGTTAATACGCGAAATTGATAAATGTATAGCTCAGTTGGGTGAGTAAATTCTATATGGATGACAATCTTAGAATAAAAGTTACGATAGGAGATAGAGTTTACCCCTTAACAATTAAAAGTGAAGGTGAAGAAGAGGGTATTCGCAAAGCTGTAAAGAAAATAAACGACCTTATAAAGAAGTTTGAAGAGAATTATGAGGTAAGAGATAAACAAGATGTGCTAGCTATGTGTGCACTACAGTTTGCATCTTTACAAGAAGTTAAAAGTATTTATAATGAGCAAGATGCTCATAGAATAGAAGATAAATTAAAAGAAATGAGTGCCGTTTTAGACACCCATTTATAAGTTCTTTAAAATATAACAATTTACTGCCTACATTAGTTATTTGTTTGTTAAACTCAACACTATTATATTAAAAAGGGTGAGTTTTAATTGCGAAAGCGCGCCACTTTTATGTGGATTTTTGACCAATTAGTTAGCCCTAAACTTGTTTTACAAGGAGTTTAAAAACCCCAAACTAGTGTAGGTTTTTTTATACTTAAAATTAACGAAATGGAAGGAATGATAATGCCAATATTTGTTGGCGTAGTAGGTTTAATTATAGGTTTTATTATAGCCAAAGCTTTAGAAAAAAATAAAGCATCATTAATACTTAAAAATGCCAAAAAACAAGCCTCTTCAATATTAAAAGAAGCCCGATTAGAAGGAGAAACACTAAAAAAAGATAAAATATTACAAGCCAAAGAAAAATTTATAGAGCTTAAAACAGAACACGAAAAAGTAATCTTAGCCCGCGATAAGAAAGTTTCTGAAGGCGAAAAGAGAATACGAGAAAAAGAATCTAAAGTATCTCAAGAACTAGACAAAAATAAGAAGCTAAATAAATCTTTAGAAGCGAAAGAAGCTGATTATAATTATCGCTTAGAATTTTTAGAAAAGAGAAAAGTAGAAACTGAAAAACTCCACAAAAAACAAGTAGAACAATTAGAAGTAATTTCTGGTCTGTCTGCTGATGATGCAAAGTCTCAATTAGTCGAATCTTTAAAAGAAGAAGCAAAGACTGATGCTATGGGTTTTATACAAGATACTTTAGAAGAAGCTAAGTTAACTGCACAGCAAGAAGCTAAAAAAATTGTATTAAGCACTATTCAGCGTGTTGGTGTTGAGCAAACTGTAGAAAATTGCGTTTCGGTATTTAACTTAGAGTCTGATGACGTTAAAGGACGTATAATTGGTAGAGAAGGACGTAATATTAGAGCATTAGAATCTGCAACGGGAGTTGAAATTATTGTTGATGATACACCAGAAGCTATTATTCTTTCTTGTTTTGACCCTATTCGCAGAGAGATTGCACGTTTGTCTATGCATAAACTAGTTACCGACGGTAGAATACATCCTGCCCGTATAGAAGAAGTAGTTGCAAAGACAAAGAAAGAAATTAATCAAGAAATTATTGAAGTAGGTAAGCGTACAGTAATTGATCTTGGAATTCATGGATTGCATCCAGAATTAATTAAAACTGTGGGACGAATGAAGTATCGTTCTTCTTATGGACAAAACCTATTACAGCACTCACGAGAAGTTGCTAATCTTTGTGCTTTAATGGCAGCAGAATTAGGTTTAAATCCTAAAGTTGCCAAAAGAGCAGGATTATTACATGATATAGGTAAAGTGCCAGAAACAGAAAGCGAATTACCACATGCTTTACTGGGTATGGAATGGGCTGAAAAATACGGTGAAAAGAAAGATGTATGTAACGCCATAGGAGCTCATCATGACGAGATAGAAATGAAATCGTTAATTGCACCTATTGTTCAAGTTTGTGATGCTATTTCAGGTGCAAGACCGGGTGCAAGACGTCAAGTGTTAGATTCGTACATACAACGATTAAAAGATCTAGAAGATGTTGCCTTTGGTTTTACAGGTGTTCAAAAAGCATATGCAATACAAGCTGGTCGAGAATTACGAGTGATCGTAGAAAGTGAAAAGGTCGATGATTTGAAGGCGTCAGAATTATCTTTTAATATATCTCAGAAAATTCAAAACGATATGACTTATCCAGGTCAGGTTCGTGTAACGGTAATTAGAGAAACAAGAGCTGTAAATATAGCTAAGTAAAATATACTAATTCAAATATTGTAGAAAGTCCTTTTTAAGTTTTTTGAAAAGGACTTTTTACTTTCTAGGATGGTATTTTTCTACAATTTCCTTTAAAAAAGTTTTATCTACGTGCATATAAATTTCTGTAGTAGTAATACTTTCATGTCCTAACATTTGTTGTATAGACCGCAGATCTGCTCCACGTTCGAGTAGGTGAGTAGCAAAGGAATGACGAAATGTATGAGGACTCACATTCTTTCTTACCCCTGCTTTTTCAGAAGCTTCTTTTACAATTAAGAAAATCATATTTCTAGTTAATTGCTTCCCTCTTCGGTTTAAGAAAAGTGTGTCTTCAAACCCTTTTTGAGGTTTTATATGATTGCGTACTTGATTTATATAAATTAGAATCAATTTTTGTGTATGTAAGTTTATAGGTACAAAACGTTGTTTATCACCTTTGCCAATTACACGAATAAAACCTTCATCAAAAAACAAATCTGAAAGTTGTAAAGTAATAAGTTCTGTAACTCGTAAGCCACAACTATACAAAGTTTCTAATATAGTTTTATTTCGTTGTCCTTGAGAATGGCTAAGGTCTATAGAGTTAATTATTTTATTGATTTCTCCTTCAGAAAGGGTATCTGGCAATTTTCTGCCAATTTTTGGAGTTTCTATTAGTTGTGTAGGATTATCTTTTCTATAATCTTCAAATATTAAATAATCAAAAAAACTACGAAGCCCAGATATGGTACGAGACTGTGATCGAGCATTTACAGATTTGGCAATCTCATAAACAAATTGTTGAATTGTTTCTTCTGATATTTTAAAAGGAGAAGTGGTAATATTGTTTTCTTCTAGAAATAAAATTAATTTTTTTACATCTCTGGCATAACTTTCAATTGAATTATGCGATAAGCCTCGTTCAATTTTAAGATATAACTGATAATCTTTTAATGCGTTCTGCCAATTCATAACCAAAAACCACTTCTTTTTTTAGTATATTGCAATATAACTTTAAATCAATTATTATGAAAAAAATGAGTTTAGTTATCCTATTAGCAGTTTTTAGTATAACTTCTATAAATGCTCAAGGAGAAACTAGTTTTGGTGTAACAGGTGGTTTTATTAATGGCTCTGGTAAAGCTACTGTAGCTGGTTTTGATGTAGCTGAAGTACAGAATGGTTCTGGGTTCTTCATTGGATTATTAGCTGACATTGGCGTGGCTGAAAAATTTAGTGTTCAGCCTGAAGTACTTTATGCTGGAATAGATGGAGAAGGAGTGATATTAATACCAGTTATGGCTAAATATTATATTGCAGAAAAATTTAACTTACAAGCTGGACCTCAGTTAGACTTTTTAACAGGATTAAATGAACTTGAAAAAAGAGCAATTAAAACAACAGGATTTAGTTTAGGTTTTGGTGCAGGATTTGATATAAATGAAAATTTTGCGGTACAAGCTAGATATAATGTTGGGTTAAATAATAGAGTTGATAGTGGTTTAACTGACCTTATTGATGATTTAAATATACCAATTATTGGAGGTTTGATCAATCCAGAACTTAAAGTAAATACTTTTCAAATAGGATTAGTCTATAAATTTAATTAATATAAAAGGCGGCTAACTGGCCGCCTTTTTTATAGTTTAAGTAATATTTTCTTACCAAGCATAACCTAGAGCTACTCCTAAGCTTATAGCGGTTGAATTAACAGAAACTGCTAAATCATCTGAGCTACCAGAAACAAAACCTAAGCCTGCAAAAACATCTAAAGCAAAATGTTCACCGAAAATCCATTGATGGCCAACTTCTCCTCCTATAGTGAAAAAGCCTGCTGAATTATTGAAATCATCTTCTAAAGAAAAGTATCCAGCAGAAGGCCCAGCATGCCATCCTCTAAGAGCTTCACCACTAGAGAAATAAAATCTATATTCAGCACCAGCTCCAAAACCTGAAACATCAGAAATGTTATAATACAAACCAGATATCGTTAAAGTTTGCGTATCATTTGTAGAGAATTCGTACCCAGCGTTAGCTACACCAAAAGCAAGTCCAATAGGATTAGCTTTAATAGCTTGTTCTTGAGCATTAACAAATGAGAATGTTACTAGAGCAATAGCTGCTAAAATTAATTTTTTCATAATTTTTTGTTTTAATGATTAATTTTTGAATTAATATAAACGTTATAAATAGCTTTTATTGTACAAATTCTTTTTTCATCAAAAATTATTAAATATTTGATTATCAATATTTTATAAAATATTAATTTAATTAATTATTGTAGATAGCTGAAAATCAAATAGAAAGAATATTATACATTTTTATTATTGATTTTTGTTTCAATAATTGTTAATAACCATGTTTACAACATGTTAACAAATTCACTTTTCTTAATGTTATAATATATAATTTGAAGTATGAAATTTCAAAAAAACATGAATTATGAAAAAAATAATTTTAGCGGTAATGACAGTTTGCGCATTTGCTAGTGTAAACGCACAAAATTTTAGAGCTGGTTTAACAGTAGGTTTACCTATTGGAGATGCAGGCGACCTTTCCACATTTAATGCGGGAATAGACTTAGATGCTTTATGGGAGGTGTCTGACGATTTTAAAGCAGGTGTTGCAACGGGTTATAATCATTCATTCGGTGATGATATTGATTTAGGCCCTTTAGGATCAATTGAAGTTGATGATTTTCAATATATTCCCTTGGCTGGGGCTGCTCGATTTAACGCATCTGATGATTTTCAAATTGGTGCTGACCTAGGTTATGCTATTGCTGTTGGAGATGGAGATGGAGGTTTTTACTATCGCCCTATGGTTGGATATAATGTTGGAGAAAATACACAGATTACAGTTTCTTATAGAGGTATTAGTGTTGATGGAGGAAGTTTTTCAACTATTAATTTAGGCGTAAATTTCGGATTATAAGAGACTAATAATATTTTGATTAAAAAAGGAAGCATTAGTTTCCTTTTTTTATTTTAGCGATATGAAGTTAATAATTATCAATGGCCCAAATCTGAACCTGTTAGGTAAAAGAGAACCAGAAGTTTATGGTAATACCACTTTTGAAGATTTATTTAAAAAGCTACAGAATAAATATTCTGAACTTCAGTTGGATTATTTTCAATCAAATATAGAAGGGGAAATTATTGATAAACTACATGAAGTAGGTTTTGATTATAATGGTATCATTCTAAATGCTGCTGCATATACACATACTTCTGTTGGTATTGGCGATGCAGTCAAAGCAATAGAAACATCAGTTATAGAAGTGCATATTTCCAATGTATATTCTCGTGAAGAGTTTAGACATAATTCTTATATTGCACCAAATGCAAAAGGCATTATAATAGGATTTGGTCTTAGAGGATATGAGCTGGCAATAGATTCATTATTACATTAGAGCTTTAATACCATTTTAATATCACTTCTTTCATACGGACTATCAGCTTGTACGGGTACTTCTTTAAAACCATATTTTCTGTAAATATAAATGGCATTTTCAAGTTTTCTATTGGAGTAGAGTAGAATCTCCTTCCAACCCATTCTTTTTGCAAAATCTATACAATGTTGCATTAATTGTTGTCCTATTTTTAACCCTTGAAATTTAGGTAAAACAGCCATTTTACTTAACTCGTAACCTTCATCTTCGTTTATTAAAGCTACTGTACCAGCAATCTCTCCTTGATATAAGGCAAAGAAAATATAACCTCCATTATCTATTATATATTTTTTGGCATTATTTAATACCTCTTTATCATGTTCTTCAACATAAAAGAATTTTTCTAGCCACTCTATATTTAGATCTCTAAAATGACTAGCATATTCATCTTTAAAAGGTACAATGGTTATTTTAGTTGTTATCATTTTTTAAATTTTCAAGTATTCGTTTGCTAAATGATTTTTCTTTTAAGGTATTTTCTATATAGGTTACATGATCTAACAAGGTCTTGTTACTGGTAACATGGGTAATTTTTTTAGCCTCTTTTTCTACTGCGTTCCAAATAGGTTGTAATTGATCATATACTTTTTCTCCCTTGGTTGATAATTCAATTTTTCGCTTTCTTTTGTCAATTTTTCCAACTCTTGAAATCACTAATTGCTTTTTTATTAGCGCGTTAACATACTGTGTAACTGCAGGTTGGGTAACATTTAAAATTGTGCTTATTTCACTTATGGTTAAACCGCTTTGCTCTTTGACCAATTTAAATATCGGCATAAAATATGGGTCGAAATCTACATTCATAGTATTGTAAACAACAGTAGTTTCTTTCATCAATAGATCGCTTAACCGCTTTAGTCTCGATCCAATTGCGAGTTCTTTAAATTGTACTAATTGATCTTGTTGCTTAAACATATATAAATATTTATATAAATACTTATACAAATTTATAAAATTCTATTTAAATATCAAAATAGGGTAGTAGTATTACATCTTACTATCTATGTAATCAATGATATCTTTTTCCTTTTTTAAAGTAGATTGATAGATTTTTTGAGCTTTATTGATGATGGAATCCGCAAATTTTCTATCCTTTATATCTTTTGCGTTTATGCGAACATTAAAATAAGCACCCAATACGGCAGTTCGAGCACATAAAGCACCAACACCAGCATCAGATAATGAGCTTGGAAGCCCATCTTTAACCATAGCTTGCATAACTTCTATAGAATCATGAGCAGTCTGCATTACTTGAAAAGGTATTTCGGTTGCATATTTTGTGGCACTCTCGATAGCTTCTTTGCGTGCTTCTTTTTCTTTATCGTTTCCTTTAGGCATTCTAAATCCTTCAATAATTTTATTAAAGGCATTAGTATCCTCATCAACCAAGAATAATAATTTATCCTTGTATTGTTGTCCTTTTTCTGCCCATTTAGAGTAGAATTCCCATTTATCATCCCACCCTGGTTTATGAGCAGATAGATTTGCTACCATAGTACCTAATGAAACTCCTAAAGCTCCAACATAAGCTGATATAGATCCACCACCTGGAGCCATAGATTCACTAGCCGTTTCGTCAGCGAAAGCATCAAGCTTAAAATCGATTAACTTCTTAGAATCATCTTGTAATATATATTCTATGATTTTTTCTTCTGGATTAAAAGGCTTTAAATCATCTAAACCAAGAGATTTAATAGCAATTTTAATTTTTTCATTTTCTGCAATGCCTAATGACCTATCTTGCTTTGTTAAGAAATAGTCAGCTGCATCTAGCATAGCTTTTAATGGTACGAGGCCTACCAACTCAGAACCTGTTACTCTCAATCCTCTTTCTTGAGCAGCTTTGCAACTTTCGTCAAAAGCTTCATGCATAGATGTTATAGATATATTAGTTAGATTATATGATATTTGAGCAATACCATATTCTTCTATATACCAACCGATACCTTTTACTGCTTTTAATTTACCTGGAATTCTAACGGGTTCACCGTTTTTATCTAATACCTTCTTTCCTGTTACTGGATTACCTTCTCGTTTGATACGACCGGCCTCTCGTATGTCAAAAGCAATAGCATTTGCACGTCGTGTAGATGTAGTATTTAAATTTATATTATAGGCAATTAAAAAATCACGCGCAGAAATAGCCGTAGCTCCAGTTCTTGAAACAGTATCGTTAAACTCGGCTGGACCAAAATCTGGCTTCCAATCAGGATCAACTAATTTTTTTGGTAAACCTTCATATTCACCTGAACGACAATTAGCTAAATTTTTACGCTTATCTTCTTTTGCAGCATTCTCATAAAAATACCCTGGGATGCCTAATTCTTTACCTACACGTTCACCTAATTTATGAGCATACTTTGCAGTTTCTTCTAACGAGATACCAGAAATAGGAACTAATGGGCATACATCTGTAGCACCGAAACGAGGATGCTCACCAGAATGTTTACTCATATCAATTAGTTCAGAAGCTCGTTTTATCAATAAAAATGCAGCTTCGATTACAGGTTCGGGCTCACCAACAAATGTAATAACTGTTCTATTGGTAGCTTTACCAGGATCTATATCTAATAGTTTTACTCCTTCTACCGTTTCAACGATATGAGCTACTTCATTTATTTTTTCTTCATCATGTCCTTCACTTATGTTAGGAACACATTCTATAAGTTGCTTTTGCATTTTCGAAATTTAGGTTTTCAAATTTAAAATTGTTTTCTAAATGTTATCCCAAAAATCATTAAAAAAATATATAAAGAATAGTCATTTAAATTTTCTATTTTTGGCGCTTATTAAAATGAAATAAAAGGATGAGATTAGTTAAAATTTTTAGTGCTATTATTACAATAGCAATGTTGGCTTCTTGTAATAGTCAAAGTGTAACAAAAAAGTCATTAGATAACGAAATAGATTCAGTAAGCTATGCTATAGGGTTGGATATAGCAAGTAACTTAAAAAAAGGATTTGACGAGGTGGATCAAGATCTTTTATTACAAGGTATTAGAAATGGAATAGATTCTACTAATTTACTAATTGATTACGACAAAGTTGCAAATGTTGTTAGATCATATATGACCAAGAAACAAGTAGAACAACGTAAAAAGCAACAGGAAGAAGCCTTAGCAAAAGCTGAAAAAGAATTTGGAGAAGTGAAAGCTGCCGGCGCAAAATTCATAGAAAATAATAAATCTAAAGAAGGAGTAGAAACTACAGAAAGTGGTTTGCAGTATATTGTTATTAATGAAGGTACAGGAGAAAAACCTGTTGCAACTAATAAAGTAAAAGTACACTATCATGGTACTTTAATAGACGGAACAGTTTTTGATAGTTCTGTAGATAGAGGAAAGCCTCAAGAATTTTTTGCAAATCAAGTTATTAAAGGATGGTCTGAAGGATTGCAATTGATGTCTGTTGGTTCTAAGTATAAATTCTTTGTACCTCAAGAATTGGCTTATGGAGCTTTTCCTCATCAAGGTGGAAAAGTGAGACCATTTGATGCTCTAATATTTGAAGTTGAACTATTAGAAATTGTAAAATAGTAACATCTTCTTATAAAATATTAAAACCAGTAACTAATAATGTTACTGGTTTTTTGTTTTAACAATCTTAAGAAACTATTTTTCAATGAGTATAATTATATACTAAAACTAATTCTAGATTCGTTATTCTAGTAATTAAACTCGCTAAACATGGAAAATAATTTCGACCCTGAGAACGAAGATCTACGTTCTAAAAAAAAGAAAAGAAGAAAAAAACATTTTAGTCCTTACAAGAAAGATAAGTATACTGTTTCTAAGTTAAAAGAATATAAAAAATATCTAGATTATTTAGAAACTGTTAGAGCGCAAGGAAATTTAGATTTAGAATATTAATATTCTATTTTATCTTCTTTTTCTGACCATTTTTTAAAAGGCTCTAATGCGATGTCTCGTGCACATTGCTCAAAAGGAATACTGCGTTTTTCGTAAGGTAAGGGGATTTCTTTATAGATAAATTCATCATCAAAGCCTATATCAGCAGCGTCTTGTTGATTACTACCATAATATACTTTTTTAGGTCTTGCCCAATAAATAGCGCCTAAACACATGGGGCATGGTTCACATGAAGTATATATAATGCAATCGTCTAACTGAAAAGCCCCTAAATTTTCACAAGCATCTCTTATCGCTGTTACTTCAGCATGTGCAGTAGGGTCATTAGTTGAAGTAACCTTGTTATTACCACGACCAATAATTTCACCATCTTTTACTACAATACAACCGAAAGGACCACCTTCATTATTTTGCATTCCTTTTAGAGCAGCTTTTACAGCTTCACTCATAAATTCTTCATTACTAGTCATAATAAAAATTATTTAAGACTTCCTGTCATGTCTTCTGGCTTTACCCACTCATCATATTCTTCGGCAGATACATAACCTAATCGAATAGCTTCTTCTTTTAAAGTAGTTCCATTTTGATGTGCAGTATTAGCAATTTCAGCGGCTTTATAATACCCAATTTTTGTATTTAAAGCGGTAACCAACATTAAAGAATTGTTTAATAATTCTTTAATCTTTGAATGATTTGGTTCAATACCAGTAGCACAATTATTATTAAAAGACACACAAGCATCACCTATTAATCTTGCAGATTGCAGTAGATTAGCTGCCATCATAGGTTTAAATACATTTAACTCATAATGACCTTGAGTTCCACCAACAGTTACAGCAACATCATTTCCCATTACTTGTGCACAAACCATAGTTAAGGCTTCAGCCTGAGTAGGGTTTACTTTACCAGGCATAATAGAAGAACCTGGCTCATTAGCTGGAATAATCAATTCACCTATACCTGAACGTGGCCCAGAAGCCATCATTCTAATATCATTGGCTATCTTATTTAAAGAAACAGCTAATTGCTTTAATGCCCCATGAGATTCTACAATGGCATCATGTGCAGCTAATGCTTCAAATTTATTTTCAGCTGTCACAAAGGGCAGACCAGTAAATTCAGCAATATGTTTAGCCACTAAAACATCATATCCTTTAGGAGTATTTAATCCTGTTCCAACAGCAGTTCCGCCTAGGGCTAATTCAGATAAATGTGCTAATGTGTTTTTTAAGGCCTTAAGGCCATGGTCTAATTGAGATACATAACCAGAGAATTCTTGACCAACTGTTAATGGAGTAGCATCCATTAAATGTGTACGACCAATTTTTACTACATCTTTAAAATCTTTTGCTTTTTTATCTAGAGTATCTCTTAGCTTTTGAACCCCAGGAATAGTGGTCTCTGCAATCATCTTATAACATGCAATATGCATCCCGGTAGGGAACGTGTCATTTGATGATTGCGATTTATTTACATCATCATTGGGTTGTATAGTCTTTTCGCCTTCACCAATTTTTTTACCTGCAATTTCGTGAGCACGATTAGCTATAACCTCATTCACATTCATATTGCTTTGCGTACCAGAACCTGTTTGCCAAATAACTAAAGGAAATTGATCATCATGTTTCCCGTTAAGGATTTCATCACAAACCTGACCAATAAGATCGCGTTTATTTTCAGCTAAAATACCTAACTCACAATTTGTATATGCTGCTGCTTTTTTGAGATAAGCAAAACCATACACAACTTCTAAAGGCATTGATGCAGGAGCACCAATTCTAAAGTTATTACGTGATCTTTCGGTTTGGGCACCCCAGTATTTATCGGCAGGTACTTTTACCTCGCCCATAGTATCTTTTTCTATTCTGTAGTCCATCTGAAAGAATTGATTTTGTAGACAACAAAGTTACAAAATAGCTAGCGAAAGATTGTTGATTTTACTGAACGATTTGAAAAATTGCTATGGCGTAAACTGCAAAGCGAACAAAGCGAAACAATCCAAAAGTAATAACACCTTTTAGAGGATATTTAATCATGCCAGCAGCTATACAAGTAATAGAAAATGGTATGGGTAATAAAGCTCCGCTAAGGATTAAAAAGCCACCCCATCTTTTAGTATTCTTTAAATGCTTCGCCATTTTATTTTCAAGATAATCTTTAACAGATTTTATTTTTAGAATAGCTTTACCAATATAGTAAGATATTATGCCGCCTATATATGAAAGTGTTGCTAAAACAGCTAATGATAAAACAGGGCTATCTGTTTTTTTAGACCATGCAATAAAGATTTCAGGTGGTATTAGTCCTAAGAAAGATTCAGATAAAAAGAAAATAGTTAGAATACCATTTGCTGAATAGATTTCGGTAATTTTCTGAAGCCCATCATTAATGTTATAAATATAAGCATTGAATAGAACTATAATTACAATGATAACCGCTATAGGTAAAATAGCTTTTTTTAAACTATTGCCTATAAAACTATAAAAACCAGTATATGAATAATACTGGTGTAGTAGTTTAAACCTTGACTTTTTTTGAACTCTAGCGCCTTTTTTCATTTCTCAAAACAAGGGTGCAAAAATAAGAACTATTAAAGTTTATACAAACAAAGTTCTCTTAAGATTAACTTAATTTTTTTGAATTAACTACCAAACTCTTCTCCACCTTCATCAAAATCTTGACGTGAAGATCTTTGACGTTTTTTCTTTTGATTGAAGCGATATGTAAAAGATAGATTAAAACTACGTTCTCTCCATTGAAATTCACTTTCTCCAAAGAAAGTAGGTGCATCAATTTCTGAGATACGTTTTCTGGTATTAAAAAGATCACTCACATTAAATGCAATTGATGCCTTTTCTTTAAAAAGATCTTTGCTTAATGCCATGTTCATAGAGAATACACCTTGATTTTTGCTTTGGGCAGTTTCACTTGGTCCTCTATATACAGCTGTAGTTTGCCAGTCAACTTTACCAGGTAGTGTTAATTTATTACTTACACGTGCAAACCAACTTGTATTTTCTGCATCTAGACTTTCACCTAAAGAATTTTGTCCTTTGGTAATTGAATGAAATAAGTTAAAGCTCGCATTAGTTCTCCACTTTCTATTTGGGCTATAAGTTAGATTGAATTCAAAACCATATCTATCATTGGTGTCTAAATTTAAAGGTGTCCTTCGTATCACTGGAACATCTTGTCCATTAAACTCAACAGTTTCACCAGTTGGTTCAGATACAAAAGAGAATACATCACTTGAGTGTTGATAATAAATAGAAGTATTAAGCGTCACTTTACCAAATCTATTTAAATACCCTAAATCTATAGCATCAGAAAGAAAAGGGTCAAGATTAGGATTGCCTTGAAAAATACTTGTTGCACTTGATCTAGATGGAAAAGGGTTTATAAATCTAGACCGAGGTCTTCTTATTCTACGATTATAACCAAAAGTTAAACTTTCTTTTTCTGACAATTCATAACCCAAATTTACAGTAGGGAAGAAGTATGCGTACTCTTTTACCTGTCTGTCATTTGATGTAACTTGGTCAATAGTAATTCTTGTAGACTCTAAACGTAAACCAAAAAGCACCGAAAATTTGTTGAATTTAGTTCCGTACTGAGAATAAAGAGCATTGGTATATTCATTAAAGAGCAGCCTATTTGAGAGATTTGCATTTAGAACAGGTAAATTATTTATGATACTATCTACCCTATAATCAGTGTCTAATCTGTTAAAATTACCACGATAACCAAATTCTAACTGCGTTTTTTCACCAATAGGTAATACGTAATCCGTTTGTAATAAAATACGATCTTGTTTTTCGTCTGTACGTACTTTTTCGACATCAGTTCCATCCTGATTTATTAACGAATTTTCTTCTTCAGCACTTTCTTCGTATTGAAAATCTGCTGTAAAGCTGTGCCCATCAGTTTTAAATTTTTTATCATAGTTGAGAGAATATTGTACAGTTTTATCATCTTCTAGTTCTGGGTCTAAACGTATTGAATTAGTTTCTGCACCATTTTCATCTCTCTGAAAAATCAGGTTTGTAGTATTACTTTCATTATCGCTTTCGCGGAATAAAACTGAACCTGTTAATGAGGATGTTTTATTGATATACCATTCTACACCTACATTGGCATTTAAACCTTTCCTAACCCTATCAAAACTTCTATCTTCCTCGATAAAAGAGTTATTATTTCTAAAGTTTGTAGAAGTAAACGAATTACCTGGTACTTCTCTATAGCGATAGCCAGATGTAGTAAAAATGTTTATATCGCCTGTTCTGTAATTTAAATTACCTGAAACACCTGCTGATTTTGGATACCCAATGTTACTTGTAATTGCACCATTTAATCCTTGTAATTTGCTTCTTCTTAATATGATATTTAAAATTCCTGCTGTTCCTTCTGCATCATATCTTGCAGAAGGTGATGTAATTACTTCAACTTTTTCAATAGCGTCTGCAGGTAATTGGCGTAAAGCATCTGTTGAGCTTAAACCTACAAGTCCTGATGGTTTTCCGTCGATAAGAATACGAACATTATCATTCCCACGTAAAGCGACATTACCCTCAACATCTACAGAAACAGAAGGTACGTTATCCAATACATCGCTAGCAGTACCACCACGTACGGTTAAGTCTTTACCAACATTATATATCTTTTTATCAAGCCTAATTTCTACCGTTGTTTTTTCAGCAATAACTTCAACCTCGTCTAGAGCTTCACTATCTACTTCCAAGATGATAGTACCTAGATTGGTATTTTTTAAAATTCGTTGTTTAGCAAGTTTATAGCTTTTAAAGGAGATAAATTCTACAGAAATATCATACATCCCTTGATTTGCTTCAATTATAAAGTTTCCATCTTTGTCTGTTAAACCTCCAGTTACTTTTTTGCTTCTTACAGAAGTAAGTACTATTGTGGCATATTCGAGAGGTTGTTTGGTTTCTTTGTCAATTACTTTACCGGTTATTTCAACTTTTTTTGGCTCGAAATTTCGATTTTGAGGTCTTTGTGATAAAACTATTTGATAAGAACATAACAATGCTATTATCAGAATTAAATTGTTTTTCATTAGAATTATTTTGTCGAGAAAATTAATAACACTTTGACCGATCGAAATTACTTTGGTTTAATTTAGTTTTCGTTAAAAAAGTGTTAAAAGGATTCTGACTATTTAAAGCTGAAAATATAGCTCAAACCGATATTTAAAAATGAAGAATTTTCTAAATTTCTTTCAAACACAAGCGCATTGGGAAAATTAAAATTATACCCAATTTCGAACTGAAAATCATTCAATGCTATATTTACAGGGATTGATAATTGTGTATTTCTAAGAGCATAAGTTTCAAATTCATTTACTATTCTATCAATTATCGGTAGATCTGACACTAAATCATCAATTCTAGAGGTGTCTATATTTTCATTTCCTAAACTAAAAGACAATTGAGGATTTATAGATACTTGATGTTTTTTGCTTATTTTAAATAGATCAATGGCGCTATAAATTTCAAAATTATTTTGAACACCCTGTTCATCTCCAAAAAAATACGATACTCCAGCTGATACACCCAATAATTGATCATTAGTTTCAATACTAAAGGTGGCATCGAGGCTATTTTCAAAATCTCTAGACTCAGAATCTGTAAAAATATATCTGCTATAGCTTAAGTCGCAACTAAAATTATCATTCTTTCCAAAATCATTTGTATAACCAAGAGATGCAGTAGTTAAATCCCATTTTGGATTAAATTTATTATAAATGGCACCAGATAGACCTGCGTAAATACCACTATGATGTTGATATAAAATTTGGGGAGAAAGGCTAAACTGATCTATATTTAAATCTCTACCTAGAAAATAAGTTTTATTATTATATTCTAAAGACATATAAATTAAATGCTGCTTACTTAATTCATCTATATAGTCCAAGATATTTGTTTCATCTGCTATTAATTCATCTATAATAGCATCTACTTCAGCATCTAATTCCTCTTGAGTTTGGGCATAGGTGTTTAATACAATAGTAGTAAGGGTTAGAATTAAAAAAAACTTTTTCATATAGATTTAGGTGTAGGTAAAAAGTTCTTATTGATCTAAATTTTGTCTAATTAAATGTCTTAATCTACGCACCAATCTTCTTCTATCTCGTATTTTTTTGTCACTTATAAAATGTTGTAATCTAACCATCTGCTTTCTAGAAATTGTTTTTCTAAACTGCTTACGTTTAATTTTTAATAAATTTCTATTGGTTTTGAGATCAGAAAGCTGCTTAGTAGATAGAGATTTTCTCAACATCTTAGTCCTGTCAGCTTGCGACAAGTTCTTATTAGCTAAAATTCTTTTCTGTTCAACAGAAAGATTATTCTTAATACTTTCTCTTATTTGTCTCTTAAGCAATAATTGCTCTTTTAAAATTCTCTTTTGTTCTTGAGTGAGTGAAAGCGAATTTAACTGAATGTCATAATCTTCATTTTCTTGAGAAACAGAAAACGGAATAGATATAACAGATAGAATAGCTATCAAAAAGAGTTTTTTATAAAACGCCATTTCTAATTCATTTTTAGTTTATTAGACTACTAAACTTTAAAAAGGTTTAAAACTATTAATAAGTTGAATTAAAAAATAAGAAAATATATATACAAAGTAAAAAATATATTTTATTTTTGACCTAAATTTAAATGCTTCTAGTTTTATTATGGAATTTCAACATTTTGTAGGTTTTTTAATTTTTCTTACCGTTTTTACAATGGGTTTTTGGATGATGATATTTTTATTAACATTTGTAATTCCTTATTGGATTATAGGTTATTTAAGAGAAGAATTTAAATTAAAGCGCGAAGCTAAAAAGAAGAATAATTAGGTTTTAGATTAATGTTTATATAAAAAAAAAGGATGGTTTTTTCCATCCTTTTTTGTTGCTTATAATTTTTTATCTTGTTTGTCTTCTAAGTCATCTTTACTAATTTCCCTACTTCTGTCTTTAGAACTTCTTCTTTTTTGGTTGAATCTATAAGTAAAAGTTAACTGATACTGATTTTCATAACGAACATCTCTTAAAGTTAGAGTATTAGCTTCTAAAGACTCATATTTAAACTTTTTTGAACTAAAAATATCATTGATTCTGAATGTTAATGAAGCTTTCTTTTTAAATAAATCTTTACTAACCGTTAGATTTGAAAAATTAATAGTTCTCAATTCTGTTAAACCATTTTTTATTGGTGATTGATAAACATGTTGGGCATTAATTTTTAGTCCGTTATTAAATGTAACAAAAGCAGTACCACTAGCATACCAAGTTGTGTTTGTTAAATTATAAGCCGGGTCAATTGCATTGGTTGTTTTTTGTCTATACGGGCTTGCATACGCATTTAACCTAAAGTTTTTAGAAAATCGATAGGTAAGGTCTAAGTCGATACCTAAAATATTTTTATCACCACTATTTATAGGAATTCTTCTAAAAATATCCTGCCCATCTGATGTTTGTTGACCAGTATTTTCAATAACCGATAAAAAATGATCATACGAGTTATTTAAGAAAAATGATGAAGTTAATGTTAATTTATCAAAGCTTTTATCAAATAGAACTTCAAAATAATCAGAATAAAAAGGATTCAGATTTTGATTACCTACTGTTTGAAAGCGTTCGTCTGTATATCTAATAAATGGATTAATCTGAGCAACAGTTGGTCGGTCTATAGACCTAGAATAGTTTATTGATAAGTAAGTGTTATCATTTAATTCATAGCCAATAGTAGCAGAAGGAAATAAATCTGTATAATTTTTTGTTAACTGAACCCCAGAATTTAGTTGTCCAATAATCACATCAGAAATTTCGGTTCTTAACCCTATCGAATATGAAAATTTGTTATGGGTTGCATTATACATACCGTAAAAAGCATGAACTTTTTCATCATAATTAATGATGTCATCAAGATTACCAATGGTTACAAAATCATTGATGACATTATCAAATTGAGAGACATTAAAGTCGTTTTCATAAAAGCGAAATGTTCCTTTATAACCTAACTCTAAATTTTGATTTTCATTAAATGGTAATGAATAATCTAATTGCGCTAAAAAATTATCTAACTTTTGATCTTTATCAGATTTTTGAAAAACTGTATTCCCAATTGTTGCTACTTCATTTATAGTAGCCTTATTATCAGAGTCTGTATTTTCGTACTTAAAGTCAACAGAAAGATTATGACCTTTTTCATTAAATTCTATTTTGTAACCAATAGAAGCTTCAATTCTTGAGCTATCATCGTCGTCGTTTACTTTTCTTGTAAAATCAGATTCATTAAGGTTAGATCTAAAATTTTTATTGTTGGCATTAATCAAAAAAGAGGCAGAAAGTATGTTTTTGTCATTTAAGTAAAAATCACTACCTAGATTAAACAATAAACTATTACGTTTTTCTTTATCAATTCTATTTTCATCAAAACTCAAAGTTGGTTGGTAAATGTTTGTAAACTTGTTACGATCTTGATTATTAAAACTAATTGTAGAGTAGAGATTCATATTATCCGTATCCTCATTAATAAATGTTGAAAAACCATGATTATCGGGGATGCCTGTATGGACTTCTAGAGAACCATTCAAACCTATTCCCTGTCTTTTTTTGGTAATAATATTTAGAATTGCACCACCACTGCCTTCAGCGCTGTATTTAGCAGACCTAGTAATAATTTCAACTCTATCAATACTACTTGATGGAATTGCTTTTAATATGTCTGAGTTATTGTCTAAACCAAATTGAGGTTTACCATCTACAAGTATTGTTGCGCTACCACTTCTAGCTAAAATATTTCCATCATCATCTACTCTAACTGATGGCGTATTGTTTAAAACATCTATAGCATTACCACCAATATTTGCAATATCTGCAGATGCATTGTATATTTTTTTATTGAATTTTGTTTTTAATAATCTTTTTTCTGCAACAATTTCAACTTCTTTGAGAGTATTATCCGGTACAAGACTTACTACGCCAAGACTAAAATTATCAATAAAATTTTTAGACAATTTATAAGTTTCAAAAGATAAGAATTGAATTTTCAATGTATAATTTCCAGTCTTTGTGTTAAGTTTAAACCTTCCATTTTTATTAGTAGATGTACCAGCTATAATGCTATCATTCTTAGAATGGATGGTTATAGTTGCGTACTCAATAGGCTCATTAGTTTCTGTGTCTATTACCTTACCTGAAATAATTATCTCTTTAGCCGTAGTACTTTGACCAAAAGATGAAAACTTTACAAGAAAAAGAAAAGCAATAAGCAGGAAGTACTTTTTCATACAATTTGGCGTATAAAAAACAAAAGTATCACTAATCATTGGATAAAAAAATAGTGGTTTTTGGTGAGTTTGATACCTAAAAACCACTAGTTTTTTATAATAATTCTTTAATATTTTCAGGTGGTCTTCCTAAAACAGCTTTACCACCTTTAATAACTATAGGTCTTTCAATTAATTTCGGATTATTACTCATAGCTTTTAGAATTTCATCGTCGGTCAGTTCTTTTCCTTTAAAATTTTCTTTCCAAATTTTTTCATTCTTACGAATTAATTGAATAGGTTTTAGGCCTAGCATTTTTAATATTTCTTTTAATTCATTTACAGAAGGAGGAATTTCTAAATAATTTACAATTTCGAAATCTTGATTAGACTCTTCTAGTATGCAAAGACCTTCGCGACTTTTACTACATCTACTATTATGATAAATTTTCATCTATTTTCATTTTTGAAATGCAAATATAACTAAGCCTTTTTAAAATCTATTTAGATAGTTATCTTTGACAGCCTATGATTTTAACAGATACGCATACCCATCTATATTCAGAGCAATTTGATAATGATAGAGCAGAAATGATGCAAAGAGCTTTTGATGCTGGTATTTCTCGTTTTTTTATTCCAGCAATTGATTCTACCTATTCAGATGCTATGTTCGATCTTGAAAAGAATTATCCAGAAAATGTTTTTTTAATGATGGGCCTGCATCCAACATCTGTTAAAGAAAACTACAAAGATGAACTGAACTTTGTTAGAGAATGGTTTGATAAACGAAATTTTTATGCTGTAGGAGAAATTGGGATCGATCTGTATTGGGATAAATCTTTTTTAAAACAACAGCAAGATGCTTTTAAAACTCAAATAGGTTGGGCTAAAGAAAAAGATTTGCCAATAGTAATTCATTGTCGTGAATCTTTCGATGAAATATTTGAAGTTCTAGAAGGTGAAAAGGATGAAAAATTGCATGGCATTTTTCACTGTTTTACAGGAACCTTAGAACAAGCCCATAGAGCATTATCTTTTAATATGAAATTAGGGATAGGTGGAGTAGTTACATTTAAAAATGGTGGAATCGATAAATTTCTGAATGAAATTCCTCTAGAAAATATTGTTTTAGAAACAGATTCGCCTTATTTAGCACCTGCACCTTTCCGCGGAAAGCGAAATGAAAGTAGTTATATTGTTAATGTTTTGGATAAATTGGTAGATATTTATAATTTAACTCCTCAAGAAATAGCTGAAATTACTACACAAAATTCTAAAGATGTTTTTCGATTTTGATAGTGTAACATATTATAAAACACCAATTGGTATTGCCAGAATTATTGGTGATGAAGATGGAATTTCATCAATTTCTGTATTAGATGGCGAGCAAGAAACTACAGATGTAATACCAGAACCTTTACAAGAATGTGTTAGACAATTGGATGAATATTTTAAAAAAGAACGAACGTCTTTTAGTTTAAAATTAAATCCTCAGGGTACAGATTTTCAGAAGAGTGTATGGAATGAATTACAACAAATACCTTATGGCGAAAAGCGATCTTATATGAAGCAAGCTGAAAAAATGGGAGATGTAAAAGCCATTAGGGCTGTTGCTAATGCTAATGCTAAAAACCCGCTATGGATAGTGGTACCTTGTCATCGAATTATTGGTAGTGATGGCTCTTTAACAGGCTATGCTGGTGGTCTTTGGCGTAAACGTTGGTTATTAGAACATGAAAATCCACCTTCTCAACAATCGTTATTCTAAACTTTCTTTTTGAACTAGAACACTACTCAACGTAATTTTTAATTTATTTTTACTTTCAAAACATTGTGTATTTTGATGAAGAAAGTTATTTGTCTTTTTTTTCTATTGCTAGGATTTTCTTCTCTTGCACAAAATACCTCTAAAAACTATAGAGTAAAAACAATACAAGTTGTAAATGATACTATTAAGGTTGATTCTGTGAGTATCAATCCTTATAACTTTAAAGTTTTTAATAGTAATAAGGTGTTGATTGATAGCACCAATTATTCAATCGATTTTACAAAAGCTGTACTTATATTAAACCATAATAAGTATCCCAAAATTACGATTGAGTATTATGCATTGCCAGAATTTTTAACGAAAACATATAGTGTTTTTGACAAAAGTATTATTGTACCGAAACGAACAAATACTTCTAGATTATATAGTGCAAAACCTAAAAAGAAGAATAATCTATTTAAACCTTTTGATGGATTAAATACAAGTGGAAGTATTTCTAGAGGATTTACTATTGGTAATAATCAAGATGCTGTTTTAAATTCTAATCTAGATCTACAGATTTCAGGATATTTATCAGATAAAGTTCAGTTAAGAGCTTCTATAACTGATACTAATATTCCTCTACAAGAAGGTGGTTATACGCAACGGTTGAATGAGTTCGATCGTGTATTTATTGAATTATTTAGCAATAATTGGTCTGTAAAAGCAGGTGATGTTAATTTACAAAATACCACAAGTAATTTTCTTAGGTTTAATAAAAAAGTGGCAGGTATAGAGGTAAATGCTACATTAAATCAAAATGATAGTAAAACCACAATCCATGGTTCAGGAGCCATTGTAAGAGGGCAATTTGCGCGTAACTCTATAGTAGCGCAAGAAGCAAATCAGGGGCCATATAGAATAACAGGCAACAATTCTGAACAATTATTACTACTAATTTCTGGGAGTGAAACGGTATATGTTAATGGCACACCATTACGTAGAGGTGAAAATTATGATTATATAATTAATTATAATACTGCCGAGCTTACTTTTAACCCCACTTTTCCTATAAATGCTAACATGCGAATTATTGTTGAATATCAATTTGCTGATCGCAATTATACACGTTTTGTTACATATAATGGTGCTCAATATGAGTCTGATAAATTCAAGCTAGGATTTAATTTTTACAATGAGAATGATGCTAAAAATCAAACCAATCAACAGGAACTTACAGATATTCAGCGTCAGATTTTAGCAGATGCGGGTGATGATCTCTCTCAAATGGTCGTACCTTCTGCTATTCCACAAGCATTCTCTGAAAATACTATTCTGTATAAAAAAGAACTCGACAACGGTGTTGAAATCTTAGTGTTTTCAAACAATGAAAACGATGAGTTGTTTAGTGTTCGTTTTAGTTTTGTGGGAGCAAGCCAAGGAAATTATCGAATTCAAAGCACAGTAGCTACAGGTCGAATTTATGAATATATTGCACCAATAAATGGGGTTTTACAAGGTGATTATGAGCCTGTTGTACAATTAATTGCACCAGATAAGTTACAGATTGCAACGCTTAATGCGGAATATAATCCTTCAGAGAAAACTCAAATCATTACTGAACTTGCTTACAGCAATAATGATAAAAATTTGTTTTCTTCTATAGATGACAGTGATAATACTGGTTTTGCAGGCAAATTACAATGGAACCAATTACTTATTAATAAACCTTGGAAACTAATAACAAATGCAACTGCAGAGTTTATTAATCAAGATTTTAGGACTATAGAACGATTCAGAACTATTGAATTTAATCGTGATTGGGATTTAATAAATCCGCTTGGTAATCAACAATTTATTACTGGTGGTTTGTCTTATCAAAAAGATTCAATAGGATTTGTAAACTATACATTTGAAAACCTCCGCTTTAGCGAAAATTTTAATGGTACAAAACATAATTTTTCAAGTAATCTAAACCTTAACAAAACACAAGTAGATGCAAAAGGTAGCTTCTTAAGCAATGATAATAATATAACTGAAACACAATTTTTAAGGTGGTATTCATCTATAAAACAACATCTTAAAAAGAGTTGGGTAGGGGCAAAGTTTAATACAGAAGATAATGATAGAAGAACTTCGATTACTAATATTCCTTCTGTTTTTAATCATAAGTTTGTCGAATACGAAGCTTTCGCAGGAGTTGGAGACACAGCTAAAGTACATGCTGAGTTCGGTTATAATTACAGAACTACAGATAGTGTTAGAGTAGACAGATGGCAGCGTATTAATAAGACGAACACTTATTTTTTGCGTTCTAAATTAATTCAATCTAAAAATGCAGATCTTAATGTTTTTGCCAGTTATAGAACTGTAGATAATGTTAATGCAGCTGACGAAGAAACTTTAAATTCTCGTCTTATATACCGCCAACAATTATTTAATAATGGTATTTCTTTAAATACCGTTTACGAAACTAACTCAGGTACTTTACCACAACAAGAATTTAATTATGTAGAAGTTGAGCCAGGACAAGGTTTTTATAGATGGATAGACTACAACGATAACGCAATTCAAGAATTAGATGAATTTGAAATTGCTCAATTTCTCGATGAAGCAATTTATGTACGTGTTGCATTGCCAACCACACAATTTATTAAGACACATCAAAATAAATTTAGCCAGGCATTAACACTAAATGGAGCGCAATGGAGAAGTGAAAAAGGCTTTAAAAAGTTCTTATCACATTTTGTTAATCAGTCTTTTGTGCTAATTGATAGCAAAAAGGAGAGAAATGGTAGTTCATTTAATTTAAATCCTTTTGATATTGATAATTCTTTATCATTAATAATGAATTTAAAGAACAGTTTGTATTTTAATAGAGGTAAGCAGTATTACTCCACTATTTATACTTATTTAGATACACGTAATAAAACAGCTTTTTCATTCGGAACGCAAGAAAATATCTTAAGATCTCATCAGCTACAATTTATTCATAAAATTGGCAAGTTTTGGCTCTTAGACATTAAAGGAATTAGAACTGAAAATGAAAGTACTTCTAATAGTTTTGCTAATAGAAACTTCTTATTAGAGAACTATACATTAAACCCTAAAATATCCTACGTGTATAGCAAGAATTCTCGTTTCGAAGTCTTTTATAATTTTAAAGATAAACAGAATCAATTTGGTGATATGGAAGCCTTAAAAAGCCAAAATATCGGCGCTAATTTGTTTTTAGCTAATAAACAAAAACTGTCTTTAAACGCAAATGCTAATGTATTTTTTAATGATTTTAATGGAAACCAAAATTCACCAGTGGCATTCCAGATGTTAGAAGGATTACAGTCAGGTACCAATTATACTTGGGGTTTAAATTTTCAGAAGAAAATCACATCGTATTTAGATATTAATTTAAGTTATTTAGGTAGAAAATCACCTACTTCTAAAGCAATTCATACAGGAACTATACAATTAAGAGCATCTTTTTAGAATTTATAATTTAGGTGAAGTATACGAAGAAAGAAAACTTTCCATTTAAAATTGATTTAGAATTTTTTTCTCTTTGATATTCCACAACTTAGCTTATTATTGCAAAAATTTGATTGAATTTTAAAGCAACGGCATAATACTTGTTGCATCTTAGCCATGTAAAACTCAAAATTTCAACCCTATGAGAAAAGCAATTTTAATTGTTATAGTATTATTTATTTCTTACACAGCATTTTCGCAAGAGCAAGATGAACAAAAGCAGGCATATGAAAATATGTCGAACAATGAGTTAAAAGTGAATATGACAAATCTGATAATTTTTAAGTTTGTAGATTTTACTTACGAGCGCATTTTAAATGAAGAATCATCTATAGGTGCCAGCTTACTTTTTAATGTAGATCAAGATGATGATTTAGATTTAGAAGAGTATAGAACATTTTCATTTACACCATATTACCGTCATTTTTTTAGTAGAAAATATGCAAAAGGTTTTTTTGTAGAAGCTTTTGGTATGTTACATTCTGGCGAAGATGAGTTAGATATAATAATAAATTCGACTGTTGGTCAAGTGGAAATTAATAAGTATACAGATTTTGCATTGGGTATTTCTGCTGGTGGTAAGTTTGTTACAAAAAGAGGTTTTGTTGCTGAGATCTATTTAGGCATAGGTAGAGATTTATTAGGTAATAGCGATATAGAAGTAGTAGGTAGAGGAGGTATTTCTTTAGGATATAGATTTTAAAACTTCTATTTATATAAATTAATAAACCCTAAGTCTAGAGCTTAGGGTTTTTATTTGTCTTGATTCTTAACGTATTTTCGGCTAACTTCGCTTATCATCTGAGATAAATAAAATGATAGGCATTATTAAACATAATAAAATATTGATTTCCTTAATTGCACTTGTAACAATTGGGGTGTTAGTTTTTAATGTACTCCACTATTCTAACAGCTATGGAATAGTGGAAATCGACAATATAAACTCGTTATTTTTAGTACCTTTTATTCTTTTAGTTTGTTGGTTCGGAATGTCTTTAGGCTCTACAAAAAATTTGGATAGAATAGAAGAGGCTTATCAAAATCAGCTTACTGACCGGGAACATCAAGTTCTTAAACTTATCATTTTGGGCAAAAAAAACCAAGAAATCGCAGACGAGCTCTTTGTTGATATTTCAACCATAAAAAGTCATATCAATAATATTTATAAAAAG
This sequence comes from Maritimimonas rapanae, assembly GCF_057837205.1. Lineage (NCBI taxonomy): Bacteria > Pseudomonadati > Bacteroidota > Flavobacteriia > Flavobacteriales > Flavobacteriaceae > Maritimimonas > Maritimimonas rapanae. The sequence continues at coordinate 1,483,308 of NZ_JBYQFI010000001.1, read as the reverse complement.
ACTGGACTTAAAAATCGAAAAGAATTAAGATTTTACTTTGAACAAGCATTAGAAAAGGTTGGAGAAAAATAAACCCACCCTTTTTTCCAACCCTTAAAAATTGGTGTTACCTCAGAAGTCATTGAAATTTGTAGAAACTTAAAACACTAAAGAAATGACAAAATTAATGACACCTATTATTTACGGATTCGTTATCGCACTTGCAGGGACTGTACTAATGCTTTCACTTATTGAGTTTAAATTACTTGGTCCCGAAGCTATAGTATTAGAAACAGAAATGACTGGAGGGACAATTCTTTTTCTGATGCTTTACTTATTTTTGCTTATTGGAATATACTTCACTATTAAGAAAAGAAAAGGTGCCTTGGGGCAACAACTGTCTTTTAAAGAAGCTGTTTTTCAAGGAGTAACTGTAAGTCTAACGACTGCAATATTTAGTATTGTATTTACAATAGCTTTTTACGAATTACTTTACCCGACCTATGTTAATGAGACCATTGAAGCCTTGCAAGTAAAAATGGAGAGTATAGGTGTACCAGTTGATAAGCTCAATGATAAACTTGAGGAAAAGAGAGTATATTATAGTACAACTACGCAAAGCATGTTTTCGTTTATTGGAAACCTAATAACGGGAGTGGCATTTACATTGTTGTTAAGTTTTTTTCTTAAATCAAATACCAAAAAATGAATTACATTCTCGAAAAACAAGACAACGTATATATACAATGATAAAAATGTTAGTGAAGAAATAAAATAATACTTCCCGGTTTTTAGCAAAGATATATCTTAAAACACATAAAGATTTAAGTAACTCAATGAAGAACTAAAAGAGTAAATAGTTAATGGTTTGTCGAATAGATAATATTACATCTTCATTAACCAAGAACGTATATCTACTTCTTGTTTAATAATGTTTTTTAAGTCTTCTATTTTTACTCTTTGTTGTTCCATAGTATCTCTATGGCGTATGGTTACAGAATTATCATCTAGAGTATCGTGATCTACTGTAATACAAAAAGGTGTACCAGCAGCATCTTGTCTTCTATAACGACGTCCTACAGCATCTTTTTCATCATAGATCACATTAAAATCCCATTTAAGATTATCAATAATTTTACGGGCAATTTCTGGTAATCCATCTTTTTTAACTAAAGGAAGCACAGCTGCTTTAGTAGGAGCAAGTACAGCTGGTAATTTTAAAACAGTTCTAGTAGTACCGTTCTCCAATTCTTCTTCCTGTAAAGAATTTGAAAATACTGCTAAAAACATTCTATCTAAACCAATAGATGTTTCTAATACATAAGGCACATAGCTTTTATTCTCTTCTGGATCAAAATATTGTAATTTTTTACCAGAATATTCTTCGTGTTGCTTAAGATCGAAGTCAGTTCTAGAATGTATCCCTTCTAATTCTTTAAATCCGAACGGAAACTTAAATTCTATATCGGCTGCAGCATCTGCATAATGTGCTAATTTTTCATGATCATGGAAGCGATAATTTTCTTTGCCTAATCCTAAAGATAGATGCCATTTTAAACGTGCTTCTTTCCAATACTCATACCATTTGGCTTGTGTACCAGGTTTTATAAAGAATTGCATTTCCATTTGTTCAAACTCGCGCATTCTAAATATAAACTGACGTGCAACGATCTCATTTCTAAATGCTTTACCAGTTTGGGCAATACCAAATGGAATTTTTTGTCTACTCGTTTTTTGAACATTTAAAAAGTTGACAAAAATACCTTGTGCTGTTTCTGGGCGTAAATATAAATCTGTAGCATTCTCTGCAGAAGCCCCAAGTTTTGTACCAAACATTAAATTGAATTGCTTTACATCGGTCCAATTCTTGCTTCCTGTTAAAGGATCAGCAATTTCTAGTTCTTCTATTAATGCTTTTACATCGGCTAGGTCTTCATTTTCTAAAGATTTTGCCATTCGCGAAAGTGTAGTTTTTATCTTCTCTTGATATCCTACTACTCGAGGATTTGTACTTAAGAATTGCTCTTTATCAAAAGAATCACCAAATCGTTTACTAGCTTTAGTAACTTCTTTATCAATTTTAGCTTCAATTTTAGCACAATAGTCTTCAATTAAAACATCAGCACGGTAACGCTTTTTAGAGTCTTTATTATCAATTAAAGGATCATTAAAGGCATCTACGTGCCCTGAAGCTTTCCAAATTGTTGGATGCATAAAAATGGCAGAATCAATACCAACAATATTCTCGTTCATATGCACCATAGCTTTCCACCAGTAATCACGAATATTCTTCTTTAACTCAGCACCATTTTGAGCATAATCATACACAGCACTTAGCCCATCATAAATCTCGCTACTCTGAAAAATATACCCATACTCTTTAGCATGAGAAATTACTTTTTTGAATTGATCATCTTGTTTTGCCATGGCGCAAAAATAGCTAAATTCAGATTATTACAAATAAAAAAGGGAAGCAATTACGCTTCCCTTTTAAGGTTTTATTTTCGGTTTTAAATTTTCTATAAACCTAAGAATGCATCTTTAAGTTCTAAAGTAGTAGCACCAACTAAAACGCCATCTACATATACTTTAATAGGATACAATCCTTTATCGAATTTTTGAGAAATATTTTCTACAAATAATACCACATCTTTAGCAGCATTTTCGTAGTCAACAGTAGTTTGGTCTGTATAACCAACTTCTTCACCAGTACTTAATGTAAAAGTACCTTTTTGACTAATAATTTTACCACTTGGTGTATTGATAATAACAGTTGCTTCTTTTTCACCAGGAGTAGCAATTTCATTCTTTTCTAATCTAAAAGAAACTCTTACAGCTGTTGCTTTAGGAGCTTTGTTAGTTTCAGTATACTTACCATTACTTCTTAAACGCATAGCAGTAGCACCTACAGAATTTACTCTTAACACACCACCTATCTCAACTTTCTTAGCTAAATCTAAGTTTTGAGCAATTAATGTATCATTATAACTAGTCTGTTCAATTAACTTACCAGTGATACTATCTTTTTCAACAACCAATAAGTTGTTTGCTAATTTTAATGAATCTGTAAGGTTAACTAATCTTTCGTTAGTAGATTCTAGATCAGCAATTTTAGATCTGTAACGTCTAATTAATCTCCAGTTAGTACTTTTTAAATTCTTAACTGAATCTCTAAATGCAACTATTTTTTCTCTTTCAACTTTCAACTCTTCAGAAATAGTTGTGTTTTGGGCTATGGCATTATCATACTTTTCTTCCATAGCAGTTAAGTTTCCTAAAATTTGCTCTTTTTCTTCTTTTAAGAATTGCTCAGCTTCCTCATGCTTACTATTACTTCTTAAAGTATAGGCACCAAGCCCAACTAATAATGCAAGTAAAATACCAATAAGGATTTTTTTGTTGTTTGAAGATTTGTTTTCTTCCATGGTTTAAAGATTTAATTTTGAGTTGAAAATAACTATGTTGCTTTTAACGTAAAATTATGCAAAATGGTATATTAAAACTCTAGTTTTTTTAATTCGTTAATAACAAATATTTTGTAGGGCTGTTACACCTTTAGACAGTGGCAAAATTAAAAATGAATTCTAAAGAGATTCTAAAGATTAATTGCAAGTAGAAATGTTGAATTATTTTTTACATTTATAGATAAATGCAGGAGGAATATTTCGTACTTCAAATTCTAAGTCTACATTATTTTTAAAAACCTTTTTTAGTTTTTTATAATAGGTTAAAGAATATTGATACTGAATAAATAAACCATTGTTTTTTAAAGAGTTATGTGAGTTTTTCAATATCGATTTAGATACTTTTTTAGGGATGTTGGTTAAAGGTAAGCTAGAGATAATATAATCTACCTTTTCTATATCTAAAGCTTCAATTTCAGTAAGTATATTTTCTGCAGATTTCTTTAAAAGAATAAAGCGTTTGTCATCAATTTTAGATAAATAGCTATGGAATTGATCATTAATTTCGAAACTAATTAACTTGCTGTCTTTTGATAGACTTATTAACAATTCTTTTGTTAAAGAACCATTACCTGGTCCAAACTCTACAACAGTTATTGTCTTAGAAAAGTCAATATCCTCTAACATCCTTTTTGTTAAAAAGCGCGAACTAGGCACAATAGTACCAGATGATCTTAAATTCTTAACAGCTTCCTTAAAAAAGGCTCTTTTGGTTTGCAAATTTTTTATGTTTAGATAAAACAATTAACTTTCTCAAAAAGTTAAGCAAAGATGCGTTTTTTTAAAGATATACTAAACTTATTCTTTCCAGAAATATGTAAATGCTGTGAGGAACAGTTAGTTAAAAATGAATTATTAATTTGTTTAAAATGTAGGTTCGATTTACCAATTGCAGAAATTTCGGATATTAAAAATAATGTTGTTGAAAAAGCTTTTTACGGAAGAATTCTTATCGAATTTGGCACAGCATTGTTTTATTATAAGCAAAAGAGTGCAGTTCAGAATCTTATTCATCAAATCAAGTATAATGGAAGAGAAGAATTAGGAGAATTATTTGGACAATGGCAAGGGAATGAATTACAAGAATGCAAAAGATTACCAAAAATTGATTATGTGATACCAGTTCCGTTATATAAAAGAAAATTAAAAACTAGAGGATACAATCAAGTAACAAAATTTGGTCAAGAAATTGCAAAAAGTATAAATGCTCAATTTAAAGAAGATATTTTGCAATCTATTTCTACTTCAGAAACGCAATCGAAAAAGCAACGATTAGACCGTTGGAAAAATGTAAGAGAAAAATTTTATCTAGCTGATACCAAAATATTTGAAGACAAGAATGTTTTATTAGTGGATGATATCATTACAACTGGTGCAACCATAGAAGCTTGCGTTATTGAATTGCAGAAGTCTAAAGGTATAACAATTAGCATTGCAGCTATGGCTTTTACATCGTAAAAAATAGTTGTTAATTTGCCCTAAATATTGTGAAATGATTTTTAGAGTATTTGTAATTCTATTTTTAGTAGTATTAGCTACTTCTAACTGTGCTAAAAGAGGACGCCCAACAGGTGGGCCTAAAGACTCAATTGCACCAGTTATGGTAACCGCACGGCCTAATTTTGAAACAACAAACTTTAAAGAAGATGAAATACGAATTTATTTCGATGAGTATATCAAGTTAAAAGATTTAAATAAACAATTGGTTATTTCACCGCCGATGAAGTATCAGCCAATTATTACCCCTTTGGGCACTCCAAGTAAGTATATTAAAATTCAGATTTTAGATACCTTAAAAGAAAACACCACATATACTTTTAATTTTGGACAAAGCGTTGTTGATAATACCGAAGAGAATGCTTTACGAAACTTTAAATATGTATTTTCAACAGGAGATTATATAGATTCTCTAAAAGTTTCTGGAACAATTAAAGATGCTTTTAATGAGGAAGCCGACAGGGATATTTCAGTATTGCTTTACGAATTAAACGATACATATAATGATTCTATAATTTATAAAGAAAAACCGCTGTATGTAGGCAATACCTTAGACTCTACTCTTTGGGAAATTTCTAATATGAAAGCTGGTAAATACAAATTAATAGCATTAAAAGATGCTAGTAAAGACTATATTTTTAATCCTAAACAAGATAAAATTGGCTTTCTCGAAAAAGAAATTATAATTCCTCAAGATTCAGTTGGTCACCAAGTTCTTTTGTTTAAAGAAATTCTTCCTTATAGGTTGAATCGTCCTAGCGAAGAAAGTACAAATAGATTACTTTTTGGTTATGAAGGATTGATTGAAGATATTAGAATAAATGACTTATCAAATCAAGCTGATTTTAAATCTGTTATTGTTCCTGAAAAAGGAAAAGATTCTCTTAATTTTTGGTACAAGAATACTGCATTAGATTCTTTGTATTTAGAAGTAGCAAACGGAATTTATAAAGATACTGTTATTGTAAGAAGACGTTCTAAAAAAGTAGATTCATTGCAAATTACAACGAATGCAAGAGGTACATTACTACTTAGAGATACTTTAAAATTGCTAAGTAATATTCCACTAGAAAGTATAGATTCAACAAAAATTTCTTTTACTGCGAAAGATTCGACTGAAGTAGCTTATAATTTAGAATTTAAAAAATTGTCTAATGAAGTTTTGCTGAATTTCGAAAAAAAGCAAGACGACAAGTACAAATTACAATTGTTACCGAAAGCAATTACTGACTTTTATGGCAGCGAGAATGATACGCTCAGCTTTAATTTTTCTACCAAGAAACCTTCAGATTATGGAAGTGTTTATCTTAGTCTGCAAAATGTAGATCGTTACCCAATTATAGTTCAATTATTAAAATCTAAAGATGAAATAGTTGAAGAAGTATATGCCGAGAGTGCTCAAGAATTTGAATTTATAAACCTTCAACCTGCCAAATATAAAATAAGACTCATTTACGATGATAATAAAAATGATAAATGGGATACCGGCAACTTCCTGTTAAAAATTCAACCAGAAAAAGTAGTGTATTTCCCTACAGAATTAGATGTTCGAGCAAATTGGGAAATGACAGAAACCTTTATATTAAATTAGTTTTTATAATTATTTCCTAATTTTTTAAAAATTTACAAATAACCACTATCTATTTTGCCATAAATTATTGCTATTCATTTCTTTTTTAGTGTAAACTAGAAAGGCTATCTTTGTAATTTAGAATGAATATAAACTGTGAAGTTAGACAAACAAGAAATATATAAAGCTTTAGATACTATTACTGCTCCTGGTGAAGGTAAAAGTTTAGTAGAAAGTAAAGCGGTAAGTAATGTAGTTACTTTTGGTAATGAAGTTATTGTAGATATAATAATTTCAAACCCAACATTACAAGCTAAGAAGAAGGTAGAGGTAGAAATTATGAAAGCTATTCATCAGCATGTATATCAAAAAGCTGAGGTAAAAGTAAACGTAAAGGTAAATGCACCTAAAAAACCAGTTCAAAACTTAATTCGTGGTAAAAAGATTGATGGGGTAAAGAATATTATAGCTGTTGCATCTGGTAAAGGAGGCGTTGGTAAATCTACCATTACCGCAAATTTAGGGATTACCTTAGCAAAAATGGGCTTTAAAGTAGGTATTTTAGATGCTGACGTTTATGGACCTTCAATGCCGATTATGTATGATGTAGCTGATGAAAAACCTAAAGCAGTTACGGTAGATGGGCGTTCAAAAATGAAACCTATTGAAAATTACGGTGTAAAATTATTGTCTTTAGGCTTTTTTACACAGCCCAACCAAGCTGTTATTTGGCGCGGAGCTATGGCTTCAAAAGCATTGAATCAAATGATCTTTGATGCAGACTGGGGAGAATTAGACTTTATGTTAATAGATCTACCTCCGGGTACTGGTGATATACATTTATCTATAGTACAAGCCGTGCCAATTACTGGTTCGGTTATTGTAAGCACTCCGCAGAATATTGCACTGGCAGATGCTAAAAAAGGTGTGGCAATGTTTGAGCAAGAAAGTATTCAGGTTCCAGTTTTAGGATTGATAGAGAACATGAGTTATTTTACACCAGAAGAATTGCCGAATAATAAATATTATATCTTTGGAAAAGACGGAGTTAAGAATTTAGCCGAAGATATGGATACTACTTTTTTAGGAGAAATTCCTTTAGTACAAAGTATTCGCGAAGCAGGTGATGTTGGTCATCCGGTAGCATTACAAACAAATACGCCTTTAGAAGATGCATTTACAGATATTACAAAAAATATGATAACTCAGTTGGTTCAAAGAAATAAAGATCTACCACCAACCGAAGTTGTTAAAATAACAACAATGGCAGGTTGTAGTGCCGTAAAAAATTAGAAAATGGGAGCAAAAGAATTAGAGCAGAATATTGAAAAAGCTTTAACAGAAATTAGACCTTTTTTGCAAGCAGATGGCGGTAATATTTCCTTAGTTTCTGTTGATAATGATGTGGTTAAGGTACAGTTAGAAGGAGCTTGTATTAGTTGTTCGGTCAATCAAATGACCTTAAAAAATGGTGTAGAGGCTACCATTAAAAAATATGCGCCTCAAATTCAAGAAGTAATTAGTATAGAATAAAAGCAGCTGACTTTTATCATATTTTAAAAAGAACTATCGAGATATTTTTGGGTAGTATTTTATTTAAATGATTAAAACCGACATATTAATTATTGGAGCAGGCCCAACTGGGCTTTTTACAGTTTTTGAAGCAGGCTTATTAAAGCTAAGATGTCATTTAATAGACGCACTACCTCAAGCTGGTGGACAATGCTCAGAGATATACCCTAAGAAACCTATTTATGATATCCCAGCATACCCAGAAATTCTAGCAGGCGATCTTACCGATAAATTACTAGAGCAATGTAAACAATTTGAACCAGGTTTTACGCTTGGAGAACGTGCCGATACTATTGAAAAGCAAGAGGATGGTACATTTATTGTAATCACTAATAAAGGGACCAAGCATCAGGCTCAAGTAGTTGCAATTGCAGGTGGTTTAGGAAGTTTTGAACCAAGAAAACCACCAATTCCTAATATTTCTAATTTTGAAGATAAAGGAGTTGAATATATGATTCGTGAGCCAGAGTTTTATCGTGATAAGCGAGTAGTAATTGCTGGTGGTGGTGACTCTGCATTAGATTGGTCAATTTTCTTAACGGATGTAGCTAAGTCAGTGACACTAGTGCATAGGCGCAATGAATTTAGAGGCGCCTTAGATAGTGTAGATAAAGTACAGGAGTTAAAAGATGCTGGTAAAATTAAATTAATTACTCCAGCTGAAGTTAAAGCGATTAAGGGTAAGAACAGCGTTGAGGGAGTTGAAATACATAAAACAGATGAAGATCCTTTTGTATTAGATACAGATCACTTTATTCCGTTGTTTGGTTTATCCCCAAAGTTAGGTCCAATAGCAGATTGGGGTTTAGAAATAGAGAAGAATGCTATTAAAGTGAATAATGCATTAGATTATCAGACAAATATAGAAGGTATATATGCTATAGGTGATGTAAATACGTATCCTGGTAAATTGAAATTAATTCTTTGTGGTTTCCATGAAGCAACCTTAATGTGTCAGAGTGCTTATAAAAGAATACATCCTGATAAGAAATATGTAATGAAGTATACTACTGTTGGAGGTGTAGAAGGTTTTGATGGAACTAAAAAAGAAGCACCTAAAGCTGTAGTTAAAAAGATTGAATAGTGGATCAAGACATAACCATAAAAATAACAGATAGAGAAGGAGTATTGCACGAAATTCTAGCACCTACCGATATGGCTATGAATTTAATGGAAGTCGTTCGTTCTTATGAGTTAGCACCAGAAGGTACTATCGGGGTTTGTGGTGGTATGGCTATGTGTGCATCCTGCCAATGTTATGTAAAATCTGACCATGAATTACCTGAAATGTCTCCCGACGAAGATTTAATGCTTGCAGAAGCTTTTTTTGTAGAAGATAATAGCCGCTTAGGGTGCCAGATTCCAATCACTCCAAAATTAGATGGTCTAGAGGTAGAATTAGCTCCAGAATCTTAAAAATTATTGTTTATCTTTGGGTAATTAATGTTACTAAAGATGAATACGTCTTTCAAAGAATTATTATTACTTCTTAAATTCTTGATCAAAAGAAATCCTGAATGAAGGTTACTATTCGATTAGTAAACTTTAATATTCATAACATTAAAATAAAATAACATGCCTAGATATCATAAATTAGGTACTATACCCCAAAAGAGGCACACTATTTTTAAAAGCCCAGAAGGGAATCATTATTACGAAGAATTATTTGGTACTATTGGTTTTGACGGAATGTCGTCATTACTATATCATACACATAGACCAACACAAGTTAAAGAAGTGTTGAAATCGTATAGTGTTGCACCAAAGATTGCTGTTGAAAAAAATATGAAAGCTTTAAGTCTTAGCGGATTTAAAGTGCCACCAATAAACGACTTTTTAGATAGTAGAAAAGCAATTTTAGTCAATAACGATTGCCAGATCATTTTAGCTGCTCCAAAAAAATCATTAAGAGATTATTTTTATAAGAATACAGATTCTGATGAAGTAATCTTTATTCATAAAGGAACAGGGAAACTTCGCACTTTCTTAGGTAATATTGATTTTAAATATGGTGATTATTTGGTAATTCCTCGTGGAATGATCTATCAAATAGATTTCGATACCGAAGATAATCGATTGTTTATTGTAGAATCTAAACATCCTATTTATACACCAAAGCGTTATCGCAATTGGTTTGGCCAGCATTTAGAACATTCACCTTTTTGTGAACGAGACATGCATCCGCCAAGTGAATTGGAAACCTATTCAGATAAAGGAGATTTTATCTTAAAGGTTAAAAAAGAAGATATGATACATGAATATGTATATGCCTATCATCCTTTTAGCGTTGTTGGTTGGGATGGTTATAATTATCCGTATAAATTTTCAATTCACGATTTTGAACCTATTACAGGTAGAGTACATCAACCACCACCAGTACATCAAACATTTGAAACAAATGCGTTTGTAATTTGTTCTTTTGTGCCAAGGTTGTATGATTATCATCCAAAAGCAATACCGGCACCTTATAATCATAGTAATATAGATTCTGATGAGGTGTTGTATTATGTTGATGGTGATTTTATGAGTAGAAATAATATTGATATTGGTCAAATCACATTACATCCTGCGGGTATCCCTCATGGTCCACATCCAGGAGCTATGGAACGTAGTATTGGTCAAACAGAAACAGAAGAATTAGCGGTAATGGTAGATACCTTTAAACCTTTAATGGTTACAGAAGATGCGATAAAAATTGACACAGGGGATTACCACTTATCGTGGTTAGATGAAAATCATTAAAAAAACTATAAAATTGTCATTCCTGCGAAGGCAGGAATCCATAAAAAAATGTCATTCTGAGCAAAGTGAAATCTAAACATGAGATGTTTCGACTGCGCTCAACATGACATTCTAAATTAAAAAGATATGGCAGGAATAAAAGATTTAACAGATTTACAAAATACCGAGTATGGTATTAAAAAAATATTTGATGAAGCGGAAGATTTTCTTCCGTTAAACGGAACAGACTATGTAGAATTGTATGTAGGTAACGCAAAACAATCGGCACATTTCTATAAAACGGCATTCGGATTTCAATCTGAGGCATTTGCCGGATTAGAAACCGGATTAAAGGATAGAGTTTCATATGTTCTAAAACAAGATAAGATTCGATTAGTACTAACAACACCATTAGAAAAAGGAGGTGAAATTAATAGGCATATTGAAGAACACGGTGACGGTGTAAAGGTAGTTGCACTTTGGGTAGACGATGCCACAAAATCATTTGAAGAAACAACTAAAAGAGGCGCAAAACCTTTTATGCAACCTACTAAAGAAGAAGACGAACATGGTTATGTAATTCGTTCAGGTATTTATACATATGGCGAAACTGTGCACATTTTTGTAGAACGTAAAAACTACAGTGGCATCTTTTTACCAGGTTATAAAAAATGGGAATCACATTATAACCCTGAACCTGTGGGATTAAAGTTTATAGACCATATGGTTGGTAATGTTGGTTGGGGCAAAATGCAAGAATGGTGTGAATTTTATGCTAAAATTATGGGCTTTGCACAAATTATTTCATTTACGGATGACGATATATCCACAGATTACACTGCTTTAATGAGTAAGGTGATGAGTAATGGTAATGGTAGAATTAAATTCCCAATTAACGAACCAGCGAAGGGTAAAAAGAAATCACAAATAGAAGAATATCTAGATTTTTATAATGGAGCAGGAGTACAGCATATAGCCGTAGCTACCAATGATATTGTAAAAACAGTTTCAGCTATGCGTGATAGAGGTGTAGAATTTTTATATGTACCCGAAACCTATTATGATGATTTATTAGAACGTGTTGGTAAAATCGATGAGGATGTTGAGGTATTAAAAGAGCATGGAATCTTAATTGATAGAGATGAAGAAGGTTATTTATTACAACTTTTTACTAAGCCTGTAGTAGATAGACCTACAATGTTCTTTGAAATTATTCAACGTAAAGGAGCTCAGTCTTTTGGTGTTGGTAATTTTAAAGCTTTGTTTGAAGCGATAGAGCGAGAACAAGCGAATAGAGGAACACTTTAGAAATTAAATTTGTTATACTAAGTCACCGATATATTTGCATCGGTGACTTTTTTTTCTAAAATATTATAGAAAACATAATCCCTAGAGAAACAATTGCAATTATTACATTATTTAATTCGTGCCCCATTTCGTCATGATAATCTGGATTTTTTGGGCCATAAATATATTCTTTGTACCTAAACTTGGGTTTATTAAACAAACTTCTCCATATGCTGCCAAATAACCACCTTATAGTGCCTCCAATATAGTTAAAAAAGAATCCAGCTATGGTATGACTGAATCTCATAATTATTAGGAAATAATTTTATCAACCAACTCCTGTTTCTTTTTCTTATCATCACCAAACAACCATTGTAGCACATTGTCTTCCCACATTTGTTCTTTTTGAGTTTCAGTAATAATGCTTCGATCTATAGCTAAGTCTAATATTTTACCTGGATATGAAGATTGTTTTTCACTTTCCATTTCACCTAGTGGATATGGATCATCTAACCCTATTAAAACTTGATCTGAACCTTGATTTTTAACCAATAGGTCTAAAGAACCAGTATCGTGTACTAACGTATCGAAGAATATATTTTTATGTCCAACAGCTTTTCTTGGGTGACTTTTTCCTTCAAATAGATCTGGTCGACCATCAAACCCTTGTATTCTTCGACCTAAATTCATCTGAGCTAGTTGCCCACCATGAGCAAAACAAATACGCATATTTGGATACTTTTCATAATACCCATTTAAGGTTAAAAAATGGTAAGCATCAGCACATTGTGCTAACATCCATATCAAATGGAAACGCCATGAAGTATTTTGCAGTTTTATAAATTTTTCACCATCATAGGGATGTATTTCTATTGCTAGATTATATTTATTTGCCATTTCAAAAATAGGCTCATTCTCTTCATCAAAAATACAACGCCAAGTACCGATGGTATCCATATAATGCGTTGGTAAGCACAATAAGCGCATATCTAGAACTTCGACACAACGTTCAATTTCCCAACAGGCACCACGTACAAAACCCGGATGTACCACAAAACCACAGGTGAATTTATTTGGATGATCATGTTGAACTTTAGCATTGAAATCATTTTGAAAACGTAATGCTTGCTTCATTTCTTCTAAGCGAAGTCCATTACCATATAACTGCGATAAATTCAATACTACAGCATGATCGATCTTAAAATGATCCATCCATTCGAGCTTTTCATTTAAAAAGAAACTTGAGTCTGTTACTGGGCGACTCCAATCTTTCTGTAACATAAATTTTCGATCATTATCTACCCAAAAAATACCTTTATCCTTCATATAAGCAGGAATTTGCTCAGGATAAGGTAATAAGTGCGAATGACCGTTAATTCTTAATTTTCTTTTACTCATATTCTGTCATTCCCGCATATACGGGAATCTATTTTTATTATTTCTGGATTCCGCATCAAGTGCGGAATGGCAATTACTCTTTTTTAATACAAATCATAGTGGCTTGCATCGTTGCAAAAATAGTTTCTTCACCACCATCAGTTACTGTAGCTTCACAAAAAGTCAATGTTTTACCACTTTTTACAACTCTACCAATGGCTACTATTTTATCTGCCTTTGCTGCGCGAATAAAATTAGTTTTAAACTCTACACTCAATACATTTGCTCCTTCAGGCATCATAGAATGTGCAGCATAACCACAAGCTACATCGGCTAAACTTGTCAATACACCAGCATGAAAATAACCATGTTGTTGCGTTAATTTTTCATTAAAATCACATTCAAGTTTTACTAAACCTTTTTCTATAGATACCAATCTAGCACCAAGGGTCTGCATAAAACCTTGTTTATAAAAACTTTCTCTAGAAGCTTCAATCATGCTCTAATTGCACTTTTTTCGGAGGCTCCATTACAGCATTACAATTAGGGCAAGAGCGTTTTTCCATGTCACCATAATATTTATCAAAGATCTTAGGCATATCAGTTTCAATATTATCTAGCGTAAAATCTTCTTCGTATAATTTGGTAGTACAATTTTCGCAGAACCATAATAAAGCATCTTGTACATCTTTTTCCCGTGGATATTCAATTACCAACCCAACAGTATTTGCACCTCGTTGCGGTGAATGTGGTACTTTAGGTGGCAATAAGAAAATTTCACCTTCTTTAATAAGAATGTCTTTTGGTGTACCCTTATCGATTACTTTTAGTGTAATATCACCTTCAACCTGATAGAAAAATTCTGGTGTTTCATTATAGTGATAATCTTTGCGGCTATTAGGCCCACCAACAACCATCACAATAAAGTCACCATCTTTCCAAACTACTTTATTTCCTACAGGTGGCTTTAGTAGATGACGATTTTCTTCGATCCAAGCTTTAAAATTTATGGGAGGATATAACTTGCTCATACTATTTTATTTTGGGCGTTCACTTATTTTGTCATATTGAGCGGAGTCGAAATATCTCCATTAACAAAATAAGGTCGGACTTTCCGTTCTATCTTTTTATTTGTTTTTGAGATTCTTCACTAGGTTCAGAATGACAAATAAAAAGGATATCGCTTCAATCCCTCACGCGGGTTATGCTATAAATTTACAAAGATTTTGTTCTACCACCATCAACAGGAACGTTAATTCCGTTAATATAACTAGCAGCTTCACTTGCTAAAAAGGCTACGGCATTGGCAATTTCACCAGGTTGCGCAAAGCGTTTTGCAGGAATTCCATTCTTCATGGCTCTCGAAATATCATCTACAGACTTGCCTGTTTTTTCAGCCTTATTTTTAATGATTTCGCTTAAACGTTCTGTTGAAGTAGCTCCAGGCAAAACATTATTCACTGTAATACCAAATTCACCTAATTCATTCGCTAAGGTTTTACTCCAATTAGCTACAGCGCCACGTATGGTATTAGAAACACCTAATCCATCTAGAGGCTGTTTTACTGACGTAGATATAATATTAATAATTCTACCGTAATCAGCTTCTTTCATACTTGGCACAACTGTTTGAGCTAGTACGTGATTACATTTTAGATGTTGCGTAAATGCTTTTTCAAAAGCATCAACATCGGCAGAAAACACAGGTCCGCCTGCTGGCCCACCAGTGTTATTTACTAAAATATGATATGTACCTAACCTTTGTAGTTGCTCTGCTACTTTTTGGCCAACCTCTTCTGGATTGGTAAAATCAGCAACCACATAATTATGATCTTGGTATTTGTTTGGTAATTCTGCTAATACAGCTTTTAACTTTTCTTCGTTACGAGCAACAAGGGTAACATTAGCTCCTAAGTCTGCCAATGCAATTGCAGACGCTTTACCTATGCCTTGTGTGCTACCGCATACCAAGGCATTTTTTTTAGTTAAGTCTAGGTTCATTTATTCATATATATTTTTAGCACGTTCACTCATTTTATCCATTAATTTTGAAGGATCTTTAACTTCTTCAAATCCAAATTGTCGATAAAGACCATGCGCATCTTTTGTTGCTAACATCCACTTATCGACATTTTTTAATGATGGAAAATTTAATATTTTTTCCATTAATAACTTTCCTAAGCCTTTTCCTTGAAATTCTTCAATAACATAAACATCTAACAGGTAAGCAAAAAATATTTTATCTGTCATAACCCTACTGTAAGCTATTTGTTTACCATTATGAAATAGACCAAAATTCATAGAATTTTCTAAGGCTATTTTTTGCTCTTCTAAAGTACGGAAATTACCCCAATAAGAATTTTTAACAAAGGAGAAAATTGCATTTAAATCCATATCTTCTGTATTAGAAGAAAAGTAAATAGAATCGCTAACTTCTATCATGAATTCAATCGTATTTTATGCACACATTTTTTGGTTCCGTAAAGAAACGTAAGGCTTCAAAACCACCTTCACGACCCACACCAGAATCTTTTACACCACCAAAAGGTGTACGCAAATCACGCATTAACCAAGTGTTTACCCATACAATACCAACTTGCAATTGCTTTGTCATTCGCATAGTACGCTTTAAATCGCTAGTCCATAAAGTAGCAGACAAACCATAGTTTACTTTATTTGCCATAGCTAATACTTCTTCTTCAGTTTTAAAAGGCATAACAGTTACAACTGGGCCAAAAATTTCTTCTTGATTGATACGACATTCATCTGTATCAATTTCAATAATGGTTGGTTCCATATAGTAACCATTTTCATAATCTTTTATGGTTAATTGATTTCCGCCATATAATACTTTTCCACCTTCTTTCTTAGCAATTTCAACATAATTCAATACCTTTTCTAAATGCGATTTAGAAACCAAGGCACCAAATTTTGTATCAGGTGCGGCAGGATGACCAACTTTATTTTTGGAAACTACATCTACAAAATCTTTTTTGAATTGCTCATAGATAGATTCTTCAACAAAAATTCTACTTCCGCACAAGCAAATTTGCCCTTGATTACCAAATGAAGATCTTATAGTGTTTATCAACATGTCTCCATAATCACAATCGGCAAAAACGATATTAGGATTTTTACCACCCAATTCTAACGATAATTTTTTGAACATTGGTGCTGCTACTTTAGCAATATGAGCTCCAGTAGCCGTTCCGCCTGTAAACGAAATAGCCTTAATATCAGGGTGTGCAACAATAGCTTGCCCAGTAGAACCACCTAAACCATGTACAATATTCAGAACACCGTTAGGTAAACCAGCTTCAGTGCAAATTTCACCTAATAAATAAGCTGTCATAGGCGTCACCTCACTTGGTTTTGCAACTACACAATTACCTGCTGCAATTGCTGGTGCTATCTTCCAGGTAAAGAGATAGAGTGGGAGGTTCCATGGTGAAATACAGCCTACAACACCAATAGGTTGACGAAGTGTATAATTTATAGCATCGTGCCCAACACTTTCATGACTTTCACTAGCAAACTGTGTAATAGCATTGGCAAAGAATCTAAAATTACTTGATGCTCTTGGTATATCTACAGCTTTAGCTAACCAAATAGGTTTGCCATTGTCTTTGCTTTCTGCTTCGACTAATCTATCAAGATTTTTTTCGATCAGTTCAGAGATTTTAAGCATAATTCTACTACGCTCATCTAAAGATGTATTAGACCAACTAGGGAAAGCAGTTTTTGCAGCAATATAGGCTACCTCTACATCATCTTTAGATGAGTTAGGTATTTGCCCATAGATTTCACCATCGGCCGGACAATAATTGTCAATCCATTCATCTGAAACTGGATTTACATATTGACCGTTTATATAGTTTTGAATTTTCATGCTTTTTTATAAGCCATTACTTTAATTTCTACAACCAAATCTGGGTGTGGTAATTGGTGCACAGCAACCGTTGTTCTTGTTGGTCCAGTTTTAGCATCAAAAAACTCAGCATAGGCTTTATTATAGCCTGCAAAATCATTCATATTCACTAAGAAGGAGGTTACATCTACCACATCTTTTAATGAAGCACCTTCTTTTGCAAGATTCTTTTCAATATTTTGCAATACTTCTCGTGTTTGTACTTCGATGTTTAGTCGTTTTGTACCCATTTCGTCAATAATGTATACTCCCGCAATGGTATTATCAGCTCTTCGAGAACTGGTACCCGAAACAAATATAAAATCACCAACTCGTTTGGTATGTGGGTAGGCTCCTCTAGGTGTTACTTTATCATTCATAATTTGTTATTTCGTCATTGCGAAGCAAATTTTTAATTTGTTGTGGCAATCTGTTTTTTTTAGAGATTACTTTGTCGTTAGTCTTCGACAAGCTCAGACTGACTTCCTCGTAATGACATTGTTATTTTAATCCTGCAATTTTATCCTCTTCTAATAGCTCGTTTGTTTCTTCTTGCACTTTCTTTAATAATATATTTAGATCATCGCTCAGATCAATTTCGTCATCAGCAATCATATTTAATATGGCTTTATCTTGAGCTCTACCTTTAGTCATAGCTTTATGATAACCAATATCTTCATTAAAAGTTACCATCGAATATTTCGAGAAATATTCTTCAGGAAAATTTTCTTCTAAAATCATTTCTAATTTACGCTTTTCCTTAAATATAGGATTCGCAACATGATCTCTCATCTCATAATAATTCTCTTGAGCCAAATCTCCAATAGCATCTGCATCTGCTTTTCGAGCCTTTTGGTATTCTTTAAAAATAGTTTCCCAATCATCTTCATATTTTTCGATAAAACTGTCTAAAACAGTTACATCTTCGAAAGAAGCATTCATTCCTTGTCCGTAAAAAGGAACAACCGCATGTGCAGCATCACCCATTAATAATGTTTGCCCTTTATAATACCATGGTGAACATTTAACAGTACCCAAAGCTCCGGTAGGGTTATTGGCAAATTCTTGAGCAATATTAGGTATCAATGACAGTGCATCTGGAAATTGCTTTTCAAAAAAGTCTTTTATTTTTTCTTCAGAGGATAGATCTTTAAAATTATACTCACCTTCATCGTGCCCTAAAAAGAGAGTCACTGTAAAACTCCCGTCAAGGTTTGCAAGTGCAATTAACATATAATCACCTCTAGGCCAAATATGTAAATAATCTTTGCTTATTAAATGCTTACCGTCTTCTGAGGCAGGAATTTCTAATTCTTTATAACCATGTGTTAAGAAATTCTGAGAATAGCTAAATAAGAATTTTCGCTCTAAATAATAACTTTTACGAAGTTCAGATCCCGCACCATCGGTGCCAAATATGACGTCAGCAGTAATGTTAAAGCCTTGTTTGGTTTTATGATTTTTAAAGAAAGCAGTGTTGGTGTCTAAATCAACCGATGTACATTCAGAATTAAAATGAATAGTTAGGTTATCGAATTTATCGGCTTCGGTTAAAAGCATACCATTGAGATCACCTCTTGAAATAGAGTTTATATATTCTCCTTTTCTTCCTGAATAATTTGATGGAAATGTATTTCCTTCTATATCATGAATTAATCTCCCGATCATAGGAATACAAATTTCACGTGCTTTCTCTTCAACTCCTGCTAATCGTAATGCTTTAAAACCTCTATCTGATAAAGCTAAATTAATGGAACGCCCGGCAGAAATATCTGTAGTTCTTAAATCTGGACGGCTTTCATAAACGTCTACATCATAACCGCGTTGCGCCAAACGTAAAGCGAGTAGTGATCCGCATAAACCAGCACCTATTATTAATATCTTTTCGTTTTTTAAACTCATTATTAAGATCGTTGTTTTTTCATTTCATCTGCAATTGCTATTGAACCTGCATTTTCTTTTGTTTCAAGTTCTGAAATAATAGTTGAATGATTTTCATCATTATGGGTTTGCGATAATTTATACGCCGCTTGAATATCGGTTATTTTAATTTCGAAACCAACAATGCCTCGAATTTGATTCATTGTTTTTTTAGAGAGGTTTTCTGTTTTAACAGGGTTTTTAGAGGATTTCTCATATTTTTCCATAAGGTATTTTAAAGAATCATAAAGCGCTTTACCTTCAATGATTTTAATTGTTCCGTATACATGCACTGCTATATAATTCCATGTAGGCACTTCTTCAAAATCATACCAAGAAGATGAGACATAACTATGAGGACCATTAAAGATGCATAAAACTTCTGTATTGTCTTTAAAATGTTTCCAATGAGGATTTCCTTTAGAAACGTGGCCTTGAAGAATATCTTTACCAGATTTATCTACTGTAAGTTCTAAAGGAATATGTGTTGCTAACGATTTACCATTATTATTACTAACAAGAATTCCGAAGCTATTTTGTTGTATGAAGTCTTTTACTTCAGCTAAGTTTTCATTATGGTAATACTTAGGTATATACATTAAAGCATAGATTTTAATTGCTCAACCATTTGGTATATATCTGCAAATGAATTATAAAAAGGTACGGGAGCACAACGAATCACATCAGGCTCACGCCAATCAGTAATTATATAGGCTTCTGTTAACTTTTGATGTAATGATTTATCAGCATCTTTTACCTGAATAGATAACTGACAACCTCGCTCTTCTGGATTAGTAGGTGTAATTATTTTAATTCTATCAGTATCAATTTGATTGATTAAGAATTCAAAATATCCTGTTAATTTCAATGATTTTTCCCGCAAAACATCCATACCTACTTCATTAAATAAATCTAAGGATGCTCTAATTGCTGCCATAGATAAAATTGGTGGATTGCTTAATTGCCAACCCTCGGCACCAGGCATAACGTCAAAAGGTTGACGCATATTAAAGCGTGTCTCAGCATTGTGATTCCACCAGCCAGAAAATCGAGGTAATTCTTTATTGTGAGCATGTTTTTCGTGTACAAATAACCCAGCCAAACTACCAGGTCCTGAGTTTAAATATTTATAAGTACACCAAGCTGCGAAGTCTACTCCACTTTCATGTAATTCAGGTTGAATATTTCCTGCTCCGTGAGCAAGATCGATACCTACTATACAATCTTTAGCATGGCCCAATTCAGCTATTTTTTTTAGATCAAAATATTGTCCAGTATAATAATTTACACCTCCAATTAGTAATAATGCGATCTGATCACCTTGTTCTTCTAAAATAGTTTCTAAATCTTCTAGATGTAGTAATTCTTCATTAGTCCTCGGTTTCCATTCAACTAATGCTTCTTTTGGATCAAAACCATGAAATTTTAATTGCGACTCTACAGCATACCTATCAGATGGGAAAGCGTCACTTTCAATAACGATTTTGTATTTGCTTTTTGTTGGTTGGTAAAATGAAACCATTAATAGATGTAGGTTGGTTGTTAAGGTGTTCATAACAACAACCTCTATTGGCTTGGCGCCTACAATTTTTGCCATGCTTTCTGTTAAGAACTCATGATATGGCATCCAAGGATTTTTAGCTTCAAAATGACCCTCAACGCCAAAATTAGCCCAGTCATCTAACTCTTGCTGAATATATTGTTGAGTGATCTTAGGTTGTAACCCTAAAGAGTTTCCAGTAAAATAGAGCCAATCGTTTCCATTTGCATCTTTTGGTATGTGAAATTGATTTCGATATCCTTTAAGGGGATCTTGTGCATCTAATTTTTCCGCGAAAGCGAGATTGGTTTCAAATTCGGTAGAAATTTGCGTCATAAAATTTAACTAGGTTCACAAATTTAGGAATTAAAAATTCAGCTAAAAACTATAAATTGAATTTTATTATTTTTAACCAAAATCAAAAAAATGCTTGTAAAAGTTTATGGTAGTGCTGTATTTGGAGTTGAAGCAACAACTATTACAGTAGAGGTAAATGTTGATAAAGGAATAGGCTACCATTTAGTTGGGCTACCAGATAATGCTATTAAAGAAAGTAATTATAGAATTGCAGCTGCACTTCAGAATAATGGCTATAAGATTCCTGGCAAAAAAATTACCATAAATATGGCGCCAGCAGATTTACGTAAAGAAGGCTCAGCATATGATTTAGGAATCGCTATTGGTATATTGCAAGCTTCTTCACAAATAAAAGGGAAGGGTATTGATGATTATTTGATTATGGGTGAACTTTCGTTAGATGGAAGTTTGCAACCAATAAAAGGAGCTTTACCTATTGCTATAAAAGCTAGAGAAGAAGGTTTTAAAGGATTTATTCTTCCGCAACAAAATGCTAAAGAAGCAGCGATAGTAAATGATCTGGATGTTTATGGAGTTGATAATATAAAGGAAGTAATTGATTTTTTTGAAGGAAATTCTGAGTTAAAACCTACAATAGTAGATACCAGAAAAGAGTTTTATGAAAGCTTAGAAAATCCAGAATTTGATTTCTCTGATGTTAAAGGGCAAGAATCCATCAAACGCTGTATGGAAATTGCTGCTGCTGGAGGTCATAACATCATTTTAATAGGGCCTCCTGGTTCGGGTAAAACCATGTTAGCAAAGCGGTTGCCGAGTATTTTACCACCTATGACATTAAGTGAAGCTCTAGAAACTACCAAAATTCATTCAGTTGTTGGTAGAATTAAAGAAAATTCGGGACTGATGAGTCAGCGACCTTTTCGTAGTCCGCATCATACAATTTCTGATGTTGCATTGGTAGGTGGTGGAGCATACCCTCAACCTGGCGAAATATCTTTATCACATAATGGAGTTTTATTTTTAGATGAACTACCAGAGTTTAAACGAACCGTCTTAGAAGTAATGCGACAGCCATTAGAAGACCGCGAAGTAACTATTTCACGAGCTAAATTTACAGTTACTTATCCATCTTCGTTTATGTTAGTTGCTAGTATGAATCCTAGCCCCAGCGGTTATTTTAATGATACTGAAGGGCATGTTACTTCTAGTCCTGCTGAAATGCAACGTTATTTAAGTAAAATATCTGGTCCTTTATTAGATCGAATTGATATCCATATAGAAGTTCAGCCTGTTCCTTTTGAAAAATTATCTGAAAAGAAAAAAGGTGAATCTAGTAAAGCTATAAGAGAAAGAGTAACAAAAGCCAGAGAAATTCAGACACAACGATTTTTAGATAATGAGAATACACATTACAATGCTCAAATGTCTGTGAAGCAGATTAGAAAGTACTGTGAGTTAAATGTAGAATCTAAAGAACTACTTAAAACTGCAATGGAGCGATTAAATCTTTCAGCTAGAGCTTATGATCGAATTTTAAAAGTAGCTAGAACTATTGCCGATCTAGATAATTCTAAGAATATTGAATCTAACCATATTTCTGAAGCAATTCAGTATCGCAGTTTAGATCGCGAAGGCTGGCTAGGTTAATAACTTACAAATCAACATTTAACACTTTTTTGATTATAATTTCTTAAATTAGTTGCCCCTTACAAATAACTCTCCTTATGAAACCGATTATTAATATATTGGCTTTGCTACTAATTACAGTAGTTTTTGGTCAGACTTCAAAAAAAGATTCGGTACTTATTACTGGTATAGAATGGATTAATAAAGATTTGGATTATTTTAGATTTGAACAAGATACACTTATATATAATATAGCTAACAAGAAACACAAATTGTATTACGATTTTGGTAAGAAAAAACTTACTTTAAAAGAATTATACAGAGTTGGTGGTGGAGATCTTAAAGAAGAAAAATTGGAATTTAAAATTAAGCATGTCGATAAAAAGAAGCTTGTTATTTTTCCGATCGATGATAAATTAGAGTTAGATCAAGAAATTCATTATAAGTTAGATTATTCACCATTTTTTAAACGAAAAAGCTTTGCTTTTTATAATAGAGAGAATCAATATGATTATGTAGATTACAAAAAAATCACCTTCCATGGTTCGACATGTTTCGGTACATGTCCATCCTTTTCTTTAGAAATTAATCGCGGTGGAGAAGTGTTTTATCAAGGAAGAATTTACACTAAAGAATTTACAGGAAATTTTAAAGGGCAACTTGAGCGAGACAAAAGAGTTGAACTCCATAAGATTTTAAATAGAAGTCAACTATTAGCAATTGATGAAAAGTGGAAACAAACATCACGCCCTAGAGATACTCCTAGATATAACTATATTATTGAATTGCGAAATGGTGATACAATTGAAATAAACACTAATGATCAGCACCCTATTTTAGACAAGCTTTCAAATTATTTGATTAGAATTTCAGAAAAATTAGAGTTAAAAAAAGTAAAAGATAAACACAACTTCGTAAAACCTTCTTTGTATGGTTTTGAAATAGTTGCGAGAAGTGAAGATTAATGTATCTTTAATCTGTGTTTAAATTCCTTAAAAATATTGGCCCTGGGCCTTTAGTTGCTGCAGCATTTATTGGTCCTGGCACAGTTACTGTTTGTACGTTAGCAGGAGTAAACTTTGGTTATGCATTGCTTTGGGCAATGGTATTATCAATTATTGCAACCATAGTACTTCAAGAAATGTCTGCAAGGTTAGGTATCATTTCCCAAAAAGGACTTTCAGAAATCATCAGATCAGAAATTAAGCACCCACTTTTAAAAGGCTTTTCAATTTTACTAATTCTTTCAGCTATTGTTATTGGTAATGCAGCTTATGAGGCAGGTAACATAAGTGGTGGTGTACTCGGACTCGAAACTATTTTTGGGCATAATATATTAGAGTTAGGTGTGTTTTCAATAAATTATATCAGTATTCTAATAGGTATAATCGCCTTTATCTTACTTTATATAGGTAATTATAAGTTGCTCGAAAAAACGATGGTTTTTTTAGTAATTTTAATGAGTATAGCTTTTTTGATTACAGCCGTTTTAACGAAGCCAGATGTGTCTGAAATTCTTAAAGGGTTATTTGTTCCGTCTTTTCCTCAAGAGAGTATTTTAACCATTATAGCGCTAATTGGTACTACAGTAGTTCCTTACAATTTATTTCTGCATGCATCCTTGGTAAAAGAGAAATGGAAAACAGAAGAAGATTTACATTTTGCGCGTAAAGATACTATTGTAGCTATTATCCTTGGCGGGATAGTTTCCATGTCAATAATTATCTCAGCTACAGCTATACAAGCTACAGAAGTAACTAATGCTGCTGATCTAGCTAAAGGATTAGAGCCTTTATTTGGAAGCTTTGCTAAGTACTTTTTAGCAATAGGATTATTTGCTGCTGGTATTACCAGTGCAATTACAGCGCCTTTAGCAGCTGCTTATGTAGCAAATGGATGTTTAGGTTGGACTTCAAATTTAAAATCTAAAAAGTTTCGAGCAGTATGGATGACAATCTTAATTCTAGGAGTTTTATTTTCTTCTACAGGATTTAAATCTATAGAGGTCATCAAATTTGCACAAGTAGCTAATGGTATTTTATTGCCAGTTATTGCAGGATTCTTATTATGGGTCATGAATAAAGAATCTGTTTTAGGAAAGCATAAAAACAATTTAAGACAAAATATTGTTGGTTTTATCATTTTAGGCATTGCCATTTTTTTAGGATTAAAAAGTATCTTTAAAGTATTCAATTTGTTCTAATGCAGATTATAGATATTAATTGCGATGTGGGCGAGGGCTTAAATAATGAAGCTGAACTTATGCCCTATATTTCTTCTTGTTCAATAGCCTGTGGAGGACATGCAGGTAGCAAAAGGACTGTTCGTAAAGTAGTTGATTTAGCAATAGAGCATGATGTGAAAATTGGCGCACACCCATCATTTCCTGATAAAGCTAACTTTGGTAGATTGCGATTAGAGATGCCTTTAAATGAACTGCAACAAAGTTTAGAAGAGCAAATTCAGCTAGTGGTTGATGTGTGTAAGGAGAGGAGAATCCAGTTAAATCATGTAAAGCCACATGGAGCTTTATACAATCTTATTGCAATTAACTCCACACATGCAGAGGTTGTTATAAGAGCAGTAAAAAATACTGCTAAAGCTGCCTTTTTATATGTTCCTTATAAATCTGTAATTCAAAAAATAGCAGAAAAAGCAGGAATTAAAATTATAGTTGAGGCTTTTGCTGACAGAAATTATAATACAGATTTAACTTTGGTGTCTCGAAAATTAGAAAATGCTATTATTATAGATAAGGAAAAACTAGTAGATCATTTGTTAAAAATGATTATCAGAAATAAAGTAAAAACGATCGATGGAGTAGAAGTGAAATTAGTGGCCGAAACTTTTTGTTTTCATGGTGATAATCCGAGTGCAATAGAGTTGCTAAAATACGCATCAAAAGAACTCAAAAAAAGAGGTGTGAAAATCATATAATTTGAGCCAATTCAAACTTACATATAAACCCTTCGGGAATCGTGCAATTTTAATAGAGTGGCCACCAAAAATTGATGAAAATATTCTTCAGGACATCCTAAATTTTAAAAATCACATTTTAAAAAATAACATTAAAGAAATAGTTGAAATAATTAACACATATAACTCGTTAACAATTATTTACGATATCACTATAGATAATATTTATAATAAGATTTTACCTCTAAAAAGGTTATATGATGAGCAATATACACAAAAAAATATAAAATCTAAATTGTGGAAAATACCTGTTTGTTATGATGAAATTTTCGGTATCGACTTGGGTGAGATTTCAACAAAAAAAAAGCTCGCTAAAAGAAAAATAATTACTCGACACTGTAACCAAAATTACACGGTTTTTTTTATCGGTTTTTTGCCTGGTTTTTTATACCTCGGAGGGCTAGATAAAAGGCTACATTTTTCTAGAAAAAGTAATCCTAGATTATTGGTTGAAAAAGGTGCAGTTGGTATTGGTGGAGAACAAACAGGAATTTACCCTCAGCAAAGTTCTGGCGGTTGGAATATTATTGGAAATTCACCTATTGAATTTTTCGATCGAAAAAATGAACAACCTTGTTTTGCAAAAGCTGGTGATAGAATTCAGTTTTTCCCTGTTACAAAGAATGAACATCAAGAAATTGCTAATATGGTAGCCTATAAGCGTTATAAAATAGAAAGTGAGGCGTTAAATGCTTAAAGTACTAAAACAGGGTGTGTATTGTTCAATTCAAGATTTAGGAAGAATTGGTTATGCTGATAGTGGTGTATCTATTTCTGGTGTAATGGATCATTATTCAGCAAAGATTGCTAATCTTATGTTAGGTAATGATAAGAATGATGCTGTTTTAGAAATTACTTATGGAGCTAGTTCATTTCAATTCTTAAAAGATACCATTATTTGTGTTACTGGTGCCGATTTAAATTGTAATTTAAATGGTAATCCAATCTTATGTAACCATCCTGTTAAAGTAGAAGCAGATAGTATTATAAAGTTTAGAAACCCCAATTATGGTGTAAGAGCATATTTGGCTGTAAAAGGAGGATTTTTAAATAAGAATGTGTTGGGTAGTAGAAGTTTTTTTAAGGAAATCACTAAAAAATATCTTTTAAAAAAAGATGATGAAATTTTATATAATGAAGTTAAAAATATTGATAGTCAATCATTTGCTTCAATTAAGATTAATAAAGCACATTTTGAAACCAAGTCTATAGAGGTTTATAAAGGGCCAGAATATGAACTATTAAATGAAGCCCAAAAGAATTTTCTAGAAGCTACAGAATTTAGCATTTCAAAAGATAATAGTAGAATGGGTTACAAGCTCAACGAAGTATTACAAAATACTATTGATTCTATATTAACTTCTGCTGTGTTTCCCGGTACGGTACAATTAACTCCTTCGGGTACATTAATTGTTTTGATGCGTGATTGTGGTGTTACTGGGGGTTATCCGAGAGTATTTCAATTAACAGATGACGCTATTAATAGACTAGCCCAAAAAACAACAAACGATAGATTTAAGTTTAAATTGGTAGATTTGAACTAATGAGAACTTCCATTTTTTTAGTGTTAATCCTTCTCTTTTCTTGTAAAAAGGAAGATCCATATGTCTGGAAAGAACTAGAAGTTAAAGCGACCGCATATAACTCAACTCCGGCACAAACTTCTGGTAATCCAAGCATTGCGGCTTGGGGTGACACCTTAAAACCCGGAATGAAATGTATAGCAGTTTCACGTGATTTGATACGATTAGGATTAAAACATAATACTCCGGTCAAAATTGAAGGATTAGAAAGTATTTATTTGGTAAAAGACAAGATGCACCGTCGTAAGCAAAACCAAATAGATATTTATATGGGCAAGGATATAAAAAAGGCAAGAGCTTGGGGTGTGGTGAGAAAATTAAAAATTAAATATGGAATTCTTAAAAGTGAGTTAGAAAATTCTGAAAAATAGATTATGATTTTGTCATCCTGAACTTGATTCAGAATCTAATTATAATGGATTCCGCATCTAGCGCGGAATGACAAAGAAATGAAAAATTAATACTGTTAGTTTGAGTGAATGCGAGAAGTCTAAGGCTGAGAATAGATTTCTCAATCGAAACTTCGTTTCTCATTTCGAAATGACATTCTGATATCCTTAGTCATTTAGATAGAATGTGCGAAGTACATAACGAGAAATCTTTACATTAGTATATGCTTCATTGTTACTTCGTTTATATCACAACAAATGAGAATAAAACCACACTTTATATTGGTGTAACTAACGATATTCAAAAACGATTATCTCAACATTACTTTGATAGTAAAAACCTTAGGAAATCATTTGCCGGCAAATATAATTGCTACTACTTAATTTATTATGAAGGCTTTGAAGATGCAAATCAAGCTATTCTTAGAGAAAAGGAAATTAAAAAATGGAGAAGGGAGAAAAAGGATAAGTTAATTAAGACTTTAACCCTAAATGGGAGTTTTAAATGATCAAGTTATTTAGATTTCTCAATCAAAACTTTGTTTCTCATTTCGAAATGACAAATTAAATGCGAGTGTCATTTCGAACGAATGTGAGAAATCTCTAAAAATAAACCTCCAAATGATTCAGTTCATTCGTTAGTTGCTGACTGTTCTTAAATTGAATTGCGTATATACCAAGTGCTCTGGCTGCCTCTACATTTTTCAAATTATCATCTATAAAAACACAATTTGCGGCAGTTAAGTTATAACGATCTAAAATGATCTCATAAATATCTTTAAAAGGTTTTCTGGTTTTTTCTGTACCTGATACTACAATACCTTTAAACCATTGTAAAAATTCATAACGCTCTAAAGCAAGAGGAAATGTTTCTGCACTCCAATTGGTTAAAGCATATAGGTTATAGTTATTCCTTTCTTTTAATTTTTTAAATAGTTCAACACCTTCTTTTATAGGACCGCCTAGCATTTCATGCCAACGTTCATAATAGGTTCTAATTAGAGCTTCATGTTCAGGATATTGCTCTATCAATACTTTATTGCCATCTTCAATTAGTCGGCCCGCATCATGCTCTTCATTCCATGCAAGTGTGCATATGTTGTTTAAAAACCAATTTACTTTAGTTTCATCACCATTAAAAACTTGACGATAAACATATTTTGGATTCCAATCAATAAGAACACCACCTAGGTCATATATGATTGTGTTGATTTTTGGCATGCTTTAAAGAATCTCTTTTTTAAAATCTTTAAGTAATAAATTTACAAAGTAATTAAATCTAGTTTCAATTTCTGGATCTTCTTTCAGCATTTCTTCATTTTCAAAGAAAGGCAAGCACTTTAGAAAATACTCAAAAGTTTCCTGAGTGTCTTTTTTGAAATAGAAACGACTTTCCCAATAGTATTTATCTAATGCTATTCTTTTTTTGTAAATATTCTTCTCAAAATCTTGTCCTACACCTCCAACTCTTCTTCAATAATCATTTGGACTTCAACAATTTTTGAGTAAAGATCAATTATTTTGTTTGCTTTTAATTCATAAAAAAATTTTCTTTTTTGCTCTTTATCTTTTAATCTATAATCTAAAATGGTCTTTAAAATATAGCCTAATAATCCAATTAGAACTGTTAATTGTGACCAGTAATTCGTTATGAATTCCATTCTAATTAATTTTTCTGCCCATTTACCATTAAAAAAGCTTTTAAAAACGCATCTATATCGCCATCCATAACCGCGTCTACATTACCAGTTTCTTCTGCGGTACGCACATCTTTAACCAATTTATAAGGGTGCATCACATAGTTACGAATCTGGCTTCCCCATTCGTTTTTCATTTTATTAGCTTCAATATCAGCTCTGGCTTCCTGACGCTTTTCTAATTCAATTTGATAGAGTTGCGACTTTAACATCTGCAAAGCAGTAGCTCTATTATCGTGCTGTGAACGTGAATTAGAACACGAAATCTGAATTCCAGTTGGTTTATGCGTTAGTTGTACCTTTGTTTCAACTTTATTTACATTTTGCCCGCCAGCACCGCTAGAACGTGCTGTAGTAATCTCAATATCAGCAGGATTTATATCTATTTCGATTGTGTCGTCAGCAACTGGATATACATATACCGAAGCAAAAGATGTATGTCGTTTTGCATTACTATCAAAGGGTGAAATACGTACTAATCTATGCACGCCGTTTTCGCCTTTTAACCATCCAAATGCATAGTCACCATCAAACTGTAAAGACACAGTTTTTATGCCAGCTACATCACCTTCTTGGTAGTTTAATTCTTTAATCTTCATTCCATGCTTTTCTCCCCACATCATATACATGCGCATTAGCATAGATGCCCAATCACAGCTTTCTGTACCTCCAGCACCAGCAGTAATTTGTAGCACAGCATTTAGATCATCACCTTCTTCAGAAAGCATATTTTTAAACTCCATTTCTTCTAAAAAAGAACTGGTTTTATGATATACTTCCATGATCTCTTCTTCAGTAGCTTCACCACCCTTATAGAAATCATATAATATTGATAATTCTTCTCCATCTGTCTTCGCAGTGTTGTAATCTTCAACCCATTTTTTCTTAAACCGAAGCGAACGCATCAATTTTTCAGCTTCCTTAGGGTCATTCCAAAAGTTAGGATCAGCAGATTTTTCCTCTTCATTAGAAATCTCAATAAGCTTCTGATCTATATTTAGATATCCTTTTAGCTTTTCAACTCGCTCATTAATATCTTTTATCTGTTCTTGTGTAATCATAGTTGTCAGCAAAAATAAACTTTTAGTGCGCAACAAAAAACTTGCTAACTATTAAGTTTATAGATTTCTCATTACATTAGCATTGCTAAATAGCAAGGCATTTTTGCTATCAAGTTTTACGATAAATTTTCTACAATGAAACAACTAACTTTTACCATTTTACTTTTTTTATCTTTTAATTTTTCTTTTGCCCAATTCTTTGATAATGATAAGAATATAACCAACTACAAAGGCTATTTTAACTTTTATTATGATGAAAGCTCTGATAAAATTTTTCTGGTAGTTGATAAAGTTGATGCCGAATTTTTATATGTGCATTCACTGTCAGAAGGATTAGGTTCTAATGATATCGGTTTAGATAGAGGGCAATTAGGAGATGGAGTAGTAGTGAAATTTCAAAAAGCAGGGAATAAATTACTACTTATTCAACCTAACCAACGTTATAGAGCTTTAACAGATAATAATGAAGAAAGACGCTCTATAGAAGAGGCTTTTGCCAAATCTGTGTTGTGGGGGTTTAAAATAGATCAGCAACATAAAGGAAAGTATTTAGTTGATGCCACAGATTTTTTAATGCGAGACGCGCATGGTGTTACCAATCGTTTAGAAAATAATAAGCAAGGCAGCTATAAGCTCGATAAAACGAGAAGTGCGTTTAATTTAGATCGTACGAAGGCTTTCCCAAAAAATGTAGAATTTGATGTGATGTTAACCTTTACAGGGAAACCAAAAGGATATAATATTCGTAGCGTTACACCAGACGCTACGGCAGTAACTTCACATCAACATCATTCTTTTGTTGAGTTACCTGATGATAATTATAAACCTAGAGTATATGATGCACGTTCGGGTAGTTACCCAATGTCTTATTTAGATTACGCTACACCTGTAAACGAATCAATTACCAAACGTTTTATCTATCGTCATAGATTAGAGAAAAAAGACCCATCTGCTGCAGTTAGCGAAGCCAAAAAACCTATTATTTACTATTTAGATACGGGCACACCAGAGCCGGTACGATCTGCTTTGTTAGATGGTGCTCGCTGGTGGAATCAGGCTTTTGAAGCTGCTGGTTACAAAGATGCTTTTCAGGTGAAGATGTTACCTCCTGGAGCTGACCCATTAGACTTAAGATATAATATGATACAGTGGGTACATCGTTCAACTAGAGGATGGAGTTATGGTGGTAGTATTTCAGATCCCAGAACAGGTGAGATCATTAAAGGACATGTAAGCTTAGGCTCATTACGAATCCGTCAAGATTTTATGATTGCACAAGCATTACAAGCTCCGTATGCCAATGGTTCAACTGATGATAAATTCGCTTTAGAAATGGCTTTAGCTAGAATTCGCCAGTTGTCTGCACACGAAGTTGGTCATACAATAGGTTTTGCACATAATTTTGCAGCTAGTACTAATAATAGAGCATCAGTAATGGATTATCCGCATCCTAAATTCTCAATAAAAGACGGTAAGATTGACTTTTCGGATGCTTATGCTGTTGGTATCGGTGAATGGGATAAAGTAACCGTAGCTTATTCATATCAAGATTTTGTAGATAATGAAGATACTGGCTTGCAAAAGATATTAGATGATGCTTTTGCTAGTGGATTACGCTATATTTCTGATCAAGACGCACGCCCTAGAGGAGGTGCTAATGCTCATGCACATTTATGGGATAATGGTTCCGATATTACTGAAGAATTAAATAATGTTTTAAATATACGTAAAGCAGCAATTGAAAAATTTTCAATTAATAATATCAAAATAGACGAGCCTTATTCAGTATTAGAAGATGTTTTTGTGCCTTTATATTTCTTCCATAGATATCAAACAGAAGCGGTAGTAAAATTAATTGGAGGCCTAGATTATAGTTATGCCGTAAAAGGAGGTGATCAAACGCCAGTAAAAAGAGTAGATGGAGCAACAGAGCGTAAAGCTTTAAGCACATTGTTAAAAACCATTGATGCAAATGAGATTGCCATTCCAAAATCTAAACTAGATTTATTTCCACCAAGGGCGATAGGTTATAGTAGAAGTAGAGAGTCATTTAAAAGTAAAAATGGAGTTGGTTTTGATGCTTATGGAGCTGTTGAAACTGCATCACAATTAACGCTTGAACTTTTATTTCATCCACAAAGAGCTTCAAGATTAGTACAGCATAAAAGTTTAGATAATAGTCAATTAGGTTTAGATGAAGTTATAGATGCAACAGTAAAGGCATCTTTTAAAAAGAATCATAAAGATTTGTACTTGCAAAATTTACAGAATGTTGTAAATCAAGAAGTGTTAAATCAATTGTTCTATTTAGCAGCTAATCAAAATTCTTACAAGCAGGTAAATGCCATTGTTATGAATAAGTTAAATAGTATAAAAAACTATTTGGGGTCTAAAAAGTCAATCGGTCTACAGAATATATACGATGAGGCTATGGTTAAGAATATAGAATCTTTTATAAAAAACCCAACAAAATATAAAAAAACAGAAGCACCTAAAATCCCTGATGGTTCGCCTATAGGAATGGAATAACTTTCATTAAACATGATTATAAATTTAATAAGCGATACTGTAACCAAACCTACTAAAGGTATGCTAGATGCTATGATGCAAGCAGAAGTAGGTGATGATGTATTTAGTGCAGACCCCACTGTTAATGCCTTACAAGAAAAAGCTTCCCAAATGTTTGGAATGGAATCTGCGTTGTTTTTTCCTTCTGGCACGATGGCAAATCAAACTGCCATTAAGTTACATACAAAGCCTGGCGATGAACTTATTTGTGATAAATGGGCACATGTATATAATTATGAAAGTGGTGGACCAGCAGCAAATTCTGGAGTTGCATGTAATTTGATTGATGGTCAAAGAGGTATGTTTAATGCAGCTCAAGTTGAAGCTCATGTAAAAAATAAAGATCATATTTATGAAGCATTTACCTCATTAGTCACAGTTGAGAACACTACCAACAAGGGTGGAGGTGCTTGTTGGGATTTTGAGGAACTGAAAAAAATAAGAAAAGTATGTGATGCAAATGATTTAGGTTATCACCTAGATGGCGCCCGTTTATTTAATGCATTGGTAGCTAAAAATGAATCACCAAAACAATATGGTGAGTTATTTGACACTATCTCCATTTGTTTATCAAAAGGATTAGGTTGCCCAGTAGGCTCTATTTTATTAGGTAGTAAAGATCATATTAAAGAAGCATTGCGTATTCGTAAACGATTAGGAGGAGGTATGCGTCAAGTGGGCTACTTAGCTGCAGCTGGAATTTATGCTCTAGACAATCATATAGAACGTTTAGTCGAAGATCATAAAAAAGCAAAACAGATTGCTAATGTTTTAGAAGCTCAGTCATACATCAAAAAAGTAGAACCTGTTGAAACTAACATTATTATTTTTAATATTAAAGATGCTATAGACGAACAAGAATTTGTTCAGAAATTAAAGGATAAAGGTATTTTAATTGTAGGTATGGGTGAAGGCAAACTTCGTATAACAACACACTTAGACTTTACTGATATTATGATGGAAAAACTAATAGTAGAACTGAAAAATCTTTATTAAATGATTTTTAGAGAAGCAACTAAAAAAGATGTTCCTCATATTGTTGCTATGATAGCTAATGATAAACTAGGAAAACTTCGAGAAGATTATAAAACACCATTACCAGAAAAATATCATTTAGCTTTTGAAAATATTAATAAGGATAGTAATCAAAGATTAATTGTAGTTGAAAACGACAAAAAGGAAATTACAGGTACGTTACAATTAAGTTTTATTCAATACTTAACCTATCAAGGAGGCATACGTGCACAGATAGAAGCAGTTAGAGTAAGAGAAGATCAAAGAGGAAAAGGATTAGGAGAAGAGCTATTTAAATGGGCAATAAACAAAGCAAAAGAAGAAGGAGCTCACCTTATTCAATTAACTACAGATAAAAAACGCCCAGAAGTACTAAAGTTTTATGAAAGACTAGGCTTTAAAGCTTCACATGAAGGCATGAAATTACATTTCAAATAGTAATGTCACTCTGAGTGAAAAAGAAGAATCTATTAATTCAAGATTTCTTCACTTCTTTCAATAAAGTAATTTGTTAAAAATATACTCTAATAATAGGTGACCAGGCAGAAGCAAATACACTTTTTTCATCATCATATAGCACATCATATCTAATACCAAAAGCTGCCCATCCTGTTCTATAAGCAATACCTAAATAAAGAGTAGGAATATCGATATTCATATCATCAAAACCTACTAGTTTTTGGTTAACAAAAAGATGCTCAAATTCGGCTGATAATTGCAAAAATTCTAAAGGATTGTATAGAGTAACAGCTCCAATTCCAAATACATTTGACTTCAAATCAAAGTTTTTATTGTAGAGATAACTTAGAGTTGGGCCTACAGCAAATTGATCATTAAACTCATAAATTGCACTAGGTGAAATAGCAATGGTTGTTTGATTAGAGCCGAAAGCTAAGCCAAAACCACCACCAAATCGAACATGATCCCAAAATTTGGGTTGGTCATCATCTTGCGCAAAACCAGTAATCGAAATTAAAAGAGCAATTAGTAGAACTTTTTTCATAATGAATTGTTGTTTAACACGTCTAAGATAATTATTCTATTAAATAATAGTAATTTTACTGAACGTTAACTAATTAAACTTTTATACAATGAGATTTATACTAACCGTTTTAATACTACTTGTTTCACTTATTTCTTTTTCTCAAAGTGATGTTTCTAAGATATTATCAGAAATAGCTACTGAACCTTCTGCCGAACGTATTGAGAAGGATATTAGAAAATTAGCAAATTTTGGCACACGTCATACTTTGTCTGATACCATTTCTCAAACTAGAGGAATTGGCGCTGCTCGCCGATGGATAAAATCTGAATTTGATAATATTTCAAAAGCTTGCAATAATTGCTTAGAAGTTAGTTATCAACGTAATCTAGTACCAAAGAATGATCGCAGAATAGTAAAAGATGTTGAGGTTGTTAATGTACTTGCTATTCAGCGAGGTGCTAAATACCCGAATCGATATGTAATTATGTCTGGTGATATAGATTCTAGAGTATCAGATCCTAATAATTATACATCAGATTCGCCTGGAGCAAATGATAACGCATCTGGTATGGCAGGCACTATTGAAGCTGCACGTGTCTTGAGTAAATATAAGTTTCCTGTTTCAATTATTTATGTTGGATTGTCTGGTGAAGAACAAGGTTTGTATGGAGGTCAACATATGGCTAAAGTTGCTAAAGAAAAAGGTTGGGATATTGTTGGAGTATTAAATAACGATATGATAGGAAATATTAAAGGAATTGATGGCGTGGTTGACAATAGTACCTTCAGGGTTTTTTCTGAAGCTATTTCAATGGAAATGTCTGACAGAGAAAAGCGAGGTATGCGTTATTATGGCGGTGAAATTGATGGCCCTTCAAGACAATTGGCAAGGTATATTGATAAATTAACAGATGATTATATGACAAATCTAGATGCTATTATGATCTATCGTTTAGATCGTTTTGGTAGAGGAGGACATCATAGACCATTTAATGATGAAGGCTTTACTGGCGTTCGTATTATGGAAACACATGAAAACTATAACGAGCAGCATCAAGATATAAGAACAGAAAACGGAATTAAATATGGTGATGTAATAGAATCTGTAAACTTTGATTACGCAGCTAAATTAACAACCGTTAATGCATTAACATTAGCATCATTAGCATCAGCACCAGCTGAGCCTAAAAATGTACAAATTGGTGGTGCAGTTCAGCCTTCAACTAGATTGAAATGGGAAGCGGTGGATGACGATAATTTAATAGGCTACAAAGTATATTGGCGAGATACTACTTCACCTCAGTGGCAATACAGCAGATTTGTAGGTAAAACAACCGATTACACATTAAAAAATATAGTTATTGATAACTATTTATTTGGTGTAGCAGCAGTAGGTAAAAATGGAGCCGAAAGCTTGATCCAATTTCCGCGAAAGCTTATCCCGAGAAATTAATGTTAAACTTTTCTTAATTGTGTAATTAAAAAGTCAATTTGCCGTCTTATAAGTAAAAGAGAAAATAAGTGATAAAAAAAAGTATTGTTTTCATTTTTATTTTAGGCTTTTTATCGTGTAATTTATCGGCTAGAGAAACAACTAGAAATTCTAAAATATCAATGAATAATATCGCTAAAGAAGGATTAGAATTGGCAACTTTTGGTAACGGATGTTTTTGGTGTACCGAAGCCATTTTCGAGCAGTTAGAAGGAGTTTATAAAGTAGAATCTGGGTATGCTGGAGGCAAGGTAAAAAACCCATCATACAAAGAAGTTTGTACTGGTAATACTGGTCATGCTGAAGTAATTAGATTGAGTTATGACCCTAAGATTATAAGTTATCGTGAGCTATTAGATGTATTTTTTAATACGCACGACCCAACAACATTAAATAGGCAAGGAGCCGATGTAGGCACACAATATAGGTCGGCTATTTTCTATCATAATGATGAGCAAAAAGCTGAAGCTGAGAAGATGATAGCCGATTTAGAAAAAGAAAATGTATTTGATGATAAAATAGTTACAGAAATAACTCCAATTAACAATTATTCTGTAGCAGAAAATTATCATCAAGATTATTATAATAATAACAAGAATCAAGGATATTGTCGCGCTGTGATAAATCCTAAATTAGAAAAGTTCGTAAAGAAATATAAAGCTAAGCTCAAAAAGCAATAAAATTTGGTTGATTTTTGGTTTTGAAGGTTTGTCGAAATTCATTTTTTGGCAAACCTTCTTTTTTATATCTTTAATTTTTAAATTAAAAACATGCCTTACAGAAAGTTTGAAGAATATAATATAGAAGTGACCGACGATATAAAAGAAAAATATGAATCTATTATAGATAGTATTGGAGAGGATGTTTCTCGTGATGGATTATTAAAAACACCAGAAAGAGCATCTAAGGCTATGCAATATTTAACATCTGGCTATGAAATGGATGCTGAAGAGATATTGAAATCTGCTTTGTTTGATGAGGACTATTCTGAAATGGTAATTGTGAAAGATATTGAACTATATTCTTTATGTGAACATCATATATTGCCATTTTTTGGTAAAGCACATATAGCTTATATACCGAATGGTAGAATAGTAGGGTTGAGTAAAATACCGCGTGTAGTTGATATTTATTCGAGGAGACTACAAGTGCAAGAGCGATTAACAGATCAAATTGTAAATGCAATAAACAATGTGTTAGAGCCTCAAGGTGTAGCGGTAGTAATAGAAGCATCG
This sequence comes from Maritimimonas rapanae, assembly GCF_057837205.1. Classification (NCBI taxonomy): domain Bacteria; kingdom Pseudomonadati; phylum Bacteroidota; class Flavobacteriia; order Flavobacteriales; family Flavobacteriaceae; genus Maritimimonas; species Maritimimonas rapanae. Next base: position 1,445,530 of record NZ_JBYQFI010000001.1, on the reverse strand, counting down.
CATATGTGCATGATGATGCGCGGTGTACAAAAGCAAAATTCTGTGACTACAACTTCAGCTTTTAGGGGTGCATTTAAGAATATGGAGACACGTACAGAGTTCTTAAAACTAATTAGTTCTGACTTGTCATAAATATGGCACTTTTATTGCAATAGAATTAATATTAATCAAAAACAATTATGACAGATAACAAATACAAAAAATTAGCCATTGGTCTTGTGCTAGATGCTTTTGGTTATGCATCTTTTGCATTTCCGTTTTTAGATATAGTTTGGGCGCCACTTTCTGCCTACTTTATGACAAAGCTTTACGAAGGTAGAAAAGGAAAAATTGCTGCTGCAATTACTTTTATTGAAGAAGCAATGCCATTTTTAGATATAATACCAACGTTTACATTAATGTGGTTGTATACTTATGTTTTCGAAAGTAAAAAGGAAACAATAGTAGAAGTAGAGGCTCAGGTTTAAAAAATTATTTCTTAAATAAAATTCCTAACCCTAATCGGGTTAGGAATTTTTTTTCAAAATTCCAGAAGAATTTAAATTGCCCAAATAACCAACCTACAATAGGTAAGGTTATCTGATAAATTGGAAAGATTAGTAAAAAACGAATGGTATAATATATCCAAGGCGAAAATGCTTCTTTAGAAATACCGAAGAATTCGGTAACTGGCTTAGCTACCCAAGCAGCAAAAGATCCATTTATAGCAAAAACTAATAGTATAGCTACTATAGCCCAATTATTTTCTATACCCCAACGCTCTTTTAGTTTTTCCATACCTAAAATTCAGCAACAAAAGTACAACTTGATTTCATCCTAAAAAAGAAACAAATAAAAAAGGTTGAGCTTAGCTCAACCTTTTTTATCTTTATATAATTGTTATGTTATTTCTTTCCAAACAATCCTTCTAGCACACCACCTAAGCCACTACTTTTCTTTTGACTTCCTCCACCAAGAACCATTCCTGCAACATCATCTATTACACTACCATCTCCATCAGCATCAAGTATTTTTTCTAAGAAACTTTGTTGTTTTTGCGTTGAATTTCCGCCTAACAAACCGCCTAGTAAACCACCAAGATCAGAAGGTTGTCTAACATTTTGTTGACGCGTCTGCTTACCTAAAACACCCATTAGTATTGGAGCAGCGACTTTTAAGATATTCGCTACTGAACCAGCATCAAGACCTGCTTTTTGGCCAATAACTTGTTCAACACCTCTTTGTCTATTTCCTAAAATATGACCTAAGATTTTACTACCATCATTTGTTACTTCTGGTTCTACACCACCTCTAAAAAGGTCACCTAAATTATCTAAGATGCTTCCATCATGTTTATTCTTTAATGCACCCATTAAGCCTTCAGCTCCTTGAGAGCTAGATGCATTGCGTTGCATTGCTTTCATTAAAACAGGCAGTGCCATCGTTAAAACGCTACTCGTTTTATTAGTGTCTTGACCAGTAGAACCAGCAACACCAGATATAATTGTCTTTCCTAGGTCACTACCTAGAAGATCTAAAATTCCTTCCATTTTTGTTTGTTTTGTGATTAATAAATTAAAGTTACAATATACGATTTATTGTTAAACATTAGATAGAAATAATGATGCCAAATTTTATTAGTCAATATTACTAAAACGTTAATTTTTTCTTTGTGATTAATTTTTTACCTTTCTACTCTAATTAAACTAACTTAAATGAAAAAACTAGCACTGCATTGGCAAATACTTTTAGGAATGGCCTTGGGCGTTGTGGTTGGCCTTATTATGACCAACTTTAGCGGAGGAAGAGAAATAGTACAAGATTGGATAAAGCCATTTGGTAAAATATTTATTAATTCATTAAAATTAATAGCAATACCACTCATTTTAGCTGCTTTAATAAAAGGAGTTTCAGACTTACGCGATATTTCTAAGCTATCTAAAATGGGAGGTCGCACTATTGCAATTTACTTGGTTACTACGGTTATTGCAGTTTCTACTGGGCTTCTTCTAGTAAATTTAATAAAACCAGGAAATTCTATTACAGAAACTACTAGAATAGAAATGGTGGAGAATTATAGTGGTAATACAGTTAAGTACAAAGAAACGGCAAAACAACAGAAGGAAAGTGGACCACTGCAAGCACTAGAAGACTTAGTGCCCGAAAATATTTTTGCTGCATCAACTAGTAATCGAAATATGTTGCAAGTCATATTTTTTGCTGTGTTTTTTGGTATAGGATTGATATTGATTCCTGAAGAGAAAGGAAAAGTAGTCAAGCAATTTTTTGATGGTTTTAATGAAGTCATTCTCAAAATGGTTGACTTAATAATGCTAGCAGCTCCTTATGGAGTATTTGCCTTATTAGCCGCTTTAGTGGTAGAATCACCAAGTGTCGATTTATTTAAAGCATTAGGATGGTATGCCATTACGGTAGTTTTAGGTTTATTGGTTATGATAGTAATCTATAATATTATAGTCACTACCTACACGAAAAAGTCACCTAAATTTTTCATGAACGGAATATCACCAGCTCAATTATTAGGCTTTTCAACCAGTTCGAGTGCTGCTACATTACCAGTAACTATGGAGAGAGTGACAGAACATTTAGGAGTTGAAGAAGAAGTATCAAGTTTTGTATTACCAATTGGCGCTACTATTAATATGGATGGTACTAGTTTGTATCAAGCTGTTGCTGCTGTATTTATTGCTCAAGCATTCGGCATGGATTTGACTTTAGGAACGCAATTAGGTATTATTGCTACTGCTACCTTAGCCTCTATTGGTAGCGCAGCAGTGCCAGGAGCTGGTATGGTAATGCTAGTAGGAGTATTAGGTTATGCTGGAATTCCTGAAGCTGGCTTAGCTTTAATTTTTGCAGTAGATAGGCCTTTAGATATGTGTAGAACAGTGGTGAATGTTACTGGCGATGCAACAGTATCTATGGTTGTGGCAAAATCTATTGATAAATTAGGTGAACCTCATGTAAAGGATTGGGATGATAATTATGAAGCAGTAAAATAAAATTAACCAGATGAATATTTGTTTTTTAATGTATCCGTGGGAGAGTATAGAATCTCCGGAAAATGATACCTCGTTAGCATTGATTCATGAATGTGTAAAAAGAGGACATGGTGTAGCTTTATGCGCTCCAGCAAATTTAACAATAAGAAATAGTGTAACCTGTGCTTTCGTTACTATTATTAATAGAATGGATAAAGTACCGAACACATTAAAATCATTTCATAAAAATGCCAGTATCAGAGAAGAAATGTTGCCTTTGGCAGGATTTGATGTAATTTTTATGAGAGCTGAGCCGCCGTTAGACCCTTTAATGTTAAATTTTTTAGATTCTGTAAAAGATGATGTTTTTATAGTAAATTCTGTACAGGGAATGCGAGAAGCAAATAATAAAGTCTATACAGCAGTTTTTGAAGATCCTGATAATGAAATTATTCCTGTTACTCATGTTTCGAAAAATAAAGATTATTTGATTAAAATGATTGAAGAATCCACTTCAGATAAAATGATCTTAAAACCACTAAATGGTTTTGGAGGTTCTGGAGTAATCCTTATAGAAAAGGCAGCAATGGGTAATATTAATTCTTTGTTAGATTTTTATATTAGTAAGAGCGAAGGCGGTTCAGATTATGTGATTTTACAAGAATATATCGAAGGTGCAGATCAAGGAGATGTACGTGTTTTAATTTTGAATGGTGTGCCAATTGGGGCTATGAGACGTATCCCTGGAGACAAAGACCATCGTTCTAATGTTTCGGCTGGTGGTAGAGTTGCAAAACATAAATTGACGGTACAAGAAAAGTTATTGTGTAAAAAGATAGGACCTAAACTAGTAAAAGACGGGCTCTATTTTGTAGGCATAGATGTTATTGGAGGTAAATTGGTTGAAGTTAATGTTATGAGCCCAGGTGGAATTACCTATATAAACAAGGTTTATAAAGTGAGACTTCAAGAAAAAGTTATAGACTTTTTAGAAAGCAAAGTATTAGAACGCAGTGCTGCTTTTAGACGCAAAACTGATCTTAGACGAGTAGTAGACGAAGCCTAGTTAGATTCGATTTAATAGTATTTTATGAATGTCTTACCTAAACCATTGGTTTCTGTTGAATGGCTATCTAAAAGCCTGGAGCTGCCTAACCTTGTGATCTTAGATGCTACCTTAAAAAAGGTGACCGATTCTGATAATGCTAATTCTGTAAAACAGCAGATTAAAGGAGCGAGATTCTTTGATATTAAACATACTTTTAGTGATACTACTTCAGAATTTCCTAATACATTTCCTTCTTTTAAAAAATTTGAAAAAGAGTCTCAACAATTGGGGATAAATACTGATAGTATAATTGTAGTTTATGATGATTATGGAATTTACTCAGCGCCAAGAGCATGGTGGTTGTTTAAGTCATTTGGTCATGAAAATGTGGCGGTTTTAGATGGAGGTTTATTAGAATGGAATAATCAAGGCTTGCCAATTGAAGAACCAAAAAAATATGAAGGCATTTTAGGAAATTTTAAGGCTACTTTGAACAAAAGCTTTATTAATAATCATAATGAAGTTTTAAAGGCCATAAATTCATCAGATAAGTTAATTTTAGATGCACGCTCCGCAAATAGATTCGAAGGTAAAATTAAAGAACCAAGAGAAGGATTACGTAGTGGCCATATACCAAATTCAAAAAATTTACCTTATACAGATTTAGTAAAAGAAAGTAAATTACTAGAGAAAGAAATATTAAAAAATAAGTTTAAGGACATTACCGAAAATAAAGAAGAAATCATTTTTTCTTGTGGTTCTGGAATTACAGCTTGTATTTTAGCTTTAGGAGCCGAAGTTGCTGGTTATAAAAACCTTTCTGTTTATGATGGATCTTGGACAGAATGGGGAAGTAAACATGAATTACCAATTGAAAATTAAATAAATATGCTAAAACTTTCAGTTGATCAAATCATTCAAAAAATTAATAATAAAGAAACATTCGAAGCAGTTTCTGACGATTATTCTTTCACAATAAAAATAGACGAATATGTACATTATGCTTGTGGAGCAGTACACGATGGGCATCAGTTTAGAAAAGAGCTATGGGAGAATTGCTTACATACAGAATATGAGCGTTGGTTCGAAGAGGATCCTGCAACCAAAGAAATGGTAAAAACACATCCTGTTATCATTGCTGGTATGGATTCTCGTTTTGAATATGATCTAAATCGCCATCCAAATAATGCAATTTATGAAGATGCTTGGGGTAAACAATTATGGAAGAACCCATTGCCAAAGGAGATGCACAATAGAAGTTTACAAAAACACTATAATTTTTATAAAGTCGTTAATGCGTTAATCAGTAAATTAGAAGAACTTTTTGGTGTTTGTGTTGTTTACGATATGCACAGTTATAATTGGAAACGATGGGATAGGGAAGTACCAACTTGGAATTTAGGCACATCTAACGTAGATAATAATAGATTTGGTAACGATATTGAACTATGGCGCTCTGTGTTGGAGAAAATGCAATTACCAAACGGAATTAAATCTACTTCTAAGATTAATGATACGTTTCAAGGAAATGGCTATTTTTTAAAATGTATAACAGAAAATTTTAGTAATACGTTAGTATTAGCTACCGAAATCGCCAAAGTATATTGCGATGAATTGAATCAAATTATGTATCCTGAAGTTATAGCTGCTGTAGAAAAATCGTTGAGAACAGATTTAAAAAAGCATGCGAATACTTTTTATACTAACCATAAACCTTAAATTTGCCTTTCCTTTTGAAGAATTGATATTTGATGAAAGAATCTGAAGTTGCTACTGAAGCTTTATTTAAAATAGATACATATATAGATCAATTAGTTAAGAAAATTGAGCTATTAAGTTATGTTAATCCTATTAATATAGAAGAGCAAAAACAACAATTTTTTGCTTCAAAATATTTGACCGACCCAGTTTTTAAATATCCAAATATAGATTTCGATAAATTTAAATTGCATAGGGAGTTCTTTGCACAGCCTATTGAATTGATTGAAGATAAAGATCTAAAACAGCTTTATGAAGAGATTATATATTTTTATTCAGGTTTAATTCAATGTATAGAAACAATAGGAGAGGGTAAGAGATTTTATTACAATAGTTTGCATTCTTTTGGCACACCTACAGAACAAGATGTAGAGAATGCCAAATTCATTTTACATTTTGAAGAAGAAGACCCTAATTCTGAACAGTTCCAACCAAAGTATTCTCCAAAACAAGCTGAACAATTTTTTAGAGACTACTCGAAACAGTACGATTTTACCTATGAAATAAAGTATTCTGATGAAATGGGGGCAATTGCTATGGTACTGAATAATATCAAAACTTTAGTGATAAATAATCATCATACGTTCTCAGACAATCAGATGGCGGTATTGACTAACCATGAGATCGGAGTGCATATGGTTACAACCATGAATGGGCTTTTACATCCGTTAAAGATCTTTTCGCATGGTTTTCCTAATAATGTAGAGACTCAAGAAGGTTTAGCAGTATTTAGTGAATATATGTCTGGTAGTTTAACAGTAAAACGTCTTAAAGAACTAGCTTATAGGGTGATCGCGGTAGATAGCTTAGCAAAGGGATATCAATTCTCTAAAACATTTAGATTGTTACACAACGTATATGATCTAAATAGAGAAGAAGCGTTTTATATAACTATGCGAGCGCATAGAGGAGGTGGTTTTACCAAAGACTATTTGTATTTGACTGGGCTTAAAAAGGTATTTGACTACTACAAGGAAGGTAAAGATCTGAGTTTACTGCTTACGGGAAAAGTATCATTAGAATATGTAGATGCAATAGAAACCCTTATAAATAAAGGATATGCTGTACCTTCTAAACATATTACAGATTCTTATAAAGACAATAAGAATATAAATAAGACTATAGATTTTATCTTAAAAAGCTTGAAATAATAGGCGTAAAACTTATTGTTGAAAAGGTTAAAAATTGCAATTTTTCACAATTTTGACTTCTTTTTTCTTTAAAAAGACACTAATTTGGCTGGATAAATCTTAAATTTTCATACTTGAAAAAGGGGAATACTTTCTTCGAAAATTTATTAATTTAAAAAAAGTACTAATCATTTTTTTATCAATTCTATCATTTTTATAAATGTAACTTATTTATAATCAATTATTTAAGTTAAATATGAAAAACTCATGGTTTTCCATGAGTTTAAAAAATCACTAATTGCTCTATTGACACATATAGTTCTTTATTGTACGTTAGCAATGTATTTCGTTAATTATTCTTGAATTCTTTGTTCTGTATCTAGAACACGGTCTTCATAACAAAAAGAGCTTAAAGATTTTATATTAACCTTTTATTAGGTTTTGGTAAGTCGCTATTACATTTATAAGGAATTTTTTCCTTCGTACTTAAAATCTTTAATTAATCAATTTTAGTTTTCTCTGTTAAGAGAATTTGTGAGTAGTTCACTCTATTTACAACGGATTTAATGTTGCTTTATTGTAAAGCCAACATAGGGAGATTACATCTTAATCTAAAAACGAAATACTATTTTAAGATGTTGAAATACAACGAAATACAAAAAATTTTAACGAAATATTGTATGACTTGCTCCTTTCTTTCCTTAATTAAAATTGATGTCACAGTAACTAAAAAAGTATAAACAATTAAAAATTAGAATCATGAAGAAAGTAGTTTTCACCATCGTAATAAGTTTAGTAGCATTAATAACTTTTGCTCAGAATAACGAAGCACCACAGAGATTAAAATATGTAACAACTGGTCCAGACGGTTCAGTAGCTATGACGATCATAGATGATACAAGAGAAGATAATATGAAATTAGAATCTGCAGATGTATTCTATAAGTATCAGATTTTAGATCCAAGAACAAGTGAACCGGTATTTACATCAAAGAATAAAGGTAAATCTTGTGAGATTGATAAGACAAAGTTGGCAGCAGGTACTTATAATTTAAGATTGTATACATCAAACTTTGTAATTACATCAAAGATTACCGTATCAGCAACGCGTAAGTTAAATAATGTTTTAAAAACAGATAATACACTAGCTGCAAATATGAATGACTAATACTATATAATAGTTGAATCGACGGACTCCTTTCTTCCTTTAAATAAAATTATAACGTCAAAAAAAAGTATAAACAATTAAAAATTAGAATCATGAAGAAAGTAGTTTTCACCATCGTAATAAGTTTAGTAGCATTAATAACATTTGCTCAGAATAATGAAGCGCCACAGAGATTAAAATATGTAACAACTGGTCCAGACGGTTCAGTAGCTATGACGATCATAGACGATACAAGAGAAGATAATATGAAATTAGAATCTGCAGATATATTTTATAAGTATCAGATTTTAGATCCACGTACAAGTGAACCGGTATTTACTTCTAAAAACAAAGGTAAATCTTGTGAGATAGATAAGACAAAGTTAGCAGCAGGTACTTATAATTTAAGATTGTATACATCAAACTTTGTAATTACATCAAAGATTACCGTATCAGCAACACGTAAGTTAAATAATGTTTTAAAAACAGATAATACACTAGCTGCAAATATGAATGACTAATACTCTAAAAGCCAAATTGCTATGAAGATATTTAATAATTTAAATCACGAACAAATGAAAAAGTCTATATACATAAAAACGATCATCATAATATATGCTATGTTATTATTTTCCTTAAAAGGAAATAGCCAAGGGTTTAAAAATTTAGATAAAGATCCGCACGATATAGCATATTATAGAGAGAGTAAAGTATCAGCTCCATTGGTTAAAGTAATTTATGGAAGACCATCAGCTACTAAAAATGAACAGATCTTTGGCAATAAAATTCCGTTTGGGGAGTTATGGAGAACAGGAGCTAATGAAGCGACAGAGATAAAATTATATCAAGACACTGTAATTAATGATGTAGTTGTTAAGGCAGGTACTTATGTTTTGCTAACGATACCAGGCGAAAATGAATGGGAAGTGATCTTGAATTCTAATCTCGATGTTTGGGGTGCATTTCAATATAACCCAAAAGCTGATGTAGCTCGAATCAAAGTCCCCGTTAGCAAAGCAGAATTATTGGAATCATTTTCTATTGCCTTCAAAAAAAGAGATGAGCAATTAGATATGGTATTAGCATGGGGTACTACTAGAATAAAAGTGCCAATTAGAGTAGAAGAGCAAGAGTTTTTTGCTAAACTTTAAATGATAAAAAATTAAATGCAATAAAGGAATTAAATGTATATAAAAAATGAGGAGCATTTTATTTGACTAGAATGTCAAAATGAAACTTACAGAAATACAAATACTACTTTTACAAGAATAATAATTGTTTCAAAAATGCTTCTCATTAATAGCCTAGGTCAATCTTCGATCTAGGCTTTTTTTATGGTAAAAATTTAGCTTTTAATTCTTGAGTTGGGATCATGCAATTATCCTTTTTGCCAAACCATTTATATCTGTTTTTTGAAATTACAGTATAGAAAAAATCGCGAATTGGTTTTGGGATAATTATTAATCCGTAAAGCATTGGATAGAGACCAGAAAGTAGTTTTACTATTCTTAATATTGCTGTAGAGTTACTATAGACCTTCTCATTTTCAATCAATATAATAGTTTTAAAGTCTAAATTTTCTAGATTATTGTGTAACAAAATTTGCTGACCGGCGTCAGATTGTAGAGACGAGAATAAAAAATGACCTTTTTTATCTCTTTTTATGATAAACTGAACAGAAGAATTGCAAAGATTGCAAATTCCGTCAAAAAGTATAATATTTTTGTTCTTTAAGTTTATCACATTACAAAGTTACAAAATAGAGTTTGTATCGTCTTTTAACATAATATTATGAATTGCAGAGCATACCAATTCTTAATTTTAAAGTTTAATAATTAACCAAATGATTGAATTAAAAAAGCTGCACAAATCGTACCCAATGGGTAAAGATTCCCTTCATGTTTTAAAAGGCCTAGATTTAACCATTAAAGAAGGAGAGTTTGTCTCTATAATGGGATCTTCTGGTTCTGGAAAATCTACTTTATTAAATATAGTTGGGCTATTAGATATACATGATGAAGGAGAATATTATTTAAATGGAGAATTAATAGAAAAATTAAATGAGAAAAAAGCAGCTGTTTTACGTAATAAGTTTTTAGGTTTTGTATTTCAATCATTTAACTTGATTTCGTATAAGACAGCTCTAGAAAATGTAGCCATGCCACTTTATTACAAAGGCATAGGTAGAAAAGAACGACAAAAAATTGCCTTAGAATATTTAGACAAAGTAGAGTTAAAGGATTGGGCAAATCACCTACCAAGTGAGCTATCTGGTGGTCAAAAGCAACGTGTAGCTATTGCTCGGGCTTTAGTTACTCAACCAAAGGTAATTTTAGCCGATGAGCCTACTGGGGCATTAGATTCTACAACTTCACATTCTGTAATGGAGTTATTAAAAGAAATTAATAATGAAGGAATGACGGTTTTTGTTATTACCCACGAAGAAGACATAGCAGAGCAAACAGATAGAATAGTTCGGTTAAAGGATGGTGTTATTATTAGTGATGAGTTAACAAAAAAAGCTAAAGCGGTATAAGATGTTCGATATAGGCCGTTGGCAAGAAATATTTCAATCAATAGGTAAGAATAAGCTTAGAACTTTCTTAGGAGCTTTTACTGTTGCCTTAGGTATTTTTATTTTTACGGTTCTTTTCGGAATGGGTAACGGTTTGAAAAATACTTTTGATAAATTCTTTTCAGACGATGCTACAAATACCATATTTGTTGGCACTGGAATGACTTCAAAAGCATACAGGGGATTTAAAGAAGGACGTCAAATACAATTTAAAAATGACGATATTGAGTTATTAAAAAAAGAACTTGGTGATAAAATTGAATACATCACACCAAGAGTATATAAGTCAGTTCAAGTTGTAAATAAAGAAGAATCAGGCACTTATAGCTTAAGAGCGGTTTTTCCGGATCATCAATTTTTAGAGAAAACTATAATTACTGAGGGTAGATATATCGATAATAGAGATATTAAAAATAAAAGTAAAGTTGTCGTTATTGGTCGTTTAGTCAAAGAAGATTTATTTAAAAACCAACCTGCTTTAGGTAAGTTTTTAGAGATGAATGGCAGTACTTATAAAATTGTAGGAATATTTAAAGATGCTGGTGGAGACAATGAAGAGCGTTTGATTTACACTCCGGTATCTACTACACAATTGGTACACAAAAATACTGATGAAATCGATCAAATAAACTTATCTTTTAATAAAGCTATAGGTGTATCTGGAGCTAAAAAAATGGTTTCAGATATTAGTAAGATTTTAAAGAAGAAGCATTCTGTAGCTAAAAGTGATAAAAGCGGTATCTGGATCAGATCAGTGTTTGATAATTACCAACAAAACATGCAGTTTGCTAATATGCTTCAAATGATTGTTCTATGGATTGGTATTGGAACTCTATTTGCTGGGGCAATTGCAATAGGAAATATCATGGTCTTTGTTGTAAAAGAGCGTACTAAAGAATTGGGTATTCGTAAAGCATTAGGTGCTACTCCAGGTTCAATTGTTGGATTAATTTTACAGGAGTCAGTTTTTATTACAGCTATTGCAGGATATGTAGGATTACTTATTGCAGTTTTTGCCTTAAGTAGAATGGGTAATAGTCTAGAAGATTTTTTCATTACAAACCCACAGGTTAATTCTGGAACAATTATCTCGGCTACAGTTATTTTAGTTTTAGTAGGTGCAATTGCTGGATATATACCAGCCAGACGTGCAGCCAGAATAAAACCAGTAGTAGCATTAAGTGAAGATTAAAAACCTCTAGTATTATGAAATTTATTTTTGATAGTGACACTTGGCAAGAAATATTTGGCTCTATAAAAAAGAGTAAACTTAGAACTGCAATTACAATAATAGGTGTTCTATGGGGTATTTTATTATTCATCACTTTATTAGGCGCAGCTAGAGGAATGGAGAATGGATTTGATAGAGAATTTAGCAATTTGGCTACCAATAGTATTTTTTTATGGGGTAGTAGAACAGGAGTGCCAAATAAAGGCTTTCAAAGAGGTAGAAGAATTAGATTAAAAGTACAAGATGCGCAAGCTATTGAAAAATATGTGCCAGAGGTAGAATTTGTCGCACCAAGAAATGTACAAGGTGTTTTCGGAGGTCCACCTGCTCAAGTAAAAAGAAAAACTAACTCTAAAACGTATAAAGTTTTTGGTGACTATCCTATACTAGATAATGTTAATAAAATCAAACTTTACGATGGTAGATTTATTAATAAAAATGACATAGAAACTGAACGTAAAGTATGCATTATTGGTAAAAAAGTAGTGGATGAATTATTTGAAAAAGATGAAAAAGCTGTGGGGGATTATGTTGAAATTAATGGAAGTTTTTTTCAAGTAGTAGGAGTTTATAAAGAGCGTACTGGCGGTAGTTTTGAAAGTGATGATTCTATCTATATGCCGTTTACTACTTTTAGAAAACTAAATAATACCGGAGATGGAATTGGTTGGATGGTTATTGCCGCACATAAAGATGCAGATATCACTAAAGTTGAAAAAGATGTAAAGACCGTTTTAAAAAGAAGACATCAAGTGCATGCCGAAGATGAGAGAGCTTTTGGTTCTTTTAATTTTGGAGAGATGTATGCTAGAATTACGGGTTTTGTAAAAGGGATTAAATTCTTAACATGGTTTGTTGGTATAACAACATTAATTGCCGGAGTAATTGCTATTGGTAGTATTTTATTGATTACAGTAAAAGAGCGTACAAAGGAAATAGGTATTAGAAGAGCTTTAGGAGCTACACCAAAAGATGTTAAAGGCCAGATTGTATTAGAATCAGTTTTTTTAACACTTATCGCGGGTGTATTAGGAATTATTTTTGGCGGACTAATATTATTTATAATAAATGCCACTTTAGTTGGAGGTGATGGTATTCCTTTTGTGAATCCTACTGTAAATATTCCAATAGCAATTGGTGCAGTTTTAGCATTAGTTACTTTTGGAACATTAATAGGTTTAATTCCAGCACAAAGAGCAGTGAGTATCAGGCCAATTGAAGCCTTAAGAGAAGAATAATAGAAACATAATATATAAATAATCAACTAAGAAAATCAATAACAAATGAAAAGAAAGATCATATTTGGTGTCATAGCAGTAGCATTAATAGCAGTGCTAATATGGTTTGGTAAGATGAACAGTAAATCTCCTGTCGAATACGAAACCGAAACTGCATTTAAAACTAATATAGTTAAGAAAACTGTGGCAACAGGTAAAGTAACTCCTTTAGAAGAGATCGAGATCAAGCCCCAAATTTCAGGTATTATAGATAAAATCTACTTAGAAGAAGGAACTAAAGTTAAAAAAGGAGATCTTATAGCTAAAGTAAGAGTTGTGCCAAATGAGCAATCTTTAAATAGTGCTAGAGGTCGTGTAAATAGTGTTCAAATACAATTAAATAATGCCGAAATTTCTTATAACAGAAATAAATCGTTATATGATAAAGGTGTAATTTCTAGATCTGAATTTGAAGCTGTTGAGTTAACTTATAATCAAGCAAAGCAAGATTTACGTAACGCTCAGAACGATTACCAAATCATTAGAAGAGGTTCTGTTGGTGGTGGTGGAGCTAATACCAACATTAGAGCTCAAATTGCAGGAACAGTATTAGAAATTCCAGTTAAAGAGGGTGATCAGGTAATACAAAGTAATAATTTTAATGCGGGTACTACAATTGCTTCAATTGCTGATATGACAAAAATGATTTTTGAAGGAAAAGTAGATGAGGCTGAAGTTGGTAAGATTCAAAAAGATATTGATCTAGATATCACATTAGGGGCTGTAAATGATAAAAAATTTCCCGCTAAGTTAAATTTTATTGCCCCAAAAGGAACTGAAGAGAGTGGAGCTGTACAATTTACAATTAAGGCGGATGTTACCTTAGATGATAGCTATTTTTTACGTGCAGGCTATAGTGCCAATGCAGAAATAATTTTAGAACAAAAAGACAGCGTATTGTCTATTAAAGAATCATTATTGCAGTTTGATAAAAAAACTGAAGAGCCTTATGTTGAGGTATTGACTGGAGAGGATAAATATGAGAAACGTGATGTTAAACTAGGGATCTCTGATGGAATAAACGTTGAAATTTTAGAAGGAGTAACGCCAGAAGATAAAATTAAAGTTTGGAATAAGAAGGCTAAGAAAGAAGACGATGAAGAAGAAGAGGATAACGACTAAAATGTAAAGTAAATTTATATTTAAAATGCTCCAGTTTAAATTCTAAACTGGAGCATTTTTCGTTTTAAGCAAATTGCTTCGAAATTTTTTCTGCTTTTCTACTTTCTGAATAATCATAAAATCCTTCACCAGATTTCACACCTAATTTTCCAGCTGTTACCATGTTAACCAGCAGAGGACAAGGCGCATATTTAGGATTACCAAATCCATTATGTAGAACATTTAGAATAGACAAGCAAACATCTAAACCAATAAAATCTGCCAGTTGTAATGGTCCCATTGGGTGGGCCATACCTAATTTCATTACTGTATCAATTTCATAAACGCCAGCTACTCCTTCATACAACGAATAAATAGCTTCATTAAGCATTGGCATTAAAATTCTATTAGCTATAAAACCAGGATAATCATTTACTTCTACTGGTACTTTATTCAATTTTTCAGAAAGTTTCATTATAGTATTAGTAACTTCATCAGAAGTATTATAACCACGAATAACTTCAACTAATTTCATAATTGGCACAGGATTCATAAAGTGCATACCTATAACCATATCTGGTCTATTAGTAACTGAAGCAATCTTTGTGATGGATATAGATGAAGTATTACTAGCTAAAATGGTGTCATCTGGGCATACTTCATCCAACTCTTTAAAAATTTTGAGTTTCAAATCAATATTTTCTGTAGCAGCTTCAACCACTAAACTTGCATACTGTACTCCTTCTTTTACAGAGGTATAAGTTTGTATACTACCTAGTGTATCTTGCTTATCTTGTTCAGAAATTTTTTCTTTAGCAACCATTCTGTCTAAATTCTTAGCGATTAGCGCTATTCCTTTATCAAGTGTATCTTGAGATTTGTCAATAAGCTGAACTTTATATCCAAACTGTGCAAAAGTATGGGCAATTCCGTTACCCATAGTTCCAGCTCCAATTACAGCTACATTCTTCATAATTATTTTTGATTTTTATTCCGCGAAAGCGAAAGTATAGTATTTATATTAAAAACAATCTATTATTTGCTGAGCAACACGTAAGGCATTAGCACCTTGAGTAAGTGAAACAATAGGCGTAGTATTGTTATTTACGGCATCGGCAAAAGTCTCTAACTCATCTAAAATAGCATTATTAGGCTCTATATCTGGATTCTCGAAATAGATTTGCTTTTTAACACCTTCCGCATTTTGTAAGATCATGGCAAATTCATCAGGATTTTCTGGTACATCCTTCATTTTTACCACCTCACTTTTCTTCTCTAAAAAGTCAACCGAAATATATGCGTCTTTTTGAAAGAAGCGAGATTTACGCATATTCTTTAAGGAAATTCTACTTGCCGTTAAATTAGCTACACATCCATTTTGAAATTCTATTCGTGCGTTTGCAATATCAGGTGTTTCACTAATAACAGCAATACCACTCGCGTTTATATTACGCACCTTAGAATCGACAACACTTAAAATAATATCAATGTCATGTATCATTAAATCTAAAACTACTGGTACATCTGTACCTCGAGGATTAAATTCTGCCAATCGATGAGATTCTATAAACATTGGATTATTAATAGTGTCTTTTACTGCTGTAAAAGCAGGATTAAAACGCTCTACATGACCAACTTGTCCGCGTACATGATGCATACTTGCCAATGTTTTAATAGCTTCTGCTTCAGATACTGTATTAGTAATGGGTTTTTCGATAAAAATATGCCTCCCTTTAGTAATGGCTTCTTTGGCGCAATCGAAATGCGAAAGTGTAGGTGTCACTATATCTACTACTTCTACTGCATCAATCAATTCTGAGATAGTATCAAAAAATCTATAACCAAATTGTTCGGCTACTTTTTTTGCATTTTCTTGATTCGGATCGTAAAACCCTACCAACTCGTATTTATCTGATTGTTGTAATAATTTTAAGTGAATTTTACCAAGATGCCCAGCACCTAAAACACCAACTTTTAGCATGGAAAATGATTTTGAACAAAGCTACAAAATAAGCGGTTTTAATTTGTTTTTTTGGTGAATTATTTCCGTAATTTGAGACCGAAATGATAAAAGATACTGCTAAACATAAAGGACTTAGAAATCAGTTAGTTCAAACAATTAAGTCTAAAGGTATAAAAGATGAAAAGGTGCTAAAAGCTATTAAGGAAATACCTCGTCATCTTTTTATGGATTCTGGTTTTATAGATTTTGCATATCAAGACAAGGCTTTTCCTATCGCCGCTGATCAAACAATATCGCAGCCGTATACCGTAGCTTTTCAGACTGAGTTACTCGAAATTAAAAAAGGTGATAAAGTACTTGAAATCGGTACGGGTTCTGGTTATCAAACTGCTGTTTTAGTTGAGATGGGTGCTAAAGTATACAGTATTGAGCGTCAAAAAGAACTGTATGAGAAAACTAGAAAATTTTTACCAAAAGTTGGCTATGTAGCTAAGAAATTAAACTTTGGTGATGGTTATATTGGCTGGAAAGAGCATGCGCCGTTTGATAAAGTAATTGTAACTGCTGGTGCTCCTTTTGTACCTAGACCTCTATTAGAACAACTAAAAGTTGGTGGTAGGCTTGTGATCCCTGTTGGTGATGATGTTCAGATTATGACTTTGTATATTAGAAATGGTGAAAAAGACTTCGAAAAGCAAGAGTTTGGTAGCTTTCGATTTGTACCGATGCTAAAGGAAAGTCAGAAGTAATTATTCTACTGCTTTTAAACTTAAATCCATATTATACACAGAGTGGGTGAGTGCTCCTGAAGAAATAAAATCTACACCACATTCTGCATATTTTCTTATTGTTTTTTCATTAATTCCACCAGAAGATTCTGTTAAGCATTTGTCACCTATCATTCTAACTGCTTTACGAGTGTCTTCGTAATTAAAATTATCTATCAATATTCTATAGACACCATCAGATTTTAAAATTTCTTCAATTTCTTCTAGGTTACGAGCTTCAGCAATAATTTTAAGATCACGATCAGTTTCTTTTAAATATTGTTTGGTTTTATTAATAGCTTTGGTAATCCCGCCAGCAAAATCGATATGGTTATCTTTTAACATGATCATGTCATATAATGCAAAACGATGATTTTCGCCACCACCAATTTTAACTGCCCATTTTTCTAATGCGCGAATACCTGGGGTTGTTTTGCGAGTGTCTAGCACTTTCGTGCCAGTTCCTTCTAAGAGATCAACAAAAAAGCGTGTTTTAGTAGCAATAGCGCTCATACGTTGCATGGCATTCAGAACAAGACGTTCAGCCTTTAAAATCGATTGTGAACTACCAGTTACATAAAAAACGATATCACCATACTTTACCTTACTACCATCTTCAATTAATGTTTCAATCGTCATGTCTTTATCTACATAATTAAAGATCATTTTAGCGAATTCTACACCTGCAATAATGCCTTCATCTTTTACTAAAAGCTTCGCCTTTCCTTTTACTTCAGCTGGAATACAAGCTAACGAGCTGTGGTCTCCATCACCTACATCTTCCCTTATAGCGTTACTGATAATAAGTTCTAATTCTTTTTCGAATTGTTTTTGACTGATCATTTATTAATATTTGTTAGGCAAAAATAAGTTTTATATTTATCAGATGAAAATCAAACTACTCGCTATTGGTAAGACAGATGATAAACGATTAGTGCAATTAATTGAAGAATATCAAAAACGATTAAAGCACTATGTAAAGTTTGAATTAGAAATTTTGCCAGATATTAAAAATGCTAAAAATCTTTCAGAAACTGAACAAAAAGGGCAAGAGGGAGAATTAATATTAAAAAGATTACAAACCACAGATCAGTTGATCTTATTAGATGAAAAGGGTAAAGAATTTCGATCAATTGAATTTTCACATTTTTTACAAAAGAAAATGAATTCTGGTATAAAACAACTAGTATTTGTAATTGGCGGCCCTTATGGATTTTCTGAAGCTGTTTATAGAAAAGCTCAAGACAAAATAAGTCTTTCTAAAATGACTTTCTCTCATCAAATGATTCGCTTATTTATGGTAGAACAACTGTACAGAGCTTTTACAATTTTAAAGAATGAACCTTATCACCATGAATAAAATTATTTGATTTTCACGCCTTCTTTATCTCTTATTTTACCGGTAACCAGCCACCCTCCAAAATCTTCAGAAACAGCCATTAACAACGTATTTTTTCCTTTTTTAAGATTCAAATAGACTCCGTCAAATAAACCTATGGTACCTAAATATCTATAATCTCTTGTACGCCATTTATTTGTACCGCTATAAATAGGTTTTTCGTCTAATATTACAATAACTCTATCGCTATAGCCAAATTCAAATAGCTTAGTTTGGGCTTTATCAGAAATTATTTCAATTTTGGCAAAAACGGTATTTAATTTTGGCCTATCATCATATCTAACAACTTTTCTAGATATGTTTGCTGCCACGCCTTCCTCAACAGTGATACTATGTTTCCAGGTTCTTTTTGATATAACCTTTTTAATAGTACTTAAAGTATCTAATTCAGACTCTTTAAACTTATCTGAAATTTGCCATGATTCAATAACTCCTTCTATTGGTTTGTTATCAATAGGTTTAAAGTTTTTCAGCTCGTAATTATTCTCATCAATTTTTATATCAGCTATATGTATAGGAAGTCTACTTCCTCTTATTAGTAGCCCACCAGATTTAGCATCATGAAATAATTTCCAAGACAAATTTGGTTCTTCAGAATAATCTAAAAAGACTTGAGCTTTATCATCATTGACAACAACTTTCACATGAGTCCAATCATCATATTTATAATTGTAAGCAAATGAATACTTTGGTCCAAAATAAAATTGAAAGGGTGTTATACCATTGGTCACTGGTGCAGCTTGATTGCAATCTTCTAAGCCAGATAAATGTGTTCTAACAAACCATTGCTCGCCATTTAAAAATTTATCATCTGTTCTAAAAAATACACCAGGATAAGTGCGTTCTTCTGGTAAATACATGTCAAATTCAATGGTACCATTAGAGAATTTTTTATCTTTTAGGACAAGTACACCTTGATCTATATAAATAGCACTTTTTCCTTTGTAATTTACAAACTCATAAGACTTTGCTTGTATATTCCAATTTATTGTATCTAGAGGAATAATATTTTGAGAATTGATGGTTAAGGGAACTAGTAATGAAATTGTTATTACTATTTTTAATTTATTCATGTTATATTTTTAAAAGTTATAATAATAAAATTTGGAGCCTTAAATAGTTACTATAACCTATTTGTATTAGGTGTTTGGCGTCAGGCTCCAAATTTTGTATGTTAAAATTCTAAAATGTTTTAAAGAGATCATAAACAAATCCGTTCAATCTCATTCATTGTTGTTCAAATCAAAACTTTTACTGACTTTTGCTTTGTTATGAATACTTACCCAGAACATACATTAGTAAAAAAATGTCTTCTTATTATAGAAGAACAATTAGAGTGGGGTAACTCAATGTCTTGGCATAACGATGTATTTATTGAGTTAAGCGAAAAAATTCAACAACAAACACAAGTACTTTTAAGTCCTACTACTTTAAAAAGAGTTTGGGGTAAAGTAAATTATAAAAACGCGCCAAGTATTAGTACCCTAAATACCTTGGCTCAGTTTGCAGGTTTTTTAAATTGGAGAGATTTTAAGAATGATGCGAACGTTAAGCAACCATCTTGGTTTGCTCAAAAGATTTCTCCTAATCTTGGAGTTATTATGACTTCTGCTGCTATAATGACCATTGTTTTCATATCCTTTTATTCTATGAAGGGTAAAAGCACTCCAATCAAACAAGACATTTCTAATATTCAATTTAGCAGTAGACCTATTACAGATGGCTTGCCAAATTCAGTGGTTTTTGATTTTGATCTTAAAGGAGTAGAATCTGACAGTATTTACATTCAACAATTTTGGGATCCTACAAAAACTATAAAGATTAATAAGGGTCAAAAACAAGCAACGGGGCAATACTATTATCCTGGCTACTTTAGAGCTAAATTGCTTGTAGATGGTAAAATCATTAAAGAAGAAGACCTTTTTATAAAAGCTGAGGATTGGATTGGTACTATAGATTACGAACCTATACCTAAGTATATTCAATCAAAGAATATTTTGTCAGGTAAATTAGCTTTTAGCGAACAAATCTTAGAGGAAATTAAGGCTAGCGAAAAACCATTAATATCTTCATTTCATTATGTGAATGATATTACACCAATTTCAGGTGATAATTTTATACTTACTACCTCAATTAAGAATACTTACAGAGATAAATGGGCCGTGTGTCAGCAATCTACTATTGTGATAGTTGGTACCAAAAGTGCATTTATTATTCCTTTTTCTATTACTGGTTGCGTATCTGAAATTGGTATTATGCTAAGTGATCTTTTCTTAAGTGGAAAAGAACACGACCTTTCTGCATTAGGCACAGATCTGTCTGATTTTAAAGATATAAAAGTTGAAGTCAAAAATAAGTTGGCAACTATTTTTATAAATAATAATAATGTGTTTACAAGAGAATATAATAAATCGATAGGCGATGTAGTAGGAGTTCGTTTTCGTTTTTTAGGTGTCGGCGAAGTAGACAATCTAAAAATAACAGACACCAATAATAACCTAACATTTAACGAAAATTTTGAGCCAAAGACTTTTTAAGTATTTATATACATTTGTGCTTTTAATTTCTACCAGTTATGAATTTACTTAAAGAGTTTAAAGAATTTGCAGTAAAAGGCAATATGATAGATATGGCCATTGGTATTATTATTGGTGCTTCTTTCAATACGGTAATAGATGTACTAGTAAAAAAGGTATTAATGCCTCCGTTGTCGTTGTTGTCTAACGGAATTAATTTACAAGACAGACGTATTATTCTGCGAGATGCCGAATTGGATACCGTTGGAGTTGTACTTACTGATGAAGTAGCTATTGGTTATGGCGCTTTCGCGGAAGCTCTGCTAGATTTTTTAATAGTAGGTTTTACCATTTTTGTAGTAGTTAAGTTTATGAATAGGCTACGTCGTAAAGCCCAAGATACCGCAGATAAGACTGTAGTAACCCCAAAAGATATAGAATTGCTAGCTGGTGTTAAAGAATTATTAGAAGAGCAAAATAAGCTTTTAAAAGCTGGGTTAAAAGGATAGAATTTTATACAAAAAAAGCATGTCAGACGACATGCTTTTATATTGTAAAAAATATTGTAAGTAATTAAATTACTTTTACATTAACTGCGTTTAATCCTTTTTTACCTTCTGTTAAATCGAATTCAACTTTGTCACCTTCTCTAACCTCGTCGATTAATCCAGAAATGTGTACAAAATGCTCTTTATCGTTTCCTTCTTCAGTTATGAATCCAAAACCTTTAGAGTCATTAAAAAATTTTACTGTACCAGTACTCATAATAATATATTTATTTAATTAAGCTGCAAAAGTAGTTCTTTTATAATGACTCTAGCTATAAATTGATATTTCTTTTTGATTTTCAATAAATTACAACAGTTTATACAATAAATCATAAGTATCTCTTAATTTTGTGCTCATATGGAGATTATTTTTGCTACACACAATCAGCACAAACTACAAGAAGTCCAACAATTATTACCAAAAAGCATCAGGTTATTAAGTTTAACTAATATAAATTGTACTGAAGAGATACCTGAAACCGCTAATACATTGCAAGGTAATTCCAAATTAAAAGCAGATTTTGTCACTAAAAATTATAATTATAATTGTTTTGCAGACGATACTGGCTTAGAGGTTCAATCGTTAAATGGCGAACCTGGCGTCTATTCGGCTCGATATGCTGGTATTTATCATGATTCTGAGGCTAATATGAGCAAATTGCTCAAAAACCTAGAGAATAAGTCAAATCGAAGCGCTCAATTTAGAACAGTAATAGCTTTAAATCTTAATGATGAGCAATATTTATTTGAAGGTATTTGTAAAGGTGAAATACTAAAGAGAAAGCAAGGCGAACATGGGTTTGGTTATGATCCTATTTTTATACCTAATGGATTTAATAAATCTTTTGCAGAAATGACTATGCAAGAAAAAAGTGCTATTAGCCATAGGGGTAGAGCAGTGGCTAAGTTGGTTGAGTTTTTAACAGATTATTTAATATAATGTCACTTCGAGTGAAACTTTATAGGAATCTTGTATCGAGAAATCTTAACTACAAAATTTTTTTGTTTTCGATACATCAAATCAAAGATTTGACACTCTGACTGACAAAAATTTTATTAACTGTTAAATTCTATCGATTGTTTCACCAGCTTTTAGTTCAAAAGGTAAATGATTTTGCCTTGGTGGATATAAACAAGTGGTAAAATTGTTATATGCGCATGGAGGGTTGTATAACTTATTAAAGTCTAAAACTACTTTACCGTCTTTTTCTGGTACATCTATATAAATATAACGGCCACCTCCATAGGTTTTTTTATCATTGGTTTCGTCTGCGACCATTACAAACCCATTAGTGCCAACATCTAATGAATACAATGTATTATTGTAGTTAAAATCTACTTTACCAATAAAATTAGTAGATGTTTGCACACCTAGTTGTGATTTAACCTTTTCTGTTTTTGCTTGTTTGTAATGTGTAAAATCTGCTTCAAAAATAAATTCGCTGTTAGGTTCAAAGTAATTAAACCCTCTAAAAGATTCTATTTCTGGGTTTTTGGTATCCCAAACTCTTAAAAAATGACTATTAGCTCTGGTAATTATTTGCCAAGTTAAACGGTCATAATTTAGTTTTTGTGAGCTTCCATACTCATCAAAGGTCAAATCAACTGAAGTAACTAATGAATCTTTTGCATTGTTTATTTTAATGGCTGAGTTAGCCTTAAAATTTAAAATACTGTCGTTATAACTAAAAACACCAATAGTATCTGGCAATGTTTCTATATTTAACAATAGATTATTGTTTTTATTCTTACCAAATATATTTATAGAATCATTTAGTTTGGTTAAGGCTACCAATTGTAAATAACCATCTTTACGGCTATTCATTTTATCAATTCTGTACTTATTTAACTTAGTTAAGTAATTGTAATCTAATTGTGATTTTTTAGCACAGTTAACAAATAATATAAAAGTAAATAAATAGATTATTCTATACATGTTACATCAATTAAAGGGGTAATTACGCTATAAAGATAGCAGATTTGATAATTAAACCATCTTTCTTAATGGTACCGGCAAGTCAATACCCTCTTCTTTAAATCGTCTATGAACAGCCTGTAGCAGGTCAGATTTTACTCTAAATTCATCCCAAGGCTCTTTTACCCAAACAAATG
The DNA here is from genome assembly GCF_057837205.1 of Maritimimonas rapanae. Classification (NCBI taxonomy): domain Bacteria; kingdom Pseudomonadati; phylum Bacteroidota; class Flavobacteriia; order Flavobacteriales; family Flavobacteriaceae; genus Maritimimonas; species Maritimimonas rapanae. The sequence continues at coordinate 1,421,978 of NZ_JBYQFI010000001.1, read as the reverse complement.
CTCGTAAATAAATACCGATTTCGTTCATATCTTTTACTCTAATACGAATTTGCTCTTCATTTTGCATTATTTGCTCTGGCGTACGATTGTCTATAATATAATCAAGCTTTAAAGCTTCCTCTCTAATGATATCAATTGCTTTGTCAATATCCGCGTTAAGACCAATTACAAAATTGTTAAAACTAAGCACATATTCATCATCAATAGAATTATTAAAAATAGATTCTGTACTTATTACAGAGTTAGGTATGATTAGTCGTTTGTTATCAAAAGTACTAATAACCGTATGGCGCAAAGTGATGTCGTGAACAATACCCTGTCTAGAATCATCCAATTTTATAAAATCACCAACTCTAAAAGGTTTAAAGATCACAATAAAAGCGCCTGCAATTAAGTTGGAAACGGCTGCTTGTGCTGCAAAACCTATAATGGCAGCTAAAATACCTGCCCCAGAAAATATGAGTGTAGCTCTGCTTTTAAATTGCGGAACTGTGTAAATTATAAATGTAAAGGCTATAATACCAATAAAAAACGTTAATGAGTTTTTTATAAACTTTAACCTAGTAATACTATATTGCTGATCAGAATCTTTTCTTTTTATGTAGGCTACCAATAAAAATCGAACGATCTTAGAGATTAACCATGAAACAACTAGTACTATAAAGCAGTAAAGCAGAATTTGCCAAAAGGAGTTCAAAGGAAAATTGTAATCAGTTATACTCATAAGCTAGAATAAGGTAGTTTGCCCCTCATCATTATTTTCCTCTATTTTGTTGTCTTTTTTCTTTACAGGAGCATCTTCTTCAGAATTTACCTCTTCTTCATCTACCACTTCTATATCTTCTTCTTTTGGAGGCTCAAAGGGTAGCGATTCTAGTAAATTAACTTGTTTTATTTTTTCTGTAGTCAATTGATTTCCAACAGCTTTAATACCTTTTATTGAAATAAATTCTTCAAAATTTATTTGTATAGGATCGAGACTACGTTTAGAGAAAATAACTTCTGCCATAGGTCTAAAATCTGTAGCCACAATTTCTAATTGTGATTTTGGATGATCAGTGATGAATTTTTCCTCTTTATTTGGATTGTCAATCATAAAACGTTTAACGAAATAGCGTTGTTTATCACCATCATAATGCACAGCTGAAATAGGTTTATTTGGCATCCATTTTTCTAAAACAATCATGTCGTCATCAAAATGCGTAGTCAATTCTGGTCTAATAGTCTTTACAATACCAGATTGGTAGATGATTAATAATCTATCTTCGGCAGTGAATTCACCTAACAAATCACCTCTCGCATCTACATTTAATCGTTGTACCGTATCGTCAAACCAAATCTTACGAGGTTTTAAGGTAGAAATACCTTTTTCTTTCAATTCAATACGTTTTACAGTGTATTTGGTGACGGTATTCCCTCTTACACCTCTTCCTTTTATGGCTAGATCAGCAAAATCTATATCCCACTTAAGTTTTTTAATGCTCCCTACTGCTCTTAAATGGACTGTAACCACTTCTGCCTCTCCATTAGGGTTTGCAGAGAAATATAGCACCTTAGACGCCTTGTTGCCTGCTGTTAGGTCGTATTCTTTATCTCGAGTAATTCCAGTTACGGCAAAACGTTTCATGTATGATGACCCAGACCTACCGTCACGATACATCATATTGTATACGGTTCGTTTATCTTTCTTTTTAAACACAGCAACGTGTATTATGCCTTTTCCGACGAAAGTCTTAGAATCTAGTTTAGTAACAATCATTTTACCATCTTCTCTAAAGACAATAATATCATCGATATCCGAACAATCGACCACAAATTCATCTCTACGCATCGAAGTGCCAATAAAACCTTCTTCTCTATTCACATAGAGTTTAGCATTTTTCATAGCTACTTTACTAGCTACAATATCTTCAAACACTCGAATTTCGGTTTTTCGCTCTTTTCCTTTTCCGTATTTAGTTTTTAGATTTTTAAAGTAATCAATAGCATAATCAATAAGATTGGCTAGATTTTTCTTTACTTCTGCAATTTTATCTTCAAGTGCTTTTATATGCTGTTTAGCCTTGTCGATATCGAATTTAGATATCTTTTTAATCCTAATTTCCGTCAAGCGGATGATGTCTTCTTCAGTAACAGCTCTTTTAAGATGCTTTGTATGAGGTTTTAATCCTTTATCGATAGCTTTAAGAACGCCTTCCCAGGTTTCTTCTTCCTCAATATCACGATAAATTCTATTTTCAATAAATATACGCTCCAACGAAGCAAAATGCCATTGCTCTTCAAGCTCACCTAATTGGATCTCTAATTCTTGTTTTAACAAACTTACAGTATGATCGGTAGATCTACGAAGCATTTCTGTAGCACCAATAAAGATTGGCTTGTTATTTTCAATAATACAAGCTAGTGGAGAGATCGATTGTTCGCAGTTTGTGAAAGCGTATAGTGCATCTATGGTTTTGTCTGGTGAAACACCATTCGGTAAATGCACTAAAATCTCTACTTCTGCGGCAGTATTATCTTCTATACGTTTTATTTTTATCTTTCCTTTTTCATTTGCCTTAAGGATAGAATCTATTAAAGTAGAAGTTGTAGTTCCGTATGGTAACTCATTTATTATTAATGTATTTTTATTTAATTGAGATATTTTAGAACGCACTCTAACTTTGCCGCCTCTCAGTCCATCATTATAATTGGTAACGTCAGCAATACCACCTGTTAAAAAATCTGGAACTAACTTAAAACTACGACCTTTTAAATGCTTAATAGAGGCATCAATTAATTCATTGAAGTTGTGAGGTAAAATCTTTGTTGAAAGTCCAACGGCTATACCTTCGGCTCCTTGTGCTAATAGCAAAGGAAATTTAACTGGTAGATCAACTGGCTCTTTTCTTCTACCATCGTAAGAAGCTTGCCATTCAGTAGTCTTAGGGTTAAATACAACTTCTAAAGCAAATTTTGATAAACGTGCTTCAATATAACGTGAAGCTGCTGCACGATCACCTGTAAGTATATTTCCCCAGTTACCCTGCATGTCAATTAAAAGCTCTTTTTGCCCTAATTGCACCATAGCATCAGCAATACTTGCATCACCATGAGGATGATATTGCATGGTATGACCAACTAAGTTAGCAACCTTATTGTAACGTCCATCATCTAAATCTTTCATAGACTGCATGATACGACGCTGAACAGGTTTAAAACCATCATCTATAGCTGGCACCGCACGTTCTAGAATTACATATGAAGCATAATCTAGAAACCAGTCTTTATACATGCCGCTAACACGTGTTATAGTTTCTTGCGGAGAAATATCTTTTTGATTGACTTCTTCGTTACTATCTAAATGTTCTTCTTGGTTGTTATCTTCTTGCATTATACTTCTTCCTCAACTAAATCTAGTTCAACTTTAAGATTTTCTATTATAAATTTTTGCCTATCAGGTGTGTTTTTGCCCATATAAAAAGTAAGTAGTTGTTCAATAGACATTTCTCGATCTAACATTACAGGGTCTAAACGCATATCTCCGCCAATAAAATGAGCAAATTCATTAGGTGATATTTCACCAAGACCCTTAAAGCGTGTAATTTCTGCTTTTCCTCTTAATTTTTTCATAGCTTTTTGTTTTTCATCTTCAGAATAACAATAATGTGTATCTTTCTTGTCTCTTACCCTAAATAATGGAGTTTCAAGAATATACAGATGTCCTTCTTTGATTAATTCAGGAAAGAATTGCAGAAAAAACGTAATTAGTAGTAACCGAATATGCATACCATCTACATCAGCATCTGTAGCAATTACTATGTTGTTATAGCGCAAATTCTCGATGCCATCTTCTATATTTAAAGCAGCTTGTAATAGATTGAATTCCTCATTTTCATAAACAATCTTTTTGTTCATACCAAATGAGTTCAATGGCTTACCGCGTAAGCTAAAAACTGCCTGAGTGTTCACATTGCGTGATTTTGTGATAGAACCACTTGCAGAATCGCCCTCAGTGATAAACAACGTACTATCGAGACGATTGTCTTTTTTCATATCGTTGAGGTGAACACGGCAATCGCGAAGTTTTTTATTATGTAAACTTGCTTTTTTAGCGCGTTCACGAGCTAATTTGCGTATACCAGAAAGATCTTTACGTTCTCTTTCAGCTTGTAAAATCTTTCTTTGTAAAGCTTCAGCCGTTTCTGGGTTTTTATGTAGGTAGTTATCGAGATTTGTTTTTACAAAATCATTGATGAACGTTCTCACTGTTGGTAAGCCACCTCCCATTTCTGTAGAGCCTAATTTTGTTTTTGTCTGACTTTCAAAAACTGGCTCCATTACTTTAACTGAAACAGCAGAAACAATTGATTTTCTGATATCTGAAGCTTCATAATTTTTTCCAAAAAATTCACGAACAGTCTTTACAACTGCCTCTCTAAATGCATTTTGGTGAGTTCCACCTTGAGTAGTATGCTGGCCGTTTACAAATGAATGATATTCTTCGCTATATTGAGTTTTACTGTGTGTTATGGCCACTTCTATATCATCACCTTTTAAGTGAATGATAGGGTAGAGCATATCTGATTCAACAATATTCTCTTCCAATAGATCTTTTAATCCATTTTCTGAAAAATACTTTTCACCATTAAAAACTATAGTCAACCCAGGATTTAGATAAATATAGTTCTTAATCATTTTTATAATGTACTCATTTCTATACTTATACTTATTAAATATAGATTCATCTGGCACAAAACTTACCTTAGTTCCCTTACGTAGTGATGAAGGTTGTGGTCCCTCGTTTACAGTTAATTCGCCTTTTTCGAATTCTGCAATATTTGTTTTTTCATCACGTACAGATTGTACCTTAAAATGTGAAGAAAGCGCATTAACAGCTTTAGTACCAACTCCATTTAATCCTACAGATTTCTTAAATGCTCGAGAATCGTACTTACCACCAGTATTCATCTTAGAAACCACGTCTACTACTTTCCCTAAAGGGATTCCTCTACCATAATCTCGAATAGAAACATTTTTGTCTTTTACCGAAATCTCAATGGTTTTACCGGCTCCCATCACATATTCATCAATAGAATTATCGATGACCTCTTTTATCAAAATATAAATACCATCATCAGGAGAAGAACCATCACCTAACTTACCAATATACATACCCGGGCGCATTCTTATATGTTCCTTCCAGTCGAGCGAGCGTATATTTTCTTCGGTATAAGTTGTTTGTTTAGCCATTAATAATTATAAATTATGCAGATTTGCTAAAATACTACTTCATACTAAAAAATGAAATCGATTACAGATAATTTATTAACAGTGAAATTAAGAACTAGATATATGATTTATTTCTTTAAATTTACCCAAACTAAAACCTAAAATCATTAAAAAACACATTCCAAATATTATAACACTACTAAATCTGCTTAGTGGTGTAATTGCAGTGATGTTAGCTGCAACCGATCGATTAATTGAAGCAGCTTTTTTTGTTCTATTAGGTATCTTTTTTGATTTTTTTGATGGATTGGTAGCTAGAAAATTAAATGTTCAGAGTGATTTTGGTATTCAGTTAGATTCTCTTGCAGATATGGTGACATCTGGAGTTGTGCCAGGAATTGTTATGTTTCAATTGTTTATAAGATCAATTCATAAGGATTGGTTAGATGGATTATCTTGTGAAATTGGTAATTGGACTTTATTTGAGAATACAGGAGATTTAGCATTATTTAGCACTAAAATCCATATACTACCATTTGTAGGATTATTGCTTACACTTGCTGCTGCCTATAGATTAGCTAAGTTTAATATTGATGAACGGCAAACAACATCTTTTATAGGCCTACCAACGCCAGCAATGGCACTTTTTGTTATTTCGTTACCATTAATTATAAGTTTTGGAGAGCATCAATTTGCAATTGACCTAATTAATAATAAATACTTTTTAACCGTAGTAACACTTGGGTTATCAATTCTAATGAATATAGAATTACCTTTATTTTCTCTGAAACTCAAAAACTTCTCTATTAAGAATAATTTAATAGAAATAGTTTTTTTAATAGTTTCAATAGTACTTTTAATTTTGTTGAAGTTTGTAGCCATTCCAATTATAATTTTACTTTACATTTTACTTTCTTTAATAAAAGAGAAATGATCCAATATATTTAAATAATTGAAAATCAGCTATTTAAATTATTTCAATGTTAATTTTTAAATCTTAGAAGCATTATAAGAAAATAATTGTATGGTTTTGTTCGTTTAGTGTAAGTAATCGCTAAACATTTGTTATGAATCAAGCCATTAATCATGCTAAGGCTGTTTTGCTTTTAGCAATTTTTTTAATAATCCCCACTTTAATTTATTCGCAAACGACTGTTCCTTTTGAGAAAAGGTATGAAAGTACTGGGATCAATGGTGAATTAACGATTATTGGAAACTCCATTCTTGGTCCTACGAGTAATACACCATATAATGGTACAACTCAGAATAACTTTATAGACATGGTGTTTGTCGATATCGATAATGACACAAGTACATTTAGTTCAAGTAGTGCTACTTTTACAACCAATGCTTGTAATAGAGTTGTATATGCTGGTTTATATTGGGGAGCAGAAACCGCACCATCCACTCCTGCACCAAATCAGGTTAAGTTTAAAGTTCCTGGTGGTACTTATCAGGATATTGTTGCGGATATTTCTAATACTGCATTAAGAGAGAATTTAGATTTAGTTTATTATAAAGATGTAACAAATTTATTAAACACGTCTGGTAATGCGTCTGGTGAATACTTTGTGGCTAATATAAGTACAAATATAGGACAAGATGCGGCTGCTGGTTGGTCTTTAGTAATTGTTTATGAAGATCCTAATGAACCACGTAAATATATTTCTACTTTTGATGGTTTTTCTGCTGTAAATAATTCTAATACTGTAGTTCCATTTAATTATTCTGGATTTGTTACTCCGCCATCAGGGCCAGTTGAGGGAAAAGTAGGTGTTGCGGCTTTAGAAGGTGATTATAGTTGGCAAGGAGATAGAATGCAATTTAGAGCTGATAATAATGCAACTTTTACAGACTTATATGATGCGGCTAATCCAGTAGATAATTTCTTTAATAGTCGAATTACTGACAATGGTGTTATAGTAGCAGATAGAAATCTTAATAGTGAAAATACTTTGGGTTGGGATCAAAAACTACTCGATTTAACCGCTTTAAATGCTGGTAATAACTTAATAGGCAATAATGAAACAGGAGCAACTGTAAGAGTTAGAAATGATGTTGGAGGTGACTGGATTTATACTTTTTTAAATACCTTTTCTGTAAATATTATTGAACCGACACTACAAGTTCTTACGAGTGTTGAAGATACTTCCGGAAATCAGATTACATTAAACTCACCAGTTCCATTAGGAGCAGTAGTATGGTATAATCTTAATTTTCAGAATATTGGTACTGACAATGCGCAAAATACAATAATAAGAAATACATTACCATTTAATGTAACGTTAAATGAAAGCACAATAGAATTACCCTCAGGAGTTACTTATACTAGAAGTACAAATGCAAATGGGTTGGTGGTTTTAGAATTTATTATACCAAATAATCTTGTTTTGAGAGAATCTGATCCTGCTAATGCGGCATACGACATAAGATACCAAGTTACAGCTTCAGATCAATGTTTTGACTACTCAGATGCATGTACAAATATTTTAGAAAATAGCTTAGAGTCTTCATATGATGGGGAAACTTCAGGTACAAATATTACAGGGCAACCTGGACTTAATGGCATAAATGGTTGTGGATTAGGTAATGAAGGAGCCATGCTACTTTTTGTTGATACTAGTTCATGTCAATTTGATACTGTATTACAGTTTTGTAATAACAACCTAACAATTACAGGAGATGATGGCTATAATATATATGAGTGGAGAGATGAAGATAACAATCTATTAGCCGCAAACTCTAAAATAATTACGGTTACCGGACCAGGGGTATATACTTGTACACAAACAAAAGTAGGATGTACAGTAACTACGCGTACAGTTACAGTACTCGGCTTAGATGTAGAATTTACACCTTTTGATAATTTATGTAAAGACAGTGCAGATGGCGGAGTTACAGTTAGTGTTACTGATGACGCTGCTACTTTTACATATGTATTATCACAAGGAGGTACTACCTTAGCAAATACAGGCGCGATTACTGCAAAATCTCATACATTTAATGGATTAGATATTGGGACCTATACTGTAAGAGTTACGAATACAGATGGTTGTTTCGATACTTTTAATTTCCAAGTCCAAGAGCCTACTTTGTTAACAGCAAGTAATGTTGTCTTAGATAATATAATGCCTTGTAATGGTAATTCTCTTAGTGGAAGAATTGAAGTTACTGGTAACGGAGGCACCATATTTACTGGAGGTACAAATGAGTATGAATATAGTATGGATGGTAGTGCATTCCAAACCTCTAACATATTTGAAACGACTCAAGAAGGTAACCACACTATTACTGTTAGAGATGCTAATAATTGTACAACTACTACAATTGCTAATATAGATTTTGACGAAGAAATTGAATACGAAGTTGTAAAACAAGATGTACTTTGTTATCAAGGTTCAGATGGAAGTATTACAGTCAATATTTCACAAAATAGTGCAGGTAATACAATATCTTATAGTATAGATGGAGGTACAAATTTCCAATCAAACTCAACTTTCTCTGGATTACCAAAAGGTGATTATCAAATCATTATCCGTAAAGATAAAGGTGTAAACACTTGTGATATTATAGAGTCAATTACACTTCTTGAACAAATTGATTTGCAATTTGAAGCTGAGGGTGGATTCTCTTGTGAAGGAGCGGTAAATACCATTACAGCTACTGTCGCTGCTGAATTCGCCAACGATGTAACTTATCAATTGGATGGAGGTTCTTCTAATAGTACTGGAGTTTTCGAAGATGTATCACAAGGTCAACATACAGTTACTGTGCGCCAGAATTCTACAGGATGTACTGCTGAGCCTATAGATATTGTTATTGATAATTATACACCAGTGACTTTTACGGTAGATCAACATGTAAGTTCACCAGCTTTAAGAGATTATATAGTTAATGCTGTAAATGGAACGCCAGATTATGAATATGCTATGCTTAAAAACCCTTCAGAAAATGTTTCACCAGAAGTAACTGATGAAGATTTTGGATCGAGTAATATATTTATTCCACCAAGCGCAGGATTCTATACTTTCTATGTTAGAGATGCTAGAGGATGTATAGTAGAAGAAATAGTTGAGTTTAAAGATATAGAAATTCCAAATTTCTTTACACCTAATGATGATACTCATAATGATACGTGGTATCCTAGAAATATTGAATTGTATCCTAACATAGCTGTTAAGATTTTTGATAGATACCAACGCTTAATTGGAACGTTTAGTGGTAACAACCAAGATAATGGCTGGAATGGCCGTTATAAAGGTAAAGAACTACCTTCAGGTGATTACTGGTATATAGTCAAGTTGAATGAGCCAACCGATGACAGAGAGTTTAAAGGTAATGTTACACTTTACCGTTAATCAACAAAAAGCCCTACAAACCGATGAAAAAAATAGTCTTAATACTAATAATTTTTACTTGTAGCTTTTTTGCCAGAGCTCAAGAATTTAAATTATCGCCGTATTCACAATATCTAGTTGAAAATCCATTTGTTATTTCACCTACATATGCAGGATATAGTGACGATTATAGTAGATTACGCTTAAGTGGTGTTGCGCAATGGTTAGGCCTAAAAAATGCGCCTAATACACAAACCTTATCATTCGATACTCGGTTGAACAATGAACGTTCTGGTGTTGGAGTATTACTTTATAATGATAAAAATGGTAACACTAAACAATTAGGTGGGCAATTATCTTATGCACACCATTTAACTTTAAATGATGCAAATGAGCAGTACTTATCATTAGGCATTTCTTATAAATTCAATCATTTTAAAATTGATACTGAAGATTTCACAACTGGTGGTGAAGATCCTGTTACCGACCCTAGTATTGGTGCATCTCCTTCAACGTCAAATCATAATTTCGAAGTAGGATTTTTATACAGATTGGAAGAATTCTTTTTCAGTTTTAACGCATCAAATATTTTAAATAAGAGTTTAAAGATATTCGATAATACTGAGCCTGTTAAACTTAGAAATTATTATGTGTATACTGGATATAAATTCACGGGCCAGAATGAAGAATATGAGTATGAACCTTCAATCTATTTTAAATTGTTCGAAGGAGATGGTCGATCTATAACAGATCTCAATTTTAAAGCACGTAAGATCACAGATACTGGTTACATGTGGGCAGGTGTTAATGGTAGATTTATTAATGATCAAAGTTTTGAACCTTCTTCTATTGCAGGATTATTAGGTTTAAAAAAGGATCAATTCTATGTTGGCTATGCTTTTCAATGGAATATTAATGCTGCTGCTGACTTAAATAATGCTGGCACACATTTAATAACACTGGGTTATGACTTTGAAAGAAGCTCAAATACTAGCTGGAGTAGAAACTAAACTATTAAAAATTCAAAAGATGAAATATTTAAAATTAATTGTTGTAGCTAGTTTTATTCTTTTCGGAATAAATAATACAGCTGCTCAACAAAAAGATAAGCAAAGAGAAAATAAAATAGCAACTGCGGATGTGCCTAAAGCTGTAAAGAGTACGCTTAAGAATTACTCAGGTTACAAGATAGAAGATCAAGCTACTTTTTCTAAAAGCTCTAACGGAACTAAAGTATATAGATTCAAGGTTCAGAGAAAAAATTGGGATTATATACTATTAGTAGATAAAAAAGGAAAAGTTTTAGGAGTAGAAACTGGTGAAGGAAAATAAATTATTTAAATATGAAAAACTTTAACTTAGAAACATTAATTGATCTTATTGCTATGGTGTTCTTCTTTGCAGAAAACAATTACGGAAGAGAGGCTAACAGAGAAGAAACAGCGTAATTATTTACAAGAATCAATTCACTTCATTAAAAAAATTAAGGTCTAGCTTAGGATTTTTAACTTTCAAGTTGTTATATATATACAGAGATATAATGTCACTAAACATTTATATTTCATTTAAATAGTTAACAGCTCTAATATTCATTAAACTTTATAAGTATGAAAATAAAAACTACTATTCTTAAATCAACTTTTTTTAAATCACTTTTGTGTTTACCACTGCTGTTTTTAACATTTTGTGATAGCAAAGAGGATGTTATACTTGATGATACAAGTAATTTAATGACAAAGAACTCTAGAGTAACTGAGCTAATTATAAAATTAGCTGAAATTAATTTAAATAACAGTACAATAAATCAAAAATCTCAATCATCATTACCAGAATGTTCAGGGTTTAAGTATCCAGTAACATTTAATGCGTATTATGGAGATAATCCTACACCTCAAAAAATAACGGTTAATAGTGATGAAGAATTATTAGATTTTTTTAATACTACTTTAACAGCAACAAATTCTTACTATATACTATTTCCTGTAACTTTATTAGATGCTGAGGGCGTTGAAACTGTAATTAATAGTGTAGAAGAATTAGAAGGTGTTATTCAAACTGCTCTTGAAGTTTGTAGTGATGACAGCTCAGATGATAATGATGATTCAAACGATGATGATATTGATAGTGGTGACGACGATCAAGAATATGAATATTGTCATAAGAATAATAAAAAAGTATATATCTGTCATAAAGGAATAACTATTTGTGTAAGTGTAAATGCCATTTGGGGACATTTAAATCAACATGAAGAAGATTTCTTAGGAAGATGTGAATAAGCCTCTTAATATAAAAGAAAAGCCGTTAGAAAAAGTTCTAGCGGCTTTTTGTTTTGAAGAATGAAATAGTTTTATATAGTCTTATTGATCGTTGTTTTGTAACTTTTCAAGTTGTCTTTTTGCACGTCTATTACCAGAATCTAACCTTAGAGATTTTTGATAATTCTCTATTGAACCCAGAGTGTCACCTTTCTTTAAAAGAGCTTCAGCATAGCTATCATATACATTAGCACTTTCAGGATATAGAGCAATGTTAATTTTAAAGATATTAATCGCCTTTTCTATATCATCATCTCTTAAGTAGCGATAACCTTGTCTATTTAATTTACGCTCTTCTATTATTACATTTAAAGAATCTTTTTGTTTGATATTTAAATACCCTTCTAGAGCCTTTTCGTAATTATTTTCAGATAAATATTGATTAGGTGTTTTATAATCCTCAGATACTTTTACATGTACATATTTTAAAGAACTATCTCTATCTTTAGGAACAAAAACTAAATATTCTTTTTCGTCATTAGGATTTACTAGAAACTGAATTTTTGCATTCATTTCTTTTACAAAAAAAGTATTATCTCCAGTTTTTAAAGGTTTAATATTAGTAGCGCCACGCCAATCAATAAGGAGTTCATTATTAGCGGAATGCACTTTAACTAATTCATCTTCGGTATATAAATAGTTTCCGCTAAATTGATTTAAAAACTCAGGATCATTTGATTTTGATACACACCCTAAAAAAATAAGTAATAGAATAAATAATGAAAATAAAGAAGAATTTTTCATGTCGATTTGGTATTGATTTTCTAAATAAGACGACAGAAAATTAATTTAGTAACAGTAAATTAATTATAAAATCGATTCTTTTTTAGTTCAAAGCTTTCGCCTAGATATACTTTACGCACCATTTCATCATCTGCTAGTTCTTGTGGCGTACCTTCTTTTAAGATACCACCTTCGAACATTAAATAGGTTTTATCAGTAATAGCCAATGTTTCTTGTACATTGTGATCAGTAATTAGTATACCAATATTTCTGTCTTTAAGGTGCGCTACAATACTCTGTATGTCTTCTACAGCAATAGGGTCTACACCCGCAAAAGGTTCATCTAATAATATAAATTTAGGATCTGAAGCTAATGCTCTCGCTATTTCTGTACGCCTGCGTTCACCACCAGAAAGTAAGTCACCACGATTTTTACGTACATGCCCTAAACTGAATTCATCAATTAAGGATTCTAATTTTTCTTTTTGCTGTTTTTTTGTAAGATCAGTAAATTGTAGTACTGCCATTATATTATCTTCTACAGATAATTTTCTAAATACAGAAGCTTCTTGAGCTAAGTAACCCACACCTTTTTGAGCACGTTTATACATTGAATCATTAGTAATATCTTCATTGTCAAGAAAGATTTTACCCTCATTAGGTTTTACCATACCAACGATCATATAGAAAGAAGTAGTTTTGCCAGCACCATTAGGTCCTAACAATCCAATGATCTCTCCTTGCTCAACTTGTAGTGAAATGCCTTTTACAACTTTACGACTACCATAAACTTTTTGAATATTTTCTGCTCTTAAAATCAAACTTAACAATTTTTATATTTATCATTTAAACCAACTCCACTCAAAACCATAGGTGTTATTTTCTCTATTCTTTTTTGTTTTGTTTCAATTTTTTTGGCTTCTATAATATGCTCTGCATATTCTCTTTGCTTGCTTGGTGTTAAAGAGTCAAACGCTTTTTTAAATTCAGTATTAGCATTAAATGAAGCGCTTAACTCTTTTGGGATGACTAATTTTTTAGGTTTTCTAACTAACTTTACTACCAACCCTTTTTTTTGATTTTCAATAGCTTCTTTTACATAACCTAAAACCAAATTTTCGTCAATATCATCAATAGTTTCAAATCTTAATTGCCTCATGGCTTGCGTTTTGCCTTCTTGAGCATTCTTTAGTACTTTATGCGTATCCTTTAATAATGCTCCGTTAAAGAACCACATTCCAAAATGATTCTTAAAAGCGCTAATACCTATAACATTTTTGTCATTAACTGTGTAAGTAGGCATTCCCCATTTTACAGTTTCCTTTAACTCAGTAGACATCAAAAGTGTTCTTAATTTAATAAGTGCATCTTTATATTTTGTTTGTTTGGCTATGTACTTGTCTATCTTTTCTTGAGTTTCCATTTTAAAAAGTTGAATCTAAACAAAATTATAAAGAAATTAAGTAGTGGCAGCTTTTTTCTCTTTTCGGATAATGATTTTTGAAATAGTAATACTTATTTCATATAAAATAATCATTGGAATAGCTACAATTACTTGACTGATTACATCTGGAGGAGTAATTAAGGCAGCAAGTATTAATACAAGTACTAATGCATACTTACGATATTTTCTCAAAAATTCTGGCGTAACTAAGCCAAGCTTAGTTAAAAAGAAAATAATAATTGGTAGCTCGAACATTAATCCGGCAGAAAGGGCACAGGCTCTTATCAATCCTATATAAGAACTTAGATCTATATTATTTTTTACCTGATCTGCTACTAAATAATTACCTAAAAAATTAACTGAAAGTGGAGTAATTACATAATAACCGAATAAAACTCCGATAAAGAAAAGAAATGAAGAAACTATAATAAAACTTTTAGCATTTTTTCGTTCTTTAGCATATAAACCTGGTTTGATAAATTTCCAAATTTCCCATAAAATATATGGGAAAGCGATAATAAATCCTGCAGTAATCGAAGTCCAAATATGAGCAGAGAATTGTCCAGCCATCGTTCTACTTTGAACAATAAAAGGAATACTATCTATGCACAAGCCATTAGTGCCAAATTGCTTGGATACTGAACATAAAAAACGATAAGTAAAAAAAGAAGCATCTTTTGGTGCAAGAATTATTTTATTAAAGATGAATTCTTTCATAATAAATGCTCCAGACGCTGCAATCAATACAGCAAGAGTAGACCTTACCAATGTCCATCTAAGTACTTCAAGATGGTCTAAAAACGACATTTCTCCTTGCTCGCTTTTTGCCATCTTAAATAATTCCTTCTTTTAAAATATCATGTAAATGTACAACCCCAAGATATTTATTATCATCAGCAACTAAAAGTTGGGTGATGTTATGAGTCTCCATTAATTCTAAGGCATCGATAGCCATAGCAGTGCTTTCTATAGTCTTTGGGTTTGGACTCATTATGTCTTGAGCAGTTAGCCCATCAATGCTTTGGTTATTTTTAAGCATTCTTCTAATATCTCCATCTGTAATAACGCCAACTACATCATCATTTTTTGTAACGGCAGTTGTTCCCAAACGTTTTTCAGAAATTTCTATAATTACATCTGTTATAGATGCTTCAAGCGAAACTTCGGGTTTAGCGTTTTTATCTACAAGATCGTTAACACGTAAATAGAGTCTTTTACCTAAAGAACCACCTGGATGATACTTTGCAAAATCGTTACTTGTAAAATCTTTCATCTCAAGTAAACAAACTGCCAAAGCATCGCCAATAACCAATTGTGCAGTTGTGCTAGTTGTGGGTGCTAAATTATTAGGACATGCCTCTTGCTCTACATAAGAATTCAAAACAAAATCAGCGTTTTGCCCTAAAAAAGAATCTTTATTGCCAGTTATTGCTATTATTTTATTTTCAGAATTTTTAATAAGAGGTAGTAATACTTTGATTTCTGGGGTATTGCCGCTTTTAGAAATACAGACCACTACATCGTCTTTTTGTACAATACCTAAATCACCGTGAATTGCATCTGCCGCATGCATAAAAATTGCTGGAGTGCCGGTAGAATTTAAAGTAGCAACAATCTTATTAGCAATATTAGCACTCTTGCCAATACCAGTAACGACAACTCTACCGTTGTTATTTAATATAAATTTAACGGCATTTTCAAAGTCTTTATCCAAAAAATTTATTAAATTCGTTATCGCTTTACTTTCAATAGAAATAGTTTGCTTAGCAATATCTAGAATATTTTTTTTGAGGCTCAAAATTATTTTAGGTTTTATAAAAAAAAAGATATTAGTAACTATTTGCAAATGTATCTAAAATAATAGATAAATTTTTACCCGTCGTGACAAAATTAGACCTACACGCAGCTTTAAAAAAATATTTTGGTTTTGGTCAGTTCAAAGGATTACAAGAACAAGTAATAAATAGTATCCTTGCTGGTCAGAATACCTTTGTAATTATGCCCACTGGTGGAGGTAAATCACTTTGCTATCAATTACCAGCTTTAGTTCAAGAGGGTACCGCTATTGTTGTTTCTCCTCTGATTGCTTTAATGAAAAACCAAGTTGACGCTTTGCGCGGAATATCAACTGAACACGGTATCGCACATGTTTTAAATTCATCTTTAAATAAGACACAGGTAAATCAGGTAATGGATGATATTAGAAGTGGTATTACCAAACTACTATATGTAGCTCCAGAATCATTAACCAAAGAAGAATATGTAGATTTTTTAAAAGATCAAAATATCTCATTTGTGGCTATTGATGAAGCGCATTGTATTTCTGAGTGGGGGCACGATTTTAGACCAGAGTACAGAAATCTCAAAAACATTATAAAGAAGATCGACGATGTTCCTATTATTGGTTTAACTGCGACAGCAACACCAAAAGTTCAAGAGGATATTTTAAAAAACTTAGCGATGACAGATGCTACAACTTTTAAAGCATCTTTTAATAGAGCTAATTTATTTTATGAGGTTCGTCCAAAGACTAAAGAAGTACAAAAAGATATTATAAAGTTTGTCCGACAATATGCAGGAAAATCAGGCATTATCTATTGTCTCAGCCGTAAAATGGTGGAAGAAATTGCTCAGATTCTTCAGGTAAATGGAATAAAAGCAATACCATATCATGCAGGCTTAGATGCTAAAACAAGAGCAAAGCATCAAGATATGTTCTTGATGGAAGATGCTGATGTTGTGGTTGCAACCATAGCCTTTGGTATGGGTATCGATAAACCAGATGTTCGTTTTGTAATACATCATGATATTCCTAAAAGTTTAGAAAGTTATTATCAAGAAACTGGTAGAGCAGGTAGAGATGGAGGAGAAGGATATTGTCTTGCATTCTATGCTTATAAAGATATTGAAAAGTTAGAAAAATTTTTATCGGGCAAACCAGTTGCTGAGCAAGACATTGGTCATGCACTTTTACAGGAAGTAGTATCGTATGCCGAAACTTCTATGTCTCGCCGTAAGTTCTTGCTACATTATTTCGGTGAAGAATTTGATGAAGTGAATGGTGACGGAGCTGATATGGATGATAATGTCCGTAATCCAAAAAAGAAGAAAGAAGCTAAAAATGATGTTAAAATCTTGCTTGAAGTTATTAGAGATACTAATCAAGAATATAAATCTAAAGAGATTGTAAATACCATAGTTGGTAAAGAAAATGCATTGCTTAAATCACGTAAGACTGATAAAAAACCTTTCTTTGGAGTTGGTAAAGATAAAGACGGGTCACATTGGATGGCACTTATTCGCCAGATTTTAGTTGCTGGATATGTAAGTAAAGAAATAGAACAATATGGCGTCTTGAAAGTCACTAAAAAAGGACTCAACTTTATTCAAACCCCTGTTTCTTTTATGATGACTGAAGATCATGTGTATGCAACTGATAATGATGCTACTATTATAACAAACACTAAGAGTTCTGGTGGTGCTGTAGATGATCGGTTAATGCAAATGCTTAAAGATCTTAGAAAAAGTGTAGGTAAAAAGAAAGGTGTACCTCCATTTGCCGTTTTTCAAGATCCTTCTTTAGAGGATATGACCCTAAAATATCCTACAACTATTGAAGAGCTTTCTAATGTGCATGGAGTAGGAGATGGTAAGGCTAAAAAATATGGTCAATCTTTCATCGAATTAATTTCGAGATATGTAGAAGATAATGATATTGTTAAGCCTGATGATCTTGTTGTTAAAAGTGCAGGTTTAAACTCTTCATTAAAGCTGTTTATTATTCAAAATACAGATAAAAAAATTCCTTTAGGAGATATTGCAAAGTCTAAAGGCCTTACTATGGGCGAGTTAACGAAAGAGATGGAACGCATAGTTTATATGGGTACTAAATTGAACATAGATTATAGTATCGACGACTTATTAGATGAAGAACAACAAGAAGAAATTTATGAATACTTTATGGAAGCCGAAAACGACCGTATTCAAGAAGCTTTAGATGAGTTTGATGGTGATTATGATGAAGAAGAATTACGTCTAATGAGAATTAAGTTTATTAGTCAGGTAGCCAATTAATGTCCTAAATATTGCGTACTCAAAAAAGCTAATCCAAACCCTAATAGAACTACCACAAATTTTTTAATATTGAATTGATGATTCTGTGAACTTTCAAAAAGAATTGCAGTTGCTATATGTAAAAATACACCAATAATTACTGCGGTTATCTGAGTATGATATTGATGAAAAAAAGAACTATTTTCTGAAAATAAAAGACCTAAAGGACTCATTAAGGCAAAAGCAATAATGATTGTATATGCTACGGATTTAGATAAATTAGAATTTAATAAAAAAGCAGCTAATACTATGGTTACTGGTATTTTATGAATTACAATTCCCCAAAGCAAGGTATTGTTTTCAGTTGAATTTAACGGAATTCCCTCTACAAAGGCATGTATACTTAAACTTATAAAAAGTAACCAAGGCACTGTTGTTAGAGCAGAATGAGCATGAATATGACCATGTTCCGCTCCTTTAGAAAAGAATTCTAAGATTGTTTGTAATAAAATACCTAATAATATAAAGAGCCCAATATTTGTTTGATGCGACTCAAATACTTCAGGTATTAAATGCAAAACAGTTATTGATAATAAATAAGCACCACTAAAAGATAAAAGCAGTTGAATTAGCTTGGTCTTTGGTTTTAAAACAAGTACTACAAGTACTCCAAAAAGAACTGATAAAATTAAGGTGATAAAATTCATTCTAACACTAAAATTAGTCGAGTTGAGTTTTCTTTTTTAAAAGAATTTAAATTGTAGTCACCAAATATATGTTTTAATTTCAAACCTGCTTTGTTTATATATCCTTTAAAAGTTTCTAAATCAATATTTCGAACATATTCAGTAAAGTGATAATTTTCAGCATCTGCTTTAAAATGAATATCTTTTACAATAAAATCTGTATTTATAGACCTATCGATTTTGAACTCGATACCGTTTTTTGTTTGTATTTCTTGAGTAATTAGATGTTCTCTAACATAATCTGTATTTAAAAAATCTATTACTAACACTCCTTCTTTTTTTAATCCTTTTTTTAAATTTTTTAAGACTTCTATATTTGCCTCATCATCATCAAAATAACCAAAACTGGTAAACAAGTTAAAAATAGCATCATATCTTAACTGTAAGGGATTTCGCATATCGTGCACCTCAAATTTTAAAGTATTATTTTCGAATTGCTTGGCATATTTAATGCTGTTTTTTGAAAGATCTGCACCTACGACGTTGTAACCTAAAGAATTTAAGAAAACAGAATGACGCCCTTTCCCGCAAGGTAAATCTAAAATTTTGCTACTAGTTTTTAATTTTAGAAAAGAAGTAAGATTGCACATAAATAATTGAGCTTCATCATCATTTCTATCTTGATATAGAATATGGTAATACTTAGAATTAAACCAATATTGAAACCAATTTTTATTATCCATTACATGTAATACGAAACACAAAAGTAAGAAATCAATTCATAGGAATTTCAATAGACAGTTCTAAGCTTTAATCACAGTAAATTACTGTACTTTTGCAGAAATATTTTTAGAATGAATGAGAACTTTAAAATGGTTGCGAAAACCATGTTTGGTTTTGAAAACTTGCTAGCAAAAGAATTACGTCAATTAGGTGCTATGGATGTAAAAGAAGGTATACGTAGCGTTTCTTTTGTTGGCGATAATGGTTTTATGTACAAAGCAAATTTAGCCTTGCGTACATCTGTAAGAATATTGAAACCAATTAGAAAATTTAAAGTAAGAAACGAAGATGATTTATATAAGCAATTGCAATTTATTAAGTGGGAAAAGTATTTTACCCAAGAAGAGACTTTTGCTATAGATGCAGTTGTAAATTCAGATAATTTTACACATTCACATTATGCAGCTTTAAAATCTAAAGATGCTATAGTAGATTATTTTAGAAATAAATTTGGAATAAGACCAAATATAGATATTAAGCATCCTAACGTACAGTTAAACATTCATATTCAAAGAGAATTTTGTACAGTTTCATTAGATAGTTCAGGAGATTCATTACACAAAAGAGGATATAAAAGTGCTACGAACATTGCACCTATTAATGAAGTGTTAGCAGCAGGATTAGTGTTATTAAGTGGTTATGATGGAACCCAACACTTTATTGATCCTATGTGTGGAAGTGGTACTATTTTGATAGAAGCCGCTATGATATCTAACAATATACCAGCAAATATT
The DNA here is from genome assembly GCF_057837205.1 of Maritimimonas rapanae. Classification (NCBI taxonomy): domain Bacteria; kingdom Pseudomonadati; phylum Bacteroidota; class Flavobacteriia; order Flavobacteriales; family Flavobacteriaceae; genus Maritimimonas; species Maritimimonas rapanae. Next base: position 1,401,692 of record NZ_JBYQFI010000001.1, on the reverse strand, counting down.
AATCGCAGAGAGTTTGGTTTTGAACGTTGGAAAGATTTTGATGAGGACTTATTCGAAAAAATAAGAGAGTCTTTATTGAAGAGGATCAGATCTTCTGATAAGGAAATCATAGGTTTAGATAAAGCTCCATCTGCAGTACGAAAAGCATTCGATAACGTAAAGAATGCTAATCTAGATGATTTCATTAAGATAGAGCAAGAGAATTTTTTTAATACAGAAAAAACTATTGAAGGTAAAACGATTGTCTTGTTCAATCCGCCTTATGGAGAGCGCCTAGAGATAGATGTTCCTATATTTTATAAAGAAATTGGTAATACCTTAAAACAAGGGTATACAGACACAGATGCATGGTTAATTACTTCAGATTTTGAACAAGGTCTAAAAAATGTAGGCCTACGTACTTCAAAAAAGATCAAAGTATTTAACGGAAAATTAGAATGTCGCTTTGTAAAATATGAAATGTATAAAGGCAGTAAAAAAGTTAATAAACAATTTTCTAAAAACTAGAACGTAAGACTAGGTTTGAACTGACGATATTCAGTCTGGAAGGTTAACGCTTTATCTAACTGAGCCACTCTCGCAACACTTCATTGATAACGATCTATTTTAATTTATAGAATTACAATTTTAGTCTATTTGTATAAGTATTTCTATCGTACTCAACTTTCGCTTTTAAGTTTTTTTGTTAATAAAAATCAATTATTTTAATTATAAAAAATTAATATTAATTGATTGATAATAAGATAGTTGTAAATAATTATTTTTTTTATTTTCTAATACTATTACAATGCGAAATATTGTTAATAATTAAGAGTTAAACTATTTTAGAAAAGAATACCATTAGAGTAATTTAGATTTTAGAAAATTTTAAAACGAATCTTACTATTTAGGGAGGAGTCATAGTGTTTCGTTTAGATTTAAAATGATAACAAGTTTTATTTGCTAATTGAATAATCAAAGTGAACTCTAGAAGAAATTTTTTAAAGTCATCTACTTTTGCTGGTATTGCTGTTATAGCTAGTCCTAATCTAGCTTTTACAAATACCACAGAAAGTTTATCATTTACAGAGAAGGATTTAATTGGTAGAGGAAATCCTCAACTGTATGGTAAAGGTTATAGAATGTTGAAGAAAGCTCATCAAGCTTTTCAAGAAATGAGCCGTCACGCAGAAAGAGATGGATTTACTATACGAGTAGTATCTAGTTACAGAAGTTTTAATCACCAAAATTTAATTTGGACTCGTAAATATAAACGTTACCGCTCAAGAAAGTTAACACCTAAAGAAGCTGTTTATAGTAATATTCGTTATACAGCTATACCAGGTAGTTCTCGACATCATTGGGGAACTGAAATAGATGTAGTGAATGGTAGAATTAAAACTTCCAGATATCCACTAAGTACAAAAAATTTCCATGGTTATGGGATTTATAAAACATTCAGAGAATGGATGGATATTAACGCACATAAGTATGGATTCTATCAAGTCTACACAAATGATCATTCAAGAAAAGGATTTAAATACGAACCTTGGCATTATAGTTTTGCAGAATTAGGTAAGCCTATGTTAAAGGCATATAGAGAAAGAGAAGTGCAAGAGCTGTTAAAAAAGCAAGAATTATTGGGTCGCCAGCACTTTACAGAGTCTTTTATTAAAACCTATACAAAAAATAATATTATGGGTATAAATAGAAATCTATTATTTTAAATATACTAACTCATATTAATTAAAAAACCCAAGCAATTTGCTTGGGTTTTTTTGTAGCGAGGAGCAGAATTGAACTGCCGACCTCAGGGTTATGAATCCTGCGCTCTAACCATCTGAGCTACCTCGCCATTTTTGCGGTTGCAAATATAAAAACAAATTTATTGGCTACAAGTAAACGTATTTAATTTTTTGTAAAAAGTTTTTTTTAAAACAAATAATATATATATTGTCATCCTTAGTAAAATTAAAATTAATAAATGTCCGATAAAGTTAAGTTCGAAATAGAGTTTCCAATACACTCATCACCAAACTTTTTATACCAATATTTATCTACACCAGATGGGCTAGGTGAGTGGTTTGCAGACAACGTTAATTCTCGTAGTGATGTCTTTACTTTTATTTGGGATGATTCTGAAGAACAAGCCAAAAGAGTATCTTATAAAAACAATGAGCGTATTCGTTTTAAATGGTTAGAAGAAGATGAAGACACTTATTTTGAATTTAAGATTCAGGTAGACGATATAACCAAAGATGTTTCCTTAATTGTAACTGCTTTTGCAGATGAAGATGAAGTTGAAGAGTCTAAAATGTTTTGGGAAAATCAAGTTGATGAACTTAAACATACCATAGGAGCATAAAATACTTCCAACAAAGAATATGATAGGCCTTAATTTTAAGGCTTTTTTTAGCTTTAAACCTAAAAAGAATAGCCTAACATTCTGTATTTTTGCTCGCAACTAATAATTATCTTGATGATTAACTTTAACGGTAAAGTTTTACCTAAATCTAGTGTTTCGATTTCTACAGAGAACAGAGCTCTTAAATATGGTGATGCAATTTTTGAAACCATTAAAATAAAAAATAGAAAAGTGATTTTTGTTGAAGATCATTATTTTAGATTAATGGCATCTACTCGTATGTTACGTATGCAAATGGCAATGAACTTTACATTAGAATATTTTGAGGATGAAATACTAAAGCTTTTAGCTATTCTCAATTTAGACAATGCTCGCGTTCGTTTTTCAGTTTATAGAAAAGAAGGCGGGCTATATAATCCTGCAAATAACTCAACAGATTTTCTTATCGAAGCAAGTGGACTTATAGAAACTATTGCTGAAACTTATGAGGTAGAGTTATTTAAAGACCATTATATCCATTCAGGATTATTGTCAACGATTAAGTCAAATAACCGTTTGATCAATGTTGTAGCAAGTATCTTTAAATCTGAAAATGGTTATAACAATTGCTTATTATTAAATGAAAAAATACATTTGGTTGAAGCTATTAATGGAAATATTTTTTTAGTTAAAGGAAATACTATTTTAACCCCTGCATTGACAGAAGGCTGTATTAAAGGCATAGTTAGAAAGAAATTAATTGAAATAATTAATAAGGATGAAGAATTAACTATCGAAGAAACCGAAATTTCACCTTTTGAATTACAAAAATCAGACGAAGTCTTTATTACAAATGCAATTGTAGGAATTCAACCCATTACCAAGTATAGAAGAAAAACTTATAGCAAAGAAGTTACAGAGAAACTAAGTAAGAAATTAAACGCGTTGGCTTTATTGGCTTAATTTAAGCTAGGATTTTCGGGGGCGTTTGCCCAGATTTGATACTCTCCGCCAAATTTCATTAATTCATCTTTCCAGAAATTTTTGTGAGGAACACCAAAGATATTTTTGAATTTATTTTCAATTACTTTCCAAGAGGTAGTATCTAATTCATCTTGTAACTGTTCTTTACTCCATCCAGAATATCCTAAAAAGAATCGAATATCTTTTGGTGACAAAGTACCGTCCTCAAGTAATTGTTGAACACTATCGAAATCTCCTCCCCAAAAAATACCTTCACCAATTTCTACACTATCTGGTATCAATTCTGGTACACGATGAACAAAGTATAAATTCTCTTTTGAAACTGGCCCCCCATTATAAATTCTTAAGTCAGAATCTATCTCAGGTATTAAGTCACTAATGGTATAAGTAGATGGTTTATTAATAATAAAACCTACTGCACCTTCATCATTATGTTCAGAAAGCAAAATGATTGATCTATTAAACGAAGAATCGTTTAATATAGATGGCTCGGCGATCAAAAGTTTTCCTTTAGAAGGTTTTACAGTATACATAATAGATTAATATTCAACTAATATAACAAAATTTATAACAAAAAAAAACCTCCATTATTATGAAGGTCTTTCTATTTCTTTAAACTATTTTTAGTTTACAGAACCTTTTAATTCAGCACCTGGTCTAAACTTTACTACATTTTTAGCAGCTATTTTAATAGCCTTTCCAGTTTGTGGATTTCTACCATCTCTAGCAGCTCTTTTAGTAACTGACCAAGAACCAAAACCTACTAAAGAAACTCTTCCTCCTTTTTTAAGTGTACCTTCTACACATCCCATCATACTATCTAAAGCTTTTTTAGCAGCAGCTTTAGAAATTCCTGCATCAGCAGCCATAGTTTCTATTAATTCTGATTTGTTCATAATTAAAAAATTAAATTGATTAAATATTATTTTTGCTTTTCGTGAAAGCCCAACAAATATAGATTTTATAGGGTTTTACACAAGATTTGGCACCAAAAACTAGCTGTTTTGTTGATAAATTAGATGTAATTGTTAATAAAGGCAGGAAAAATCATTTAAAAAACACATAAAAGCCCATAAACAGGGGCTTACAGAACGTTTACATCTTTTTCAAAAGAGAATCCGTTTAAGAAGTCAGAAACTTTCATTTTTCGTTTACCTGATAACTGTAATTCGAGGATATTTATATATCCTTTTTTAACGGCAACTTTTAATTCTTTTTTAGAATGTATTACAGTGCCGATCACATTTGAATGAGGTGTTTTTTCTTTTTCTACTTTATAAATTTTCATTTCAAATGATTGATCTCCATTTTTAAGAACAGTCCAAGCAGCAGGATAGGGACTCAAGCCTCTAATTTTATTGTAAATCTTCTTACGAGATTTTTGCCAATCTATTCTACAGGTTTCTTTATATATTTTTGGAGCAGCCTTTAATTCTTTATTCGGCTGTTTCTTAGTTTCTAAAGACTCGTTAGCAATTGCCTCAACAGTTTTAACTACCAATTTACTACCAGCTATCATTAATTTATCGTGTAGGTCACCTGCAGTGTCTCTTTTTTTAATTTCAACCTTTTTTTGTAAGATAATTTCTCCAGTATCTATTTTTTCATCAATAAAAAAAGTAGTAACACCAGTTTTCTTTTCTCCATTTATAATAGCCCAATTAATTGGTGCTGCTCCACGATATTCTGGCAATAAAGATGCATGAAGGTTAAATGTTCCGTATTCAGGCATTTGCCAAACTACTTTTGGTAACATTCTAAAAGCAACAACAATTTGAAGATTTGCTTTTAATGCTCTCAATTCATTCAGAAAATATTCATTTTTTAGATTTGTAGGTTGCAAAATTGTTAGATTATTTTCTAGAGCAAATTTTTTAACTGCAGATTGATTTAATTTTCTGCCTCTACCAGCTGGCTTATCTGGTGCCGTAATTACACCAACCACTTTTAAATTATTTGTAAGTAAAGCACTTAAAGTACTGACAGCAAAGTCTGGTGTGCCCATAAAAACAATTCGCAAATCACGCATTGGTATTAAGTTCAAATTTATTGTGCGAAGTTAGCGTAATTTTGTTCTTTTCCAATAAGAACTGAAGCGTAGTAAGTACAAGATCTTTGTCAAGTTTTAATTGCTCTATAATTTCTCTAGATGTTTTTGCTTTTGAATCTTTTAATAAGTTACTAATCAATATGGAGGCACTTCTATAATCTGTTGATACTTCTTCTGTTTTTTGAGGTAAGCATACATCACAATTCCCACATTTTTCTATATTTTTTTCTCCAAAATAATATAATAATTGTACGGTTCTGCAGGTAGTAGAATTTCTTACATAACCTACAATAGCATCAAACTTTTGCTGCTTTATTTTATGTCGTTGTTTTATATTTTTTGAAATTCTGTTAATAACATAATCGTCTTCTCTTGGCACTAAAAATTGCAAGATATAATTACTGCTAATAACTTTATAATCAGCAATTTTATCATAATGAATTTTTTTTAAATTCTCAATTAGTAATTCTTTTGAAATACTAACTTTTTTTGATAGGGTATATTCATCAATTTTAATATGCTGCTCAAAGAGCCCACCATAAGTTCTTAGCAATGTTTTAATAAGATTATCAAGTTCTTTATCATGGCTTATATAATCAAACAATTGTTGCTGATTGACTGTAAATTTTAAAGAAGATTTTCTTCGAAAATTCTGATTTAATTCTACAATACTTTCTTTTTCTAATAGATCAATTGCTGTATATGTTTCTAAATATGGTAGATTATAGTTATTGCAAAATTCATTAAGATCAAATTGAAAAAATTCTAAAGGCTTTTCACCATTAGCAATACGATAGAATTGATTTAATTTTTGATAAATATCTTTTAAAAAATCGGTTGAAATTATTCCTTTTTTGAATTGTCTTTCAAATTGATGAATAGTGGCATTATTATATAGAAGAAAAGCGTTGGATTTTTCACCATTTCTACCTGCACGACCAGATTCTTGAATATAATTTTCTAAGCTAAAAGGTAAGTTCACATGTATAATTGTTGACACATTGGCTTTATCTATACCCATACCAAAAGCATTAGTAGCGACGATAACAGGTGTTTTCTCACAAAGCCAATTTTGATAAGACTGTTGCTTTTCGTCAGCAGGTAAACCACCATGATAATAACTACTTTTAAAACCATTTCTATTTAAGAAATCACTTAAATTTTTTGTGGTTTTTCTACTACTTGTATAAACAATAGCTGGAGACATTTTTTTAGATAATAGTTGTTTAGTGGTGTAGTTAATATCCTCTGTTCTAATCACATTATAAGCTAATTCTGGTCTTTTTAAGGTTTTATTAAATTGAACAACGTCTTTTAATTCGAGATTCTCTACTATATCATTTGCAACTTTAGCTGTAGCGGATGCTGTTAATGCTATAACTGATGCCTTAGGATGCATATTGATAAGAACATTGGTCTTTCGATAAGATGGTCTAAAATCATGCCCCCATTCAGAAATACAATGAGCCTCGTCTATTGCAATAAGATTTACATCTAATTGTTTTATTTTTTCTTGAATAAACTCTGATTGTAATCTTTCAGGAGATAGATACAAAAACTTAAAATTACCATACCGTAAATTATCGAAAAGATCTACTATTTCATCTTGTTTTAAGGAGGAAGATAATGCTACAGCTTTTACCCCTTTTTCTTTTAGACTTTTAACCTGATCTTGCATTAAAGCTACTAATGGAGATACAACAATACAAACTCCATCATTGATTAAGGCGGGAATTTGAAAGCAAATCGATTTGCCAGCTCCAGTTGGTAAGACAGCTAAAACATTTTTACCTAATAAAACACTAGTGATAATCTCTTTTTGAGGTTCTTTAAAAGAATCATATTTCCAATATTTTTTTAATACCTCTAATGGAGCAATCATTAATTGTTTTTAATGGTTCTTAAAATAAAATCAATACGATTATCAACAGAATCAATTGGTATTTCAATAACCTCATAATTAAGCTCTTGGTAGGTATTTTTTAGGTGATTGTATATAGCTAAAGATTGTTCGAAACTTTCGTAGCGCTCTTTATCAGTAATATAGATTTCTTCCCAAGGGGGCATTAAGAAAATAAGATCATATTTATACTCCTTACTTTTTTTAATATAAATATCTGGATATTCTACACCTAAATAATTCATATAGGCATGTACATCTGGTATGCCTCTGTCAAAAAAAACAAGTTTATCTTTGCTTTTATCTGCCTTTTTAAATTGTTTTTTTCTTCCTTCTAACAAAAGCTTGCTAAATAGTAAGGGGTCTTCTAAAAATAGCTGTTCGATACCATCTTCTTGAGCTTTTTTGGTAACTTGTCTAGATATTTCTTCAACACAATTAAATCCTTTCTTTACCAACTCATTAATTACTGTTGTTTTACCAGTACTTGGCCCTCCTGTAATTACTATTTTCTGCTGCATTTTTCCTGTAAAATTTCAGTTTTAACAAAGAAAAGAAAATATTTAATTAAGAAGAATAATATCGGTAATTTTGTCAGCACTTTTAAAGAATTTTAAAATGGTATTGTTTTTGAAAACTTTAGCTAAAATATCACGATGACAAAAGAGGATGCATTTTATATAAAATTAAAAGCTAGTTTAGAAGAAACTACTAGTTTTCCAACGGAGTATATGTATAAGTTTATTATACCTTCTAGCAAGGAGAAAATGACACAGATAGAAAATATCTTTAATCATACAGGTGCGGTAATTAATACAAAACCTTCTAAAACGGGTAAATACAATAGTATAACTGTTAGAGTTCAAATGAAAAATGCAGACGACGTGATTACAAAATATAAGGAAGTTTCTACAGTAGAAGGTGTAATTTCTTTGTGATTTATTTAACAAGAAAAATAAAAAATAAAAAATATTTTTGTTCGTTCTAAAATCTATTCCACGTTTTAAAAGATCAAGAAAATATTTTAGAAGAATTAGATGATGAGATTCAATAGATTTGTTCTTATAGTATTTATATTTTTAAGTACTTACAATTATGCACAGAGTAAAAAAGATATCATTTTTACTGTAGATTCTGAGCCAGTATATTCAACCGAATTTTTAAGAGTTTTTAATAAAAATAGAGATATCGTAGATGAAGAGAATAAAAAAACGATCGACGAATATCTCGAATTATATATCAACTATAAACTTAAGCTGAAGCAAGCTTATGAACTAGGATTAGATTCTGTTGATAGTTACAAAAAAGAATTAGAAAAATATAGAGAGCAATTAGTACAGCCATATTTAAAAGATTCAAAAGTTACTACGGCTTTAGTTAAAGAGGCATACGAACGAATGAAAACCGAGGTGAATGCCAGCCATATCTTGGTCAGATTGAGCCCTAAAGCTTCACCAGCAGATACTTTAAAAGCTTATAATAAGATTGTTGAAGCGAGAACCAAGATATTAAATGGAATTCCATTTGAGGAGGCTGCCAAATTATATTCTGAAGATCCTTCAGCTCAAAAAAATGGTGGAGACCTAGGATATTTTTCAGCTTTCGGCATGGTTTATTCTTTTGAAAATGCTGCTTACGCTAATGAAATAGGAAAAATTTCAATGCCTTTTAAAACCAATTTTGGTTATCATATTGTAAAAGTAAACGATAAACGACCATCTAGAGGAGAAGTAGAAGTTGCACATATAATGATCAAGAATAAAAAGAACGATTCTTTATTTGCAAAAATTCAAATCGATGATATTTATGCTAAGATTCAACAAGGTGATAAATTTGATTTTTTAGCTCGTAAATATTCAGAAGACAGACAAAGTGCAATGAAAGGTGGTAAATTACAGAAGTTTACTGCCAATAGAATGATAAAGCCTTTTGCAGATGTTTCATTTTCATTAGAAAAAGAAGACGATATTTCGAAACCGTTTGAAACGTCTTATGGCTGGCATGTAGTAAAATTAATTAAGAAACATCCGATTAAATCTTATGATGAATTGAAGGATGAGTTAACAAAAAAAATTGAAAATAGTGAGCGTGCTACGGCTATTGGTAAGTCTGTTGCTGATCGATTAAAAAAAGAATTTCAGATCAATTATGATAATGATATGAAACGAATTTTTTTGCAAAATGATACAAAAAAAATAGCCAGTAATTCAGATAATATGATCTATTCCATTTATGGAAAGAAAATAAAATTAAAAGATCTTGTTGCTTATAATGAGAAACAGAGAAATAAATCATTACGGGCAACTTATAATGATTTTCTAGACCAAGAACTATTGAATTATTATAAGGATAATCTTGAAAAAGACAACCAAGACTTTGCCATTACCATGCAAGAATACAAGGATGGTTTATTGTTATTTGACCTTTTACAAGAAAAAGTATGGAAACGCTCAGAAAATGATACAGTCTCATTACAAAAATATTTTAATGAGCATCGCGAAGACTACAAGCATAACAAGCGAGGTGATCTAATTTTAGCAACTTGTACTAAATTAGAAAAGGCGCAGCTGGTAAAAAAATATTTAGAAGAAGATAAATCGGTAGAAGAAATTAAGAAATTGGTGAATGAAGATCCTACTATTCATGTGTTATTTTCACAAGGAATTATTGAGGCTGATAACAAAAAACTACCAAAGAATTTCGAATTAAAAGAAGGAGTGTCTAAAATTTATAATGAAGAGAAGAATTATTTTGTTGTAAAGGTTAAAAAAGTAATAGAACCTTCTTTAAAAGAATTAAAAGAGGCTAAAGGTTTGGTTATGAATGATTTTCAAGATAAGCTTGAAAAAGATTGGATAGCAGAATTGAGAAATAAATATGAAGTAAAGATTAATAAGCGTACCCTTAAAAGACTGATTAAACAAAACCCTAATTAGAAGATTGAATAGAATATTATCATATTGTTTTTTTATTTTGATTACAGCAATTTCATGTGTTGGCAAATCAGAGAATGGTGGTGCTGTAGCTCGTGTTTACGATTCTTATTTATATCAAGATGAATTAGATGTTATTTTACCAGAACAAATTCAGGAGAAAGACAGTGTGCTATTAACAAAAGATTTCTTGAACAATTGGGCTAAAAAACAATTGTTATTAAAAAAGGCTGAGATTAACCTTGGAGATGATATTGATAAAATTGATGAATTAGTTGCTCAATACCGCCAAGATCTTTTAATAAATAAATATAAAGAGGCCGTAGTTGAGCAATATTTAGACACAATGGCAACTTCTAAAGATGTTGCTGCATTTTACAATGAAAATAAAGAGATTTTTAAACTAAATGAAGAACTAGTTAAGATCATGTATATTCATTTTGGTAACGAAGTTTTAAATCCTAAAGATTTCGAAGAATTATTTAGGTCAGATAAACAAGAAGATCTCGACAGCTTAAAATCAAAAGAATTAGAGTTAAAATCTTTTAATTTAAATGATTCTATTTGGATTCGATTGGAGGACATCTTAAAAGAAATACCATCTTTAGACTCTGAGGATAAAGAACGAATATTAAATAAAAGTAAGTTTTTTGAAAAGAAAGATCCTTTAGGAGTATATTTGATCGCTGTAAAAGAAGTACTTAAAAGAGGTGATATAGCACCGATGAGCTACGTAGTACCAACAGTAAAACAAATGATTTTACATAGACGTAAGTTAGAATTATTGAAAAAAATAGAAGAAACACTTATAGAAGATGCAATTAATAATAAAGAATTTGAGATTTATGAACGTGAGTAAAAAAATAACAGCATTATTTGTGGCGATATTAACTATAACTACAATGTCGTTTGCACAAAATAGTACTGAGAATGATAGCTCTAAAGTATACTATAAGAGAATTAAACTTGATGGAGTAGCTGCTGTAGTAGGTAAGAATATCGTATTAGATTCAGAAGTAGAAGCTTTTAAAAAGCAATTAGAACAACAGAGTGAAGGTAAGGTAAAAGCTTCAAGTTGTGAGATATTAGAACAAGTGATGGATAGAAAATTATTAGCACATCATGCGGTAATTGATAGTGTTGTTGTTTCAGATGCTAATGTAAATCAAAGAGTTGAACGTAAAATTGCTTATTTAATGCAGCAATTAGGTTCTGAAGATAGAATGGTACAGTATTATGGTTTTGATAATATTTCAGATTTACGAACTGAGTTCGTTGAAATTGAAAAGGAATCAGCACTCATAGAAAGCATGGAAGGTAAGTTAACAGAAAAAGTTGATGTTACTCCAGAAGAAGTACGAAGCTATTATAAGAGTTTAGAAGTTGAAGGTAACTTACCAGATTTTGGTGCAGAAGTAGAATTAGCACAAATAGTATTGTATGCAAATCCATCGCAAGAAGAAACAGATCGAGTTATTAAAAGATTGAATGAAATTAAGAAGGAAGTTGAAAACGGTGATAGTTTTACAATGAAAGCTATTTTATATTCTGAAGACCCTGGGGTAACTGACAATAAAGGTGCTTATACATTGACCAGAGAAAGTCAATTTGTAAAAGAATTTAAAGAAGCGGCTTTTAGTTTAGAAGAAGGTGAGATTTCTGAACCTTTTGAGTCAGATTTTGGCTATCACATATTGCAAGTAGAGAAAATTAAAGGGCAGCAAAGAGATACAAGGCACTTACTATTACAGCCAAAGATTACTGAAGATGAGAAATTACAAGTAAAAGATACCTTAACTCAATTGAGAAAAGATATTTTAACAATGAAACTTACTTTTGAAGAAGCTGTTAAAAAATATTCTGAAGATAAAGACACTAAAAGCAATAGTGGTTTATTGGTTAACCCATTAACAAGTGATACAAAATTTGACCTTACAAGAATGGATCCGGCCCTTTATGCTAGAATAAGTGTATTGAAGGAAGGAGAAATTAGTGAAGTTTTCTATGATGAAACTAGAGAAGGTGAGAAGATGTACAAGATGATTTTAGTAAAAAAGAAAACACCAGCTCACAAAGCTGATCTAAGTCAAGATTATGTAAAGATTCAAGATTTAGCATTACGTAAGAAAAAAGAAGAAACTGTTGCTAAATGGGCTAAAGAGAAGATAGGTGATACGTACATTAAAATAAATAACGATTACAAAAAATGTACTTTTAAAAATAATTGGGCTAAAAACTAATCACCTATGTCAGACGTTGCCGCTATCGAAAATCTTGTTAAGAAACATGCTCAATTAAAGTCAGAAATTGCTAAGGTAATTGTAGGGCAACATGATGCTATAGATCACGTATTACTTTCAGTTTTATGCGGTGGTCATTCTTTATTAGTTGGAGTACCTGGGTTAGCAAAAACATTATTGATCAACACAGTAGCTGAGGCTTTAGGTTTAGATTTTAAGCGTATACAATTTACACCAGACCTAATGCCATCAGACATTTTAGGGAGTGAGATATTAGACGAAAACAGGAAATTTAAATTTATTAAAGGGCCGTTATTTTCTAATATTATTCTGGCAGATGAGATTAATAGAACACCACCAAAAACACAAGCTGCTTTATTAGAAGCTATGCAAGAAAAAGCTGTAACGGTTGCTGGTCACCATTATAAATTAGACCAACCGTTTTTTGTATTGGCTACACAAAATCCAATTGAACAAGAAGGAACATATCCGTTACCTGAAGCTCAATTAGATCGTTTTATGTTTTCGATTTACCTAGATTATCCTTCATTTGACGAAGAAGTTCAGGTGGTAAAAAGTACTACATCCGATATTCAAAACAAAGTTAATTCGGTATTCACAGCGCAAGAAATTATTGATCTACAACATTTAATTAGACGTATTCCTGTAGCTGATAATGTAGTAGAATATGCTGTTTCTTTGGTGGGTAAGACTAGGCCAAATGCTAATGGAACTCCACAAATAATTTCAGATTTTATCGATTGGGGTGCAGGCCCGAGAGCATCTCAAAATTTAATTCTCGGAGCTAAGGCAAATGCAGCTGTTAAAGGTAAGTTTTCACCAGATATAGAAGATGTACGAAAAGTTGCTAATGCAATCTTACGTCATCGTATAGTAAAGAATTATAAAGCTGAAGCTGAAAACATATCCGAAAAGGAAATTATTACCTCACTTTTTTAGAAGATTTCTATCATTTTAAATTATTGATTTACTTATTGTTAGAATTGAAAAATATTTGTAAATTTGCACTCCTTTTTTAGCGAGTTAAGATTTATAAAAAGGATTTACACAAATAAAGTTAAACATCTCTTGATATTATTTTCGCTTAATAATCTGATTAGTAACAAGATACAAAACAATTAGACTTATGTCTAAACTTCAAGAAAAAATCGATTTATATACAGCAGAAGTTGAAAAACATGGTATAAAAATCGACACAAATTTACTAGCATCAGTAACAAAAGGATTAGGTCCTTCTATCTACAAAGCAGATTCAGAAAAAGTTTCAAGTTCAGATTCAAAAGAATTAGAAACTGTAAAAAAGAATTTTTTGATCAAAAAATTAGGTCAAGAAGATTCTGCTAAATTAGATGATGCTATTGCTAAAGCAATTGATACTATTGGTTCATCTAACAGAAATAAGTATAGAGCTATTTTCTATACTATCTTAGTAGAAGAGCTAGGGTTACAATCTTTTTACGAAACTTCAGAAAAAGAAGAAGTAAAAGAAGAACCTAAAAAAGAAGAAAAAACAGAAATGAAAGAAGAAGCTGTAGCAGAAGCAAAAGCTGAAAAAGTAGAAGAGAAAGTAGAAAAGGTAGAAAAAGTTGAAGCTGCTCAACCTGCTGAAGTAGTAGCTACTAACACTCAAGAATTTTTAGATAATTTCGACTGGCATAAATACGAAGAAGGTATTGAAGCTGTTGATGAAGATAAATTAAAAGCTTTCGAAAAAGCCTTAGAGGGTACTGTTGGGTTTGTAGACGAACGTGAAGTGATCGAAGGTACTGTAACACGTTTAACAGAGCGTGAAGCAATTATAGATATTAACTCTAAATCAGAAGGTGTAATCTCATTAAATGAGTTTCGTTACAATCCTAGTTTAGCTGTTGGTGATACAGTAGAAGTTTTAGTTGATAAGCGAGAAGATGCTACGGGTCAATTAGTATTATCTCATAAAAAAGCGAGAGTAATCAAAGCTTGGGAGCGTGTAAACACAGCACACGAAACTCAAGAAGTAGTTAATGGTTATGTAAAATGTAGAACTCGTGGTGGTATGATCGTTGACGTATTTGGTATCGAAGCATTCTTACCAGGTTCTCAAATTGATGTTAAACCAATTAGAGATTACGATCAGTACGTAGATAAAACTATGGAATTCAAGGTTGTGAAAATCAATCACGAATTTAAAAATGTAGTTGTTTCTCACAAAGCATTGATCGAAGCTGATATCGAATTACAGAAAAAAGAAATTATTGGTCAATTAGAAAAAGGTCAAGTATTAGAAGGTGTTGTTAAAAATGTAACATCTTATGGTGTATTTGTTGACCTTGGTGGAGTAGACGGATTAGTACACATTACTGATTTATCTTGGAGTAGAATTAATCACCCAAGTGAAGTTGTAGAATTAGATCAAAAATTAAATGTTGTAATCCTTGATTTTGATGATAACAAGTCTAGAATTCAATTAGGCCTTAAGCAATTAAGTAAGCATCCATGGGAAGCTTTAGATGAAAACTTAAAAATTGGCGATAAAGTAAAAGGTAAAGTAGCAATTATTGCTGATTACGGTGCATTTATCGAAGTTTCAGAAGGCGTTGAAGGATTAATTCACGTATCAGAAATGTCTTGGTCTACACATTTACGTTCGGCACAAGATTTTGTAAAAGTTGGTGATGAGGTAGAAGCACAAATCTTAACTTTAGATAGAGAAGAGCGTAAAATGTCTTTAGGTATGAAGCAATTGCATCCAGACCCTTGGACAGATATTACTTCTAAATACGCTGTAGGTTCTAAGCACACAGGAATTGTACGTAACTATACTAACTTTGGTGTTTTTGTTGAATTAGAAGAAGGTATTGATGGATTAGTATATATCTCAGATCTATCTTGGACTAAGAAAGTAAAGCATCCATCAGATTTTGTAAAAGTTGGTGATAACTTAGAAGTACAAGTATTAGAATTAGATGTTGAGGGTCGTAAGTTAAACTTAGGTCACAAACAAACTCAAGAAAACCCTTGGGATAAATACGAAGAAGTATACACAATCGATTCTGTACACTCTGGTGTTGTAAAAGAGAAAACAGACAAAGGTGCTATCGTAGTATTTAATGACGAAGTTGAGGCATTTGTACCTAATCGTTATACTGAAAAAGAAGATGGTTCTAAATTGGCTAAAGGTGAAACATTAGACTTTAAAGTACTAGAATTTAGTAAAGAGTATAGACGAATTGTAGCTTCTCATACTTCAATATTTAAAGCTCAAGAAGAGAGAAACTTTAAGAAAGCTCAAAAGAAAATGGCAGAAAGTGTTGAAAAACCAACATTAGGAGATGCTAATGAAGCTTTACAAGCTCTTAAAGATAAAATGGACGGTAAATAAAACCAACCATTGTAAATAAATTAAAAACCGCTCGTTTATCGAGCGGTTTTTTTATGCAATATCATTTATATTTGCTTTCATTAAAATTGAACTATGACCTTAATAAAATCAATCTCTGGAATACGTGGCACAATCGGCGGAAATGTAAATGATAATTTAACACCAATAGATGCTGCAAAATTTGCTGCAGCTTATGGTTCTTGGTTGTTAAAGAGAAACAACTCGAAAAATAATTTAAAAGTTATTATTGGTAGAGATGCTCGTATTTCTGGTAAGATGATCAGTAGTATTGTGGCAAACACATTGGTTGGTTTGGGTATTAATGTAGTAGATGTTGGTTTATCTACAACGCCTACGGTAGAAGTTGCGGTGCCATTAGAAAATGCTGATGGAGGAATTATTTTAACTGCCTCTCATAATCCTAAGCAATGGAATGCCTTAAAATTACTGAACGAAAAAGGTGAATTTTTAAATGGAGCAGATGGTGCTGAGATTTTAGAGATTGCTGAAAGTGATAACTATACTTTCGCGGAAGTAGATGACTTAGGTCAATACATAAAAGATAAAGGTTATATAGATAGACACATCGATGAAGTTTTAGCTTTAGAATTGGTAGATGTAGATGCTATTAAGAATGCTAATTTTAAAGTAGTTGTAGATGCTGTTAATTCAACAGGAGGAATAGCTATACCAGCATTATTAGATAGATTAGGGGTACAGTGTGTAAAATTATATTGTGAACCAAATGGGCAATTCCCTCATAATCCAGAACCATTAAAAGAACATTTAACAGATATATCTAAACTAGTAGTTCAAGAGAAAGCTCACTGCGGTATTGTGGTTGATCCAGATGTTGATCGTTTAGCATTAATTTGTGAAGATGGCTCTATGTTCGGAGAAGAATATACCTTGGTGGCTTGTGCAGATTATGTACTAAGTCAAACCAAAGGAAATACTGTTTCTAATTTATCGTCGTCAAGAGCATTAAGAGACGTTACCGAAAAACATGGTGGTAAATATCAAGCTAGCGCAGTTGGCGAAGTAAATGTTGTTCAATTAATGAAAGATACGAATGCAGTAATTGGTGGAGAAGGCAATGGCGGAATCATATATCCAGCTTCTCATTATGGCAGAGATTCTTTAGTAGGTGTTGCTTTATTTTTAACACACTTAGCAAAATCTAATATGAGTTGCAAAGCACTCCGCGAAAGTTACCCTAGCTATTTTATGAGTAAAAATAAAATACAACTTACACCTGGTCTAGATGTGGATGCTATTTTAAAAACGATGGCAGAAAACTATAAAAACGAAACTGTAACAACCATTGATGGTGTAAAAGTTGATTTTGCTGATGAATGGGTACATCTTAGAAAATCAAATACCGAGCCTATCATTAGAATTTACACGGAAAGTACATCGCAAGAAAATGCAGATGCCTTAGCTCAAAAAGTTATGAAAGAAATAGCTGAAGTGGCAGGTATCTAATTTTTGATTGGCATTTTGCCAATGTGTTTAAAGCGTTTGTGAGTCCAGAAATAATATTCTGGGGCCTTTCTTATTTGTTTTTCTATAATCTCTAAAAACTGATCTGTAATTTTGTAATCTTTAACAGATTTAGGATTGTTAGTTGTAGTTATAAATGTAGTTTCGTAAAAACCTCTTTTAATTTTTTTAGTAGTAAAAATTACGATTGGTAGATCATGTTTTTTTGATAGTAATTCTGCTCCTGTATGTATAGGCACATTTTTAACCCCCAAAAATTCACCCCAATAATGTGCTTTTTCAGGCTTGGGAGATTGATCTCCTAAAAACCCATACAGCGATAATTTTTTATTTTTTGCATTCTTACTAATTACAGAAAAGATTTCTTTTGTTGGCACTAAAGTTGTTCCAAATCTTCCTCTAGTCTCTCTCACTTTTTTGTCAAAGTATGGGTTCTTTACTTTTTTATAAATAGCATACCCATTAAATTTTACTTGTGTATTTAAAATAAAAATCCACTCCCAATTTCCATAGTGTGCCGCGAGTAACATGGCACTACGATTTTCATCTTCTAATTTATGTAGAATATCGATATTTTTAAAAGTATATCGCTTTGTAAGTTCTTTTTTAGAAATAGTAAATGATTTTATCATTTCAACAAAAATATCTGTAAAGTGTCTGTACGATTTTTTTGCGATATTCTTTATTTCGTCTTTACTTTTATCTGGAAATGCAAGATTTAGATTATAATAAACAGTTTTTTTACGATAGCCTATTACATAATAAATGATATAATACGCGACATCAGAAATAAAATACAGTATTCTAAACGGCAATATTGAGAATAACCAAATAAAAGGATAAACAAGTATAAAAGTTAAAAATTGCACTCGTAAAATTTTGAGCAAATATCGGTATATAATTTTATCTTTGAACAAAATAATTCTTCTGAATGAATGCTGCTGTACTTACAATAATTGCCGCTAATGTTTTAGTTTCTTTTAAAGGTTTTTCTGATCGACTGTTTATTGAAAAAAATAAATTTCAAGTTGGGCCTATTTTAAAAGGAGAACAATTACGGATGTTAACTTCTGGATTTTTGCATGTAGATCAAGCACATTTATTCTTTAATATGTTTGCTCTCTATATTTTTGCAGACGAAGTTATTAATCAGGTTGGTGTATTAAAATTTGTAATTATTTATTTTGGCAGTTTATTGGCTGGTAGCACCTTATCTTTAAGTATGCACAAACGAGAACCTTATTATAGTGCTGTTGGTGCTTCTGGAGCAGTTATGGGTATTGTTTATGCGGCTATCATGTTGAATCCTGATATGCGGTTGAGTTTTATATTCTTTCCAGTATTTGCTTTTCCTGGCTGGGTATTTGGTGTTGGGTACTTTTTATATTCTATATATGGTATGAAAGCGCAGTTAGGGAATATTGGGCATAGCGCGCACATGGGTGGTGCCATAGGTGGCTTTGTATTAACTTTAGCGTTGTATCCTCAAATATTCGCAGAAAATAGGACAATCATCTTAATTCTTGCATTACCAATTATCTTAATGTTTTTATTTAAGGATAAGTTAGAGCGAAATTAAACGTCTAATTATTTTTTGTTAATTGTTTGCTGAATCAAATTATTTTCTACATTTGAATTGTTTGATTAAGTTAAATGTTACGTTTTGCTTATTTCGTAAACAATTATTTTTCGGAAAAGGATAGTTGTAATGTGTTTGGTGAACACAGCGAAAAATCAGGTTATTTTCCACTTCATTCTATTAATTATAGATCGCTAAAACGAGCGCAGTTTGTGCTTGTATTCTCATTGTATCACATTTTAAATACTACTTTATGAAAAGGATAATTGTTGATTATAGTAAATTGACGCAGAATATTTTAGACCTTCTGGTGCAAAAATATCCAGACGGATATAATGATTCTGATATTATTTCATTTAGAAATGCTAAAAATGAACTTATAGAGGCTGTAGAAGTTAAAACAGACGACACGGTTTACCTAGTAAAAGTTAGTGTGAGACTTGAACAAAGAATGGAAGATTTTATGGATGAAGACGATGAGGACGAAGTTACTGAAAATGTAGACAGTAGTATTGTTGAAGTTGACGAAAAGGATATTAACTTAAATGGAGATTAAATTTTTAAAATATGCAAGCTTCCTTTCATTTATCATTGCCTTGTTTCGATATTGATCAAACAAAAGATTTTTATTGCAATAAATTAGGTGCTCAATTAGCTAGAAATGCCAATAATTGGTTAGATATTAATCTTTATGGAAACCAAATTACCTTTACTAAATCTGGTAGATTTGATTTTAATTATCAGAATTACAGTTTCGAGGGTAAAATTTTACCTTCATTTCATTATGGAGTGATCGTTGACATTACTACTTGGGGAAAGGTTTATGCGAAAGTAAATGCCTCTAATATTGAAGTGTTCGATGAAATTACTTTTTTAAAGAATAAAAAAGGAGAACATATTTCTTTTTTTGTAAAAGATCCTAATGGCTATATGGTAGAGTTTAAATCTTTTAGTAATGATGATGAAGTATTTGAAAGTTAAATTTGATTATTTTTTATATAAAATTTAACTAAAAGCTCAGCTAATTCTTCTCCTTTTTCTTCCTGAATAAAGTGTCCCGCTTCGAGCATGGTATGATCTTGACCTTTTGTGCCAGGCACTAGTTTTTGAAAGATTTTTTCAGCACCTTTCATAATATCATCCTTATCACCAAAAATGGTTAAAAAAGGTTTTTGCCATTGCATTAACTGTTGCCAAGCATCTCTATTTTTTATGGCTTCTGGGTCGCCTTTTTCAACAGGTACTAATGTTGGAAATATTCTAGCGCCAGCTTTGTGTTCTTCCGACGGAAAAGGCGCATTATAGGCTGCAATGATAGCTTCAGATAATTCTTGATGCGTACCCATATCTATAACTTTACCAATATCAAAAGAAGAAGAATGTTGTGAATATGCTCTCCACTTTAAAAAACTCTCTGGCATAGGATATTCACCAGTTGGCAAAAATGTATTAGACGCTACAACCATATCAAAACGTTCGGACATTTGAGTAATGATGCGTAAACCAAGTAATCCGCCCCAATCTTGGCAAAAGAGTATAATATTAGTTAAATCGAGTTCTTTAATAAATGTTGTGAGCCAATCTAGATGCTTTTGATAAGAATAATCACTTTTGTCTACAAATTTATCTGACTTTCCAAAGCCTATAAGATCAGGAGCGACAGCTCTAAAGTTATTTGCTACTAAGACAGAAATCATTTTACGATATAAATATGACCAGCTAGGCTCTCCGTGTAACAATAGAACAACAGGATCGCTTTTTTCACCTTCATCTAGATAATGAAGACGCAGACTATCTTCAACTTCTAAATAATTGCTTTTAAAATCATAGTCTGATAAATTTTCGAATCTACTTTCTGGGGTTCTAACTACTTTTTTCATGTTTAACACTTTTAATGATTAGATGTGCTGGTCTATCAATACTGGATTTCCATCAGGATCAACCACTACAAAATTTGCAGGACCAGAAGTAGATTCATCAGCTTCATTCTGTAATTTTATGCCTTTGCTTTTTAGATGTTTTTGAATGTCGCGAACATCAGTGAAATCATCTAATTTTTGAGCGTTTTCATCCCACCCAGGATTAAAAGTCAAGATATTATTTTCAAACATTCCTTGAAAAAGACCAACCAAAGCATTGCCATTTTTCATAATTAGATAATTCCGTTCTAGTTCTCCTGCAAAGACAGAAAATCCTAAATTTTCATAAAATTCTTTTGAAGCATGTATGTCTTTTACAGCGAGACTAATAGAAAAAGCACCTAGTTTCATAATTTATGATGTTTTTATTAATTTGGTTTGTTTATAATTTGCATTGTATCAATCTGTTCTGGTAATTTTATTCTTAATTTATTTTCTAGCCCATTATTGATTATTATAAATTCTACACGTTGATTTTCTTTACATGGAGATTTACATATTGGCTGAGTATCTCCGTAACCATTTGCAATTAAACGATTTATTTTTATTCCTTTCTTAAAAAGATAGAGCCTTATTGTTCTTGCTCTTCGGATAGATAATTTTAAATTTTTAATTGTATGCCCAATTTTATCGGCATGCCCATCAATTTTGAGATTTAAGTTTTTATTATCTCTTAATAAAATAACTAGAGCATTTAATGAGTTGTAAGAACTTGGTAAAAGCTCAGAAGTAGATTTTTTAAATAATATATTCGATAAATCTATTTCTGAATATTGAATTCTCGTATTGTTAGTTGATCCGTCGTTTTTATATTCTCGACCTTGATGCGCTTTAAAAAGTCTATTGCCAATAAGAACTACTTTAGTAGAGTCAATATTTATTCTAAGATCCTCTTGTGCAACAGAGGTAAAAGTAATCATGAAAATTAAAAATTTTACTAGTTCTTTCATTCTTCGATAGTTCTAAAAGTCAAATTAACACGAGGTTTATTTATTTTTTTAGTAGGAGGTAAGCGATGTAACCAATTGGTTTGAGTTTCACCTTTCATAACGAGTAAAGAACCATGCTCTAATATCAAATCAACTTTTTGCTTGGTTTCTTTATGTTTAAAAGCAAATTTGCGTTCTGCGCCAAAACTTAAAGAAGCTATAGCACCGTTCTTTTTTAAATCTTTTTCTCCGTCAGAATGCCACGCCATACCTTCGGAACCATCATGATAAAGATTTAAAAGACAAGAATTATACGTTTCGTTAGTCTTTTCTTCAGCCATTTGTTTTAATTCTAGTAATTCTGGCGTCCAAAGCAAAGCAATCTTTATTCTGTTAGAATAGGAGTATTCGAAAGGTTTATCGGCATACCAAGCTACTTTACGTCTGGTAATAATTAACTTACCAAAGATCTTAGCTTCATCATTTTTCCAATCTATAGTATTTAGTAATCGCTCGTAATAGTGATTTGCTTTTTGTTGTGGTAATACTTTTCCATAATAATTTACAACACCATCTTTTCGAAGTAAATTTTGAGGCTCTTTTAATGTACTACTAAATAAATCCACTCAATTATATTATTTTGTCATGCTGTACTTGATACAGCATCTATTAGTCAAACCAATCAATTGATAAATTGTTCCAACTCATATTATCGATTTCAATCAAATCTATCTTCCATTGTCTATTCCAATTTTTCAATTGTTTTTCTCTTTTAATAGCATCATTTACATATTGAAATTGCTCAAAATAAACTAGTTTAACTAAATTGTACTTTTTGGTAAATTCTTCAATAAGTTTCTTTTTATGTTCAAACATCCTTCTTTCTAAATCATTAGTCATTCCTATATAAATTGTACCATTCTTTTTATTGGTTAGGATGTAAACATAATATTGATGATATAATTTCATGTTGTATAGATTCCAAATCAAGTTTGGAATGACAAGAAACAATTAATCTTTGTAATTTTCAGCAAGGTTTTTAAAATTGTTCATCCACTTTTCACCTTGTTTTCTATACATGCTGGGGAAGAGTACACCCATTAACTTTGGTAAAAAAGTCATGCGTATATAATCGACTTCCATAGTATAGCGTGTTTTCGCATCATCTAACTTTGTAAAAGTGGCTAAAAAAGTATTATCCATATGCTTATGCTCATAAAATGCTTCAAATGTTTCTGGTAACTTATTGGCTTTAATGGTTTCTGTTAATACCATATCTCGTTTACCATGTTTGTAATACATTTTAGAAATCGCACCATCTTTACCAGCTGTACCGCTAATCAGCTCTTTTTTTACAAAACCGTCTTGATAGTCTTTTAAATATTGAGGATCAGCAAATAGTTTAGTAATAATATTTAAAGATTGGTTGATATCTATATGCACTTTGAATTTCATCTAATAAAATTGATGTACTCAAAGATACAAAATGAATGTTTTAGTATGAAAAAATAGGAGTTTCGTAAGTAGGCGAGTACTAACAATGAATTATGCACGTTGTTGGGTTTAGTTAATGAAGTCTTCCGATAGTTTTTTTAGATAATCCTTTCCAAAATATTCTCCTCGTCTCACTAATCCATTAATTGTTAAGGTGCTTTTATGTTTATACTTTGGTTTTATCACTTAAACCGCTATTACTTATATACCGTGTTGTAGGCAGCGCTTTATTTTTATTTATTGTTGTTAATTTCCAATGACTTTTGTTTTATCCAATTAACTGAAATGTTTATTGGTTCTGTCTTATTGGTATTATGTCCTAATGATGGAAACAAAACATACTCAAATGATCTATTTTCTAATTTCAAAGCATTAAGATGCTCGATACACATTTTCACAGGAATTTGAATATCTTTTTCGCCAAAAATCCAAAGACCAGGAATTGAAAGAGTTTTCAAAATCTCTTTTGGGTCAGTGGCTTCAAATTGATACCTGTCAGGATCGTTTTTGATGTGTTCACGTGCATCTTTTTCTGTATGATTATCCCAAAAATCCGTTCTTCCGTTTGTATAAAACTGAAACCTTAATTGTTCAAGAGTGGTTATCGTAGGGCAACTTAACAAAACCATAAACTCTACCAATGGATTTGCACTTGCGACAATTGGAATTATCCAACCTGCTTGACTCGCACCTATAAGTCCAATAGATAAATTTCCTCTTTCTTTATGTATTAAATCAACAGCAGAACTTGCATCTTTTGCTAATAGATTTAGATTTTCAACACTAATGTTATTTGTTCCTACTTCTGGTCCAGCATAAATTCCACCAGATTCTCCAACTCCACGTTTATCATACGTCAATACTAAAATATCATTTTTGGCTAACAATTCAGCGAACTTTGTCATTCGAGGTACTTGGTCAGAGCCGTGAACAATGACAACTGCTGATTGAGGATGGCTAGGGCTATAAATTGTACCTGCTAATTTAACTCCTTCACTCTCGAAAGTCACATTTTCTGTTTTTATATAATCAATTGATTCAGTTTTTTCTGGATTAGGTGTTGTCTTTTTTTGTTCAACTGATTTATTACAACTAATCATAGTTACAAGTAGGATTAGTAATAAAAATCGACTTGTTAATTTTATCATATAATTTTCTTCAGAATTTTGGTCGTATTGTCTACAACCTTAAGCTAAGTGGGGTTTTAATTCCATTTAGTGACTGATGCGAAGTTAGCTGAAAACAAGCTAAGAATCAAGCTAAATTAAAAAGGGCTCGCAATTGCGAGCCCTTTTATCCATACCAATTTTACCTTTTCCTTTTTCGTGAAGCGGTAGTGGTATTTCTTTGGGGTGTTCTATTAGATTGCTTTCTAACAGTTCTATTTTTACTCGTAGCATATTTTTTACTACTGTTCGATCTATTTTGCACAACACGTCTTTGTGGTGCTTTTCTACTTTGTGTTCTTGCCTGTGTTGTTGAGCGTCTTTGCACAGTTCTTTGTTGGCTATTCGCTCTAGGCGTAGAAGTTCTTCTTTCTACTGTTCTACGTTGTTCAATTGCTCTTGGAGTAGAACGTCTTTCTACGGTTCTTCTTTGCTCACCTGCTCTAGGAGTTGTAGATCTTCTCTGCACCGTTCTGCGTTCTTGCGTAGCTCTAGGCGTCGAACTTCTTTGTGTAGAAGTACCTCTTCTTTGTGTTATTCTAGAATCACTTCTTCTAACACCTTGAGACCTTCTGTCTACAGACTGATTTCTATTACTACGTGCTGAACGCTGTTGTGTGCCTCTTCTAACACCATCATTACGTCTTACTACACGATCGTTACCTCTTCTAGCATCATTAGAACGTCTTGCAACTCTTCTGCCATCATTATTAGTTCTTACACGCGAATCTATGCTTCTAAAGCTTCTACCATCGCGTCTGTAGTTTCTATATCTATATCCTCTATCATAACCACGACCTCTATTATAAGTATATCTATACGGTCTATAATTGCGTCTGTAAGGGTTAAAACTAACAATACAGCTCGTAAATAATGGTCTTACAAAATAGTTGTGGTATGGGTGATACACATACGCTCTATTCCATCTATTAATGAATCCTGTGTAATGTGAATACACTCCGAATCTATCATAGTGAACGTATAATCCTCCTACACGATATAAACGATTGTTGTTATAATGTATACGTACGCTTCCAGCTTGACTGATACGTCCGTAATAATCATAATAAATAGGAATATTTTCTATCTGCACAATTGCTCCGTAGTCATCATATTGTACATATGCATCATAATCGTAACCAGAATTATAGTTAATACTCACAGCGCCTAGATCTATACCAGCATGAATGCCTCCTTGTCTAGGATTTATATAAAAGTCAAATTCACCATTTTGAAATACTGAAAATGTAATACCTCTTTCCACGAAAGTGAACGTATCTCCATATCCATTATAATAGCGAATGCTAGTTGCGTTTTCTTTGGTCTCGGCAGCAGCGAGAGGAGAAAGGGCTGTTAAGATAAATGCTGCTACTAATAATGCTGTTTTCTTCATTTTTTTAGTGTTAAGATGTTAATAATTGCTTTTGGTTAGCATTATTTAATCTAAGAATACCAAACAGTGTGCCAAAAAATGAAATTAAGGTTAGCAAGGTTAAATTTGATTCGATATTTTTACAAACCCATTGAATACTACTAATTACATAGATGTTGTTTTACCGATTCCTTTGCAACGGTTATTTACTTATGCAATTACCGAAGCTGAGGCTAGTTTTTTAGAGTGTGGTATGCGTGTTGCTGTCCCTTTCGGGAAGTCGAAGATTTATACAGCACTGGTTTATAAGATTCATAAGGAAGCCCCAGAAGCTTATGATGCTAAAGAAATTCATCAAATTTTAGATGATAGGCCTATTGTAAATGAAAAACAGTTACAGCATTGGCAATGGATTGCTGACTATTATCTATGTTCTTTAGGCGAAGTAGTGCGTTCTGCATTACCTTCTTCTTTATTATTAGAAAGTGAAACCTTAGTGTCTTTAAAAGATACATTTAAGGAAGATGCTGAACTTACAGATGATGAATTCTTACTAGTTGAAGCTTTACAGCATCAATCTACCTTAAAAGTGGATGAAATTTCTGCAATTCTAGATAAAAAACGAGTATTACCTATAATACATAAGTTATTAGATAAGGATGCAGTACAGCTAAAAGAAGAATTGTATGAGCAATACAAACCTAAATTGGTAAAATATATTCGTTTAAATGATGCTTATACCGGTGATGAAAAATTAAATGAATTATTGGGTAGTTTAGGTAGAGCAAAAAAACAACGTGAAGTTTTACTAACCTATTTTTCTTTGCAGACATCTAAAAAGCCAATTAAGGCTAAAGATTTGATACAGAAAAGTAATGTTTCTGATGCAGTTCTTAAGGCTTTAGTTGATAAAGAAATCTTAGAATTTTATCATTTACAAGTCGATAGAGTAGATTTAAGTAAAGAAAAAAGTAATTTACCTAAATTATCTGATCTTCAAAAAGATACTTTTAACAACCTAAAAGAATCATTTAGTAATAAAGATGTTGTTTTATTGCATGGAATTACATCAAGTGGTAAAACAGAAATCTATGCAAAACTAATTGAAGAAGTTTTACAAAAGGGAAAACAAGTTTTGTATTTGTTGCCAGAAATTGCTCTAACTACTCAGTTGATTACAAGACTTCAAAATTACTTTGGAGATAAAATATCTGTTTTCCATTCTAAATACTCATTAAATGAGCGAGTAGAAGTTTGGAATAACCTTTTAGCTAAAAAAGAAAAAACACAATTAATTTTAGGAGCGCGTTCAGCTATATTTTTACCATTTACAGACCTCGATCTTATAATTGTTGATGAAGAGCATGAAACATCCTATAAACAGTTTGATCCAGCCCCTCGATATCATGCTCGTGATGCGGCAATTGTATTGGCAAATATTCATAATGCTAAGACATTACTTGGTAGTGCTACGCCGTCTATAGAAAGTTATTACAATGCTAAAAAAGACAAATATGATTTAGTAGAATTGAATCGGCGTTTTGGCAATGTACTGTTGCCAGAAATTGAGCTGGTCGATATTAAAGAAGGCTATCGTAAAAAACGAATGAAAGGTCATTTTTCTGAGCGACTATTAGAGTTGATTGCCAGCGCATTAGAAAAGAAAGAACAAGTCATTTTATTTCAAAATCGTAGAGGTTATTCACCAATAGTAGAGTGTAAAACCTGTGGTGTTGCACCTCAATGCCCTAATTGTGATGTGAGCTTAACCTACCATAAGTATCGTGATGAATTGCGATGCCATTATTGTGGTTATAACCGATCTATGCCGCAAACATGTTCGGCATGTGGTAATGTTACGTTAGATACCAAAGGTTTTGGTACGGAACAGATAGAACTAGAATTGAAAGAATTATTTCCAGATACTAAAGTAGGTAGAATGGATTTAGATACTACGCGGGGTAAATATGGTTATGAGAAGATCATTAATTCATTTCAAGCACAAGAAATAGATATTTTGGTAGGTACTCAAATGCTAAGTAAAGGTTTAGATTTCAGTAATGTATCGTTAGTTGGAGTTCTAAACGCTGACAATATGCTCAACTTTCCAGACTTTAGAGCACATGAAAAGAGTTTTCAAATGTTAACGCAAGTATCTGGTAGGGCAGGACGTGCGAAGAAGCGCGGTAAAGTAGCTATACAGACTTTTAATCCGTATCATCAGATATTACAGCAAGTAACGATCAATGAATATACTACGATGTATAAAGAGCAGTTAAATGAACGTCATCAATATCATTATCCGCCTATAATTCGTTTGGTGAAAATTACCTTAAAACATAAAGATTTTAATAAAGTAGATAAGGCAGCTGATTGGTTAGGTAAATCACTTGTAAACTCTTTTGGAGATAAGGTACTAGGACCTACAAGTCCTGCAATTTCGCGAATAAGAAACCAGCATATCAAAACTATTTTAATAAAATTACCTAAAGAACGCTCTTTAAAACGGTCTAAGGCTGTAATTCAAAAAATTAAGAATGGCTTTCAGTCTATTGCTGAGTTTAGATCAGTTCGATTTAATATTGATGTAGATAACTACTAAGTTAAACTATACTAAACTTTAGCTGAACACGTTTTTGTAAAGTATACTCCCTAAAGTTAAACCGAATTCTTTATAAAAGAATGTATATGGGAGCACAAAATAGATTTTTTAGAAAGGCAATTTCGATTCTTATATTCCTTCTAACCTCACAATTCTCTTTTAGTCAATTTTATCATGGTATAGAAGCTGGTGTTAATTATAATGCTGCTGATTTTATTTTCGGGGAAACAGTAGACCCAAATGGTTCAGTAGGATTTCATTTTGGTTATTTAGCAGAAAGAGATATTACAGATAATTTATTCTTTAGAATAGGAATCAATTATAATAAAAGACAATTTGAAGCTATAAATAGAAGAGGTATTAATACTAGTGACGAAAAGTGGAGTGTTGATGTTATTGAAATACCAATAAATCTAGGCTACTATATAAACTGGAATAGAAGAAATTTTCAATTTTTTGTAGACACTGGTATCAATTTAGGATATAATAATCGTGCAGCTGTTGAAAATACTACTGAAACGATACGCTTAGATATTGGTAGTGACGCCGATATTAAAAGAATTGCAATGGGAGCAAATTTAGGAACCGGGTTCTTAATTAAAAAACGAGTTAAAATCCGTTTGAATTATTATATCGGTTTATCTAATATAGTAAACACCGAAAGTGATACATGGAAAAATAAAACATTTAGCCTTTCTCTCAATTACTTTTTAAAGGAACGCGAAGTTTATTAGGAATTTCGTTTAGAACCCGAATTTAAACTCTCCTTAGATTATTGAAACAAAACATATCTAGGTGGTATGAGTCCGTTTAATCTCATATATACAAGCATTTGCCCTCTGTGATGCGTTATATGATCTGAAAGTAATAAGAAAATTTGCCTTTTAGATCTATTTAAACCGAAATAATCTAATCCATCATCCAACTTAGCTGTATCGAAATTTTTCATCAATTTTATAGCCTCATCGAATGTTTTGTCAATGATTTCTATCATTTCTTTTTTAGATTTATTGACAGTTTTATAGATAGTATCTGTTTTCCATTCTCTAGATGCCCTACCACCTAAAAGTGATTGGCTATGCCAATCTAATGCAAACCCTATGTGCATTAAGTTTTCGGCAAAGGTTAAAGATTCTTTCGAAGCCTTAAATCCATATTTTTCTTCAGGCATAGTTTCTGCGACAAGAATTAAATATTTCCGAGAATTCTCTAATCGTTCTAAATAATCTTTAATAAGAATATTTTCTTGAGCTTGTAGTGGAGATGTGGTTAGGTTAAGTAATAAAGCTGAGGTTAAAATAAATAGATGCTTCATGTTATTGTAATTAATGTAAGTTTATTAGGAGTTTGGTTTATGGCTTGTGTATGGTTTCGTTGTCGAATCTTCCGTAAGGACTATTCCGCGAACAAAATATACAAATATTATTAAGAACAGGTGTCAGTTCTAAAATAACAATAAACTATAGATGTTGTTGTATGCTGGCTTATTCAGCGAATACTTCATAATGAATAACATTTTCAGGAAACTCAACCAAATAATTCTTGTCTTCTGGATAATATTTGGCTTTTTCAAAATCATTTCCAGCGAAGCCCTTTATCACTTCCATATTTTCCCAGAAAGTGATTAAATCAAAATACGCGTAATTATTATCGGTTCGTTTTAAAAAAGCTAATTTAATGAATCCATCAACTTGGGAATAGTCTGGAATTGCTCTAACTTTCATGAAATCTGTATATTCTTTCAAATGCTCAATTCTTGTTTTTCCTTTCCAAATTCTTGCAATCATTTGTATTGTATTTTAAATTTTCAGCTTTCGTACAGCATTAAGCTAAGAAGAGTTTTAATTCATTTTAACGGCCGATAAGCGAATGTCGGCTTTTAATATGACAAAATCAAGTTTTAGATTTCTCCCATTCTTTTCTCAAATCAGAGGAAATTGTACCAGTACCGTCATGTCTCCAACCGGGTGGCTTTATAAAATATTTAATTCTACCAAGTAGTGAAGTGTTTTTCTGAGAAGCATCTCTAAACATGCCAATCCATTCATGAAATGCCACATATAATGGGTTAAAAGAATTGATGTTTTTAACCAATCCGTATACTGGTTTTTCTACTTCAGGTTCAAAAGAGCCAAACCACTTATCCCAAATAATAAAAATACCAGCATGATTTCTATCTAAATACTGTGGGTTCGTTGCATGATGCACTCTATGATGTGAAGGGGTATTAAAAATGGCTTCGAACCACCAAGGCATTTTTTTTATAAACTCGGTATGTATCCAATATTGATAAATTAAGCTAATGGACATTTGAGCTAAGATCATCGCTGGATGAAACCCTAGTAGTGGTAACGGCAACCAAAAAACAAAAGCTAAAAAAGCTCCAGACCATGTTTGTCTAAGCGCTGTACTTAAATTATATTTTTGTGACGAATGATGTACTACATGACTTGCCCAAAAAAAACGACTTTCGTGACTAATTCTATGAAACCAATAATAAGCAAAGTCATCTACAATTAAGATTAATAACCAGGCCCACCAAACAAAAGGGATTGTAAATAATCTAAAATTGTTGTAAACATAAATTAGAATAGCAAAAACCATTGCTTTGCTTATAAAGCTTAGGGCTACATTACCAAGCCCCATACTTATTGAGGTTATGGCATCTTTTGTTTCATAAGCTTTTGCTTTTTCACGTACATCAACTATTATTTCAATAATTAATGTAATAATAAAGAAAGGTATTGCGTAAAGTATTAAATCTGGTATTTCTGGTACTTGCATAAAATGAGCAATTTAAAGCGATTTCAAAACTACATTTTTTTAGTTAAATTTATGTTTAGTTATTAGAAGAATATCGTATATTTGCACGCTTAAAAATAAACAAATTAAAATTTAATTTATGAATCATTACGAAACTGTTTTCATTTTGAATCCCGTTTTATCTGATACTCAGGTAAAGGAAACAGTAAAGAAGTTTGAAGACTACTTGGTTTCTAAAGGTGCCGAAATGATACACAAAGAGGATTGGGGCTTAAAAAAATTAGCATATCCAATTCAAAAGAAAAAAACTGGTTTTTACCACTTATTTGAGTACAAAGTAGCAGGTGAGGCTATCGCTCCTTTCGAATTAGAATTTAGAAGAGACGATAGTATTATGCGTTATTTAACTGTAAAGTTAGATAAGCATGCTGCAGCTTGGGCAGATGTTAGAAAAGAACGTGTAAAAGCAACTAAAAATTAAGGTATGGCATCAATAGATCAACAAGCAAAAGAAGGAAACAAAGCAGAGATCAGATATTTAACTCCGTTAGATATTGATACTCAAAAGAAAGTTAAATACTGTCGTTTTAAGAAAAACGGAATTAAGTATATAGATTATAAAGATGCAGATTTTTTAATGTATTTAGTAAATGAGCAAGGTAAGATCTTACCACGTCGTTTAACAGGTACTTCATTAAAATATCAGCGTAAAGTATCTCAGGCAATTAAAAGAGCGCGTCATTTGGCATTAATGCCTTATGTAGGTGATATGTTAAAATAATAAAGATACGATTATGGAACTTATATTAAAGAAAGACGTTGCGAATTTAGGATTTATAGACGATGTTGTAACTGTTAAGAATGGTTATGGTCGTAACTTTTTAATCCCTCAAGGGTATGCTGTTTTAGCAACAAGTTCTGCTAAAAAGGTATTAACCGAGAATTTAAAGCAAAGAGCACATAGAGAGGCAAATATTATTGCTGAAGCTAATAAAACTGCTGAAGCTTTAAAAGCATTAGAAATTAAGATTGCTGCTAAAACAGGTGCTGGTGATAAATTATTTGGTTCAGTAAGTAATTCAGATGTAGCCGAGGCTATTGCTAAAGCTGGTACAGAAATAGAGAAAAAATATATTTCTGTTGCTGGTGGTTTAGTAAAGCGTTTGGGCAAATACAATGCTAAAGTACGTTTACACAGAGAGGTAGTTGTAGAAGTGCCTTTTGATGTTGTTGCTGAAGCAAAGAAATAAACATATTGTTGATTAATTCAACGTAAAGTTTTAAGGCTATCCTTTTCGGATAGCCTTTTTTTTTATACTTTCGTAAGGATGAGCTAACTTTATTAGCTTCAAACTAAATTCAAAATAAACTCAGATAATTATGAAAAAAATGTACTTTTTTGCAGTACTGTTCTTCTGTATTGCACTTACATCGTTTGCTCAGGTTACCACGTCTAATATTAGAGGACTTGTAGTAGATGATCAAAATCAACCATTACCTGGAGCCAGCGTTGTAGCTGTACATACGCCAACAGGTACTAAATATGGAGGTACAACAAACTTTGATGGTCGTTTCAACCTATTAAATATGCGTGTTGGTGGACCCTACACAGTAACTTTAAGTTATGTTGGTTTTAAGACACAAGAGGTAAAGGATATTTTCTTAACATTAGGTAAAACCTATTCATTAGATTTATCTATGGTGCCAGATAGCCAGCAATTAGATGAAGTAGTTGTTAGAGGTACAGGAGGCAATAATGTTTTCGGAAATGATAGAACAGGTTCAGAAACGAGTGTTGGTCGTAGAGAACTTACTACGTTGCCAACCATTTCTCGTTCTCAAGCTGACTTTACAAGACTAGAACCATCTTCTAGTGGAGGTTCATTTGGTGGTCGTAATGATCAATTCAATAATTTTTCACTTGATGGAGCAATTTTTAATAATCCTTTCGGATTAGATGCTGCTACACCAGGTGGACAAACTGATGCACAACCAGTATCTTTAGATGCAATTGATCAGATTCAAGTATCATTAGCACCTTATGATGTAACACAAGCTGGTTTTACAGGAGCCTCAGTAAATGCAGTTACCAAAAGTGGTACTAATGAGTTTCATGGTACCGTATATGGCTTTTTTAGAAATGAAGATATTACGGGTAGAAAGATACAAGGTGACAAATTGCCTAAAGCTGAACTTTCTCAAACCCAATATGGATTAAGTGTTGGTGGACCAATCGTAAAAAATAAATTGTTCTTTTTTGTCAATTTCGAAAAAGATGAAAGAGATGATTTAGGTCAAAACTTTTTACCAAACACAGGTTCAGGCGCAGTTAATGAATCAAGAGTTTTAGAATCTGATTTAATCGCTGTTCAAACCGCTCTTAGAGCAGTAGGTTATGACCCAGGTGAATATCAAGGCTTTATCCATAAATCTAATTCTACCAAAGGTATTTTTAAGTTAGATTGGAATATTAATGATAATAATAGAATGGCATTGATCTATAATTTTTTAGATGCATCTAAAGATAAGCCAGCACACCCAACTGCAATTCAATTTAGAGAAGCCAGTGCTACCACTTTACAGTTTCAAAATTCAGGTTATCAAATTAATAATAAGTTAAATTCGGTTCAATTAGAATTAAATTCAACGCTTAATGATAACATGACAAATAAATTTCAGATAGGTTATACACACTTTGATGATTTTAGAAATCCTTTCTCTGTACCAGCACCTTCAATAAATATTACTAGAGATGGTTCAAATTATATTATTGCTGGTCATGAGCCATTTTCAGTTCATAATAGATTAGATCAAAAGGTGTTTCAAATGACTAACAATTTGAATATTTTTAGCGGAGACCATACGTTTACGGTTGGATTTTCTTATGAGAAGTTTCAATTTGACAACTCTTTCAATTTAGTAGCTTATGGTTTTGATCTTTTTGGAAGTGTAGATATAGCCGATTTTGATGCTAATAATTATGTTGGCGCATTACAAAATGCTCAAAATGTATTTAATGCCAATAATGCAGTACCTCCAGGTACACCTGGAGCATGGGCTTTAGCAGAGACTAATGTCGGTCAATTATCTTTTTATGCACAAGATGACTGGAATCTTACTGATAGATTTAAAGTAACCTATGGTGTACGTTTTGATAAGCCTTTGTTCTTTGATTCTGCCGAGAAAGCTCAAGAAGTTATTAATAGAGGATTTGTATTACCTAACATTCCTTATTTTAACCCTAATAATGGCCAAGCTACATTGATAGATAATACACAGATGCCAGATAATAAGTTTTTAATTTCACCTAGATTAGGATTTAATTGGGATGTTAATGGAGACGATACTTTTCAATTGAGAGGTGGTTCAGGATTATTTACTGGTCGTTTTCCATTTGTATGGTTAGGTAATCAAATTGCAAATCCAGATGTGTTTTTCTTACAAGCGGTTGATCCAGATTATCAATTCCCACAAGTATGGAGAACAAATATTGGCGCAGACAAGCGTTTTGAAAGTGGTTTAGTTTTAACTGCTGATATTGCATATACGAAGGATATTAATGGGCCACATGTGCAAAATTGGGGATTATTCGCTCCTTCTGGTACTTTACAAGGCGTAGATAATAGACCTGTTTATGAGGCTACCGATATTATAGGCGGAGCTGGTGAAGGGCCATTTGTATTTACAAATTCTGATAAAGGAAGAATATGGAATGCATCTTTTAAAGCTCAAAAAACTTGGGAAAATAATTTATATGCCATGGTAGCCTATAATTATTTAGATGCTAAAGATGTAAATTCTATTGAAGCCGAAATTACTAGTGATGCATTTGCAGGTAACCCAGCTGTTGGTAACGTAAATAATGACGTATTAGCTAACTCTAAATATGGAGATAAGCACAGAATAATTGGAGCTGTAAGCAAAAAATGGACATATGGTAATGATAAATGGAGTACTACAATGTCTACATTTTTTGAATATGCACAAGGAGGCCGTTTTAATTACACATACGGTGGTGATATTAACGGAGATGGCTCAGGACTAAATGACCTTTTATACATACCTACTTCTGGAGATATTGGTAACATGCAATTTTCTGGTCCAGGTCAGGCACAAGCTCTTGAAGCATTTATTCAACAAGATGAATATTTGAGTAGTAGAAGAGGTCAGTATGCTGAAAGATACGCTGCTTTAGCTCCATGGAGAGGTAAGTGGGACTTTAAATTTATTCAAGAATTAAAAGTGTCAGATGATAATGCAATACAATTTAGTGTAGATATTTTAAACTTAAGTAATTTATTAAACTCAGATTGGGGAATTGTTGAAACAAACAATACTAGACAGCCATTAGGGGTTTCTGTAGATGCTAATAATGTACCTACCTATTCATTTGATACTTCTTTAACGGATACTTTTGGTGCAAACACCAGTTTATTATCTAGATGGCAAATGCAATTAGGCTTAAGATATATTTTTTAGAAAATAAATTAAGTAATTATAAATTAAAACCGCTCATTTTATAGGGCGGTTTTTTTTATGAAAACTTTACCTTTTAATTTTCAATAATTTAAATAAATTTGCAGCCATTAAAAACTAGGATTATGAAGAATTATATTTTTGGAATTACATTATTACTAACCGTTCTTTCTATTACGGCTCAAGAAACTAAAGATACTTCTTTAGATAGATTGATTATGAAACAAGCTTTAGCCTATGGAGATAATTCTGTAGCTGTTAACAGTATTTATAAAATTATTGCAAAAGAAGGAGTTACAAGTACATATAAAGATAGTTTAGCTTATTTGTATTTTAATGGAAGAAGATACTCACCTTGCTTTATGGTTTGTACTGATATCTTAAGTAGAGATGGTAATAAGCAAGATATATTAGAAATGCAAGCAATCTCTTTAGAAGGACTAGGTGCTTATGATAAAGCAGCTCAATCGTATGCAAAGCTAGTTACTAAATCGAATAATAATTTTCATGCTTATAAATTAGCAAACATTTATTATTCTATGAAAAAAAATAAGGAAGCTATGAATGCAATTCAAAAAGCAGAATCTTTAAATGATACAGGTAAAATTAAGATTACTACACCAATTAATAAACAACATAGTCAACAAGTATCATTATTATCAGCTATTGCTAACTTAAAAGGATTAATTCAATTTGCAATGGATGATGTAACCTCTGCAAAAGCTAGTTTTCAAAAGGCAATTGCTTTAGAGCCAGAATTTAAATTAGCAAAAGAAAATTTAGAAGCTGCCAAAGAAGGAAAGAAAGCTGAAAACAATTAAGAATATAATTATAGAATATTTAAAAAACCGAAGTAACGACTTCGGTTTTTTAATACACTAATTTTTCCTTTAAGTATTTTGCGGTATATGATTCTTTAGACTTAATTAGTTCTTCCGGTGTTCCCTCAAATAGGAGGGAACCACCATTTTTACCACCCTCCTTACCAAGGTCTATAATATAATCTGCACATTTTATGAGATCAATATTGTGTTCAATAACTATAATTGAATGTCCTTTGTTTAATAAGGCTTCAAATGATGCCAATAGCTTTTTTATATCATGAAAATGTAGACCAGTAGTAGGCTCATCAAAGATGAACAAAGTTTTATCTTTTGTAGTTCCTTTTACGAGGAATGAGGCTAATTTAATTCGTTGCGCTTCACCACCAGAAAGTGTAGAAGAAGATTGACCTAGTTGTACATACCCTAAGCCAACATCTTGTAAAGGTTGTAATCTAGCTACAATTTTCTTTTGAGCATGCTCTTTAAAGAAAGAAATAGCTTCATCTATTGTTAGACGTAATACATTATCAATAGACTTATCTTCAAACTTTACTTCAAGAATTTCTTTTTTAAATCGTTTTCCATTACAAGTTTCGCAAGTTAAATGGACATCAGCCATAAACTGCATGCCAATGGTTACTTTTCCATCACCCTTACAAGTTTCGCAACGACCACCGTCTACATTAAAAGAGAAATGCTTGGCTTTATAACCTCTAATTTTTGAAAGTTTTTGATTTGTAAATAAAGCACGAATATCATCGTAAGCTTTAATATAGGTAACTGGATTTGATCTACTAGACCTACCTATAGGATTTTGATCTACAAACTCAATATTTTTTATTGCTTCAAATTCGCCATTGAGTTCAGTAAACTGGCCAGGTTTATCACCATAATTATAAAGCTTTTTCTGTAAAGCAGGATATAATATGTTACGGATTAATGTACTCTTACCACTACCAGACACACCAGTAATAACAGTTAAGGTATTTAAAGGAAACTTGACATCGATATTCTTTAAATTATGTTGTCTTGCGCCTTTAATTTCTATAAACTTTTTTGATGTTTTTCTTTTTTCTGGAACTTCTATTCGTAAATTATTATTTAAGTAGTTAG
Source organism: Maritimimonas rapanae (assembly GCF_057837205.1). NCBI lineage: Bacteria > Pseudomonadati > Bacteroidota > Flavobacteriia > Flavobacteriales > Flavobacteriaceae > Maritimimonas > Maritimimonas rapanae. The sequence goes on along the minus strand of NZ_JBYQFI010000001.1, from coordinate 1,364,140 downwards.
CAGTTAAGGTTTTTTCTTTTAATATTTCTTTAAAACTTCCTTCGGCTACTAATTCTCCACCAAATGTTCCTGCTTCTGGCCCTATATCGATAATGTGATCTGCGGCTTTCATAATATCTTCGTCATGCTCAACAACAATAACAGTATTGCCCAGATTTCGTAATTCTTTTAATACTTTTATCAGCCGTTCGGTATCTTTAGAATGTAATCCGATACTTGGTTCATCTAGAATATACATAGAGCCAACCAAACTGCTTCCTAGTGATGTAGCTAAATTAATTCGTTGACTTTCTCCTCCAGATAAGGTATTTGAGGCTCTATTAAGTGTTAAATAGTTTAAACCAACATCAGATAAGAATTGTAATCGGTTATTTATTTCTTTTAAAAGACGTTTAGCAATACCTTCATCATGTTTAGACAATTTCAGGGTTTTAAAAAACTCTAATATTTCATTAATTGGCATATCAACCAAATCAGTAATTGTTTTATTATCAACCTTAACATTATTGGTTTCTTTGCGTAAACGTTTGCCGTAGCATGTGGTACATTTTGTTTTACCACGATAACGTGATAACATTACCCTGTACTGAATCTTATATGTTTTTTCTTCTAAATGCTTGAAGAACTTATTTAAACCATGAAAGTACCTATTACCTTCCCACAGTAGCTGTTTTTGTTCTTCAGTTAATTCGAAATAGGGCTTATGAATAGGGAAATCAAATTTATAGGCGTTATCAATTAATGCATCTTTATACTCACTAAATGATTCTGATTTCCATGGAACAATAGCATTTTCATAAATTGATAAAGACGTGTTTGGTATTACTAAATCTTGATCTATGCCTATAATATTACCATATCCCTCACAGGTAGGACAAGCACCGTAAGGATTATTAAAACTAAAAAGATGTGTATTTGGTTCTAAAAAAGTAATTCCATCAAGCTCAAATCGATTGTTAAATTTTCTTTGACTATTATCCGCAAGATTTTCGATAATACATTCTCCTTTACCTTCAAAGAAAGCAGTTTGTATAGAATCAGCTATCCTATTAAAGAAATCTCCATCACCTTTAACTACGATTCTATCTACAACTAAATACAAAGTGTCTTTTTTGTTTACCTTATATTCATCTATTCTTATAACGTCATTGTTTACCTTAATTCTAGAATACCCTTGTTGAGCCAATATTTCGAGTACCTTTTCTAATTTTCTACCATTATCAAGTATAATTGGTGCTAATAGTAATAATTTACTTTCTAAATCAAATTCTTTAATGTGATTAATAACATCAGAAACGGTATGTTTTTTTACCTCATTACCAGAAATAGGAGAGTAAGTCTTACCAATTCTTGCATATAATAACTTTAGATAATCATATATTTCTGTAGAAGTACCTACCGTTGAGCGTGGATTAGTACTATTCACCTTTTGTTCAATGGCTATAGCAGGAGCGATACCTTTAATATATTCAACTTTGGGTTTGTTTAATTTACCTAAAAATTGTCTAGCATAAGAAGATAAACTTTCTACATATCTGCGTTGCCCTTCAGCATACAATGTATCAAATGCTAAGCTCGATTTTCCTGAGCCAGATAACCCAGTGATTACCACTAATTTATTTCTTGGTATGGCAACATTTACACTTTTTAGGTTGTGTAAAGCTGCTCCTTTTATAATAATATAGTCTTTAGGATTTAAGTCGTCTATCTTCACGGAAGCCCTTTAAAATAAGAATAACTGCAAAGGTACTTACTTAATTTCTGAAAAAAAACTTAGTTGAAAATAAAATTTTTTTACAAAAAACTTGTTTATATGAAAAGTTTGTGTTTATATTTGTCCCGATCGACTCATAGTGATCAAACAATAAAAAAGGAGCTAGTCTCCCCCTAACTTTAAAATAAAACGCTTATAGTATAGTTCTACTTTTTTATCAAAAATTAATTAAGAAGTCTCATAGCTTCGTAAAAATTAAAAAAGGGAATTATGCAAGCAAACCAATTAAACGACAGCGTTTTAGTTAGCAACTACATTAGCGGAAACGAAAGATCATTAGAAATTCTTATTGGTCGTCACAAACAACGTATTTACAGTTTTATTTACTCTAAAGTTCTTGATAGAGATATCTCTGAAGATATTTTTCAAGACACTTTTATTAAAGTTATAAATACGTTAAAGAAAGGAAACTATAACGAAGAAGGTAAATTTTTACCTTGGGTAATGCGTATTGCGCATAACTTAGTGATAGACCACTTTAGAAAAGATAACAGAATGCCATCATTCAAAAACACTGATGAATTCGATATTTTTTCAGTATTAAGTGATTCTTCTTTAAATGCCGAAAAAAGAATCATTAAAGATCAGATCCACATGGATGTTCGTAACTTAGTTGATGAACTTCCTGAAGACCAAAAACAAGTATTAATGATGCGTATTTATAGAGATATGAGCTTTAAAGAAATCTCTGAACAAACTGGTGTAAGTATTAATACTGCATTAGGTAGAATGCGTTATGCATTAATCAATTTAAGAAAGGTGATAGATAAGAATAAAATAATTTTAACCAACTAACAATAAAGTAAGTTTTTCTGCGTTATCTTTTAAAACCCCAACAAATTAAAAGATTTTATGGAAAAACTTTACTCTAAGGAGTTGCTGAACGAGCAATTCAACCCAAAAGACGAAACTGTTTCATTTTTATTAAATTATTCTAAGTCAATTAGGGTAGTAAGAAACAGAAAAGAGAAACCTATTATGTTTCATTTGAATTAGTTGAAAAAGGCTAGTGAATTATCACTAGCCTTTTTTGATTTTGTAATATTCGTTTAGTACACTCTTTCTACCAATAGTTTTTGTAATAATATCTTTTTCTAAATCCCAACCTCTTGCGGGTGAATAAGCTCTACCATAATAAATAATCTGTAAGTGTAATTTATTCCATGTTTCTTCCGGAAAAAGACGCTTTGCATCCTTTTCTGTTTGTACAACATTTTTACCATTGCTTAAGTTCCATCGATATAGTAGACGATGAATGTGCGTATCTACAGGAAAACTCGGCACTCCAAAAGCTTGACTCATTACTACAGAAGCTGTTTTGTGACCAACTGCTGGTAATTTTTCTAATGCTTCCATATTTTTAGGCACTTTACCATCATGTATATCTATTAAAATGTGCGATAATCCGTAAATTCCTTTAGATTTCATAGGTGAAAGACCAACCGGTTTTATGATTTCGCGAATTTCTTCCATGGTTAATTTAATCATGTCGTATGGATTGTCTGCTTTTTTGAATAGGAGAGGGGTAATAGTATTTACTCGAGCGTCTGTACTTTGAGCAGATAATAGAACAGCAATTAATAAGGTATATGGGTCTTTATGATCTAAAGGAATAGGAGGATTCGGAAATAATTTATTCAAGGTTTTTATAACGAATTCAACGCTTTCTTTTTTTGTCATTTAGTGGTAGCTTTGTATGGCTAAAATACAAATAATGACAACATTGAAAATAGGACAGAAAGCACCAGATTTTGCTGTAAAAGATAATGCCGGGGTATTAAGAAAATTAGAAGATTATAAAGGAAAAAAATTAGTTTTATTCTTTTACCCTAAGGCAAATACAGAAGGTTGTACTTTTGAAGCTTGCAATCTAAGGGATAATTATAAAAGATTTCAATCTATTGGTTATGAAATACTTGGGGTGAGTGCAGACACAGCTAGAAAACAACAGAATTGGATTAATAAACATAATTTTCCATTTCCTTTATTAGCAGATATTGATAAAGAAGTGATTTTGGCATATAAAGTTTGGGGTCCGAAAAAATTTATGGGTAGAGAATTTGATGGAATTCACAGAACAACATTTGTGATCGATGAAGAAAGTGTTATAGAAGATATTATTCTTAAAGTAAAAACTAAAGAGCACACAGCTCAATTATTAGATAAATAAAAAGCGAATCTGATTAAGATTCGCCCTTTTTTAATATGGGGACTATATTAAGTTCAAAATTATTAAGCCTTTGTTCTACTGTTGTTAACTCTAAATAACAATAACAGATTAATAATTAATTCTTTTTGTAGAATCTCAGCTCAATCGTCATTTTAAATATTTGTAATTCTCTATTAATCAACTTATTTATTGTGCACATTAAATAATCAAAAAAAATGAACTTATAATATTAAAAATAACATCTGAACGTTATCAAATATAGTAAAATATTCTAATTTTTAGTGTTGTAGCTTACCAAATAAGGTTTTAAGGTCGGTTTATCGCTTACCAACTATACGTCTTCTTGAAAATCCAAATAATCGATGCTCTTTAATGATTTCGGCTACACCATCAGGCAGCATTTCCTCCCATCCTTCTTCACCATCCATAATCATTTTTAGAACTTTTCGAGAGAAAATATCTAAAATTTCAGGATCAAAGTCTTTAATATCTAGCATTTTTCCATTGTATTTAAAGAATTTATACAATTCTTTCATACGTGGATGCACTTTTAAATTTTCACTAGTAATAAACTCTTCGCTGTCTTGATCTTTAAGAGGGTATAAGTATACTTTTAAATCTTTAAAGAATAATTTACCAAATGCTTCAAGTATACCACCACTTAAATGACGATAGTATTTTTCATCAAAAATTTGCACCAAATTATAAACACCCATGGCTAATGCCATACGTGCTTTTGTAAACTCAGAGAAGTATTCAACTAATTTGTAGTATTCCTGAAAGTTAGTTATCATAACTGTCTGACCAAGAGAGCATAATAATTCCGCTCTATCTAAGAAATCACGCTCATTTATTTTACCTTCTGCTCTTAAATTGGCTAAAGTAATTTCAAAAATTACTTTGCTCTTCTTTTCATCTACAGTTCGCTCTTGTAAGAACATGTCATATGCTTTTTCATACATATCCATGTTCACTTTAGTTACAGGTCTAAAACTTCCACGTAAAGCAAGTATGTTCTTTTTATATAATTCTTGAGCTGGTAATAAGTTATTACCATCTGGTCCGAACATTACAGCATCTGTCATACCATTACGGACTAATTGTAAGCTCATTAAGCGGTTGTCAACATATGTAAATCGTGGCCCAGAAAAATTGATCATGTCAATCTCTATCTGATCTCTATCTAAATGATCGTAAAAAGATTTTAAAAGATCTTTAGGTCTGTCATTCATGTAAAAGGCTCCATAAAGAAGATTTACACCTAATATACCTAGTGTTTCTTGTTGCAAACGTGCATCTGTCTGCTTAAAACGGATGTGCATTACAATTTCATTATAATCTTCTAGGGCATCTAATTGAAACTTAACACCAACCCAACCATGACCTTTAAATTTTTTAGCAAAGTCTATTGTAGCTACGGTATTAGCATAAGTAAAGAATAATTTATCTGGGTGTTTGTCTCTACTTAAACGATCTTCCATTAATTCAATCTCATGCGTAAGCATCCTCTTTAAACGAGGTTCTGTAACATAGCGCTTGTCTTTTTCTATACCATAGATAGCGTCAGAAAAATCTTTATCGTAGGCAGACATTGCTTTAGCAATAGTGCCTGATGCACCACCAGCTCTAAAAAAATTACGTACAGTTTCTTGACCTGCGCCAATTTCAGCAAAGGTTCCGTATAAAAATTCGTTTAAATTAATTCGAAGTGCTTTTCTTTTAACCGAGGGGATATTTTCGATTTCTTTGTCTCCCTTAAGAGTAATAGACATTTTACTAAGCGTTTTTGTTTGTTACAAATGTACTAACAATGATTAATTCTATTAAATAAATTAGCGTTATTTTTGAGAAATTTTTCTGAATGGTCGTTACATTTTTAGGCACAGGAACTTCACAAGGAATACCAATTATTGGCAATGACCACCCAGTATGCTTATCTGATGATCAAAGAGATAAAAGGCTGAGAAGTTCTATTATGTTAGAATGGAATGACTATCGTTTTATTGTTGATTGTGGGCCAGATTTTAGACAACAGTTATTACGTGAAAAGGTAAATAGGATTGATGGTATACTTTTTACCCATGAACATGCAGATCATACCGCTGGTTTAGATGATATTAGGCCATTTACTCATAAAATGGGAGACGTGCCTCTTTTTGTGCCCGAACGGATCACTGATAATTTGCAACAACGGTTTTATTATATTTTTACTAAAGTAAATCGTTATCCTGGAGCGCCTAGCGCCTCTATAGAGATTTTATATAATAAACCATTTGTTTTAGGTGATAAGAATGTTATTCCTGTAGAGTATATGCATGGTAGGATACCAATCTTTGGATATCGCATTGATGATTTTGCTTATTTAACTGATTTTAAATCAATTTCTGATAGGGAAAAAGAAAAGTTAAACGATTTGGATGTACTAATAATTAGTACTTTACGTATAGAATCGCATCCTACACATTTAAATCTTGAGGAAGCCTTGGCTTTTATAAATAAATTAAAGCCTAAAAGAGCCTATTTAACACATATTAGCCATAGATTAGGATTCCATACTGAAGTTGAAAAAGAACTGCCAGAAAATGTGCGTTTAGCGTACGATGGGTTAAAAATTAACGTTTAGATATTTTTGAAAATAAATGAAAGCTAATTTTAAAAGTTTATTTACAGTTTTATTGATGTTGTGTATTTTTTCGATAAATGCACAGCAAGAAAAGGATAGTATAGAGCGAGAATCTATCTGGCAAATGATGAAATATGATGGTAAAACAGCATTTGAAGGGTTAAAACATGCATATACAAGACCTTTGCACTGGAAAGGAGATGATTTTTTAAAATTAGGAGGTGTTGCTCTTAGCACTATTATTTTGTACAGTTTTGACGAAGAAAGCTCAGAATATTTTATAAATCAAGAAGAAAATGCACCTCAGATTTTAAAAGAATTTGGTTGGTATTTTGGTGCACCACAAAATAACTATATGCTTTCTGCTGGTATTTATGGTGTTGGATTATTTACAAGAAACGAAAAGATTAGACATACAGGTGTTTTATTAATTGCATCTGCTACTGCCGCTGGTTTTATACAAACATTATCTAAAAATGCTTTTGGTAGAGCTAGACCTTTAACTTTTGAAGGTAGAGGCTCTTTTAAACCTTTTAGTAGCGAAGGTGCCTATCACTCATTCCCGTCGGGGCATGCTATTTTATCATTTACCACAGCACATGCGGTTGCTAGACAGTTTGATAACTGGTGGGTAAAAGCACCAATTTATGGCGCAGGTCTAATTGCCCCAATTTCTAGACTATGGTCTGGCTCACATTGGTTAACAGATGTTACCATTGGTATAGTTTTAAGTGTTTTTATTGTAGACAGCATAGATAATTACTTAAAAGACAATAATAAATACAAGTTTAAAAGAAAAAATAAAATTTCTTGGCGATTAAATGTTAGCCCGAATAAGCTTGGTTTTGTAGGGACTTTTTAAAATTTCGCTCATAGGCTTTGTTGGCATGTCGTTCTTTTCTTATGATAAAATTTTACAATTTGTATTATTTAATTCCGAATCACACGCAAGTTTGGATGAGACAACTTTTTCTAGAATCACTTTCTTCATTGCCTTTAATTCCGTTATTTTTTTGTCAATCTTTTTTATTTTATCCTCAACTTTTAATTCTATTGTAGAACAGTTGGCCTTATTCAATTCAAACAATTCTAGAACTTCTGCTATTTCATTAAGAGTAAAACCGAAACTTTTCGATTTTTTTATTAGAAATAAGGTGTTAAGGTTCTGCTCACTATATTGCTTATAATTATTCCATTCAGATTCTGAACGATTAACCTTAATTAGTCCTTTCTTTTCGTAAAATCGTATGGTATCTCGAGATAAGCCCGTTTTATTTGAAATTTCTCCTATTAGCATAATTTTTTTCTAAAAATAGTGATTTTTTCCTTGACCGTTGACTATACTCCATGGTTTATCTTTGCCAATATGTCAAATAAAAATGAAATGAAGTTCTCGAGAATAAGGACTATTTGGGGAAATTTAACATCTGGGTTCAATGGGCTTTCGCCAAAAAAACCATTAGCATGTACAGCCAACTGTTGCGAAAAAAAATCTATTTCCATTAAGCAAAAAACCTCAATTGATTTCGAAATAGGTAAGCAAGAATACGAATTAATAGCCTGTAATTTAATAGAATCTAAACTGGCTGAAAGAAAAAATGAACTTCAAAAAGAAGTGTTTTCTAGAGTAAGGAGTACTAAAGAAATCGAAGCGGGATTTTTATTTTCCTTTCCATACGATGAAAAATTCTTATTAAAAATGACAGAATATATTATAACAGAAAAAAGATGTTGTCCCTTTTTCACATTTGAAATTAAGATCCATCGAACAAATAGTATTCTGCTCAAAATTTCAGGGCTTTTAGAGTCTAAAAAGATGCTGGAAATGTTTTTAGCTGAATATAATTGAAAACTATGAGATTATACAACAAATACCTTCTTCCAAAGGTGATTGATTGGACTTGCAATCAACAACCAAATATGAAGCAAAGAGAAAAAATTATTCCTTTAGCTAGTGGCAATGTTTTGGAAATTGGTGTTGGTTCGGGTTTGAATTTGCCCTTTTACAATAAAGAAAAAGTGAAAAACCTTTTAGCTATTGACCCTTCTATCGAACTATGGAATAAAAATCGCGTAGAGACTAAAGAATTATCTTTTGAATTCAATTTCGTAAAAGCAGTTGCTGAAAATATTCCTTCTAACAATAATAGTTTTGATACAGTTGTTTTTACCTACACACTCTGTTCGATACCTAATATAACTGAGGCTTTTGATGAAATTAAAAGAGTACTAAAAACAAACGGAAAAGTTATTTTTTGTGAACATGGTAAAGCTCCAGAAAAATCTGTTCAAAAATGGCAAAATTTCATTAATCCAATCTGGAAACAATTAGGTGGTGGTTGTACGCTCAATAGAGATATTCCAACCATTATTGAGGAAAATGGATTAATAATAAATACATTGGACTCTAAATATATTCCCGGTTGGAAACCTGCCAGTTATAATTTTCTTGGCACGGCAAAATTGCGATAGAATACATGCAAACTATATGGATTATCAATTCGTTTTAATACTTCGACTACACTCAGTACAGGTTAATATTATTCTACCGATAAGCAAAGTTCACTCAAACTTTATAGATAATCAATACTGGTATTAAATTTTCATCAACAAGTTTACTAGCCAGATATTGTTGTTAACTTTTGGGTCTAGATTAATACTATCTTCTTTCCAATAAGTAAAAGATAAAGAGTAGGTGTCATTTAGCTTCCAATTTATGCCTGGCATATAACGAATACGTTGCCATTGCTCAAATCCATTTAATCGAAACCAAGGCTCTATACCAAAAAAGGGTTTTACTTTTCCTTTGTTATACATAAATCGAAGACTCCATCGTAAAAAATCTGGATCTTTACGATCGTTTATATCTAACGCTAGGTGATATCGTAATCTATTATCAATTTTTATGGTTCCTTTTGTAAAACCATACGCAATATCTGGCCAAATAAATTGTCTAGGCTTTTGATCTGGTATAAACCAAGTTCTAGAACTTAATTGCGCTGACCAACCTTTACCAAGTTTATAATTAGCAAAAATATCTATTGATGCATTTTGGAAGTCAGAAATATCATCATTAAACCTAAATATAGGTTTCAAATTCAAAGTCAATTTATCTGAAGCCTTCGTTTGTAATTGTACAGAACTCCATAATATATTATCATTTTGAGCATAACAAAATGAAACGAATAAAATAATAATGCAGGTTAAGTAATTTTTCATTTTAAATACGTTCTTCTATCCAAGATTTTAAAGCATAAAAATTTTGTGGAGCTACACCATGGCCAACAGGATATTCTTGATAACTATTTTCGATATTCAAGCTATCTAAAAATGGCTTAGCTTTTCGCCCCCAATCAACAGGTAATACCTGATCTACACTGCCATGAGAAATAAAAAAGTCCAAATTTTTATAATTTTCTGAATTTAAATTTTCTGATAATAATTCATTATTAATATAACCACTTAAGGCTACAACATGTTGTACTTTTTCTGGATAGTTTAAAGCAACTGCATAGCTCAAAATAGTACCTTGACTGAATCCTAGTAAAAAAGTATTATCATTATTTACCTTAAATTCTTGTTTTACCTCATCTATGAAAGTAGCAATAGTGTCTCTAGCTGATTTAGCTTGAGGAATATCAGAAAATTTACCGTCTGTATTGTCAAAATGTATTTCGTACCAGGCATAGCTACTTGGCATTAAAGTTAATGGTGCTCGAGCGCTTATAATTAATAGTTCATTTGGCAATTCACCTGCAAAAGAAAAAAGATCTTGCTCGTTACTACCATAACCATGTAATAAGATGATTAGCGGAGGATTTTCTATTGTTGTTTTTGGCTGTCTTACTAAATATTCTAATGATAATTGTTTCATGTAATAAAATAAAAAGTCGCACAATTTGTGCGACTCAAAAATATATGTTTCTATTCTTTTATCCTATTCCTTTAAACCATTCTTGAAACTGGTCTCCTAATAACGGAACTTTCTTTTCTTCACCTTGTATAGCACCAATAAAACCTATTATCCAAAGAACTAATAATCCTAAATCTAATACCCAAGCTATCATACCGATACCTAAATACCTTTCTAAAAAGTAAATAATAAGGTGAATTGCTATTAAACCTACAACTTGTCTAATATGGAAAGAAGCAAATGAATTCTTCTTAGAGCTGTTCATAACAAAAGCTATTATTAAGCCAATAATCCATAGATAAGCTATTATTGCAGTTGTTTTCCCTTCTTTTACGGTTACATTTTCCATTTGATTTTTACATTTTGGTTAATTGTAGTAAATATAATAATATTAATTGATAGCTAATTTATTGTTTGCAATAATTCCGTAGGCTTTCCCTTTTAATTTTTTATTTAAAAATATTGAGTTTTTCGATTTAGACAGAATGTGATCTTCGCTAAAAGTATATTCTACCGAAGGATCGAATAATGTTAGATTTGCTTTTTCTCCTTTTTTAATACTTATTGGCTCTAAACCAAATCGCTTACGCGGAAGTTCACTCAAGCATTTTATAATATCATTTAATTCAATTACTGAATTAACTGCTCCGAAAAGGCTTTCTAATCCGATTGTTCCGTCTAAAGCATTCTCAAACTCCAACTTTTTGTTTTCTATATCTATAGGATTATGATCAGAAGTTATAACATCTATAGTTCCATCTGAGATGCCTTTTCTTAGTGCTTTACAGTCTTTTTCTGAGCGTAGTGGTGGAGAAACCTTATAGTTAGAGTCGAAAGGCGATAACTCATCGTCTGTTAAGCTTAAATGATGTGCAGATACACTACAGCTTACATCTAAACCTTTCTTTTTAGCTTCTTTTATCAATTTTACAGAGCCAGCTGTGGTAATAGTTGGTATATGTAATTTGCCTCCTGTATATTCTAATAAAAAAAGATCTCTAGAAACCTGAAGCTCTTCTGCTAAAGCAGGATTTCCTTTTAATCCTAATCGAGTACTGTTATACCCTTCGTTAGCTAATCCGTTATTCGAAATCTGATTATTGTCAGGGTAACTCAATACTAAACCGTTAAAATTTTGGGTATATAATTGGGCAACCTTCATAAGATTGGCATTGCTAATTGATTTATTATAATCACCAAATGCAATAGCGCCAGATTGCTGCATATCATACAATTCAGCCAGATCTTTACCTTCAGAATTCTTGGTTAAACTAGCAATTGGGTACAAACCAATAATTCCATTAGCTGAGTTAACTAGAAACTCAACAGCTGACTTATTATCTATAAACGGATTTGTATTAGAATTAATGGCAACAGCTGTAAATCCACTCGCTGCCGCTACTTTTAATCCATTTTCTATGGTTTCACGCTCTTCAAAGCCAGGTTCGCCAAAGGAAATGCTTGTATCAAACCAACCACAAGAAACATGTAAGTGATCTAGCTTTAATTCTTTGTATTTGTTCGAGTTAGCGACGTTATTGGCTACCTTGGTAATAACACCGTTTTCAATTAAAATGTCTTTTTGTTGTCCATTGTGCGGACTATTCGAATCAATAATTGTTGCTGACTTTATAAGAACATTCATGATTTTAAAAATTTAAGTAGTCCAATTTCTGCTAGTAAAAATAATATGGCTAGCAGTAAAAAAACTTGCCAAAGATTACTTGTTTGATATTCTTTATTTATTGTTTTTAATACATCTTGTACAGAATCGAAATACTTTACATTCGATTTTTCTTTAGTAAATGATTCAACGTCATTATAAGTTAAACTACTTTCGTTTCTATCGTAATTAAATGCAATATTTTTAATGACTTGATCTTTATTCTTTAACTGATAAAATCCACTTTTCAAAGGTTGATTATTTAAAGTGATTTTAACTGAAGAATTACCTATTTGTTGTAGTGGAATAAAACTTTCGGTATCATTTGCTATTTGTAAAATATCATCTTTATTAAGCTTTGCTTTAACTTCAAGTTGATTGTTTCTTTCAATAGTATAATTCAATTCTGAATGCTTGTAACTATTTTTACCAAAGTTGTAAAAAATGGGTACAATTAAAGGTGAATTTTTAAAATTAGAATTGTCTTTATTAATACTAGAAGCTAAAAAATAAACTGTTCTATTTCTAATTTTAGATTGTGATATAAAAGATGATTCGTTTTCAAATTTTAGGATAGATGAACTATTTGGTAAAGAGGTACTATAATATGATTTTACAGTTGGATATTGAAAATTTTTGATTTGTTTTTCAAAGACATTATTTAGTAGCGGATGTGAAAAATTAATATCAGTTATAGCTAATTCATTTTCTATTTTGTTATTTAAACTACCTAAACCTAAAGTATTTAATAAAGCATTGTAAGAGTTAATATCACTATTAACATTTGGAATAATAACTAAACTTCCTCCATTATTCGTAAAACTTAATAAGTTGCTAACTAAAGAATTGGGGATGTTTTCTAATTCGTTAATAATGATGAGATTTTGCTCTAAAATAGAACTATAATCTAATTGATTAAGTTGAGTAGAGGTATAATTAAACTCATTTGCTGTATAAATTCTCGATAAATAATCTATATCATCGCCAATAGCTAATACGTTTATTTTATCAGCCTTATTTATGGAAAAATAGAGTTCGTTGTCAAAAGTTAGATTCGAATCATCGAGCACTAAACGACCATTGAAATTACCATTATTTGGGATGACAAATTCAGTGATTTCTTTATCCTTTTTTGTGAATTCTACATTAGATTTGCCTTGTAAAATAGTATTGTTATATAAAGAGATACTAACGTTTTCGGCACTAGAATTATAGTTTTTAAGAATAGCTTCTAGCGTAATATTTTCGTTATTTTGGCTAGAAATATATATACTATCTATACTGATGTTTTCTTGCCTAACTGGTTTTAACTGAACAAAATTATATGAATTAACACTATCAATATTTATTTTTTTATTATTTTGAAAATCAGATATTAAAATAACTTCATTTAAAGTATTTTTATTATTTTTTAATTCATTTTTTATTTTAAATAGTGTAGCATTTATATCTTGTTTTATTGGGTGGTAGTTAAGTTCTAATAATTCCTTTTTTAAATCTTCTTGTGAAAGGTTTTTTAAAAACTTATCATTCGTAATTAAATTAACATTTTTAGTATTTGAGAAATTTTCAATAATGTCTTGACTAGCTCTTTTAAGCAATTCACCTTTACTACCTTTGGCTTGCATGCTATAAGAATTATCAAGATAGATATAGGTATTTTGTACTTCTTCCTTTTTAAGATTACTCAAATATGGTTGAGCAAATGCAAAAATCAATCCCGTTAAGGCTAACAATCTTGCACAAAGAATCAAGAATTTCTTCAATTTAGAACTTTTTCGAGTTTGTAATTCTACCTGTTTTAAGAATTTTACATTGGTAAAAGGAACTTTTTCGAAACGTCTTAGTTGAAATAAATGAACAATGATAGGAATGAGTAGCAAAAATAAAGCGTAAAGAATCTCTGGGTGCTTAAATTGCATTGTTCAAATTGATTTGTCAAAAGTAATAATTTATATAGAAGTACAAAAAGGAAAATGTTAATGTAAAATTAAATCTGTAATTTGGTAAGGAAAATCGGTTTATACTGTCGAAATTAGAAATATTTAGATTATGAAAGACATTTTATCCATTTCCATTATTTTTTTTCTTGCATTAAATTTTAATACAGTTAAGGCTCAAGAAATGAATAACGAAGAGCTTGGTAAAATTATCTATGTTGTAGCAGATAGCTTAAGAGGTAAAGAAGGAAATTGGCAATTTATGATGAAAGATAGATTATTATTTTGTGTTACCGACCAAAATAATAATAGAATGCGAATTATGTCACCAATTATAGAACAAAAAAAATTAGCGTATACAGATATGTTAAAGGTTATGGAAGCAAATTTTCATACAGCTTTAGATGTTAAATATGCTATTTCTAACGATTTGCTCTGGTCTGTATTTATTCATCCGCTAAAAGAGCTAGACAGAGAACAAGTTGTTAGTGCAATACAACAGGTTTATACTGCAGCACATACATATGGCACAACCTACAACAGTACGGGACTGACTTTTCCTGATAAGAGGAAAGAGAAACTAGAAGAAAAAAAGAAAAAGATCTAATAATCTGTTTTAATTGACTTATCAAAAGGCACTTTAAATTGATACAATACATCTTCATCAAGCTTACCGTCTAAAACATCTAAACCATAGACTACTTTTTTAGGATCATCATATACAAGGGTGCCGAAAATGCGATCCCAAAAAGAGAATATATTTCCGAAGTTAGTATCCGTCCACGGTCTTTCAAAGTGGTGATGAAATTTATGCATATTTGGTGTTATAAATACGAGGCTTAAGGGTTTATCAATCCATTTAGGCATATTTACATTTGCATGAGAAAAATAGGTAAAAAAGATAGAGGCAACTTTATATACCACATAAAAAGCAAAAGGCATACCTAAAAGGATGACTGCAAGTAAAGCAAAAATTTCACGTAGTACATAATCACCTGGGTGGTGACGAGTTCCAGTAGTAGCATCTACTTTGGTATCGCTATGGTGTATCATATGGAATTTCCACATCCATTTTACTTTATGCAATAAATAATGCACTACATACTGTGCAACAAAATCTAAAAATAAAATTGCTATTAAGAGCTCAACCCAAATAGGTAAATCAACTAAGTATAATAACCCTAATTGATTTTCTGCTAAATAATGAAATACACCAACAGTTGCAATACCAAATATGACATTGATAGCTAGGCTACATGCTAAGAAAATAAGATTAACACCTGCATGAGACCATTTTTTATAATTGAAGTTCACTAAAGGAAATCCGCCTTCGAAGCCCCAACTAATACTAAGACAAACAAAAATCCAAACTAATTTTTGCCAAGAAGGCATCTGCTCAAAAAATAATAAGAAACTTTCCACTATACTTCAATTTTGGGTTTTACAAAAGTAACAAATGATTCTAAAAACAAAAGCCTGTATTTTAATTAAAATACAGGCTTTTAGAACTTTAAATTTATATGAGGTTATTATTTTACTTTTTGCTTTAATAAAGCTATATCTATAACCTCTTTCATAGTATCGACAAAATGAAATTTTAATCCTTTTAAATATTGAGGTTTAATTTCATTTATATCTTTTTTATTATCCTTACAAAGAATAATTTCTTTAATATTTGCGCGCTTTGCAGCTAATATTTTTTCTTGTATTCCACCTACAGGTAAGACTTTTCCACGTAAAGTGATCTCGCCAGTCATTGCCAAGCGTGATTTTACTTTTCTTTTTGTAAAAACAGATACTAACGAAGTTAACATGGTAATACCAGCACTTGGTCCATCTTTTGGTGTGGCACCCTCAGGTACGTGAATATGGACATTCTGTTTTTCCATCTCTTCAACAGTAATACCGAAATCATCAGCATTCGCTTTTATAAATTCTAATGCAATAGTTGCAGATTCTTTCATTACTTTACCTAGATTACCAGTAATGCTTAATGCACCTTTGCCTTTTGAAAGGATAGATTCTATAAATAAAATATCACCACCAACGCTTGTCCATGCTAACCCAGTAACTACACCGGCAACATCATTGTTTTCGTATTTGTCACGTTCTAATCGTGCAGGACCTAAGATTTCAATAATATCATTATTGGTCAACTTCTTATTATATTCTTGATCCATAGCTATAGATTTGGCAGCATATCTTACCACTTTAGCTATCTTTTTATCTAAACCACGAACACCAGACTCACGAGTGTATCCTTCAATAATTTTTTCTAATTGAGGTTTTGCTACTTGCAAATCTTCTTTTGTTAAACCATGCTCTTTTAATTGCTTTGGTAATAAATGTTTTTTAGCAATCTCAATCTTTTCCTCTATAATATAGCCATTAACATTAATAATTTCCATTCTATCACGTAACGCCCAAGGAATAGAGCCTAAGTTATTGGCAGTGGCAATAAATAATACCTTTGATAAATCGTAACCTACCTCTAAATAATTGTCATAAAACGAAGTATTTTGTTCAGGGTCAAGCACTTCTAGCATTGCTGAAGAAGGATCTCCTTGATGACTATTTGATAATTTATCAATTTCATCTAATACAAAAACAGGATTGGATGTACCGGCTTTTTTAATATTCTGTATTAAACGACCTGGCATTGCACCAATATATGTTTTACGATGCCCTCTGATTTCAGCTTCATCTCGTAAACCACCTAGAGACATACGTACATATTTTCTACCTAAAGATTCAGCAACAGATTTACCCAAAGATGTTTTACCAACTCCAGGAGGGCCATATAAACAGATAATAGGCGATTTCATATCACCTTTTAACTTAAGAACTGCCAAATGCTCTATGATTCGCTCTTTTACTTTATCTAAACCGAAATGATCTCTGTCTAATATTTTTTGAGCTTTTTTAAGATCAAACTTATCTTTAGAATATTCATTCCAAGGTAAGTCTAATAGTAGGTCTAAATAATTACGTTGTATTGAATACTCAGCTACTTGAGGGTTCATACGTTGTAAACGACCAATTTCTTTAGCAAATGTATCAGCTATTTCTTTAGACCATTTTTTCTTCTTAGCACGAACTTTCATTTCTTCAAGCTCTTCATCATAAGAAACACCACCCAATTCTTCTTGAATGGTTTTCATTTGCTGATGTAGATAATATTCGCGCTGCTGCTGATCCATATCTTCGCGAACTTTCGATTGAATATCGTTGCGCAATTCTAATCGCTGCAATTCTACATTCATCTCCTTAAGTGTAGATAAAGCTCTCTGTTTTAAACTATTTGTATTTAATAGCTCTTGCTTTTTTTCAACACTCAAATTCATGTTTGAAGAGACAAAATTTACTAAGAAAGAATTACTCTGTATATTTTTAATTGCAAAAGAAGCCTCACTAGGTAGATTAGGATTTTCTTTAATAATTTTTAAAGACAAATCTCTAATAGATTCAATTATTTCGGTAAATTCTTTACCTTTTCTTTTGGGCTTTTCTTCTATTATTTCTTTTGCAGTAGCTTTTATATAAGGTTCAGTTTGAACAAATTCACCAATTTCAAAGCGTTTTTTACCTTGTATCACCACCATAGTGTTACCATCTGGCATTTTTAAAATGCGCAAAATTCTGGCAACTGTACCTATTTTATGAACATCGTCTGCTGTAGGATTCTCTACCAATTCATTTTTTTGAGCAACTACACCGATTGTTTTATCACCAGCGTTTGCCTCTTTAATTAATTTAATGGAAGCATCTCTGCCAGCAGTAATTGGTATTACAACACCTGGAAATAATACTGTGTTTCTTAAAGGTAATATAGGTAGTATTTCAGGTACATCTTCTTTACTAATTTCTTCTTCATCTTCTGGAGTCATTAAAGGTATTAACTCTGCATCTTCTTCTAGTATATTGTGAAGTGACAAACTGTCAAGATTTAAAAATTTTGGATCACTCATAGGTCTTTCTAGGTCAATATGACATTAAACGTTTTATTCTTCGAAATAATATGTATGCATCCTTTTTGTAAAAAATTCATTTTCAGTAAAATACATATTATCATTCTTCTTTTCAATTATAATATGACAATTCCTATGCCAAGGCAGTTTTATTAACATTAATTAACTCTTATTAAAAATTTTACATTTATTTTTATAAAAGTGTAACAGTTTAATAACAGTATTGTCTTTCTAACAGAAACGATTCATTGCAAGCTAAAAATCAACATATTACAAACCTTTTGGAGCGCTGTAAAAGCGGTGAGTCTAGTGCCCAATCCGAAATCTATAAGTTGTACTATAAAGCAATGTATAATACGGCGGTAAGGATTTTAAAGGACAGCTTTGAAGCTGAAGATGTTATGCAAGAGTCGTTTCTAGTAGCATTTACAAAATTGGGCACTTTTAAAGGCGAAGTTGCTTTTGGTGCATGGTTAAAAAGAATTGTAATAAACAGAAGTTTAACCCAATTAAAGAAGAATAATAGGTTTGATGAGGTTAAATTGGATGTAATCCCTGAAAAGGTAGAAGATGTAGAAGATGCAGATTACACCTTGATTAAAGCAAAAGAAATTTCAGAAGCTATTAATCAATTAAAAGAAAATTATAGAGTGGCATTAACGCTGAACCTTATAGAAGGATATGATTACGAAGAGATTGCTGATATTATGAATATTACATATCAAAATAGTAGAACAACAATTTCTAGAGCAAAAAATAAATTACGTCAATTATTAGTATTGAGTTATGAAGGATAATTTAGAAAAAAGATTTAAAGAATTAGAAGGTCAATTCGACTTACAAGAACCAACTATTGGTCATTTTAATCGTTTTGAAGCGAAACTGGCCAAACAGTCTGAGCAAACTAAGAATATAAGTTGGAATCCGAACACATGGAAATGGTTGGCAGTAGCGGCATCTGTTGTAGTATTAGTTGGTTTATGGTTTGGTAACCCTACTACAGAACAAGGTATGCAATTAGCAGAAGTATCTACAGAAATGGAAGAAACTCAAAGCTTCTTTGTTTCTACAATTGAAAAAGAATTACAAGACATCAATTTACAACGTGATGATAGTAATAAAGAAATAATAGATAACGCTTTAATACATTTAAAAGAGTTAGAAAAAGAATATGATCAATTAACCTTAGAACTTGAAAATAGCGATCAAGATAAACGTATTATCTATGCTATGATCAACAACTTTCAACAGCGCATTGAAGTTTTACAAACCTTATTACAACAATTAGATGAAATTAAAACCTTAAAAAGTGAATTAAGTAATGCTTAATTAACTATCAAATTATTAATTATAAAGTCATGAAAACAATATATATGAAAAAACTACTACTTCTTTTAATAATGATTCCAGCATTGGCAATGGCGTATGATTGCCCAAATAGCTGTAACAAAAACCATTATCATAAAGGAAAATATGAAAAGAGCAAAACCGTAAAAAAAGAGTACAACGTAAATGCTGATGCTTTGTTAAAAATTAATAACAGATATGGCAATGTAGATGTAACTTCTTGGGATGAAAATCGTGTGGTAATCGATGTTAAGATTACTGTAAGTGGAAACAATGAGGAAAAAGTTGTGAAACGTCTAGAAATGATAGATGTAGAATTAGAAGGAAGTAACAGCTTAGTATCTGCTAAAACAGTTATTGAAAAGAAATCTTCTAGTTGGTCTTGGAGCTGGGGCAAAAAAAGCAATGTACATTATAAGATCAATTATAAGGTAAAAGTTCCAGTAACCAACAATGTAAATTTAATGAATGACTATGGAAGTATTTCATTGAATGAAATTAAAGGAGATGCTTCGATTAATTGTGATTATGGAAAAATTATAATTGGCGAATTACATAGTACTAATAATAAGATAAATATAGATTATTGTAACGCTTCAACTATAGGTAAAATGAATGGAGGCTCAATCAATGCAGACTATTCTAAATTTACTGTAGAAGACGCAGGCAATATTAGATTGAATGCCGATTACACTACATCAGTTTTTGAAAACTTAGACAATGTAGATTATAACTGTGATTATGGAAGTTTAAAGATTAATAACGGAGCAACAGTTACAGGAAATGGTGATTATTTGACCACAAGGTTAGGTACCATTTCTAAAAAAGTAGCTATAACTTCAGATTATGGGTCTTTACGTATAGAAGAATTAAAACCTGGTTTTGATTCGGTTAGTGTAAATGGTGATTATTGCGGCGTAAAGATTGGTGTACCAGATGCCCCTTTTAACTTTGAATTAAAATTAAGTTATGGCGGATTTAAAAGAGAAGATGGTAAATACAAAATCTCTAAGCAAATTGTAAAATCTTCTTCTAAATATTATGAAGGTTATTATAAAAGCAAGAACTCTGGTTCTACAATAAAAATAAACTCTGATTACGGAAGTGTAACCTTCCATTAAAATAAATAAAACTATAAATTTAAAATAATGAAAAAACTAATCACACTATTAATAACAGTAACATTTGTAGTAAACGTTAATGCCCAATGGCTTAAAAAGAGAGTTAAAGGTAACGGTAATATGGTTACTAAAACCAGAACTGTTGGAGAATATGATAAGATTGGAGTAGGAGGTTCTTTTGATGTTAAGTTGGTTGCCGGTACCGAAGGAAAGCTTACTATAAATATTGATGAAAATCTTTTAGAATATCTAGTTACTAAAGTTGAAGACGGTAAATTAAAGGTTAAATGGAGGAAAGGAGTTAATGTTTCTCATAAGAAAATATTAATTACAATTCCTTTTAGAGATATAGAATCGGTAGGATTAGCTGGTTCTGGCGATGTTTACTCAGAAGATGTTATTAAAGCGGATTCATTTAAAGCTGCTTTAGCAGGGTCTGGTGACTTAAAGCTAAAAGTAGATACAGGTCATATTAAGTCTGCTATTTCTGGTTCTGGCGATATATATTTAGAAGGTTCTACTAATACCGTTAAAGCAGCTATAGCTGGATCAGGTGATATTCATGCCTACGATTTAAATTCAAAAGATGCTGAAGTATCTATTGCCGGTTCTGGCGGAGTAAAAATTAGTGTTAAAGACAATTTAAAAGCTAGAATATCAGGTTCAGGCAATGTATATTATAAAGGTAATCCTGCAAAGCAAGACGTAAAAGTAAGCGGATCTGGCAATGTAAGTTCTAGATAAACTCAAATTATTATATCTAATCTAATTATAAGAGCAGTTAAAACTGCTCTTTTTTTGTGCTTAAAATGATAATATTTTACGATTTCTTGTAACATTTTTTACTAATTGACGTCTATTATATAACAATTCGTACTTCAAAAATAACAGCTCAGTTATTCTTTTTTGAAACTCCTTTGAAATTTTAGAAATATTTGTAACGTAATAAAAGACAAACGATTACAATCACTTTAAAAGATAAAATTTAAAAATATTTTATGAAAAGTGTAACAAAAAATATTTTTGATCGTCTTATTGTAAAGTACCTTGTAAAACATAGTACTAAATTAAAAATAAGAACACAACCAAAAAACCTTAAAAAAATGAAAAAATTAATTTTAACAAGTATGCTAGCCATAAGTTTTTTGACAGCTACTGCAACACAATTATCAGAAAGTATATTATATACTACTAATGATACAATTACAAACAATGAACCTAAAACAGCTACAGACAATTACCCTGTTATAGTTGGAGAAGAAGAAGTTGATGAGCCATTTGAGTTTAATACTAAAGACTACCTACCATTAGGTTTTGATGCTAAATTAAGCTTAGAAGAAAAGTATGGTATAGAATTTAGTACTGTAAGTCAAGAAGTAGATGAACTTTTTGATTTTAATACAAAAGATTATTTACCAATAGGATTCAACTTAAATAAAAGCATTCTAGAATCTATTGTAGAAATAAATACGATAGAAGAAGACGAATCATTTGATTTTGATACTAAAAAGTATTTACCAAAAGATTTTAATCCTAATAAAACGAGTACCATAGTCAACGAACTATAAACCTTAAAAGAGTCCTCGGTTAAAGCCGAGGCTTTTTTATTCACATATATTTAACGATACCTCTAATTATGTGTTAAAGTATTCTTAACTATCAACCAATAGGGTAACAAAACAAAATAGCTATCGTCTTATAAGTGTAACAAATTTTTAAAACAAAGACTCAAACATTTAAAAACATACAACCATGAAAAAAATATTTTTAAGCCTTAGTTTATTGATCGCTTTCAGTACTTCGGCGTTAACTATCGAATATGAAACCGATCTTACACTATCAAATAATACAAACAACGTGCCAAACTTTGAAACTATTGATTTAGAGGAAGTTGACGAATGTTTCGAATTTAATACAGCAACATATTTACCAAAAGGCTTTAATGCATACGAAGGAATGTTCAAAGAAGTTAATATAGCTGAAGCCGATGAAGTTTTTGAGTTTAACACTAATGATTACTTACCAGCTGATTTTAATGCCTATACTGGATTTTTAATCGATTATGGAGTAGTAGAAGAATTAGATGAAACATTTGATTTCGATACGAAAGATTATTTGCCTGTTGGATTCAATCCAGAATTAAATTTAGAAGATATTGTAGAAATAGCTATACAAGAAGTAGATGAGCCATTTGAGTTTAATACTAAAGACTATTTACCAACTAACTTTGATGCATTTAAAGGATTATATACAGAATATGCAACTGTAGAAGAAGATGAGGTATTTGACTTCAACACAAAAGACTATTTACCTTTAGGATTTAATGCTAAGTTAAAATTAGATGATATTTACGAAGTAGCAATTGAAGAAGCAGATGAACCTTTCGATTTTGATACTGCTGAATATTTACCAGTTACATTTTATGCTTATGAAGGTTTAAATAATGAAGAAAGAATTGAATTTTTAAGCTGTATTAGTTTTCCAGCTATCTAAATATTTGAATTGATTAAAAAGTGAAACTCCAGCTTTAGCTGGAGTTTTTTTATTTAGAAATTTCTATATTTTTCTGTAAGCTCAAAAACATGTTTTAAAATATTTTGTTCTACATCATCATATTCTAAATGCTTACGCTTTATCACAGCTTTAACCACTTCGTTTACTTTATTCATTCTATATGTCATAAAGCCAGAAGATCCGCCCCAAGCAAAAGAAGGAATAAAATTTCTAGGGAAACCACTTCCATATATATTTGCACTAACCCCAACAACTGTACCTGTATTAAACATAGTATTAATACCGCATTTAGAATGATCTCCCATCATCAAACCACAAAATTGTAAACCAGTTTTTGCAAAACCTTCAGTTTCATAACTCCACAAACGGACTTCAGCATAATTATTTTTTAGGTTCGAATTATTTGAATCTGCACCTATATTACACCATTCTCCAACTACTGAGTTACCCAAATAACCTTCGTGCCCTTTACCAGAATACCCAAAAATAACCGAATTATTTACTTCACCACCAACTTTACTCATAGGTCCAATAGTCGTTGCTCCATAGATTTTAGCTCCCATTTTCAACACAGCATCATGTCCCATAGCAAAAGGACCTCTAATTAGAGAACCTTCCATAATAATGGCATTTTCGCCAATATATATTGGTCCTTTAGAAGCATTTAAGGTAGCAAAAGAAATATCAACGCCTTCTTCTAAAAAAATATGATTTTTACCAATACAATTTACTGTATCAGGTATAGGTTCAGACTTTCTACCATCTGTTAATAACTCAAAGTCTGCTTTTATGGCTTCCTCATTTTTTGAGAAAATGTCCCAAGTATTTTTTACCTGAAGTAAATTATTTTCAAATTCGATAGTTGTATAACTATCAAAATCGACTTCTTCTTGAGCATTAGTAGTAAAGAATGCAACTATTTCATCATCTTTTACAATTACTTCATTTTTTTGTAATCGCTTTACTTTATCAACTAAATCTATTGTTGGTAAAAAAGAAGCATTAATCATAATGTTTTCTTCTAGTTCTACCATAGGGTATTTTTCTTCTAAATACTCTTCAGTTAAAGTAGTTGTAGTAAAACTTAAATGTTTTTCCCATTTCTCACGAATAGTCAAAATACCGATGCGAATATCTGCAACAGGTCGTGTATATGTAAAGGGCAATAAGGCATTACGTACAGTTCCGTCAAATAAGATGTAGTTCATTAATTAGCTTTTAGGCAAAGATAAGTTTTGTCATTCAATAGCCAAATACCATATTTATTAATAAATTTGGTAATTCACAAATCATCTATTTAAATGAAAAAACATTTACTAGCACACATTACATTTTTATTTTTTACAACTTTAGTTTTAGCACAAACCCATAATATTTATACTGTTTCTTTTGATAATGCTATTCATCATGAAGCTGTAATAGGGGTAGAGTTTCAAAATCTTGAAACTAAAGTCTTAGAATTACGAATGAGCAGAACTTCACCAGGGCGTTATGCTTTACATGAATTTGCTAAGAATGTCTATAATTTAAAAGCCGTTGATAGTAAAGGAAATAAATTAGTTGTAACGAGACCTAATCCTTATCAATGGAATGTTGCTGGGCATGATGGTGCTGTAAAAATAAGCTATACATTATTCGCGAATAGAGGAGGAGGTACGTATTCACAAATTGATGAAACGCATGCACATTTAAATATACCAGCTACATTTATGTATGCTAAGAATTATGAACACCGTCCGATAAAAGTAACATTTAATGTACGCAAAGATTTAGGCTGGAAAGTAGCAACCCAATTAAAGTCACTCGAAAATAATACTTTTTATGCTCCAGACTTACATTATTTTATGGATAGCCCTACTGAGATAAGTAATCATGCTATAAGAAGTTTTGTTGTTAATGAGAATGGTAAGAATAAAACTATCAAATTCGTATTACATCATAATGGAACAGATGCAGAACTAGATCAATACTTCGATGGCGTAAAAAAAGTTGTTTTACAACAAAAAGCAGTCTATGGAGAATTACCAGATTTCGATTATGATGAATACTCTTTTTTAGCATGTTATATACCAAATGCTTCTGGTGATGGTATGGAGCACCGTAACTCTACAATTTTAACAAGTACAAGAAGTTTGGCCAATGGAGGTTTAAAAAGGAATATGGGTACAGTATCTCATGAGTTTTTTCATGCATGGAATGTAGAACGTATACGACCACAATCATTAGAACCTTTTGATTATGAGGAATCTAATATGTCTGGTGAATTATGGTTTGCTGAAGGTTTTACAAGCTATTATACAAATTTAATATTATGCCGTGCTGGATTGCTTTCGCAAGAAGATTATATAAAAGGATTAGCAGGCGGATTAAATTATGTTTGGAATTCACCTGCACGTAAGTATTTTAATCCTGTTGAAATGAGTTATCAAGCGCCTTTTGTAGATGCAGCTCGTTCTGTTGACCCAGTAAATAGAGAGAATACCTTTATTTCATATTATACTTATGGTAGTGTGCTTGGTTTAGCACTAGATTTATCATTAAGAAATTTAGATGATAATAAAAATCTAGATGATTTTATGAAACTTGTTTGGAAAACTTATGGTCAGCTAGAAATACCTTATACTATAAAAGATTTACAAGAATTGTTGAGTGCTTATGCTGGAGTGGACTTTTCTAATAACTTCTTTGGCAAATATATTTTTGATAGCCAAATGCCAGATTATAAATCATTGTTTGCTTCTGTAGGGGTTTCTTTCGAACAGTCTAGGCAAAATGAAGCTAGTTTCGGAGCTAGTATTAGCAACGGTTTTAAAATAGTTTCTAATCCTTTAGAAGGAAGTGCAGCTTTTAAAGCGGGATTAGCTAATGGCGATCTAATATTATCAATTAACGATATTGCTGTTTCTAAAGAAATAAAACCTGCAAATTTTTTAAAACACTTTAAACCAAGTCAATCTGTTAAAGTTGTTTTTATGCGTTTTGGTAAACAAAAAGAAACACAATTAGTTTTTGATGCTAACAACTCTTATGCAACTTCTCTAGTTGAAAAAGAAAACAAAAAAGACAAACTAAGAAGAGATGAATGGTTGAGTAAAAAATAAAAGCCGCAAAAGCGGCTTCTTTTGTTTACTTACTCAAATACATTTTTCTTCTTGAATAGAGTTCGTAGAATTGATCATCTTTTAGATCATCAATAAATAAGATACTTTCACCAGTAGATTTCATTTCTGGCCCTAAACGCTTATCTACATTTGGGAATTTATTAAATGAGAATACTGGCTGCTTAATTGCATAACCATCTAATTTAGGATTAAAATCAAAATCTTTAACCTTATTTTTACCTAACATTACTTTTGTTGCATAATTTACATACGGCTCTCCGTATGCCTTTGCAATAAACGGTACAGTACGTGAAGCCCTTGGGTTGGCTTCGATAATATATACGATATCATCTTTTATAGCGAATTGTATATTGATGAGACCTACGGTCTTTAGTGCTTTGGCGATTTTTACAGTGTGATCTTTTAGTTGTTGCATTACAAATTCACCTAAGTTAAAAGGAGGTAGGGTAGCATTAGAATCTCCTGAATGTACACCACAAGGTTCAATGTGTTCCATAATGCCAATAATTTGTACATCTTCACCGTCACAGATAGAATCTGCTTCAGCTTCTATAGCGCCATCTAAGTAGTGATCAAGTAATAATACATTGTTAGGTATTTTTCTTAGTAGATCTACAACATGTTCTTCTAACTCTTCCTTATTAATAACAATTTTCATTCCTTGACCACCTAAGACATATGATGGTCTTATCAAAATTGGAAAATCTAATTTATCAGCTACTGCTATAGCTTCTTCAGCAGTAGTAGCAGTATCAAATTTAGGATAAGGAATGTTTAACTCTTTTAACAAGGTGGAAAAACGACCTCTATCTTCAGCTAAATCTAGTGCTTCAAATGAAGTTCCAATTATTTTAATACCATATTTATCTAGCTTCTCCGCTAATTTCAGAGCTGTTTGTCCTCCTAATTGAACAATAACCCCTTCAGGTTTTTCATGCTGAATAATATCATAGATATGTTCCCAAAATACAGGTTCGAAATATAATTTATCAGCAGTATCAAAGTCTGTAGAAACCGTTTCAGGATTACAATTGATCATAATAGTTTCGTAACCAGCTTCTTTAGCAGCTAAAACACCATGTACACAGCAATAATCAAATTCAATTCCTTGACCTATGCGGTTAGGCCCAGATCCTAAAACAATTATTTTTTTCTTGTCGGTTACTACAGATTCATTTTCAGCATAAGCTTTACCATTAACCATCATATTATTTTCAAAAGTTGAATAATAATAAGGTGTTTTGGCTTTAAATTCAGCAGCACAAGTATCAACTAATTTATAAACGCGATTAATATTTAATTCTTGTCGTTTACTATAAACTTGACTTTCTAAACAGCCTAACATGTGTGCGATCTGACGGTCACCATAACCCTTTTGCTTGGCTTCTAATAATAGCTCTTTAGGTAATGTGTCTAAATTATAAGTAGCAATCTCTTTTTCTATAGCAAACAGTTCTTCATATTGTTTTAAGAACCACATGTCTATCTTTGTAATTTCGTGAATTTTGCTCAAAGACATACCAATTTGTATGGCATCATAAATAGCAAAGACACGATCCCAACTAGCATTTTTTAATTTATCCTTTATCTGCTCATAGTCAGTATAGCTTTTACCATCTGCACCGATACCATTGCGCTTAATTTCAAGTGATTGCGTCGCTTTATGTAAAGCTTCTTGGAAGGACCTTCCAATACCCATTACTTCACCAACAGCTTTCATTTGTAAACCTAGGGTTCGATCACTTCCTTCAAATTTATCAAAGTTCCAACGAGGTATTTTTACGATAACATAATCTAAAGTAGGCTCAAATAATGCCGAGGTAGATTTAGTTATTTGATTGTCTAATTCATCTAAGGAGTAACCTATAGCTAGTTTCGTAGCTATTTTTGCTATTGGGTATCCAGTTGCTTTACTAGCCAATGCTGATGATCGTGATACTCGAGGATTAATTTCAATGGCGATTATTTCTTCTTTTTCATCTGGGCTTACAGCGAACTGTACGTTACAACCACCCTCAAAATCACCAATAGAACGCATCATATGTATGGCCATATCGCGCATTTTTTGAAAAGTTTTGTCAGATAGTGTCATTGCAGGTGCAACTGTAATAGAATCACCCGTATGAATACCCATGGGGTCCATATTTTCTATGGTACAGATAATAACTACATTATCATTTTTATCTCTAAGTAATTCTAATTCATACTCTTTCCAACCCATCATGGCTTTATCGATCATAACCTCATGAATTGGCGATGCTTCAAGTCCTCTTCTTAATAGATCATCAAAATCTTCAGCTTTATATACTATAGATGCACCAGCACCACCAAGTGTGTATGACGAACGGATTACCAATGGGAAACCGAAATCTTGAGCAATCTCTTTACCTTTCAAGAATGAAGTTGCTGTAGCTTGAGGCGCCATTTTAACACCAATCTTACCCATTAACTCACGAAATTGCTCTCTATCTTCAGTAATGTTGATTGCATCAATATCTACGCCAATAAGCTTAACACCAAAATCTTTCCAAATACCTTTATTATCTGCTTCTATACAAAGATTTAGCGCAGTTTGTCCGCCCATAGTTGGTAAAACTGCATCTATTTGTGGATGTTCTTTTAAGATTTTAATTATAGACTTTGTTGTGAGAGGTAATAAATACACATGATCAGCCATAGAAGGGTCTGTCATGATTGTTGCAGGATTGGAATTTATAAGAACAGTTTCTATTCCTTCCTCTCTTAAAGATCTTAAAGATTGAGACCCAGAATAATCAAATTCACATGCTTGCCCTATGATGATTGGACCAGAACCTATAATTAAAACCGATTTTATGTTGTTGTTTTTTGGCATTTTTTAAGTGTAGATTTTAATCGTTTATTTTAGATGGTTGCAAATATTTTAAATTTCTTGTTTTTGCTTTAATCAATTTTAAAAAACTTATTAAAAAGATATAAAAAAAAGGTGTTACTAAATCAGTAACACCTTTTGTTAATATAAATGAATAATCATTATTTCTTTGGTCTTGCTTCAGAAGAAACAGTTAATCTTTTTCTTCCTTTAGCTCTTCTTCTAGCTAAAACTTTTCTACCGTTAACACTAGCCATTCTTTCCATAAAGCCGTGTTTATTTCTTCTCTTTCTCTTCGATGGCTGATACGTTCTTTTCATTTCAGTATATCTTTAAAATGTATTTTGTATTCTTTTTATTAGTGATAAGCAGCGTCGCTAAAATCGTGCGCAAATATACAAACCTTTTTATGTTTAGCAAATAGAATAATTAGAAAAATTCTAAATTTATTTTTGGGTGTTTTATTAAGCCTTTTTTAGACATACTTTTTCTTTGTTTAAAACTAATTTTTTGAAAATGAATTTGTTAAGAAAGGCCTTGCTTTTGTTCAAAACTTCATTTTTATTAGTGCTAAATAATCGTATTTTTACAGCTGTAATTATCATAGAATTTTAATGGGGAAAATTATAGCTATTGCTAATCAAAAGGGAGGAGTTGGTAAAACTACTACTACTGTAAATTTGGCTGCTTCCTTAGGAGTATTAGAACAAAAGGTTCTGCTAATAGATGCTGATCCTCAGGCCAATGCAACTTCTGGTTTGGGTATTGAAGTTGAGAGTGTAGTTGATGGAACCTACCAATTACTTGAACACACTACAACCGCTAGACAAGCAATAGTAAAAACTAGTTCACCTAATGTAGATATTATCCCTGCTCATATAGATTTGGTCGCTATAGAAATTGAATTGGTAGACAAAGATGAGCGAGAGTACATGTTGAAACAAGCTATAGCTCCTATCCAAGACGAATATGATTATATTGTTATCGATTGTGCGCCATCTTTAGGATTGATTACACTAAATGCCCTTACGGCTGCTGACGCAGTAATTATTCCTATTCAATGTGAGTATTATGCTTTAGAAGGATTAGGAAAATTATTGAACACCATTAAAAGTGTACAAAAAGTGCATAATCCTGAATTAGATATAGAAGGATTACTACTAACGATGTATGATTCTCGTTTGCGATTATCAAATCAAGTTGTGGCAGAAGTGAAGAAGCATTTCCATAATATGGTATTTAAAACCATCATACAGCGTAATATTCGCTTAGGTGAAGCGCCTAGTTATGGCGAAAGTATTATTGCTTATGATGCTACAAGTAAAGGTGCCATAAATTATATTAATTTAGCACACGAAATTCTAAAAAAGAATGTAAGTAATGGCGAAAGCAGTAAAAAAGCAAGCGTTAGGTAGAGGGTTATCTGCTTTATTAAAAGATTCTGTAGAGGATATCAATTCGATTAAAGATAAAAATGCTGACAAAGTTGTTGGTAATATCGTTGAAATTGATTTAGATTCTATTGAAGTAAATCCTTATCAACCACGTACATATTTTAACGAAGAAGCATTACGCGAGTTAGCTAGTTCTATAAATGAATTGGGTGTAATTCAGCCAATTACAGTTAGAAAACAAGAAAATGGTAAGTTTCAATTAGTTTCTGGTGAGCGTCGTTTTAGAGCTTCTAAACTGATTGGTTTAGAAAAAATTCCAGCTTATGTTCGTCTAGCCAATGATCAAGAAATGCTCGAAATGGCATTAGTTGAAAATATTCAGCGTCAAGATCTTGATCCTATAGAAGTGGCTTTGTCTTACCAACGTTTGATCGATGAAATTAAACTTACGCAAGAGCAATTAAGTGCCAGAGTAGGTAAGAATAGATCTACAGTCACAAATTACCTAAGATTATTAAAACTTGACCCAATTATTCAAACTGGGATGCGCGATGGTTTTTTGAGCATGGGGCACGGTAGAGCTCTGATTAATATTGAAAACCAAGACGAGCAATTAGATATTTACGAAAAGATAATTAAGAATAAATTATCTGTGCGTCAAACTGAACAATTGGTTAAAAATCTTCGTGATGGGAATTCGGAACCAACAATTGAAGTTTCTGAAAAAACAGAATTGCCAAAGTTTATTAGAAAAGGTGTTAAGGATATTAGTGAATATTTAGGGCATAAAGTTGACGTAAAAATTTCTGGTAAAGACAAAGGAAAAATTATCATTCCGTTTCATTCTGAAGAAGATTTTAATCGTATCAAAAAATTACTGCAATAGTGCTTCACAAGTCTATTTATAGCATCTTTTTTTTTCTTTTCGTTTTTGGCGTTTTTGCACAAAATAACGATGAATTAATTATTAAGAAAGATTCTGTTCCTGTAAAAGGAATTATCCTAAATCAAGGCATAGATCCACTTTCTCCTGCACGAGCTGCATTTTACTCAGCTGTTTTACCAGGTTTAGGCCAGGCTTATAATAAGAAGTATTGGAAGATTCCAATTGTATGGGCAGCCATAGGCACTGGTGCATATTTTTATTTTGATAATGACAATGAATTTAACCGTTATAGAGATGCATATAAATTAGAGTTGGCAAATAGACCTCATGAATTTGATGGTGAAGAGGGTAGACCCAATTTAAGTCAAGATGCTTTAATACGAGCTCAAGATGTATTCAAAAAGAATAGAGATTTATCGCTATTCATCACTATTGGTTTATATGCCTTAAATATATTGGAGGCTAATGTCGATGCACATTTACCAGATAAAGCTTTAGATACAAATTTAACGTTAAGGCCCGCCGTATTTTTATCACCTGTTAGCAATCAGGCATTGGCAGGAATCACCTTTAAATATGATTTTTAGATGAAAATAGCACTCTTTGGTTACGGGAAAATGGGTAAAACCATTGAACGATTGGCTAAGAATCGTGGCCATAAAATTGTAGCTATAATTGACAAGGACCATATAGACGGTAATCTTGCTAGTGCTGATGTAGCTATTGACTTTAGTATACCTAACTCAGCTTTTGATAATATTAATAAATCATTTAAAGAAGGTGTCCCAGTTGTTTCTGGTACTACTGGGTGGTTAGATAGTTATAAGGAGGTAGTAAAAAATTGTAATGATTTAAATGGTGCTTTTATATATGCATCAAATTTTAGCCTTGGGGTTAATTTATTTTTTGAATTAAATAAGCAGCTGGCCAAGATGATGTCTAAATTTGATGAATATAATGTGAGTATGGAAGAAATACACCATGCACAAAAGTTAGATGCACCAAGTGGTACTGCAATTACCTTAGCAGAAGGGATTATTGAAAATTCATCTAAAAATGCTTGGGCTTTAGATGTAACAAGTGATAAAAATAAGCTACCTATTGTAGCAAAACGAATAGAAAAAGTGCCTGGCACTCATAGTGTATATTACAATTCTTCTGTAGACGAAATTGAAATTAAGCACACCGCAAAGAATAGAGACGGATTTGCTCTGGGCGCTATTATTGCTGCAGAATGGTTAAAAGATAAAAAAGGAGTTTATACAATGAGGGATGTTTTAAGGTTATAGCATCTTACTAAACTAAATAGAATGACATTACAAGGTTGGTTTATATTATTTTTGATAGTACAGTTAATTCACTTTTTAGGTACTTGGAGATTATATGTAAAAGCAGGTAGAAAAGCCTGGGAAGCGGCGATACCAATTTATAACGCATTAGTTTTAATGCAGATTATTAATCGCCCAAGATGGTGGGTAATCTTACTGTTCTTACCGGTAATTAACTTGTTTATGTTTCCGGTGATTTGGGTAGAGACCATTCGTAGTTTTGGTAGAAACTCTAGACCAGAAACCTTTTTAGTAATTCTTACATTAGGATTTTATATTTATTATGTAAACTATGTTTTAGATGTAGAATACATAAAAGATAGAAGTTTAAAGCCAAGATCAAGCGCAGGTGAATGGGTGAGTTCTATTGTTTTTGCAATTGTGGCCGCTACTTTAGTACACACGTATTTTATGCGTCCGTATGTAATACCATCTTCGTCATTAGAAAAAACCTTACTTGTTGGTGACTTTTTATTTGTAAGTAAATTTCATTACGGCGCTAGAGTACCAATGACTACTGTTGCTGCGCCAATGGTTCATGATACACTTCCAGTAATTAAGAAAAAGTCATATTTATTTAGTGATGATTATGAAAATAGAGAATCATCTTGGAAAAATAAGTTGCAATTGCCTTATATGCGACTTCCTGGGTTTCAGAAAATAGAACGCAATGAGATAGTTGTATTTAATCAACCAGCAGATACATTGCTGGACATGAATGATTTTCATCCTAATAGAAACTATTATAAGCCTATTGATAAGAAAACCAATTTGGTAAAGCGTTGTGTGGCTATTGCTGGTGACTCAATGGAAATTAAAGATGGGTATATATATATTAATGGTAATCGTACTACATATACAGATAGGGCAAAGCCTCAATATAATTTTATAGTAAATACTGCAGGGCAACCAATTAATCAATCGTTACTTACAAATAGATACAATGTTCGAGAGGGCGGTAGAATGCAAGACGGTAATTATTATCTTACTTTAACTGATAACGAAGCTGCTCAGATTGCTAAAAATCCTACTGTAAAGAGCGTTACAAAGCAATTACAATCGAAGGGTCAAGGTGAAGATTTATTCCCTCATGTGCCAAGTTTAGGTTGGAATATGGATAATTTTGGGCCAATATATATTCCTAAAAAAGGGACTACAGTAAAGCTGGATAAAAATTCATTGCCGTTTTATAAGCGCATCATTTCTGAATATGAAAAGAATAATTTAATTGTGAATGGAAATGAAATTATGATCAACGGCAAGATTACAGACGAATATACTTTTAAACAAGATTATTATTGGATGATGGGTGATAATCGTCAGAATTCTTTAGATGCCAGAGCTTGGGGTTATGTACCATTTGATCATGTTGTTGGTAAACCGGTATTCATTTGGTTTAGTTGGGAAACAAATGCCAGCGGTATTAATAAAATACGTTGGGACCGATTATTTACTACAGTTAAAGGTAACGGTAAGCCAACTTCATACTTTAAGTTCTTTATAATTGCACTGACTGGTTGGTTTGTATTTAATTATTTTAGAAAACGTAGAAAAGCTTAGTATTTGCTATTTTATCCTACTTATTTTTCACCTATAGCTCAATATGTTGCAATCGCTAAAGCGGATAAAATTTCTTTTGAGGTAAAAGATAATTATCAAAAACAAACCTATAGAACTCGTTGTTATATTTATGGTGCGAACGGAAAGCAATTACTAAATATTCCAGTATTAAAAATAAATAACAAGCAATCAACTAAAGACGTAAAAATAGATTATAGTGAAGATTGGCAACAACAGCATTTAAAATCTATTGCTTCAGCATATAATTCATCACCTTTTTTTGAATTTTTTGATAATGAATTAGAAGCCTTATATGCTATTAAGGAAAAATTCCTTTTAGATTTTAACTTTAAATGTCATGAGTTTATCACCGATCATGCTCAACTAGAGATCTATGCTTATCAAAAGACAACGGATTTTGAAAAAGACTATAAAAGTGGCAAGGATTATCGCTTTTTGGTAGATGCTAAGTCGAAGCATAGTTTTGGTTTTGATCCTTACACTCAAGTATTTTCAGATAAACATGGTTTTCTAGAAAATTTGAGCATTTTAGATTTACTTTTTATGGAAGGTGGTAATACCTTAAACTATCTTGAGAGACAAATTTTAAATGTTTAATGGAAGTTTTACGATTTAGTGTTCATTATGGGTTACATTTTCTATTTCCTGGGTTAATAGCTTATATATTTTTTAAAAAACAATGGAAGCAAGCCTGGATCATTATGTTAGCCACTATGGTGATTGATTTAGACCATTTACTTGCCAACCCTATTTTTGATGCACATCGATGCAGTATTAATTTTCATCCATTGCATACATACTATGCTTTAATTGTTTATGTGTTACTTTTCCTGTTAAAGAAAACAAGAGTAATCGGATTAGGATTACTCTTGCATTTATTAACAGATTATATAGATTGTCTATTTATTTCTTAGCAGGAATAGGAGGTGGGCCATCTGGAACTATAGCCTTGTAAACAGCATCGCCTTTACGTTTTTTATATTCTGCTTTTACTTTTTCAACGAATTTGGGGTTCTCAAAAAGATCTAACATAGTCATGCCCATTGCTTTTGAAGCATAGATCATTCCTTTGTGTCCAATACTCATGCCACCACATGCAACAACTGCCCAAGAGTGCCAAGGGGTATCTTTCGGAGCTGTTGTAACACCTAAGTTAATATTTGGAACATTCCAACTTACATCGCCAACATCAGTTGAACCACCACCAGGATGTTCTTTAGTTGCTTCTAATGGCTTAATGGCACTATCCATACCCACTTGTTTTTTACCAGTAACTTCTTGAATTTTTTTACCAAAAGCAGTCTCTTCTTCAGTATAATTTATTGGTCCTAATAACTCTAAATTATTTTGCATAATTTCTCCACCAGCTCTGTTAACCAAGACTTCATAAATACCAGAAATTAAAGATATTTTATAATCAACATTTGCCATTATTGCTGCACCTTCAGCCATTTTCATAACACGTTCATACACTGGCATCATACCTTCTCGTTTTGTATCACGAACTCTCATCCAAAGTTTTGCATAATCTGGCACCACATTTACCACTTGACCACCATCTTGAATATGATAATGCATCCTTACCGTAGGCTTAACATGCTCTCTATAATAGTTGATGCCTGTTGTATATAATTCTAACGCATCAGAAGCACTTCTACCATTCCATGGATCACCAGATGCGTGAGCAGCTTGCCCAAAAAACTCTACTTTAAAATCTACAAGCGCTAATGAACTTTGTACGTCTGCTTTTATACTTGCACTAGGGTGCCAGCTAATATTTACATCTACATCATCCCAAATACCCTCTCGAACCATCCAAATTTTTCCAAAGAATTTTTCTTCAGATGGCGTGCCCATAAATTTGATAGTGCCTTTAATTTTACCTTGTTCGATTAACTCTTTTATAGCAATTGCAGCACCTAAACTACCAGCACCAAATAAATTATGACCGCAACCATGGCCGCCAGCTCCTTCATTTAATGGTTGCTTAGTTGGTTCTGCTTTTTGAGAAATACCAGGTAGAGCATCAAACTCACCTAATACACTAATCACAGGCTTTCCTGAACCATAAGTAGCTACAAATGCCGTAGGCATACCCGCTACTCCACGCTCTACTTTAAAACCATTATCTTCTGCATATTTAGCTAGTATTTCTGCAGATTTATATTCTTCGAAAGCTAGTTCAGCACTAGCCCAAATTTCATCACTAATTTTTATAAGATTTGCTTTATGTTTTTCAACAGATGCTTGAATTTGAGCTTTGTTTTTTGATAGTTTCTTTTTCTTTTGTGGGAAAACTATTAAACAGATGAATAGACCTGTTAGAAATAAAAGTTTGGTTTTCATTGTATTTAAATTTTAGTTTTTATTATTAAAAGATTTATCTGGATATGCTGGTACTGGGGGCACATCTCTTGGATCTTCTTTAATTAATTGTTGTAAATGTTTTATGGCTGCTTCTAATTGAGCATCTTGTCCATTATATGTTGCGTGTGGTAAATTATCAATAACAATATCTGGTTCAAATCCATGTCCTTCAATAAGCCATTTTCCATTATCGCCATAAACACCAAACATTGGTGCCCTTGCTAAACCGTTATCACTTAACCTATTACCACTATGCAGCCAAATTTCACCACCCCAGGTTCTTGTGCCAATTGTTGTACCGAGGTCTAATTTTTTGAAACCATCAGCGAAAGCTTCACCATCTGAATAGGTATTTTCATTAACAAGAACAACGATATGTCCTCTAAAGGCATATTGCATATTCCAAGTGGGTTTGCCTGATCTTGCTTTCCAATACATCCATGCTTTACGAAGTAATTTTTCTAGAATAAAGCTGTCTATGTTACCACCCCAATTGTACCGTACATCGATAATCAATCCTCTTTTATTGAAAACAGGATAAAATTCTCTATAAAACTGGCTGATATCTCTACTACCCATAGCACGTAGATGTAAGTAACCAATATCATTATTTCCTTTGTTTTCAACCTTTAAACGATTGCCATATTCCCAGTCTCTATAACGTAGGTTAAACTCATTTCTAATTGGTTTTACAATAACATTTCTAAATATATTTCCACGTTTTAAAGTCATTAAAACTTGCTTACCTGCTTGATTTCTAATAAGTTCACCTATATCTAATGCCGTTAGCACATTTTTGCCATTAACTTTAGTAATAACATCTCCTACATTAATATCTAGGTAAGGATCGTCTAGAGGTGATTTTTCATCTGGATAATCTGGGTCAGCCTTGTAGATATATTCTATTTTAAATCCATCATTTTTTTCATCTCTACTAAACTTAGCGCCTAAACTGGCAACAGTTATATTTTTATTATCACTTCTTCTATCTCCACCGCGCACACTTGTATGTAAAGCAGAAAGTTCTCCTACAAAACGTCCTATAAGATCTGAAAGTTCATTACGAGTAGTTACCCGATCTACCAATGGAAGATATTTTGCATGCATAGCATTCCAATTAACACCGTGCATATTTTTGTCATAGAAATAATCTCGCTCCATACGCCATGCATCTGTAAAAATTTGTTTCCAATCTTCTTTTGGCGTTATAGGAAACCGCCACCCACTTAAATCAATTTTATTTTTTGAAATATCATTTGCTTTACCAGTTCCAGCATCTATCATAAAGAAACTAGTATTTTTATTAACAAGTATTTTTTTTCCATTTGCAGTGAGTTCATACCCTCTAATATCACTTACTATATTTTTTATACTTATATCTTCGTTCCCAATTTTTATTACTGATAAGTGTCTTTTTGCATCGATACCAGTATCACTAGTAATTAAATAGATAGCTTTATTATTAATTGCTAATCCGTTGTAATTACCTGCTTTTACTGGTACTTCTTCAATTCTTTGCTGTATTCCATTTTTATTTATGATAACACTTACTTTATCATCTTCAGCCTTTCCTTTATCATCATCCTTCTTTTTATCATTTGAAGGTTTTGATTCTTTTGATTTACCAGCTAACTCATCGTCCTCTCTAAAAGGAGATCTAGTACCTTTTTTAAGAGCAACATGATAAATTTTTTCACTTGCATCAAAATATGGTTCAGGTTGGCGAGGACCCCAAGGACTACCAACTAAAGAGGTAAAGCTTCTATCTGAAAGAAAATAGATAAACTTACCATCTGGGCTCCAACTAGGGTTGTAACTGTTAGCACGATCTGTAGTAAGATCGAAAGAAGTTCCATCTAGAATATTATAAATTTTTATCTGTAGCATGGTGTTATCAGCTGCTTGTACAAAGGCTAGCCACTTACTGTCTGGAGACCATGAAAAATCTGCTATTCCCTCTTTATTTGTAGATATTTTCTTACTAACACCAGTTGCAACATTTAAAATGTGCATATCATTACCCAAATCATCATAAGCGAGCCATTTCCCGTCTGGCGATGGAACACCAGAATATCTAAGAATATTACCATTACTGGTGATCCTCTTTTCTGAACCAGTTCCATCTGCAGACATGCTAACGAATTCAAATTCTCCAGATTCATCTGATAAAACATATATTTTATCATCATTAGAAGAAAAAACAGCATCTCTTAATCGTACATTTTTTTTATCAGTAAATGATATAAATCTTCCTTTGCTAACAGGTGCAACAAAAACGCGACCTCGAGCAGTAATGACTATTTTCTTTCCTTCAGAATCTGAGTGAACAGAAGTTATATATCTAGAAGGATTCTCATCCCATTTTTCTCTAAGTTGATCTAGATCTGATACCAAACGGATATTGATCTTTTTAGTTTCATTTGAAGTAATATTATAATGCCAAATATCCGCTCCACGTTGATAAACTATATTACCATCTGAAACATTAGCATAACGCACATCAAAATCTTTGTGTTTAGTATGTTGTTTGATGTCATTTCCGTTTTCATCGATTGACCAAATATTCATAGTACCATCTCTATCAGTTATAAAGTAAACTCGACCTTGGTACCACATTGGGTGATGGCTGCCTCCTGGGTGATCTTTAGTAAGCTTAATAGCTTCTTTAGATCCTCTAGTGTATTTCCAAATTTGCCTTGCTGTACCACCTTTATATCTCTTGGTGACATTTCTATGATAGGCAGGCCTAACAAAAAAGACTGTATTACCATCACTACTATAAGATGCTTCACTAGCTTGAAAAAGAGGAACACTTTCTTTTTGTTTTGATTTCGTATCTATTAAAACCAATTGATCATCTGGTACTTTAGATTGTGCCCAAGTATTGTATACTATTTTACCATCTGGTGTCCATGTGTTAGTAAATGATGCATCATTTTCATAAGTCCATCTTGTTGTAAGTCCACCTTCAATTGGTATAGTGTAAACTTCTGTTGGGCCTTCATAACTAGCGGAAAAAGCAATTGTCTTACCGTCTGGTGAAATTGAAGGATATATTTCTTCTTCGGCGTGTGTTGTTAGTCGCTGGGCTAATCCACCAGAAAGAGGTGCTTTCCAGAGATCACCTTCAGCTGTAAATACTACAATATTCTTGTGAATATCTGGATACCTGTAATAGCCTTCAAATCCTTGAGCAGCTACATTAAAAGAAAAACTTAGAAGTATTAAAAAGCAAACAACAATTGTTATAATACGTGAAGATGCATTATTTTTCATATAGAAGGTTTTTAAGTTAGAGATGGTATTATTGACTTGTTAAATTTGATAATATAAAGATAACAATTAGTTTGGTAATCAATTTAATATAGCCCCAGGTTTAACAAATTACAATTGATTTAATAGTAAACAGAAATTTTGTTTAATCATCTATTGATTAAATGCTTCTTTTAAAATTGTTATTGGATGCTTTGCTAAGCGTTTAGTTCCATCAAAGATCTGATGTCTACAGCTAGTTCCAGCCACTACAAGCTCAACACCTTTTTCTAGCTTTCTTACTTTAGGGAATAAAGTATCTTCACCTACCTGCATACTTACTTTATAATGTTCTTTTTCGTACCCAAATGAACCCGCCATACCACAACAACCTGTATTTAAAATGGTAGGAGTATAATTTTCAGGTATGTTCAACATGGTAAAAGTAGCATGCATATTAGACAAGGCTTTTTGATGACAATGCCCATGTACTTTAACAGTTTTAGGCAGTTTGGTGAAATTCTCTTTTCTGATATGCCCATTTTCATATTCTTTGGTTATAAATTCTTCTATAGTAAGAGTATTTTTGGCAATACTTTGGGCTGCTCCCTTGTCAACAGCTAAACGTATATATTCATCACGAAAAGTAAGAATTGCAGAAGGCTCAATTCCGATTAGTGGTTTTTCATTAGAAATAAAACTTTTAAAAATTTCTATATTCTTATTTGCTATTACTTTAGCTTCTTTTAAAAACCCTTTAGAAATAAAAGAACGTCCGCTTTCTACATGATCAATAATTTGCACATTATAGCCTAATTTTTCTAATAAATAAATAGTATCCTTACCAATTTTTACATCGTAGTAGTTAGTAAACTCATCGCAAAATAGATAGACAATTCTTGAATTTTTTGACTTATAATGATTCTTATACCACTTAAACAGCGTATTTTGAGCAAGTTTAGGAATACTCCTTTCTATGGCTACACCCATATACTTTTTTGCTAAGAAAGTGTTTAGAATTGTATTAGTAATTATTGGAAACTTGCTACCAATTTTATTGTATTTAACATTATTTGCAAAAAGTTTACTTCTAAATGAATAACCATTCGCTTCTTGATATTGATATAAAAATTCTGCTTTTAGAGTTGCTACATCCACATTACTTGGGCATTCATTAGCACAAGCTTTACAGCTCAAGCAGAGATCAAAGACTTCATTCAACTCTTTGTGATTAAACTTATTAAGCTTATCAGAGTTGGTTAAAAATTCTCTTAAAGTATTCGCACGAGCGCGTGTAGTATCTTTCTCATTTTTTGTGGCTCTATAACTTGGGCACATAGTACCACCAGATTCAGCCGATTTACGGCAATCACCTGATCCATTACACTTTTCGGCTAATCTTAATATTCCTTCGTTATCAGAGAAATCTTGTATCGTTTTTATTTCAGGTTCATTTCTATCAACTATATAGCGCAGATCTTTATCCATGGGCAAGGGATCAACAATTTTACCTTTAT
The DNA here is from genome assembly GCF_057837205.1 of Maritimimonas rapanae. NCBI lineage: Bacteria > Pseudomonadati > Bacteroidota > Flavobacteriia > Flavobacteriales > Flavobacteriaceae > Maritimimonas > Maritimimonas rapanae. Next base: position 1,322,809 of record NZ_JBYQFI010000001.1, on the reverse strand, counting down.
TGAAGACATTGTTTGGATCAAAAGCTTTTTTTATGCGTCTTAACAACTGATAATTTTTATCACCAATCATTAGTGGAATAAACTCGGCACGTACAATCCCGTCACCATGTTCTCCGCTAAATGAACCTCCATATTTTTTTACTAGCTGAGCAGTTTCAGTAGTTATCTTTCTAAATAATTCAACATCTTCCTTTTCTTTAAGATTCAAAATTGGACGAAGGTGCAATTCACCAGCACCTGCATGTGCATAATACACAGCTTTTTGCTGATATTTATCCATTATCGCAGAAAATTCCTCAATATAGTTGGGTAAGTCATTTAGATCTACCGCAGTATCTTCAATACACGCTACCGCTTTTTTGTCACCAACCATATTGCCTAATAAGCCTAGGCCAGCACTTCGTAGATCAAGTGCTTTTTTAATATCCTCTCCATGGATCAAGGTATGATGATATCCAAAGCCTTTATCTTCTAAATCTTTCACCAATTTAGAAGCTTGCTTTTCTGCATTGTCTTTAGTATTAGCTTTTACTTCAAATAACAGTACAGCTTCTGGGTCACCGTTTAAAAAGAAACGATTTTTTGCCTGCTCACGATTATTTTTAGTGCAGTCTAGAATAACCTTGTCCATCAGCTCGCAGGTGTATAAGTTACGGTTCATAGCAACAACAGTAGCTTTTAAGCTTTCGTTAACGCTATTAAAGTGAGAAGCTACCATAATACTTTCTATTGGTGGTAAATCTTCTAGTTGTATAGTAATAGAAGTAGAAAAAGCTAATGTGCCTTCACTACCACATAATAGCTTTGCCACATTTATAGCGTCATTATCTCCTCCAAATAAATCTGATGTTAGAAGTGCATCAACTGCATATCCTGTATTTCTTCTATGAATACTTTTCTTAGGGAATTCTTTCTTTATTTCTTCTTGATTTTCCTTTAATGAAAGTTCATTAAATATAGATTTATAAATTTTACCTTCTAATGAATTTTCACGAGCTTTTTGTTTGAATCCTTGTGAAGTTACTTCATCAAAGGTAGCTGTACTGCCGTCACTTAAAATAGTATTGATTGACAATACTTTATCACGTGTAACACCATACCGGATTGAGGTACTACCTGAAGAATTATTTCCAACCATGCCACCGATCATACATCGATTAGAAGTTGAAGTATTAGGTCCAAAAAAAAGATTGTAAGGCTTTAGAAATCTGTTTAAATCGTCACGAATTACACCAGGCTCTATAGTAACGGTTTTATTTAATTCATCAAGCTCTAAAATTCTTGTAAAATGTTTTGAGACATCTACAACAATACCATCGCCAACACACTGGCCAGCAAGTGAAGTACCAGCTGTACGAGGAATTAAAGTTGTCTGTTGTTGATTTGCAAACTCAATTAACTTTCGAATATCTTCAATATCCTTTGGGAAAGCTACAGCAATCGGAATTTTTCTATAAACCGATGCATCGGTAGCATACATACTTTTATGGAGGTCATCGAAAAATAATTCTCCTTTTAAAGAATCAGAAAGCTCCGTCAAATATTTATCGTTTGCTGTTTTGAGCATTCTAACTTACTTGTTCGCCATTTTTAACAATACTCGAATTTTGTAATAAAACTATTTCACCTTTCTCATTACTTACTCCTAAAACTAGACATTCGCTCATAAAATTGGCAATTTGTTTTGTTTTAAAATTTACTACCGCCGTTACCTGTTTATTCAGCAGATCATCTTTAGTATAGAGATCGGTTATTTGTGCACTAGAATTTTTAACACCCAATTCTCCGAAGTCAATTTTTAATTGGTATGCTGGTTTTCTTGCTTTTGGAAAATCGGAAACCTCTACTACTGTACCCACACGAATATCTACTTTTAGGAAATCTTCAAACGAAATAGTATTTGACATTTATTTTGTAATTTTACTGTATAAATCTACAAATAAAATCGGTATGGCAAGAACTCCTTCTAATATGGTTCCGCTTGGTAAAATTGCTCCTGGTTTTACACTTTATGATACAGTTTCTGATGAAGACTTAACACTTTTCGAGTTGCATGGTGATGTTGCAACAGTAATCTTTTTTATTTGCAATCACTGCCCATTTGTTATTCATGTAAATAAAGAGTTAGTAAAAGTTGCAAATGATTATAAAGATAAAAAAGTAGCTTTTATTGCTATTTCTTCTAATGATGTTAAAAATTATCCTGATGACGCTCCGGATTTAATGCGAAAAAGAGCAGAAGAATTAAAATATCCGTTTCCTTATTTATACGACGAATCTCAAGAAGTCGCATTAGCTTATGATGCAGCATGTACACCTGATATTTATGTGTTTGATAAAAATTTGAAGCTTTCATATCGTGGTCAATTAGATGATTCTCGCCCAAGTAATGGATTACCCGTTACCGGAAAGGATCTACGTCATGCACTAGATTGCTTGGTTGATGGTAAAGAAAATACTGAGATACAGAAACCCAGTATTGGTTGTAATATTAAGTGGAAATAAAAGACTTAGTTCCAATTCTTACGAGTAATCAAATTTTCAATATGTGTATAATGATGATTACAGTGCCAAGCATAAATGCCAATATTTTCGGCTAAACTCACTTCTTCATTACCATCAGGATGGATAAAAACCTTTTCTAAATCTTGTTTAGCTAAACCTTTTAAAAAATAAACCCATTTTGAATGCAAAGCCGTTAAAGTATTTAAAGAGAGTAGGATAGGAGCTGATTTTGAATCTTGAAGCTCTGCCCATCTATCTTCATAATAGGTCTTAATAATCGGTTTATTTTCTGTTAATGCCCATTTAAACCGTGTATACGAATTATGATGACTATCTGCCAAATGATGTACAACTTGTCGTATTGACCATCCATTTTTTCTATATGGAGTATCTAATTGTTCATCAGATAAGTTTTGAACTAAACTAGATAATCTTTTTGGAAATTCTTCTAAAGTAGTAATCCAACTATTAATATGTTCTTGAGATATTTGTTCTGGTATTTGTGGTTTCCCGATTGGGTACTTAAGTTGTTCTAAGGTTGGTTGACTCATATTAATTTCTAATAATACCTAGTGTTGCATTCTGACTGGTAGCCAGGTTCCATGCTTTAGCAGTAATTAATTTACCTTGGTCATCATATACTAAAAAAGCAGCAGTATTTGGTCCGTAGCGACCTTGATTTAAGGCCTGAAAATCAATTCTATTATAACCTTTATCCATTTTTAATTCAATAAAAGCAGATAAACCTAATAGCATGATATTGGCATCTACCACTTTTTCATTTAAAAAGATACGCACTCTATCTCCATCTACTAACCCATGATCTCTAAATTCAATTCGTACAAATTTAGTTGAACCTTCAAAAGTTCCTAAATCCGCATGACTTTTTAAGCTTTGGTCACTAGTATCTTTTCCGTTAAAATACCTTTTAACCAATACATCTGAATCTACATTACTATTAGATGACATGGATCTTAAATTTTTACTTTTCGGAGTTTTGCCTAAATTAAGGTAATAATCAAGGCTTTTTAAGGGTGTTACTTCTTTCTTTTTTAAACTGAAAATTGGATTTATTTTTTCTTCCTTTCCTAATGTAATACCATTAGCACCATTTCTGCCATCTAGAATGGTTTTAAATTGAGATTCTTTTTTCTTTTTTATAGTATCATTCTGAGCATAAATACTTACAAAAAAGAAACTTAGCAAAAGAGTAAATAATATTTTTGAATTTTGTTTTATCATCTATTTTTCTGTTGAAAAATATGTATCAAATATAATGCCTTAATTAATAAGTAAGACAAGCTAAAAGTTAATTAATTACAAAAAAAGCCTCAAGATTTCTTGAGGCTTTTATCTTTTTATAGCATTAGGCTACTTTATATTAACCAACTCAACATCAAATATTAATGGAGCATTAGGTGGAATTACACCACCAGCGCCTTGAGACCCATAAGCCAGATCCGATGGAATTACAAAACGTGCTTTATCACCCACTTTTAGTAGTTGAATGCCTTCATCCCAACCAGAAATTACTTGGCCTACGCCTAGAGCAAAATCAATTGGTTGCTTGCGTTTATAAGAAGAATCAAATACGGTACCGTCTAATAATTGACCTTTATAATGCACTGAAACAGTTGCACCTTTAGTAGCTTTTTTACCTGAACCCTCTTGTACAATTTGATAACGTAAACCACTTTCGGTTTTTTCAAATCCTGCAGAAGCATCTTTTAAAAGATCCTCTTGAGCTTGCCTCTCTGCAGCTTCACGTTCAGCTCGCGAACCTTCAAAAGTTCTAAAAGCTTCAATAGCATTAAACTTATCTGCGGCTTCTCCTTTACGAATGATTTCAATAAAATCTAATGAATCACCTTGTTGTACACTATCTACTATATCTTGACCTTCAATCACTTTTCCAAATACAGTGTGCTTATTATCTAACCAAGGTGTTTCTACATGTGTAATAAAAAACTGACTACCGTTAGTACCAGGACCTGCATTGGCCATAGATAATATACCTGGTCTGTCATGTTTTAATTCTGGATGAAATTCATCATCAAATTGATATCCAGGATTACCAGTGCCTGTACCTTGTGGGCAACCACCCTGAATCATAAAATCTGATATTACTCGATGAAATTTTAATCCATTATAATAGGGTGTTCCTTGAGGTTTTACAGAATTTTCAAGGTTTCCTTCAGCTAAGGCAACAAAATTACCCACTGTACCCGGTGTTTTTTCAAATTCTAAGTTTACTAGTATCTCTCCTTTAGAAGTATTAAACTTCGCATAGATTCCGTTTTCCATGTATCTTATTTATTTTAAGGGTGCAAAGATACTGTTTGATTTTAAAATTAACATAAAAAAAGGTTCTCAATTAAGAGAACCCTTTATCACACAAAACTATGTTTGTTTACTGTTTTAGTACTTTAAATGAACCTTTCTTTTCGCCAATAGCAACATTTACTATGTAAGTTCCAGTGGGTAAATTAGCCATTCGTACTTTAGAAGTAGTAGCATTCGGTTTTGACTCGATCATTTTTTGACCTAAGATGTTATAAACTTTAATAGCACTTATATTCTCGTTAGCGGCCAAGTTCAGATTATCTTCAATAACCGGATTCGGAAAATATCTAAATCCAGCACTGGTCAATTCATCTATACTTGCTGTAGCGGTATCTAATAATTGATAATTATCTATACCTACACCTAAAGAGATATTATTTGATGGTGGATTAAACTCATCATCATAAATAAATTTCACTTTAAACTCATCGTTAATATAAGGTGTTACATCTATAGTAGCCGTGGCAGTTGTACCAGAATTGCTTGCTGGTACATCCCCATCTACAGTAAGCACATTTTGCCAAGCACTTCCGTCCCAAACTTCAACTAAAAAATCACCATCATTGGCAATGGTTTGATGATTATATACTATTTCTATCGCAGCACTAACAACATTAGCTGCGACAAGATCTACTTCAGGCCCTTCTAATTCGGCAATATTGCCAAAACCTGATCCACATTCTTGGTCATCGAAAATAACACCTCCTGTTGGAAATGTTACTGGGTTTGGGTTGGTTCCTGGTACTGGATTTGCAGCTGTTCCTACAAAACCAAACTCCCAAGTGCAACTACCAGAAGGATAAGTTGCTGTCCAACCTGTGGGTATGGTTGTAGCATTAAAATCTTCTTGTTGAATTTGCGCTTGACTTGCAAAGCAGGCACAAATACTAATAAATATGTAAATAAATTTTTTCATTTTTATATTTTTAGGGAGGTTAGTATTACTCTAATTCTACTCGTTGGATATATATGACTGAATTACCAGCAGCGTCAGTAACGGTCCACTCTCTTACTACAAGTATCGCTCTTCTAAGAACACAGGTGTCTAATGATGCATACATATCTATATGTTGTTTGTCTTCACCGCCTACTTGCTGACCATTCACATTTCCTTCATATGAAATCCAAAACCCAATACCATAATCACCATAAACATCTCTTGGGCCAATATCCATATGTTGAAATTCTGTATTTTCTACTAAAGTTAAGTTAGAATTTGCATAGTCACCAAATCCTTCAAGTTTGTTTGGTTTACTGAAGTCTACTGCAGCGAACCTTCGTTGATTTTCTAAACTATCACCTTGCAAATAGCCACCAGATGTTACCCAAGCATTGTAATCAATCAGTTCTTCGAAGAAAATTTCTACAATCCATCCAGACGTAGGGTCAGTATTATTAACGACTCTACCATGAACTTTGGTCGTTCCATCCGCTAAATACTGAAAATAACCTTTATCCCAATGATGCCACATATCAAATGGAAAGCTATGGAACCAAATATTAGATTCTGTATATTCAGGGCCAAAGTTTATAAAACATGATTCTTCAGCCAAATATTGATTGTATTCTACAGTTACTGCAGAGCAATTATCACTAAATGTAACTTCAGGTAAATCATTAATATCAAACGCAATTATATGTTGTGTTAAATTATCTGGCATCGGTGGTTCTTCGTCAAAGTCAACACAAGTACAAGCCACATTGGTTTTTACTGCACCACCCATTACCCAAGACTGACCATTTACAGATTGCCCATTTTGTCTATTTCTAGTATCAATTGTAATCGTAACTTCGTTCACATTACCAGCAACATCCTGTAATCCTAAACTGAATACTTTAATACAACAATTACCAGATGGAAAGTCATTAATATTTTCAATAATCTCATCTTTTTTACCGTCTGATGTTTCAGCAGTAATTTTAATATAGCGACCATCAGCAGTTAACTCAGAAACAGGTAATTCAATTTTTACATCCCTAGATGCAGAATCTGTGATGATAGGTATAGTAATGGTTTCTATATTATTATATCCGCTTTGGGCAGTAAATACACCAGAACTTGAGATACCAGTATTCTTTTTTCTAAAAACATAAGCCAAAATAGATTGAGCTTTGTCTTGATTTGTAGTATTGTTATAATTTATTGATGTTGTAGCTGGTAATTCCGTTCTATAATACCATACACTTGAACTTCCACCAGCTGGAACCTCTCTTGTTGCAGTATAAGAATTACCACCTGCATCTTCTATTTCGATTGTTTCTCCTGGATTTTTGCTTTTATAGACTATTTCTACTATAATTCTATCGATGCTTTCTACATCTGATATAGGTAAACTAATTGGAACACTATTTTTTAGTCCTGAACTCACAAGGTCAACTTCAATACCATCTTTACAAGTATAAGACCAACCTGGATCAGTTATACTATTTACATAAAAAGTATTCGATTTTGTGTCTTTCTTAATAGGTATTTTTTCTCCATTATCAGCTTTTATAAGCTGAAAAGAGAATAAAAAAATAAAAGACAATAAGTAATAATAAGAGTAGCTTTTCCTCATATTCAAACATTTTTTGGTTAATAACTTTGTATACTGTTGAGGGAGAAGCATATTAATAACTGTTATTTCTCTTTCTTAGAACCATAAAACGAATATTCTTTTTCTTTATTGTCAAATCTATATTATTCAAAAAGATTAAATTGAGGATTTCTATTTTTCTCAAAGAGAGAATAATCATATTCAGGGATAGATTTCCCTTTTAAAAATTTTCTTTTTGCAATTTTAAATTGTATTGCAACTTGTTCTTCAATTTTACCATCACCACGCATACGTTTGCCAAAGCGAGAATCGTTTAGTTGCCCGTTGTGACAATCTTGAATTTGGTGTAAAATTTTATTAGCCCTATCGGGAAATGTCTTTTTAACCCAATCTGTAAAAATTTCACCAATCGCTCCATTTAGTCTTACTATGGTATAAGCAGCAGATAAAGCTCCTAATTCACTAACCTTTTTTACCAAATCAAAAATCTCATGACTATTAATTGCCGGAATAATTGGAGCCATCATTACATTTACGGGGATATTGTTTTCTGAAAGAATTTTAACCGTTTCTAACCTTTTTTTTATGGATGCTGTACGTGGTTCTAAAATTCTTCTCGTATCTTCTTTTAAAGATGTAATAGAAATACTTACATGTACTAATCTTAATTTAGCCATTTCAGTAAGAATATCTAAATCTCTTAAAATCAATGAGTTTTTGGTAATAAATCCAACGGGATGCTTATACTTCCATAGTACTTCTAACATCTTTCGAGTAATTCTTAATTTTCTTTCAATAGGTTGATAACAATCTGTATTACCAGAAAACATTATAGGCGAAGCTTGCCAATTCTTACTCTTTATTTTTTCTTCTAATAATTCTGGAGCATTCTTTTTATATAATATTTTACGTTCAAAATCTAAACCAGCGCTATAACCCCAATATTCATGAGTATTTCTTGCATAACAGTAAATACAACCATGCTCGCAACCTTGGTATGGGTTCATAGAATATACCATGCCTATATCTGGGCTTTTAACTTTGTTTAATATTGTTTTTGGAAATATTTCTATGTATTGTGTTTTTTCTTGGTCAGGATTATCATTTTCTTTTAGACAATAGTTTAGAAAGTCGTCTTCTACAGTATGTTGATGTTGTAAAAAACGATTATGTGTGTTTATTTGAGCACCACGACCCTTTATGAATTTATCATTTTCGATGCTTAAAATTACATTAAAAATTGATTAAAATAGTACAAAGATGCTTGTTAAAATGAACAGTAATTTTTGTTTAAAAGTTTGATAAAATTTTCTTTTTGCAATTTTTTTAAGTGATGGGTAGGAGTTTTGATATATGAGTTGTTGTATAAGTGTAGAATTATAATTATTTGTAATTAATAGTTCTATTTAAATTGAAATAATTAATTGAAAATTTAAGTTTATATAACTAAATAAATATGTTATGGTTAAAAAAAATACTTTCTTTAAAAATTTAGTTTTCAAAGGGCTCTTTGTTGCTGCAGCTATGTTGTTAACATACTGTCAAAGCGGAGAGGAAGAAATAGTTGAAGATCCTGTAAATAAAGCTGTTTTTACTAAAAACTCGGCACTAGTTGGGCTGATGAAAGCTGCAACTAAAAATTCTGATGATAATAGTGATGAAGAACCGTGTGTGAAATTTCAATATCCAATTATGTTTTTTGCACAGTTAGATCCTAACAGCGATCTTGAATTTGTGACCATTAGTAATGATGATGAATTATTTAATTTCTTTGACACATTAGAAGCGACATCACAAATTAGATTAGATTTTCCTATTTTTATTGAAGGGATAGATGGCGAAGTAACTGAGATCAATTCACTTGAAGAACTAGAGGAAACGTTGGCAATTGTTGTTGACGCCTGTAGAGGAAATGATGATTATGAATATTGTCATGATAATAATAAGAAAGTTTACATCTGTCATAATGGTAAGACCATATGTGTAAGTGTAAATGCAATTAAAGCACATTTAGATCATGGTGATCAACTAGGACAATGTGATAATTAAAATATAGAATTAGAAAAAGTTAAAAGAGCTCTGAAATTTCAGAGCTCTTTTATTTTATATTTTTCTTGTTTTATCAATAAGATAAAGATCGGCTAAAACCATAGCGGCAAGTGCTTCAACAATTGGTACAGCTCTTGGTACAACACAAGGGTCATGTCTTCCTTTACCTTGCATTTCAATTACTTTACCTTGTTTGTCTATAGTTTCATATTTGCGTAGTATTGTAGCAACTGGTTTAAATGCTAATCTAAAGTAGATATCCATACCATTTGTAATACCGCCTTGAATACCGCCAGAAAGATTTGTTTTTGTACTTCCATCTGAGTTAAATGTATCATTATGCTCAGAACCTTTCATTTTAGTACCACAAAACCCGCTACCATACTCAAAACCTTTTACAGCATTTAATGATAGCATAGCTTGGCCTAATCTAGCATGAAGTTTATCAAAAATAGGTTCGCCTAATCCTACAGGAACATTTCTAATTACACAAGTAATTGTACCTCCGATGGTATCGCCTTGCTTTTTAATTTCTTGAATTTTGGAGATCATTTTTTGAGCGTATTCATCATCAGGACAACGAACTACATTAGATTCGGTTTTCGAAAAGTCTAAATCTTGGTACGGTTTTTCAAGATTAATATCACCTACAGAAGATGTATAGGCATTAATACTAACACTTTTTAGTAGTTGCTTAGCAATGGCGCCACCAACTATCCAATTTGCTGTTTCTCGGGCAGATGAGCGTCCACCACCTCGATAATCTCGAAATCCATATTTTTTATCGTAGGTATAATCGGCATGCGAGGGGCGATACGAATCCTTAATATGCGAATAATCTTTAGACTTTTGGTTTGTGTTTTTGATTATAAATCCTATAGAAGTTCCGGTAGTTTTTCCTTCAAAAATACCAGATAAAAACTCAACATTATCAGGCTCTTTGCGTTGTGTAACGATATTAGATTGCCCTGGTTTTCTTCTGTCTAATTCGTGTTGAATTACATCTAAGTCTAATTTCAAACCTGCCGGACAGCCATCAATAATACCACCAATTGCTTCTCCGTGAGATTCACCAAAAGTGGTAAGTCTAAAAAGTTTTCCTAAAGAATTATTCATAATTTTAAATGATAAACAAAGGTAGAATATAGTAAATCAATAGAAAAGTATAATTGATTAATTTTGAGAAAAGGATATAGATTCAATGAAAACACATTATGACATACAAGTTTTAGGTAAAGTGCAAGATGTTTGGTTTAGAAAATATACTAATAACAAAGCAAATGAATTAAAACTTACCGGATTTGTTAAAAATGAAGATGATGGGAGTGTTTATATAGAAATTGAAGGAGAAACAATATCACTGGAAACTTTTATTGACTGGTTATATAGCGGCTCACCGTTGTCTAAAGTTACACATGTTAACCTCACCCAAGGTGAACTTAAAAATTTTGATGATTTTGTAATTATTCGTTAAAAAAACCAAAGCTTTACTGCCAAAATACTTACAATTATAATTAATAATATTCTTACAAATCCATCTCCTTTTTTTACTGAAAACCTACTCATAAACCAACCACCAGAGGCATTACCTATAGATAGAATTAAACCATATTTCCAGTTAATTAAGCCACCTTTTTGAAAAACAATAACAGCTGCTACAGAGTAAACCAAGGCAACAAAAACTTTTACAGCGTTTGTTTTTACTAAACTAAGATGATTAACACTTGTAAGAGCCATTATCATTATAAAACCAACACCAGCTTGTATAATACCCCCATAAAGACCAACAAAGAAAAATATGATCATACCTAGCCATAAGAATTTACCTTGAAGACGTTCTTGAATGTGCTGCGCTTTTACCTTTGGTTTTAATAGCATGTAAATGACTATAATAACCATAATTCCAGCCAAAATTTTATTGAAAAGTTCATCGGGAATTTCAATAGCAATAGTTGCACCTATAATAGCCCCTATAACTGCTGGAATTGCCAAATAAATACTAAATGGAAATGTAGAAACCCCTTTTGACTGAAATCCTCTTACAGCAAAAACATTTTGCACAATGATGGCAATTCTATTTGTTGCATTAGCTACAGTAGATGGGAGTCCTAAAAAAATTAACATAGGCAAGGTAAGTAGTGAGCCACCACCCGCAACAATATTTATACAGCCTGCTATAAAACCAATTAAAACTAGATAAATAAGGTCTATAGAAAAACTCATTTAGGTTTGATTATTTACATGTAAATGTACGCTATAATTGTTATTTGTAATGAATGGAAAAAACTTAGAATTTTATTTTAGCAAGTTAAAAAAGCTTTCTATATTTGCATCCGCATTCAGAGAATATCTGATGAGACACTTTGGAGAAATGGCAGAGTGGTCGAATGCACTGGTCTTGAAAACCAGCGAGGGTCACACCTCCGGGGGTTCGAATCCCTCTTTCTCCGCTAAAACGGCACAAATACCCACAAATAAAATGATTTGTGGGTATTTTCATTTTATTTAGTCCCATTTGAATACAATTGATACCAAAGAAAAGGTGAGTAATTCGGTGACCTATTTCAATATTTCAATGTACTCACCGATTTAGCTGTAAGATTTTCATTATTAACGCATTATACCAGATATCTAATTTAGGCCTAAAAAGAAATTCTCAAAACAGCGTTTGGTGTAATACCCAAAGCATTTTGACGAACTTCTTCAACCATATCTCCATTAACTCTGTAAAATTGGGAGATGATATTTTCAGTGTCTATCAAATTCCAAACAGAAACCCCGGCATGAGCCCTAATCGTACCTGAAATTCTGAAATTATACATAGCAGAGGCATCAGCCCTAAAATATTCTTTTAGACGGTCACTATTCGATGGATTGTAATTAATGTTTGTACCATTTAATTCATTACCTGCTTCAGGAGTCGTTATTGGCAATCCGGAATGCCAATTAAAACCCGCTGCTATTTTCAATCGATCTGAGGAATAGGAGGTGCCAAAACTAAGCGTGTGCCTGATATCTACGTTGTTAGGAAAAGTAATTTCCGGAAAGTCATTGAATGTATATTCATTAGTACCATACGAATAACTCAGCCATGAGCTAAATTTACCAAGCTTTTTATTCACCAAAACATCGGAACCATAGATGGCATATTCGCCAATAGTTTGGTCAAAAATATGATCATCCAAAAATCCTTGACTCTGCGAAGTAATACCATCTACTTTCTTATAATAACCTTCGATATTGATCAACCATCCATTCTTTGCAAAACTCATTCCTAATGATACTTGCTGACTTTTGATGATAGGCACATTATCATCATTTGAAAGACGCCACCTTCTTTTTTCAATACCAAGAAAGTCATTTTGAAAATTAATAATCTGTGAAGTAGTTTGGTGTTTTAGTTCACCGGCGATTTCTAAATTGAAATCTTCAAAAATGCTATAATTAACGACCAAACGAGGTTCAACCAAATGCTTTTGAAAATCAGATATATAATTATACCGAACCCCTGCTTTTACACTTAACTTCTTTGAATCTGAGCGGTAATTCAACTGTGAAAATAAAGCATGCTCACGTAGCACACGAGTTCTTAAATCAACAATTCTAGGGTCGTCTACATCCGTTAGATTGGTGACACCTGTCTCGATAAATTGATATCCATTTGTAAACGATAATTGCTGAGAATATTTATATAAAGTATTTAAGAGGATAGAAGTTTCCGAAACCTTATTTTCTTGTAATAACCGTTGTTGCTGTCCTATGTCGGCATTAAAGGCCTCAAGCTCATAGTCCGTCTCGTAAACCTGTAACGAGGTATGAAAAGATGAATTCCATTTGCGTTCATAAAATAAACCACCGGCTATGGTATTTTGCTTTAAACTACTTTCTCTATTCTGTTCTTGTTGGTTCACAATTCCTGCCTCTGTAAACGCTAATTCGTTATTGACGTTTAAGAAATTCAGTCTTAAAAAATCGGTGTCGGTGAGTTGATAATTCAAGCGTACACTTGTATCATAAAAATCAAAGGACCGTTCACTCTCAGCAATGGCCGCAACCTCAGTATCTTGTGTAATACGTTCAAAATAATTCGTGTATGTTGGTGTACTGGAGATAAAATCGTCAATGCCTTTTCTGCCGGTAATCTGTAGTGATGCCTTTTTACCAAGAGGAACATCTAAAAACCCATCAAGATTCGTAAAATTTGAACCTATAGATCCTTCAAAAGCAGTACTAACCTTCGAATCAGTTTTCATCGCTATGGTACCAGAAACGCCGTTGGTAAGACTAACATCTGAACCATTTTTAGTCACAGAAACTTCGGAGGTCATTCGTGGATTAAACATGGAAATCAAACCAAAAAAATGACCCGACTGATACATTTTAACACCATCCCACAAAATCAAATTTTGATCGTTTGTTCCACCTCGAATGTTAATGTTGGAAATAGTTTCATTGACACTTTGAATACCCGGTAAGGCTTGAATCGTTTGTAGGACATCTGTTTCTATGAGCCCTGGAACAATATCGAATTTTGAGAAATTGATTTCAAAATTTCCTGACGCAACTTTATCAATACCTTTTACTAAATAACTCGATATCAATATTTCTGCCAGAGGCTCAAGTTTGGGAGTCAAATAGAAGTAGGAACAATTTTCTTGATCAAAATCATCTGCGTTTTTAGCTAAAGATCGAAAGCCAATATAGCTTATAGAAATACTTTCATTCGGATTCGTTGTTTCTAATTCAAAATAACCAAAGGAGTTCGTAGAAGTTCCGCCTATTGAGCTACTGATGGTTGCCCCTTCCAGAGGTTCTTTGAGCTCATTGTCGATGACATATCCACAGATAAAGTTCGAAGTATTTTTCGATTGAATAGCGATGAAATTATTAGCCAAAAACTTAAAACGCAGCCCAGTTTTTCTTCTTAGATAATCAACAACTTCCTCAATAGTAAATTCCAAAGAAGGCGTTACGATGCTGATGTTTTCAACAACATCGTTTGCATATGAGAATTGATAGTCATATCTGGACTGTAAAATAGAGAGCACCTCAGACAAAGACCTCTTTTCTGTACCTATCTGTGCAGTGAGTTGAAAGGTGAGGAAAAGAAGGAATAGGAGAACGGGGAAGCGTTTTAAACTATTCACTACTGTATACTATAGGTTGATGCTCCTTCTTTTTTATAGGTTAAATTAAACGGACTTGTTACCGACTCTAAAGCTGATTCAATATTTTTATGGCTAAAGCCACCTGTGAACAAGCGATTCGTATCTATATTATTCGTGATGATTTCAATATTATATTGTCTTTCCAATTCATTCAATGCAAATTGTAATGGTACGCTATTAAAAGTACTTCGATTTTGTAACCATACCGGCTGTAAATCTTGGATGGAATCCAGTTGAGACACCTTATTTACAATCCGAAATGTGTTACCCGCTGTTAATGTATGATTGGCAGCTCCAGCCTGAACTCCGACAACACCTTCAAAACATACTACTTCAAAATAATTTTCACGTTGATTCACTGTAAACTTGGTACCTAGAACACTTACCATACCTGCAGAAGTGTTCACATCAAATTTTGATCCTTTAGCAACTTCAAAATAAGCTTCTCCTTCTAGCTCAAGTGTCCTGTGATCATTCCAATTCTTTTTATGATATGACACGCTGGAAAGACTATTTAATGAAACTTTGGAAGCATCTGGTAACTCAAAAACTGTTTTTTGACTGGCTAATGTGTTGATTTCTGTCATCGGATTGTTAAAGAATGTAAAATAGAGCCCTAGTGCTATAATTAACATAGCGGCGATTCGACTAATGAACTTCAATCGATTCATATAGCGAACTTTAGGCTCATTGACTTCTTGCAGTGCTTCTTTAAATTCAATAAAAGAACGCGCCTTAGAGAAATGTGAAGCCTTGAATTGCTGAGCACCTTCTATAATGCGCTCGTCTAATTCAAAATCTTCACGATTTTTGAATGCCTTGAGTTCCGCTTCTGAAAGCTCACCCGATAACCATTTTTGTGTTAAATCCTTGTTATCCATTTTGGATCAATTTACTTAAAAACAATTCATAATTAGAATCTCCTGAAAAAATCACAACTTTTTTAATTCTTTAATCTCTGCTTTGATAATTTTAAAGGCACTATATATGCGATATTCTGCCACTTTTTTAGTGATATTTAGTATGTCTGCGACCTCCTGATGTTTCTTTCCTTCGACCTTGTTGAGTAAAAAAGCAACCCGTTGTTCTTCGGTTAATTTTGAAAGCGCCTTCTGATATTTAGCATAGAATTGCTGCTGCTCCATGAGAAACTCTGGAGATTCATTTGTATACTCTTTTGGAGGCACTTCTAAAGACCTTAAAACAACCTTTTGATGCTTAATTTTATTCAGCATCATATTTTTTGCAACCATAAATACAAATCCCTTTGCCTTCTCATAGCTTACCTCCTTACATTTTTGCCACAATTTTGAAAAGGCCTCTTGAATGGTATCATTGGGGTCATGACCAGCTCCATATTTATAATAGAGATAATCATGCAGGTCTTTGGAATAGTCCTGATAAATTGTAGAGAACACTTTTTCCTCACAAACGTTTTGAGACATTTAGTTATTAATATTTTCAGTTTCAGGGACAAAGTATGAAAAAATAATCAAGTTTTCAGGATTTTTGAAAGGGTCGTTGTTTTTAGTTAAAAGGGAATCAAATGACAACTAACTCACCTAAATCAAACTTCGGAAGGAAGAACTCCGATAAATCCGAACACATATTTTTCATCAAATTTGGTGATCGATATTTTGAGATTCATGAGAACCGTATTGCTTACGCATATTATTCTGAATCCGTACTTTTCATTGTACATGATGATGGACAAAAACTACCTATCTCAACCTATGATCTAGAGAATTTTCATGCTCAGTTGGATCAAAAACAATTTTTTCAAATATCAGATTCCACAATTGTGAATCGGGAAGCTGTCTTTCATTTTGAAGAATTCGAATATCAACTCTTACTGTCGCTAAACTTTAAGAAAGTAATCACATTAGAAATTGCCGTGGATAAAATCAATGATTTTAAAAAATGGCTACAGTATCAATCATAAAACTAGCGATCATGAAAACATCAAAGTTACTAACCGCAGTTGTATTCATTATGAGTTTCTTATTTACAATTAATGAATTAAATGCACAAAAAGACCTGTTGAATCAAGCTATTAAATTCTCTCAACAAGGAAGCCATCAGGAGGCTGAAAAGATTTTCTCCAGTATTCGTAATTCACCGAAATTAGGTGAACATCAGGTAGAAATTGCCAGAGCTTATAATTTCTCATGGTGGAAAGAATATCAAAAAGCTGAACATCTGTTCCAGCAGGTACTCCTAGAAGATCCTCAAAGTATCGAGGGATTTTTGGGAATGGGCTATAACAATTTTTGGAGAGGAGATTATCAAAAAGCTAAAACATATTTTTCCAAAGCGCTTCATCGTGATAACAAGAATAGAAGTGCACTTTTTGGTCAAGCTTATAATTCAATAGAGTACGGGGAATTTGAACGAACGGAGCGCATGATTGACCTTATAGAAAAGGAATTTCCGGAAGATGAAGAGACTTACTATTTGATAGGACTTCTGGCCATGAAAAAAAACAAGAACGCCAGCGCTCGAAAAGCTTTTAAAAAAGCGCTGACTATAAATTCAAATTATGTAGCCGCTAATAATGGTCTTAAAGAAATTGAGAGTGCACCAAAAAAATTTGAGTTTGGAGTATGGTATGGTGCTACGTTTAATGATACAGATGAACAAAATGGCTTGCGAAGAGTAGATTTTAAATATCAACTGAATACTAAAAATCAGGTATTCGCTTTCTATGATAATGCATTAGCTCTTGATAATAATGTTTTAGCCGTTCAAGAACGTACAGCCCCTTTGGTCGGCCTCGGTGCCAAACATGATTGGAATAAAAAATGGTTTAGTAAACTGGAAGCTGGGAGACGATTTTTGACATTGACGGAAGATCAATACTTAGTCAATCTTGAAACCGGATACTTTGTAACACCTAAACTTTTGACAAAATTGGTGACGCAAATGGATTTTAGAGAAGATGATCAATTGGCAAGTGCAGGGGCCTTTATCGATTATGAACTCTTAAAGAATATCCGAATCGAAGGAGGTTTTTTTCATTCTCATAACCTGACATTTGCGGACACTTTTAATCAACGCTTTCTATTAAGCCCGAAGATCAAATACAGGAAAGTTGAAATCATCGTTGGTGCATATTATGATAGATTACAAACACCACAGTTAACGGTAAGTCAATTTGGTGGTGGTTATGGATTGATAAGCTTTCCTATCCTGGAAAATCTTCAAGGGAAATTATTTGGAAATTACGATCGGGGAATTTTTAACAATGAGATCGCCATTGTATCCATAGGAACTAATTATAAATTTTAAAGACATGATTAACACTGTAAGTTTAGAGCGCATTCAAGATCAGCTTGTAAATGCACCGGCGCGCATTAAGATTATTACTAATAGCGGCTTTATCTCTAAAGCACCCAAACCAACACTTTATATCACTGTTTTCTCCGCTTGGATACTGGCATTGCTGTGGTTCGGGCCACGATTGTGGAGCTTAACCAATTTAGGATATAGCTTTATGAGCTCCACAACCATTACACTTTTTGTGGTATTCATTGCTTTTGCATGGCTCTATGGTTTTTATAATGTGGGTATCATTCTCTTTTCACTTATTCATAAATATTTCTTTCGAAAGCCAGAGCAGGAACTCGCTACGATAGCGATGACACATGAACCGGCAGTAGCTATACTGTATACCACTTGTAATGATTTTTTAGAGTCCTCGGTCATTTCGTGCTTACAACAAGATTATTCTAATTATAAGGTATATATTTTAGATGACAGTAATGACCTAGAATTCATACAGAAAATAGATGTCTTTGCACATCAATACCCAAATCAGGTACAAGTGATCAGAAGAAAGGATCGGGCAGGATTTAAGGCGGGGAATATGAATCATGCACTGGAAAATTATGTACATGAAGCATATTTTGCCATAGCTGATGCCGATGAGATTCTTCCTACAGACTTTCTTTCAAAACTGGTTCCAGTCATGCAATCCGATGAAAAGTGTGGATTTGTACAAGCTAATCACAGAGCGAATACCAATGAAGAAAGCCCATTATCACGTTCATTGGGTGTAGGAGTAGACATCCATTGGAAATACTATCAGCCCTTGCGAAACGATTTTGGGTTTGTAATGTTCTTGGGACATGGGGCATTATTGCGTAGAAAATGCTGGAAAGAAATTGGCGGTTTCCCGCATTTGGTTAGTGAAGATTTGGCTTTTGCCATTCATGCACGTGAGAAAGGATATCGTGGTAGATTCGTAGAAAATGTAATTTGTTTGGAAGACTTTCCCGAAACAGTACGTTCTTTTCGTATTCGACATATGAAATGGACGCGCGGGACCTGCGAATTTCTAAACGCTAAATTTAAATGGTTGATAAAGGCTAAAAATATTAGTTGGACTGAAAAGCTGGATATTCTATTTCCAACTTTGAATTTACCACTGACCTTGGTTTATTTTTTATTCATGATTGTAGCCAATTTGCTGCTTCCTTATTATTTTGGAGTTCGTCAGAATCTAACATTAGAATTGGGAGCTCAAGAGCTCATAGTTCCAGTATATACATTGAAGGCAGGTTTTGAGAGTATTTATACAACAGACTTCTTTCTCATAACTTTAATGACATTTTTTGCACCCGTTTTGTGTTTTTTAATAGCATTGGCGAGTAAACCGAAACAAATGGTACAGTTTATCAGCCATAGTACTGCTTTGTATGCAGCATTGGGTCCACTATCGTCGATTGGGGTACTAAGCTATATCATATCTCGAAAAGCTACCTTTTTAGTAACCGGAGATAAGAATCAAGCACAATCTTCAAATCAGTTGAAAAAAAAGAATGGCTTTCAAAAAATTAAACATGAGTGGAAAATGCTTATTGATCGTAGCCACCCTGATAGTTACGTGGTACAGACCATAGAAATGCTAATAGGTTTGCTCTTTGCGTTAGCCTGCATTTATATGTTTCAAATTTCATTTTTTGGATTATGCCTCGCTTTTATGCTCATGCCCTTATTACATAAATTAGGTTGGGATTCAAAATTGACGCGTGCAATGGCGCATTTGCCCTTTATTTTTATTCTTGTCGGTATAGTTTTAGCTGGTCTAAGTCTTATCGGTTTACAAACAGTATTTTTTGGTTACGGATTTCATTTTTAAATTTATTGAAAAATTTTCAGGATATTTTAGGAATCAGTTGTTTTTAGGATAAAGAGAGAAAAGTTAATTAAGAATTATGAAAGAACTAATAAGAAAAGGTATAATGATACTAGCAGTTTTTATTTTGCTGTTAGGGTGTAGACAAGAGGAGACTATAATTATACCGGGTCCCGACGAGAATGGACTTACTGCAGATACGAAAGTAGCTGATTTGATGCAACGTACTGCTAAAAATGATGGGTCGGATGATAATATACTAGATAAGGCAAACTGCTTTATTATTAAATTTCCGGTAACCGTAGTTGCCAATGGTACAACGGTGACTGTAAATTCTGAAGATGATTATGATCTGGTAGAAGACATATTTGATGCTTCCGAAGAGGATACAGACACTTTAGTGATCAATTTTTCGATTACTGTAATATTGGATGATCATTCAGAAGTTACAGTAACAAATCAAGCCGAATTTGACAATTTAGCTTCCCAATGTAATGGGGAAAATGAAGAAGATGATGACATCGAATGTATTGATTTTATTTATCCAATAAATATGTCAGTATTTAACACGGCAACCGAACAAACTTCAAGAATCGAAATCAATAGCGATCGTGAATTGCATGATTTCATACGTGATTTGGATAATGACGATATCGCAAATATTGAGTTTCCAATTTCTGTAGTATTATCTGACAGAACTACTTTAAGTATGAATAGTCTGGAAGAATTAGAAGATACCATTGAAGATGCTCAGGATGATTGTGACGAAGATGATGATTTTGACTTTAATGATGATGATTGCTTGAATTGTACACCAGATCAGTTAACAACATTATTGACAGATTGCAGTGATTGGTTCGTGGATAAGTTAGAAATCAACAATAACGATTTAGAAGATAATTATGTAGGGTATACCTTTAATTTCATCAGCGATGGCACCATAAGTGTTCAGGAAAATAGCAACAATTTTTCAGGTACATGGAGTGCCTCCGGTACAGGGCAAAATATAACGGTTGTCATAAATATTTCAGGTTTGCCTGATTTCAATGCAAATTGGACACTTCACGAAATAGAAGACATGCCCGGTGAAAAGAAAGTAGACTTTCGACAGGCGAATGATGATCGCCTTCGATTTGAAAGCACATGTAATTAAAAAATAAAAAAAATGAAAATCATAAACAAATTAGTATTTCTTGCAGCTGCCTTATTTATTTTTAGCTGCTCCTCAGACGATAGTGCTCCAATAGATACGGCAGTATTGATTAAGCAAATAGAAGATCAGATAAAATCTGGAACCTGGCGCATTACTAGCTATGTCGACGACGGACAAAATGAAACTGGCGATTACAGAGGCTATAATTTCACCTTTAATGAAAACGGATCCTTGACGGCAACTAATGGGACTACGACAATTAATGGTACCTGGTCAGTAACTGACGACAGCAATAGTAGCGATGATGATAGTAATGATGACGATATAGATTTCAATATATTCTTTTCTGCGCCGCCTGATTTTGAGGAGCTCAGTGATGATTGGGATATCACCTCTTCTAGCGGTACTAAAATTGATCTGATTGATATCAGCGGGGGTAACGGGGGTACTGATACCCTTGTGTTTGAAAAAAACTAAGGATGAAAGACTTCAGAATAACCTTATTGAATTATTCTTGGTAGTATCTTAGAAAGTAAGGTTTGGTTTATTAGTTGAAAACTGTTTCATTTGTTAAGAATGAAGCAGTTTTTTTATCTTAGAGTAATCTTAATAATAGATGGACAACACAGTAGAACAAAAGATTTCAAAAGCTCTTGAACACTTGGAACTTCCTTTGGCGCAACAGATCAAAGAAAGTTCTTCTTGCCAACTATTCGAGGAAAACACCCAACTATTACGTGAAGGGCAGTATATCAAAATGATACCAATTGTAATCGACGGGATTGTTAAGGTTTTTACCAAATATGAAGACCGAGAATTATTATTGTACTATATAGAACCCAGAGAGAGTTGTATCATGTCTTTTTCTGCCTGTTTACATAATCAGCCAAGTCAAGTATTTGCGGTAACGGAAGAACCGAGTACAGTCCTTTTATTGCCTGTGGAAAAGGCCATTTCATTTATGAAACAATTCCCCCAGTTTAATCGTATTTTCTTTGAACTTTACAATAAACGTTATATAGAACTTCTAGATACAATCCATCATGTACTTTTTGATAAAATAGATAAAAGACTTTATGGTCATATTAAGCAAAAATCCATCTTGCTTAATGAGAATCCTATTAAAATTTCTCACCAACAACTGGCTAATGAAATTGGAACCGTAAGAGAAGTCGTGTCGAGGGTGTTAAAGAAATTGGAAAGCGATCAGCTCATCATTCAAAATTCCGATGGTATTACTATAAAATAATTCGAATACTGTGACCAAAGTCACAAGATCTGATTCCATATTGAGTTAATTTTGATGTATAGAACATACGTTTTATCTAATAATATCAACTTAAATTAAATGATCATGAAAAAAAATATGGGAAACACAGATCGCATCATCAGAGTTTTACTGGCGGTTGTATTAGGGATACTTTATTTCACGAATGTGATTACTGGAACTCTTGGAATTATTTTAATGGTGGTAGCAGCCATTTTCGTTTTAACAAGTTTTATCAGTTTTTGTCCATTGTATGCCCCTTTTGGAATCCGAACCTGTAAAATGAACAAACTTAATTGAATAAAAACCCTGAGTCTTCAGGATTTTCTTAAGTGTAATTGTTTTTAAATAAATGATTAACCATATCTATAAAATGGAATAATCAATTTTTTCATAGCAAGTGAATGCAGCTTTTGGCATAAGAGCTGCATTTTTTTTGAAAAAAAGCGTGATTTTTTCAGGATATTAAGAAGTTCAATTGTTTTTATAGAAAGAGAAAAAGAAATTACTTAAACAAACCAGTTATGAAAACATCTGTAATTATACTTCTAAGTGTATTAACTTTTTCAGTCTCACAAGCACAAGAATTTATTGTAAATAATAAAATTAAATATGTTACCCGCGCACCTGACGGATCCATTGCATTTGTGATTACTGACAACCTAAATAAAAAGACAATGAAACTTGATGCTTCTGAAAGCTTTTATAAGTATGAAGTATTGGACCCTAAAACTGCCAATCCAATATATTCAAGAAGTAATAAAGGTAAATCCTGTGTTATTGACAAATCGCTTCTTGTTGACGGAAACTATAAACTTAGACTATATAATAAGAACTTTATAATTACCTCGAAGATCACTGTTTTAGGGATTCGTATGGTAAACGGACTTTTAAGAAATGAATCACTTGCGCTAAATCTCAAGGATTAAGTTAATCAATTTATTATTATTGTAACTACTAAAAAGGGGAAGAACTAACAGTAATAGTATAAGATTAATTGAGCTGCTCTAGATATAAGTTCTAGAGCAGTTTTCATTTGGATATAATTTGCATCAAATAAAAAGTGAGTAATTCGGTGAGTAGGAGAGAGGTGTCTTTATAATTGTTTAATAATCAGGTCTATAAAGCTAAGGTTCTGATCCCTCTTTCTCCGCTAAAACGGCACAAATACCCACAAATAAAATGATTTGTGGGTATTTTCATTTTATTTAGCCCCATTTGAATACAATTGATACCAAAGAAAAGGTGCGTAATTCGGTGACCTATTTTAGCTCTTTGATGAACTCACCGATTTAGTTATAAATCCTTGAAAATATGGTCTTTATATTGAGAAAATGGAATCCACTTGTTTGAAACTTTTAAATTCAATAAGAAATCCATTAGGATCCTTCACAAAGAATGAAATATGCTCACCTGGTTGATCTTCTAAAAAAGTAGCTTGTGTCGTAACATCTATATCCCAGGCATTGAATCTTTTGTATATTTCTTCCCATTCGTGGGCATCTAAGATGACACCAAAGTGAAATGAAGGAAGGAGGTGTTCATCAAAAATATAATTAGGATTATTAAAGTTAAAATTGCCAGCCTTTGTAAAAGTCACCTGATGTCCATAAATATCAACATCAAACCAGTTATCGTTGTTACGGCCTAATTCCAAACCTAAATCATCAATATAAAATTGACGTGTTTGCTCAATGTCAATACAAGGTAGTGACAAATGAAATTTTGGAGAAGTTCCCATAATTAATCAATAAGTTTCAGGTGTTTGATGCGGTATATGACAAGGTCAAAATCATCATCGGCTAATACCTCTGAATGATCAATTTCAAAAGTTTTCCCGATATAACTTTTATCATTTCTTAGATCATACTCCTGTAAAATCCATGGCACCACTTCTTCATAGACTATTTCTTCACCATAATCATGTTTAAAAGTAAAGTAACCATTACTATACGATTTAAATTTTGCAGTTTCCATAGGTCATTATTATTCATTTTCTTCATTAGTTTCTTCAATTCGATCTTCAGTATCGGATTCATCACTGTCATGATCGTCATCTTCGTCTTCATTTTCATCAGTATAGTTTTCCATGGCTTGTAAAAGTCTTTTTCCAACTTTAACCAGATATATGGTATCATCCGTTCGAATTTCTACGGCTTCGACCCACTCATTTTGGGCATTTTTGAAAGATATAATGTCTTCGTCGTTATATCCATCAGGGTACTTTTCAGTCAATGAATCTAACAGGTTTTCATTCAGTTTTTGGTAGTCAACAATTTTCCTTAGCATTTTTTATCGGTTTACATATTTAATAAATAGGCGAATATTAAAGGAGCAACAATGGTAGCATCACTTTCAATAACATATTTCGGAGTTGAAATGTCTAGTTTGCCCCAGGTGATTTTTTCGTTAGGCACCGCACCTGAATAAGAACCATAACTAGTTGTGGAATCACTTATTTGACAGAAGTAACTCCAAAATGGTGTATCAACGCGTTCCAAATCTTGGTATAGCATTGGAACTACACAAATTGGAAAATCTCCCGCAATACCACCTCCTATTTGAAAAAATCCAATTCCCTTGCCTGAATTAATGGTATACCAATTTGCCAAGAAAGTCATATATTCTATTCCAGACTTCATCGTAGACGCCTTGAGTTCTCCTTTGACAACATAACTGGCAAAGATATTGCCCATTGTACTGTCTTCCCAACCCGGAACGACCATTGGAAGATTCTTTTGAGCGGCAGCATACATCCAAGAATCTTTTAAATCAATTTCATAATACTCCTCTAATACTCCAGATAGTAATAATTTGTACATATACTCATGTGGAAGGTAGCGTTCATTATCGTGATCAGCTTCTTTCCAAATTGCATAAATATGTTTTTGCAAACGTCTAAAGGCCTCTTCTTCCGGGATACAGGTGTCTGTTACCCTATTCAACCCTTTTTCCAGTAAGTTCCATTCATCTTGTGGAGTAAGGTCTCGATAATTGGGAATACGTTTGTAATGTGAATGTGCCACAAGATTCATAATATCTTCTTCCAGGTTAGCTCCGGTACAAGAGATAATATGTACTTTATCTTGACGGATCATTTCAGCAAATATTTTACCAAGTTCAGCAGTACTCATTGCCCCGGCCATAGATACCAGCATTTTAGCTCCATTTTTCAGCTGTACTTCATAGGCTTTGGCGGCATCTACGACCGTGGCTGCATTAAAGTGTAAATAATATTTTTCTATAAAATTTGATATAGCGCCTTTAGTATTCAACATCCTCTTTATTAAAATTCATATAATTACCTAAACGATTCGGTTCATTAAAGCTTTCTTCATCATCATCATTGTCAATTTCTTCATTTTTGAACTTGTAGCTCAACATTTTGTAATACAGTTTTGCGGCAAGAAAATCTGAAGATTTATCATGTTCATTAGGGCATAATTCAACAATATCAAAACCAACTACATTTTTTTCCTTAAATACCTGTTTTAAAAAATCAAGAGTTTCGTACCAAAGTAGCCCACCCGGTTCAGGAGTTCCGGTGCTCGGTAGAATAGAAGGGTCGAAGGCATCCAAATCGAAAGAAATGAATACATTTTCGGTTAGAAGATCGAGAACATTGTCTGTCCATTCTGTATCAACAACCATATCATGTGCGAAAAAAACTTTATCATCGTCCATAATACTGACTTCACTTTTATCCATAGACCGAATACCAACTTGAACTAAATTTGTATGCTGACTTGCTTCATACATGGCGCAAGCATGATTGCATTTTGTTCCATTATATGATGGTCTCAGGTCAGCATGAGCGTCAATATGTAATACGGAAAGACTGTCGAAGCATTCATTAAATGCGCGCACAGTACCGATAGATATCGAATGTTCTCCACCGATGATAGTAACAAATTTCTTCTTCTTTATATACGTTTTGGTAATAGCATGTACTGCATCGACCATGGCCTCAGGTGAGGTAGCCTCTTTAATCGGTTCTGCTAAATATATACCTTCTTTATATACTTCTGAGTCGGTTTCTATATCATATAACTCCATATTTTCAGAAGCCTGTAAAAATGCCTCTGGCCCCTTATGAGCTCCTTTCTGCCAGGTACTTGTTCCGTCATATGAAACAGGGATTAGGACGATCTTGGCTTGTTCTAATCTCGCATACTTTTCCGGTATGCCTGCGTACGTTTTGGTTTCCATTTTACTTATCTGTTAATTGTAATTCAGAACTTTTATTTAATTTTTGAATTGTATCCATTTCGGGTTCTATATTATATCCTAGAATACCGAGCAAGTCTTCACTCTTTTGTTGTTTCCTAAAAGGTTGTGTTATAATCTTACCTTGTTCATCTATATCGATCAAGATATGTTGGGGTGCGGGAATCAAACAATGTTGTAATCCTCCATAGCCGCCTATGGTCTCCTGATAGGCTCCCGTATTAAAGAAGCCTACATATAAAGGCTTATCTTTATCATACTTAGGTAAGTATATAGCATTAATATGCTGCTCACTGTTGTAATAATCATCACTATCACAAGTTAAACCTCCAAGAAGTACTCGTTCATAGGTACTATTCCATCGATTGATCGGTAGCATTATAAACCGTTTATTGATTGCCCAGGTATCAGGTAATGTGGTAATAAATGAAGAGTTTATCATGTTCCACTTTTCTCGATCATTTTGCTGCTTTTGATACAGTACTTCATAAATAGCCCCACCACTTTCTCCTACAGTAAAGCTTCCAAATTCAGTAAATATATTAGGAACTTCAACGCCTTCTTCTTGACAGGCCAGCTTGATTTGATGTACAATTTCATCGATAATATATTCATAATCGAAATCAAAGGCTAGAGAGTTTTTGATTGGAAATCCGCCACCGATATTCAAGCTGTCAAGCGTAGGGCAAATCTTTTTTAAGCTTGTGTAAACTTTTAAACATTTCAATAGTTCGTTCCAATAGTAGGCATTGTCTCGTATTCCTGTATTGATAAAGAAATGAAGCATTTTTAGTTCGACTTGCTCATTCAGTTGAATTTGCTCTCGATAAAAGGGCACAATATTCTTATAGCCGATACCTAATCGTGAGGTATAAAACTCAAATTTGGGCTCTTCTTCGGAAGCTATACGAATTCCAACAGAGAATTTTCTATTGATTTCTGAACTTAACAGTCCAAGCTCTTCATAATTATCAATAATGGGAATGCAGTTAAAATGTCCGTTATTGATAAGACGCGCTATGTTCGTGACGTATTGCTCGCGTTTAAATCCATTACAAATAACATATGTTGCGTTATTAATTTTGCCCGATACTTTTAGATTTTCTACAATATCAATATCAAAAGCCGACGACGTTTCTATATGTATATCATTCTTTAAAGCTTCATCCAGTACATGTTTGAAATGGGAACTTTTAGTGCAGTAGCAATAGTAATATTTTCCTTTATAATCAGATGCTTTTATAGCGTTTTGAAACCATGTTTTGGCTCGTTGAATATTATTGGAGATTTGAGGTAGATAGGTGAACTTTAAGGGTGCTCCGTAGGTTTTTATCAGCTCCATCAAGTCAACCCCATGGAATAATAAATTATCATCCATAAGTTGAAATTCCCTTTGGGGAAAGTCGAAAGTTTGATCTACAAGATCAATATATTTAGTTTTCACTTTTGCTTTAAATTAATAGTTAATAATTCATACCATGATCATATTGGTAGTGGTATACCTATGGTATTTAAAGTATCAAATTCTTAAAGTGAAAACGGGAAATATCACAACCCTAAGAAGGTTATGTAGATTACAATTTTTGATCCAACCGGAAGTTAGCTTTAACGCTCGGTCACCCATCCCATGAGCTGCTTTTGAATTTGACTTCCTAATTTTCAAAAGCCCGAACATATAAACACGTATCATGATGTTCAGCTAAATAGCATAACAAATGAAGTAAATTTTTTAATAGAAAAATTATTATTTTTAATTTTTTCTATTTTACTTATTTTAAAACACTATTAATCAGAAAGTTACAATTATCAAGATTTATGAAATTTTTATAAAAAAAACAATATAACAATCATTTCAAATTTAAAAATAATGTAAATTTGATTAGGTTTTCCATCGTATAAATGGATTTCGCTGAGAAAAGTGAAACGTATAACTTCTTTCGGGTCAAAGAAAATTAGGAAGTCATTTTCTAAGACAGTTTATAGATTAAACGACCGAAAACGCTGCTTGACTTCAAACAGCATGTTCATAATGGATGTTATCTTGCTACTGAAACTTGCAAGAAATCCGAAATCTTTCTTTTACACGAAGCCGTTTCCCACATATTCAATCTATTCTTAACCTCTTTTAAGAACATTTGGATTATTAGGATAAAAGGTGCTGGGATTCGTTTATTTTAATCACATACTAACATTATTAAATATGAAAACAATTTTATTGATGGTTACGACCATACTATTTATGGGGTTCATCCAAGATGAAGTAAAAAAAACTAATGCGACATTTAAGGGTTATGAAGATGGGAACTATTATTTCGACACGGATGATCAATTAACTTTAGAATTTCAAAATATTGAAGACAAGGTTTGGGATAAATTTGACCTAACCGATGAAAAATATGTTGGAAAAAAGTTTGCGATATCTTATTCTGAAACAACTGATGTCGATGAAGATGATGAAGAATATACCATACGTACTATCGTAGATTTAGAACAGCTCAAATAATTAATAGGGGAGTATTGGGACTGAATGCTCCCCGCCTAAATTTAATTTCAAGAAATTTTGAAGATAAGCAACAATTGGAGTAGAAATGATACACCCCGATACTGAACTTAAGTTCATAAGTAATGAGCTAGGTTATGGAGTGATCGCAAAAGAATTTATACCAAGAGGCACTATAACTTGGGTGCAGGATAAATTCGATAGGGAATTTACAGATATAGAAGTAAAGTCTATGGATGCCATCTACCAAGAAATAATAGATCGGTACGCCTTTAGAAATAATCTAGGTCATCATGTATTATGTTGGGATATAAGCAGATTTATTAACCATAGTTTTAAATCAAATTGTTTGTCAACCGCATATAATTTTGAAATTGCGATTCGTGACATATTTCCTGGAGAAGAGTTAACTGATGATTATGGATATCTAAACTTAGATAAACCATTTCATGGTAGAGATGAACAGACCGCTAGGAAAGTTGTCTATCCTGACGATTTATTAAAGTATTATAAGTCATGGGATATTGAATTAAGAATAGCAATGAAGGGAATCTCGAGTGTTCATCAGCCCTTACGTAAATTACTCGATAAAAATCTATGGCAAGACATTTTAAGAATAGAACGAGGCGAAAAAGAAATGAAATCAATTTTATCACTCTATTTTAATAGTAGATCAAATTAACACAATCTGTGTCAAATAAAAAGTGCGTAATTCGGTGAGTAGGAGAGAAGCGCGACTTTAACTATTTAAATTTCAGCACTATACAGGTAAGGTTCTGTTCCCTCTTTCTCCGCTGAAAATGCTATCAAATAGCAACAAAAGCCTACAAATAAAATTATTTGTGGGCTTTTTATTTGTAAACAAGGAACTTAAGTTACGGCATAATTTTATTTGGCCTAATTTGATTTCAAATGAAATCAAATACTATCAATAAAGAAGTGACTCTCAAGGTGTCACTTTCTTTTTTCTACAACTGACCCCTCGAAAATCATTTTATTTGCGGTGATTTATGCTGAATTAGTACGTTTTTTGTTTAGAATTTTGGGTTCGGGAGTAAACATTCCACTTCTAAGCTTTTGCTCTAGAGTTTTATTAATTGATTAGAACAGGTGACCTATTCGGTTACCTTTTTACATTTTTCGAGAGGTCACCGAATTAGCGATATTTTCGATTAGATTTCTTTTGCTTCTGAAGCTTAAATTAGCAATACTTTTGAGGTAACTATATTTCTTATATTTGGGTATATATATGTTGTAGGTAATATGACAAAGAAAATCCCTCATATTTCATTTGAATCAAAATTTCCGGAGATAAAAGGGATAGAAATATTTACTATTGAAAACCTAATAGAAAGAAAAACACAATTAGACCATAACCCCGAAAAAGCTCATCAGTTAGAATTTTATATGTTAATTTTCTTTACTAATGGAAAGTCAAAACATCTTGTAGATTTTATCTGGCATGAAGTAAAAGAAAACACCGTTATTTATTTAACTAAAGGGCAAATAAATGCATTCCATTTTAAAAAAGAGATGAAGGGATTTATGTTGCTTTTTACAGAAGAGTATTTTAATGCTCAATTAAATAAGTTGCCTAACGATACAATTATAAGATTATTTACTTCTCATTTATTTTCTCCCAAAGTACAAATTCCCAAAACCTCAAATGTTGGTGATTATATTCGTTTTTTCTTTCACGAGTTTTATAAAGAAGAAGGTACATTTAATAGAACAAATATTATTAACAATTTATATAGCATTATTTTTTCTAAACTCGAGTCATTAAAACAATACCAAACATTTTATTTAAAAGATTCTGATAAGCTCAAGACATTTTTGAACTTCAAGGCTTTGTTGGAAAAAAGTTACCACAAAAGTAGAAATGCAGATTTCTATGCTTCTCAACTACATATAACATACAAACATTTAAACTCTATTTGTAAAGAAGTAATAAATCAAACAGCAAAGCAGTTTATTGATGACTTTATCATTCTTGAAGCTAAAAGAAATCTCATTAACTCCTCAATTAAAAGTACAGAGCTTGCATACTTTATGGGATTTGATGAATCAAGCAATTTTGTAAAGTATTTTAAAAAACGCACAGGATTAACCCCAAATAGTTTCAAAAAACAACATAAATAGACTATCAGGTTCGACATTAACCTATTTTTTTCTGAAATTAACATACCCAACTTTTCTTCCCCTCTTTAAATTTGCAATGTAATTAAAACCAAAAGGGTATGAGATCTCTAACTATTATTTTACTGCTATTAACCACAGTAGCATGTAATACCAAAAATGAAAATAACACTAAAAATGTAGAAAAAATGGAAGCAAAAAAAATTCAAGTAATCGGAAACAAGTTCAAAGTAAATTTCGGAGATGGTTTTGTGTTTGAGCTTAATTTTCATTCAGAAACTAAAATGACATGGACACCTTTACAGGGTAATGACAGACAATCACATACAGAGGACATTACAATGGTAGAAATAAGACCAAACGTTTATATGATATATTGGAAAGAAGAAAGCGGTAACAGAATTGTACACGTAGAAGATTTTGAAAATGAAGTTGCACATACTAACATTGCAATACCAGATAAGGAAGGTACTTTTTACCATTTAAATGGACCGCTTACATTAATTAAATAGATTAAAAATGAAATCAGCGATAGCAGCATGCATCATAATTTTAACCTTTAGCGCATGCAAAACAGAACAGAAAAAAGAACAGGCAACTAAAAAACAAGAAAAAATGGAATTATCAAATAAAGAAAAAGCAATAGCATTATTAAGAAGTTTTGAAACAGGAGACTCTAAACCTGTAAGTTATATTAATCCCAACAAATATGCTCAACACAATTTAGCAATAGGAGATGGTTTAGCTGGTTTTGGAGCAATTATGAAGAATGCACCAGAAGGTGGTTTTAAGGCCAATGTAGTAAGAGCTTTCCAAGATGGAGATTATATATTCTTACATACAATATATGATTTCTTTGGTCCAAAAATAGGTTTCGATGTGTTTAAATTTGAAAATGGCTTAATAGTAGAGCATTGGGATAATTTAGGCGATGTAACACCCCCTAATCCAAGTGGTCATTCGCAAACAGATGGGACAACAGAATTAAAAGATTTAGATAAAACAGAGGCTAATAAAGCTTTAGTAAAAGATTTCATTTCAACCATCTTAATGAAAGGCGAAATGGATAAAATTGGAAACTTTATTGATGAGGGCAAAGAAAACTATATTCAACATAATTCTGTGATTGGTGACGGTTTATCAGGATTAGGCCAAGCATTAGAAGGAATGGCTAAACAAGGTATTTCAATGGGATATACAACTATTCATAAAGTATTAGGTGAAGGTAATTTTGTGTTGGCAATAAGCGAAGGCGCTTTTGCAGGAACACCAACATCATACTACGATTTGTTTCGAGTGAATAATGGAAAAATAGTTGAGCATTGGGATGTCATGGAATCTATTTTACCAGAAGCTGAAAGGAAAAATAGTAATGGAAAATTTAATTTTTAAAACGCTGCCTACAGCAATTCGTATAAGTAAAAGCGGTTTGAGTGCAAACTCGAACCGTTTTTCTTTTTTATTTAAGTATGTTGTTAAGTGAAAATATTAACAGATAAATCTGCTAGTACTCATATGCGTAATAGTTGTGTCAAATCAATGCAAATGGCATCAAATTAAAAGTGAGTAATTCGGTGAGTAGGAGAGAAGTGTTATTTTAAATATTTGATTATCAGGTAAATCAAATCAAAGTTCTGATCCCTCTTTCTCCGCTGAAAATGCTATCAAATAGCAACAAAAGCCTACAAAAATTATTATTTGTAGGCTTTTTCATTTTATTTAGTCATTATATCTTCCTTAATAGCTTACAACAGACCTTTTAAAAAGTGAAGGATAAGAGATATTAATACAAATAGTTTGGCAACAGTTTTAGTTAATTAAGAATATTTGGAAAATATAGTCAATGGTTTATCAATTTTAAAAAAATAATTTGATTAAAAAATTAATCGAGTGTATATAAATGTTCATTATTTGTTAGATTAGCTATTGTATTTATACTATGACATGAGTTTAAAATACTCCTTTTGCATAATTATTTTTTTCTTTTTTAGTTTTGAAAGTAATTTGTTATCACAAACTTTTAAACACATAGAAACCATTTCTGGTTTAAGTTCATTAGAAGAAAATAATGGTGTGGCAGTTGCTGATTATGATGGTGATTTAGATCTTGATATTTTTGTTGTGGCTCTTGCTCAAGACCAACAAGGTATTGAAAAAACTCACAGTAAGCTTTTTAGAAATAATAACGACGGTACATTTACTAATGTAACGTCAGCTTCAGGCTTAAATAATTTATTACCTCTTGATGAAAAAAATGAGACATTTCCTGGATTAAAAGGTTTTAAGCATGGTGTTTCTTGGGGTGATTATGATAATGATGGTTTCCCAGACTTATTCCTTACACATTCAAATAAAATACAATTATTTCAAAATCAAAGGGATGGTACTTTTTTAGAGGTTACTAACGATGCTGGTTTTGTAAGTAGAAATAATTGCAGAAATACAGGTGCAACATGGTTTGATTACAATAATGATGGTTTTTTGGACATTTACATAAGTGAGTGGGGAGAATGTGAAAGCAATCTACTATACAAAAATAATGGGAACGGAACTTTTAGTGATGTAACAATAGAAACTGGTATAAAATCGACTGAATTATTAAAAAGTTATACAGCTATTCCATTTGATATTAATATGGATGGGTGGATAGACTTATATGTTACTAACGATTTAGATGAACCTAATAGTCTTTTTATAAATCAGAGCGGTAATGGCTTTGTTGATCAAGCAGTTTTGTATGGTTTAGACAATAGAATGGATGATATGGGAGTAACTATTGGAGACCACAATAATGATGGTTTTTTCGATATGTTAATTACTGGTATTAATGAAAATGTATTATTACAAGGAGATGAAAATAATTATTTTAAAGAAGTTTCTGAAGGTAACAACATTTCTGAAACAGGTTGGTCTTGGGGTACACGTTTTGCTGACTTTGATTTAGATGGTGATGAAGATTTAATTATTGTTAACGGGTATTATTTGCAAATTCCAAAAGCAGAAAGTAACGTATATTATAAAAATCTAAAAGCCGAGGGTTTTAATGGTTTCACTGATTTTTCAGTAGGTGTAAATTTTGACAATTTTGACGAAAACGAAAGTGTTGAAATTTTGGATTTTGATTATGATAATGATGGAGATTTAGATGTTTTTATTACAAATTCTGATCAGGCATCATATTTCTATGAAAATAAACTTTTAAACTTTAATGAAACTAATACAAAACATTGGCTCAAGGTTATACTAGAAGGCACTACATCTAATAGGGATGCTATAGGTACAACACTTACTTTAACAACAAATCAAGGAATACTAAAACGGCTTCATACAGGAGTAGGATTCCTGTCTCAAAGTTTAAAAGCTGTTCATTTTGGTTTAGGATTTGAAACTCAAATAACTGAATTACAAATAAAATGGCCTTCAGGTTTAATTGAAACTTTTAATAATATAGATGTTGACAAAACTTTAAAAGCTGTTGAAGGTAGTGGGTATACAGAATTGAATATTGAACCTAGCATCAAGATTTTTGGATGTACAGACCCAAATTCTTGTAATTATAATCCTGCTGCTACAATTGATGATAACTCTTGTGAGTATTTAATATCAAGTGAAATTTCAGGAAGTACAAATTCAGGTTTTTTTAAAACAGAAGTGTATACTTATAGTGCTTCTCTAGATAGCTCATTAATTTGGGCAATATCTGGTGGAGAAATAATTGATGGGCAAGGAACTGGTACTGTAACTGTTAAATGGGGGCTGAATGAAACAGGAGTCTTATCTGTTAAAGAAAGTAATGGTTTGTGTACTAGCATAGAATCTGAAATTATTATTAACCTTAACGTTAATGAGGTATCTAAAAAATATTCGATTGCTAGAATCTGGAATGAGGTACTTCTTGAAGCAATTAGAAATGATTATGCCAGGCCTACAGTACACGCAAGAAATTTGTTTCATTCAAGTATAGCATTGTATGATGTTTTTGCAATTTATAATGACCAAGCTAGACCTTATTTAATAGGAAATGAAGTTAATGGTTTTAAAAGTGAACTCCTAGAATTTATAAAATCAGAAAGTGTAGAGATTTCATCCAAAAAAGCAATGAGTTATGCAATGTATAGATTGTTGAGTCATCGTTTTAAAGATTCACCACATTCTAAAGAATCACAAGAATTATTTGACCTAATAATGAATCAGTTGGAGTATGATATAGATTTTATATCTAAATTATATCAATCTGGTGACGCAGCAGCTTTAGGTAATTATATAGGAGAAGTTATAATTAATTACGGAATGAATGATGGCTCTAGAGAGCAAGAAGGGTACAACAATGAATACTATAAGCCAGTAAATAATAATTTAGTTCCTGAATTCCCATTAAATGAACCATTACAAGATCCAAATAGGTGGCAAGCGTTAAGCTTAAATACATTTATAGATCAGAGTGGAAATCTTATTGAAGGAAATACACTTGAATTTTTAAGTCCAGAATGGGGAAACGTATTTCCATTTGCCATGAATGATGCTATGAGAACA
This sequence comes from Maritimimonas rapanae, assembly GCF_057837205.1. Classification (NCBI taxonomy): domain Bacteria; kingdom Pseudomonadati; phylum Bacteroidota; class Flavobacteriia; order Flavobacteriales; family Flavobacteriaceae; genus Maritimimonas; species Maritimimonas rapanae. Next base: position 1,287,251 of record NZ_JBYQFI010000001.1, on the reverse strand, counting down.
ACTTTTACAAGAGAAGGGAATACTTTTAAAGTGTATAATGATCCTGGTTCTCCCCCTTATTTAAATTTGTTTGATAGCGATATGTCTAGTAATGCATATAAATGGGGGTTTTCTATGGTTTCAATTTGGGGATCACATTTAGATCCAAATGATGGTGTTTTATGGAATATTTCCCCCGAAGCTATTGGAAATATAGATATTAATACATTACCATCATCGTATTTGGACTACCCAAATTTTTATAAGTTTATTGAAGGAGGAGATATTGGAGTTGGGCGTACAATTAATCCTATAACTAATGAACCTTATCAATCTCAAGTAGTTCCAAGAGGAGATTATACGAGGGTTCTTGCTGAGTTTTGGGCAGATGGGCCAAATTCAGAAACTCCTCCTGGTCATTGGTTTACTATTTTGAATTATGTTTCTGATCATCCTCTTTTAGAAAAACAGTTTGAAGGAGAAGGAGAAATTTTGAGTGAGTTAGAATGGGATGTGAAATCATATTTTATTATGGGAGGAGCAATGCATGATTCGGCAATATCTGCATGGAGCATAAAAGGATGGTATGATTATATAAGACCAATATCAGCTATTAGAAATATGGCCCTATTGGGGCAAAGTACTAATAGAAATCTTGACAATTATAATGAGGGAGGTATTCCATTAGAAGATGGATATATTGAAATAGTTAATGAAGATGACCCATTAGCAGGTGTTGATAATAAAAATGTTGGAAAAATTAAAGTTTATACATGGAGAGGTCATGATTACATTATTGATACTGAGACCGACATGGCTGGCGTGGGTTGGATTTTAGCTGAAAATTGGTGGCCTTATCAAAGACCAACTTTTGTAACACCACCTTTTGCAGGTTATGTATCTGGTCATTCAACATTTTCTAGAGCAGCTTCTGAAGTATTAACCTTATTAACTGGAGATGAGTATTTTCCAGGAGGGATTGGTGAGTTTACCGCAAAGAAAAATGAATTTTTAGTTTTTGAAGAAGGACCATCAGTTGATGTTGTCTTGCAGTGGGCAACATATAGAGATGCATCAGACCAAACAAGTTTATCAAGAATATGGGGAGGAATACATCCACCAGCTGATGATATACCAGGGCGATTGATCGGAGAAAAAATAGGAATAGAAGCTTTCAACTATGCAAAAGTATATTTTAATGACGAAGCCTCTTTTAAAGGTGATAAAGTAATAGTATATCCAAATCCAGTTATCAGTAATAAAATTTATGTTAATAATACTAAAGCATTAGATACATTTAGTTTATTTGACATAAGTGGTAGAAAAATTTATATTGAAATTGTTGACTATAAATCAAATGGAGTAACAGAGTTGAGAATCCCTAAATCTATAACATCTGGTGTATATTTTCTTATTGTAAATAATCAAACCCAAAAGATTTTCATTATAAATTGACTCGTTTTTTTAGTTTAAAAATACAATTCTCTAAAATATCATTTTTTTAATACTTCTATATTTAAAATCTAAATAAGTTAAAGTAAGGTTATAAAGTTTAACTATTCAAAAAAGTTTTCAAATTATTATAACTATTTATTTTAACCGATTTTTTCTCTTTATAAATAATAGATTGAATTTGTTTGGGAATATCTATTTTAATATTTAGAGTCTCCTCAACAATATCTAAGAACTTTACTGGGTGTGCGGTTTCCAAAAATATACATAGCGTGTCTTTGTATATTTTTTGGTATTCTTTTGCCCCAAGGTACCCTACAGCGCCGTGAGGATCAGTAATATAACCAGATACATTATATATATTCTTCATTGCTTCTTTTGTTTGCTCATCGGTAAATGAAAACGAAGAAAAACTATTTTTTAATTTATCAAAATCATTGTTAAATAATTGCTGAATCCTGATAAAGTTACTTGGGTCACCAACATCCATAGCATTTGAAATAGTCGCCTTAGATGGTCTAGGGTTATAATTACTGCTTTCTAGGTACCTTGGCACAGTATCATTTACATTAGTAGATGCTATAAAATGTTTAATTGGTAAACCTAATTTTTTAGCCATAATACCAGCACATATATTACCAAAGTTTCCACTTGGTACTGAAAATACAACTTCTTTTTTAAGATGTTTAACTTGTTTATATGCAAAGAAAAAATAAAACATTTGTGGTAACCACCTTGCAATGTTTATCGAATTTGCAGAAGTAAGTGTGCGATTGATTTCTTTATCTAAAAATGCTTTTTTCACCATTGCCTGACAATCATCAAAAACACCATCAACTTCTAAAGCTGTAATATTTTGCCCTAGTGTGGTGAGTTGTTTTTCTTGTATATCACTCACTTTTCCAGAGGGATAAAGAATAACAACATCAACACCTTTTACTCCTAAAAAACCATTTGCAACAGCACCTCCAGTATCTCCTGAAGTGGCTACCAAAACTGTAACTTTTTGTTCCTGATCTTTATTAAAATAGCCTAAGCATCTTGCCATAAAACGGGCACCAACATCCTTAAAGGCCATAGTTGGACCATGAAATAATTCTAAGGTTGCAATATTATTTTCAACTTGAACTACTGGAAAATCAAAGTCAATAGTTTTTTTAATAATTTCTTTTAAATGATTTTCAGGAATTTCATCTCCGATAAATTGTTTAATGACTTCGTAGGCAATTTCTTCATTTGAATAATTATCTAGATTTTCAAAAAAACTCTGAGGCAATTCAGTTATAGATTCTGGGTAATATAATCCTTTATCTGGTGCTAAACCCCTAATAACAGCCTCTTTAAAAGAAACCTGTGGTGATTGATTATTTATGCTATAATAGCGCATTAGTTGTGTGCTAGAGTTAGAACTCCTTGAGTATTAATTTTTGAAATATAAACTTCGAAATTAATGTTAGTGTTGTTGTAAACATTCTTCATTGCTTTCGCAACCGTTTCTGCATTTTTTAATCCTTTACATAGAGCAAAAATAGTTGGGCCAGATCCTGATATACCAGCTCCTAAAGCTCCAGATTTAAGTGCACAATGTTTTACAACATCAAAATGTGGTATTAACTTTTTTCGTACAGGTTCAACAATAACATCGTTTAGAGAATCTGAAATTAATTGATAATCATTTGAATATAATCCACTAATTAATCCACCTAAATTTGACCACTGTGTAATTGCATTTTTTAAAGGAATTTCTTTGGGTAAGACATTTCTTGCATCTTCTGTTTTTATTTCTATTTGAGGATGTAAAGCAACAACTATCAAATCATTTGGGACGGGAATCCTTACTATGCCTAAAGGCTCATAACTTCTTACTAAAACAAAACCACCATATAATGCAGCTGAAACATTATCAGCTATTTGAGAGCCACATGCAGCTTCTTCACCTAACATTGCAAATTTTGTAAGCTCTAGTTTAGAAAATGGTTCATCTAATAATTTATTGATTGCATATGCAGCACCAGCAGCACTAGCAGCACTACTCCCTAAACCACTACCAGGCTTAAAATTCTTATAGATTTCAATCTCGATACCAAAATCCACAGGATGTTTTTGTAACATAACTTTTACTACCACACCGGCTACATTTTTTTCGATATCGTAAGGAAGCTTTGCGCCGTCAATTTTGGTAATTTTAATACCAGCTTTTTTAGTTTTTCGGAAGATCATTTCATCACCAATTGTATCTAAAGCCAAACCTAAGGTATCGAAGCCGCAAGAGACATTAGCCACTGTGGCTGGTGAAAATATTTTAATCTGTTCCATAATTAATTATTGGCCACTCTAATAATATCTGCAAATAATCCTGAAGCGGTGACTTCTGCGCCAGCACCAGCTCCTTTAATGATCATTGGTTGTTCTGGGTAACGTTCGGTATAGAACATTACAATATTGTCTTTTCCTTCTAAATTATAAAAAGGATGCCCAATCGGAATTTGCTGTAATCCTACACTAGCTTTACCATTAGCTAAAGTAGCAACATATTTTAACTGGCATTCTTTTGATTTAGCTGATTGATATAATTCTTGAAAATGAGCTTCATCCGCGATAAGCGAATTGTAAAAACCATTAATAGAATTTGTAGCTAAATTTCTTTCAGTTAAGAAAGAGGTGTTTTCTATATCTTCTAAATTCATTTGATAGCCACTTTCTCTGGCTAAGATCAGTATTTTTCTAGCCACATCAACACCACTTAGATCTATTCTTGGGTCTGGCTCTGTATAGCCTTCATTTTGTGCTTGTTTTACAATGCCATGGTATGTGTTACTGGAATTGAAATTGTTAAATATGAAATTTAAACTTCCAGATAATACTGCATGTATTGATTTAATTTTATCGCCCGAAGCAATTAAATTATTTAATGTGTCAATAACGGGTAGACCAGCTCCAACATTTGTTTCGAATAAAAATGGTACATTAAATTTTTTTGATAAAAATTTTAATTCATTGTATTTATCTATGCTATCTGAACAAGCAATCTTATTACAAGCAACAATAGCTATGCTATTACTTAAATAGTCTTTATATAAACCTGCTAGTTTATCGCTAGCGGTTATATCTACAAAAACACTATTTCGCAAATTAAATTCACTAATTTTTTCAGCAAACTTATTAATATCTGCAGATTGTGAGCCATCTAATTTTTCTTGCCATGATGTTAGCGAAATACCTTCTTCATTAAACAGCATTTTTCTAGAATTGGAAAGCCCAATAACTCTTAAATTTAAATTTAGCTGCTCTCTAAGGTATTCTTGCTGAATTTTAATTTGATCGATTAATTTACTTCCTACATTGCCAACACCAGTAATAAATATATTTATCTGTTTAAGATTATCTTCAAAGAATTGCTCGTGTAAACTATTTAAAGCTTTCTTTACATCTTTTTGAGCAATAACTGCCGATATATTGTTCTCTGAAGCTCCTTGAGCGATTGCTCTTACATTTACATTGTTTTTGCCCAGCGTACTGAACATTTTACCACTAATGCCCTGATGATTTTTCATCTGATCTCCAACCAAAGCAATAATTGCTAGATCACTTTCTGTAATTAAAGGATTCACTTTTCCTTTTGAAATTTCAAACTCGAAAACAGAATCGATCGCCTTTTTTGCACTATTTGCATCATTTTTATCAATTGCAATACAGATTGAATGCTCAGAAGAGGCCTGAGTAATCAGTTTCACATTAATATTATTAAATGCTAATGCTTCAAACAAACGTTTCGAGATTCCAGGCACACCAATCATACCAGAGCCTTCTAAAGTAATAAGTGTTATTCCTTCTATGTGGCTAATTCCTTTTACAGGATTTTGTTTTTTTACCGTGTTTTTAGAAATATGGGTACCATTATCTTCTGGTGAAAAAGTATTTTTAATAAGAATAGGAATCTTGTTGATAACTGGATGAATAGTAGGTGGATAAATGACCTTGGCACCAAAATGTGACAATTCCATCGCCTCTTGATAAGAAATTTCATCTATGGCTTTTGCTTGTTTTACGAGTTTTGGGTTTGCAGTAAACATTCCGCTTACGTCTGTCCAAATTTCTAGTACATCAGCATTTAAAGCATTCGCAAAAATTGATGCGGTATAATCTGAGCCTCCTCGCCCTAACACAACTGTTTCCCCATTTTCATTGGCTGCAACAAATCCAGGAACAATAATAACATTAGCATTAGAGTTGTTGATCGCTTTTTTAATATTTTTATTTGTTCTAGTAAAATCTACAACAGCATTAAAATAGTTATTATTTGCAACTATAAGTTCTCGGGTGTCTATTCTTTCAACATTCAACCCTTTTACTTTCATGGTTTCGTATATAATGAATGAAGAGATTAGCTCACCAAAGCTTACGATTTTTGCTTCAGCTTTTGGAGTTAATTCTTGTATCAGAGCCAAACCTTTGTAAAGTTGTTCCAATTCATCTAGTTGAGTAAGTAAATATTTAAAAATGGAATTTTTAATGGTTATATTATCAATTAGTTCATTTATAACTTCAAGATGCCTATTAACAATTTTTTTACTTACTTCTTTAAAGGTTTTCTCTTTTTTTATGATTTCGCTAATACCATCTAATAATGCATTTGTTACTCCTGAAAAAGCAGAAACAACTACAACTTGTTTCGTTGTATTATTATTTTTTTTAACAATATTTATTACTGATGTGATGCTTTTAGCTGAACCTACTGATGTCCCTCCGAATTTTAGAACTTTCATTTTTTTAAAATGAATTTATAATGATTAAAATTTAATTGATTAACAGAAAAAATAGATGCGAATTGTATGTAATAATGTATTAACCCCGTAGGGTAATACCAGTAGAAATAACCCCTAAAGAAAAGGGGAAGATGAATATGTTGTTATTATATTTATCTACTTGCATATGGCAAATGTATAAAGTTATTTTAGGTTAAATTAATTTATTTAATCTTTTTATACTGATTTGCAAAAAAGAATTTTGCATTCGTCAGCTATCGTTTTTGCTTTATAAACTTTTCATGGATAATTTCAGAAACAGGTCTATGTTCAACCTTACTCTCTAGCCAAGAGATAATATCGAGATATAGAAAGGCACGACGTTCATAAGGATGATCTTCTAACACTTTTAAACGCTTGTGTAATTTTTTGAATTCTTTATTAATATTATGTGGATAGATGTTGCCTAGTTCTTTCAAAAAATTAATAACTTCTTTTTGTACTTCATGTAAGTCATTCATTTTAATTAAAAATTTATAGGTACTTTTTAACTGTAATTCTAAGCTATAATCTAAACCAGCTTCATAATGTGCTATTAAATTTAATATTCTTGAAAAACACATCAAATCTTCACGAACTTGTAATGATTTATTTTCTATAATTTTTGTCAAATATTCAATACTCTTTTTGTATTGTTCTGCACCAAAATAAAGACTAGCTATTTTATAGTAAAATAGCATTATGTGATGCTCGTCTATTCTAGGCTTTAACAACTTTATCTTTGATAGGATATCATCTACTAAAGGTATTCCTTTTTCGAAAGCACCTTCCATAAAGTGCAAATTCAGCTTATTATTGTAAATATACAAGAAAGTCAATACTTCAATATTATCATTGTTTGGGAATGATTTAGAAGAAATAACCCCTTCAAGATTTTCTAAAGATTGCTTAAACTTTGTATGATGTCTTAACAAGAAGAGTGACTCTAATAAATAATGATTTCCTTTTAAGAAAAATACTGGATTTAAAGAAATCATAGTCGGTCGCTTATAAAATAATTCTACCCATTTATTTGCATATTTATAGGCATTAACAAAATCATGTACTAAAAAACTGTACCATAAATGTGATTTGTATAACCATAACTTCTCTCTAAAGCCAAGATTACTAATTTTATATTTTGGCATTCGAGCTTTGAAATAATTACTAACGATAGTATGTTCTTCATCATTTCTCACATAGCCTGTTTTTAGAAGTATTCCATAAAGTTGTAATGATAAATTTGATAGTTTACTTGTTATAACATTATTCATACTGAGCTCTTTCGCCTGTATCGTAAGTTCATCAGCTCGGCCACTAATACTTCTGGTTATATATTGTGATTCAATGACTTTCTCTAATTCAACTACTTCATAAGCAATGTTTTTTTCTTCGTTTTCTAGGGCAATATTTTTGGCCTTATCTAATATTTTTAAACTCTGTTTATATAAACCTTTATGATATAAAATAGTGGCGAAATCAAGTTGTTCTCGAATTTGAATTCGAATATTTTGATGTGAAGGGTTTAAACGTAAGCTAATTAATATTTGCTTATATAAGTGCGCCTTTAAATTAGAAAGCTGTGCCTTTTTTACAATATTGGTAGCTAGAATAGTAGTCTCATTATATTTATGAAGTTTATCAAGTACGTTGAATAGGGCAATAAATTTCGAATTCGTATTTCCTTCTAATCTACCGGCATATAGTTTAAATTGTCTCTTTTCTGACTTAGAAAGCGACTTTATTAAAACAAATAAATTATCTTTTTGTGAATTAGTCATTGTAAAAAACTAATGTATAAATAGCTCTATTTCAATTTTTTAAATCTACTTATATAACATTAAGCATCGTAATACTTATTTAAAATATTAAGCACGACGTATAGCCAAAGTATAAATTTGCTTTTAATAAAAGAAATAATTAATGACTAAAGATAAAGTTCAGATTTTCGACACTACTTTACGTGATGGTGAGCAGGTGCCAGGATGTAAATTAAACACAGAGCAAAAACTTACTATCGCACGCCGTTTAGATGAACTCGGTGTTGACGTTATAGAAGCTGGATTTCCAATTTCGAGCCCAGGTGATTTTAAAGCCGTAGAAGAAATTTCTAAGGTTGTAAAAAATGCTACGGTTTGTGGACTTACCAGAGCAGTCGAAAAAGATATAGAAGTAGCTGCAGAAGCTATTAAAAGGGCAGCGAAACCTAGAATTCATACAGGAATTGGAACATCAGACTCTCATATAAAATATAAATTTAACGCGTCGAAAGATCAAATTATTGAGAGAGCTGTAAGAGCGGTTAGCTATGCGAAATCGTTTGTTGAAGATGTTGAATTTTATGCTGAAGATGCTGGTAGAACCGATAATGAGTTTTTGGCTAGAGTTTGTGAAGGAGTGATAAAAGCTGGTGCAACTGTTTTGAATATTCCTGATACAACTGGATACTGTTTACCCGAAGAATATGGTGCCAAAATGAAGTATCTTAAAGAAAATGTAAAAGGTATAGAGAAGGCAATACTTTCATGCCACTGCCATAACGATTTAGGGTTAGCAACGGCAAATTCAGTTTCAGGCGTTATGAATGGAGCTAGACAAATAGAGTGTACTATAAATGGTGTAGGTGAACGCGCAGGTAATACTTCTCTAGAGGAAGTAGTTATGATCTTACGTCAACATCCTTATTTAAACTTAGATACGAGTATCAACACGCATTTATTATATGACACAAGTCTTTTGGTGTCTGAAAGTATGGGTATGCCTGTGCAACCAAATAAAGCAATTGTAGGTGCAAATGCCTTTGCTCATAGTTCAGGTATTCACCAAGATGGTGTTATAAAGAACAGAGAAACGTATGAGATTATTGATCCTAATGATGTAGGTGTTAACGAATCTTCTATAGTTTTAACAGCTAGAAGCGGAAGAGCTGCATTAGCATATCGGGCAAAGAAAATCGGCTATGAGTTAACAAAACTTCAGCTAGATAAAGTATACAAGACTTTTTTGAGTTTCGCTGACAAGAAAAAGGAAATAAAGGATGACGATTTACATGTTATTCTTCGTACAAGTGATGTAGGAACTACAATTTTTGCATAAATGGCTAAGACATTATTTGACAAAGTTTGGGATGCCCATGTAGTAGATACTATAGAAAATGGCCCCTCTATTTTATACATCGATAAGCATCTGATACATGAAGTTACGAGTCCACAGGCTTTTGCCGAATTAGAAGAACGTAATATTCCTATTTTCAAGCCAGATAAAATAGTTGCCACTGCAGATCATAACACACCTACTATCGATCAACATCTTCCAGTTAAAGACGAACTATCTAAAAATCAACTTAAGAAATTAACTGAAAATTGTAAAAAAAATAATATTACCCTTTACGGATTAGGACATAAGTACAATGGTATTGTACATGTAATGGCTCCTGAATTAGGTATTACGCAACCGGGGATGACTATGGTTTGCGGTGATAGTCACACGTCGACTCATGGAGCTTTTGGAACCATTGCCTTCGGTATAGGAACCAGCCAGGTAGCTCAAGTTTTTGCAAGTCAATGTTTATTGCTAAAAAAGCCAAAGAAATTGCGTGTAAACGTTAATGGTAAATTAAATAAAGGAGTACTTCCTAAAGACGTAATTCTATATATTATAAGTAAGTTGGGTACAAATTCTGGTACTGGGTATTTCTGTGAATATGCTGGTAATGTATTTGAGGAAATGTCAATGGAAGGTCGGATGACTGTATGTAATATGAGCATAGAAATGGGCGCTCGAGGCGGGATGATTGCCCCAGATCAAACTACTTTTGAGTATGTAAGAGGGAGTAAGTTTGCCCCTAAAGGAAAAGAGTTTGACGAAAAGGTAGCATATTGGGAAACATTAAAATCTGATGCAGATGCTATCTTTGATCAAGAATATCATTTTGAAGCTGATGATATTGCACCTATGATTACTTATGGTACCAATCCAGGAATGGGTATTAAGATCAATGAATCGATTCCTTTTAAAAATGATCCTTCCTTCGAGAAATCTTTAGCTTATATGGGTTTTGAAAAAGGAGAATTGCTTTTAGATAAGCCTATCAATTATGTATTTATAGGAAGTTGTACGAACTCTAGAATTGAAGATTTTAGAATAGCTGCAGGCTATATAAAAGGTAAGCAAAAAGCTTCAAATGTAAACGCTTGGTTAGTTCCTGGTTCTCGACAAGTAGCTAAACAAATTAAAGATGAAGGCCTGCAAGAAATTTTTGAAGCCGCTGGTTTTGAACTTCGCCAACCGGGTTGTTCCGCATGCTTGGCTATGAATGATGACAAAATACCTCAAGATGAATACTGTGTGTCTACATCTAACAGAAATTTTGAAGGACGTCAGGGGCAAGGATCAAGAACCATATTGGCAAGCCCTTTAGTAGCGGCTGCTACAGCTGTTGCTGGCAAAATAATTGACATTACACAAGAAGTAAAATCATTAGAACTAGTGTAACTATGGATAAATTTAATCGGTTTACTTCTACGGCAGTACCTTTACCAATAGAAAATATAGATACAGATCAGATTATTCCTGCCCGTTTTTTAAAAGCGACAGATAAACAAGGATTTGGTGATAATCTTTTTAAAGATTGGCGCTATTTTAAAGATGGTAGTATAAATACTGAGTTTATTTTAAATGATAAGAATTATAGAGGAAGCATATTAGTCGCTGGCAACAATTTTGGATGTGGTTCAAGCAGAGAACATGCAGCTTGGGCTTTAGCTGGTTACGGATTTAAGGTAGTTGTCAGTAGTTTCTTTGCCGATATTTTTAGAGGTAACGCACTGAATAATGGTTTGCTGCCTATACAGGTTTCGGATGATTGTTTAAAAACACTTTTAACTCTTGTAATTGAAAACCCAACGACACAATTTGATATTGATCTTGAAAACCAAACTTTAATGGTAGTTGGCAAACCAATCGCCGAAAAGTTTGAAATTGATATGTACAAAAAACTATGCCTACTTAATGGTTATGATGATATAGACTTTTTAGTTAGTAAAAAAAATAAAATAGTAGCCTTTGAAAAGGTAAATGAATTATAAAAATATGAGATTAAATATTGCAATATTATCAGGAGATGGTATTGGTCCCGAAGTAACTGAACAGGCTAAAAAAGTATTGGATGCTATTGCTTATAAGTATGACCATACATTTATTTATAAAGAAGCTTTGGTTGGTGCCATCGCCATTGATAAAACGGGTGAACCACTACCAAAAGAAACTTTAGACATATGCTACAATGCTGATGCCGTATTGTTTGGAGCAATTGGTGATCCTAAATATGATAATGATCCGTCAGCTAAAATTAGACCAGAGCAAGGTCTCTTGCAGTTGAGAAAATCATTAGGACTCTATGCTAATATTCGCCCTGTAAAAGCGTATGACGACCTATTAGATAAATCCCCGTTAAAGAAAGAAATTATAAAAGATACAGATTTCACGATTTATAGAGAATTAACGGGTGGTATCTACTTTGGAGAGAAAAATTTAAGCAAAGATGGTAAAACAGCATCAGACCTTTGTGAGTATAGCGATTTTGAAATTGAACGAATTACACATCTCGCCTTTAAAGCTGCTTTAAACAGACGAAAAAAAGTAACATTGGTAGATAAAGCCAATGTATTAGAGTCATCTCGCTTATGGCGAAAAGTTGTGACTAAAATAGCCAAGCAATATCCTAAAGTGAACTTAGAATTTTTATTTGTAGATAATGCAGCGATGCAGATTATTCTAAACCCTTCTCAATTTGATGTGATTTTAACCGAAAATATGTTTGGTGATATTATTTCCGATGAAGGTAGTGTGATTGGTGGCTCTATTGGCTTACTGGCTTCTGCATCTATAGGAGATAAGTATGCTTTGTTTGAGCCTATCCATGGGTCATATCCTCAGGCTAAAGGAAAAGGAATTGCAAATCCAATTGCTTCGATACTTTCGGTAGCATTATTATTAGAACATTTTGATTTAATAGATGAAGCTGATACGATTCGTACAGGTGTTGAAAAATCTCTAGCATTAAAGATTAGTACCCCAGATATCAACCCTCTTTTTGATAATGTTACTACAGAAAAAGTAGGAGATTTTATTGCTGATTATATAGATAACCCAGAAGATAGTAATATGAATTTTCAAAATATTCATATTGGCCAGTCCACAATAATTTAATTTTTTAATAAACTATTAGGATAAGTAAAAATAAATTTTAAATATTTGTGTAGCAAAATGAAAAAACAAATTTTAAATACCATTTCAATAATTGTCATTGTGATTATATCACAAGGATAAGGGAATGTAATTTAAAATTAAAAGATAATTTTTAAAGCCTTCCCAAATTTGGGAAGGCTTTTATATTTTAATATATGTACAAACGGGTCATTATTATATGCATTCTTGTCATTATCATTTCACCACCGATTTGATATAGGATAATACTATTATAATAGAAAAGCCTATATCAAAATTAGATATAGGCTTTTTTTTTATTGAATGAATATCATAAATAATTATTCATAAATAATTGATAATTAATATATTAAATATTATACAATTATATTAGGTTTCATTGAGACATATTTTTTTAAAAGATTCGAAATCAGTAAAGTAATAATTTCGAAATATAAATTGAAATGTGAAATATTTTAAAGAAGAAAAGTTGAGTTAACGTAAGAATAAAGCAAATTAAGATGCCTTTAAATAAGTATAGTAAAACAGTTACTCAAGACCCTACGCAGCCAGCTGCGCAGGCGATGCTACATGCCATTGGTTTAACTGATGATGACTTTAAAAAGCCATTAATAGGTATTGCCAGTACGGGCTACGAAGGTAATCCATGTAATATGCATTTAAATGATCTTGCTAAGTTGGTAAAAAAAGGAATTGAAGAAACTAATTTAGTAGGTCTTATCTTTAACACCATTGGTGTTAGTGATGGTATTTCTATGGGAACACCGGGCATGCGTTTTTCACTACCTTCTCGCGATATCATAGCTGATTCTATGGAAACAGTTGTACAGGCCATGAGCTATGATGGATTGGTAACTGTGGTTGGATGTGATAAGAATATGCCAGGAGCTTTAATGGCGATGTTGCGCTTAAATAGACCTTCAGTACTAGTTTATGGGGGCACTATAGCTTCTGGATGTCACAATGGAAAAAAGTTAGACGTAGTATCTGCTTTTGAAGCCTGGGGTGAAAAAGTAGCTGGAAAAATTGATGAAAAAGAATATAAGAGTGTTATTCAAAATGCTTGCCCCGGAGCTGGAGCATGCGGCGGTATGTATACGGCTAATACTATGGCTTCAGCCATTGAAGCATTAGGGATGAGTTTACCATATAATTCTTCGAATCCGGCATTAGGAAAAGATAAAGAGGGTGAGTGTATTCAAGCTGGAAAAGCTTTAGAATATCTTTTAGAGCATGATATCAAACCATCAGATATAGTTACAAAAAAATCATTTGAAAATGCTATTCGATTAGTAACTATAATGGGAGGCTCTACAAATGCTGTATTACACTTTTTGGCAATTGCAAAGGCCGCTAATGTTGTTTTCACTTTAAAAGACTTTCAGCGTATTTCAGATGAAACACCATTTTTGGCGGATTTAAAGCCTAGTGGGAAGTATTTGATGGAGGATGTGCATCGTGTAGGCGGTGTTCCTGCTGTACTGAAGTATTTATTAAAAAAGGGATTATTGCATGGAGATTGTTTAACAGTTACCGGAAAAACATTAGCTGAAAATTTGGCTGAGGTCTCTGACCTTACAGAAGGTCAGCAAGTAATAAAACCTTTAGAAAAACCGATTAAAAAAACTGGTCATTTAAGAATGCTTTATGGCAATTTAGCTAAAGAAGGGGCAGTTGCAAAGATCACAGGTAAAGAGGGATTATTGTTTCGAGGAAAAGCGAAAGTATTTGATGGAGAGTTCGCAACCAATGATGGTATTAGAAACGAAAAGGTTGAAAAAGGAGATGTTGTTGTTATTAGATATGAAGGTCCTAAAGGAGGCCCAGGTATGCCCGAAATGTTAAAACCAACATCTGCCATTATGGGAGCTGGTTTGGGTAATGAGGTAGCTCTAATTACAGATGGAAGATTTTCTGGCGGAACCCATGGTTTTGTAGTTGGGCATATCACTCCTGAAGCTCAAGAAGGCGGAGCCATTGCTTTAGTTCAAGATGGTGATATTATTACAATTGATGCCAAAGAAAACACATTGACTTTAGAGGTTTCAGAAGAAGAATTAGCTAAAAGAAAAGTACAATGGAAGGCTCCTGACTTGAAGGTTAAAAGAGGAGTTTTATATAAGTATGCAAAAACAGTATCAACTGCATCACAAGGATGTGTAACTGATGAATTTTAAAACAACTATAATTTCTAGTTTAGTAGGAATCCGTAAAGTAAAAGAGTAGATGAAAATACATACGGTAACATTAGAAAAATCTGTAACCAAAGAAGAAAATAAGATCTCAGGCGCTGAGGCTGTTATTAGAAGCCTTTTAGAAGAAGGTGTCGATTTGATCTATGGATACCCAGGTGGTGCTATTATGCCTATCTATGACGAACTATATAAGTACCAAGATAAACTGCATCATGTATTGACACGACATGAACAAGGGGCTACGCATGCTGCTCAAGGTTTTGCAAGAGCTACTGGAAAAGTCGGAGTAGCTATGGCAACCTCGGGCCCAGGAGCAACAAATCTAGTTACAGGTATAGCTGATGCCCAGATAGATTCAACACCTATGGTGTGTATTACTGGGCAGGTACCTAGACATTTGTTAGGATCAGATGCCTTTCAGGAAACAGATATTATCGGTATTTCAATGCCTGTCACCAAATGGAACTATCAAGTTACTAAAGCTTCAGAAATTCCTGAAATTTTGGCAAAAGCATTTTATATAGCACGTTCTGGTAGGCCAGGACCTGTATTAGTAGATATTACCAAAAACGCACAATTTGAAACCTTAGATTTTGAATATAAGAAGTGTAAAGAAGTGCGCAGCTATAAGCCGAAACCTAAGGTAGACACTAAACAAATTGAAGTTGCTGCTGATATTATTAATTCAGCTAAAAAACCACTAATTGTTTTTGGACAAGGTGTTATTTTAGGGGAAGCTGAATCTGAATTTAAGACCTTTATTGAAAAAACAGGTATTCCTTCAGCATGGACTATTTTAGGATTATCAGCCTTACCTACAGAACATCCTTTAAATGTTGGTATGGTAGGCATGCACGGTAATTATGGGCCAAATAAATTGACCAATGAGTGTGATGTGTTAATCGCTATCGGAATGCGTTTTGACGACCGTGTTACGGGCGATCTGAATACATACGCAAAACAAGCAAAGATTATTCATTTTGAGATTGATCCTGCGGAGGTAGATAAAAATGTAAAGACTGATGTGGCTGTCTTAGGTGATGTAAAAGAAACATTGGCAGCAATTATGCCACTGGTAAATTCTAATTCTCACCCTAATTGGTTAGATGAGTTTAAAAAACACGACGAAATAGAATATGAAGCGGTTATAGAAGATGATTTATATCCTGAAAAAGATGGATTGACGATGGGTGAGGTAATAAAAGAAATAAATAAAGCTTCCAATGGAGATGCTATTATTGTCTCTGATGTTGGTCAACATCAGATGATAGCTTGTCGCTATGCTAAATTTAATAAAAGTAAAAGTAATATCACTTCAGGTGGGTTAGGTACCATGGGATTTGCACTTCCAGCAGCTATTGGTGCTAAAATGGGAGCTCTAGAGAGAGAGGTAATAGCCATCATTGGAGATGGTGGGTATCAAATGACCATTCAAGAGTTGGGAACTATTTTTCAAACTAAAACACCAGTAAAAATTGTTGTATTGAACAATGAGTTTTTGGGTATGGTTCGTCAATGGCAGCAATTATTCTTCGACAAGCGTTATGCTTCGACCGAGATGACAAACCCAGATTTTGTAACAATAGCCAAAGGATATCATATAGATGCTAAACGAGTGACCAAAAGAGAAGAATTAGCAAATGCAGTTCAAGAAATGATAGCTTCAAAAGACGCGTATTTCTTGGAGGTTTGTGTTGAAAAAGAGGATAATGTATTTCCGATGATTCCAAGTGGGGCATCTGTTTCAGATATAAGATTAAGTTAATAACGATGGAGGAAGAAAAAATATTTACAGTTTCAATTTATACAGAAAACAATGTTGGATTATTAAATAGAGTTTCATCTATTTTTCTAAAAAGACATATCAATGTTGAAAGTTTGACAACGTCACGCTCAGAGATTGAAGATGTGAACCGCTTTGTTATTGTTGCCAAGATGACAGAAACACAAGTAAAAAAGATAGTTACGCAGCTCGAAAAGCAGATAGAAGTTATTCGTGCCTACTATCATACTGATGCTGAAACGGTATTTCAAGAATCGGCATTATTCAAGATATCTACAGAACATTTGTACGACGAGCTTATTCAAAGAAAATTAAAGTTTAGGCAAGCAAATATTGTTACAATTACCGAAGATTTCTTTGTGATAGAAACATCAGGTTCAAAAGAACATGTAGACAAATTATATGATAGACTAAAACCTTATGGTTTAATGCAATTCGTTCGTTCAGGACGAATCGCCGTTACACGTGAAAAAATGGCAATTTCAGAATTATTACAAGAATTATAAGTTAGAAAATATGACAAATTATTTTAATACACTTTCATTAGGACAAAAATTAAATCAATTATCAAAATGTAGGTTTATGGAATCTTCAGAATTTGAAGATGGCGTAAACGCGCTACTTGGTAAAAAAATAGTCATTATTGGTTGCGGAGCTCAAGGCTTAAACCAAGGGTTGAATATGAGAGATTCAGGCCTCGATATCTCTTATGCTTTGCGTGAAAAGGCAATTAGCGAGCAACGGGCATCTTATAAAAATGCGACCTCAAATAATTTTACGGTAGGCACTTATAATGAATTAATACCAGAAGCAGATTTGGTGTTAAATCTAACGCCAGATAAGCAACATACCAATGTTGTTGAAACTGTAATGCCGCTTATGAAGCATGGATCTACGTTATCGTATTCACATGGTTTCAATATTGTTGAAGAAGGGATGCAAATTAGAGAAGATATTACTGTTATTATGGTAGCCCCAAAATGTCCTGGTTCTGAAGTACGAGAGGAATATTTACGTGGATTTGGAGTTCCGACATTAATTGCTGTTCATCCTGATAATGACCCTGAAGAAAAGGGATGGGCACAGGCTAAAGCATATGCAGTAGCAACAGGTGGTCATAGAGCAGGTGTATTAGAATCTTCCTTTGTGGCCGAAGTGAAGAGTGATTTAATGGGAGAGCAGACTATTTTATGTGGTGTGTTACAGACAGCTTCTATTTTATCGTTTAATAAGATGATAGAAGAGGGTATCGATGCGAATTATGCAGTTAAGTTAATCCAATATGGCTGGGAAACTATTACAGAAGCGCTTAAACATGGAGGTATTACCAATATGATGGATCGTTTGTCAAATCCTTCTAAAATTAAGGCTTATAATTTATCAGAAGATTTAAAAGTGATCTTGAAACCTTTGTTTGAAAAACATATGGATGATATTATGTCTGGTCATTTTTCAAAAACTATGATGCAAGATTGGGCAAATGATGATGCCAATTTATTAAAATGGAGAGCTGAAACCGGTGAAACGATGTTTGAGAAAACAAGTGCTACCTCAAATCCGATTTCTGAACAAGAATATTTCGATAATGGTGTTTTAATGATTGCATTTGTTAGAGCTGGTGTTGAATTAGCATTTGATACAATGGTTTCGTCAGGCATTATAGAAGAATCTGCTTATTATGAGTCTTTACATGAACTTCCATTAATAGCAAATACAGTAGCTAGAAAGAAGTTATTTGAAATGAATCGCATTATTTCTGACACAGCAGAATATGGTTGTTATTTATTCGACCATGCTGCCAAACCTTTGTTAGAAGATTTTATGGATTCAGTATCTGCTAAAGTTATTGGTGAATCTTTTGCTGATACACATGGAGTTGATAATTTAGAATTGATAGCTGTTAATGATGCAATACGCAATCATCCAATTGAAAAAACAGGTAAGGTATTAAGAGCAGCTATGACAGCAATGAAAGTAGTAAAAACACAAGAAAAAGAGGAAGCCGTATTGGCTTAATGTAATGAATATTACGCAAACATATTTACCTGAATTAGGTGAAGTTAGGAATGCAGCAGTTACATTAAAAAATGTGGCAGCAGTAACGCCATTAATGAAAAGTTTAACCTATTCAAATCTTTTTGATGCAAATGTTTATTTAAAGCGTGAAGATTTGCAACAAGTACGATCGTATAAGATTCGTGGCGCTTATAATAAGATCAGTTCTTTAACAGAAGAAGAAAGGTTGTGCGGTATTGTTTGTGCTAGTGCCGGAAATCATGCACAGGGTGTTGCCTACTCATGTAAAAAATTACAGATTTATGGTACTATATTTATGCCTGTACCAACGCCAAAACAAAAAGTAGAACAAGTTAAAATGTTTGGTGGAAACTATGTTACTATAGAGTTAATAGGAGATACATTTGATGATGCCTATAAAGCTGCTATAGAAGCTTGTGAAAGATCATCGAAAGTATTTGTGCATCCTTTCAATGATGAAAAAATTATAGAAGGCCAGGCGACAGTAGGATTAGAGATTTTAGACCAGATCGAACAATCAATTGACTATGTTTTTGTTCCTGTGGGTGGAGGCGGTCTCGCATCGGGATTATCTAGTGTCTTTAAAATACTTTCACCACAAACAAAGATAATTGGTGTAGAGCCAGCAGGAGCACCTTCCATGAAAATGGCAATAGAAAATAATAAAGTAGTTCGATTGGAGAAGATAGAAAAATTTATTGACGGGGCAGCGGTGCAACAAGTAGGTGATTTAACTTTTCCTATTTGCAAAGAGAATTTAGATGCTATGGTTATAGTACCTGAAGGAAAAGTTTGCCAAACTATACTTGATCTATACAATAGAGATGCAGTTGTTGTAGAACCTGCTGGAGCTTTGACCTTAGCAGCATTAGATCAATATGCTGATAAGATTAAAGGGAAAAATGTGGTATGCATAGTTAGCGGAAGTAATAATGATATTACACGAACAGCAGAGATCAAAGAACGCGCGTTGCTATATGCCAACTTAAAGCATTATTTTATAATTCGATTCCCTCAACGAGCAGGAGCATTAAAAGAATTTGTGGCTGAAATTTTAGGCCCTAATGACGATATTACTCATTTTGAGTATACCAAAAAATCAAGTAGAGAGCAAGCTCCTGCAGTAGTAGGTATTGAACTCAAAAATGAAGCTGACATTGAGCCTTTATTAGAACGAATGAAAGCACATAACTTTTTTGGCGATTATTTAAATAATAAGCCTGACCTATTTCAGTTTTTGGTTTAACTAATTTAGTTAGCTCAAAAGCTTTTTCTCATCATAATATAAAATTATATAGCGTTATATTTTTTGTATTAATCAATTGTAGTATTTTGACATCAAAATCTATTTATGTTAGCTATATTTTCTTTTATTGGCTTTACGCTTTTGGTTGCTGTAATTTCCTATTTATCAACTCGTAAAACAGATGAAAATACATCTGATGGTTATTTTTTAGGAGGTAGGAGCTTAACTGCTGGAGTTATTGCTGGTTCTTTATTATTAACTAACCTATCAACTGAACAAATTGTTGGTTTAAATGGAGCATCCTTTCGAGAAGGAATATTAGTCATGGCTTGGGAAACCCTTGCAGCGGTAGCCATGGTTGTTACAGCTGTTTTTTTATTGCCAAAATATTTAAAAGGCGGATTAACAACAATACCTCAGTTTTTAGAGCGAAGATACGATAGAACTACTAAAGCAATCACATCAGGTTTATTTTTAACTGGTTATGCTGTAATTCTTTTACCTACTGTTTTATATTCAGGTTCAATAGCAATTAGCACTATGTTTAATATACCAGAATTGTTAGGAGTTTCAGAAAATACAGCTTTATGGATATGTGTCTGGGGGATCGGAATAATAGGTTCAATATATGCTATTTTTGGCGGATTAAAAGCCGTGGCAGTATCTGACACCATTAATGCAATTGGCTTGTTAATTGGTGGTCTAATGATACCAATATTTGGTCTAATAATGATTGGAGATGGTAATCTTATTGAGGGTGCTTTTACACTTTTTAAGTCTCACCCAGAAAAGTTTAATTCTATTGGGACTAATAGTGCCTCAGTGCCATTTTCCACAATTTTTACAGGAATGATGCTAGTACAATTGTTTTATTGGGGAACTAATCAGGCAATTATTCAAAGAGCATTAGCCGCAAAGAATTTAAAAGAAGGGCAAAAAGGGCTTTTACTAGCGTCATTTATAAAAATATTAGGACCAATTATTGTTGTGTTGCCAGGCATAATTGCATTTCACATTTTCAATGGAAATTTAGAAAATCCAGATCAAGCATACCCTATGTTAGTAAATAAGGTGTTACCTGCTTCGTTAATTGGTTTTTTTGCAGCTGTTCTTTTTGGAGCAATTTTAAGTTCATTTAATAGTGCATTAAATAGTTCAGTAACCCTTTTTGGAATTGATATTTATAAAGAATACTTTAATAAAAATGCAAATGAGAAAACTATTGTTAAGGCTGGTAAGACTTTTGGTATAACATTAGCTTTAATCTCAATGTTTATTGCTCCTTTATTAGTTTATGCTTCTGAAGGATTATTTGGTTACCTACAAGAAGCTAATGGTATTTATAGCATTCCTATATTAACTATAATAGTTGTAGGTTATTTAACAAAAAGAGTACCAGCTATAGCGGCTAAAATTGGCATTATTTCTGGATCAGTCCTTTATATTATCAGTCAGTTTATATTAAAGCCCTATATAATAGGAGAGGATAATTATCCTCATTTTTTACATATAATGGCTATTTTATTTGTTCTAAATGTTATTTTAATGTTGATTATTGGAAAATTACATCCTAGAAAAATTGACTATATCCAAAAATTCACAAAAGAAGTAGACATAACTCCATGGAAGTATACAAAATCTGTTGGTTTAATAATTTGTATTATTGTAATACTGATATATCTATATTTTTCATAAGTGATTTTAAATAAAAAAATAACTTCCTTTTTATTTAGTTTTTTATGTGCTTTAGCTTTTGCACAAGAGTTACCACCTATTCAAAATTTTTCTCCAGCCGATTATAATGCTCAAAATCAAAATTGGTCTATAACCCAATCATCTGATAAATTAATTTATGTGGCTAATAATGAAGGTGTATTAGAATATAATGGCGCAAACTGGACTTTATACACTTCACCAAATGAGACAATTATGAGGTCAGTAACAGCTATTGGAGATAAGATTTATTCTGGCTGTTATATGGAGTTTGGTTATTGGCAAAAAAGTGAATTAGGGAAGTTAGAATATAAATCCTTATCCACGGAGTTAGACGTAAAGTTAATTGAGGATGAGGAATTCTGGGAGATTATTGGAATAGATGATTTTATAATTTTTCAATCTTTAAACAGAATTTATATTTATAACACTCAAGATAAATCTTTAAATATTATTGATTCTGAGGAGACAATAGTTAAAATGTTTAAAGTAGGTGAGAGTATTTATTTTCAAAGAATAAATAAAGGAATCTTTAAAATTGAAAATGGCAAGGATGTATTATTTATTAATGATGATATAGTTAAGAATAATGAAGTTGTTAATATATTTTCATCAGCTTCTGGATATTTTATAGTTACTCGAAATAGAGGTATTTATAATTATGAGAATGGAAAATTGGAAAACTGGAATAGCCAAGTTAACACTGTACTAAAAGAAGCGAGTGTTTATGATGCTATTCAGACAAAAAATAAAAATTTTGTTTTAGGTACAATTGCAAACGGGCTAATCTACTTTAACCAAGAGGGTGAAATTTTATATCAAATCAATCAAAATAATGGGTTATTAAATAATACTGTTTTATCTGTTTTTGAAGATGTGGAAAATAATCTATGGTTAGCTCTGAATAATGGCATTAGTAATATCAATATTAATTCTCCATTAAAGATATATAAAGATGAAAAAGGAGTTCTTGGTAGTGTATATACCTCTGCTGTATTTAATGAAAATTTATATTTAGGGACTAATCAAGGATTATTTTATAAACCGCTTATAGAGAATAAAGAGTTCAAATTAATTAATGATTTACAAGGACAGGTATGGAGTTTAAAGATTATTGATAATCAACTGTTTTGTGGTCATCATAAAGGAACATATGTGATTAAAGCTGATCAGGCAGATAAAATTTCTAATATTCAAGGAACTTGGAATATTTCTAAATTAAGACAAAAGCCAGATTTATTGATTCAAGGTAATTATGATGGTCTTTATATTTTAGAAAAATATAATAATAATTGGAGATTGAGAAACAAGATCAATGGATTTGAAAATTCTGCAAGATATTTTGAAGTTTTAGGCGACTTTATTTTTGTGAATCATGAGTATAAAGGAATTTTTAAAGTTAAAGTAGATAGCACTTTTTTCAATGCTACAAATGTCACTATTGATAGTTTGCTTAAAGGGGCTAATTCGGGAATTATAAAGTATAAAAACAATGTGCTATATGCCTATAAAAAAGGAATTTTTAAATATGATAAGAATAAAGATAGATTTATAAAAGATAGTGTTTTAAGTAGTATTTATTCTGAAGACGATTATATGTCGGGTAGAATTATAATCGATGAAAATAAAGATAGCTTTTGGCTATTTACAAAACCAAAGTTAACCGTAGTTTCTCCAGGAGAATTGGCGAATGTGCCTAAAATTAAAAGTACACCAATTACGCATGAAGAAAGAAATGATGTTATAGAATACGAAAATATAATTAACCTAAACAATACAGATCAATACTTAATTGGCACAAATTCAGGATATATTATAATGAGTTCTGATAAGTTACTGGTAAAAGATTTTTCGGTATATATAGACAAAATAGAGAGTGGTACAAATAAAGATCATAGTGCTACGAACTACCTCATAAATAAAAATGAAGAAGGTAATTTTATTAGCAACGAGAATAACCTTAGAATATCCTATTATACGCCAGATTATAATAAATATTTAAAGACTAATTATCAATTCAAATTGCTTGGGATTTATGATCAATGGAGTGATTGGTCAAAAGAATCATCTGTTTTTTTCGAAAACTTACCAGCGGGTAAATATACTTTTAATGTTCGTGCGAAAGTGGGGAGTAAAGTTTCAAATAATATTGCTACTTATAATTTTAGTATTGCAAAGCCTTGGCATATTTCAAATCTAATGCTATTGGTATATGGGTTAGGAATCATATTGTTCTCATTTTTTATGCATAATGTTTACAAAAGATATTATCAGAAAGAACAACAAAAACTTATTGAAAAGAATAAAAGAGAATTAGAGTTAACTAGAGCTCAAAACGAAAAAGAAATAATTAGAATTAAGAACGAAAAACTTGAAAAGGATTACAAAGATAAAAGTAAAGAACTAGCAGCTTCAACCATGAGTATTGTTAAAAAGAACGAATTGCTAACTAAAATAAAAGAAGAATTGGTTAGTATTAATGACAAAGATGATACTAAATCAGTTATTGAAATAATAGATAAAAGTTTAAACCATAAAGATAATTGGGAATTTTTCAAAGAAGCATTTAACAATGCAGATAGTGAGTTCTTTAAAAAAATAAAAAAATTGCACCCAAACCTTTCTCCTAACGATCTTAAATTATGTGCTTATTTACGTTTGAATTTATCATCAAAAGAAATAGCACCAATGTTTAATATTTCATCAAGAAGTGTTGAAATTAAGCGCTATCGTTTACGAAAAAAAATGAATTTATCTAGTAATGAAAACTTAACAAATTACATTCTTAGCCTGTAGCTATACAACATTTAAGTTTTTTACCTCAACAATACCTATACAATTAGCTATTTTCTTATTTAAAATAATATTTTTTTTGTTTTCTATTCCCTTAGAAATTATAGGTATTAAAGTGTAAATGTGATAAAAAAGAATGCAAATTTTTACGATGTATATTTTTTGTAAAGGTATTTTTTATGGATATCGTAATATTTGAAGATAAATTTATGATCTCAAATATATTATATATGAAGACAACCCTATTTTTAATTTTCATGATGTGTAGCTCATTACTCTTTGGGCAAACATTTGATGTTAATGGAAACGTTAAAGATCCAACTGGTAATCCGTTGCCAGGTGTTAGTATTATTATTAAAGGAACTACTTCTGGTACCGAAACTGATTTTGATGGTAATTTTACTATCTCTAATGTTAGCGTAGGAGATATCTTAGTATTTTCATTTATTGGTTTTGCAAGTCAAGAAATAGTTATTAATGATAATAAGACTATAAATGTACAATTAGAAGAAGATGCACAAGCCTTAGATGAGGTTGTGGTAGTTGGTTATGGTACCCAACGTAAAAAGGAAATTACTGGTGCAGTTACTGTAGTAAGTGCAGAAACCATTGAAAATTTAAAGCCCACTCGTGTAGAGCAAGCATTGCAAGGGCAGGTACCTGGTGTAAATATTACCTCACAATCTGGTTCTCCCGGTAGCGCTTCTACTATTAGTATTAGAGGTATTTCTACCAATGGAGATAATAGACCACTGATTTTAGTCGATGGCAATGTTATTGAAGATCTTAGTGTATTGAATCCAGGAGATATTAAAAGTATCAATGTTTTAAAAGATGCTACTGCAGGTATATATGGTGTTAGAGCTGCAAATGGAGTGATTTTAATTACTACAAAGACAGGTAGAAAAAGCTCGCCTCCTAAGTTTGAATTTTCAACTTATATTGGTTTTCAGGAAACCACTCGTAAAATACCTGTTTTAAATGCTACCGAATATGCAGTTATAAATAATGAATCTTATGCAGCTGGAGGAATAACCCCAAGGTTTACTGATATTTCTTCATTAGGTGTAGGAACAGATTGGCAAAATGAGGTTTTTGAAAAAGCACCAATATCTAATTATAGTCTAACTCTTAGCGGCGGGGGTGAAAACTCTTCCTATAGTTATGGTGCTAATTTTTTGACACAAGATGGTATAGTAGGTGGTAGTAAAGCAAATTTTAACCGTTTTAGTACAAGGTTTAATTATAATTTAGATTTCTTAAAGAATTTTAAATTCAATGGTTCTGCTATTTACACTGACGCGAATAAAAGTGGCATTTTAGAGAATGCTATTGGTTCGGTTTTATTTAATGCACTAAATATGCCGCCAACATTCAGTGTATATGACGCAAATGGAAACTTTACAATAGCTAGGGGAGTAGGTAATGAAGTAATTAATCCAATAGCTCAGATAGAAAATACATTTAATAAGACAAAGACCGATAGAATTAGTTTGGTTGGTGGATTAAGCTATAATTTTTTAGAAAACTTCACCATAGAGTCTCGCATTCAATTTAATTATGCTTTGGTTAATTATAGACAATTTTCACCGAGTACTGATTATGATAGTGGTAGTGTTTTCGCAAATGAAGATAGTGATTTTAACCAAACAAGAAGTTCTTTTATCGATTATACATGGGATAATTTCATTACTTATAAAAACACCTTTAGTGAAGATCATAACGTTACTGTATTGTTAGGTACTTCTGTTTTAAGAGAAAGGGGCTGGTATGAAGGAGGAGGTTTTAACAATGTATTAGGTAGTGGACTTGATGATGTTGTAATAACAAGTGACTCTAGTCCAACACCAAACCCATTCTTGAGAAGAGGTCAGCAAACATTTGACGCGAGACTATTATCTTACTTTTCTAGAGTCTTATATGATTATAAAGGAAAAATTCTATTTACAGGTTTAGTTCGTCGAGATGGCTCAACTAAGTTTGGTCCTAAAAATAAATTCGGATATTTTCCTTCAGGATCTATTGGGGCAGTTTTAATTGATGGAGGGAACACTATTAATTTCTTGAAAGTAAGAGGTAGTTACGGTATAATTGGTAACGATAGAATTGCAAACAATAGATTTACATCACTCCTAGATGGAGAAGGCACTTATGTTTTTAACGAAGATCTAATTAATGGTGTTGCAATTGGAGGAATATCAAATCCTGAAATCAAATGGGAAAAACAAAAGACATTAGATATAGGTTTAGATGCAAAGCTGGCAAATAATAAGATTGATATTACTTTAGACTATTTTAATAGAGAAACAGAAGATTTGTTGTTAGCCCCCGCAATCGCTGGTATAACAGGCGTATCGGCTCCAGGATCTTCTGCACCTATTGTAAATGCTGGATCTGTAGAGAATGAAGGTATTGAGTTTTCAATTGCCTATAATGATCAGCTTTCAGATAATTTTAAATTTAATATAAGCTATAATTTAACCGCTTTAAGAAATGAAGTATTGTCTGTTAGTAGCACTTTAGATTTTCTACAAGACGGTAATTTTGGAGTAGGTCAAATTCCAGGACCAGCAAGAATGCAAGTTGGATCTCCAATGGGGGCATTCTTTGGTTTTAGAACTAATGGAGTATTCCAAAATCAATCTGAAGTTGATGCTCATGCAGCACAGCAAAATGCCGAACCAGGAGATTTGCGATATGTAGATATAAATAATGATGGTATAATTGACCCCGATGATAGAGTTGAAATAGGAGATCCGATACCAGACCTAACTATGGGTTTAAATATTGGATTTGATTATAAGAATTTTGATTTTAAAGTCTACACATTTGCTTCGGTTGGTAATGATATGATAAGAGATTACGAACGTCAACAAATTAATGCTAACAGAAGGGTTGGTTTTTTAAGTAGATGGACAGGAGATGCTAGTACTAGTACATTTCATAGAGTGACTGCAGGCGGTAACTCAAATGCAGCGCTTTCTGATTTTTATGTTGAAGATGCTTCATATGTTAGAATTCAGAATCTACAATTAGGATACACAATTGGTGATAAGCTAAAAGAGGCTTTAGGCCTGGAAGATGTTCGAATATACGCTTCGGTTAATAACTTATATACATTTACTGAATATAATGGGTATGATCCATCAGCATCATCAGGTGCTCCAATCGGTTCTGGTTTTGATATAGGATTCTACCCTGTGCCAAGAACATATTTATTTGGTGTTAATATTAAATTTTAAATCATGAAAAGAGAAAATAAAATAATAGTCTATTTAAGCGCATTCATTTTGATCATTATGCTTTCATTTTCATGTAGTGATGATTATGTAGACGTTGCACCTTTTGACCCAAGTGCAGATAATTTTTTCAATACTGCTGAAGATTATGAAGATGCTCTTATTGGAGCTTATGATCCGCTACAGTCAACATATCTAGCGGTAATGATGGGAGAAATCGCTTCTGATAATACGTTAGCTGGTGGGGAGAGTGCTACCGATGTGCCAGGTATACAGGAAGTTGATGATATGATTCATACTCCTGTAAATGCGCAGCTGAGAGATATTTGGAATTGGATGTATGGTGGAGTAAATAGAACAAATTTTATTATGGAATTTCAAGATAAAACTGATTTTCCTAGAAAAAGTGAGGTCTTGGCAGAAACTAGATTTTTAAGAGCTTACTACTATTTTGAATTAGTAAAATGGTTTGGCGACGTACCTATGCCAATAGATAGAAGAGTAGTGTTTGGCGAAGAAACAAGCTATGATAGAACTCCTAAAGCACAGGTATTTGCTCAAATAGAAGCCGATTTACAATTCGCAGCTAATAATTTACCAGCTACTCAGTCTCAAGTAGGGAGAGTAACAAAAGGAGCCGCTCAAGCTTTATTAGGTAAAGCTTATTTATTCCAAGATAAATTTTCTGAAGCTGCAACCGTTTTAGATCAGGTTATTGCTGGCCCTTATGACCTATTAACAGATTATAGCACAATGTTTGAGAATGATAACGAGAATAATATTGAATCTGTTTTCGAAATTCAATATACAGATAAAGAAGGAGCTGGTTTTGGCTGCCTACAATGTAGTGAAGGGAATGTTGCAGTTGGGTTTAATGGTATACGAAATTATAATGGACCATTATTTGAATCAGGATTTAGCTTTAATGTACCTACTCAAGAAGTTGTAGATGAATTTGAAGCAGGTGATTTAAGATTTGAAACTGCTATTTTAGATATTGAGGCATGGGCAAATAGCACAGGAGCTACTTATGTAGAAGGCTTTGAGCATACTGGTTATTATAACAGAAAGTACATTTCCCGTCAAGGAGATGCTAATACTGGTGATCAAAACTTAACTAATCCTAATAATTATAGAGCCATACGTTTTGCAGATGTATTACTAATGGCTGCAGAAGCATATGCCAGAGGTAGTTTGGGTGATGCAACAGCACAAACTTATTTAAACAGAGTAAGAACAAGAGCAGGTTTGGCAGACGAAACTGCAGGAGGCGCAGATTTAATTGATGCAATTTATCATGAACGTAGAGTAGAATTGGTAGGGGAAGGACATCACTTCTTTGATTTGGTAAGAACTGGTAGAGCTGCTCAAGAGATTGATGGTTTTCAAACTGGTAAACACGAATTGTTTCCAATTCCATCTATAGAAATTGAATTAGCTGGTAATATCTGGCAGCAAAACCCAGGATATTAATACAAGATAATATGAAAACATTAAAATATACAATAGGTTTATTTATCTTATTTCTTTCCTTATTGGGATGTGAAGAAGATGATAATGATTTTGGCTTCTTAAATAGTGCTACAGCTCCAACTAATGTTGCAGCGCTTTTCGAAGTAGAACAAGATAATTCTGGTTTAGTAACAATTACACCAAGTGGAGAAGGGGCTACCTTATTTAAAGTCTACTTTGGTGATGGTACAACAGAGCCAGCAGAGATAGAAAGAGAAGGAAGTGTACAACATATTTATGTAGAAGGTACTTACACTGTAAAAATTGAAGCTTTCGGTCTAACAGGATTAATGACAGAAGCAACTCAAGAATTAGTTGTTATGTTTAGAGCTCCTGAAAATTTGGATGTTACGGCAACAATAGATTCTTCTAATCCATTTCAGGTAAATGTTTCAGCTACGGCAGATTTTGCAGCTGGATTTGAAGTTTACTTTAATCCTTCTGATCCAAATGATGAGCCAGTATTATTAGCTCTTGGTGAAACTGTTAGTTTTGAATATCCTTCTGTTGGCGATTTCGATATTAGAGTAGTTGCATTAAGTGGTGGTGTTGAAACGCTAGAAGATACTGTCACTATTACAATAAATGTTCCGACTGAATTACCAATAGATTTTGAAGCTTTTGACGCAAGTACTTTTATTGGTTTTGGAGGTGCTTCAGCTGAAGTTATAGATAATCCAGATACAAATGGAAATAGTTCAGCTAAAGTAGGAAAGATTGTAAAAGGTGGACCTGAAATTTGGGCTGGTACAGTTATTACCACATCTACTCCAATTGACTTTAGTTCTAAGAAACTTATGAAGTTAGATGTATGGTCTCCAAGAGCTGGTGGTAAAGTCTTGTTAAAAATAGAGAATCTAACAGATGGAGGTATTTTCTTTGAAAAAGAAGCTACTACAGTTGGTAATAGTACTTGGGAAGAAGTTGAATTTGACTTAAGTGATATTGATACTTCTAATGAATATCAAAAAATTGTTTTATTCTTTGATTTTGGAACTATAGGTGATGGTAGTACTGATTGGACTTTCTATGTTGATAATATAAGACAAGAGATAGTTCAAACTGGTGGTGAAACCAGATCAAAAGTTGAAGATTTTGAAGGCACAGCACCAACATTTACGGTATTTGGAAATATAGCTGCTACAGATGTAATTGACAATCCAGATGCTTCTGGTGCAAATACAACATCAAAAGTAGCACGATTAACTAAAACCAATGGTTCTGAAGTGTGGGCAGGTACTTTCTTTGAAGTTGCTTCGCCATTAGATTTAGCTACTTATAGTAAGATAGCTGTTAAAACCTGGTCTCCAAAAGTTGGAGCTGTGGTGAAGTTAAAATTAGAGAATCAAGACGCTAGTGTTACACACGAAGTTGATTTAAACTCTACTGTAGCAAATGCTTGGGAAGAGTTAGTATATGACTTTAGTGGAGCTCCAGCCGGAGATTATGTGAGGATTGTAATATTCTTCGATTTTGGTAATGCCGGTGATGACTCACTATATTATTTTGACGAAATTGAATTAGTAAATAGTTCAGGTGGAGTGCCACCTTCAATCTTTGAAAATTTTGAAGGAGCAGCACCAACATTTACAGTATTTGGAAATATAGCAGCTACAGATGTAATTGATAATCCAGATGCTTCTGGTGCAAATACAACATCAAAAGTAGCTCGATTGACTAAAACTAATGGTTCTGAAGTGTGGGCAGGAACTTTCTTTGAAGTTTCTTCGCCATTAGATTTAGCTACCTATAGTAAGATAGCTGTTAAAACTTGGTCTCCAAAAGTTGGAGCTGTTGTGAAATTAAAATTAGAGAATCAAGATGCAAGTGTTACTCATGAAGTTGATTTAAATTCTACTGTCGCAAATCAATGGGAGGAATTAGTATATGACTTTAGTGGAGCTCCTGCCGGAGATTATGTGAGGATTGTAATATTCTTCGATTTTGGTAATGCTGGTGATGACTCACTATATTATTTTGATGAATATACATTGACCAATTAAAAATAACGATTATGAAAAAAATTAAATATATAATTGGCTTATTTGCTTTAGTAATAGCTTTAACTAGTTGCCAAGACGATGAATTTTCTGTAGGTAGTTTGGTGGCACCAACTAATCTTCTAATTGATGTTGATATTGTTGGTCAAGATGCAAGCAACCCTAATGGAGATGGAAGTGGAATAGTCAACTTTACTGTTTCAGCTGATAATGCACTCGCATATCATTTTGTATATAACGATGAGGTGAGACAGGCAAAACAAGGTAAAATTTCTTACAATTTTGCAGAAACAGGTTTAAACACTTACACGTTAAAGGTTATTGCCTTTGGAACAGGTGGAAATTCTTCAAGTAAGACGATTCAGGTAGATGTATTATCATTATTTGAAGCTCCAGAAGAGTTATTAGATAGATTAATAGGTGATGGCTCAAGAACATTTAGAATTAAAGCAGAAGTGAATGGTCATTTTGGTTTAGGTCCACCAGCTGGTACTATACCAGGAGAATGGTTCTCAGCTGGAGCTTTTGATAAAGCCGATGCAGGTATGTATGATGATCGTTATATCTTTAATGAAGATGGTACGTTTACTCATATTACAAATAGTGAAAATGATGATCCTACTGTTGACCCATCAGGAACAGTATTTGGACGTGCTGGTTTAATTGATGAGCTAGGTTCAAGTGGAGGTACAGCAAATGGAGCAGATATTGAAAACTTACCACTTGATGATTATTCTGGTACTTGGTCTTTAAGTGGAGTTGAAGATGTAATTACTATTAGTTTATCTGGTACAAGCTTTATTGGGTATTATACAGGTGGTAATCATCAATATGAACTTTTTCAATGGGAAGGTCAGCCAGATGATGAATTCATTTTAAGAACAACAGATGGAAATGGTGAATTCGATTGGTGGTTTATTATAACTAACGACGATGTATCAGAACCAGATCCTTTTGCTACCCAATTTAATAATTTGGTTTGGTCAGATGAGTTTGATACTGACGGAGCACCAGATGCTAATAAATGGGATTACGATCTCGGTACTGGCGAAAATGGCTGGGGTAATGGTGAGGAACAGAGTTATACAAACTCTTCAGATAATGTTAAAGTTGAAGGAGGTTTTCTCAAAATAACTGCTAAAGTAGAAGAGGAAATTAATAATACCTATTATTTTGATGAAATAGAGTTATTAGATTCCGGTGGGAATTCTCAATCAATAATTCAAGATTTTGAAGGAACGGCACCAACGTTTGAAAACTTTGGAGGTGCAACTTCACAAACTGTGAGTAACCCAGATGCTACTGGAGAAAATGTAACAGCCAATGTTGGGCAATTAATTAAAGGCGTTAATTCTGAAGTTTGGGCTGGCTCATTCTTTAACTTAAGCGGAGCATTAGATTTAACTACTAATAACACTATTAGCGTAAAAACTTGGTCGCCGAAAATTGGCGCAACAGTTAGGGTAAAATTAGAAAATTCTGCTGATGCTAACGATTTTCATGAAATTGACGCAACTACTACAGTAGCAAATTCTTGGGAACAATTAACATTTGATTTTAGTGGCGCAACGTCACCTAGCTTGGATAGGTTTGTTATTTTCTTTGATTTTGGTAATTCAGTAGCTCCATATACATCAGCTAGAGTAAAAACTCAAGGCAAGCAAGAGTTTACTTATGGTAGAGTTGAAATTAGAGCAAAATTACCAGAAGGTGGTGGTACATGGCCAGCGTTATGGCTATTAGGTGCAGATTTTGAAACAAATGCTTGGCCAGCTGCTGGTGAAATAGATATTATGGAACATGTTGGTAATGATTTAAATAGAATTCAAGGTGCCACACACGATCCAAATAATTTTGGTGGTGATGCTAGGGTTGTTTCAACAACTGACTATAATGATGTAACGACTGCATTTCACGATTATGCGGTAGAATGGAGAACCGATGAAATTATTTTCCTAGTTGATGGAGAAGTTTACGGAACGCTTTCTAATGATGGCTCGTTACCTTTTAACAAAGACTTTTTCTTGATACTTAATGTAGCTATGGGCGGTACACTTGGCGGAGATATAGATCCGACATTTACAGAATCATCTATGGAAATAGATTATGTAAGAGTATATCAATAAAATTTTATTTGAATTAGTTTTAAGGGTCGAATTATATGACATATAGTTCGACCTTTTTAAACTAGAAGTTAGACTTTATTAATTTTAGATAAGGAACGACCACTTTATGATAATGGAAGAAATTAAAACTTTTGGTAAAGAAGTTAAACTAAAGTTAGTTATTATAGAAGATGAGCAGTATTACATGATTTCTAATTGTGATGCTATGAGGCCATTTTTTATGAGCATTGTGAGTGATTCTAATCACTGGATGTTTATTTCTAGTAATGGTGGGCTAACGGCAGGAAGAAAAGATTCAAATAATGCCCTATTTCCGTATTATACCGATGATAAGATTACAGAATTATATGATATTACTGGAAGTAAATCTATCTTTCGAGTAAAGCTTGGTGAAGAATGGAAGGTATGGGAACCTTTTTCTGAAAGATATACGAATAGTTATAGTTACTCAAGAAATATCTATAAGAATGTTTATGGTAATAAGATACTATTCGAAGAAATTAATCATGACTTCGGACTGACTTTCCGTTACCAATGGAGTTCAAGCAATGAATTTGGTTTTGTAAAAACAAGTCATTTAATAAATAACAACCAAATACCTACTAACATAAAATTTTTAGACGGTATTCAGAATATTATGCCTTATGGTGTAGATACTAACTTACAATCTATTAGAAGTAATTTAGTTGATGCATACAAAAGAAGCGAATTAAGTGAAAAAAGTTTAGGTATTTATGCATTGAGTGCAATTATTGTTGATAGAGCTGAACCTAGCGAAGCTTTAAAAGCGAATACAGCTTGGTCTTTAGGTTTAGATAATCCGAAATACTTATTATCTTCTTTACAATTGAATGCTTTTAGAAAAGGAGAAGAAATCAATCAAGAAGAAGATGTAAAAGCTGAGAAAGGAGCTTATTTTGTATCAGAAGAGATAGAGTTGCAAGCGCGAGATGATAAAAGGTGGATGCTTATTGCAAATGTTAATCAAGGACCTTCTTCAATAGCAGTAATTTCAGAAAGAATACAGCATGAAGATGATTTGTGGAACGAAGTCATAAAAGATATTGATCTAGGCACTCAAAGACTTATTAAATTAGTGTCTGCTTCAGATGGTTTTCAGTTAACAGCAGATAAACGACGAAATGGTAGACATTACTCTAATGCATTATTTAATATAATGCGTGGAGGAATATTTGATAATAATTATCAAATAGAAAAGTGGGATTTCAACAATTATCTTTCAAAAGCCAATAAAAAAGTTCATCGAACAAGTGAACCCATATTAGCTAATTTACCTGAAATATTTTCACTTCAACAATTAAAAGAAATTGCTTATAAAAGCGATGATAAAAATTTTAGACGATTGGCATTAGAATACATGCCATTAAAGTTTAGTCGTCGTCATGGTGACCCTAGTAGGCCTTGGAATAGATTTTCTATTAATACAAGAAGTGAAGTCGATGGATCTAAAATTCTTGATTATGAAGGTAACTGGCGTGATATTTTTCAAAATTGGGAAGCTCTAGCTTGTTCGTATCCTGAGTTCATAGAGAGTATGATTCATAAATTTTTGAACGCAACTACTTTTGAAGGATACAATCCATATAGAGTTACCAAAGACGGATTTGATTGGGAGGTTATTGAAGAGCATGATCCTTGGTCTTATATTGGTTATTGGGGCGACCATCAAATCATTTATTTATTAAAGTTTTTAGAAATATTTCAAGACCATTATCCTAATAAATTAATTGAGAATTTTAATAAAGACCTATTTGTATATGCTAACGTTCCTTACAAGATCAAGTCGTATGAAGATATTCTAAAGAATCCTAAGGATACGATTGTTTTTGATAACACATTAGATGAAAAAATCCGTGAAAAGCGTGCTGAATTCGGTGCAGACGGAGCCTTATTGCGAGACGAAAATTATTTTATTCATAAAGTCAATTTTGTAGAAAAGATTCTAGCTACAGTTTTGGCAAAACTATCAAATTTTATTCCTGAAGGAGGAATATGGTTAAACACGCAAAGACCAGAATGGAATGATGCCAATAACGCATTAGTTGGTAATGGAGTGTCGATGGTAACGCTATACTATCTAAGACGTTTCTTAAATTTTTTCTCTAACTTATTAGATGAATCTGAAGAAATTAATATTGAAGTATCTAAAGAGTTACATGAATTCTTCAACAGTGTATTTTCAACTTTCAAGATAAATAAACCTTTACTGAATGGAAAGATAGATAATACCAACCGAAAAAGAATTTTAGACGGCTTAGGTATAGCAGGTAGTAACTACAGAAATAAAATATATACAGATGCTTTTTCAGGCCGAAAAGATACTATCCATATTGGTGAATTGCGAGAATTTGTTCGTGTAAGCTTAGAATTTTTAGAGCATTCAATAAATGCTAATGAGCGTGATGATAAAATGTATCATGCGTATAATATAATGACAGTAGCGGATGATACTGAAATTTCAATAAGCTATTTACAAGAAATGTTAGAAGGGCAAGTGGCAGTATTGAGCTCAGGGCATTTATCATCTTCCAAATGTTTAGAGCTCTTAGATAGTATGAAAAAAAGTGGATTGTTCAGACCCGATCAATACAGTTATTTGCTATATCCAAATAAAGAACTACCAAAATTCACAGAGAAAAACATCATTCCTAAATCTGGAGTTGAAGCTTCAGAATTATTATCGAGGCTATTAGATGATGGTAATACCCAGATTATAAATAGAGATATAAAAGGGAATTATCACTTTAATGGTGATTTTAACAATGCAGATAGTTTAAAAGAAGCATTGTCTGGATTATCGCCTAGTTATGATGAACTAAAAATTAAAAGTGAAACTGATGTCCTTCAATTGTTCGAAGATGTTTTCAATCATAAATCCTTTACTGGACGTTCAGGAACTTTTTATGGTTATGAAGGATTAGGATCTATTTTTTGGCATATGGTTTCTAAATTATTATTAGCTGTTGAGGAATGTTGTTTGAAAGCCATCGAAGCAAACGAAAATGACGAAATAGTTGGTCGCTTATTGGAGCACTTTTATGAAATCAATGAAGGTATTGGCGTACATAAATCACCAAAATTATATGGTGCTTTTCCAACTGATCCTTATTCACATACTCCTTATGGTAAAGGAGCACAACAACCAGGTATGACTGGGCAAGTAAAAGAAGATATTCTAAGAAAGATAAAAGAGTTTGGTGTTTTTGTTAAAAAAGGGAAACTACATTTCAATCCTTGTTTATTGAGGGCTGAAAAGTTCTTAAAAGAATCGAAAGTATTTTATTTTGTGGATGTACATCAACAATCTAAAAAAATAGAACTGAGTAAGAACTCAATAGCTTTTACACATTGTCAAGTTCCAATTATGTATCACATAGCAGAGGATAATTATTTAGAAGTATTCCATAGTGATGGATCAGTTAACAGGGTTGATGGTTTAATATTAGATCTAAATACAAGCACAAAGATTTTTCAAAGAACTGGTGAAGTAGATAGGGTAGAAGTTAATATAACTCGACATTATCTGAAATAAAGGTTACTAATGACACAGCGATACAACATAATACTTGTGATTACTTTAGTGGTATTTGTATTATCGTGCAACCAAAAGAAGAAAACAAAAGCATCTATGCAAGATCAAAAAAATATGACTGCTAAAGACATATTAGGTAATCCAGATTATTTAGCGATATCGTATGGAGGTTACCGCCAAAACTCGAGAGATATTCAACCGATAATTGAAGAATTAAAGGAGGATTTGAAGATTCTTTCTGCTATGGGTATAAAAATTTTAAGGACTTATAATGTTCAAGAAAAATATCCACATGCTGCTAATATTTTAAAAGCTATTAAAAAATTAAAGGAAGAAGATTCTAGTTTCGAAATGTATGTAATGCTAGGAGCTTGGATAGATTGTGAAAATGCTTGGACTGATAATCCTAATCATGAAGGAGAAGATTTAGAAGCCAACACAAATGAAATAAAACGAGCTGTAGAATTAGCAAGCCAATATCCAGATATTGTAAAAATTCTTGCTGTTGGAAATGAAGCTATGGTACATTGGGCTTGGAGTTATTGGGTACAACCTGGTGTAATTTTAAAATGGGTAGATCATTTGCAAAATTTAAAGAAAAAAGGTGAGCTTCCTAAAGATTTATGGATAACAAGTTCTGATAATTTTGCTTCTTGGGGTGGGGGAGATAAAGCTTATCATAAAGAAGATTTAGTTAGATTAATTAAAGCAGTAGATTATGTTTCGATGCATACTTATGCTTTTCATGACACACACTATGCGCCAGCTTATTGGATAAACGACACTGTAGAATACGAAACGGATTTACAAAAAATTGATGCTGCAATGCTTCGAGCAAAAAAATATGCAATATCTCAGTATAAAGGTGTTAAATCTTACCTTGATAGTTTGGGAATAGATAAACCAATTCATATTGGAGAATCTGGTTGGGCAAGTTTTTCAAACGAACTTTATGGTAATGATGGATCAAGAGCTACAGATGAATATAAAGCAGCATTATATTATAAACATATTAGAGATTGGACTAACAAAGCAGAAATGTCTTGTTTCTATTTTGAAGCTTTTAATGAGAATTGGAAGGACGGACAAAATCCATTAGGATCAGAAAATCATTTTGGGTTATTTACGATAGATGGGCAGGCTAAATATGCTCTTTGGAATTTAGTAGATCAAGGTGTGTTTAATGGTTTAACCAGAAATGGAAATCCAATTACTAAAACGTATAACGGGAATAAGGAAAAACTAATGAAAGATGTATTAGTTCCGAATACTAGTACTGAAATAGTCAATGATTAAAGACAATGGATAGGAGAGCGATATACATATTACTTTTTTTAAGCATAGCTTTTATGTCTTGTAGAAATGTATCATCTCAAGTTGATGAAGTAAGTGTTTCTGAGCGGCAATTATTAGTAAATGGTAAGCGGTATATAATTACTGGTATATGTTATCACCCTGTTCCTATAGGAAGTAGTGAAAGAAGCTTTGAAACCATTGATCAAGACTTATCTCTAATGGTTGAAGCTGGAATAAATACAATTAGAGTTTATGCACCTATAGATGATAAAAAAGTTCTAGATAAAATTAATGCAGCAGGCATAAAGGTTATTATTGGTTTTGGCTATAATCAGAATGGTCTTTACGATATGGTTTCAGGGTCATTTATTGATTATGTAAATAAATATAAAAACCACAATGCCATTTTAATGTGGGAGCTAGGTAATGAATATAATTACCACCCAGAATGGTTTAAAGGTGATTTAAAAAATTGGTATAAAGACATGAATGAAGCTGCTAAACTAATTCATGAAAATGATTCAAATCACCCAGTAACAACTGCACATGGTGATTTGCCAGATAAATTAGCATTAACTATGAGCCCAAATATTGATGTATGGGGAATGAATGTTTACAGAATGACTGAACCAGAAACAATTTTCTCTGAATGGAAAGCTGTAAGTACTAAACCTATGTATTTGTCTGAGACTGGAGCTGATAGTTATATGGCAAAAGCTGCTGAAGGTTATGCCGAAGGAGAAAACCAAAAAGCTCAAGCTGATGCTAATAAAATTATATTAGAAAAGACTTTTAGCGATTTAAATATTTGCTCGGGTGCGACTCTGTTTTCGTTTACAGATGGTTGGTGGAAAGCTGGGAATGGTGAAAATGATATGCAAGATGAAGGTGGTTGGGCACCAGAAGGTAGTGGTGTACCATATGATAGAGTTCCAAATGAAGAATATTGGGGAATAGTTGATATACAGAGAAACAAAAAAGAAACATTTAATGTAGTTAAACAAATCTACTTAAATCAAAAAATTAAGAAATGAAAAAAATTACATTTTTTTTATCATTTTGCTTAATGTTTTTTATTATGAGTTGTAATGAAGAATCTAAAAATTTACGAGTAGAAGTTTATGAAACTTCAGCCAGTGGGAATAAGCTTACCAAGATTGAAAAGTTTTTAGAATCTAACGAAAACGATATCGTAAGTATTGAGCTTTTACCAGAAGAAGAATTTCAGATCATAACTGGTTTTGGAGGTTCCTTTACAGAATCTTCAGCCTATTTATTAAACAAACTTTCTAAAGAAAATAGAAACAAAATTTTAGAAGCTTATTTCGGAGAAAATGGAGCAAAATATTCTCTTACCAGAACACACATTGCTTCTTGTGATTTTTCATTAAATAATTATACTTATGCCCCAATTGAAGGCGATTTACAATTGAAAAATTTTTCAATTGAAGAAGATAGAGAAGATTTGATCCCAATGATTAAGGATGCAATGGCAATTTCACAAGACGGTTTTAACATTATTGCATCTCCTTGGACGGCACCACCTTGGATGAAAGACAACAAAGCATATGTTGGAGGAAAACTGTTACCAGAATATTATGATGCTTTCGCTCTATATTTCTCAAAATATTTAGATGCTTATAAAACAGAAGGTATTAGCATTTGGGGATTAACTCCAGTTAATGAGCCACATGGAAATGGTAATAATTGGGAAAGTATGCACTTTTCTCCAGAAGAGGAAACAGATTTTGTACAAAATCATTTAGGTCCAAAATTAGAGGCAAACGGTAAGGGTGATGTAAGAATACTAGGCTACGACCAAAATAGAGCCGGTTTAAAAGAATGGGTAGATGTAATGTTTAAAGATGAAGCATCCTCGAAATACTA
The DNA here is from genome assembly GCF_057837205.1 of Maritimimonas rapanae. Taxonomy (NCBI): domain Bacteria; kingdom Pseudomonadati; phylum Bacteroidota; class Flavobacteriia; order Flavobacteriales; family Flavobacteriaceae; genus Maritimimonas; species Maritimimonas rapanae. The sequence goes on along the minus strand of NZ_JBYQFI010000001.1, from coordinate 1,247,428 downwards.
TGCAGGTACTGCTATTCATTGGTACGAAAGTACCTATGATTATTTTCCAGAAGCATTACAATATGCTCATAATAAAGCGCCAAATAAGTATTTAATTGAAACCGAAGGTTGCGTGGATTCTGAAGTTCCAAAATGGCAAGACGATGCTTGGTATTGGTCTAAAGAAGCTACAGATTGGGGCTGGGATTGGGCATCAGAAAAAGATAAACATTTGCATCCAAAATATGCTCCAGTTAATAGATATGCAAGAGATATTATAGGATGCCTTAATAACTGGGTTGATGGATGGGTAGATTGGAATATGGTGTTAGATAGACAAGGTGGTCCGAACTGGTTTAAGAATTGGTGTGTGGCGCCTGTAATAGTAGATCCTGATAGTGATGAAGTGTACTTTACACCAATTTACTATACGTTAGCACATTTTAGTAAGTACATAAGACCAGGAGCTAAAGTAATTGACATTAAAAATTCTGATAAAGAATTAATGGTAACAGCTGCTAAAAATCCAGACGAAACAATTGCAGTTGTGGTATTTAATCAAAGCCAAGAAGAAAAACATTTTTCACTTTTATTGAATGGGATGGATAAAGAGATATCTATTAGTCCACAGGCGATACAAACCATTATCATTATTACTACTATAAACTAATTAATATGAGTATTATAAGTACAGCTACTAAAGATAAAGTTCCATTGGGGCAGAAAGCTGCTTTTGGAGCTGGTCACTTAGTACTTAATTTATTGCCAGGTGCTCTAGCAGTTTTTATGTTCTTCTTAGTAACCGCATTTGGTATGGATCCTTTCTTAGCAGGTTTATTAGGCGGATTGCCTAGAATATTTGATGCAATTACCGACCCCGTAATGGGGTTTATTTCTGACAATACAAAGTCTAAATGGGGAAGACGACGACCATATATTCTGATTGGTGCTGTTTTAAGTGGTGTGTTGTTTGCGCTTTTATTCCAATTAAGTGAAAACAATTCAGTAATGTTTAACTTTTGGTACTTTCTTTTAATGTCGTTTGTATTTCTTATTGGAAATACAATGTTTGCAACACCTTTAGTTGGTTTAGGTTATGAAATGACATCAGATTATAACGAACGTACGCGCCTAATGGCATTTGCAAATACTGTTGGGCAAATAGCTTGGATGTTAGTACCATGGTTCTGGGTAGTTATAGCAGACCCAACCGTATTTCCCTTAAGTGAAGAAACACTTAGAATGATAGGTGAAATGGGGCTAACAGGAGATGAATTACAAAAAATAACGAATGAAAAATTGCAAGCTAATGGAGTTCGGCAATTATCACTTATGGTAGGCCTTGGATGTGCTATTCTTGGAATTTTACCAGCCTTATTTTGTAAAGGAATTGATGCAGGAAAGATGGAAAATAGAAAGGATATTAGTTTAAAAACTTTATCATCTTCTTTCAAGGAGCTATTTTCAGGAATAAAAGAAGTGTCTAAAAACAAGCCTTTCATGAAATTATGCGGAGCAACATTTCTTGTTTTTAATGGATTTCAAATGGTGGCTTCTTTTAGTTTCTTCATTATTGTATTTTATATTTATAATGGTGACTATGGTCAAGCGGGTACATGGCCAGCTTGGTTTGCTTCACTTACTGCAGTTGTAACAGCTTTTATGGTTATTCCAATTATATCTCGCATTGCAAATAAATGGGGTAAACGGAAAGCCTTTATTATTTCAACAATTATATCGATTCTTGGCTATGGTCTTAAATGGTGGGGATTTGATAATAAATTAAATGCACAGTTTAATCAATCGAATGCAGGCCAAGGATTAAATAATTTTGTGGCTTCAATATTCGAATCTATTAATCCATTTTTAGATAGTGTAGGTATGTCTTGGTTTAGTATAGATACTAGTCAAGGTGGACCTTGGCTAATGTTTGTACCCATACCATTGATGGCTTTTGGATTAGGAGGATTATTTACCTTAATGATGAGTATGACCGCCGATGTTTGTGATTTAGATGAATTAGAAAATGGAATGCCACGTAAAGAAGGTACGTTTGGAGCAATATATTGGTGGATGGTAAAGCTAGGTCAAGCAATTGCTTTAGTACTTGGGGGCGCAATATTAACTTTGGTTGGCTTTGACGAGGGTGCTGTATCTCAAACAGCAGAAACTATGACAAAGCTTCGAATTGCCGATATTGTTATACCAGCAATAACTGCAGCTATTGCTATTTTTGTAATGAAGAACTATTCACTTAATGAAGAAAGAGCAAGAGATATAAAAAGGCAATTAGTAGCTAGGCGTGGTGAATTATAAGAATATTAACAAATAAAGTATAGTTGGTTATGTCTCATAGAGAGGAGAAATTTTTGGCATTAACAGCTGTAGATTATGAAGATATATCTATAGACGGATTAAAAAAAACTTTTAAAAAAGTATTAAACAACGGTGTTCATGGTTTGTGCTTTAGCCCGTATATGGAAGGTCAAAATCCTGGTGATCAAATCAGTGAAAATCAAATCCGTCGAAGAATGGAAATTATTAAACCATATACTAAATGGATTCGCTCTTTTTCTTGTACTGAGGGTAACGAAATTATCCCTCGCGTTGCAAAAGAATACGGTATTAAAACTTTAGTGGGTGCTTGGTTAGGAGATGATGACGAAATCAATAAATCTGAAGTAACAAATCTTATAAAATTGGCTAATGATGGTTTTGTGGATATAGCAGCCGTTGGCAACGAAGTAATGTATCGAGGCGACTTAACAGAAGATGAATTATTAAATTTTATTTATCAAGCTAAAGAAGCAATAACCAATACTCCTGTTGGCTATGTAGATGCTTACTACGAGTTTAATGATAGACCTAAGATAACAGAAGCTTGTGATATTATTTTGGCAAATTGTTATCCATATTGGGAAGGATGTGATCAAGATTATTCTCTTTTGTATATGAAAGATATGTACCATCGTGCTTTAAATGCTGGTAACGGAAAGAAAGTTATTATTACTGAAACTGGATGGCCAAATAAAGGAACCAATTTAGAAGGAGCCTTTCCATCAGAAGAAAATGCAATTAAATACTTTATAAACTCCCAAAAGTGGTCTAAAGAAGATAATATAGAAATGTTTTATTTTTCATCGTTTGATGAATCTTGGAAAGTAGGGTCTGAAGGAGATGTTGGGGCTTATTGGGGCTTATGGGATAAAGATGAACGGCTAAAGTTTTAACTTGTATGATTTCTAAAAGAAAATATATCATATTTTTTTTTACAAGCATCCTTTTTATTAATTGTAAAGAATCTAAACCTAAAAGAGATCTTTATCCAGAAGTATTAAAAGGAGGTCTAAGCCTATTAACTCCTGAGCAAACAGGTATAGATTTTACAAATACAATTACTGAAACAAAAACTCAGAACTTTATGTATAATAGTCAGATATACAATGGTTCTGGCGTTGCAATTGGTGATATAAATAATGATGGTTTACCAGATATCTTTTTTGGAGGTAATCAAGTTGATGATCGATTATACCTTAATAAAGGTAATTTTAAATTCGAAGACATAACTAAATCATCAAAAACAGCTATAAACTCTGGCTGGACTTGGGGTGTTACTATGGCTGATGTAAATAATGATGGATATTTAGATATTTATGTAAGTAGAAATGGTGATTCTATGAATCCTAATGATCGTAGAAATCAGCTATACATTAATAATAAAGACCTCACATTTACAGAATCGGCAAAATCATATGGGCTAGCAGATTTAGGATTTTCTACACAAGCCATTTTTTTTGATATGGATAATGATGGTGATCTAGATATGTATCAGGTAAACCAGCTTCCAGATCCAAGAATTTTTAGACGTACTAAATTAACAAAAGAAACTGCAAAATATTATGCTGATAAACTTTATAGAAATGATAATGGAAAATATAAAGATGTATCTAAAGAATCTGGTATTTCAAACAAATTAACGCACGGATTAAATGTAAGTGCAAGCGATTTTAATAATGATGGATGGACAGATTTATATATTTCTAATGATTATGATGAGCCAGATATAATGTACTATAATAATCGTAATGGTACATTTAGAAATGTAATTAACTATCAACTAAAGCATATATCTAGGTTCAGTATGGGATCTGACGCTGCAGATGTAAATAATGATGGTTTAATAGATTTAATGACTTTAGACATGTCAGCCGAAGATCATTACCGATCTAAAACGAATATGGGCTCTATGAGTACTGAATATTTTAATGAAATGGTGAGCGAAGGTAAACACCATCAATATATGTATAATACCTTGCAAATAAATACAGGTAAAAATAGTTTTTCTGATATAGCAGCTTTGGCAGGGATAGCCAGTACAGATTGGAGCTGGTCAGTTTTGATTGTTGATTTAGATAATGATGGGTTAAAAGATATAGCAGTTTCTAATGGTATAAAAAAAGACATGAGAAACAATGATTATGTCGAATTGTTAAAGCAAAAAGTTGATGATGGTACAGAAGACTTTTTTACAATTAGTAAAAATGCTCCCTCATTTCCGCTTTCAAATTATATTTTTAATAATACAGGAAATTTAGGCTTTAAGAAAGTTGCAAAAGAATGGAATTTCGATCTGCCTAGTTTCTCCACAGGAATGGCTTATGGAGATTTAGATAATGATGGCGATCTAGACCTAGTTACTAATAATATTGATGCTTCAGCATTTGTTTATGAAAACTTAGCAACAGGTAATTTTTTAAAGATTAATTTAAAAGGTCCTAAGAAAAACAAGTTTGGTGTCGGTGCTAAAGCAATTGTTTATCAGAAAGACACTAAGCAAGTTGTTGAGAATTATAATACTAGAGGATATTTATCTTCAGTTGAGCCAAATATGTTTTTTGGTTTAGGAAAAGAGACAGAAGTAGATAAAGTTGAAGTGATATGGCAAGATGGTAAAACAAATGTATTTGAAAATGTATCCGTAAATAAAACATTAATTGCCAAATATACTAATGCAAGAAAAATTGAAAAGGAAAAAATTCAGCAAAAAGAACTATTTAGACAGATTAGTAATTCTAAATTAGGCATCGACTATGCACATAAAGAGAATAAATTTAATGATTATGAAAAAGAAGTTCTGTTGCCTCATAGTTTATCAGAAAATGGACCTTTTTCTGCAGTAGCAGATGTAAATAACGATGGTTTAGAAGACTTATTTTTTGGAGGCTCAGCTGGGCACAGTGGGGTTCTTTATCTTCAAACAGCCAATGGTACATTTCGAGAAAGTGAGTCACAACCATGGCAAAGCGATAAGGATTCTGAAGATTTAGGATGCTTATTCATAGATGTTGATGGAGATAATGATCAAGACCTGTATATAACAAGCGGAGGTAATGAATTTGAAAGAGGAAGTCAATTATTACAAGACAGATTATATATTAATAATGGTGGTGGAATATTTGAACGAGATATAAGTGCACTTCCTAATATTTTTGAAAGTTCTCAATGCGTAAAATCTGCAGATATTGATAATGATGGTGATTTAGATTTGTTTGTTGGTGTACGATTAATAGCAGAAAAATATCCACATCCAGCTTCTAGTTATTTTTTAATAAACGACAAAGGTAAATTTAGAAAAGCATCTAAAGATGTAGCACCAGCTCTTCAAAATATTGGCATGGTTACAGACGCAGTCTTTTCAGATATTGATAATGACTCAGATGTAGACCTTATAGTTATTGGAGAATGGATGACAATTACTGTGCTTGAAAATAACAAAGGGATGTATACGAATACATCTAACATTTGGGGTTTAAATAATACTAGAGGAATATGGTGGTCGATTACTGCTAGTGATTTAGACAATGATGGAGACGATGATTTTATTGTAGGAAACCTTGGAAAAAATAATAAGTTTAAAACTTCTAAAGAACATCCTTTTAAAGTTTACGCAAATGATTTTGATAATAACGGCATAAATGATATTGTTCTTGCTAAATATTACAAAGATGATTATGTACCTGTTAGAGGTAGAGAATGTACAAGTCAGCAAATGCCTTACATTGCAGAAAAATACAAAGACTTTCATAGTTTTGCATCCTCAAAACTGGTTGAGATTTTGCCAAAAGATAAAATAGACGAAGCTATAATTTACGAGATAGATAATTTTGAAAGCATAGTTTTAATTAATGAAAACAATAAATTAATCCGTAAATCTTTACCTGTTGAAGCTCAGATTTCACCTATAAAATCCTCGATTGTTTCAGATTTTAATAAAGATGGTTATGCAGATATTTTAACCGTTGGTAATCATTATGGTGTAGAAGTTGAAACAGTTAGGTATGATTCAGGCTTTGGCACATTATTATTAGGCGATGGTAAAAATAACTTTAAAGCTATTAAAAGTAACTTCTATATACCCTATGATAGTAGAAATGTTTCTAGTGTAGAACAAAAGGACAAAAAACTTATTATTGTCACTAATAATAATATTAAGCCATCTATATTTGCTAATAATTAGTTTTACGATACATTAGGTTAATGAATCAGAAGAATGTTACTTTAAAACAACTTGCCAAAGAATTAGGTTTATCTATTTCTACAGTTTCTAAATCTTTAAACGATAGTTATGAAATAAATGAAAAAACTATCAAGCGTGTAAAAGATTTAGCAAAAAAATATAATTATCGCCCTAATAAAACAGCTAGAAATCTTAGAAATCGTCAAACAAAAACAATAGGGGTCATCATTCCTAATATTCTTAATTATTTTTTTGCTAAAGTTTTATTAGGAATAGAGGAGGAAGCTAATAAAAGAGGATATCAAATAATTATATGCTTATCTAATAATAAATATCAAAAAGAAGTTGAAAGTTTAAAATTGCTTTCTGATGGTAGTGTTGATGGGTTTATTCTTTCAGTAGCAAAGGAAACACAGAAGCTTAATAAGAGTGATCACTTCCAAGAGATAATAGATAACGGATATCCAATTACTATGTTTGATAGGGTTTCTAACAAAATTAAAAATTGTAATAAGATTATTATTGATGATAGAAAGGCTACTTATCAGGCAACAGAATATCTTTATAAGACAGGTTGTAAGAAAATAGTTTTGATAGATTCTTTAAATGATGTAGGAATTGGCAAGTTAAGAATTGAAGGATATCGAGGAGCAATTAAAGATTTATTTGATAATACTACTAAGCCTATAATTGTTAAAATTATGAATAAAGAGAATTATGAATCTGAAATTAGCAAGCTATTTAAAACAAATAGAAATATAGATGGCATTATCACAACTGATAATGTTTCGGCGGCAATAGCTTTGAGGATAGCCAAAAATAGTGGATATAAAATACCAAAAGATATATCCGTTATTGGCTTCTCTGATAATAAAACAGCTCGTTTACTAGACCCACCACTAACAGTAATTAATCAAAATGCTTTTGAAATTGGTAAACTTGCAATAGAAAGCATTTTAAGTAATATTAATAAAAATAAAGAATACAAGACAAATATAATTGATACCGATTTGGTAGTAAGAAAGTCTACTAAGTAAGTCAATAAATGTGTACAATTATGATCAATTTATGCTTCTTTTTCTTAAATTATTAAAAAAAGCACTAAAAAATTTGCGTATTAAAATATTCTTACTGAATATTTGCTCTCACAAAGTTCAATGACTTACTGAAATGTTATCAAGAAAGGTGGAGGGATTAGACCCAATGAAGCCTTAGCAACCCTTTATTTATATAAAGAAGGTGCTAAATTCTACTAAAAATTGTTTTAGATAGATAACCCAACGATATTACTTTTCTGTAATAATCGTATTTCTTTTTAACATTTTTCTATTAGGTACGCTTTTTAAGCGCATTTGACTTTTGACTTAATTAATTTATTAACTCAAAAAATTAGAAAAATGAGTGCAACAAAAATTATTCATTCAATTCCAAGTGATCCACTTACTGGTTCAATTTCGGTACCTGTGTACCAAACATCAACCTTTATTCAAGAAGCCCCTGGTATTAATAAAGGTTACGATTATGCAAGAAGTAACAATCCCACTCGCAAAACATTAGAAGACGTTGTTGCAAAAATTGAAGGAGGTGATTCTGCTTTTGCTTTTGCTACTGGTTTGGCAGCAATTGATGCAGTTTTGAAATTATTATCAGCTGGAGATGAAATTATCGCTGTAGATGATATTTATGGAGGGGCCTATCGCTTATTTACGCACGTTTATGAAAAACTTGGAGTCAAGGTACATTATGTAGATACTACAGAAGCGGCTAACGTTGCCAATGTGATAAGTAGTAAAACCAAGTTGGTATGGATAGAATCACCGACTAACCCAACTTTAAAAGTGTCCGATATTAAAACCATAAGTATTATTACAAAGAGCGTTAATGCATTACTAGTTGTAGATAACACATTTGCCAGCCCAATCGCACAACAGCCAATTTCTTTGGGTGCGGACATTATTATCCATAGTGGCACTAAATATATAGGCGGCCATTCCGATTTAGTCGCTGGTTTAGTAGTTACTAAGGAGAAAGAATTATCTGAAAGATTAAAATTTATTCAAAATGCTTCAGGAGGAATTTTAGGTCCATGGGATTGTTTTTTAACCATTCGTGGTATTGAAACTTTAGAATTGCGTTATCAAAAGCAATGCGAAAATGCTTTTGCTGTAGCGGCTTTTTTAGTGAATCATCATGCAGTTGATGAAGTATTCTTCCCTGGGTTGGTGACCCATAGAAATCATGATATTGCAAAGCGTCAACAGAATGGATTATTTGGAGGTATAGTGTCTTTTACCCTAAAAGAAGATACCCAAGAAGCAGCAAATAAATTTGTAACGAGCACTAGTTATTTTAAACTAGCCGAAAGCCTTGGAGGTGTTAAAAGTTTACTTTGTCATCCACCTCAAATGACTCATGCTTCAATACCTAGAGAGAAACGTTTGCAATCTGGTATTAAGGATTCTTTGATACGATTGTCTTGTGGAATAGAAGATACACAAGATTTAATTAACGATTTAAATCAAGCGTTTGCCGTTGAACATTCATCTAAAATCGATAGTTATGTCAAGCCCTAAAACCATACATCTTGTCATATTCGGAATAGGGAATGTTGGCAGTACGCTTATTAATCAAATTAATGATGCTAAACATAGACTTGGAAAACATTTGAAATTGAAAATTGAAATTCCTGTAATTACCAATTCAAAACTAGTATTCTTTAATACAGATAAGGGTACACATTCATGGGAAACTAATTTTGAAAAATTTTCTATACCTTTTAATATGAAAGAGATCGTCCATTTTGTAAAACAACAGGATTATAAAAACTTAATTGTGATAGATGCGACGGCTAGTGAAGATTTAGTTAAGAATTACACCTATTTTATAGAAAATGGATTTCATATTATTTCAGCTAATAAGTTAGCAAACACCATGCATTATGATTTTTATAAACATTTACGTTTAATACTAAAAAAATATGACAGATCTTTTTTATATGAAACTAATGTAGGTGCTGGGTTACCAGTTATTGAGACTTTAAAACGGTTTTATGAATCTGGTGAGCAAATTAAAAAAATAAGAGGCGTGTTTTCAGGTTCGTTGAGTTATGTGTTTAATAGATTCTCTTCAGAAGATGAATCATTTTCTAAAATATTAAATAAAGCAACAAATTTAGGCTTAACTGAACCTGATGCTCGCGAAGATCTTTCTGGGTACGATGTTGCGAGAAAATTATTGATCTTAGCTCGAGAATTAAATTTAAATGTAGAATTTCAGAATGTTAAGATTGAGTCTTTGGTACCAAAACAACTTAATGGTAAAACTACTTTACATCAATTTAAAACTAGAATTAAGGAGTTAGACAAACCTTTTTTAAGACGTAAACAAGAATTGGCTAAAAACCAAGTTTTAAGATATGTAGGCGAATTAGACATTACTACAAAAGCATTAGAAGTGAAACTTATTTGTGAAGATAGGCAATCAGCTTTAGGACAATTAAAAGGTTCAGATTCTATTTTTGAAATTTTTACAGAATCTTATGGAAACCAACCATTGGTAATTCAAGGTGCTGGAGCTGGTAAAGCAGTTACGGCACGTGGTTTATTGTCTGATATTGTGAAACTTTCTTACCATTTAAATTAAATCTATGAATAGAATTAAAAAGGAAATAGAAAAACGGATATTGGTACTTGATGGCGCTATGGGTACTATGTTGCAGCAATATAATTTTACAGAAGAAGACTTTAGAGGAAAACGATTTAAAGATTATCCTACCCCTTTACAAGGAAATAATGATTTGTTGTCTATAACGCAACCAGAAGCGATTAAAGAAATTCATAAAAAATACTTTGAAGCTGGTGCGGACATTGTTGAAACCAATACATTTTCTGGTACTACGATTGCAATGGCAGATTATCAGATGGAAGATTTAGTCTATGAACTTAATTATCAATCGGCAAAAATTGCTAAAGAAGTTGCAGATGAGTTTACAAATAAAAACCCTAACAAGCCAAGGTTTGTAGCGGGTTCTATAGGACCAACAAATAAAACTGCAAGTTTATCACCAAACGTAAATAGGCCAGAATACCGCGCAATTACATTTGATGAATTACGCGAGGCTTATAAACAACAAGTTGAAGCATTGTTAGATGGTGGTGTAGATATTCTTTTGGTAGAAACTATATTTGATACGTTAAATGCCAAGGCAGCTTTATTTGCCATTGAAGAAGTAAAAGAAGAACGCCAGATCGATATACCAATTATGGTGTCAGGAACTATTACAGACGCTTCAGGGCGAACACTATCTGGCCAAACTGTAGAAGCTTTTTTAACTTCTATTTCTCATGCCCCTTTATTGAGTGTTGGTTTTAACTGTGCACTAGGTGCAGCACAATTGCAGCCTTATTTAAAAAGACTAGCCAGAGAAACTAGTTTCTATACTTCGGCACACCCGAATGCTGGCTTACCAAATGCTTTCGGTGAATATGATGAAACTCCACAAGAAATGCAGGCATATATCGAAAACTATTTAAAAGATGATTTAATAAATATTATTGGTGGTTGTTGTGGTACGAGTCCGGCGCATATAAAAGCAATTGCTGAAGTAGCAGCCAAATATAAACCCAGAAAAATTTTAGTTGAGAATGAGTAAATTTTTAACACTTTCGGGTTTAGAACCTCTTGTAGTTACTCCAGATAGTAATTTTATTAATGTAGGTGAGCGTACTAATGTTACCGGATCGCGCAAGTTTCTTCGATTGATTAAAGAAGAAAAATATGATGAGGCTTTAGAAGTAGCAAGAGATCAAGTAGAAGGTGGTGCACAAATCTTAGATGTTAACATGGATGAAGGCATGTTAGATGGTGTGCATGCCATGACCAAATTTTTAAACCTTATTGCTTCAGAACCAGATATTGCTCGTATTCCTATTATGATAGACAGTTCTAAATGGGAAATCATTGAAGCTGGCTTGCAAGTCGTTCAAGGTAAATGTGTGGTGAATTCAATTAGTTTAAAAGAAGGAGAAAAAGAATTCATTCGTCAAGCAAAATTAGTAAAGCGTTATGGAGCTGCAATAATTGTAATGGCTTTTGATGAGGTTGGTCAAGCTGATACTTATCAAAGACGTATAGATATATGTAAACGTTCATATGATATTTTGATAAATAAAGTTAATTTTCCACCTCAAGATATCATATTTGACCCCAATATCTTTCCTGTAGCAACAGGAATGGAAGAACATAGATTAAATGCCTTAGATTTTTTTAATGCTACAAAATGGATACGTGAAAATTTACCTTATGCTAATGTTTCTGGAGGTGTAAGTAATGTGTCATTTTCTTTTAGAGGAAATACTGTTGTTCGAGAAGCAATAAACTCAGCGTTTTTGTATCATGCCATTCAACATGGAATGAATTTAGGTATCGTAAATCCAACCATGTTAGAGGTTTACGATGAAATTCCTAAAGATCTATTACAACATGTTGAAGATGTTTTATTTAACAGACACGATGATGCAACTGAGCGGTTATTAAATTTTGCCGAAACGGTAAAAGGTCATAAAAAAGAAGATGAAACAAAAGTTTTAGAATGGCGAAATAATACCTTACAAAACCGAATCACACATAGTTTAGTTAAAGGTATTGATGCTTTTATTATTGATGATGTTGAAGAAGCAAGGCATGTAGTTTCAAAACCAATTGAAGTGATTGAAGGGTATCTAATGATTGGTATGAATGTAGTAGGTGATTTGTTTGGTAGCGGAAAAATGTTTTTGCCACAGGTGGTAAAATCTGCAAGGGTAATGAAAAAGGCAGTAGCCTATTTGCAGCCTTTTATTGAAGCAGAAAAAGATGGTAAAGTAGAATTTGCTGGAAAAATTTTAATGGCTACAGTAAAAGGGGACGTTCATGATATTGGTAAAAATATTGTTAGTGTAGTTTTAGGATGTAATAATTATGAGATTGTAGATCTAGGGGTTATGGTACCACCAGAAAAAATAATTGAAGCCGCTAAAAAAGAAAATGTAGATGTAATCGGGTTGAGTGGCTTAATAACACCATCTTTAGACGAAATGGTGTACCTTTCTAAAGAAATGGAGCGAAACGATTTCTCTGTTCCGTTATTGATAGGTGGCGCAACTACCTCAAAAGCGCATACATCTGTTAAAATTGCACCCAATTACTCTAATACTGTTGTACATGTAAATGATGCCTCTCGAGCGGTAACAGTTGTGGGTAATTTATTGCAAAAAGATAATGCTATTTATAAAAACCAAATAAGAGAAGAATACGATAGGTTTAGAGAAAAATTTTTAAACCGTTCTAAAACAAAAGAACATATTACTATTGAAGAAGCACGTAAACGAAGATTTCAAATTAATTGGAAAGATTCAAAAATAGTTAAACCTAATAATTTAGGAATTCAAGATATTCAAGATTTTGATATTAAAAAATTAGAAGCATTTATAGATTGGAGTCCGTTTTTTAGAAGTTGGGATTTAAATGGAAAATATCCTCAAATACTTAATGATGAAGTTGTTGGCAAGCAGGCTACTGAGCTGTTTGAAGACGCACAACACCTTTTAAAGAGAATTTTTAATGAAAGGTTATTAAAGGCCAAAGCTGTTTTCGGATTATTTCAAGCCAATTCTGTAAATGATGATATTGAAGTAACCTATAAAAACAATGTCTATAAATTTTTAACATTACGCCAGCAGTTAAAAAAACGAGAAGGAATTCCAGCGTTTGCGTTGGCCGATTTTATTGCACCTAAAACAAGCAAAATTCAAGATTATATAGGATGCTTTTGTGTAACAACCGGATTCGGAACACAAGAATTAGCAAAACAATTTGAAGATGCACACGACGACTATAATTCAATTATGATAAAAGCGTTAGCAGATCGTTTGGCAGAAGCCTATGCAGAATATTTACATAAAGAAATACGAACAAACCATTGGGGTTATGCTATAAAAGAGAACTTGTCTAATGAAGAGTTGATTAAAGAAAGCTATAAAGGTATTCGCCCAGCTCCTGGTTACCCTGCTTGCCCTGACCATTTAGAGAAAAAAACAATTTGGCAATTATTAGATATTGAAAATAGAATAGGGGTTAAGCTAACCGAAAGTTTAGCCATGTGGCCTGCAGCTAGTGTTTCAGGTTATTATTTTGGTAATGAAGAAGCAAAATATTTTGGATTGGGTAAAATAACACAAGACCAAATAGAAGATTACGCTAAGAGAAGAAATATATCAAATGAAGAAGCCAGAAAATGGCTTAATCCAAATATTAAAGACTAAATGAAAGTAACTGAACACTTAAATAAGGCAAATGGGAAAACATTGTTTTCATTTGAAATCTTACCACCATTGAAAGGGCAAGATATTAAATCAATCTTTGACAATATAGATCCTTTAATGGAATTTAGACCTCCGTTTATTGATGTTACCTATCATCGTGAAGAATACACATTTAAAGAATTAGAAAATGGGCTATTAAAGAAACAAGTGGTTAAAAAACGCCCAGGTACGGTTGGAATTTGTGCTGCTATTCAAAATAAATATCAAGTAGATGCGGTACCACATATTTTATGTGGCGGTTTTACTAAAGAAGACACAGAGAATTTTTTGATAGATCTTGATTTTTTAGGAATCAATAATGTGGTTGCTTTACGAGGAGATGCTGTTAAAAGCGAAACGTACTTTAAACCAGAAAAAGAAGGACATCATTATGCATGTGAATTAGTTTCACAAATACAAGATTTAAATAATGGAGATTATCTTGATGATGAATTATTAAATTCTTCAAAAACAGATTTTTGCATTGGAGTTGCCGGATACCCCGAAAAACATATGGAAGCTCCTAGTTTTGATAGCGATATTCATTTTTTAAAGAAGAAAATCAAAAATGGAGCAGATTATATCGTTACACAAATGTTTTTTGATAATAAAAAATATTTTGATTTTGTAGAAAAATGTAGAAGAGAAGGGGTCACTGTACCTATTATTCCTGGACTAAAACCCATTGCAACTAAAAAACAACTGAATTTAATTCCACATCGATTTAAAGTAGATTTACCAGATGAATTGATTATGAGCCTTGTCAGATGTAAAGACAACAAAGAAGCACGGCAAGTCGGAATTGAATGGTGTATTAATCAGAGTAAAGAATTAGTTAAAAACGGAGTACCGGTTCTTCATTATTACTCTATGGGCAAAAGCGATAATATTAAAACCATAGCTAAAGAAGTGTTCTAGTTTCTAGATTTAAAACCTACAAATTCTACTTTTGGTTTAATTATTTATATAATTAGGATTAGCATATAATGTAGCCTTATCACCTCTATTAAAACCAACAACACAAATACCTAGTTCTTTAGCATAGTCAACTGCGAGAGATGAACAAGCTGATACTGCTATTATTATAGGTATTTTAGCTATAAATGCTTTAGAGACTATTTCATAAGAAACACGACCACTTACTAATATACATACTACTTCTTTTAACCTCTTCATATTTAATAGCTCTCCAACTACTTTATCTAAAGCATTATGTCTGCCAATATCTTCCTTTATACTAAGTATAGTGCCTTTAGAATCAAAAGCAGCCGTAGCGTGAGAGCCTCCAGTTTTTTCAAAGAGGCCTTGTCTAGATTTCATTTTAATATACATTTTTTTAATATCAGCTAGACTTACTACTTTATTTTGCTCTATTGATTGACCTTCAATTTCAATATCTGAAAGCTCTTGCTTTCCGCAAATACCGCAAGATGAAACTGACAGCAATGTACGTTTGTTCATATACCCTTTACCAAGTTTATCTTTTGGAATAGTAGCATTAATGATAGAAAATCCGTTTTCTTTTTTCTCAACGAATTCTAGTGGTAAAGACTCAGTTCTTTTATAGATATCTTCGGCATATAATAAACCACGTACAAGTTGTTCATCGTCATCAGGTGTACGCATTACTACAGTATAAGGTTTGTTATTAATATTTATTTGAAGTGCAGCTTCTACCACAAGGGTATCACTGATTTTTTTGGAAGTCTCGCCACTATATTTAATAGCATCATAATTATATGACTGCATAATTTGAAATCTTAAACTTTTTCAAAGTCAACAGCTACCACTTTGTACTCTGGTGTCATCGTTTCTTTGTCACCAACACTGCCTGTTATAATATTTATAAAGACTTCAGGTTGATGAAAAGTAGTTCTTAAAATACCTCGTTTTACATTTTTAGAAACTTTAATCGGAATATTTACGCTTCCCCTATCAGAGAAAATTCTAACAATATCTTCATCATTTACACCTTTATCCTTTGCATCTCTAGGGTGTACTTCTAGATAATCCTTCCCTAAAATTTCTTGATTATCTGTACGACGTGTCATAGTACCCGAATTGTAATGTTCTAGTTCACGTCCCGTTGTCAATATAAAAGGATAAGCAGCTCCATGCTCTATAATTTCTGGTGTTTCTTCAAAATCGAAATGATGAAATTTTCCTTTTCCTTTTTTAAAGGCACCATCTACATGTAACATTTTAGTGTCAGATCCATCTTCTTTAATTGGCCACTGCAAACCGTTTTTACCTAATCGTTCCCAGCTTAATCCCTTCATAAAAGGAATAACATCTGCTATTTCTTCTATAACCTTAGATGCTTCGTATTTTAAACCAGTTGGTTGATCATAACCTAATCGATGCATCATATCAATAATGATTTGTCCGTCAGGCTTCGTATTACCAATAGGCTCTACTACTTTATTTACGCGCTGTACGCGACGTTCACCGTTAGTGAACGTGCCATCTTTTTCAAAATATGATGAAGCAGGTAAAACTACATCTGCCATTTCAGATGTAGCTGTCATAAATAACTCTTGAACAACAATTAATTCTAAGTTTTCAAAAGCTTTGATACTATGATTAGAATTAGGGTCAGTCATAATGGTATCTTCACCCATTATATACAGAGCTTTGATCTTACCATCAATGGCGGCATCTAACATATGAGGGATTTTTAAACCTTCTCTTTCTGGCATTTTTTCAATACCATATTTTTCTGCATAATATTGTCGAATCTCGGGATCATTCACATTTAAATATCCTGCACCCTGATGCGGTTGAACACCCATATCTGCTGCTCCTTGTACATTATTTTGTCCTCGCAACGGATTTAATCCTACACCTTTTCTACCAACATTACCAGTCATCATAGCAATATTTGAAAGAAGCATTACTGTTTTACTACCTTGAAAATGCTCTGTAACTCCTAATCCATGAAATTCCATAGCCCTTTCCGCGGAAGCATAAGCAATAGCAGCTTCTCTAACTAATTCCTTATCAACACCCGTTAGCTCAGCAAGTTCATCCATATCTAAATCAATAACATGATCTCTAAATTCATCATACATTTCAGTATATGAGTCTATAAAATCTTGTTTTACTAATCCCTCTTTGATGATGTAATGCGCAATCATGTTTAAAATAGCTACATTGGTACCCGGGCGAATCTGTAAATGATAGGTTGCTAGATTAGCTAATTTGGTCTTAATTGGGTCTACAACGATGGAAGTAACACCTTTCATAAAGGCCTGCTTAAATTTAGCACCTGTAACCGGATGCCCTTTTATTGGATTAGCCCCAAATAAGAATAAGGCATCAGCCTCCTTCATATCTTCAACAGAATTAGTGGCTGCACCAGTACCAAAAGCTTGTTGCATACCATAAGCGGTAGGGGCATGGCAAACTCTCGCACAACCATCAATATTATTAGTACCTATAGCTACACGGATCATTTTTTGCATTAAATAATTCTCTTCATTAGTAGCTCTTGAAGATGAAATACCTCCAATAGCATCTGGGCCATACTTGTCTCTAATTTTTAGTAATTTATCAGTGATGAAATCATAGGCTTCATCCCAAGAAACGACTTCGAACTTGCCATTCTTTTTGATCATAGGCTCGCGTAAGCGATCAGGGTGATTGTAGAACTGAAATGCAAAACGTCCTTTTAAACATGTATGCCCTTCATTTACTTCTGCTGTTTCAGGAGCTTGAATACCACGAATCTTTCCATCGATAACAGATACATCTAACTGGCAACCAACACCACAATAAGTACATGTAGTTCTAACTGTTTTATCAGCAATTAAAGTTTTCGTTTCAAACTTATCAGTAAGAGCTTCGGTAGGGCAAGTTTGTACACATGCACCACAAGAAACACATGCTGATTCATCAAAGGTTGTATCAAAACCCTTAATGATACTGGTTGCAAAACCACGACCAGACATATTTAAGATCATTTCACCTTGAATTTCTTCACAGGCTCTAACACAACGATAACAATTGATACATTGTGATAAATCTGATTTTATGTAGGGATGTGCTCTATCTGGTTTAATATCTAAATGATGCTCCCCTTTTGGATAGCGTACATTTGGTATGCCTATTTGAGCAATTGTTTTTTGAAATTCGGTTGGTTTTTTATCTCCTGGAGGAAAAACTTTGTCAGATGGATAATCAGATAAGACCAACTCAACTATATTCTTACGTAGCCGCTTCATCTTATCGGTATTATGATAGATGTATTGCTCTTCACCAATTGGGGTATGGCAAGAAGCCACAGTTCTAGTTGTTCCATCTTTTTCTCGAGCAACTTCTACGGAGCATACTCGGCATGAACCAAAATTATCTAGTCGATCATCTTGACACATGGTAGGTATGGCATCTCTATCTTCAATACGCCTTACAAATTCGAGAATGGTCTCGCCAGGCATGATAGTATAAGCCTGATTATTAATATAAGCTTTCGGCGAGCCATTTTTAGTTATATCTTTCTGTATGCTTTGTGTTGCTTTATCTTCCATCTTTTATTGATTAAGCGAAGTATAACTTCAATTCATCTTCAAAATATTGCAATGCATTTTTAATAGGTAGTGGGATACCACCGCCTAATGCACATAAAGAACCAATTTCTAAGGTTTCTATAAGGTCATCGAATAATTGTCTATTTATTTTATAATCCTCATTTTGAGCTTTCTTAAGCATTTCATAACCTCTATGAGAGCCGATTCTACATGGATAGCACTTACCACAAGATTCATCTGCAGTAAATTCTAGTAAATGCTCTAAAAATTTCACCATTGGAAAATCATTAGGAATAGAAACAACACTAGCATGTCCTAATAAAAAGTTTTGAGAAGCAAATGACTCAAAATCTAAAGTAAGTCCATCAATTCTATTAACGGGGACAATACCGCCTAATGGTCCTCCAATTTGTACTGCTTTTATATCAGATTTAAATCCTTTACCATAGTCTTCAAATACACTTTTTAAAGGAGTACCCATTTCGATCTCATACATACCGGGTCTATTAAAAAAGCTATCTAAAGAAACTAATTTAGTGCCAGTAGATTTTCCTTTGCCTAGATTTGCGTAAGCAGTACCGCCATTCTCTAAGATCCAATGTACATTGGCAAAGGTTTCTACATTAGAAAGTACAGTTGGTTTACCATATAGACCATATTGAGCTGGATAGGGTGGACGCACACGCACTTCTGGGCGCAATCCTTCAATAGAACTCAGAAGTGCAGTTTCTTCACCGCAAATATATGATCCTTGTCCACGAATAATTTTGAATCTAAATTTATTCTCTAATCCTAGATTATTAAACTCGTTAATAGCGTTTCTAATTTTTCTAATAGAATCAGGATATTCACCACGAATATATAGCACACCTGTGTCGGCACCTACGATAATTCCTGCCATGTACATTCCAAACAGCACCTTGTGTGGTTGATGTTCCATTAAGTACATATCAGAATAAGCTCCTGGATCACCTTCGTCAGCATTACAAACGATGTATTTTTGGTCAGCTTCTTCTTTTATAACCGCATCTAGTTTAAAATAAAAAGGAAACCCCGCTCCTCCGCGACCTCTTAAATTGGATATTTTAAGCTCTTCAATAGCTTCAAAAGGCTTACTTCTAAATTTATCAGCTAGTTTATAAAAATCAGCGATATCATCAACTGTTGAAGTAAGTATAGGAGTAGAGTTACAACCTATATGGTAAGCATTTTCCTGATAATCCTTCGAGTCTATAATGTCTTTTAGCTTTTCAGAAGAATTTGAAGAATATGTTTTATCATCATATAAAAATGCATGATTATGATGGCAATGTCCTAAACAAGGTGCATGTCCAATCTTATCCTTATCAACAACACCTTCTAGATTATTGATCAATTTTTCCTGAGTACCAGCTACTAAACAAGCAGTTCCATTACATATGTGTACAGTTTTACCTTGATTCTCAGGTCTAAGAAAATCATAAAAAGAAGCCGTTCCGAACACTACAGAATCATCTATCATAAAGCGTTCAGCCAGTTCATGAAACTCTTCTTGAGAGGTAGGCTTTTTAGCCAGTTCAGCTACATTTTCAAAAAGGTTGTCATCTAGTTCTTTCCTATAAGATAATGAACGGATATTTTTGTTCGCCATATGAAATGTTTAGTTGGACTAAATTACTAAAATAAAGAACGATAAAAAAAGAGCTCTTGTTAAACTTTTTCGCATATCAAAATAATATGTTTATTGTTAATATCTGTTGTGAAAAATAGATATATATCACCGCCATCATTAATTCCAGTTTTTTTACGGATTTGTGCAACCGTTTCCGGGAAGTTTCTCGTGGTGATATTTGCCTTTTTAGATGGAATTAATTGCTTGAGTTGTTTTTTATTGTATGATATTTGATGAGCTATTTTAAAGCATCTTCCTGGAAATTCAATTAAATTTTTATGTGTATATAAATGACTGTTAACATGTAATTTATAAATATTCAATTGATTAGATACTTCATTAAACAACCCTGATTTTAAAATTGCTGAATTCGGCTCATAGAGATAGGTAAGTGGTATAGAATATTTCGTTTCTGAGTTAGAATCAAAATCAGCTTCAAAAGAATCTATTGTACCCTTTTTAATATTGATTGTTTTAATGTTTATAACCTCTGTATAGTTTTTTTTGAGAAAGAATAACAGTTCTTTTACTTCATTTTCTATAGCAATAACTTGAACTTCCTTTACAAATTTTAGTTCGTTAATAGCACTGGTAATATCTAAGATTGGCGATGCTTTCATCATGATATTATCTGAATAATTAAATAAAAACTCTAAATTTTCTGGCACATTAGGTAAGCAATCTCTTAGTAAGAATACCTTACCTTTTATATCATTTCTACGAGAGGGGTCTACATAGATCCAGTCAAATGGCTTATTATTTGTTTTAAGATATTCTAAACCGTCTCCAATTATGGTTTTAACATCAATTTTTAGTTGTTTAAAATTTTGTGTTACAATTTCAGATAATTCTTTGTTTAACTCGCAGTGAATAACTTCTATAAATTGTTTAGAGAAGCAGTAAGAGTCAATGCCAAATCCACCAGTAAGGTCAATAATAGAATTACCCGAGATCAATTCAGATTTATATTTTGCAGCAATTTCAGACGAAGTTTGCTCAATATTTAGCTTATTGGGATAATAAATGTTTTGTGCTTGAAACCAAGTTGGGAGCTTCTTCTTACTGCGCTTTTTTGCTTCAATTTGTTCAACTAATTCTTGAATAGAAATACCTTCAAACAGACTTCCTTTAAACAGCAATTTAGAAATGTCTGTTTTCAAGTTTAGATTGATGAAATTTTGAACTTCTGTATTTAAAATTTTAGGATTCAAGTTTATAAATCCTTAGTCAATGATTTTACAATCTTATTTTCAGATAAGAATTCTTTTAAAATCACTTTTAATGCTGTATACAATGGTACAGCTACGATCATTCCCATGACACCGAATAATAATCCTCCAATAATTATGATTAAAAATATTTCTAAGGGATGTGCTTTTGTGGCTTGAGAGAAAATTCTAGGTTGACTAATAAAATTATCGATCATTTGCGCTACAAAATAAAAGATCATTACATAAATAGTGGTAGGTAAGATCTGAGTTTGAAAATCTTCGCCTAAATGACTAGTCATTGTTAAAATAAGCATTAATGCGCCACCGATTAATGGTCCAACATATGGTATTAAGTTCAACAAAGCACATAAAAATGCAATTACTAAAGCGTTATCAACACCAAAGACTAGCAATATAATCGTATATAGCACAAATAGTATTGTAATCTGAGTTACTAAACCAATAAAATATCGTGACAATAAATTTTCAATCTTTTCTAGAGAGTCAGCAAAACGCCCTTCAGTTTTATCAGGAACTAAAACCATCAACCCATTATGCAATAATAGACTGTCTTTCATAAAGAAAAAGGCAATAAAGAGTACAGAAAATAGACCAATACTAATGTTGCCAACTGCTCCTAAAATATTATTTAGAAGATTTGGTATCGCTTTAACATTCGAAAAAAGATCAGCACTTTTTAATTGTTCTAATATATTAATTCCTCGAGCTGCAAAATAATCATTAGCTTGATTCAGTAAATTTTCAATTTTAAGCTCTAATTGAGTAATATCAAGTAAAGAAAGGTTTTGTCCTTGTTTAATAATTAGTGGAATAAACATAGACACCAATCCAAAAAGCATCCCTATAAATAATGCCATGGCGGTTACTACTGCCAAAGTATTTGGAAACTTTAATTTCCTTTTTAAAAAACGTACTATTGGTCGTGCAATAAGAGATAATACTGCCGCTATAACGATATAAATAATAACTGATCTTATTTGATATAGAAAATAGAGTAGAAGCCCTATTCCTAATATAATACCAAGGGCTTTTAAGATTCCGTTGCTAATTGTTCTAGAGTTCATGAGCGTAAATATAGCTTAAATTCTAAATATTATTCACCCTGTTTTTAGCTATATTTGAAAGTGTAATTTAATACTTTTTGGACGCTACAAGTGAAATATTGACCTTTTATGGATGGTGGCAATTTACCGTTTGTTTATTTGCTTTTATAGCATTATTAGCTATTTGGTGGCATATTGGTAAAAGACAAAACGATTTTGGTCAGGTATGGTTGGCATTATCGATATTATGTTGGAGTATATCTGGTGCCATTGAAGTGTATTTTGTAAATAATAATATCGATAATACTTTTTTGCTTGATGGATGGCGCAGTATACTATCATTGTTCAATAGCCTTTTTATCTTATTAGCTTTGCCTTGGTTTCGATATTTGCCAAAACCTGTTAAACATATTATAAAATCTAAGTATTGGATTTATATAATTGGTTTACCATTCTTATTTTCTCTATTACCCACAATTAGTAAAATGATCTCAGGTAAGACATTAAGCTTAATAAGTGAATTAGATGTTTATTATGCCTTTTTAACTTTAGGCTTTTTAGGTTTTGTTTTATGGGAATCTTTCGCAAAACGAAGGCTAAAAATACTAGCAATTTTATCATTAATAACCATTATTATTACTTTAGTTGCGCAATTATATAAATTAACAGGCTCCTCAATAAACCTTACGTTATTTTCTGCAATTTTTAAAACATCTCTAATTATGCTGTTTTTTGCTTTGGCATTAAGCTGGGTGAAAGAATTAGCTGAAAATGTAATACCAGCTTCAGAACATTTTTATATAAGGTTTCATAAAATTAGGAATAGCAAGAATAAATTAGAACAATTTGTAATACTAAAAGGGCTACCAGGAGGCAATGAACGAAAAGTAAAATTAACACCAGCTTTATATAATCTGTTTTTAAAATTTGCACAGCAAAAAAAAGAGCAAGGAGATGATTGGCTAGAAATTAAGCCTAAGAATTTTGATATATCTAAAACATATGATATTAATGATCACAACGAAATAAAGCGATTACTTACTGCCTTATTAGATGGTATTTTCGGAAAAGAAAATTGGACGCGTAATCATCACCTAAATCCTCTAAAAGATTCTCTTTTTGAAATGTCTGAAAAGAGAGAACGTAGAATCCGTTTAGCGCTTCCTCCTGAGAATATAGACTTGTCATTCCGCACTTGATGCGGAATCCAGATGAAGGTATAATGAGATCCTGAAACAAGTTCAGGATGACATTTTTGTTTTTTTGTCAGTAGCTTAATTACTGACATTTTTAACATCTTTCTGACTTTTTACCGCTCTTAAGAATTCATGATACAAATTGCACTGAATTAAAATTATTATCATGAACTTAAAACATTTACTATTTACATTACTCTTTTCTATTCCTACTTACATTAGGGCTCAATCTAAAGGCCTAGATGAGCAAATTAATGATGCATTTATGCCAATTGCTATTTGGTGGGAAAATTTAATATTCACTCAAATCACTATTGCTGGGTTTGGAATCCCTGTAGTATTAATATTATTACTTAGTGGAGCACTTTTCTTTACTATTTATTTCGGGTTTGTAAATATTAGACATTTTCCTACAGCCATCCAGGTAGTTAGGGGTAAATATGATGAACTCGAACATTTAGAAATAGAAACAACTCCTAATGTTCACCAAGTAGAAGGTGACATAATTGATACTATTAAAGATGAAAGCCATCACGGCGAAGTAAATCATTTTCAAGCCTTGGCTACTGCTGTGTCTGGAACAGTAGGCTTAGGTAATATAGCAATGGTGGCCGTAGCTATATCAATTGGTGGACCTGGTGCTACTTTCTGGATGATTTTAGCAGGATTGTTAGGAATGTCGTCAAAATTTGTTGAGTGTACTTTAGGTGTACGCTATAGAGATATAGATGAAAACGGCAGTGTTTATGGTGGGCCGATGTATTACCTTTCTAGAGGGCTAAAAGAAAACGGTTATAAACATTTTGGTAAAGTATTAGCTGGTTTGTTTGCTGTTCTATGTGTTGGAGCTTCTTTTGGCGGGGGTAATGCATTTCAAACTAATCAGGCAGCAGCGCAGATAATTTCTAGGTTTGGCATAGAAGGTTCATCTTCAGGTAGTATTATAGGGTTAATTTTTGCCATTTTTGTTGGTATTGTCATTATTGGTGGTATTAAGCGTATTGCAAAGGTTACGGAGAAGATAGTGCCATTTATGGCGGTACTTTATGTAGCAGCAGCTTTATTTATTATTTTGTCTAATTTTAGCTATGTAGATGATGCATTTAGTTTGATTTTCAGTGAGGCATTTACTCCAAGAGCTACTATTACTGGCGGGTTTATAGGTGTAATGATTCAAGGTTTTCGTAGAGCAGCATTTTCTAATGAAGCAGGTGCTGGTTCTGCTGCGATAGCTCACTCAGCCGTTAATACAAAATTTGCAGCTTCAGAAGGATTGGTTGGTTTATTAGAGCCCTTTATTGATACGGTTGTTATTTGTACCATGACGGCTATAGTAATTATTATGTTTAATGTTGATGGTGCTTTTGTTTATGGTGATGTAGTAAATAATCAAGCTTTACTAGCAGATGGAAGTAGAGCAGGAGGTGTAAATCTTACCTCAATGGCATTTGATCATGCAATACCTGGGTCATCATATGTTTTGGTAGTTGCGGTAGTATTATTTGCCTTTTCGACAATACTATCTTGGTCATACTATGGATTACAATCTTGGAAATACCTTTTTGGAAGAAGCAAATTGACAGACCTTACTTATAAGATTATTTTCTTAATATTTACAGTATTAGGTGCAGCAGTTACTTTAGATGCAGTTATTAAATTTTCTGATGCAATGATCTTAGCACTAGTATTCCCAAATATGATAGGATTACTATTCTTATTTCCGAAGGTTATGGAAGAATTAGCAAAGTATTTAAGTGCAATTAAAACAAAACTATCTTAGACACGCATTATCAAACGCTTTTCAGCACGTTGCTTAATGGCTGTTAAGCGTTTCATTATATCCATTATTTCTTGGTCTTTCGTCTCTTTATAGATTTCATTCAATGCTAGTATATGCTTTTTTGCTTCTCTAGATACGATAACACGTTCTGAAGTACTCGTTATTGGGTTCTTAGAATTTTCAAATTCTAAGGCATCTTTTATAATATTTTCTTTTTTAGTTTCCATTTATTCTCCTTATTATGGTTAAATATATAAAAGTTTAGACTAATTCCAAATAAAGCTAAATATTTTCTGCTTATAAATGAATAATAAAAATCTATTATTTCTAACTTTTATGGAAGAGTAATCCTTTAAAATTCGCTTGTAAAGTGCAGTTTTACAGTAGGATACTTTTGCTGAGTCATTTGAATGGTAAAAGAAGAATCCGCTAAAAATACTAATTGCTCTTGCTTATCTTTTGCTAAATAACGTTGTTTAACACGTTTAAATTCAGCAAATTCATCATTCTTTTCATCATCAGGTTCTACCCAACATGCTTTGTGAACATTTAGGTTCTCATAAGAACACTTGGCTCCATATTCATGCTCTAGACGGTATTGAATTACTTCATATTGAAGTGCACCTACGGTTCCGATTACTTTTCTACCATTTAGTTCTAACGTAAATAACTGAGCAACACCTTCATCCATTAATTGATCTAAACCTTTATATAATTGTTTAGCTTTCAATGGGTCCGCATTGTTAACATAACGGAAATGCTCAGGTGAAAAACTAGGTATACCTTTAAAGTTTAATTGTTCTCCTTCAGTCAACGTATCACCAATTTTAAAATTACCAGTATCATGTAGCCCAACAATATCCCCTGGAAAAGATTCATCAACTATTTCTTTCTTTTCAGCAAAAAAAGCGTTCGGGCTTGAGAATTTTAATTTCTTATTATGGCGAACATGCAAATAAGGAGCATTACGTTTAAATGTGCCTGAAACTATTTTTACAAAGGCCAAACGATCACGATGCTTTGGGTCCATATTGGCATGGATTTTAAATACAAATCCAGATAACTTATCTTCTTTTGAATCTACCAATCGCTCTTCAGCCATTTTTGGTTGAGGGGAAGGGGCAATGTTGATAAAACAATCTAATAATTCTTTAACTCCAAAATTATTTAATGCAGATCCAAAAAATACAGGTTGTAGCTTTCCTTCTAAATATGCTTGCTGATTAAATTCAGGATATACCTCATAAACCAATTCTAATTCCTCACGTAGCTGATTAGCTGAATTTTCACCAATATGCGAGTCTAATTCTGGATTAGAGACATCATCAAACTCAACACCTTCTGAAACGGTTTGTTTATTATCTCCAGAAAATAGATTCAATTTTTTCCCCCAGATATTGTAAATACCTTTAAAATCATAACCCATCCCAATAGGAAAACTTAAAGGAGTAACGGTTAACCCTAATTTTTGCTCTACTTCATCTAAAAGATCGAATGCATCTTTACCTTCTCTGTCTAATTTATTGATAAAGACAATCATTGGTATATTACGCATCCTACAAACTTCTACCAGTTTTTCAGTCTGCTCCTCAACACCTTTTGCCACATCAATCACCACAATAACACTATCTACTGCAGTTAATGTTCTAAAAGTATCTTCAGCAAAATCTTTGTGACCTGGTGTGTCTAAGATGTTTATCTTTTTGTCTTTATAGATAAATGCCAATACTGAAGTAGCTACAGAAATACCACGCTGGCGTTCAATTTCCATAAAATCGGAAGTTGCACCTTTTTTGATCTTATTATTCTTTACTGCACCAGCCTCTTGAATAGCACCACCAAAAAGTAGCAGCTTTTCAGTTAAGGTAGTTTTACCAGCATCTGGGTGTGAAATAATGCCAAAAGTACGTCTACGCTGTATCTCTTCTAAAAAACTCATGAATTAAAATTGGGTCGGCAAATATAAGTTTAATTTAACGAATTACTGAAGCGTCGAAATAGACATTTTCAATGGGCCATTCGTCATTACCAACTTTAACTTTAGCAATTTTTTCGAGTGTACTAAAACCTTCAACTATTTCACCAAAAACAGTATGTTCACCGTTTAAATGGTGACTACCATTTTTATCTTGAACAAAATAGAATTCAAAAGGTGTAGAACGTTTTTTTGGGTTATTATCCCAATCGCGTGCAGCTGCAATAGCACCATATATGTGGATTCTATTTTTTCTAAACTCTGCAGGTATGGTATAAGCGTCAAATTTTCGTCTTAATTTTCTTGTAGAAGGTGCCTCAGAATTGCCACCTTGTACTACAAAACCTTCAACTATTCTATGCACACTTGTTGTGCTAAAATAACCTTCTTTGGTTAAAAAGATAAAGCTAGCTCTATGCAAAGGTGTATTGTTATACAATTTGATTTTTAAATCACCTAATCTAGTCTTAAATAAAACTAGTGTTTCTGGATTTTCCTTGCCGTATTTAGTTAAGAATTCTACCGTATTCTTTCTGCTAATAGTTACTTCTTTAGGCTCTTTAGATGCGGGCTTAATAATTTCTTTACTATTTATTTTTTCAACTTTTACAGGAGTCTTGTCTTCAGCTTTAATGGGTGAAGTATTTTTTTCAGCACAAGAAAGCACAATTAAAATTATCAAAACAAAAGGGAACAACCTCATAATTAAAATTCTAATGAGCAAATATAATTGTAATCCTATAAAACTTTGTATTTTCGATTATTATTCTAAAACATGAAAAATTTACTTACTATTTTATTCTTTTTTATGCTGTTTCTTTCTTGTAAAACTCCTGAAAAAGGAAATGCATCAATTAAAGTCACATACATAGAATCACCATCTTTTGAGAATTGTGTTCAACCTTATTTATTTTCTAATGATAAAGAGTTGTTTATGTCGTGGATGCATAAAATAAATGATTCTATTTCAAGCCTTAATTTTTCAAAATTCACTAATAATGAATGGTCTGAACCAACCGAAATTATTAAGGGAAAAGATTGGTTTGTAAACTGGGCAGACTTTCCAGCTATAGCTGAAAATGAAGGTAATATATTAACACATTATTTACCAAAATCTGAAGATGGAACCTATACTTATGATATTTACTTAAAGCAATTTAGTAAGAATGATGATTCATGGCAAGATGAATTTATTCTGCATGATGATGGCACTAAATCAGAACATGGTTTTGTAACTCTGTTACCATATAAAAATGATTCATTTTTTGTTACATGGCTAGATGGCAGAAATACTACCGGAGGACATGATCATCATGCAGCTGGCGCTATGACAATAAGAGCCGCAGAAATTTCAGCTAGTGGTAAAAAGGGTAACGAAATAGAACTAGATGCTAGAACTTGTGATTGTTGTCAAACCTCTGCCACGATCACTGAAAATGGACCTATAGTTGTTTATAGGGATCGATCAGATACAGAAATTAGAGATATTAATATTACCCGCTTAGTTGAAGGTAAATGGACTAAACCTATATCTGTTTTTAATGACAATTGGAAAATAGAAGGATGCCCTGTCAATGGACCAAAAACTGATAGTTATAATGATAACTTGGTAGTAGCTTGGTATACTGAAGCCAGCAATGTGCCAACAGTAAAATTGATTTTCTCTAAGAATAATGGCGTAACTTTTGATAAACCCATAGTAATTGATAAAATTGAAACTATAGGAAGGGTAGATGTAACTATGATAGATAATGAAAATGCTTTGGTAAGTTGGGTAACATCTGAAGATTCAAAAACTGTTATTAAAGCTGTTAAAGCACATATTACTGGTATAACAGGTGATTCTGTAATTGTTTCAGAATTTGACCCATCTCGTTCAAGTGGATTCCCACAATTAGAAATTTTAAATAATAAAGCATATTTCGCTTGGACAGATGTTTCAGGAGAAAATCCTACCATTAAAACAGCATTTCTGCAATTAAATAATCTATAGTTTTGTGATATATTTGAAAAATGATAGAAGAGCAGGTAATTTTAGTAGATAAAAATGACAATAAGATTGGCTTAATGCCAAAAATAGAAGCTCATGAAAAAGCGTTATTGCATCGTGCTTTTTCTGTATTTGTTTTTAATAAGAATGGAGAGCTACTATTACAACAAAGAGCGGCAAGTAAATACCATTCACCATTACTATGGACAAATACCTGCTGTAGCCATCAACGTGATGGAGAAACCAGCATAGAAGCTGGTAAACGTCGACTACAAGAAGAAATGGGATTTGATTGTGACTTAAAAGAAGTATTCTCATTTATTTACAAGGCACCATTTGATAATGGATTAACTGAGCATGAATTAGATCATGTAATGATTGGAGAATATGATGAGAATCCAGAAGTTAACCCAGTAGAAGTTAAGGATTATAAGTGGGTAAGTTTAGAGACTGTAAAATCAGATATTAAGGCTTCACCAGAGATTTATACAGAATGGTTTAAGATTATTTTTAAAGAATATTACCAAAGATTAGTTGAAGCATAGATGAAGATTACCGTAAATAGAAAAGCACATTTTAACGCTGCACATCGTTTGTTTAGATCAGATTGGTCAGATGAGAAGAATGCTCAAGTGTTTGGTAAATGTAGTAACCCAAATTATCACGGGCATAATTATGACTTGGTAGTTTCTGTAACTGGCGATATTGACCCTGAAACAGGATTTGTAATTGATATGAAAGTATTAAAACAATTAATCAAAACTGAAGTGGAAGAATCATTAGATCATAAAAACCTAAATGAGGAAGTTTCAGAGTTTAAAGAACTAAATCCTACCGCAGAAAATATTGCCGTTGTAATTTGGAATAAGCTAAGACCACATATAAATAATTCTAAAGATTTATCGGTTACTTTATACGAGACACCTAGAAATTATGTAACCTACAATGGTAATTAACCAATGAGTTTAGACTATCCATTAAAATTTGAACCTATTCTTAAAGAGAAGATATGGGGTGGCAAAAAACTTATTACGCTTTTAAATAAAAATTCTACTAGAAATAATATTGGAGAAAGCTGGGAAATATCAGATGTTGAAGGCGATACATCAATTGTTTCTAATGGTGTATTAAAAGGAGAAAGTTTAAAAAAGCTTATAAGAGATTATAAGGATGCTTTGGTTGGTAAATCTGTTTATAAGCAATTTGGAGACAAATTTCCTTTGTTAATTAAATTTATAGATGCAAAAGAAGCATTGAGTATACAGCTGCACCCAAGTGATGATCTAGCACAAAAGCGCCACAATTCTTTCGGAAAAACAGAAATGTGGTATGTTATGCAAGCAGACGAGAATGCTGAATTGATAGTAGGTTTTAAAAAAGACTCTAATAAAAAAGAATATCTAAAGCATTTAGAGAATAAATCTTTACTTAATATATTGAATGTAGATAAGGTAAAGACTGGTGATGTATATTTTATACCTACTGGTAGAGTGCATGCTATTGGAGCAGGAGTATTATTGGCTGAGATTCAGCAGACAAGTGATATTACATACAGAGTATACGATTGGGATCGACAAGATAGTAATGGGAACTATCGCGATTTGCATACTGAAGAAGCATTAGATGCGATTGATTATAAAGCTCAAAAAGAGTATATAAAAAATTATATAAAAAAGTTAAACAAACAATCAAATATTGTTGATTGTCAGTATTTTACCACTAATATTTTTTTTGTGCAAGGAAGTTTGAATGTAAATCATTCTGACAAGGATTCTTTTGTGATTTATATGTGTGTTGAGGGTAATGTAATAATTAATGAAGTAGAACTTAATAAAGGGGAAACGGTCTTAATTCCGGCCTCGCTTAAAGACTTACAAATTAACTCTGTAGAAAAATCAAATTTATTAGAAGTATATATTAAATGATAGATTATTCTAATATAAAAGTAATTGCCTTTGATGCAGATGATACGCTTTGGGTAAACGAGACTTATTTTAGAGAGGTTGAGCATGAGTTCGCCAAGATTCTTTCTAAATACGAAACAGAGAATAAATTAGATCAAGAGTTGTTTAAAATGGAGATGAAGAATCTTCGCTTATATGGCTATGGGGTTAAAGGATTCACTTTGTCTATGATAGAATCTGCTTTAGAGCTATCAAATTATAAAATAGATCAGAAAGCAATTCAAAAAATAATAGAGCTGGGTAAGCAAATGCTTGAAAAACCTATTGAATTGCTAGAAGGAGTTGAAGAAACTTTAGAATCATTAAATGGTAAATACAGATTAATTTTAGCTACAAAAGGAGATTTATTAGACCAAGAAAGGAAGCTAGAAAAATCGGATTTAATAAAGTATTTTCATCATATTGAAGTTTTAAGTGAAAAGAAAGCTGATAATTATAAAAAGTTACTTTCACATTTAGATATAAAGCCTGAATCATTCTTAATGATCGGTAATTCGTTAAAATCTGATGTATTACCATTAATAGAAATTGGTGCAAAAGCAATTCATGTTCCATATCATACAACTTGGGCACATGAAGTAGCAAGTACCGAAGAAAATAATGTAGACTATCAAACAATTACTAAATTAACAGATGTGTTAAAATTTGTTTAGTTAATGCAAGAGTTAGATATAGAAAACTGGAATAGAAAACAGCATTTTGAATTTTTCAAACAATTTGAAGATCCTTATTTTGCAGTTACTGTGGATTTTGATGTAACCAAAGCTTATAGATACTCAAAAAAGAAAGAATTATTTTTCTTTCCATTATACTTACATGCCTGCATGAAGGCCATCAATGCTATTGACAACTTTAAATATAGAATTAGAGGTGATAAAGTAGTTGTGCATGATGTGATACATACTTCACCAACCATTGCAAGAAAAGATAATACTTTTGGATGTTCATTTATTAGATTTAGTGAAGACTTTGAAACCTTTTATAAAGCTTTTTTATCTGAAAAAGAACGAATTTTAAACTCTACTGAGCTGTTTCCAGAGGAAGAAGGTGATGACGCATGTATTTATTGCTCTGCAATGCCTTGGTTTAATTTCTCTGGTCATAAAGAACCTGTGTTAGGTATCCATAAAGAATCGGTTCCAAAACTTGCTTTTGGTAAATTCATAGAAAAAGATCGTAAACTAATGATGCCTGTTGCTATAGCAGTCAATCATGCTTTAGTAGATGGTTATCATGTAGGTTTATTTGTAGAAGAGTTTCAAAAAAATCTACATCAATTTTAATAAAATTTTAAGCAAGGTATTTACTAATTAGATTAAATTTGCACGACTAAACTTAGAATTATGGCAAGTGTAAAGAATTTAAAGAAAGATATTAATTACGTATTATCTGATATTATTGAAGAATGTTATATGTGGCAAATGCTACAAGAGGATGAAAAGAAAGCAGGTAAAGCAGAAAAAATTATAGATGAGACCATTGTTACTTTTGATGAATTGATTGAAAAAATTCATGCGAAAGATGTAGAAAATAAAAAGGCTCATTTTAAAGCTATTAGCAAAGAGTTAGAAGAAAAAGCTAATAGTTTACTTGGTAAGATTCAAAAATTATAAGTAATTTTATAGCACGATCTTATATAAGTTTTAATAAACTTTAACATATTGTCTTGTAATAAGATATTTTGTTTGTCGTTCTAACTTATAAGGTTAAATTAAAACCTGCAAGAGTATATGGCAAGAGCAATGTTTGAGTATACAAAAACGGTTCTCAAAAAAGTAAGTTTTAATGTAGAATTGTTTTGTAAAGAACTAGAAAAAGCCATTAATAGATTGCTCCCTCACGAAATAGAGGAGTTAAAAATATGGCTAACTGAATTTACTGCCAATAAGCCGGAACTTTATGTTTGCATGGCAGTAGTAAACTAACCAACAAAAAAATGGAGTTTTATTTAATTAAAGCTCCATTTTTGTTTTATATAAAGGACTCACAATTTTTACTTCACTAAAAGAAATTACACCTCTAATAATACCATCGATTGTATTTTTTAGTGCTTCAACCATTTGCATTTTTAATTGTGATTTATGATAAATAAGCGATACCTCTCTTGCCGGTGCTGGATTTTCAAATTCTTTTAATAATGACTTATCAGTTTCATTAAGGTCTAAGGTTTGTAAATAGGGTAATAACGTCATGCCTAAGCCTTCTTTAGCTAATTTTATAAGTGTTGTGAAACTTCCGCTTTGTAATTTGAAATGCTCAACATCACTAGATTTTAAGGACCTACAGATGTTTAAAATATTATTTTTAAAACAATGACCATCTTCTAGTAATAAAACATCTTCAAGGTTTAAGTCATCTACTGTAAGTTTTTCTTTTGAAGATAATCTATGATTAGAATTTAAATAGCCAACAAAAGGTTCATAGTAAAGTACACGTTCTTTTATATTATCATTTTCAAGCGGCGTGGCTGCAATTGCAGCATCTAAATGCCCATCGTTAATCTTTTTAATAATGGAAGCAGTATTTAGTTCTTCAATCTTTAAGTTAACCTTTGGGTACTTTTTAATAAAGTTTTTTAAAAAAAGTGGTAGTAGAGTAGGGCTAACAGTCGGAATAATACCTAACTTAAATTCTCCACCTACAAATCCTTTTTGTTGATCGACTATATCATTAATACGAACACTTTCATCAACAATAACTTTGGCTTGCTCAATAATTTTTTCACCAATTGTGGTAAGTTGAATAGGTTTCTTTTTTCTATTAAAAATAATAACACCTAATTCATCTTCTAATTTTTGAATTTGCATACTCAGTGTAGGTTGCGTAACAAAACATTTTTCTGAAGCAGTTGTGAAGTTCTGATACTCAGCTACAGCTAGCACATATTTTAATTGAGTAATAGTCATAATTGATAATAGTTAACAAATTTATCAATTATATTTATAATTAAAAAAATTGAAGGGTAAAAATTTAATCGAAATTCCAGAATTCCCGTTTCTTATTAAGCTCAGCTTCTTGCTTAGCATATTCTTCAGGCGAAATTACATTTAACAATGAAGGGTGCTGCTCAATTGCAAATTGAAGTTTTTCAACAATCTGTTCGACAGTTTCATTGTCATAATCAATTTCTAAAGGTTCTTTGATGACCATTGATTGTAAAACATTACGTTTTTTGATCATTAATCCTTTTTTATCGTAAGCCCTTCTAAAGCCATCAATTACAATAGGAATCACAATAGGCTTATGTTTTTTGATAATATGTGCAGTACCTCTTCTTATGGGCTTAAAAGGTGTAGTAGTACCTTGAGGGAAAGTTATTACCCAACCATCATCTAGTGCTTTTGAAATATTACTGATATCAGACATTTTTACTTGTCTATTAACCTCTTGTCCTTTACTACGCCAAGTTCTTTCAATAGAAATTGATCCTGTATAAGCAAATATTTTAGGTAAAATACCTGCTTTCATTGTTTCTAAGGCAGCCACATAGTATATATTCAATTTTGGTTGCCATAGATACCCCACATTTTTAATGTTATCATCTCTTCCGCTTAAAGCCGCATTAAATACATGGAGCATAGCTGCAACATCTGCAAAATAAGTTTGGTGATTAGAAACAAATAATACTCCATTTTCAGGAAGTTTTCTTAAAACCTCAGAGCCTTCAATATCTAATGAGTTAAATCCTCTGAATCGTTGATGCGAAATTAATCCGATAAGTCGAATAAGATTTTTCTTTATAAATAAAGCATTTCCAAATGGATCTTGTTTGAATAACTTCATATAGGGTTAGTGGTTTAGGGTAGACAAACTTACAAAAACTAGATTATTAAGATCTTAAAAGATCTTTAATTTCACTTAAGATCATTGCTGTTGCTCCCCAAACAATATGACCATTTAATTTAAAACATGGCACCTCAATGTCTTGCATATACGATGTGGTTAAATTCTTAGTAGTTAAATTACTATCATCTAACAAATCTTTTAGTTTAACTTCAATAATTGAGTTTACTTCGCTATTATTAATAAAAATAGGAGTATAGTCAATCGTTGCAATATATGGAGTTACCCAAAAATTACTAGGAGGTATATAGGTTTTACTAATTTTTCTAAATGTTTTTACATCTTTAATAATTATGCCAGTTTCTTCATTAGCTTCACGTAAGGCCGTTTCTTCTAAGTCTAGATCATTATCCTCTATTTTACCACCAGGAAAGCTTATTTGAGCTGAGTGTACGCCATTGTAAGAGGCACGTTGGGTTAGTAAAAAGTGGGTTATATTTTCTTTATCAGGATAAAAAAGCGCTAATACAGCTGATTGCTTAGGGTTTCGCTTTTCGATACTTTCCTCAGTAAATTTCAACCGTAATTCAGGCGCCATCTTAAATTGAGATACCATTCCACCCAAAGGAGCTTCTACTAATTGTGAAAGGTGTGTTAAAAAGGAATCGAAATCCATTAATTAGTTTAATTTTACGTTTAAATTAATAAGAATACAAATTTAATATTATTGTTGAGTCAAAATTTAAACTTTATGAAAGTAATTATAAAAAATTCGACTCTTAATAAAAAACAACCATGAATATAGGAATTGTTTGCTATCCTACTTTTGGAGGTAGTGGAGTGGTAGCTACTGAGCTAGGTATCTCTTTAGCAGAAAAAGGGCATGAAATTCACTTTATTACATATAAACAACCTGTTCGGTTAAATGCCTTATCTAAGAATATTCATTTTCATGAAGTTTTTGTAGAAGAATATCCACTATTTAAATTTCAACCTTATGAGTTAGCTCTATCTAGTAAGTTAGTTGCGGTAATAAAGCAATATAATCTCGAAATTTTACATGTACATTATGCAATTCCGCACGCATATGCAGCTTATATGGCCAAGCAAATGCTTAGGGAAGATGGTCTAGAAATACCTATTGTGACTACACTTCATGGTACAGACATTACTCTTGTAGGAAGTCACCCAAACTATAAAACAGCAGTTGAGTTCAGCATCAATAACTCTGACGTTGTTACTGCTGTATCAAAAAGCTTGCGTGACGATACATTACGATTATTTGATGTTAGAAAGGATATTGAAGTGATCTACAATTTTATTGATTTTGAAAAATATGCTGTTCAAAACAAAGCTGATTGTAAGAGAAGTTCATTAGCGAATGATAATGAAAAACTAATCGCACATGTGAGTAATTTTAGACCCGTAAAACGAATTCATGATGTTATAGATATATTTTATAAAGTACAGCAAAAAATTCCTTCACGATTATTAATGGTAGGAGATGGCCCAGAAAGTGAAGCAGCTGAAAAACAAGTTTGTGATTTGGGTATAGAAGAGAAAGTACTCTTTTTAGGAAATAGTGACGAAGTAAATAAAATACTATGTTTTTCAGATCTATTTATTTTACCTTCAAGAACTGAAAGTTTTGGTTTAGCAGCACTAGAAGCAATGGCTGCAAATACACCAGTAATTTCTACAAATACAGGTGGATTGCCAGAGGTAAATATTAATGGAGAAACTGGTTTTACAAGCGATGTAGGTAATATTGATGAAATGGCAAAAAATGCTATTTATATTTTAGAAAATAAGCAACGTTTAGAGCAGTTTAAAATAAATGCTCAGAATTTTGCACAACGCTTTTCTTTAGAGCGCATTTTACCTACTTACGAAGAAATCTATAAAAATGTAAAAGCAGATTGCTGTTAAGCGTTGTAGTATTCTAGTCCTTCAATCAATAATTTGCTAGGCACTTGGCAATCAATTTTATAATCACCTAAATCGTTTAGAAGAACAAAATTCACATTATTACCCGAATTCTTTTTATCGTGCTTCATTAATTCTAAAATAGCAGAATACTTACTTTTTGGTATTGTTACTTGACCAAAAATTTCTTTAAGCTTAGCCGTTACTTCTTTGAGCTTTTCTTTTGGGAAGTCTAATAATCTATGTGAAAGATATATTTCTACTATCATTCCTATTGCTATGGCTTCACCATGCGTAAGATTTCCTAAGTCAGTATTTTCTAAAAAATGGGATTCTATAGCATGTCCTACAGTGTGTCCAAAATTTAATACTTTACGTAAACTAGTTTCTTTTAAATCTTGTAAAACAATTTCGTTTTTAATTTCAATTGATCTATATATTATGGATGTTAATTCATTGTTTAATAGAGCACTATCGCTCCTTAATTCATTCCATAAATCAATATCATAAGACAAGCCATATTTGATTATTTCAGCCAACCCAGAGCGTAATTCTCGTTTAGGAACGGTATCTAAAAATTGAGTATCTATTAGTACCATTTCTGGATTACTAAATAAGCCAATCAAATTCTTTAGATTACCTAGATCTACTCCAGTTTTACTACCAACAGAAGCATCCACCATACTTAATAGTGTAGTTGGTATATTAATGAATTTAATTCCTCTTTTATAAGTTGAAGCTACAAATCCGCCAAGGTCAGTTACCATTCCTCCTCCTAGGTTTATCAACAAGCTTTTACGATCAGCTTTTAACACTGTCAATGTATTCCAAACCTCTAAACAAGTATTTATATTCTTATGTACTTCGCCAGCTTTTATTTCAATAATCTCTACTTCAATACTTTCAATTAATTGATCATTAAAGTATTGTAAACAGTGTTTACGAGTGTTTGTATCTACCAGAACAAATA
Source organism: Maritimimonas rapanae (assembly GCF_057837205.1). NCBI lineage: Bacteria > Pseudomonadati > Bacteroidota > Flavobacteriia > Flavobacteriales > Flavobacteriaceae > Maritimimonas > Maritimimonas rapanae. Next base: position 1,209,556 of record NZ_JBYQFI010000001.1, on the reverse strand, counting down.
TTTTAGTCACTGTATTTTTAGATAGATAATCATTCAATTTCTCAAAAGAAATTTTCTGAAAATTGATATGATAATCTGTAGATTTTATTGAATTCACCTAAAGTGTTTTTTGCATAAATAAAACGCGAATTTATTGAAAAAAACTATGGTTAGTAGTTATATTTGTTAAAAACATTCTTGTAATAAATGGAAAACATTTTTGAAGACACACAAACAGCTTTTGCTCTTAAAACAGATACAGAATTAGATAGAGCTTATTTTTTGTTTAAGATGATACAAAGTGAACCTTTGGTAAGAATTGGTACGGCTATCACCAATTTTGCTTTAAAGGCCCATATGCCTGTTGAACACTTAATTAGAGCTTCGGTTTTTGATCATTTTTGTGGTGGTGTTAATGAAGAAGATTGTTTGCCAACTATTAAGAAAATGTATACTAAAAATGTACATGCTGTTTTAGATTATTCTGTAGAGGGCAAAGAAGAAGAAGAACAATTTGAATTAGTTCTAGAAAAAACATTATTGAGTATAGATTTCGCCCACGAAAAGCAAAGTATTCCGTTTGCAGTATTTAAACCAACGGGGTTCGGTCGCTTTGCTTTATATCAAAAGTTAACTGAAGGAGGAAAATTGACTACAGAAGAGAACAATGAATGGAATAGAGTAGTAGAGCGTTTTGATAAAGTTTGTAAATCTGCTTACGAAAAGGATGTGCCTCTTTTAATTGATGCTGAAGAAAGTTGGATGCAAGACGCAGCAGATGATTTAATTGAAAAAATGATGGAAAAATATAATAAAGAAAAGGCCATCGTTTTTAATACTTTGCAAATGTATCGTCATGATCGAATGGATTATCTAAGATCCTTATATAAAAAAGCTCAGAAAAAAGGATATCATATTGGTATGAAAGTCGTTCGTGGTGCTTATATGGAGAAAGAACGAGATAGAGCTGATGATAAGGGTTATCCATCACCAATTTGTAAAGACAAACAAGCTACAGATGATAATTATAATAAGGCCATTAAATTCTTTATCAATAATGGGAAATTGGCTTTGTTTGCAGGTACGCATAATGAAGAAAGTTCTTATATATTAATGCAGTTGGCTAAAGAAAAAGATGTATTAAAGCATGATCAGCGTTTATGGTTTGGGCAATTATACGGAATGAGTGATCATATAAGTTTTAATTTAGCAAAAGAAGGATATAATGTTGCTAAATACTTACCTTTTGGGCCAGTTCGAGATGTGATGCCATATTTAATAAGAAGAGCAGAAGAAAACACTTCTGTAGCCGGACAAACTAGCAGAGAATTGAGCCTTTTAAAAAGGGAGCGAAAAAGGAGGAAATTATAGTGATATCTCAAGAAGAAATAAAAGCATTGCTTTTAAAAAATAAAAAGCGTTTAGAAGTAGAGCTTAAGAACAACAAAGAGCTTTTTGCTTTATTGGTTAAATATACACATACCAAATTAACTGAAGAAGAGAAAGAACAAATGAGAGCACAGCTATTAGATACATTTAAATCTATACCTGCTTTTGCTATTTTTTTACTACCTGGAGGGATGATTTTACTACCAATAGTAGCTAAATTAATACCAGATATTATGCCAAGTGCTTTTAGAAATGATGAAGAGGAATAGTTACCTTTTACTAAATTTAGCAAGATGCTCAATTACCTCATTTTTGATTTCCTCGTATTTAGTTTGAATTAACCAATGACCTGTATCTAGCTTAACAAACTTATAATATCCTTTCATATATTGATGACTATTTTCAACAGATACATTACCAATTGCTATATCATTTTTTCCCCAAATAAATAATGTGGGAACATTTATTTCATCTAGCGTAGGAGTTTGAAAAATCTTATAATTTATTCGATAATAATTTATAGCAGCTGTAAGTGATCTCTTGTTTTTAAATACAAATAAATAGTCTTCTACTTCTTCTTTACAACTATTTTTCCAAAGCTTTCTAAATACTTCAAAGTTATTTTTACGAATACGCATTTCAGGTAAAAATGGAATTTGAAAATTTTTAATGTATTGACTCTTTTTAATCTGATCTGGGTCAGAGGTAATTGCTTGGGCAAAAGCTTTTATGTGTGGCACAGAGAGTGAAGACCAACTTAAAATCATATTAGCATTATTATGTACTACATACCAGCCAATTGCGGCTCCCCAATCATGACCTATTAAATGAAACTTTTTCTTACCTAACTTTTTAGCTATATCTATTACATCATTACTTAATTTATCTATGGTATAGTGTTTCTTTCCTTTTGGTGTTGCATCTTTACTATAGCCTCTCATATTTGGTGCAACACAATAGAAACCTTGAGGTGTAATTTCTTTCATTACCTCCATCCACATAAAAGATGTTTCAGGAAATCCATGTAGCAATATAACTAATTCATCTTTTTTATTGCCAGAAACCCTGCAATCAAAAATAAGGTTGTCAATTTGAATTCTTTCAATTTTTATCATTACTCAAATATGACTTTATCTTGCATATCAAACCATTGTTTATAATAAGGCTGATGAATTTTTTCAATAGCATTTCTCTTTACTTTTAAAGTAGGTGTCGTTAATCCGTTATCTACGTTCCAATCCTCTTTCATTATCACTACTTTTTCTACTTTTTCATGTTTTTCAAAAAGAGGATTAATATCATTAATCGTTTCAATCAATCCATTAGATAAATTTTCTTTAGCTTTTGCCTTACCTAGTTCAGATAATGTAATTAAGGCAATTGGTTGCGGAATACCTGCTCCAACTATGCATATTTGCTCTATGTCTGTGTTTTTAGCTATTTTCAATTCAATTGGAGCCGGTGATATATATTTTCCTTTATCAGTCTTAAATTGATCCTTTACACGGCCGGTAATAGTTAAATAGCCGTCGTGATCATATTCACCAATATCTCCTGTTCTTAAATAACCATCATCTGTAAATACGTTTGCCGTTAATTCAGGTTCTTTAAAATAACCTTTCATTAAACAATTATTCTTAATTAAAACTTCACCTTGTGCAGATAATTTTGCACTAGCTCCATTATAGGGTTTACCAACAGTTCCAATTTTGCTGATCGCTGGCGAGCTTCCATGAGAAATCACACAATCTTCGGTCATACCATAAACTTCAACAATTTTAATCCCAATTCTTTTATACCATTTTAAAAGACTTACAGATATTGGAGCTGCCGAAGACACAATTATTTTAGCATTTTTTAGCCCTAATTTTTGTTTAAGTTTTTTCTTAATAAGAGAATTTAAAAAAGGAATGGTAAGAATTAGATTCAGTTTTTTTTGAGGGATGGTTTCAAGAATTTTCTCTTGAAACTTTGTCCATATTCTGGGAACTGCGAAAAATATATAGGGCTGTGTTCTTTCTAGATCTGAAGCAAAAGTATCTAAGGATTCAGCAAACGATGTATTAGAACCAGTAATTAACCCAACAGTGGCCCCCATTCTTTCAGCTACATGTGCTAAGGGTAAGTAAGAAAATAAGTCCATATGATTTGGTATAGAGAATTCTCTAATCAATGTGTTAGAGCTCTCTATAAGATTACCCACAGTATGCATTACTCCTTTTGGTTGTCCAGTAGTTCCTGAGGTATAAATAATCGTATATAAATCTTTTTTATCAGGTAATGAAATACTTTTTATTTCTTTTTGAGTATTGATAATATCCTCCCAGAGTTGCCCTATAGATTCGCCATATAAACCAATACTAATTTTATGGATATTTGGGATACCAGGCTCTTGTGATTTAAAATCATCTAGTTTTCCAATAATAATGGCTTTAGCTTCGCTATGTGTTAATACCTGATTTATTGACTCAGCATTTAAAGTAGGATAGATAGGTATCGATACACAACCAGCCATCATAATGGCTAGATCACTCATAATCCAATGTGCGCAATTTTTAGATAATAATGCAATATGACTTTGTTCAGGAAGATTATATTTTTTTATAGTTGAAGCTATTTTTCTAGCTTCTATACCAGCATCTTTAAAACTATATGTAATAATTTTACCATTTATTGGTTGTTTTAAAAAATCAGCATTAGGCTTCTCTTTTTCCCAATAGAGAAAGGCTTCTAGAGGAGAGTTGAATTCCATTATTCTATTTGTCTTTATATTTATCAAACCAAGCTAAAATACTTGCAATCTTTGCAATTAAATTACTCGGCTTATTAGCAATACCGTGAGATGCTCCAGGAATACGAACCATAGCGGTTTCAACCTTTTGTAATTTTAAAGCGGCATAAAGTTGCTCTGATTCAGCTATTGGTGTTCTATAGTCTTCTTCACCTGTCAATAACATCGTAGGTGTTTTTATATTACCAACATAGCTCAGAGGTGACCGCTTTATATAATTAGAAGGATCTTCCCATGGTTTGTTTGGAAACCAGTATTTATAAAAGAAATGTGGATTATCAGCATACAAAACAAAACTATACCAATTAATAACTGGTTTTGCTACTACTGCAGCTTTAAATCGGTTTGTTTTACCAACGATCCATGCAGTAAGAACACCTCCACCGCTTCCACCTGTAACGAATAGATTTTTATCATCAATAAATCCTTTAGCTATAGCCGCATCTACGCCAGACATTAGGTCATCATAATCATGATTAGGGTAATCATGATGAATTAGGTTGCCAAATTCTTCTCCATAGCTGGTACTCCCTCTAGGATTTGAATATAAAACCACATAACCAGCAGATGCAAATGCTTGTATTTCTGCAGAATAAACTGAACCATAGCTAGCAAATGGCCCGCCATGAATTTCTAATATAAAAGGATATTTTTTAGTAGGATCAAAATTTGGAGGAGTTACCAACCAGCCTTGTACATCTCTATTATCGTGAGATGACTTCCACCATAGTTCTTTAACATTTCCTAAATTCTTAAACGAAAATAAATCTTCATTTAGGCTTGTGATTCTATTTTGAGAACCTTTATAAGAGGTACCAAGATCGGCAGGATGTTTGGTTGTCCCTAGGGTATAGGCTAATTTTCCATTATTAGATATTGTATAAGAAGCAGCATTATACGGTCTACCTAACGACAATCCGCCTAAATTCTCTGCCAACGTTGTTATTTTCCCGTTAAGAGTGATATTACCAATCTTAGTATTTCCTTTATCATCATATTGAAAATAGATACTTTTACCATCACTAGACCAATTTATATTTTGAATTGATCTATCAAATCCTTCTGAAATTAATTTTGAACTTGATCCATCTGAGTTCATTACATATAAATCATTGATTTGATATCCTTGATGCTTGTCATCAAAACCAGTGTAGGCAATTTTAGTTCCATTTTGTAATAAAGCAATATTGTTATCTGGACCATATCTATTGGTTAAAGCCTTAATGGCACCAGTACTTAAATTTAAACTATGTATTTCACTATTTAAAGGTTGAAACAGTCTGTCTTTGTATAAGTTGGTAGAAAAATAAAGTTGCTGACCATCCTTAGACCATACCGGAGCACCATGATTATTTTCAGAAAAGGTTAATTGCTTTGGAGTACCACCATTTATTGAAAGTGTGTATAATTGATTAAATCCATTTTTTAAATATCCTTGCCCATCTGAGCGATATACCAACTTATCGATATAGATAGGAGGTTTGTTCCATTTTGCCCCTTCAGGTTTAGCAGGTAGTTTCACTATTGAATTTTGCTTTTTTGGTGTGAACATAGTAAAGGCCAGTTGTTTACTATCATTTGACCAAGAAATAGCCCCTGGTGCATATTTAGTATTGGTTAGTGCTACTTTTTCTTTAGTATCTAACCACATTAAATAAAGTTTGGTCTTTTTGTCTTGAGTATTCGATTTGTAAATAATCTTTGTGCCATCTGGTGACCAACGTGGATAAGAATCATTTTGATTACCAGTGGTTAAAGCACGATTATTGCTTCCATCAAAATTAACCATCCATATATTCGAAAGGTTTTTATCGGTCATAACATCTTTAAAATTTCTGATGTAGATGATTTTTGATCCATCAGGAGAAATTTGAGGATCAGAAACAAATTCATAATTAAAAATATCTAGAAGCTCTAGATTTGATTTTGTTTGGCCGTAACCAAGACTTGATAGAATTAAGAATAAGATTATTACTATTTTTCTCATGAGTAGGTAGTTAATGAATATAGAAATCCTGTTAATTTAAAAAAATAACAGGATTTAATATAATTATTTAGATTTAGCAGGCGAATACCCTAAGTCTGAACGTATTCTTCCTTCAACTTTTTCGTACTTAGATAAATTGCTAAATAACGTTCCAAAGGTTTTGTTACCCTCTTCTCCCAATAATTTGTCATTATTTGCACCTTTTTGTGCCATGTCTATAGGGTCTTTGGCAGCAACGGCAACCATATAATAATCGCTTGGCGCCCCAAAACCAGTTCTATAAACACGGTAATATACTTTAGAATCTTTACTGGTAAACATATCTTTTACGGCTTTCATTTGCTTTTTTACATCAGCGGCATTTCCTGGCGTAAAATGCAAATAATGAAATTCTCTAAAATTCTTTCCTTCAGGAGTTTGAGTAATGCCGTTTGGCATATAAGACAGTTCTTTGTCTAAATGAATTATATAGTTGGTATGACTGTCATAGCACTTATCCATTTTACCAAATATGCTATATAATTTTTCTGTACCTATTTTATCAGTTAATGTTTTGAAAAGTGGTCTATCTAAATCAGCCATATTGTTTATAGCAGTTACATACAGATAGGTTCCATTAGATGTACTTGTAGCAAGCCAACTTTCGTCTTGAATATTATTTTCTTTTAAAAGAGCAGTTAATTCCTTTGCTGCAGCTTCATAAGATTGGGTTTTAGCAATGTTAACATTGTCTTGATGTACCCAATAGGCTTGAGTCTTTTTCTCTTGTGCCTCAATATTAGATACAAATAGGAATACTAGCGATAATAGCATTAAAGTTTTACATTTTTTCATAATAGTGATTAATTAGTTGTTTTGGTTGTGTTTGTAAAAAATAAGAAAAGGGTATTGGTTCTTCTAGTAAGGTATTAGAAGTAAAGTTCCATTGATCATATAATGACCAAAATTTACGCGAGGATAATACAAGAATGAAGGGGAACATCTTGTTTTATTAGTTTAGTTGGTTGATTATAAATATACTACTTTATTTTAACATTGTTAAAAAAGAGCTAATTCAATAGTAAATAACCATTAAAAACAGCTACTTTTGCAGCTTCAAAATTATAAGGATGCAATCCATTAGAAATATAGCTATTATAGCACACGTTGACCATGGTAAAACTACATTGGTAGATAAAATTATTGATCAGGCAAAAATTTTAGACGATCGTAAAGAACGAAAAGATTTATTGTTAGATAATAATGACTTAGAAAGGGAGCGTGGAATTACTATTCTATCGAAAAATGTTTCGGTTAATTATAAAGGGGTTAAGATTAATGTTATTGACACACCAGGTCACGCTGACTTCGGTGGTGAGGTTGAACGAGTTTTAAAAATGGCCGACGGTGTATTGCTATTGGTTGATGCTTTTGAAGGGCCTATGCCGCAAACGCGTTTTGTTTTAGGGAAGGCTCTTGATTTAGGCCTAACACCTATAGTAGTTGTAAACAAAGTAGATAAAGAGAATTGTACACCTGATTTGGTACACGAAAAAGTATTTGATCTAATGTTTGCCTTAGATGCTACCGAAGAACAGTTAGACTTTGTGACAATTTACGGCTCTGCAAAAAATGGTTGGATGAGTACTGATTGGCAAAAGCCTACAACAGATATAATTCCATTGTTGGATGCTGTTGTAGAATCTATACCTGAAGCACCTTACAGAGAAGGAAATCCTCAAATGCAAATCACATCATTAGATTTTTCCTCTTTTACCGGGAGAATAGCTATCGGGCGTGTTTTTAGGGGCGATTTAGAAGAAGCAAAAGAATATATGCTTTGTAAAGCGGATGGTACAACTAAGAAAGTAAGAATAAAAGAATTACATGTTTTTGAAGGAATGGGTAAAGCGAAGACTTCAAAAGTACGTAGTGGAGATATTTGCGCAATAACTGGTATTGAAGGATTTGATATTGGTGATACAATAGCTGATTTAGAAAACCCAGAGCCTTTACCTAGAATTAAAGTAGATCAACCTACCATGAGTATGTTATTTACTATTAACAATTCTCCGTTTTTTGGAAAAGAAGGAAAATTTGTTACTTCACGTCATTTGCGTGATAGATTGTATAAAGAAACAGAAAAGAACTTAGCGCTTAAAGTAGAAGATACAGATACAGAGGATAAATTTAATGTATTTGGTCGTGGAATTCTGCATCTATCAGTGTTAATAGAAACTATGCGTAGAGAAGGGTATGAGTTACAAGTGGGAAGACCACAGGTCATTATTAAAGAAATTGATGGGGCGAAAAAAGAACCTTATGAAACTTTGGTAATTGACGTACCTGAAGCATTAGCTAGTAAGGCAATTAACTTGGTAACCCTCAGAAAAGGTGATTTATTAGTTATGGAGCCTAAAGGTGATTTACAACATTTAGAATTTGACATTCCATCAAGAGGACTGATAGGTTTACGAAATAAAATTCTAACAGCTACTCAAGGGGAGGCTATAATCAATCATCGATTACGTGGTTATGATACTTATAAAGGCGAGTTTAACGATGTGGTTAATGGAGCTATTGTAAGTTCTGAAGCTGGAAAAGCAACCGCTTACGCAATTGATCGTCTACAAGATAGAGGTAAATTCTTTATCGATCCTAACGAAGAGATTTATAAGGGGCAAGTAGTTGGTGAAAACTCACGTCAAGAAGATATGGGTGTTAATTTAATAAAAGGAAAAAAATTAACAAATGTTCGTAGCTCTGGTGCTGATGATGCTGCAAAAATATTCCCAAAGATAGATTTTTCATTAGAAGAATGTATGGAATATATTAAAGATGATGAATATTTAGAGGTGACTCCTAAGAGTTTACGTATGCGAAAAATAGAGTTTAGATAATCTTTTGTTAAATTATTATTTAAGGATCAACGAAATAGATAAAATTGTAAATTGCGCAAAATTTAAAAATAAAGATGAAGATTAAGAATTTGATATTGATTTTTGGAGTATTGTTAACGATAATTGCATGTAGTAGTGATGATGATGGAGATTTTGATGCAGCAACTCAAGCATTAATAGATGATGCTGCACTTATAGAATATTTACAAACTCATCACTATATAAGACCTACTGGTGATGATGTATTTGGAGCTCTAGATACTATTTTGGCTAGTGAAAATGTTACTTCTTTATTTTCTGAAAGTAATTTGAAGACTCAAATAATTAATGATAACGGTATAAGCTATAATTTATATTATTTGCAAGAAAATGAAGGCGCTAATAACAATCCTACAAAAGGTGATTCAGTTCTTGTAAATTATAGAGGATTTCGATTAGATAGTGTGAAGATTGATGAAAGACTTAATTATACTTGGTTGTCACTTCCCAATACTATTAGAGGCTGGCAATTTGGATTTGAACTTTTTAAAGATGGTGATAATACTACCCAACCTGGAGAGCCGTTATCATTTGAAAACACTGGAAAAGGTATTATTTTCCTGCCTTCAGGTTTAGCTTATGGTAATAGGGGAACAAATTCAGGTACTCTAATTAATGAGCCATTAATTTTCTTAATTAATTTAGCCTTGGTTGAAGTTGCTGATCATGATAATGATTCAATTTTATCTATATATGAAGACGTTGATGGTGACACTAATTTAAACAATGATAATACAGATGGAGATAGATTTACTAATTACAATGATCCAGATGATGACGGAGATGGTATATTAACTAGAGATGAAAATCCTGATCCAAATGGAGATGGAAACCCTGATGACGCTAAAGATACTGACGGTGATGGTGTTCCAGATTACTTAGATCCAGATACAAATTAAAATTAAAAAGCTTCGAGAAATCGAAGCTTTTTAATTTTTAGAAAAGATTATAATTTAATCTCTTTCATTAAATCTATAAGATAAGCCAAAAACAATTTGATTTGGTCTGTTATCTACATTTATATTAGTACCTAAGAATCTACCATCTAGATCATTATTAAATCCTTTTTCCCAACGCACATCTACTCCTAATCTTCCTAATTCAAGACCGGTACCAAGTTGTAACCCTACACTAAAATCTTTTGTATTAATATTTTCAATCTCATTTCTACTAAAATCAGATTTAGTAATATACTGGAATGATGGGCCTCCAAAAATATGCAACGGACCGATTACTTTTGTGCCGATTAAGACAGGAATATCTATCTTCTTTGTTTTAAAATCAGTATCTAAGTTATTTACAGAATTACTGTCGTACGAGTTGTTCAATTGAGTGTAAACAAGTTCAGGGCGAACATACAAGCCAGCAAATCTAAATTTTGCCCAAAGGCCTAAATGGAACCCAGCTTTATCATCAGCCCCAGTGATGATGTTTTCAAAATTATTCCCAGTTTGTGGAATAACCTCAGAAAGGTCGCCTCCGAAATTGTAATTAAGACCAGCTTTAGCTCCGAAATCTACTTTTTGTGCAAATGAAAAATTAAATAAGGTAAGTGTTAGTATTGTTAAAAATACTTTTTTCATGATAAATGATTTTTTGTTAATTCATTTACAAACGCAAAAGTGATGCCAATATTCTTACGGAAATGTTAATTGTGAAATATTACTTTCTAGAAATAGCTTTTTCTACAGCTTCAACAATAGCATTAGCATTCAATCCATACTTTTCCATTAATTGATCTGGTGTTCCAGATTCTCCAAAAGTATCATTTGTAGCTACAAATTCTTGAGGTGTAGGATTGTTTTTTGCTAAAGTTCTGGCTACACTTTCACCTAATCCCCCATAATAGTTGTGCTCTTCTGCAGTAACAACACATCCTGTTTTTGCGATTGATTTAAGAATTGCATCTTCATCTAAAGGCTTGATGGTATGAATATTTATTACCTCTGCAGAAATACCTTTTTCTTCTAATTGTTCTGAAGCCTGTAAAGCTTCCCAAACTAAATGACCAGTTGCTACAATAGTTACATCTGTACCTTCTGTGAACTGAACTGCTTTGCCAATTTCAAATTTTTGATCAGGCTCAGTATAAACAGGTACTTTAGGTCTTCCAAAACGTAAATATACTGGTCCTTCATGTTCAGCAATTGCAAGTGTTGCAGCTTTTGTTTGATTATAATCACAAGTGTTAATTACGGTCATACCCGGAAGCATTTTCATTAAACCGATATCTTCAAGAATTTGATGCGTAGCTCCATCTTCACCTAAAGTGATACCTGCATGACTTGCACATATTTTTACATTCTTGTCTGAATAGGCAATAGATTGACGAATCTGATCATATACTCTGCCCGTAGAAAAATTAGCGAAAGTACCTGTAAAAGGAATTTTGCCTCCAATGGTTAATCCTGCTGCAATGCCCATCATGTTTGCTTCAGCAATACCAACTTGAAAAAAACGATCAGGATTCTCATCAATAAAATCTTGCATTTTTAGTGAACCTACCAAATCTGCACATAATGCAACTACATTAGGGTTTGTTCTGCCTAATTCTGTTAATCCATCTCCAAAGCCAGATCGAGTATCTTTTTTTTCGGTAAAAGTGTATTTTTTCATGTGTGTTGTTTCAATGATGAGCAAAAATAAATATTGAAATAATTTTTTTTCTAAAATTTCATAATTTCTTTATAGAACTTATGAACAGGAAACCCCATAACATTAAAATAGCTTCCCTTTAATTTTTTAACTGCTATAAACCCCAACCATTCTTGTATTCCATAAGCGCCTGCTTTATCATACGGATTATAATTTTCAATATAAAAATTGATTTCTTCGCTTGATAATTTCTTAAAATAAACTTCAGTTGTATCGTTAAATGTTTTTTGCTTATCTAGAGAAGTTAAAGTGATAGATGAAATGACTTCGTGTACCTGTCCAGAAAGCTCAGATAGCATGTTATTGGCATCTTCTTTATCCTTAGGTTTTCCTAATACTTTTCCGTTAAATCGCACAATAGTATCCGCAGTAATTAACAAATCATCCTTTTTTAAGTTGCCTTCAAATGCAGATGCTTTTAATTCTGCTAAATAATCTGTGATTTCACTTCCGTGAAGATATTTTGGATACACTTCTTCAACATCTTTAGTTTTAATTGTAAAATTTAGATCTAAATCTTTTAAAAACTGCTGTCTTCTAGGTGAACCAGACGCAAGAATAATATTATATTTTCCTAATTTATCTTTCAGCATAATGTATAGACATTGAAATTACTATGATAGATATAATTCCTAAAAGCATGATAAGCTTTAGTAATCGACTTAAAAAGCGATAATCAGACTTCTTTTTTGCATATAATAATTTACTCATAAAATAGAGAAAAGGAAGCATAACAACAATAAGCATATATGCAAGTACTATCGGTAATCTAGAAAAATTATCAAACGAATAAAGTGTAACAAGAATAAGTGGGATAAATGAAATACCAAATAAAATATTACGTGTTCTTTTTCTTCCAAATAGTATTGGTAATGTTTTCATTTTTAATCGAATATCACCATTTACATCTTCTATATCTTTAATAATCTCCCTTAAAAAATTAAACATAAATGCAAAGACCGCATAATCAACCAAAGTATAAAATCCGAGGTATTGACGAACTCCATTTTCTTCGGTAATAGCAGGTATAATATCAAAAAGGCCAACAATTAAAATACTTAACGAAATAAGTATTGAAACTACTAAATTACCAATCAAAGGTTTCTTTTTTAAATATGAAGAATACCACTTAAGTAATAAAGCTGTAAGCACAAAAATTCCTACAAATGACGAGTTGCCTATTTTAATAGAAATGTAAAGACCTATTGCAAAACCTAAGCTATTTAAAATAATGTAAAGTAGATTTGCGACTTTTTTCTTTTTTGGGCTTGTAATTAATAGCTTTGTAGGCTTATTAATTATATCAGCTTTGATGTCATAAATGTCATTGATAATATTTCCAGCTGCTGCTATACAAAGTGTTGCAATTACCAATAAACTAAAATGGAGATTATCGAGTGTGGTGTCTATGGCAAAAGTAGGGAAGTAGACATACCTAAAAAGTAATTGTATAAGAGCAATCATTATTAAGTTTTTCCATCGAATTAATTGTAGAAAATTACCGATGCTCATGAAAAACTCTTTTTAATACGGTCTAGGTTTCGTTTGTTATCACGATCTTTAATAGTATCTCGCTTATCGTGCATTTTTTTTCCTTTACACAGGGCAATTTCTAATTTTGCCCACCCTTTTTCCGTTAAAAACAACCGCAAAGGAATAATTGTTAATCCTACATTTTGAATTTCTTTTCTTAATTTCTTTAATTCTCTTTTATTAAGAAGTAACTTACGTTCACTTTTAGGTTTATGATTATATACATTGCCGTTTATATATTCTTCAATATACATGTTGATGGCGAATAATTCTCCTTTTTCATTAAACTCACAAAAGCTTTCAGTAATTCTTGCTTTACTAGCACGCACAGATTTAATTTCTGTACCTGTAAGTACTATCCCTGCTACATATTTATCTAGGATTTCGTACTCAAATCTGGCTTTTTTGTTTTGTATGTTAATCTTTGGCTGCACAGTTGCAAATCTAATTAAATTTTGATTGTATGTTTGCAATGAAAAATGATAAATTATGCAATGGATTTTTGAACCTTGGTCTTGGTATTTTTCTGGGGTAATGATAGCTCTGGTTTTATTTCTGCTAGTAATGGTAGATAAAAACTTTGGCATGTCTTCTAACCTTAGAACCTTATGTGCAATTTGCGGCGCTGATAGAAAAGTTGATTTTTTCAAATTCGATTGGAAAGCTCATAAATGGAACTTAATTGTTGTAATAGGGGCAATTTTAGGAGGTTTTATAGCATCAAATTATTTAACTAATGATGTTAGTGTAACTATTAGTTCAAATACAGTAGAAGATCTGCAAGCAATAGGTTTTAATAGTGCTGGTACAGCGTATTTACCAACAGAATTGTTTGATAATTCTGTCCTAAAAGATTTTAAAAGTTTACTGTTATTAGCTGTTGGTGGTTTATTGGTTGGATTTGGCACTCGTTATGCAGGCGGATGTACTTCTGGGCACGCAATATCTGGTTTGAGTAATTTACAATTACCATCTCTAATTGCTGTTATCGGATTTTTTATTGGTGGTTTGATAATGATTCATTTACTATTTCCTTTAATTTTTTAGAAATATGAGAACAATTATATATTTATTCATAGGAATACTTTTTGGAATTACCATGTTTAAGTCTGAAGCTGCATCTTGGTTTCGTATTTATGAAATGTTCCAATTTCAATCATTTCATATGTATGGTATTATTGGAACGGCATTGGTTTTAGGGATATTTATCATTCAAATAATAAAAAAGTATAATATTAAATCTTTTTACGGAAAAGAAATTGTTTTTACACCTAAACAAAGAGGTGTTTATAGATATTTAATTGGAGGAATAATTTTCGGTTTGGGTTGGGCTTTGGCAGGAGCGTGTCCTGGCCCAATGTTTACTCTAGTAGGAGCTGGATTTTTACCAATTCTTATTGTAATAATTTTCGCAATGATAGGGACTTTTCTCTATGGTTTATTAAGAGATAAACTACCTCATTAGTCTTTTGTTTTAATCAATACATGATGAATCTGATCACCATCGATAGTTACAATATATAAATTAGCATTATTATCATCTTTAATTTCTGGATAAATTTCTTCACCAATCAATTTATTTGTAAAAGTATTTGTAGTGTTACTATGCCCAACAACTAACACATTTTTTCCTTTAGTTTCTTTTAAAAAATTTTCGAAATCTAATTTAAAAGGATGATATGTTTTAATCTCTATTCCAAATTTATCAGCCGTAGGCTTAGCGGTTTGCAAAGTTCTATTGTAGTTGGTAGAATACACCGCATCTATACCATAAGCAGTTATTAATTCACTCCACTTTACAGCTCTTTGCTGCCCTTTCTCTGTTAAATCAGGATTTTTATTTGCTTTATCACTACGATCTTTCTCTGCATGACGAATTAAAAAATAAGTAGATTTTTCAAACTCTTGTGCTATTCCTGATAAGGTAGAAAAGAATAGTATGAAAACTAAAATATAATTTTTCATTGACAATGATTTTTATCAAAAATAGAGAAATACAACTAGTTATAGTAATGTTTACTTAAATTTATAGACCAATCTAAAAGCTTACGATGAAATATTTTTATTTATTATTATTTCTTGCAGTCATAATTTCTTGTAAATCTAAAAAGAACATGATAGACTCTACTAAACCAACTTATGCTGATTACAGGTCTCAACAAAAAGCATTTAAATCTACAGATGGCGTGCTAAAATATATAGATAGAGGTGAAGGAGAAGTTATTGTTTTATTACATGGTGTGCCCACCTCTGGCTGGTTGTACAGAAAAATGATTGATAGTCTAGTCTCACAAAAGTATCGTGTAATTGTACCTGATATGTTAGGTTTTGGGTCTAGTGATTCCCCTAAAGGATACGATCTGTATACTCCAGAAGCACATGGAAAACGATTATTAGCTTTAATGGATCATTTAGAGGTTAAAAATTGGTCTCACGTCTTTCATGATGCTGGTGGATTATGGACTTGGGAATTGTTTAGATTGGCACCAGATAGAATTAAAAATTTGATAATTTTAAATTCCATTATCTATGAAGCAGGATTTAACCCTCCAATGCGATTTGAAAAAGGCGTTTTTACTAAACTTTCTATGAGCTTTTATAGTAATAAGCTCACTAATAGAACCATAATGAAAAAGTTATTTAAAAGCGCTTTAATGAAAAATGATCTAAATGCTAATGAAGTTGAAGGCTATAGAAAACCGCTATTAGAAGGCAAAACGAATTCTTTATATACATTTTTTTCTAGTACCTGTAATGATTTACCAGATTATAGAGAAACTATTCAAAAGATAAATATACCAGCCATGGTAATTTGGGGGAAACACGATAAGATACTCCGTTGGCAGCCTATGGAATCTGAAGTAGTAAAAGATTTAAAAATTAAATCACAAGATGTCCATGTTATTGACGCTAAGCACTATATACAAGAAGAAAAACCCAGCGATATGCTAGGTTTAATATTAAATTTTATAAAAAAGTAATTACTTAAAGATTACTTTAATATCCATCTTTACGCCGTTTCTAATCACTTTTAGCATGGCAGTACCTTTAGAAGTGTCGTAATCTTTCATTACCAGTACACAATGATCTTGATCTTTAATTTCTACACCATCTACATGTGTTAAAATATCACCAACAAGAACACCAGCGGCTTCTCCTGGGTGGTCTTTAGATACCTTATTAATAACCACACCATTTGTTTCTGCATTAAAACCTCTTTGGGCATCACTTAAATTATCGAAATGCAAGCCGAATTTCCATTTCTTTTTTTCTTTAGTGTCTTGAGCTTGTGTGTAGCCTGCAAATAATAGACTTATAAAAAGTACTGTAACTATTTTTTTCATTTTGATCTAAATTTTTGATTTATAAATATACTTTAATTTTTTATGATTTGTTACGTTAACAAAATAGCAACTACAATGCCAAATTTTTATTTGCTAGATTTTCTTTAGAATTTTTTTGTTATTTTGAAATCCTGATTGAACTTGTAAAACAAGTTTAAAAAGAATTATTTGTATTAACGCTAAATATGTTTATATGAAGTTAGCTATATATTTAATTCTCCCCATATTATTTTTCTTTCAAAATGTTTCTTCTCAAACAGCAGAAGAACAAGAAATGTTAGATCTTGTAAATAATCTAAGGCAGAGTAGAGGCCTAGAACTATTGAGGCTAAATACAGCATTAAATCAAGCAGCTTATAACCATTCAAACGATATGGCTACAAATAATTATTTTAGTCATACAGGGCTAAATGGGTCTAATTTCTCGCAGAGATCTACAAATGCTGGCTATACAGGTTCACCAAGAGGTGAAAATATAGCAGCTGGTAATTCTGGTGTGGAAGTTACCTTTAATCAATGGAAGAATAGTAGCGGCCATCTTAATAATATGCTAAACAGTACTATAAATGAAATGGGTATCGGTCACGCTTTTGACAATAGTTCTACTTATGGGCATTATTGGACTCAGATCTTTGGAATGGGTGATACAACCTTGTCTAATGATGATTTAGCTCATGCTGGTTCAGTAAAAATTTATCCTAATCCTGTAAAAGATAAATTTATTGTTAAACTAAATAATAGCTTTGATACTGATATAGAATTGAAATTGATATCTATTTCAGGTCAAATAGTCTATCAAAAATCTAAAGGCTTAATAGATAACACTTTAACTATAGATGTTCAAAATTTTGTTACAGGAATATACTTTCTCTATATAAAAAATTCAGTTGAGGGCTATAAAATTGTAAAGCTTTAAAATAAAAAGCCACTCCTAAAATGAAGCGGCTTTTAACATCTAACTTAAATCACCTATTTAATCTTGATCATTTTAGCTTTTGGCTCTACCCTTTCAACTTTTGGGATAGCAATTTTAAGCTCACCATTTACATGAGTCGCGCTAATTGCATCACTATCTACAATGTCTTTTGGTAGGTTAAAACTCCTTTTAAATGATTGATAGCTATACTCTTTACGAGTATAATTGTCTTTTGTTTCTTCGTTTTCTGATTTCTTTTCAGAAGAAATTGTTAATACATTATTCTCTACATTTATATTAATATCTTCTTTAGCTAACCCAGGTATCGCAACTTCAACAGAAAAAGAGTTTTCATCTTCTTTAATATTTACCGCTGGTAATGTTGAATTAGTATTAGAAAAATCTCTAAAAATGTCATCAACTAATGTTGGGAAAAATGGAAAATCTGATTTTTTTACTAACATAATTTTATATTTTTAATTGATATTTTAATTGTGTATTCAGTACCTATATAGCAAAGAGAATACCAATTGATTTTTAATGTCATTTTAGCAGAATCCTACTAAAAGTAAAGTCATTTTGTCATCTGATTGTCAGATTATTACATAAAAAACTCCGCATATTTATGCGGAGTGAAATATTGAGGAGTTCTCGTTGCAATACTGATTACTCAGAATCACTCGAACTGACTTAAATTATTTATTTCTAAATACCAATTTATCATCAAAAGCATCTAATAAGATTTTACTTTCTGAAGTTATTTTACCAGAAAGAATTTCTTTAGACAATTCATTTAAAACTTTACGCTGAATTACACGTTTTATTGGTCTTGCACCAAATTGAGGATCAAATCCTTGATTAGATAGACTTTCAATTGCTTCATCTGTCCAAGTCAAAGTAATTCCTTTTTCTGCCAAAGTATTTATTAAAGCACCTAGTTGTAGTTCAACAATCTTAGTTACTTCAGTTTTATTTAATGGGGTAAACATAATAACTTCATCAATTCTATTTAAGAATTCTGGTCGTACTGTTTGCTTAAGTAACCCTAGTACATCTACTTTTGTTTTTTCAGTTACTTGCTCACGTTTATTCATATCAAATTCATTAAAATTCTCTTGAATGATATGAGCACCAATATTAGAAGTCATAATAATTATAGAATTTCTAAAATCTGCAACACGACCTTTATTATCTGTTAACCTTCCTTCATCTAATACTTGTAATAGAATATTAAAAGTATCTGGATGTGCTTTTTCAATCTCATCTAGCAACACAACTGAATAAGGCTTTCTACGAACTGCTTCTGTTAGTTGCCCACCTTCGTCGTATCCAACGTAACCAGGTGGTGCACCAACTAATCTACTTACTGCGTGACGTTCTTGATATTCACTCATGTCAATACGTGTCATAGCTGATTCATCATCAAACAGATATTCAGCCAATGCTTTAGCTAGTTCTGTTTTACCTACACCAGTAGTTCCTAAAAACAGGAAGGTACCTATTGGTTTTTTATCGTCTTGTAAGCCTGCACGAGATCGACGAACTGCGTCTGAAACTGCTTGTATCGCTTCATCTTGACCAATAACACGTTTGTGTAATTCGTCTTCTAACTGCAATAATTTTTCACGCTCGCTTTGTAACATCTTCTGTACAGGTATACCTGTCCATTTAGCTACAACTTCAGCAATATCTTCACTCGTTACTTCTTCTTTAATTAAAGCATTCTCTTGATTTTCAGCTAGCTCTTTTTGAAGCTTATTTAACTGCTCTTCTTCTGTTTTAATCTTTCCGTAACGTATTTCTGCAACTTTTCCGTAATCACCATCTCTTTCGGCGCGTTCAGCTTCTAGCTTAAAGCTTTCAATATTCTTTTTTGCTGATTGAACCTTATCTACAATCTCTTTTTCACTTTTCCATTTTGCATAAATAGATTCGCGCTCATCTTTTAAATTAGCCACTTCTTTTTGCAAGTTTTGTAACTTATCTTTATCGTCTTCACGCTTAATGGCTTCAATTTCAATCTCCAGCTGCATGATTTTTCTATCTAAGACATCTAATTCTTCTGGCTTAGAATTGATCTCCATACGTAATTTAGCAGCTGATTCATCCATTAAATCAATTGCCTTATCGGGAAGGAATCTGTCCGTAATATAACGTTGTGACAATTCTACGGCAGCTATAATGGCATCATCTTTAATGCGAACTTTATGATGTGCTTCGTATTTGTCTTTAATACCTCTTAATATGGAAATAGCACTTTCTGTGTCTGGCTCATCAACAACTACTTTTTGAAAACGGCGTTCTAGTGCTTTATCCTTTTCAAAGTGTTTTTGATATTCATCTAAAGTTGTGGCACCAATAGCACGGAGTTCACCACGGGCTAAGGCAGGTTTTAAGATGTTTGCTGCATCCATAGCACCTTGACCACCACCAGCACCAACTAGAGTGTGTATTTCATCAATAAATAGTACTATTTGTCCGTCAGCAGAAACTACTTCCTTTACTACAGACTTTAAACGCTCTTCAAACTCACCTTTATATTTTGCTCCAGCAATTAAAGCTCCCATATCGAGTGAGTAGATCACTTTTTCTTGTAAGTTTTCTGGAACATCACCTTTTACTATACGATGTGCTAAGCCTTCGGCAATAGCAGTTTTACCAACACCAGGCTCGCCGATTAAAATTGGATTATTTTTAGTTCTACGAGATAAGATTTGTAAAATTCTACGAATTTCTTCATCGCGCCCAATAACAGGATCTAACTTACCATCATTTGCCAATTGATTTAAATTCTTTGCATATTTTGCAAGTGAATTATACGTGTCTTCAGCTCCTTGAGAAGTTACACGATCACCTTTACGTAGTTCATCGATCGCTTTTTTTAGTTCTTTTTCGGTAATGCCATTATCTTTTAATAACTGAGCTGTATCGTCTTTAGATTTTAATATTGCTAACAATAAATGCTCAATAGAAACATATTCATCCTTCATTTTCTTAGCAATATTTGCTGCATCATTAAACATAGTACCAGCGTTCCGCGAAAGCATAAGATCTGTACCAGATACTTTTGAAAAACTTTGTATAATGTTATCTAGTGTCTGTTTAAATATATCTACGTTTACACCTAATTTATTTAATAAAAATGGTGTAACATTCTCATCAACTTCAAAAATGCCTTTTAGTATATGCGCATTTTCTATTTGTTGATGACCTAAGCCTTGCGCAATTTGCTGCGCTTGTTGCACGGCTTCTTGTGACTTTATGGTATAATTATTAAAATTCATACTTAGTTTTTTACAAAAGCTAAGCCAACGTAAGAAAGTGATTTTTTGAACGACAAATTGACCGAAAACAAGAGTTTTTTAAGACATTTTGTCTTAATTTAGCTGTAATGCTATCTTTATTTATACGAAATTTAATCTTTACAATATTGCAACCAGGAATTGTTGCCGGATACATACCTTATTTAATTTTAGGGAACGGATTAAATCCTCTTTTAAAAGCTCCTTTTAAATTTAATAGTTATATAGGAATTGTTATCTTCTTAATAGGAACTTCAATAGTTATATATTGTATTTATGATTTTGCAGTTAAAGGGAAAGGGACTTTGTCACCAGTCGATAAAACTAAAAAATTAGTGGTTTCAGGTTTGTATAAATATTCTAGAAATCCAATGCATATCGGTGTGATTTTGATTTTGATTGGTGAAGTGATTTTCTCAAAATCATTTGAATTATTAGGGTATACTTTAGTTGTTTTGCTTAGTTTTCATTTATTTGTAATTTTAGTTGAAGAACCGAGACTAAAAAATGACTTTAAAGAGCAATATGAAAACTATCTATTAACTGTACCTAGATGGATTTAAAATAATATATGGGAATATTAGATAATATATTTGGAAATAAAAAGGGAGAAAAAGTTGAGGAAAAATCTAGCATAAATTGGGTTCCTCTAACCTCTATTACTCAATTAGACGAAATTATAGAGAAATCTAAAGACAAACAGCAAGCCATATTTAAACATAGCATTCGTTGTCATATTAGTAAAGGAGTAATGAATCAATTTCAACGCTCTGTAGCTACAGACACGATTGACTTTTATTATTTAGACCTATTAAATTATAGAGATATCTCTAATGAAATAGCAGGTCGATTTCAAGTGCTACATCAATCACCTCAGGTATTACTGATTAAAGATGGAGTAGTGGTAGCACATGATTCTCACTACGATATTATGAGTTTAAAGCTAGCTTAATTAAAACCGTGCTGCTTAATGATAGACTTTATTCTATTCTTTAAGTCTTGCCCGCTATCATAAACCATTTCTTCGTTACTAGGAAAGGGTAGAGGTCTTCTTTCGGCAAGTTTTAATAGATCTTTATCTAAAGCTCTTTTGTCTCCTCTAAAGTCGGCGTAAACATTCTCAAAAACAAAACCTGAGCTTAACGGATATGAGTTTATTTGTTGATTAGTCTTTAGATCATAATAACTAACATTACCAGATATTTGAACATCTTTAAGTTGTTTATGCTTGTAAAAATTACATTTTACAACTTTATACTTATCAACTTTTATATCGTTACCTAAGCTATCTTTTTTTACATTCCCCTTATCGTCTAAAACATATTTCCAACCATCTTTTATTTCTTTTTCTTTTACTATATGTTTAGTGCTTAATTGTTCTGGGCTAATTAAAATAGAATTAAATTTTAACTGCATTTCATAATCATAATTAACATTTTCTTGTTGATTGGTATGAAATCTAGTCCATAAATTATTCAAACTATAAGCATTAAAGTTTAAGAGATCTTCTTCTAGATTTTGTGGTAATGCAATTTCAGAATCATTAAATAGATTTACGCTTACATAGTCTAATCCTTTTTGATAAGCCTCTTCTATTTTATCTCTTGTGTCTTTATAATTTGGATTTATTTTATTTAAATATTCAAAATCTTCGTAAGCTTTTCTATAATCATACTTGTTTTGTGCAGACGCAATTAAATTTGAAGCATTTGTATATAAATACTCAGAAAGTCTATTTTTTGAAGATATAATACTATTTGTATAGTCTTTAAACTTAAATGAAGCACTTCTGTTTTCTGAAGATATTCTTAACGGAAGTAAAGGCTTTATTCTTTCTTGAACCGAATTAAGGTCAAGATATGTATTATAGATCCCTTCATAATTAGCTGGATTACTATCTTTTTTTAGGATTTTAATATTACCTTCTAATCGTGTTGCGTTACGTTTAAAGGCATCTTCTAAAAGTAATATAATATCTTCATTACCTCTTTTTGTTTTATTTACAGCGAGTTTTGCTATAGCTTTATTAATAGCTGTATAATAATCACCAGTATTTATTGCTTTTTGAGTTTGTCTGGCTGTACTACATGATAAAATAAGTGCAGCGACAATTATAAATGCTATTCTTTTCATGACTTGTTTAGTTAGGATTAAAGTCAAATAAAATAACGGTTATTATAATTGCTTATTGTAGTAAAGAGAATCTTAAGCTAAATTAATAATCTACTTTTTTAATAAACTTTTTACATTATCAAAATTTCCATCGTTTGGGGCTGGGATTATCCCTAATATATGAGCAACAAGGTTATATATTTCTATATTTTTTAATTTATCTATTGTATATCCTTTCTTAAACATGTTCCCTTTCGCTATGAAAATGGCACTCATTTGCTCATCAGTATTTAAATAACCGTGTGCTCCACCAAATTGTCTTCCTCCAGCATGCTTTGCAAATAGGCTATATCCTGGATTTGGTATTAAGATCATGTCATTATTACGTATATTATATGCAAAATGAAGTTCTTCTGGTGCCTCATTACGTTTATAAACATTTAAGTTTGGTATCTTCTTTAAGCTATTGTATACGCTGTCTTTTTTCTCTGGTTTTGTTTTTAATGTAAATACTGGGTTGTTACCATAAGCTCCTACTAACCAATCTTTTTTAATATGATCTTCTAGAATTATTTGCTTGTCTTTATGAATTCTTCGCATACCATGATCAGCTACTAAGATTAGGTTTATCTTATTTGCAATTGGTAATTGCATTAATCTTTTATGAAAATCACCAATTAATTTATCGACATATTGAACTTTATAAGTTGTTTCCTTACTTTCAGGTCCATACCGATGTCCTGCACTATCGGGTTCTTCAAAGTATAATAAAACCAGTCTAGGGCGTTCGATTTTAGGAAGTTTTAGCCACGAAATGACTGAATCGACACGTTGCTCAAAAGTAATTTTACTATTAAATTTTTTCCAAATATCTGGCTGTATTCCGTCAATTTTTGCTTCAGTACCTACCCAAAAATAGGATGCAGTTCGTAATCCAGCTTTTTTTGCTGTATTCCAAATAGGTTCACCTCCATAAAATTCTCCATTCTCAACGCTACTTCTATCTTTTAATGAATATTCTTTTTGTAGTTCAGAATCATAAAAATAATTACCAATCAATCCATGATTATCTGGGTATAAGCCTGTTACCAATGTGTAATGATTGGGAAATGTCTTTGTAGGATTAGAAGGAATCATTCGCTTAGCTCTAACACCTTTTTTAGCAATATTTAGCATATTACAGGCATGATGCAATTCGAGATAATCGGCTCTAAATCCATCTAAGGATACTATAACTACATAATTTTCAGAACTCTTTTGCGCAAAAGATATAATTGCATTAATAGCAAATAAAAAAGCAAATAGTTTATTTAACACATTTGGTATTTAGAATTTCTGTTGACTAAGTAGAGCAGTGACTTTTTGTTTAAAATTACTAATAGAATATTTTACAAATAAGTAATCTTTAGGATATGGTGTTTCTTTTGTTTGTAAAGCTTTGTGATATTTTTGCTCAATAGCTCTTTGGTCACCTCTGTATTTACCGTAAGTATTTTGAAAGTTAGCTTCACCAAACATAGGATTATTAGAGATGGTTTGCTTTGTTTTTAGGTTTTTAATATTTACAGTTCCATCTAATTTTGAAGCTTTATTTTGTTGATATAATACAACTTCTGCTCTAACAATTTTATATTTAGGTGTTCTAATATCATTACCTTTATCATCTTTTCTTACATTACCATTGGCATCTAAACTATATTGCCAACCATCTTGAATTCTAGCTTCCTGAGGGATAGTTTGTGTCTTCGTTTCTGGTTGTGTAAAAGACAACTTATCTAATGATACATCTACCTGATAATCGTATTTAGTTCTTTTATCATACTTATTATGAAACACTAACCACTGATTATCAAACCCGCCAGAATTAATTCTAGAAAAACCTTGTAAACTATCTTTATGTATAGATTGTACATTGTTTTTAAAATTTACTAGCACAAAACTACTTCCTTGATTTTTAGCATTTTGCAATAATTGATTTAAATTAGATTTATAAGCTGGATCTACATAGATCAATTCTTCTAAATGCTTATGTGCCTTTCGAGCACCTTCAGTGCCTCCTTTCATTTCTTGCATTGCTAAATTGTAAAGAGATGCTGAATATGCATTTTTAGATTTCTTAATCTCATCTGTGTAATCATTAAAATCAAATTTCACTTCTTGCCCTTCATAATATAAAGGTTGTAATACTCTAACTTCATCCTGACGTAAATCTAAGTTCAAATATTTGCCATAAACTTTTTTAAGAGCATCTGGAGATTTTTGAGCTTTTAGACTTTTAATCTCTGCAAGATCATTCTGTGCAGCTTTATCATAAGCTTCTTTTAATAAAGGAATATGTTTCTGATTCGCTTTACTCGATTTATCTTTATTTAATTGAGCTACAGAATTATTAAAAGCTTCAATATAATTACCTGTTTGTAAATAATTTGTGGTTTTTTGTGTCCCGCCGCAGGCAGATAGCAGAATAATGGTTAAGACAGCGTATAAAAGCTTTTTCATAAGATGATTGATTTTGATTAATGTGTAAACGAAAATAACCTAATTTGGGCTAAAATCAAAGTCTTAACCTAAATTAGGTATCCTATTGATAGAATTATTCTATTCTATTACCGGAAGTACTTTACCTGTGCATTCGCCAAAACCAACACGAACTTCATCATTTTTGCAATAGGCGCGCATAATTACGGTATCGTTGTCATTGATAAATTTACGTTCGGTTCCATCATTCATTTTAAGAGGATTTGCACCTCGCCAAGTTAATTCTAGCATAGATCCATAGCTATCTGGAGTAGGTCCTGAAATAGTTCCAGATCCCATCATATCTCCGGCACGAACATTACACCCATTTACAGTATGATGTGCTAATTGTTGAGCCATTGTCCAATACATATATTTAAAATTAGAATTGGCTACAATAGTTTCGTTAGCATTTTCTGGTCGTATACCAACTTGTAAATTGATATCGTAACTTTTTTTACCATCAACTTGAAGATACGGTAGTGGAGTAGGATCTTGCTTAGGATTGTCTACCCTAAAAGGCTCAAGAGCATCTAATGTGACTATCCAAGGTGATATTGTTGAAGCAAAGTTCTTTCCTAAAAATGGCCCAAGAGGTTGATATTCCCATGCTTGTATATCTCTAGCACTCCAATCGTTAAATAATACCAATCCGAAAATATATTCTTCAGTTTCTTCAATAGGTATTCTTTTTCCTAGATCATTAGCATCCGTAGTAATAAAAGCCATTTCTAATTCAAAATCTAATAGCTTCGAAGGTCCAAATCCAGGAGTATTTGTTCCTTCTGCTGGCCTAGATTGCCCAATTGGTCTTCTAATTGGAGTTCCAGATGGAATAATGGAGGAACTTCTTCCATGGTATCCTATTGGCACATGTAGCCAATTAGGCATCAAAGCATTTTTAGGGTCTCTAAATAAGCTTCCCACATTAGTGGCGTGTTCTTTACTAGCATAAAAATCTGTATAGTCGCCAACACTTACTGGCAATTGCATTTCTACTTCATCGATTCTAAAGATAATTCTATCTTTATGTATAGCATTATCTCTTAATTCACCATTGGTTGTGTCGAATATATCAGCAATTCTATTACGAACTAATCGCCATGTTTTACGTCCATCTGCAATAAAATCATTTAAAGTATCCTGTAAAAAAATATCGTCTGTTAATGGTATTTCGCTAAAATAGCCTAACTGATGTAAAGCGCCTAGATCTATAGCATAATCACCAATTCTAGTACCAATAGTAATGATATCGTCTCTTGTTAGAAAGACGCCAAAAGGTATATTTTGAATTGGGAAATCTGAATTTTTATCTACTTGTAACCAAGATATTCTATTAGGATTATTAGCTGTTATTTTCATTTGATAACTTGTGAATTAATTTTTATTCAAATATAAATGTTTATATGTATTAGAAAAATGAAATTAGTACTTTTGGTTACTTATTTAACAATTCTATAAACTACCAAAATAATGCATCGCGATCAACAAATTTTTGACCTTATACAAGAGGAAAAAGAAAGACAATTACATGGTTTAGAATTAATAGCTTCAGAAAATTTTGTTAGTGAACAGGTTATGGAAGCTGCTGGCTCTGTTTTAACCAATAAATATGCAGAAGGTTATCCAGGTAAACGTTATTATGGTGGATGTGAAGTTGTAGATCAAGTTGAACAATTGGCTATAGATCGAGCTAAAGCATTATTTGGTGCAGAATATATAAATGTGCAACCACATTCCGGATCACAGGCTAATTCAGCAGTATATTATGCCTTGTTAAAACCTGGTGATAAAATTTTAGGATTTGATCTTTCTCATGGCGGACACTTAACTCATGGCTCGCCAGTTAATTTTTCAGGCAATTTGTATAAAACATCGTTTTATGGAGTAGATAAGGAAACCGGTGTATTAAATTATGATAAGATTAAAGAAACTGCTGAAAGAGAAAAACCGCAATTGATTATTGCAGGTGCTTCAGCTTACTCTCGTGATATGGATTTTAAACGTTTTAGAGAAATTGCAGATAGTGTTGGTGCTCTATTAATGGCAGATATTTCACATCCGGCAGGATTGATTGCAAAAGGAATCTTAAGCGACCCTATACCACATTGCCATGTTGTAACTACAACAACTCATAAAACACTTAGAGGACCAAGAGGTGGAATGATAATGATGGGTAAAGATTTTGAAAATCCTTGGGGTATTACTTTAAAAAGTGGCAAGCCTAAAATGATGTCAACTATATTAAATATGGCTGTTTTTCCTGGTAATCAAGGTGGCCCGTTAGAACACATTATCGCGGCTAAGGCAATTGCGTTTGGTGAAGCTTTAACGGATGAATTCTTGCATTATCAAATCCAAGTAAAGCGAAATGCTGCAGCTATGGCACAAGCTTTTGTTGAAAGAGATTATCATATTATTTCTGGCGGCACAGATAATCATATGATGCTTATTGATCTTAGAAATAAAAATATTACTGGTAAAGAAGCTGAAAATGCTCTGGTAAAGGCTGAAATTACAGTTAATAAGAACATGGTACCATTTGATGATAAATCGCCATTTATAACTTCGGGTATACGTGTTGGAACTGCTGCTGTTACCACAAGAGGATTAAAAGAAGCAGACATGGAAACTATTGTTTCTTTAATTGATGAAGTGATTAACAATTATGAAAATGAAACTGTTTTAGAAACTGTTGGTGAAAAAGTGAATACCCTAATGGTCAATAGACCATTGTTTGTTGTTTAAAGTAAAAACGTCATGCTGAACTTTATTCAGCATCTCATAATACTATAAAAAACCCAGTTGAATACTGAGTTTTTACTTTAGAATTATTGTGTTTTCAAATTGTCCTATACCAAGAAATTACTCTTACATATGTTTGCAGCTTAATACTATTAAACATGCAAATAAAACTTAAAAATAAAGATTTTATATTTCTAATAATATCAATTACAATAATTATTTGGAGTAATTGGGAATGGTGGCAGGTTGTTTTTTCTTTAATATTTCTATTTAGTTTTATGAATATGAAAATTACTGAGAGAATTAAAATATTAAAAAAATGATAAAAAAAAAGAATGTGATTCTGAAACAAGTCCAGAATGACAAAATACTGTCAATTGCTACGAAAGTAGGAACCTCTTTTTTAGATTCTTCGTTTTACTCAGAATGACATTAGTCTTCCTCTTGAGCCCGTTCAATAATATTTTCTGGTAATGCCTTTTTAGCTTTTGCACCCAACTTCTTTATTTTTTCTACACTTGAAATAAGGTTTCCTTTTCCTTCAAAAAGCTTATTCATGGCTGCATTATAATCTGTTTTAGAAGCATCTATTTTTTTACCAACACCAACAAGATCTTTCATTAAACCATCAAATTTATCATATAAAGCTCCAGCCTGACGAGCAATCTCTATAGCATTACGTTGCTGTTTTTCGTTATTCCACATGGTGTCTATGGTACGGAGTGTAGCTAAAAGGGTAGAGGGAGTAACAATTACAATATTCTTTTCGAAGGCTTTATTATATAATTGATTATCAGTATTAATAGCAATAGCAAAAGCAGGTTCTACTGGAACAAATAACAACACAAAATCTGGTGATTCTATTTGATAGATGTCTTCATATTTCTTTTCAGATAGTTCTTCTATTCTAGCTTTTATAGCATTGACATGTTTTTTAAGATGAACACTCTTCATGTTCTCATCTTCTTCGTTCACAAATTTCTCATAATCTGTTAAAGAAACTTTAGAATCAATAATCATTTTTTTATTATCTGGTAAGTGAATAACTACATCTGGCATTACACGCTTACCATTTTCGCCAGCAAAACTTTGCTGAATAAAATATTCTCTATCTTTTTCTAATCCAGATTTTTCTAAAACGCGCTCTAAAACCAATTCACCCCAATTTCCTTGCGTTTTACTATCACCTTTTAAAGCTTTGGTTAAATTAATAGCTTCTTTACTCATCTGCTCATTGAGTTCTTTTAATCCCAAAATTTGTTGCCTCAAGGCTGCATGACGATCAATACTTTCTTTATGAGTGTCTTCAACTTTCTTTTCAAACGTTTTGATCTTTTCTTGTAAAGGATTTAAAATTGTTTTAAGATTCTCTTTATTCTGTTCAGTGATTTTTGAAGAATTTTTTTCTAAAATATTATTAGCAAGTAACTCAAAATCCTTTCTAAGTTGTTCTTGTTGCTTGGCCAGTTCTTTATCACGTAGTAGGTTTTGTTGTTGTAGGTTTTCATACTCAGTGTTCTTCCGCGTAAGCTCAGTATTTAAAAAATCTTTTTCACGCCGTATTTCTTCTCTTTCACTTTCGGTTTTATCTATTTTTTCCTGTAAAGAATTAATAGAATTTTGTAACTGAGTATCACGCTCATCTAATGCACTCAATTTTACTTTATTCTTTAAGTTATTAATATAAATACCTAACAAGACACCTATAATCGCAGCAACAATAAAAACGATAATATAAATAAGACTTTCTTGCATTAATTAAAGTTTATGATTTTATAGCCATTTTCTTGATACTCAATCAATGCTGTTAATGCTGATAGTGAAAGCTTTACATCTTTAGATAAGCCTTCAATTGGTAAACCTCTAGATTTATACGATTGCCCACAAACATAAATATCTACGTTAGCTTCTTTTAGAGCTGTAATCAATTTAGCATTTGGGTTATCAATTTGATACTTTTCTTTATATGCCCTATTGCTTAGAGCATCTTTTGCAGCCTTACCATGCATTACAAAAGCTACTTTCATGTTTTCGGCAGGAACTCCATTCTGTGCATGCATATTTAAATAACGCGCAACAGTATTAATTAAAGGATTGATTGCGCCTTCTATATCTGTATTTGTATAAACATCGAAAATTACTTTGTAAATTTTGTCTCTCTGCAATAATAATTGCGAGTTTTCTATAGTGAATACATGACCAAAATCTTTAATAATTGGTCCTGCTTTTTTTTGTTGCTCTTGTGCATTTACTCCAGAAAAGGATATACAAATAAGAAAAATAATTATGTTTTTCATGTCGAAAATTTCAATCAATAATATTACAAAATATCTTTAGCTATTCATAGAGATTTGATGTTTTGTTTATAAAATTGTATCATTGAATAATGAAGTTTTTATCAAGATTTATTTTGATTCATATTATGGGTTGGAAGATTGTAAATGATTTTCCTAAACTTAAAAAATACGTCATTATAGCCGCACCACATACCAGTTGGGTAGATTTTCCTTTAGGCATTATGGTTAAGTACATTAAAGGTGCAAAGATCAACTATGTTGGTAAAGCTTCTTTGTTTAAACCGCCATTTGGTTTTTTATTTAGATGGCTTGGTGGAGCCCCGGTAGACAGATCAAAAAATAATAATGCAGTTGATGCCATTGTCGATGTTTTTAATTCTAGAGATGCGTTTATTTTTGCTTTATCACCAGAAGGCACGCGTAAAAAAGTAACCGAATTTAAAACAGGGTTTTACTATATAGCAAAAGGGGCAAATGTACCAGTAGTGATGGCTACTTTAGATTTTGAAAATAAACAAGTTAGAATTTCTGAACCGTATTATTTAACAGATAATAAAGAAAAAGATTTTGAATATTTCTATTCCTATTTTAGAGGAATAAAAGGTAAAAAACCTGAATTAAGTTTTGATTAAATCTTAGCCGTTTTTAAACTCTTATAAAAAGTCTTACGCATAACGTCTGGTTTTATAAACCAATCTCCATAATTAAGATCGTCATATTTTTTAGTAAGAGATGCATCATTTGTTACTTCTTCTACAGTTTTGCCAGCTTCAATTTCCTTTAAGACTTTAACTTTAATATCTTCTAGAATAGCAAGGTATTCTTGCAATTCTTTTTTATTAGAAGTACTTCTGTGTCCAGGAATAATTTTTGTTTCATCATCTATTAAACTTAAAGCATGTTTAATAGCTTTTATATAACCATTAACGGTTCCTCCGGCGTCAAGATCTATGTAAGGATATTTTCCTTGAAAATAAGTATCACCTGTGTGTAATACATTGCTTTTACTAAAATAGATCATAGCATCGCCATCTGTGTGAGCATTATGCACATGAAACACTAAAATATCCTCACCATTTAAATGAAAAGTTAGGCTTTTATCAAACGTTACAACTGGTAAAGCTGCTTCAGGAGATGGAGGAGTAGTTCTATTCCAAAGGCTATTAAATTGTTCTGTGCTCATACGTTTTCTAACATTTTCATGAGCAATAACAACAGCACCAGTCTTGTTCATATTTTCATTACCTCCTGTGTGATCACCATGCCAATGTGTATTAATCAAAAACTTAACTGGTTTGTCTGTTAAAGTTTTAATTTCTTCTAATATTTTTTGAGTTAAAGGTGCAAATTGATCATCAATCATAAAAACACCATCTTTACCGATAGATATACCAATATTACCACCAGAGCCGGTTAGCATATAGATACTATCAGCTACTTTATGGCTTTTTACCATAATTTCTCTGTTTTGTGCAGTAAGGGCTAGCGTTATTAGCGTAATAAATAATGAAAGAATTGTTTTCATGATATTGAGTTTGTTTCTAAGACGACTTCTACTAGTTAAAATTACAAATTCTCTTATTAGGGATTTAGTTCAATTTGAAAATAGCATACATCTGCATTGTAATAATGACTAGGCAAACCATCAGAACTTTTAATTTTTGACATTCCTAAAAAGTCAAATCCAGATTTTTTATAATGATTGATTAGCCTTGTGTTATTACCACAAGTGTCAAGTCTTACAAATAATTTATTATTTAATTGTGCATAGTCTTTTGCCCATTTTACAATTTCTGAAACAAAATTTCTGCCTCTAAATTCAGGATTTGTAGCTATTCTATGTATGTAAACAGCTGGGTCTTTATCTTTTTCTTCCCAAATCTGTGGGTCACTAAAAGCTGTTGCCCAAACACAAGCAATCTTATCATCTATTATTAGCTTCCATTGCCTGTACTCATTAATTTCAGTTTCAACTAAACTTCTTTTAAACTCAGGCCATAAATTATCTGGAAACATCTTTTTTTGGTACTCTGTTGCTATTTTATATAGCTTGAATATTTCTTCAATATCATTAATATCGCTATTTACTACTATCAATTGCTTATTAAATATGATTTTATAGCTATTATAAATTAATTACAAGGTAGTTTCAATATCAAAAGAAAAATAATCTATTGAACCCCAATTAGCAGCTTCTTCATCTTCCAAGTATTTCAAATGCTTTTCAATTTCATCACCTTTAAATTTAGATGAATGATAAGTTGTATTACTATCCAATACAGAAAAAATAAACATGCCTCTTTCCTTTTGAAACTTTTCAAATCTTTCTTTTATTTCCCACCCGTAAAAGCATACAGAAAATTTATCTTTTGAATTTAAAACTTTGGGTAATATTTGAGATAATTGAGAGGAGGAATACAACTTTTCTAATTTGTTCTCATTAAATACTCCAAGATAAATACTATCGATAATTAAAGGAATATTTAAATTATTTGCAATAGTTAATCTAACACCAACATTTCTAATTACTGTTCTTAAATGTTCTTTATCATATTTTCCTTCATTGAAAAGAAGCATTTTAAAGTCAACCCCATCTTGAATTTGATCAATATTATATTCTATTTTTTCTTGAATAGTCAAGTTGGTCAATTAATTTGATATAATATTTTCAATTGTTTCTAATAATTTAAAATCTTTTTCAGTAACTCCGTCTGCACTATGCGTAGATAGTCGAATTGCTAATTTATTATACACATTACTCCATTCTGGGTGATGATTTTGATCTTCAACCTCGAAAGCAATACGCGTCATAATAGAAAAACAATCCCTAAAACTTTCAAATTCTAAGGTGGTTTCTAATCCGTTATCTATATATTCCCAATCTGGGTATAGTTGTAGCTTTTCTTGAATCTGATCTTCTGATAATTTACTCATGATTTTGTTTTCTATAAAAATACAAAAAGCGAAGCATTAAAATTACGCTTCGCTTTTTGAAATACTATTTTAATAAGGCTACTCTTTATAAAAAGGTAATTTAACTACCGTAGCAGGCACTGCATTTTTTCTAATTTGAATATTAATAATGCTACCAACATCTGTAAAAACTCTAGGCACATAACCTAGGCCAATTCCTTTTTTTAATGACGGACTCATAGTGCCAGAAGTGACTTCGCCAATCTTCTTACCGTTACCATCAACAATATCATATCCTTGACGAGGAATACCACGATCATTTAACTCAAAAGCAATTAGTTTACGGTCGGTACCATGATCTTTTTGTTTTTTAAGCTCTTCATGATTTGTAAATTCTTTTGTGAACTTGGTAATCCAACCTAAGCCTGCTTCAATAGGAGAGGTAGTGTCATTAATATCATTTCCATACAAGCAGAATCCCATTTCTAAACGCAAAGTATCACGTGCAGCTAATCCAATTGGTTTTATACCATAATCAACTCCAGCTTCAAAAACTTTGTGCCATACCTTTTCTACGTCTTCATTACGAACATAAATTTCAAATCCTCCTGAGCCTGTGTAACCAGTTGCAGATATCATTACATTTTCAATTCCTGCAAAATCAGCAACTTGTACTGTATAATACTTCATATTTTCAAGGTCTACAGAAGATAATGGCTGCATGGCTTCTGCAGCTTTTGGTCCTTGTATTGCTAATAAAGAGAAGTTCTCTGAAACATCTTTCATTTCTGCACCAACATCATTTTTAGATTGAAGCCAATCCCAATCTTTTTGAATGTTAGAAGCGTTTACTACTAATACATACTTATCTTCTTCTAGTCTATAAATAATTAAATCATCTACTATACCACCATCATCGTTTGGCATACAACTATATTGGGCCTTACCATCAAATAATTTTGAAGCATCATTTGAGCAAGTTTTTTGAATTAGTGCCAACGCATTTGGGCCAGAAATTACAAATTCACCCATATGCGAAACATCAAATACACCAACACCATTTCTAACAGTTTCGTGTTCTATGTTTACGCCTTCGTATTGCACAGGCATATTATATCCTGCAAAAGGAACAATTTTAGCTCCTAGAGATTCATGTATATGTGTTAAAGCAGTATTTTTCATTGTAGATATGAGTTAAATAGCAAAGCTAAATATTAAATATTGAGTAGGAAACAATTAATTAGACATATTTTTTATATCTACATAAAAGTTTTTGTTTACCGAAAAATTTGAAATAGGCTTATCTGATTTACGCTGTTTCCAGTCTTTTGTAGGGATTACTTTATATTTTTTATCATTAATAATCACTTTAACAGGAATTGAAAATTGATCTACAATATTTGACCATCTATAAGATAATACATCGTTATCAATTTTATACTCTAATACTGGAATTTTAGTAGTTCTTAAATATTGATCAAAAAAACCACTTAGATCTATACCAATATTCTTAGCTAAATAGCTTTCTATTTGTTCTGTATTTACTGTTTGATGATAAAAATCTTTATTTAGATCTCTTAAAATAGAACGCCATTTTTTATCATCATTCACTATTTGACGCAGCGTATGCAACATATTAGCACCTTTATAATACATGTCACTAGAACCAGCATTATTTACATTATATGCGCCAATAATAGGTTTATTATTCTGAATATTCTTACGTGTACCAATTACATAAGCATTACTCGCTTCTTTACCAAAATGATAATCTAAGAAAAGATTTTCTGAATAAGCTGTAAAACCTTCATGTATCCACATATCAGCAATATCAATATTCGTAATACTATTGGCAAACCATTCATGGCCACCTTCATGAACAATAATAAAGTCAAATTTTAATCCCCATCCGGTTTGACTCAGATCATAGCCTCTATAACCGTTTTGATAACCATTACCATAAGTTACAGAACTTTGATGTTCCATCCCCAAATAAGGTACTTCTACTAGTTTAAAACTATCTTCATAAAATGGGTAGGGGCCAAACCAATATTCAAAAGCCTCAAGAGTTCTCGGAGCTTCTTTAAATTGTTTTTTTGCTTTTTCTAAATTATAAGAAAGCACCCAGTAATCACAATCTAATTCTCCTTTTTCACCCTTGTATTTTTCTGAAAAATGTACATAATCTCCAATATTTATGTTTACACCATAATTATTGATTGGGTTTATCACTTTCCAAGTAAATGTCTTCGTATTGTCAGAATTCTCTTTTGTTGAAATTAATCTACCGTTACCAACACTTGTTAAATGTTCTGGAGCGGTAATGCTTAAAGTAATACCTTGATCTGGTTCATCATACATATGATCTTTACATGGCCACCAAATGCTTGCACCACCACCCTGACAAGATGTAGCGATAAAATCATTACCATTTTTATCTTTAGACCAAGTTAAACCATCATCCCAAGGCGGATTATTACTAATTTTTGGAATTCCTTTATAACTAATAGCAATTTCATTTATTTCATCAATTTTTTGAAGTTTTTTGAGTGTAATATAATAGACATTTCCATCACGTTTATATTCTAAATCCACATCATCCTGTTTTACAGTAGTAATTTCCATAGGAGGCTGTAAATCTATCTGTATCAGTTGTTTACTTTTTAAAACTTTATAGCGAATACTATTGCTTCCGCTCAAGCTTTTATTAGATGGATCTACCTTCATACTCAAGTTATAGTGCAATAAATCCCACCAAGCTCTTTCGGGTGTTATGGTACCTCTCAAAGTATCTTGTTTAGAGAAATTTTGTTGCGCATTAGTAGTGGTTAAAAAAAAGATAGAGACGAGCAATAAGCTATATATAGTTTTCATCAAAAAGTATTTACTAATCGCAATATTAGTAAACAGATAATTAAAATTCAACTATTTCTTGATTCTTTAAAATATCACTGAAAGTTTCTCGTTTTCTAATTAGGTAATCTTTACCCTTCGAAATTAATACTTCAGCTGGGCGGTAGCGAGAGTTATAATTTGATGCCATTGAATAACAATAGGCACCAGCATTATTAAAACATAGAATATCGCCTTCGCTGATTTCAGCAATCTTTCTATTTGAACCAAAAGTATCGGTTTCACAGATATATCCTACTACAGAATAATAACGTTCTCTACCTTTTGGATTAGAAATATTTGTAATGTGATGATAGGCATCATATAACATTGGGCGTATCAAATGATTTAAACCACTGTTAACACCAGCAAAAACTGTAGAAGTAGTTTGCTTGATCACATTTACTGTAGTTAAAAAACGACCTGCTTCACTTACCAAGAATTTACCTGGTTCGAACATTAAAGCAACATCTTTACCATATTCTTTACAGAAGTCATTAAAACGTGTGGTTAATTGCTTACCCATTTGTTCTATATCTGTTGCAATGTCTCCTTCTTTGTAAGGCACTTTAAATCCACTACCAAAATCTACAAACTCTATATTTTCAAATTCTTTTACAACATCTAATAAAATTTCTGTTGCACGTAAAAAGGTATCAATATCGAGAATATCTGAACCAGTATGCATGTGAATACCATTAATAGTCATACCAGTATTTTCTACAATGCGCTTAATAAGCGGAACTTGGTAGATAGAAATACCAAACTTAGAATCGATGTGACCAACAGAAATTTTACGATTTCCGCCAGCCATAACATGTGGATTAATACGAATACAAACCGGAGTATTTGGATGCTTTTGCCCAAATAATTCTAGAACAGAAAGATTATCAATATTTATTTGAACTCCTAATTTCGAAACTGTTTCAATTTCTTCCATTGAAACTCCATTAGGTGTGTAAATTATATTTTCTGGTTTAAAACCTGCTTTAATACCAAGTTGAACTTCTTGAATTGAAACGGTATCTAAGCCAGCGCCTAACTTATTAAATAAACTTAAGATATTAATATTAGAGAGGGCTTTAGCTGCATAATTTATACGTAATTGTTTAACAGAAGAAAAAGCTTTGGTAAGTCTTTTATATTGACTTTCAATTTTTTCTGCATCGTAAACATATAACGGGCTATCGTATTTTTCAACCAACTTTAATAGAGTACCTCTTTTCATTTAACTAATATTTGGGAGCAAAAATACTTACTACTGTTATAAAAGAGAAAATTTATACAAAATACAAACACAAAAACAGCTTTTGTTTATTTTTTAGCTCTTTCAGCAGTTATTTCAGCAATTTTGACAATAACTTCAATCGCTTTCTCCATAGATTCTACAGGAACATATTCATATCTACCATGAAAATTGTGACCACCAGCAAAAATATTAGGGCATGGTAACCCTTTATATGATAGTTGAGAACCATCAGTACCACCACGAATAGCCTTTATTAGAGGTTTAATACCTATATCTTTCATAGCTTTTTCTGCAATATCTACTATATGCATTACTGGCTCAACCTTTTCACGCATATTATAGTATTGATCGGTAATCTCTACTTCAATTAAATCTTTACCTAGTTTTTTATTGATATTATCTGCAGCTTTTTGGAAATCATCCTTTCGTTTTTTGAACAATTCCATATTATGATCACGAATAATATATTGTAGTTCCGTTTTTTCAACTTCACCTTTTATAGAATATAGATGGAAAAAGCCTTCATAACCTTCCGTTTCTTGCGGAATTTCTTTTTCAGGAAGCGAGCTGATAAATTCATTAGCAATCAGCATAGAATTGATCATCTTTCCTTTTGCATAACCAGGATGAACTATTTTGCCACTAACAATTACTTTTGCGCCAGCAGCATTAAAGTTTTCGTATTCTAATTCGCCAACTTGACTGCCATCCATTGTATATGCCCATTCTGCACCAAATTTTTCAACATCAAATAAATGAGCTCCTTTACCAACTTCTTCATCAGGAGTAAAGCCGATACGAATTTTACCATGTTTAATTTGAGGATTATTTATTAAATATTCTATCGCAGTAATTATTTCAGTTACTCCAGCTTTATCATCTGCGCCGAGTAGGGTAGTTCCGTCTGTAGTAATTAGAGTTTTTCCTTTATATAAAAGAAGATCTTCGAAGTAATCAGGTGATAATACAATATTCTCCTCTGCATTCAACACGATGTCTTTGCCATCATAGTTTTTATGAATTTGAGGGTTTACATTCGTACCTGTATAATCTGGGCTAGTATCAATATGCGCTATAAATCCAATTGTTGGAACTTCAAAATCTACATTGCTAGGTAAAGTAGCCATGATGTAACAATTATCATCAAGGGTTACATCTTGCATTCCAATTTTTTTAAGATCTTCAACCAATACCTTTGCTAAATCCCATTGTTTTTCTGTACTCGGAAATGCAGGATTATCTGGGTCAGATTGAGTATCTATAGTGATATATTTTATAAAACGTTTAGTAATTGCATTCATAATTTTATTCAATAAATTGCATATTATTAGTTAATCGTATTGCTTCACATAGACGCCCATCTACGTTAGCGTCACCATAAACCTTTGTTGTAATTGTAAAATATTCATCAAGTTCAGTTTTAATATATACCTGTAGATTACTGTAATTATATTTGTTAGCTTTTCCTTTAGAGAGTGTCCAATAACAAGGTTTTCCTTGAAACTTACTAAAGTTCGATTTATTAATACTTAATTGTTCTTTGATCAATAATGTATCTTTTACAGTTTTAGCAAAATCATCATTCAAATTTAATTCACCTTGATGCCATGCAATATCTATGATATAAGTGTCTGTTAAACTTTTAGTAGTATCAGCAGAATAAATTTCAGATTGATAATCGTCATAATACAATTGTGTTTTCCAGTTTT
Organism: Maritimimonas rapanae; assembly: GCF_057837205.1. Taxonomy (NCBI): domain Bacteria; kingdom Pseudomonadati; phylum Bacteroidota; class Flavobacteriia; order Flavobacteriales; family Flavobacteriaceae; genus Maritimimonas; species Maritimimonas rapanae. The sequence goes on along the minus strand of NZ_JBYQFI010000001.1, from coordinate 1,170,308 downwards.
TAGGTAACTTGACTTTGAACTTTTTTAAGATATCTCTATATTCTTTAAGTTCAGTATTAACAGTATCGCTTTTACAATTAAACTCTGATGCTAAATCATCCTTCTTACAAGCCATTGTGCTTACTAGAAGTAGTGCCAAAAATGTTATTTTTTTCATTAATCTAATATAAGTTTTCCTAATTTTTTATTACCCGCGAGCCAAGCTACATTTTTATTTACAAATCGTATCGTGTAATACCCTTCATCACTTACTTTTCTCCAAGATATACCACTATCATTTGAAAATGCAACTCCAGTTGAACCAACAGCAAATAATTCTTTACCATCTGTGTCTGGAACATATCTAACCGAACTTTTATAATCTGGTTCTTTACCGTCAGCAATCAATTGCCAAGTTTTACCACCATCTTTTGTAATAGCTTTGTTTGAGAAATTATTGTCTTTATTTTCCCAATCACCTCCAAATATAATTCCGTTGTTTAAATCGTTAAAATCAACACTATATATACCTGTCATTTTTCCACCTTGAGTGATAGGTGTTTCATAAACATTCCAATTTTTTCCTTTATCAGACGAATGAAATACTCTAGCTTTTTTACCCCCAGTAACAATCCATACATTATCTTCAAAAACAGCTATATTACCATTACTAGCAGCAAATGCAGCTTCTCCATCTTCAACTTTTGGTAATTTTGAACATGGAATTTTACTCCATGTATCACCTCCATCTTCAGTTAAAATAATAGATAGACAATCTTCAGTTGGATCACCCATAGCAATACCATGCAAATCATCGAAAAAAGTCATAGCATCGTAAAAGACCTTTTCATGTTCTTCTTTGTAAACTAGCTCTAATTCTCCATCTGAAAGTTTATATAAAAGAGCAGGGTTACCAATACTTAGTACAAAAGCGTTGATTCCATTAGTAGCTATTGCTCTAAAATGAGGTGTAATAGTATCATAGACTACCTTTTTAACTATTGATTCATTATTAAAATTAAAATTGATTCCAATAAATCCATCAGAAGTTGCATATAAGATTGTAGAATCTTTTAAAACTTCAATTGCCCTAATACTTGAACTGTCAATTTTAATTTCTTCAATTGAAATTGATTTGAAATCTCTTGGTTGATACTTTTTTTTACATGAAAAAGTAAATGCTATAATTAAAAATGAAAAGAGAACTGATTTAATATTCATTCTAAATTGTTAGATTTATCAAAAGTAATTCTTTTAGTTAAAAAGCAAATTATTTACTAGTAAGATTTATATGAAAGCATTGGTAATTTCTGGAGGAGGTAGTAAAGGTGCATTTGCGGGAGGTGTTGCCGAATATTTGATAGATGAAAAAGAAAAGGATTACGATCTTTTTTTAGGTACTTCTACTGGCAGTTTAATGGTTTCTCACTTGGCATTAGGCAAAATTAGAGAACTAAAAGCTATTTATACAACTGTTAGTCAACGTAAAATATTTAGTAATAATCCTTTTGTGGTTAAAAATGTTCATGGGGAAAAAGTGGTGAGTGTTAACCATTTAAATACGCTATGGAATTTTATTAATGGCCGTAGAACTTTTGGCGAAAGTAAAAATCTTAGAAAGTTCATTAAAAAGTATGTTACTGAAGATTACTTTAATAGGATTAAAAATTCAGATAAAGATGTAATTGTCACACTTTCTAATCTTACTGCTAATACAGTAGAATATAAATCAATTAAAGATTATGACTATTTAGATTTTTGTGACTGGATTTGGGGTTCTTGTAATTATGTGCCTTTTATGAGTTTGTTACAGAAAAATAATTGCGAATACGCAGACGGTGGCTTTGGTTGTTTAGTTCCGATAAGAGAAGCCATTTTACGCGGTGCTAAAGAAGTAGATGCCATTATTTTAGAAACAGAAATATCTCAGGTTAATAGATTACCGTCAAAAAACCCATTTTCTTTGATGAACAATGTTTTTGAATTTATGCTAGATCATGTTGAGAGACATAATGTAAGTATTGGCAAGCTAGAAGCTAAACATAAAGATGTCAAGCTTAACTTATATTATACACCTACAGTACTTACTACCAATTCATTAGTTTTTAATAAAAAATTAATGAAGAAGTGGTGGAAATATGGTTTTAACCATGCTAAAAATCAGCATTTAGAAATGAATAAGCTAAAAGACTAAAATTGTGAAATTAACAAAATGTTATTACTTAATTTATCTAAGTTTTATATCTTTAAAAACATAAAATAGTAGTCCAATGGCAACACATATTTCTAAAGATGTATTTAATTTTTTTAAAGACTTAAAAAAGAATAATAATAGAGATTGGTTTACAGAAAATAAACCAAAATTTAAAAGTATAGAGACAGATGTAAAAGGTTTTTATGCAGAATTAAATGATGCACTGTTAAAACATGATGAAATAGATAAATTCAAGTTATTTAGAATTTATCGTGATGTACGTTTCTCTAAAGATAAAACACCTTATAAAACACATTTTGGTGGTTCTTATCATAGAAAAAAGCCGCACTTACGTGGAGGATATTATTTGCATATAGCACCAGGAGATTCTTTTATTGCAACTGGTTTTTGGGAACCTCATAAAGATGACCTTTTTAGAATTAGAAAAGAGTTTGAACAAGATGACACCGAAATAAGAAAAATATTAGCTAATAAAAAGTTTAATAGTATTTGGGGAGATTTTGTTGGAGATGAAGTGAAAACTGCACCTAAAGGTTTTAATAAAGAACACCCTTCAATAGATTTAATACGAAAGAAGCAATTTATTTTCACAAAAAAATATTCCGATATGGAAGTTACTTCAGTAGATTTCTTAAAAGAAGTAAATAGTGCATTTAAGGCTATCCGCCCATATTTTGACTACATGAGCGACGTATTAACAACTGATTTAAATGGTGTTTCTTTAATAGATTAATTTTTAACTTATAGGCTATATCCTTTATGATGTTTTATCAACTATGGCTGTGTTTTTTACTTCAAAAGCAGCATTGGTAATATTTTTAGGTTATATAATAATGATTTTTTCAATAGGATTTATCATTGGCAAGGCTACCTAAAAATGGAAAAAGAAATTGTCGAAGATATGGAGTAAAACAGTCTTTATAAAGCATGGCATTATATTGTTGTTTTTGAACGAATTTTAGTGTTAACTTTTATTTTGCCAAGTAGCTTTTCCGCAATTAGTGTTTTAATAGGAGCGAAGTCCATCTTACGTTTTGGTGATGTAAAAAATGCACGTAAGTATACTGAACATGTGCTAATAAGGACACTGATGAGTTTTACTATTTGTATTGCAGTTGGCTTACTAATTCGCTATTTTGTATTTTAAAATTAGGTTTCTATTACTTAGAGATGGCTACTTAATTATTTTGTGGTAATAGACTCAATACCTTTCCAATCTTCATCTATTTCTTGAGTAATAAGATGTGCAGATTTATTTAGAAATAACTTTGCCGTTCGGTCATTTGCATTCTGCTTTATAATTTTTTGAAACGTAACAGCTGCCATTGCAAAATCTTTATTGAGATATAACTCCATACCTTCATTAAATGTTTTTAATGTTTTTAGCTTATGTTGATAAAGCGATTTATCGTCACCATTAATACATTCATATAAAGCAATTGGTTTTTGTTTACCAATAACTTGAACAAGACCTAAATACCTAAAGTTAAACTCATTAGCATCTGTTAAATTTTCCTTACAATTTCCGGTTAATAAAATAGAAGCGCCAAAGTGTTTCGACAAGCCTTCAATTCTTGATGCCGTATTTACAGTATCAGAGATAATGGCCGCATCCAATCTTTTGATATCTCCTGTAATCCCCATAATGAGATTTCCGTTTTGCATACCAATGCCGACTTTTATTGGTAAACGATTTTTATTGGCTCTTTCTTTGTTAAATACTTTAAGCTCTAAATGCATTTCTACAGATGCTCTTAATGCAAATTGTGGACCTTTAGGGAAGAGTGCCATAAAACCATCGCCTAAATATTGCATGATAAAACCTTGATTCTTTCTGATAATTGGGCCCATTCTTTTATTAAAAGAATTGATAAATAAAAAATTATCCTTTGGATGCATACTTTCAGAAATTGCGGTAAAACCACGTATATCTACAAACATGACCGTTACATCTTTTTCTACTAGATCACCTAAGCTTACCTCTGTTAATTGATCTTTACCAAGTGATTTAATAAATTCATTAGGAACAAATTTTTGGCTAACTTCATGAATTGTCTTAATGGCTTCCTCTCGTTCTTTAGCTGCATTCAATCCTTTTTCGTAGAGATTAGCACTTTCGATTGCTCCGGCGGATTGTAAAGCGATTGTAGTTAATAATTTTAATTCTGCTGCGGTAAATTCTTTTTCTTGACTATGCCCTAAAATAACCATGCCCAATGTACGATGTTTCACTTTTAATGGTGCATACATTAACGCTTTAAGATGGGCTAGCGCTGGATTGTTTTTAATACGTTCTTGAGGAACAATAGAAGATGTGCCTCGATTGATTAAATCTTTTAATCGATTGTTTTGACTATCGATATTCTTGTCTCTATTTGGGCTTTTACCAAAAGAAGCAAGCTGGACTACTTTATCTTGATCTGTATCATAAATTATAAATAAACCATGCGTAGAATCAATGATTTGTGAAGCCTCACTAAGAGCCATCTCAGCAACAGAGGCTTTGTCAATTTTTTCTGAGATTTTATCACTAAAATCATAGATCATATTAATCTCACGATAAAGACCTAAGACTTCGGTTCCTATTTTTTTCTTTTCTAATTCTTTCTTTACCAGATTGGTAACAAAGTGTGCAAGTAGTTTGCCATGACCATTACTTGCATTTAGAGTGCCAAAAACAGTATCGCTTAAGCTTAATTGATAAGTGTTTTTGCTTAATAATTGGGTTCCGAAAATTAGTTTGGAGTTATGATCTATAATGTTAGCAGTTACTTTTAACTGATCCGCTAAATTTTCCAATAAAGCAATACTATCTGTATCCTTTTTAAAGATATTTTTAAGGATTCTAGTATAGATTGTAGATGCATTGTTGGCACTACCAATCATCGACTTAATATTTCTTCAGCCACCGATAACATTTCATCTGGATCAAAAGGTTTGGTCATATATTTATCTGCTCCCATTTCTAATCCTTTTTGGCGATCTACCTCTTGACCTTTAGCAGTAAGAAGAATAATATATACATGCGATAGATTGAGTTCTTTTTTTACTTTTTCGCAAACTTGCATCCCATTCATTTTTGGCATCATTACATCTAAAAATACTAGATTTGGTTCTTCCTGTTGTATGATTTCTAAGGCTTGCTCACCATTTTCGGCAAAGAGTAATTCAACTCCCTCATCTTCAAGGTCTTCTAGGGTTTGCTCGATGAGCATACGAATGTGTGATTCATCGTCAACAATTAATAATTTTTGTTTCATAGTGTGCAATAACTTATAGATTTTATTTAAGGACTTTATTCATAAATAAAAAGCATAACATTCTCCATGCCTTTTTGCTTTTTTAGATCTTTTAATAACTTTTGATCGCCGTTATACACAGAATTCAACATAATAATATCCGGTTCGGCTTCGGTAGCTGTTTCTAATAATTTTTGTGCATTGGTTTCTTGTACTTTATAACCTCTGGCACTCAATACTTCTGAAAGCGTTTTTACCGCCGACGAATCTTCATCTACTACCAATACTTTCTTTTTTGAAACTCCTTGTTCTAATAATTCTTCTACTTCATGAAAAAGTTGTTCTGTATTAATTGGCTTTGTAAGATATCTATCGACTCCAATTTTAAACCCACGTTCTTTATCTTGAACAATCGATAGAATGATAATTGGTATATCCATAGTTGCTGGATCATTTTTTAACACAGCAGCCACATCAAAACCATTAATCTCTGGCATCATTACATCTAAAATAATCAGATCAGGTTTATGAAGACGAACCATATCTAAAGCAGCTTTACCATTGGCAGCTTCTTTTACATTATAGCCGGATTCTGAAAGCTCTTGCCTCAATAGAGATCGTATGGGAGTATCATCATCTACTACCAGAATAGTAGGAACATTTTTCACATCGCTTAAAGCGGAATGCTTTATTTGTTTTTTAAGACTTTTTATAATTCGATCAAGTTGAATAGGTGGTTTCTCTGAACCTTCACCCATTGCCGGTATAGAAAAGAAGAAAGAACTACCCACACCTATCTCACTTTTCATCCAGATTATGCCTCCATGGCGTTCTATAATTTCTCTACAAATTGGCAGCCCTAAACCAGTACCTTTTGGTTTATCTGTTAAGGTATCACCGGCTTGTCTAAAACGTTCAAATATTTTGTGCTTATCTTCATCGGCAATACCAACACCGGTATCTTGAACTTCAACTAAAATTTGTCCTTTATCAATAGCTGCATCAATTATGACTTTACCTTTATCAGTAAACTTAACAGCGTTAGATAATAAATTGATAACTACCTGTATTAACTTATCTTCATCAGCACTTATCAACGGAAGATCATTGGGTACATTGATAACAAGTTCTAATTCTTTTTCCTCAAAAAGAGATGATGTACTTGCAACTGCTCTACTGATCACATCCTGTAAGAATATGGGTTTTAAGTTCCATTCCATTCTGCCAGACTCAATTTTAGCTAAGTCAAGCACATCATTTATTAAATTTGTAAGACGTTCACCTTCTGATACCACTACATTAAGATTTTCGCTTACTTGCTTCATGGTGCGTTTGATCTTTTGGTCTTCTACAGTTATTGCAGGGAAAATCTTATCTTCTAAACGTTTTCTAATAATTTTAGCAAATCCTAATACTGATGTTAGAGGTGTACGCAATTCGTGACTTACGGTAGATAAAAATGCGCTTTTAGCTTCGTTTGCATCTTCAGCTTTGGCTTTGGCTTCTTTTGCTTCTTCATAAAGTTCTGCATTATGCAAAGCAACTCCTACATTTGTGGCTATTGTTTTTAAAAGATTTTTATCTTCTTCTTTAAATCTACTCTCAAGCTGAGTACTTTGAACACTTAATACACCAATCACCTTATCTTCAACAGGAATAGGTACTCCTAAATACGATACTGCTTGTTTACCAGTTTGCTCAATACCTATTTTATCATATTGAGCCATGATATCTTCATCTCTATTAATAAGTAAAGATTCTCCTGTTTTAATAATACTAGATGTTAAGCCTTGCCCAAATTGCATTGGAGGCATATTGTCACCGTCTTGATAAGGGAAATTAATGACTTGTTTTGCTTCGTCTAAAATGGCTAAGTAAGTGATATCAGCTTTAAACAATTGCTTCATTTCTTTACCTACTAATTGAATAAGCTCATTGAGCTGTAGTTTGTCTGTTAAAGCCTGACTTACCTGGTTTACTGTAGAGAGTTCATCTAAACGTTGATGGACTTCTTGAGTACGTTCTTCAACACGAAGTTCTAATTCTTTTCGTTGATTAACAAGTAGTTTTGTTCGCGTTCTAACAATTGCATAGATTGTTGCCAATAAACCTAAGGCGTACAGTAAATATGCCCACCATGTTTTATACCAAGGTGTAGCTATAGCAAATGAAACAGCATTTTCTTCGCTAATATCACCATATATATTTTTTGCTTTTACTTTAAAGGAATAATTACCAGAAGGCAAATTAATATACTCTCTGTTTGTCTGTTTAGACCAATCTGACCAAGCATTATCAATTCCTTCTAATTGTGTGCTATATTGTACATCTTTTTGAGCTATATAAATAGGGGCAGCGTAGTTAACAGAAACTGTATTTTTCTTAAACGGAATTTTTAAATCTTTAGGAAAATCAATGCCGCCAGCATACAGTAATGAATCACCAGCTATAGATAGTCCCCGTATTTTAACATTAAAATTTGGCGTTGTTGGTTTATCTAATGTACCATCATATCGCACAATTCCATCAGGACCGGTTAACCAAACTATTTGTGAACCATCTGGCTTAGGATCTTCAGGGATTATCCCCCAAATTGCTCTATTCTTCAGTTCCTTAAAAGTTTCCGTATTGATGCTATATTCACCTGCTTCATTTCTTGTAGCGATAGCTACACCTGTTCCATAATTAAACCAAGTTTTACCTTCTGAATCTGTAATTGTATTTGATCCTATTTTATCCCAATCTATTAAATGGGAGAAAAAGAATTCTTTCTTGTCAAAACGATTTTCTACTTCATTAAAAACTAAAGTTTCTTTAGTCTGAGGAGAGTTAAATTGAAGTTCGCCATCAAACAGTGCTACATTTATAAATGATTTTGGTAAGCCATGGCTCTCATCAAGAGTAGTAATCTCTGCACTAGCCAAATCAATTTTTTTATTGCTATAATCAGGTTTTAATAAGTGAATTTTGCCTATCTCTTCGGCTGTCGCGATCCAAATAGTTCCATCTTCATTTTCTATAAACCCTCCAACAGCATTAGCAATAATCTTATCTAAATTAGATTCGTATTCAAACTTTTTAGTTACTTCATTAAAATAAAAGCTCATTATACCTTGTTGATGCGTAGCATACAATCGATTTGGGTCTCGCTTAGAAAAGTATAAAAACCTGGTGCGAAGATCATAATTATTACTTTGACGAACATAGTTAAAGGTTTTGCCTGTTATCTCTATAACTCCCATACCACCAGTACCAGAATACAAGCGATTGTTGTGCACAACAAAATTACCACCTTGCCCATGTGTGCCTGGTATTGGTTTTATTTCTTGAGAACCATCTTCTAAATAAAAAAAACCATTATTTGTGCTTAGGTAGCGTATGTTTTTAAATCTAAATACATTGAAAACAACATTAGTAGATAACCCCATTTCGGTATCAAGAATGGTGAAGGTTGAATTGAGATTTACATTAGAGATTCCATTAAAAAGAATCATCCACAATACACCTCTGGAATCAACGTAAACATAATCAACACTTCCATCTTGCAGTCCGTTGCCGGTAGTGTATTTTTGAATTAGTTTACCATCATGATCTACCAAATAGACACCATCACTAAACGTATTAAAGGCAAAGCGACCGTCTTTAAGTGCAGCACCTGGTAGGTAAAGCTTTCCTTTTAAATAGCTATCTGCTTCTGTTTTAAATGGCGTAAAGGTTTTACCATCATAGAGAAAGAATCCTTCATTTCTAGTACCTACAAGTGTTGTCTTTTCATCGTAAGGTAAAAGAGTGTATATACGTTCATTTGCAAATTGTTCACCACCAGGTACTACTTCAAATGTATCATCATCTTTTAAATAGCAGAGTCCACGATCCCAAATCCTCAAATAATAAACATCGTCTACAATATTACCTACATGGTAGGCATCCTTAGATTCAATAATCTTCATCTTTTCACCATTCCAGCAATACAACTTAAACTCAGTTCTAAATATAATACGACCTTTATAGTAATCTACTTCCCAAACATCTGCAAATGCTTTATGCTCTTCTGGTACTTTATCGAGTAAAGAAGTATAACTTAATTTACCTGTATCATCTTGACTTAGATAACCAAATTCACCATAACTACCTACATGTATAACTCCTTTGTCATCTTTCGCTAATGCTCTAGAGCCAGTTTGTATTTTTATAAGATTCCAGTTAACACCATCATACTGTAAGACACCCTGCCCGTTGGCAAAATACATGATACCGTCAGCATCTTCAACTGCCCACCAATTTACAGGTCCGGCGTCATATTCTTGATAGCTATAATTAGTAATAAGCGGTCTACCCAATTGTTCTTGAGCGGATACATAATTAGTAGTAATTAAAAAGATAAAACAAGAAAAATAGGCGCAGTATTTTTTTAATAAGCGGTTGTGATAGTTATTTAGCATTTTAGTTAGTTGTATAGGTGGAGGGTTGGCAATTATTGCTTAAATATACTAAATTATTATTTAATGCTTGATTATTAGCGGATTAATAATTACACATTTAGTTATAGTAATTGCATAAATCTCTAAAAATTATATTTTAGAAATAGATTTAAAGAAGAAAAAATGAAGAAAGAAGAATAGCTTTATTTGTTAATTCGCTATCTCGTATTCAAATAATTGAACTTGATCTTTTATGCGTTCAATGACAATATTCATCATACGCTTGTTTAAGGCAGATGAATTTTGGATGTAAATTTTATATTCGTCTACGGTAAATTGACCAATAATAATACCTTTTAAGGAGTTTCTAAATTTTACATCTCGCTGTATAGCGTTTTCAATATAAGCATACTTTTTTTTGAGAGTTAAAGTATTGAAAACATTCTTGTGTTTTTGAGTATAATTCTTAAAAACTTCAATAATTAAATCATTTTGTAATTTGATAACTGGTCGGATAGTTTTATTTTGAAAATGCTCATCTGAAGACATTTGATTGTTAAAAGAAATAGAAGAAATTTCTGGTCTGAGTTCAATCAGTTTTGTTTTTCTAGCGCTCATAACATAAAATTGTTTAATTAAAAGTAAGGATTGTGTATATTTGATACAATAGAAAAAACGATACTTATTAACTAGTTATTAACCACTTATTAAATGAAATTTGGAAGTGTAGAACAACCTGAGTTAGTAGATTTTAATATGCCTAACGATGATTCTGAAACTGAAAGAGTTTTATCTTGTTCAAAAAGTAATGAACAATTAGAAGTATATGTTGGCTGTGCGAAATGGAATAGGCAAGACTTAAAAGGGTTTTATCCTAGGGGTACTAAAGATGAACTAGTATATTATGCTACACAATTTAATAGCATCGAATTAAATGCAACTTTTTACAGACAATTTCCACCTGAGCAATTTGTAAAATGGTATGATAAAACACCTGATGGATTCAAGTTTTTTCCGAAGCTAGTACAAGACATAAGTCATTGGAAAAGATTAAACGATGTGAGTGGAGTAGTAGATGATTATCTATATGCTACATCTAATCTTAAAGAGAAGTTAGGCACTATCTTTTTACAAATGCATAATAATTTTGCGCCCAAAGATTTTGATAGAGTAGTAACCTTTACTGAAAGTTGGCCCAAAGAATTCAATTTAGCCATAGAATTTAGACATACTAATTGGTTTAATGACGAAAAAGTTGCAAAAGAATTATATCATTTACTTGAAGAAAATGATATTGCTAATGTTTTAGTAGATACAGCCGGTAGACGCGATATTATGCACATGCGTTTAACAAATAATGAAGCTTTTATTCGTTACGTTGGCGCTAATCATGAAAGTGATTATACAAGATTAGATGATTGGGTTAAACGATTGAAAAAATGGAAAGAACAAGGTTTAACAAAAATTCATTTTTTTGTACATCAAAATTTGGAGAAGGCTTCGCCATTGCTTTCAGCACATTTCATTAAAAATTTAAATAAAGAGTTAGATGTGAAATTGACAATCCCTGTAATGGGTAAAGAACCACCTTCATTATTTTAAGGATAATTAGGGATATTTAACCCTAAAATAATGTTTCGATTAGCTATTAGAAAGCCATCTTGATCTTTTAAAGTGACAATTCCTTTACCTCCTCTTGGAGTTGTTCTATTTTTGGTTCTAGAACTTAAATTTGGGTCATCAGCAAAAGTGATATCATCTATATAATACTCATTCTTATCTGGTTCTTTAACTGTTAGATGTATGTGTTGTTCTATAGTAGTATTTGGGTAAGAAGCTGGTCTAAATGTATAAAAAGTATATTTACCACTTTTATCAGTTTTTATCCATCCCCTTATATAACCATGTCTTTTTTCCCAACCTTTAGAATCTGACTTTTTCGGATAGATTCCTTTTTCATCAGTATGATATGCATATAGAATTACATCATTAGCTGGTGTTTTTCCATCTTTTTTATAAATAGTTCCTGTTACTTTAATTTTTTGAGTAGCACTTTTAAATTGAGGCAGCGAGTCAATGTTATTCAAAACTTTATTTCCATATTCATAGACTGCTTCACATCCTTCACAAGACCCGCCAACATTCTTTACTGAATTATTTTTTTGTTGAGAATTCACACAACTTATCATGCAAACAATTAACGCAATAGCTAAATATCTCATATCTTTAGTTTTTATGACAACACCTAAAATTACTTCTTATCATCTTTATAATCAAAAGATAATGAGAAGTTTAGTAAAACATTAACATGATACTTTATGAGATTTCATACAAGAAAATGGGTTAAACCCGAAGATTTAAATCCAAACGGAACTTTATTTGGCGGAAGGCTATTAGCTTGGATTGATGAAGAGGCAGCTTTATACACTATTATTCAACTAAACAATTCTGCCATTGTTACTAAATATATGTCTGAAATAGATTTTAAAAGTTCGGCTAAACAAGGTGATATTATTGAAATAGGGTTAGAAGTTATAAAGTTTGGCAAAACTTCGCTGATCTTAAAATGTGAGGTTCGAAATAAGATGACGCGAGAAGTTATTATTACTGTAGATAATATTATAATGGTGAATCTAGGTAAAAATGGTAAACCGACACCACATGGTAAAACTAAAGTTGAATTTGTTAAGGATAGGCTATGAGATGGGTAAAATACCTAAGGATAAAGTTTTTTATACATATTCATTTACCGTTGCTCACGAGCACTTAGATGATCTAAACCATGTAAATAATATTGTTTATTTAAAATGGGTTCAAGATGCATCTGAGAAGCATTGGAATCTTTTAGCTAAAAAAGATATAAAGAAGAAATATATTTGGATGGCACTAAGACATGAAATTGATTATTTAGGTCAAGCATTCTTAGATGACCAAATAACAATATATACTTGGATTGATGGTTCAACTGGTGTGAAATCGACTAGAATGGTACATATTTATAGTGAAGATAAATTATTAGTAAAATGCAAAACAGTCTGGGTATTATTAGATTCGAAAAGTTTAAAGCCAAAAAGAATAGAAGCAGATATTTTAGGTTTATTTAGTCTATAACCATTCTCTTAATATCTACCTTACTACCTGTCTTAAACTGTAAATAATATACCCCAGATTCTAAATTAGAAATATCCAATTGGACTAAATTACCTACTCTTTGCATGCTAGGTGTAATTTCATGGCCATTTTCTGTAAATAATTTTACTTCTACCACAGATCGACGAGCCACAATAGTAGCAGTCTTAACCTGAGGTTGTATAGAATCTAATACTACTGAATCTTCCCTAAAAAGGCCATCATCATAGTCTAAATAATCGGGTATACCATCATTATCTGTATCTTTCGCATCTTCTGGGTTACCATCACCATTTGGATCTGCATTTTCATTGGCTGTTAGAATACCATCATTATCATCGTCTGCATCTAAAAAATTAAAATTGTCATCATTATCTGAATTTAGAAAGGTATTAATAAGCTCACCGCTATCTGACGAAGTTTCAAATTCATCTAGTAATCCATTATTACCAAAGTCAGTATAATCTCTATCTAGTTTGCCTTTGATAATTTGATATAGATCTCTATAACCTGTCTCATAGATATCCCAAATACCGTCTCCGTCAGAATCATAATCTAAATGGTTAGGAATGCTATCTCTATCTAGATCAAAAAATGATTCTACATAATTATCATTATCACCTACATCAAAATTATCATCATTGTCATCTAGATACACAGGGGTTCCATCACTATCATAATCTGAATCAGGATTGATACCATAAGATTCATATATGTCTGGAATACCATCATTATCATCATCTATATCATCTTTATCAAATTGTCTGTCATCATCAAAATTAGATGGTAAAGGTGAAGTAAATATTTCAAATTCATCATCATCAGCATATCGATCATCTAAATCATTTTCATCAAAACTTGTATTTGGATCACTATTCGGATCATCACTATCTGAAGCAACAATCTCTGTTTTATTATAATACTCTCCACTAGATAATACCTTGACTTTAAAATGTACAGATACATTAGCACCAGAAGTTATTTTTAAATCATACCAATTTATTGTATTACCCGCTAATATACCATTATCAGTTATTGAAGAAATCTCACCATAACCACTGCCATACTGATTTAAGATTGAAACTCCTGTAGCATCATCTGGCCCCACATTTGTTATAGTAATAGTAAACTTTATGATTGACCTTTCACTAGGAACTCTATTATCTACTAGCACGTTTAAGCTTAAGTCAGATGTTTGAGCAAATAGACTGTTAAATATTAAAAAAAATAGTCCAGCAAGTAAGAGGAGCTTAGACTTCATTACTTCTTAGTTAAGTTATAATTATGCTTTGTCTTGAATTTCTTTAGCAACTTGTTGCGCTTTATCTAGAGCTCTGAGTAGATTACCACTCCATAACTTACCTATTTCTTCTTCAGAATATCCTCTTTTCACTAGCTCTAGTGTTACATTAAATGTTTCTGAGGCATCATTCCATCCTTCAATACCTCCACCGCCATCAAAATCTGAACTAATACCTACATGATCTATGCCAATCAAGTTTACCATATAATCAATATGATCAACAAAATCGGAAACATTTACTGCTGGTGGTAAATCTTTCATAGATTTTGCTTTTTCTTTAACAATGCTATTCATTTTTATATAAGTTGTGATATAAGCATTTCTTTCTTCGCTTGGCAACGCCATAATTTCATTTCTTGGCAGCCATTTACTACCTAAAGAATCCATTACCACTTTCTCAATTTTTTGAAGCTCTTTACTTCTTACTTCATTTTTTTTGCCATTTACATATGCATCTAAAGCTACAGTCTGTACTACACCACCATTCTTTTTAATTGCCTGTAAGAGTTCATCATCTAAATTCCTACTGTGGTCTGATACTGCTCTGGCTGATGAATGAGATGCAATTACTGGAGCCTTAGAAAGTTCTAGCATTTCTAAATTGGCTTTCTTTGATGGATGCGATAAATCAATCAACATACCATATTTATTCATTTCTGAAATTACTTGCCTCCCTAGATCACTTAAACCATTGTGTAACCAAATATTGTCTTTTTCACCAGTATTAGAATCACTTAATTGACTATGTCCATTATGTGCAAGAGACATATACCTACCACCTAAATCATAAAATTTCTTCACGTTACCGATATCCTCTCCAATAGGATAACCATTTTCAATGCCAATCATAGCTGCCATTTTTCCATTTCTATGGATACGTCTAACATCATCTGAAGTTAAGGCTAACTCAATTTTATCTGGTGCATATTCCTTAACTAATCTATGAATTGCATCGAACTTAGAAATAGCATTTTTATATGCTTTTTTATACCCGTTTTCATTTAGTGAATCTTGTCCTGTATACACAATAAACCAGGGTACATCTAAACCGCCTTCTTGCATTTTTGGTAAGTTTACTTGGTTGTCTAGCCGCTGCGTATAATTGATAGTGTCAGTAAAATTTTTAACATCTATATCACAATGCGTATCTAAAGTGATAACATTATCATGAATTTTTTTAGCTTTGACTAATAGTTCATTTTCGGTCATTGCTTTTGGCTTAGAACATGCGACACATACGGCAAATAGAAATAATAGGAGATATAGCTTTTTCATTAGCTTATGGAATTTATCAGCTAAAGATATTAATTATTATATTATAACTAGATTATACAACAAATTTAAAAGCTTAGATTAACTAACTTTACTTAAATTTTATAATTATGAAGACCTTAAAAATATTAATGCTTATTGCATTTTATACGTTAATATATTCTTGTAATAATCAGAAAGCTAAAACAGAAAATACTAATTATCAAGAAGCTGTTAAAACTGAAACTATCGAAGAAATACCAAATCAAGAATTGACTGTAGAACAACAAATAGCTTCTGCTGTTTTAGCTGCGCCAGAAGAAGTTAGAGAAGGAGCAAAAGTATATGGTTTTGATGCTGAGGGTAATTTTAAAACATTAAGAGAAGGTACAAACGATATGATCTGCATTGCAGATAATCCTCAGAGAAAAGGATTTGAAGTAGTTAGCTATCATAAAGATCTAGAGCCTTATATGGCTAGAGGTAGAGAATTAAAAACAGAAGGAAAATCATTTAATGATCGGAGAGATATTAGAGAAAAAGAGGCAAATGAAGGAAAGCTTTCAATGCCTAAAACTTCAGCTACTTTGCATATTTTACATGGAGAGAAAGGTTATTTTGATACCGATAGTTTAAAAGTTAGAAATGCAACTTACCGATATGTTGTGTATATACCATATGCAACTCAAGCAAGTACAGGTTTATCATTAAGTCCAAATGCTCCTGGTCATCCTTGGCTAATGTTTCCTGGTAAAGCAAATGCTCATATTATGATTACACCTCCTGCAGAATAACTACTATAAATCAAAATCTTTAAAAATTAAATAAAAAAGCAGCATTTTAAATGCTGCTTTTAGGTATAAAATTTTTAATACTTAAATCAAACCTTTATAGTAGTCTTTGTAGGCATATAACATAACTACATTCAACACTAATAATGCTAATGCCATTACAATAGAACCAGGATCTAGGGTAGCATGATATAAAACTGCATTTACAGAAACACTCATTAAAATAATCATCATTAATGCCGCATATTTATTAAATAATAGCGCTAAACCTGCAGCTATTTCTACTATGGCTACAAGTGCCATTGTTTTAGAAACCGTTAATGCGGTCCAATAACCCATCGCCTCTTCTGGTGGCGGTGGCGGATCCATAAAATGAAATAATTTATTTGCACCGAAGAATAGTAAAAATAGCGCAAAAACAATTCTAATGACTAATAGGACTTTAGAGTTCATAAATTAAAAAATTAAGTTAGTAATTGAGTAACAAGGTAATAAATATAAAATGAATGATTACCAAGTACTTGCTTAGTCGAATCTATTTTTAAATCTTAACAAGTGATTTGAAGTTATTAGATTTTATAAACTATTTTTTATTGATTATGTATTAGTTTTTAGATTTACTTCTCAAAATAAGTAAGACATGAATTTAAAATATAAAGTACTGATTATTTTTATTTCTTTTTTAGGGCTTAGTTCTTGTGTAGAACGAGGTAAGCCTATAAAAAAAGAAAATGATCAGCAGACTGTAAAACGTAATAAACAAAAAATAGCGCACTATACCTGCCCAAATGGACATGCAGGTTCAGATGAGCAAGGTGTTTGCCCTGAGTGCAAAACTGCATATCAGCATAATCAGGCATATCATGGATTAAATATACCTAAAGATGCTATAAAAGATCCTTTTAATTCTAATTCTGGTGTTCAAACTAATACTTCACCTGCTCAAAATGCTTTTGGTGATTATCATTATATATGCTCCAATGGTCATGCTGGCGGGTCAGGTACAGCAGATAATTGTGCAACATGCCAAACCAAATTAATTCATAATCAACTATATCATAAATAGCTGTTAACAACTCTAAAATAACTTTTAATTTACGATTTGCTTCAATTTTCAAAAGGCTTATTTTTGCGTATCAAAATTATTTTTAACATATGCCAACAACACAACAACTAGAAGATTTTACTACTCAAGTAAGACGTGATATTTTAAGAATGGTACATACAGTAAATTCTGGTCATCCTGGTGGGTCACTAGGCTGTGCAGAATTCTTTACGGTTCTATATCAAGAATTAATGAACTATTCTACAGATTTTGATATGAATGGAGAGGGAGAAGATTTATTTTTCCTTTCTAATGGGCATATTTCTCCTGTTTACTATAGTGTTTTGGCACGAAGTGGATTTTTTCCCGTTAAGGAATTAGCAACTTTTAGAAAATTAGATTCAAGATTACAAGGGCATCCAACTACACACGAAAAATTACCAGGTGTTCGAATTGCATCTGGTTCTCTCGGTCAAGGTATGTCTGTTGCCATTGGTGCAGCTCAAGCAAAAAAATTAAACAATGACGATTCGATTGTTTACAGTTTACATGGAGATGGAGAATTACAAGAAGGTCAAGCTTGGGAAGCTATTATGTATGCAGCAGGTAAAAAGGTTGATAATTTAATTTCTACTGTAGATTATAACGGTAAACAAATAGACGGTGCTACGGACGATGTTATGCCTCTTGGCAACCTTAAAGATAAGTTTGAAGCTTTTGGTTGGGATGTACTAGAAATTAAAGAGGGGAATTCTATAGAAGCTGTTCTTAGTGGAATGAAAGAAGCTAAATCTAGAACTGGTAAAGGTAAACCAGTTTGTGTTTTATTACATACAGTTATGGGCAATGGTGTAGATTTTATGATGCATACACATGCTTGGCATGGTAAAGCACCTAATGATGAGCAATTAGCCATCGGCTTAGCTCAAAATACTGAAACCCTAGGCGATTACTAATTTTTTGCGTAAAAAGTCGGTAAAGACAATTTATATCTTACTGCAACTAATCGCACTACAATTACTATTAAAACAGTTGTTATATAATTAAAGTTTAGAGGTATGCCTAAATTATATAAAAGTAAAAATGCTACAGCCCCAATAATGCAGGCAATCGCGTAGATTTCTTTTCTAAATATTATTGGTATTTCATTACATAATATATCTCTAATTACGCCACCAAAAGTAGCCGTCATGGTTCCTAAAGCAACAGAGATAATAGGACTCAGTTCATATTTTATACCGATTTCGGTTCCAATTATGGTAAAAATACCTAAGCCTATAGTATCAAAAAGGAAAAGTGATTTACTAAGGTAGCCTATCTTTTTTCTAATTATAATTGCAAAAACTGTTGCCGCAATAATAGTATAAACATAGTTTAAGTCTTGCATCCATCCTACAGGGTTTCGCCCTACTAGTACGTCGCGTAAAGTACCACCACCAACGGCAGTTACAAAAGCAATAATAAATACCCCAAAAGGATCAAGACGTTTGTTGACTGCAATCAAGGTTCCTGAAATTGCAAAAGCTGCGGTACCAAGTAGGTCTAAAGTGTAAAAAATACTCATTAATATTACTTACAATAATAACTCTCTAAAAACAAAAGCCAAATTTAATCCTTTCAAAAAGAAATTATAATAAAAAAAGCCAGACTTTTAAATCTGGCTTTTTAAAAATTTATAAGAAATATTAGTCATTCACAGAAGTAACCTGTTGATCACTATTCATTAAAGCAAGAAACTTATCAATATTTGGTAATATAACGATACGCGTTCTTCTATTTCTAGCTCTATCTTTCTTAGTGTCATTACTTACTAATGGCTGGAAAGAACCTCTACCAGAAGCTATTAATTTTTCTGGAGCTATGTCAAATTTATTTTCTAATCTTCTAACAACTGAAGTTGCTCTAAGTACACTTAAATCCCAATTGTCTGCAACTTTCGCATTACTAATAGTTCTAGAATCTGTATGGCCCTCTACCATTAAATCTAAACTTTCTTCAGAATTCACTAAATCAGCAATCTTTTTTAAGATATGATCTGCTTTATTGCTAATTCTATAACTTGCCGTGTTGAATAATAATTTATCAGAAATTGAAATCATTACAACAGTACCGTCAATATTAACAGCAATATCATCATCCTCATTTAAATCACTTGCAGCCATTGCTTTCTTTAAGTTATAAGAAACGGCTAAGTTCATTGAATCTTTTAAAGTTTTTGCTCCTTTTACAGCTTCAGCATCCATTTTAGCAATAGTAGCTCTCATTTGACTTTTAGCTTCATTAGAAATTACAGCACCTTCAGAAACAGTTAGTTTAGAATCACTTTCTTGTTTTAATGTACTAGTTTCTTCTTTTAACGCACTAATTTTAGCATTATAAGCTTCTACTCTTGCCTCGATAGCTGCGAATTTTTGTTCTAATTCTTCCTTAGCAATTGCTGTTTTATGCAGCTCACCTTTAAGGTTATCTCTATCTTGTTCTAGAGTTAGATATTTCTTTTTAGATACACATGATGCCGTTAATAACACGACCATCATTAAAATTGATAATTTTTTCATAGAGTTAAATATTTATTTTAATGTTTTTAACTCCGCAAATAAAAAACAACAATCTAAAGAGTTTCTAAAGTTTTATAAAATTTGAGATATAAGTTTTTAACAAAAAGCTATGAGATATAAGTATACTTTTGATAATCTAAAACAATTTTAGAATATTAAATAATGTAACCGAATCTATCGAATTACATATTTACAAATTCGTAGCCAGCTAGATCAAAATCTCTGAGATCAATTTCGGTTTCATTTAAAAGAATTCCATGCTCTACATAAGCTTTAAGGTTGGCTAACCAAAAGGTCCAACCATTACTGCAACCATAGAAAATTTCAAGCTTACTTTTCTCGTCAAGCGGAATATTTGACTGTGTGAGTGTTAATAATACAGCAGTTTCTTTTTGCTCAAAAGAAACTAAAAGGTCGTTCTCTCCAGCAAAAGTGAACTTTACATACTCGTTTTCTTTTACTTCTTGTACCTTACCTTCTTCTTCACCATCCCAATTATGCCAACGCCAAGTATAAGCGTCGCCAGCTTTAATAGTTTTATTAGCATCTATTTTAGTACCATTTCTTAGATATTCAGCATCGCTTAGAAACCATGAGGTTATACCTTTTTCTGTAGTCCAAAGTTTAAATAATGTTTCAATGTCTGTTTTTATATGGATCTTTTTTGTGAATGAATCCCAGCTTAAATTTTTCATGATGTGTTATTTTAATTTACTTTTTGCATGCTCAATACCTAACTCGATCCAGTAAGGTAAATTATATTCATTTTCTAGTTCAACAAATACAAACTCTTTCATTACTCTTTTGGTAAAATCCATTGGGCGAACATTATGCTTTTCGAGTTCTTGCTCCATTTTAGATTCAACAATTCTAACTGCCAAATCATCCTTAACTACACCAACAGACATTTTTCCTTTATAAAGAAAGCTTAAACCACCGAACATCTTTTTTTCGGTAACATCATCATATTTTGCAATGTGTTCTCTTATCTTGTTTGCTAACTCTTCGTTATAAGCCATAATCAATCAATTTCAGAAATATCTTCATTCCATAGTTCTGGTTTCTCTTTTATAAATTTAGACATTAGATCAATGGTTTCTTTATCATTTAATAGTTTTACTTCAACACCTTGTTTCATTAAAAAATCTATGTTGCCATCAAAATTAATATTCTCACCAACAACTACCTTTTTAATTTTAAATTGAAGGATAGTACCAGTACACATCATACAAGGGCTCAACGTTGTATATAAAGTCATATCAGTATAATCAGCTTGTCTACCAGCGTTTTGTAGGCAATCCATTTCGCCATGAAGTATTGGATTTAATTGTTGCACACGCTGGTTATGCCCTTTACCAATAATTCGGTTATTAGAAACCAAAACAGCACCGATAGGTATTCCGCCTTCAGCGTAACTTTTTTTGGCTTGATCTAATGCTTTTTGGTAATGTTGAGAAATACTCATATTTGTTAGATGGTTCTATCAAAGATAAGTCAAAAAATGATTATTTAGATTATCAAAAACTGAGGTTGTAATTCCTATTAGACTCCTGTATTAAAAATAGCACCAAGATATCTGTCAAATATTCGATGTACTTTTTGTTTAGGAATAATTTGAAATTCAAGCTCAAGCTTAATTTTCTACTATTCACCTTACCAATTTGAGTGTTGTTCAAATAAATTTTTGCATAGGGATTAAATAAAGAATAGGCAACTGTCAATTTAATTCTTATTTTTTCTTTATTTGCTAGTTGAAGGGATTCATAACTTATTACATATGCCTTTTCAGAATTTTGAACTAAAATTTTATAGTTTGATTTTAAATTTTGACTATGATTTACCTTTAAGATCATTTCATTATTTCTGTAAATACTAATTTCATCCTTTTTAGGCCAATTATTTTGAACAGAAGATGACATTATTAATCTGTTGGCTTCATAGACTTTCAAACCATTGTTAAATCCTCCTTTTATATCTATTTTTATGACTTCGATATTTTATGATTGTTTATATAAACTTTAATAACAAAACATATACGAATTTCTTATTTGGAACATTCGCTATTATATTTCTTTATTATTTCAACCAATTGCTTATTTTTAATTTTTATCTTTCTTAATGAGTTGATATAGTTGACTACTGAGGGACAATCAGAAAAATAATCAAGTAAAACACTAGAACGACTTTGGTGTAAGAGTAAATCTCTCTTAATCTCAGTAGCAGCAAACTCATTTGGCCTTATTAAATAATGCAATAAAATTGGCTTATCTAAGGCATTTGTTGAATAATCAATAAATAATTCACAATAACCTTCTAATAAAACTTTTACAAGTTTATAATTCTTCTTCTTTTTGTCTTTGTTTAAAGGTTTGTATATTTCTGTAAAAATTTCTTTAGATTTTTTAGCTTGTTTAACGAGAACAACTTTTGATATTTCATTTACAGGAATTTTGGATTTTTTTTGATAGCGTTTTTTTGAATATTTAAAATCATTTCCTAGTCTGTTATAATATTGTATATCCTCAATGAGTTTTGAACCATCATTCTTGTAAATCGTATCATTTTTTTGACCAAATACAGTTAGTGTGGTTAATATAATTACTAGTGAAGAAATTATTCTATGCATATTCTTTTATTATTTATTAAAAATATTCGTTTAAAAATTGAAAATACTTAATTAAGTTATGAGAATTTCTTTTTACCAGCTACAAAATAATTCCAAACGATGCTTTTAGAATGAAAGTAGTTCTCTTTTTTACTTAACTGATTTTTTCTTTTTGCCAAAAATTTATTTAAATTACTATAAAAACTAAAGTGTGCTTTTATAATAGCCAATGTATGATTTGGCTTAAACTCTAATAAAAATTTAATACCTGCAACTCCATCTAAAAGCAAACGCACCAAAACTGTACTGAACAGCTTATTTTTTTGAAGGTTTTTAACTAATGTAAATAGGCTATTTCTAAAGTTTAAATACGTTTTTTTTGGGTTTATATTACTCAATGTAGCTCCACCAACATGATAAACTTTAGAATCAGCTACATATTTAATAGTATAACCTGCATTTTGAATCCGCCAACATAGATCAATTTCTTCTTGATGAGCAAAATAGTCTTCATCGAATCCGTTAAGATTGTGGAATACCTCTGAGCGTACAAAAAAACAAGCTCCTGATGCCCAAAAAATATCTTCGTTACTACTGTATTGATTATTGTCTGATTCTAATGTGTTGAAGATACGTCCACGACAATATGGATAACCCAAAGAATCAATAAAACCACCAGCTGCTCCTGCATATTCAAATTTCGATTTATCCTTAAAGTCAAGAATTTTAGGTTGAACAGCAACAACTTTAGCATTCTCTCTAAATTGTTTTATAATTGGTTCTAACCACCCATCTGTAACTTCAATGTCAGAATTTACCAATCCATAAACATCTGCATCAATATGTTGTAAAGCATCATTATATCCTTTGGCATAGCCACCATTGATTGTGTTCACAACTATTTTAACTTTAGGATAATTTTCCTTTACAAAGGCAACAGAATCATCATCAGAATTATTATCGGCAACATAAACATCCGCGAAAGCGTTGCTATGTTCAATAACACTAGGCAAAAACTGCTTTAATAACTGTTTTCCATTCCAGTTTAATATTACTATAGCGACTTTCAATAGTTAGGTAATTCTTTTAAGAAATTATATTGCTTATTCTTATGGTCAAGATTACAAAAGTAATGATCTAATCCGTTTGAAACCATTAGAAATTTAGCTTTTAATTCTAAGTTATATCGAGCAATCTGATCAAAAGTTTCTTGCGAAATTTTTATTTTGGGAGATTTACATTCAATAGCAATCTCTGGCTTTCCTTTTTTATTGAAGATCAATATATCGAACCTTTTTCTCAACCCATTCAGTTGTAATTGTTTTTCAACAGCAATAATAGACTTCGGATATTTCTTTTCTTCAATTAGATACTGAAGCACATGTTGCCGCACCCATTCTTCGGGAGTTAAAACCACATATTTTTTTCTGATAACATCAAAAATAAACTGCTTATTTTCGCTATTTTTGAGCTTGAATTTATATGCAGGAAAATTAAGTGCTTGCATAGTACAAAAATGAACTTTTTTTCTTAGTTGTGGAGCAAATCAATCAAATAGTTTCTAGTATACAGCAAGGTAACATTGCGCCTGTTTATTTTTTAATGGGCGATGAACCTTACTATATTGACAAGGTCTCTGAATATATAGAAAAGAATGTTTTAAGTGAAGAGGAAAAGGGATTCAACCAAATGGTTTTATATGGACGTGATGTGGCTATAGAAGACATTGTTTCTAATGCCAA
Source organism: Maritimimonas rapanae (assembly GCF_057837205.1). Taxonomy (NCBI): domain Bacteria; kingdom Pseudomonadati; phylum Bacteroidota; class Flavobacteriia; order Flavobacteriales; family Flavobacteriaceae; genus Maritimimonas; species Maritimimonas rapanae. The sequence goes on along the minus strand of NZ_JBYQFI010000001.1, from coordinate 1,146,030 downwards.
GCGTTTCCCAATGATGGCTGAACGACAAGTTGTAATCGTTAAAGAGGCTCAAGATCTGTCACGTACGATTGAAAATTTGGTCTCTTACGCGGAAAATCCACAGCCTTCTACAATATTGGTAGTCTGTTATAAATACAAAACCCTCGATAAACGTAAGAAGCTTGCAAAAATAGTTGCCAAAAATGGCGTTTTATTTGAAAGCAAGAAGTTGTATGAAAATCAAGTAGGTGATTGGATACGACGCGTACTTTCTGGTAAGCAATATCAAATAGAGCCTAAAGCAACATTGATGCTCGTTGAGTTTTTAGGAACAGATTTAGCGAAAATTAATAATGAGCTCGAAAAGCTAATCCTGGTTTTAGGAGATGAAAAGTTAATAACTGCCAAGCATATTGAAGATAATATTGGCATAAGTAAAGACTTTAATAATTTTGAATTGAGAAAAGCAGTAGGAGAGAAGCAGGTGATAAAAGCTAATCAAATCATTACTTATTTCGCCCAAAACCCAAAGAGTAACCCATTAGTGATGACTATTTCTTTATTAAATAGTTTTTTTACACAACTCTTAGTATATCATGGCTTGCGTGATAAATCTAAGGGTAGTGTTGCAAGGGCATTGCGTGTAAACCCATATTTTGTAAACGATTATCAAAAAGCGGCAAGTAATTACCCTATGCGTAAAGTATCTCAAGTAATTTCTTTATTACGTGATGCCGATCTAAAAAGTAAAGGTGTTGGTGCAAGCAATTTACCACAAGGTGATATTTTAAAAGAATTACTATTTAAAGTCATGCATTGAAAGAATTGAATTGAAATTCAACAAAAGTAATAAATTATAAATGTGATTGACAATATCAATTTGGAAGAATGGTTGCAATAATACTTATATGATGTTGATTCTTATAATCAGAATCAGGGGTTGAAACTACTACCATAAAACATAATGATTGCGCTACGTGTTTTTTTTCAGCTTTAAATTTTAATACATTAGAAATCTGATTCTCTATAATATTTCCTTGTCCAATAACGAAAAGCTTATAATTTATTTCACGATCCTTTGGATCGTTTGCTTGAACTATCAATTCATATTCATCTCCAACCCTTAAAATAACCCGACTAGACTTTGGATTTGGCCAAGTGTTCCCAAAATTATCACTTACTTTAATAATTCTCACAAAATAATCTTCTTTCATTTCATTTTTATTATGATATATTGTGATTTGATTTTTAAACTCACCCACGATTCCTGTCAATAAATTCCTTTCGTTTGATGTTAAATTTCTTCCATGAGAAAGAGTATTTCTAAATTTTTCTAATTCTTTAAAAAAAACATCAAATCGCTTTTTCTCTTTAAAAATTGGTGAAAATGCACCCCAGTTTTTATGTATAATCGTAGCTAAATCGTAAAAATCAGAATAGTATAATAGTCTTTTCTCATACAATAGTCCTTTGTATTTTTTTTCTTCAGTATTTCTTTTTTCAATCCAAGATTGAATTCTTTGGTTAGAAACTAAATACTGAGAATTATCTTTATCACCAATTATATTGACTATAATTAATCGTAATGTATTTTCAATTTCGGTAATTAATTGTTGCATCTTTAGTTATTGTCAGCTAAATAATTGCCTTTACTCTACCAACTATACCACTCTTAAGTTTTACTTTAATACCATGCGGATGATTCGCAGAATTCGTTAAAATACGTTGTACAGTACCTTCGGTTAATTCACCAGAACGTTGATGCTGTTTTTGTACAACAGCAACTTGTAAACCTACTTTGATGTTTTTTCTCTTAGTACCATCCATTAGTTATAGTTTCTAGCGCCAAATATAGCACTTCCAACACGTACCATAGTACTGCCATTTTCAATAGCTAAAGGGTAATCACCACTCATGCCAATAGAAAGGGTTTTGAGATTTGAGTGATTAGTTTTAAGTTGCTTATAGAAAGTGTTAAGATTTGAGAACTCTTGTTGTATTTGCTCTTCGTCACTAGTGAAACTAGCCATAGCCATTAAACCAACAATATTTACATTTTCTAACTCTTTCAATTCTTTTGAGTTTATGATAGATTCGATTTCAGAAAATGAAAGCCCGAACTTAGTATCTTCTTGAGCAATTCTGGCTTGCAATAAACAATTGATGGCGCGATCATATTTTAACGCTTGTTTATTGATCTCCTTTAAAGTTTTAAAACTATCTACACCATGAATCAAACTCACAAAATGAGCCATATATTTTACCTTATTACGTTGTAAATGACCAATCATATGCCATTCGATATCTTTAGGTAATTGCTCATATTTATCTACCATTTCTTGAATTTTATTCTCGCCAAATACTCGTTGACCAGCATTATAAGCTTCGTGGATAGTTTCTACAGGTTTCGTTTTAGAAACTGCAACTAATGTTACATGCTCAGGAAGTGTAGATTTTATATTATTTAGATTTTCTGCTATGTTCATCTAGCTTGTATATTATATCAATTTGATGTATCGAAAACAAATAATTTATAAAACCTATTCTCGATACTTTAGACTTTGGCTAAAACTCGAATTGACAGTTTTATAATCAAAACTCATACATGGTTAAACCACTACGCAATTTTGGCTCAATATATGTGCTTTTAGGTGGCATCTGCAAATCGGCATCTGCAATTGCTTTTAGTTGCTCAACGGTAGCAGGCACTAAACCAAAAGCAATTTTATAGTCGCCTGAATCTACTTTGCTTTTTAATTTAAAAGCATCATTTTTACCGTGTGAATAATGAATACGACTACTCTTTCTTAAATTTTTAATCCCTAAAATAGGTTTTAAAACAGTTCTGTAGAGTACTTCGGCATCTAATTCGCTTAAAGCATCTGTAAACTTATAAATAGATTTACGCAAATATAAAGAGTAATATTCACCATCTAAATACATACTAAAATGATGTGATTTTGATGCTTTATATAGTTGTTGCCCTTTATTCTCTATACGGAACCATTCATCTAATTTGATCAAAAATTCTTCCTTAGAAAGTCCGTTTAAATCTTTTACCAAGCGGTTAAATTCAGAAATTTTTAAATGCGATTCTGGAATCAAATAACTCATAAAGAAGTTATAAGCTTCGTTACCTGAATGCTTTTTGTTTTGTTTTTTTAATTGCTTGGCTAATAAACATGATGATGATGAACGATGATGACCATCTGCAATATAAAGCGAGTCTATTTCCGCGAAAGCGCTACTTATTTGAGCAATGTCTATTTTATCTGTAACTAACCATAAATAATGAGTTCGTTTATCTGTAGTGGTAAACTCATATTCAGTTCTTGTGCTTTCATACTTTTCGATAATATTTTGAATCGTATCATTGTCAGGATAAGTGAGGAGTACAGGCTCTGCATTAAAGCCAACCTCTTTTAAATAGCTTTGAAATAATTGCTCTCTACTCTTAATAGTACCCTCATGTTTTTTAATGACATTATTATTATAATCATCTACACTAGTAGCAGCAATAATACCGCAAAATACATCTGAGCCATATACCTTTTTATAAATATAAAATGCTGGCTGATCATCTTTGGTGAAAATCTTATTTTCTTTAAACTCTATAAAACGATTATGCACCAATTTAAAACGTTCTTTACCAGAAACTTCTTGATGATACTTATAACCAGGATTGATAATGTGTAAAAAAGTAAAAGGATTAAAATCTAGTTTAGCACCTAATTCTGCAGGCGTATAGGCTTCATAAGACTTTGATGACACCAAAGCTACTTTATCTCTAGTAGCACGAACAGCTTTAAAAGGCTTTACAATTGCCATTCTTACTTAAGAATCTCAATAATTTGGTCTGCTAATTCTAAGCCTATTCTATCTTGAGCTTCACTAGTAGCAGCACCAATATGTGGAGTTAACGATATATCTGGGTTCATTAGTAATTGAACCTCTGGCGTCGGTTCATTTTCGAAAACATCTAAGGCAGCTCTAGATATTTTACCGCTTTTTAAAGCATCTACTAAAGCAACTTCATCTATTACACCACCTCGTGCGGCATTAACTATGCCAGCTCCATTTTTCATTAATTCAAACTCATCAGTAGAAATAACATATTTATCTTGCGCAGGCACATGAAGTGTAAGAAAATCTGATTGTTGTAATACTTCTTCTTTAGAAATTGTATTGATCTCAAAATTTAAAGTTTGACCATCAAAGAATTCTAATTCTAGGTTTGCAGCATCTATAAAAGGATCATATGCCACAACTTTCATCCCTACACCTAATGCAACTTTAGCCGTAGCTTGACCTATACGGCCAAAACCAAAAACACCTAAAGTTTTGCCTTTTAATTCAACTCCTTTAGCATATGCTTTTTTAAGGTCTTTAAATTTTGAATCGCCTTCTAGAGGCATATTTCGGTTGGAATCGTGTAAAAAACGAACCATTCCGAAAAGGTGTGCGAAAACTAATTCAGCAACAGAATGTGATGAAGCTGCTGGCGTATTAATTACATGTAGTCCATTTTCACGCGCATAATCTACATCTATATTATCCATGCCAACACCGCCACGACCTATCAATTTTAATGTTGGGCAATTATCAATAATATCTTTTCTTACTTTGGTAGCACTTCTTACAAGCAATGCAACAATTTCATTTTCATTTATATAATTTACCAATTGCTCTTGAGTAACAGTAGTTAGAATAACTTCGAAACCTGCATTCTCAAGTACTTTAATACCACTAGTTGCTATACCGTCGTTTGCTAATATTTTCATTTCTTATTACTTATTAAAATTTTGCATTATAGCTACCAATACTTGAACACTTTCTAATGGTAATGCATTATATATACTTGCTCTATAACCACCAACTGATCTGTGACCATTTAATCCGTTTATGCCAGCAGCTTGCCAAGCGTTATCAAATTTCTCTTTTAAGGATTTATCTATTAAAGTAAATGTAACATTCATATATGATCTATCCTCTTTTTCAGCTACACCTTCAAATAAAGGATTATTATCTATTTCACTATACAATAATTCAGCTTTAGCATTATTTACTTTTTCAATTGCAGGTATTCCGCCAAGGCCTTTTAACCACTCCAATGTTAACATAGAAACATAAACAGCAAACACTGAAGGGGTATTGAACATACTATCTTTAGAAATATGAACTTGATAGTCTAACATTGAAGGAATTACTCTACCTGTCTTACCTAAAATATCTTCTTTAACAACTATCAAAGTAGTACCTGCTGGCCCCATATTCTTTTGTGCACCTGCATAGATCAAATCAAATTTTGAAAAATCTAATTGACGCGAAAAAATATCTGAACTCATATCACAAACCAATAATCCATTTATTTGCGGAAAAGATTTCATTTGAGTTCCAAAAATGGTATTGTTACTTGTACAGTGAAAATAATCAGCATCGGCTGGAACTGTATAACCTTTTGGAATGTAAGAGTAGTTTTTATCTTTTGATGAAGCAACGACTTCAATGTCACCTAATAATTTAGCTTCTTTGATAGACTTAGAGCTCCATGTTCCAGTATCTAAATATGCAGCTCTGCCACCCTCTTTAAGTAAGTTATAGGGTGTCATTAAAAACTCCAAACTAGCACCTCCTTGTAAAAACAAAACTGAATACCCTTTATTTTCAAGTTTAAGCAACTCTAAAACTAAGCTTCTGGCTTTCTCCATAACATCAACAAAAGCTTTACTTCTATGTGAAATTTCAATTAGAGATAGACCATCGTTATTAAAATTAACAACGGCTTCAGATGCTTTTTTTAAAACTTCTTGAGGTAATATACATGGACCTGCACTAAAATTATGCTTCTTCATTATTCAAATTTTTGAAAGCACAAAGTTGAAGAATTTATTATAAATAACTGATATAGATATCTAAAAAATACCTAACAATTTTTGACTATTTGTTAAAAACCACGAATTAAAAAAATTGAGCTAAATAAATAAGCTTATTTGGGTTCCATAATTACACATGGAATGATCATTTCTTCTAATGAAATACCACCATGTTGATAGGTATTCTTATAATACTTTACAAAATGATTATAGTTGTTTGGATAGGCAAAGAAATAATCTTCTTTAGCAAATACAAATGAACTGCTCATGTTTATCGTTGGTAAAAAGATGTCTTTAGGGTTCTTAACTGCATAAACCTCTTTATCTGAATAACTTAAACTTCTACCTGTTTTATAACGAAGATTAGAACTAATATTCTTGTCACCCACAACTCTTGACGGCCTCTTCGTATTTATAGTACCGTGATCCGTAGTAATAATTAGCTTAAGGTTCATTCGTTGGGCCTTTTGAATGATTTCAAGTAGCGGTGAATTTTTAAACCAACTTAATGTTAACGATCTGTAGGCTTTATCATCACTAGCTAATTCTTTGATCATTTCCATTTCTGTTCTCGAATGTGAGAGCATATCTACAAAGTTGTATACAACCACAGTCAAATCATTATCTTTAACACCTGCAAAATTTTGAGCTAGCTCTCTACCATTAGGCATATTAGTTATTTTATAGAACTCATGCTTAATATCTAACCCAAGTCGCTTTAATTGAGCAGTCAAAAATTCACTTTCATATAAATTTTTACCTCCTTCGTCTGTATCGTTCTTCCAGTATTCTGGGTGACGTTTCTCCATTTCTGAAGGCATTAACCCTGAGAAAATAGCATTACGTGCATACTGTGTTGCTGTTGGTAAAATACTATAAAAAGTAATTTCTTCTTCCTTTTTATAATAGTTGTTAATAACTGGTTCTAAAATTCTTAACTGATCGTATCTTAAGTTATCAATAACTACTAAAAGAGTGCCTTGATCTTTAGATAGTTCAGGTTTTATAACATCTTTAAACAGAGTATGCGAAAGAATAGGCTTTTCTTCATCATGAAACCATCCCTCATAATTCTTTTCAATGAATTTAAAGAATTGAGAATTAGCTTCATTCTTTTGACTTTCTAAGATTTCTATCATTCCAGGGTCATCAATAGATTCTAACTCAATTTCCCAATGAACTAATTTTTTATAGAGATCAATCCACTCATCATAAGTATTGACCATGGCTAAATCCATAGAAATTTTACGAAACTGCTGCTGGTAATTAGAAGTTGTTTTTTCTGAAACCAAACGCGAATTATCTAATGTTTTCTTGAGTGCTAATAATATTTGATTAGGATTTACTGGCTTGATTAGATAATCGGCAATTTTAGCACCAATAGCTTCTTCCATTATGTATTCCTCCTCACTCTTAGTAATCATTACTACTGGCAAGTTTGGAAGTTTACTTTTTATTTGAGCTAAAGTTTCAATACCCGAAAGGCCAGGCATGTTTTCGTCTAAAAAAACGATATCATAATTTTCTTCGTCGACACTTTCTACCGCTTCAGCACCATTATTACATGTTGAAACATTATAATTCTTCTTTTCTAAAAATAACAAATGTGGTTTTAATAATTCTATTTCATCATCAACCCAAAGTATTTTTGCTGTACTCATGTACTAAGTATCTTTTAAAATTAATCGTCTATTTTTGCTATTAACAAAAACTAATTTTTTGAAAAAGCTCAAAATTTTTAACGACCCAATTTACGGATTTATTCCAATACAAAATGCATTAATTTTTGATATTATTGAACATCCTTATTTTCAGAGATTAAGGCGTATTTCTCAGATGGGATTATCGTATTTAGTCTATCCTGGAGTGCATCATACACGCTTTGAACATGCACTTGGATGTCTTTTTTTGATGCAAAAGACAATTGAAGTATTGCGTTTTAAAAAAGTGAAGATTTCTAAGCAAGAAAGTGAAGCTGTACAAATTGCTATCTTATTACACGATATTGGCCATGGTCCGTTCTCTCATACACTAGAAAATAGTTTAACAAACGATATCCAACATGAATCAATTTCATTAAAGTTTATGGAAAAATTGAATGACAATTTTAATGGAAACTTATCGCTGGCTATAAAAATGTTCAAAGGCGAGTATGAGCGACCATTCTTTTGTCAATTGATTGCCAGTCAGTTAGATGTTGATCGTTTAGATTATTTAAAAAGAGATAGTTTTTATAGTGGTGTAACAGAAGGAAATATTAATTCTGATCGTTTAATTACCATGTTAGATGTGGTAAATGATAACTTGGTTGTTGATAAAAAAGGAATTTATTCTGTAGAAAAATTTATAGTTGCGCGTAGATTAATGTACTGGATGGTGTATTTACATAAAACGAGTTTGGTTGCTGAAAATATTTTAGTGAACATTTTAAAAAGAGCTAAAGAGCTAAGTGTAGTTGAAAAAAGTTTATCGGTTAGTGATAACCTGAATTACTTTTTAAATAGTAGTAAGGCTTTTGATTCAAAGTCTTTAGAAATATTCTCAAAACTAGATGATTATGATATTATTAGTTCTGTAAAAAATTGGATGAATCATTCAGATAAAATTTTATCTGAACTTTGTAAATCTATTATAAATAGAAGCCTTCCTAAGGTAATTATAAAGAATGATGAGATTTCTAATTCTGTCTATCAATCAAAATCTAAAAAAGTTGCTCAAAAATTTAATCTTGATGAAAAAGAGCTATCATACTTTATTCATAAAGGATCCATAAGTAATCAGGCATATAGTAAAGATAAATACCCGATAAATATTAAATTTAAAAACAATATAGTAGAAGATATTGTTGATGCATCTGACCATTTAAATATTAAGGCATTAACCCAACCAGTTACCAAAAATTTTATCTATTACCCAAAATAGTTACCGCATTATTATTAGGTTATTTTTTTTACTTTTGCAGCAATGAAATTTACAGCAAAACAAATCTCGGATATTTTAGAAGGAGAGGTGATAGGTAATCCTGATGAAGAAGTAAGCAAACTTTCTAAAATTGAAGAAGGCGAAAAGGGTTCGTTAACCTTTCTTTCAAATCCAAAATACACCCCTTTTTTATATACCACAAATGCTTCTGTAGCTATAGTAAATAGTAGTTTTATTCCTGAAAAAGAAATTTCTGCAACACTAATTAAAGTAGAAGATTCTTATAAAGCATTTTCGAAATTGCTCGAATTTTATAATCAAGTAAAGCTTAATAAAACGGGTGTTGAAGATCCAAATTTTATAAGTGATTCAGCAAACTTAGGTGAGAATATTTATCTAGGAGCTTTCACTTATATAGGAGAAAATTCTAAGATTGGAAATAATGTTAAGATTTACCCTAATGTATTTATAGGCGATAATGTAAGTATTGGTGATAATACGATGATTTTTGCTGGTGCCAAGATTTACTCTGAATCTCAAATAGGTAATAAATGTACCATACATTCTGGTGTAATTATTGGCTGTGATGGTTTTGGTTTTGTGCCTGATGAAAATGGTGTTTATAATAAAGTTCCTCAAACGGGCAATGTAATCATAGAAGATAATGTAGATATTGGATCTGGTACAACTATAGATAGAGCAACTTTAGGGTCTACAATCATCCGTAAAGGAGTAAAACTAGATAATCAAATTCAGATTGCTCATAATGTTGAAATAGATGAAAATACTGTAATAGCAGCTCAAACTGGTGTTGCCGGATCCACTAAAATTGGCAAAAACTGCCAAATTGGAGGTCAAGTTGGTATTGTTGGGCATATTATTATTGGAAATAATGTAAGGATACAAGCACAATCTGGTATAGGTAGAAGTTTAAAAGATAACGAGACTGTACAAGGCAGCCCCGCATTACCATATTCAGACTATAATAAATCGTACGTTCATTTTAAGAACTTAACTAGATTAGCAGATAAAGTTTACGAATTAGAGAAAAAGTTAAAAGAGCAAGAAAAGGTTAAATGAGTACTAAACAAAAAACAATACAGAAAGAAGTTTCACTTTCTGGGGTAGGACTACATACAGGAAAAGAAGTTAAGTTAACTTTTAAGCCTGCACCAGAAAATCATGGTTTCGCCTTTATTAGAGTTGATTTAGAAGGTAACCCAATTATTGAAGCTAAAGCTGATTATGTAACCGATACGCAAAGAGGCACAAACTTAGAAAAGAATGGAGTTAAGATTAACACTTCAGAACATGTTCTTGCGGCAGTTGTTGGTTTAGGGATTGATAATATTGCAATTGAATTGAATGCTCCTGAACCTCCAATAATGGACGGTTCATCTAAATTTTTTATTGAAGCATTAGAAAATGCTGGAATACAAGAACAGGAAGCTGAAATCGAGGAATACGTCGTAAAAGAAGTAATTTCATATAAAGATGAAGCTACAGGCAGTGAAATTATTCTGATGCCTTCAGATGAGTACAAAGTTACTACTATGGTTGATTTTGGCACTAAAGTATTAGGTACTCAAAATGCAAATTTAGAACATATTGCTGATTTTAAAGATGAGATCGCAGATGCAAGAACTTTCAGTTTTTTACATGAAATTGAAATGCTCCTAGATAATGACCTTATTAAGGGAGGTGATTTAAACAATGCAATAGTTTATGTAGATAAACCATTGTCTACAGAAACTATGGAGAAACTTCGAGTTGCATTTAAGAAAGATAACGTAGCTGTAAAACCCAATGGTATTTTAGATAATCTAACGTTGCATTGGCCTAATGAGGCAGCTAGACATAAGTTACTAGATGTTGTTGGTGATTTAGCTCTAGTGGGCACTCGCATTAAAGGGAAAGTAATTGCAAATAAACCAGGTCATGGAGTTAATACACAGTTTGCTAAAAAGTTAGCCAAACTTATTAAAATAGAAAAACGCAATAAGGTTCCAAAATTTGATTTGAATTCACCTCCCTTAATGGATGTGAATAAGATCATGAAAATGTTACCGCATAGGCCACCTTTCTTATTAGTTGATAAAATTATTGAGCTATCTGATAAACATGTTGTTGGTTTAAAAAATGTAACTATGAATGAACCATTTTTTGTTGGTCATTTTCCTGGCGCTCCAGTAATGCCAGGTGTTTTACAAATTGAAGCTATGGCTCAAGCAGGTGGTATTTTAGTTTTAAGTACAGTACCAGATCCAGAAAATTACTTGACTTATTTTATAAAAATAGATAAGGTACGTTTTAAACAACAGGTAATGCCAGGTGATACGCTCGTCTTTAAACTAGAACTACTTTCACCAATTAGAAGAGGAATTTGCCATATGCAAGGTTATGCCTATGCTAATGGTAGATTAGTAACCGAAGCCGAATTAATGGCTCAGATAGCTAAAAGAACCGACTAACAATTATGAATCAACCGTTAGCTTATATACACCCTAGTGCAAAAATTGCAACTAATGTAGTTGTAGAGCCTTTTGCTACAATTCATCATAATGTAACCATTGGTTCAGGCACGTGGATCGGATCTAATGTAACTATTATGGATGGTGCTCGTATTGGTAAAAATTGCAGAATTTTTCCTGGGGCTGTTATTTCTGCTATTCCACAAGATCTTAAATATGATGGTGAAGATACTACTGTAGAAATAGGTGATAATGTCACTATTAGAGAATGTGTCACTATAAATCGTGGAACCAATGATCGGCTAAAAACTGTTATTGGTAATAATTGTTTAGTTATGGCTTATTGTCATGTTGGCCATGATTGCGTAGTAGGAGACAATTGTATTTTTTCTAATAACTCTACTCTTGCTGGTCATGTTACAGTAGGAGATAATGTTGTATTAGCAGGAATGGTTGCGGTACATCAATTTGTATCTGTTGGTAATCATGCTTTTGTAACAGGAGGGTCTTTAGTTAGAAAAGATATTCCGCCATATGTAAAAGCAGCACGTGAGCCTTTATCTTATGTCGGTATAAATTCTGTTGGTCTGCGTAGAAGAGGATTTTCGACAGAAAAAATTAGAGAAATTCAAAATATTTATCGTATCCTATACCAACAAAATTATAATAATACACAAGCTGCTTCCATAATAGAAGTTGAAATGGAAGCAACACCTGAAAGAGATGAGATACTAGAGTTTATTAAGAACTCACAAAGAGGTATTATGAAAGGATATTTTAAATCAAATTAAAAAGATAGATGGCAAACACATCAGATATAAAAAAAGGGCTTTGTATAGTATACAACAATGATACTTATAAAATCATTGAATTTCAGCATGTTAAACCTGGAAAAGGACCTGCATTTGTAAGAACAAAATTAAAAAGTCTAACAACTGGAAAAGTAATAGACAATACATTTTCAGCGGGTCATAAAATTGAGGAAGTCCGTGTAGAAACACGTAAATATCAGTATTTGTATAGTGAAGGAGAAACTACCTATCATTTTATGAATAATTCCGATTATACTCAGATTCAACTGCAGAAAGATATATTAGATGCTCCAGAGTTAATGAAAGAAGGTGAAATTGTCACTGTTATAGTTAGAGCAGCAGATGAAATTCCACTAGCGGTTGAAATGCCTGCCAGTGTAATTTTAGAAGTTACGCATACAGAACCAGGTGTAAAAGGTAATACAGCTACCAATGCCACCAAACCAGCAACTGTAGAAACAGGAGCTCGAGTTAATGTACCTTTATTTATTAATGAAGGTGATAAAGTTAAAATAGAGACTGAAAAAGGCACATATCAAGAACGTGTAAAGGAATAATTTTCTAAATGAAATTCCCTAGAACTTATACTTTAAAAGAAATTTCTGAATTAATTGATTCTGAATATATTGGTGATGAAAATTTCTCTGTTTTAGGAATGAATGAAATTCATGTTGTTGAACCTGGTGATATTGTTTTTGTAGATCATCCTAAATACTATGACAAAGCATTAGAATCAGCAGCCACAGTTATCCTCATTAATAAAAAAGTAAAGTGCCCTGACGGAAAAGCGCTTTTAATTTCTGATGATCCTTTTAATGATTTTAATAAATTATCCGCTCATTTCAATCCTTTCAAGCGTGCCAACAAATCTATTGCAGATTCAGCTAAAATTGGAGATGGCACTATAATACAACCCAATGTTTTTATCGGTAATAATGTGCAGATTGGTAGTAACTGTCTTATACATCCTAATGTTACTATTTATGACAATTGTGTTTTAGGTGATAATGTAATCATACATTCAGGTACTGTGCTTGGTGCTGATGCTTTTTATTACAAAAAAAGACCAGAAGGGTTTGATAAATTGCAATCTAGCGGAAGTGTACTTGTAGGAAATAATGTAGAAATTGGGGCATCATGTACCATAGACAGAGGAGTTACCGGTAATACTACTATAAAAGAAGGAACCAAAATTGATAATCAAGTACAAATTGCCCATGATACTGTAATCGGTAGAAAGTGTTTAATTGCTTCGCATGTAGGTATTGCGGGTTGTACAGTTTTAGAAGATGAAGTTACCTTATGGGGACAAGTAGGCGTTATAAGTGGCATAACTATAGGTAGAGGAGCGGTAGTATATGCACAATCTGGTGTTGGTAAAGATTTAGATGGAGGTAAAGCATATTTTGGATCACCATGCGATGAAGCGAGAAAAAAATATAGAGAATTAGCAGGAATTAAAGTCTTACCTCAAATTATAGAAAAAGTAAATAATATATCTTAAAAGGCTTTTACAATCATATTTAAAAAATTATTTTTGTCGAGTTTTAATCGAGATAATTAACAAATTAAAATATATAAATCACAATGAGTGTTTTAGTAGATAAAGATTCAAGAATTATTGTTCAAGGTTTTACTGGTAGTGAGGGTACTTTTCATGCAGGTCAAATGATAGAATATGGAACCAATGTAGTAGGTGGTGTAACGCCAGGTAAAGGTGGACAAACTCATCTAGATAAACCAGTTTTTAATACAGTTGTAGAAGCTGTAGAGAAAGCCAATGCAAATACGAGCATTATTTTTGTACCACCAGCTTTTGCAGCAGATGCAATTATGGAGGCTGCTGACGCAGGAATAAAAGTAATTATTTGCATTACTGAAGGAATACCTGTTGCTGATATGGTTAAGGTAAAAGCATACATTGCTGATAGAGATTGTCGTTTGGTTGGACCAAATTGCCCAGGTGTTATTACACCAGATGAAGCAAAAGTTGGTATTATGCCAGGATTTGTTTTCAAAAAAGGGAATGTGGGTATAGTTTCAAAATCTGGTACTTTAACGTATGAAGCAGCTGATCAAGTTGTAAAGCAAGGGTTGGGTATTACTACCGCTATTGGTATTGGCGGTGATCCAATTATAGGTACAACTACTCAAGAAGCTGTAGAAATGCTTATGAATGATAAAGAAACAGATTGCATAGTAATGATCGGTGAGATAGGAGGACAGCTAGAAGCTGATGCCGCTAAGTGGGTAAAAACTGACGGTAATAGAAAACCAGTAGTAGGTTTTATTGCAGGGCAAACTGCACCAGCTGGTAGAACTATGGGACATGCTGGAGCTATAGTAGGAGGAAAGGATGATACAGCTCAAGCTAAAATGGAAATTTTAGCAGCTAATGGAATTCATGTGGTGAGTTCTCCTGCAGCAATTGGTAAAAAGGTTGCAGAAGTTTTAGGATAAGTAATAACTTTATATTTTTAAATAAAAAGCCTGCATTTTGCAGGCTTTTTTCGTTAACTAATAAAACTAAAAGGAATCAGGTTTTGATTTCTTTAGGTTTTTCTTTCATGTTCTTATCTAAGAAATCTGTCATAGCATTATAGAAATCGAAACGATTTTCTTCATTTCTAAAGCCATGGCCTTCATTTTCTTTTAACATGTATTGAACCGTAACGCCATTTTTCTTTAAAGCTTCTACCATTTGGTCAGATTCGGCTTGTACAACACGAGGATCGTTAGCACCTTGAGCAATAAATAATGCAGCTTTAATTTTATCTACATGAAAAACAGGGCTGTTAGCTTTCATCATAACACTATCTTTAGTACTAGGGTCTCCAACCATTTCATATAACATTTTCTTATATGGCTCCCAATATGGAGGAATTGTTTCCATAAATGTAAACAGGTTAGATACACCAACATAATCAACTGCTGCTGCATATAAATCTGGTGTATTTGTAATTCCCGCTAAAGTTGCATATCCTCCATAGCTACCACCATAAATAGCAACACGCTCTGGATCTGCGATACCTTCATCAATTAACCATTTTACACCATCAGTAATATCGTTCTGCATTTCTTGTCCCCATTTTTTAAATGAACTTTCCCAAAATTGTTTTCCGTATCCTGTAGAACCTCTAAAGTTCATTTGTAAAACTGCATAACCTCTATTAGCTAATAATTGTACTTCAGGATTATAACCCCAATTATCACGTGCCCAAGGACCACCATGAGGGTTAATAACTACTGGAAGATTTTTAGCTTCAACACCAATAGGTAAAGTTAAATACCCATTAATCTTAAGACCATCTCTAGAAGTATAACTAATAGGTTTCATTTCGGCCATATGTTCAGACTTAATCCAAGGGCTAAGGTCTGCCATGTGTTTAACTTCACCAGAATTTTTGTCATAATGGTAATAAGAACCTCTTGTTTTGTCATTACCTGCATAAATTAGAAACTTATCTTCTTCTTTATTACTAGAAGTAACATAATACTCGTTGCCGGTACCTAATTCATCTTCTAATTTTTTAAAAATATCTTCAGCTTCTTTATCTAAGAATTTTCTATTTAATTTATCTTTAGTAAAATTAATTACTGTTGGTACTTTTCTTTTCGATGAGTACGAAATACCGTCAACATCAACTTCATTATCAATAAAAATTTCTTCTAATTCTTTATTCTCTTTAAGATCATATTTTACAACGGCAGCTTTATCTCTTCCTAAATTTGATACTGCATACACTGTATGACCGTTGTCAAAATCAAAGAATTGAGGAGCTAATGTTTCTTTAAAGTTAGTAGTTATTACTTCTTTAAAGGGTTGATCTTCAGATTCTCTATACATAATCGTATTATCAACACCATTGGTAACATAAGCTAACCGCAGTTTGCCATCATGATCAGTGTCCCAACCAGTTATGTTTCCGGGATTTTCATAAAGCAATTTCATTTCACCAGTATTGATATTTAATCTATAGGGATCAAATACTTGTGGAATTCTTTTGTTTAGACCAATAATCATTTCATCTTGATTTTCTTCAAGATCATCAATAATTTGAGCACGTACGCCATCAAAAGGTGTTAAGTCCTTTTCATTAGACCCGTCTTTGTTTACGGCAAATAGATGAAAATTTTCATTACCACCTTTATCACGCACATAAACTAATCGATCATTGTTAGCCCAGAAATATCCAGAAAGATCTCGATCTTCTACACTAGTAACCCTAGTTGCAGAGTCACTATCGAATTTACGAACATGAATATTCATCCTGTTTTTGTATGGAGCCATATAAGCTACATATTCTCCATTTGGTGATAAACGAAAAGTTCTTTTTTCTGAATTTTTAAAAAAGTCTTCAACAGGAATTTTTGGTGCTGGTTTCATTGCGACAGGCTTGTCGTCTTTTGAGTTTTTACATGCTACCACAAATAAAAGTACTAGCGATAGCATTGCTAGTTTTTTCATGAATTGAATTATTATAGTTAATATATACTTGACGATTATTTTTAGATAAAGTTACATTTTAAGAAATATTTTAACAAATCTATCGATAATTGATACAAATCGAGGATAACTATTTTAGTATATTTGGTGTTCAATTTAACTGACTTAACTCTATGAAATTATTAGAAAATAAAACAGCTTTAATTACTGGAGCAACACGTGGTATTGGTAAAGGAATTGCAGAAGTTTTTGCAAAACAAGGCGCCAATGTAGCTTTTACTTATAGTTCTTCTGTTGATGCAGCTAAAGCTTTAGAAAAGGAATTACAAGTTCAAGGTGTAAAAGCTAAAGGGTATCAATCGAACGCGGCAGAATTTGATGCAGCACAAGAATTAGCAAAAAATGTATTGGAAGACTTTGGTTCTATAGATGTATTAATTAATAATGCTGGTATAACTAAAGATAATTTACTAATGCGTATATCAGAAGAAGATTTTGACAAGGTGATTGAAGTAAATTTAAAGTCAGTCTTTAACCTGACAAAAGCAGTAATTCGCCCAATGATGAAACAAAGAGCAGGTTCCATTATAAATATGAGTTCTGTTGTTGGTGTAAAAGGAAATGCTGGTCAGGCAAATTATGCCGCTTCAAAAGCTGGTATAATTGGATTTTCTAAATCTGTTGCTTTAGAGTTAGGATCTAGAAATATTAGAAGTAATGTAATTGCACCAGGTTTTATAGAAACTGAAATGACTGGAGCTTTACCAGAAGAAACTGTTAAAGCTTGGCGAGATGCTATTCCTTTAAAGAGAGGTGGCTCACCAGAGGATATTGCTAATGCATGTGTATTCTTAGCTTCTGATATGTCTAGCTATATTACTGGTCAAACTTTAAGCGTAGATGGTGGAATGCTGACATAAGGTTTAACTTTGGAAATAACAACATATTTATATATTCTACTAGCTGCAATTGTTGCCTTAGCAATTGCAGTTTTTCAATATTTCTATAAGTCAAAAGCACGATCAAGAACTAACATTCTATTAGCTTTTTTACGATTCTTAGCTTTATTCTTATTGTTTTTATTGATTATTAATCCTTCAATAGATACTAAACACCTAGAAACCATAAAGCCCAGGCTATTAGTAGTTGTTGACAATTCTTCCTCAATTAAATTTTTAAAGAATGACTTAGAAGTCAACGAAGTTTTGCAAACTATTCGTACAGATAATACTATAAACGAAAGGTATGATGTTAATTATTTCGCTTTCTCAGAAAATGTACAAGAATTGGATTCATTAGATTTTAATTCAAACAGTACCAATATAGTAAACACTCTTAGTTCGCTTGAAAATCTTTATAAAGATGAAAATACTGCTATAGTTTTAATTACTGATGGTAATCAAACATTAGGTACAGATTATTCTTTTTATAGATCAAAATCAACAATTTTCCCTATTGCCATAGGTGATACAATACCGCAAGAGGATCTAAAGATTTCTAAACTAAATGTGAATAGATATAGCTTCTTAAATAACACATTTCCTGTTGAAGTCTTTGTAAATTATAATGGAAATAGAACTATTTCTACTAATCTTACTGTAACACAAGGTAATTCAAATGTATACAGAAAAACGATTACACTTTCACAGGAGAAAAATTCAGAAAAAGTTAATTTTAACTTAACTGCAAATAGAGTAGGAGCAATAAACTACAGCATATCTATTTCTGCTTTCGCCAACGAATTTAATGTTATAAATAATAGAAAGAATTTTGTAGTTAATGTGATAAATGAGCAATCAAAAATTGCTTTGGTAAGTGATTTTATGCATCCAGACTTAGGAATGTTTAAACGTTCTATAGAAACTAACAAACAACGAAAAGTTGATATTTTAAAGGCTTCAATTGATTTAAACCTAAAAGAGTATCAGTTAGTTATATTATACCAACCTAATAGAAATTTTAAAACTATTTTCGATAAATTAATCGCAGAAAATAGTAACTATTTTATTATCTCAGGTACACAAACAGATTGGAACTTTTTAAATAATATACAGTCAGATTTTAAGAAAAGTACAATTAATCAATCTGAAGATTATCAAGCTTCCTTAAATAACAGTTACTCATCTTTTGTTTTAGATAATCTTAATTTTGAAGAATTTCCTCCATTACAAGCAAAGTTTGGTGAGATCAAATTTAATGTTCCTTCTGAAACAATTTTACACCAAAATGTCAATGGCATACAAATCAATAATCCTTTATTAGCAACTTTTGCCGATAAAGAAAGAAGAGGAGCTATCTTGTTAGGTGAAAATAGTTGGAAATGGAGAGTTTTTTCATTTACTCAAAATAAATCATTTACAGATTTTGATAGTTTCATAAACAAATTAGTCCAATATCTTTCTATAAAAAAGAGATTAAATCGATTAGAATTAAATTATCAACCAATTGTATATCAAAATGATATTATTAAAATTGAAGCTACTTATTTTGATAGTAATTACGCCATAGATACAAGGGCTAATTTGTCGTTAAGTTTAAACAACTCACAAACTAATGAGGTGAAAAATTTTCCATTAAGGTTAAATGGACAATACTACGAGGTAAATATCCCTAATTTATCTAGCGGAGAATATTCATTTACTGCAACAGTAAAAGATCAAAACTTACAGAAAAGTGGGTCATTTACTGTTTTAGATTATAACATAGAACAGCAATTCACGTATGCTAATGTAGAGTCATTAAACTCACTTGCATCACAATCTAATGGCAAGTTGTACCATAATTCTAATTATAAAAGCCTATTAGAAAATCTTGGTGTAAGAGAAGATTACAAGTCTATTCAAAAAAGTACTATAAAACAATCTCAACTTATTAATTGGAAGTGGCTACTAGGTCTAGTTGTGCTATTTTTAGGCTTAGAATGGTTTATAAGGAAGTATTATGGTATGGTATAATATTTATTTCTGATTTTAACTTTTTTAATTTTCATTAACATTTTATTAAGATTTTATTAGCTTTTTTAACTTTTTATTAAGATTTTTGAACTAATTAATTCAAATCAAATAAATATGAAAACAAAGCGACTTAGCATTTTGACGCTTTTATTAGCGTTTTTTGTGCAATTTACATTTGCGCAAGAAAAAACAGTTACAGGTACTGTTACAGACGAAACTGGTCCATTACCAGGCGTTAGTGTCTTAATTAAAGGCACAACAATTGGTACTGAAACAGATTTTGATGGTAAATATTCAATTCAAGTAAGAGAAGGGGAAACTCTCGTTTTTAGTTTTGTCGGTATGACAACTCAAGAAAAAATAGTGGGTAACTCTGACATAATTAATGTTATTCTTCAAGCTGATAATGTATTAGATGAAGTTGTAATAGTTGGATACGGAACACAAAGTAAGAGAAAATTAACAGACAATATTGTAAAATTAAGTTCTGATGATATTGAAGGTGTACCAACGCCAAATGTATTTAATTCTTTAGCTGGTAAAGCAGCTGGGGTACAGATTAGTCAAACAAATGGTAAAATTGAAGGTGGTCTTAATTTTAGAATTAGAGGTCAAGCTAGTTTAACTGCCGGTACTAATCCACTTTATGTATTAGAT
Organism: Maritimimonas rapanae; assembly: GCF_057837205.1. Taxonomy (NCBI): domain Bacteria; kingdom Pseudomonadati; phylum Bacteroidota; class Flavobacteriia; order Flavobacteriales; family Flavobacteriaceae; genus Maritimimonas; species Maritimimonas rapanae. Next base: position 1,125,915 of record NZ_JBYQFI010000001.1, on the reverse strand, counting down.
GGTATACCTCTAGTTAATAACGATGAGTCAAATAATGGTTCACCAACAAATCCATTATTAACTTTGAGTCCAAGCGAAATTGAATCTATAGATATATTAAAAGATGCATCTTCTGCAGCTATGTATGGTGCAAGAGGAGCAAATGGAGTAGTAGTAATAACAACTAAAAAGGGTAAACAAGGAAAGGCTAAATTTTCCCTTAATTTTTCAAATGGTGTTAGTGAAGCTTCTAATAAGAGAGATTGGTTAAACGCAGATCAATATATTGAATTGTTTACAGAGGCTGCCGCAAATGGTTTTGCATTTGGTGGTTGGCCAGCTCCTGGTTTTGTTGAAGGTAGGTTTGATAGATACTCAAACGGAACTTGGCAAAGTAGAACTTATGATACAGATTGGCAAGATATAGCTTTAATAAAGGGACATACTAGAGATGCAGATTTTTCTATGTCAGGTGGTAGTGAAAAAACATCTTACTTCTTTACTGCTTCGTATAATGATACCAAAGGTATTGTTCATGGTAATGAACTAGATCGAATAGGCGCTCGTATAAATGTTAGCCATAAGCTATCTGAAAAATTTACAGCTGGTATGAATTTAGGTTATAGTAGAGCAAATATAGATAGAATTGCAAATGATAATGCATTTGTAACTCCTCTACAGGCAATAGCGCAATCTCCTATTTCACCTGCTTTCGTAGATGGAGAACCATTTACAAATACTGTTTATGCAAACTATTTGTTACAAGATAAATATGCAAGCTACAACACTAAAATTAGGAGAATTACTGGAAAAATTTTTGGTGAATATAAATTTACTGATTGGATTAAGTTTAACTCTGATTTTGCTTATGATCTTTATAGTCAAGTTGAGGATCAATTTGTAGGTAGATTAGCTCCTTTTCAATCAACCAATGGTCAAGCATTTGCTTCTAATGTTAATACAGAAAACTATATTATAAGTAATTATCTAACATTTTCTAAAAACTTTAATGAAATTCACGACTTAGATTTAGTAATTGGTACTGAGTATAATAAAAGTGATAAAAGAGATATAAGTGTAACTGGTACTCAATTCCCAACAGATGATTTTCAAACTGTTAATAGTGCTGCTTCGATAACAGCTGGAGAAGGAAATACTACAGCTTACACTTTTGTATCATATTTTGCGAGAGCTACCTATTCTTTAAATGATAAATATTTATTTAAAGCAAGTATTAGAAGAGATGGTTCTTCAAGATTTGGTAAATCAGAGCAGTTCGGTATATTCCCTGCGTTTTCTGCAGGATGGATTTTATCTGAAGAAGATTTTATGGCAAATTCTAATACATTTTCTTTCTTAAAGCTTAGAGGTAGTTGGGGGGTAGTTGGTAATGCAGAAATTGGAAATTTTGGATCTAGAGGATTATTCGGAGGAACATCATATAATCAACGGCCAGGTATTACACCTACACAGGCTGGAAATGATAATCTAACTTGGGAAGAATCTACTCAGTCTGATTTTGCAATTGAATATGGGTTGTTTGACAATAGAATTTCTGGTGAAATTGCTTATTATGTTAAAGATACTGATGGTTTAATCTTTGGGCAACCATTACCTCCTAGTTCAGGTGATCCAAACGGAAATGGTATTAATAAGAATATTGGTAGAATTACTAGTAAAGGACTAGAGTTAACTATTCAAAGTAAAAATATAATAGGTGATAATTTTACTTGGACTACTAATTTTAATATTGGTCAAAATGATAATGAAGTTAAAGAATTACCAGATGGTAATGATGTAATAACTAGTAGAAGTATTTTAAGAGAAGGTGAAGCCATAAATGCATTTTATTTAATAGAATATGCTGGTGTGGATTCAAATAATGGTGATGCGTTATATAATTTAAATGATGGAAGTGGTGGAACTACAAATGACCCAGATGCAGCAAATAGAATTGTTATTGGTAGTCCTTTTCCAGAATGGATTGGTGGATTAACTAACTCATTTACTTTTAAAGATTTTGATTTAAGTTTTACATTCCAAGGAGAATGGGGTGCAAGTATTTATAACGGAGGTGGACGTTTTCAATCTGCAAACGCTGATTGGTTTGACAACCAAACTACAGATCAGTTAAGACGTTGGCAACAACCAGGAGACATTACTGATATTCCTCAGGCTAGATTAGGTTGGGGTAATGGTACTGGGCATTCAACACGTTATTTAGAAGAAGCAGATTTTATTCGTTTGCGAAATCTTACTATTGGTTATAATTTACCAAGTAATGTATTAGAAAAAATAAAGCTTAGTAATTTTCGCCTTTATTTTAGTGGTCTAAACTTACTAACTTTTACAGATTATGAAGGTTACGACCCTGAGTCACGAAGTGATGCTAATGATGCTACAGCTCCTGGTCAGGTCTTTTATTCAGCACCAGCAGCTAGAACTTACTCTTTAGGTGTAAATATTACTTTTTAATTTTTAAAATATAAGAAAATGAAAATATATAAATTATGGTATATAGTAGGCTTTATTTTACTATTTACCTCATGCGAAGATGAATTGAATATTGAGCCTGCTCAAAGTGTTTCATTTGAATCAGCATTATCTTCTGAAGAAAATGTTATTAATGTTTTAATTGGTGCTTATGGTGAAGCTGGACAAGTTGCAACATTTGGTGGTAGATCACAAGTAATTGCTGATCTATTAGGTAGTACTGATCAAGTTTCTTGGAATGGTACATTTTTGGCACCTAGACAAATTGTTAATAAAGTAATTTTAGTTGATAATGGTTTTGTAGCTGGAAATTGGGCTAATTCTTATGAAGTAATCAATGAAGTTAATTTGGTTTTAGATAATTTAGATCTTATAACTAGTAGCACAAGCGCAAAAAGTAATGCTGAAGGTGAAGCTAAATTTTTAAGAGCTTTATCATATTTTGATTTAGTGAAATTATTTGGATTGCCATATGAATCGGGGCAAGCTAATAGTCAAGCAGGAGTTCCATTGAGATTAGTCGGAATTACTGATTTTGGAGTTGATTTATCGATAGCTAGAAGTTCAGTTGAAGATGTTTATAATCAAATAATAAATGATTTAAATGACGCATATAGTTTACTACCAGATTCTAATGGAATTTTTGCAGATAAATTTTCTGCACAAGGATTATTAGCAAGAGTCTATTTACAACAAGGAAATTATGCTGCAGCAAGAGATGCCGCTAACGACGTACTTACCAATAGTGGCCATAACTTAACCTCTTCATTTGCTGAGGCCTTTAATAATGATGCCGATAGCTCTGAAGATATATTTACTTTTCAAGTCACTGATCAAGATGGTGGTAATGATCTAATTACTTTTTATGCTTCTCAAGCAAATGGAGGTAGACAAGGAGATATTGCTGTCGCATCTGGTTATACTGATTTATTTGATGATCCTACCAATGATGTAAGAGCTTCATTTACTTATGTTAGCCCTGACAATGGACTAGATCTAACCTCTAAATACACAAATCAGTTTGGAAACATTCCAATGATGAGAATTGGAGAGATGCACCTGATTAGAGCTGAAGCCAATTTTAGAGAAGGTACTTCTGTTGGGTTAGCTCCCTTAGCTGAGATTAATGCCTTAAGAGCAAGATCAGGAGCCTCAGCCTTAGGTGGGTTAACATTAGGTTTGATATTAAATGAAAGACAGTTGGAGTTAGGTTTTGAAGGACATTTGATTCATGATCTTAAAAGAACTCAAAATGCCATTGGTAGTTTGCCATATAATGATAACTCATTAGTACTTCCTATTCCTCAAGGTGAAATGGATACAAATACTTTAATGGTACAGAATTCTGGATACGGTAATTAATAAAGTCCACTAGCTTTATTTAGTAAAACTGCCTTACTGTTAATTGTAAGGTAGTTTTTTTATTTAGTTGTACCTTTGATATCAATCAAAAACGTAAATATGAGTAATACACAATTAAAATTTCCGAAAATAGGATTACCAATTATTATCCTAGCTATAATAGCTATAATTCTTTTCACCAAATCCGCTGTGACGATAGGTTCTGGGCAAGCTGGTGTCTTATATAAAACCTTCGACGAGGGTGTAGTTACAGATAAAACTTATGGTGAGGGCTTTCATATTGTAGCACCTTGGAACGACATGCATGTTTATGAGGTAAGGCAACAAGAACTTTTTGAAAAAATGAAAGTATTATCTTCTAACGGACTAGAAATTCAGATTGATGCATCAGCTTGGTATCAACCAGTGTATAATGACTTAGGTAATTTGCATCAAAGTTTAGGTGAAAATTATTTACAGCGTGTTATTCAGCCTGCTATTAGAAGTGCCGCACGTAGCGTTGTTGGTCGTTATACGCCTGAACAGTTATATTCGAGTAAAAGAGATGCAATACAAGATGAGATTTTTACTGAAACTAAAAAGATCTTAGAGAAGCAGTATGTACAATTGAATGAGGTGTTGGTAAGAGATGTAACTTTGCCACCAACTATTAAGGAAGCCATAGAACGTAAATTAAAGCAAGAACAAGAATCTTTAGAATATGAGTTTAGACTAGTTACCGCTGCAAAAGAAGCGGAGAAGGTAATTATTGAAGCCCAAGGTAAAGCAGACGCAAATAGAATTTTAAGTGCGTCTTTAACGGATAAAATTTTACGAGATAAAGGTATTGACGCTACACTAAAATTATCAGAATCACCAAATTCTAAAGTTGTGATTGTTGGAGGTAAAGATGGTATGCCTCTTATTTTAGGAAATAATTAAAAAGAAATAGTAATAAAAATGAAAACCAGCTATTCGGCTGGTTTTTTTAATTTCCTTGTTTACTGTTGTTGATTCTAATGACATCTTTTTGCACTTTACCTTTCTTAAGTGCATTATAACTTTCATAACATTCTAATACGGCTTCAATTACTTGCAGATCACTTGCTTTTTTAATAAATCTGTTTGAGTAATTACATTCCTTTAAAAGATCACTTAAATCTTTACGACTCATATCCATATATTCCATCAAAATCTCGCGACTAAATTTCTCTTCCATAATGTCACGCAATTTATCCTCTTCCTTTAGCTTCTTAAGTTTACGAAGCTCTTTAGGTCGTTTTCCTAGCTTATTGTACCAAAAATCAATAGGATTAAATACAGCGTTGACAGCAGACGTATATTCCTTAGCAGAAGGCCTACCGATTTCATAAGCTTGAGGTAATCCTTCTATATGTATCCTGTTAAAGCGATCTAACGGTATATTGGCAGCATCAACAACTAAAACACCAATAAGTTTATGGGCTTTAACTGTAACTTCGTCTATATTTAATGTTTTCTCATGTATAGAAATTACCAATTCATTTCCTCTTAGAAGATCATTGGTTACTTTTAATTTAATTGATTGAAATCCAATATACGATATATAAACAGTATCATTAGCTTGAGCTGTTATCTCAAATAAACCTTCTCGATTTGTAGTCGTACCTACTACAGAATTAAGATTTAAAATATGTGCACTTTGTAAAGGCTTTTTATCGGTAACACTAATAATCTTTCCTTTCAATTTCTTGATAGAATCTTGATTAATAGTATTTTGAGCATAAGAGCTTACACTGATTAAACAAAAAATAAGAATATAACGTAGCTGTTTTTGCATGGGCAATGATACTAATATTTCACTAATTATGTGTTAAAATAATACAAAAAGGATACCACACTATTAGTATGCAAAATAAATAGAACTTACAAAGTGCGCGCAAGAAGATTCGAACTTCCACATCTATACAGATACCAGCCCCTCAAGCTGGCGCGTCTACCAATTCCGCCATGCGCGCAAAATAAAGAGGTCAAAAATAAAAAAAGTTAAGCGATTTGCTTAACTTTTAATCTTTGAAAGTGACCTGGCTGGGGCTCGAACCCAGGACCCTCTCCTTAAAAGGGAGATGCTCTACCAACTGAGCTACCAGGTCAATCAATTTCGGATGCAAATATACTATCAAATATCAATTATACAAGTAAAAAAATAATATTTTTTATTCGATATTTGCCACGAATTTTACTTAACTAAAAATCAGTTTTTTATGCAGATAATTTTAATGGGATATATGGGATGTGGTAAGTCAACAATTGGTGAAAAATTAGCTAAGAAAGTTAATTACGATTATATCGATTTAGATAATTATATATCTGATAAAGAGAGAGATACAATAAATAATATTTTTAAGAATAAAGGAGAGATTTATTTTAGAAAAATTGAAAACAAATACCTTAAAGAAATTATTTGCACTCAAAAAAATTATATCTTATCTGTTGGAGGAGGTACACCATGTTATGCTAATAATATTAACCTAATTACAGACAATACTAACTCAATATTTTTAAAGGCTTCTATACAAACTTTATACGATAGACTAGTTAAAGAAAAAAGCAGCAGACCCTTAATTAAAAATTTAATAAATAGTCAGCTAAAAGAATTTATAGCTAAGCATTTATTTGAACGATCTATATATTACGAAAAAGCTTCTAAAACAATAAATGTTGATGGTAAAACTATTGATGACGTTGTAAATGAAATTAAGTCAAATACGCTATAGCCTCTTTTTTATTAAATTCTACAGTAACATGTTCTTGCAAAGAAGTAGAAAGACTAATCCCTTTAAAATCTGCTTTAACAGGATATTTTTTATGGTTTCTATTTACCAAAACTGCCGTTTTAAATTGTTTTAACGGAACATTTAAGAAATGTTTTATAGCATACATTAAAGTTGTACCAGAATTTAATACATCATCAACTAAAATTAAAGAACCATTTTTATAATCAGTAGGAGAAAGAGAAGTGGTAATAGTTTCTATTGGATTTGTTTTATTTATTTTGACTTCACAAAGTGTAGTATTTAAATCAGATACTTTATCAAGTACTTTTTTTAATTCTTTGGCTAGTAGAAATCCATTTTTAGAAATTCCTGCTATGATTATTTTTTTATTCTTAGAATTGCTTTCATAGATTTGAAATGCAATACGTCTTATTTTATGCTGAATTTCTTTATTTGTAAGTATAACTGACTTTTCCATTAGATCGTTTTGACCTCTCAAATATATTAACAATTATCAATCTATATCTGTATAATCTTCTAAATCTCGACGATCTTTCTTTGTAGGTCTACCAGCTCCTTTTTTACGATAATGCTCTTTTGCTAATCTTAGAATGTCTTGGTTTTCGAATGCCTCTTTTGGTGTAATATCTTTTCTATATATATCAACCAATTTAGCACCAACTCTATTTGGAGGAATATCTAATACTTCTAATTGATAGTTAATTTGATTTTTACGAACTAATATTTTTTCACCTATATATATTTCCCTTGAAGGTTTAGAGATTGTATCGTTTACCCGTACCTGACCTTTTTTACAGGCAATAGATGCCTGATTTCTAGTTTTATAATAACGTACAGCCCAAAGGTATTTATCAATTCGCATGTTCAAAAATAAAAAAGTCGCCATAGGTAGGCGACTTTAAAAATAGTTTTTTAGATTTTACTAATTAAAAAAATCACTATCGATATACATTTCTTTATCAAATTTAGCCTCAGGAAGTTTTAATCCTTCTATACTTATATCCTCAGAAACTTTAAATAATTTTTTTGTAGCTATTCCCCTAATGTCATCTAATGCACCTTTTAGAACTACTTCTTTTTCGTCCCCAAAAGGTAAAATGTTGTCCCATGATTCATATTCTACAACTTCAATATTTGGAGAAAAACCATTTGTATATTCGCTTTCACCATTCTTATTATAAATCTGAAAAACAATAGGCTGCATCGCATTCTTATGAGAAGGGTTCGCATTCTGTGAACCTGTATAATCAGTTGAGGGCGAATCATATAATGTAATTGAACCAACATTTTTACCATAAGTAGTTGTACCAATGGTCTTAACAGTCATAAACGGCTTAAGTCCGTTTATAATCATTTCACTCGCAGACGCTGTACTACCAGATATTAACACATATATTTTATTAAGCCCAACAAGCCTATTAATAGTTTGCTCAGCTATCTTATCACCATCAGTATTATAAACGTTCAAAGTGTTTTCAAAGAAATATGACCCATTTTGATTAGTATGTTTAGAGTTAAAACGTAATTCGGCAAATTCTTCGTCATCTGCAGACATATTAATCATACTTGCTAGATATGCCGACGTTTGAACAGAACCACCACCATTTAACCTCAGATCTAATATTAATTCTTGTATACCTTCAGACTTTAGTGAAGCAAACGCAGTATTTAACTCGTCATTATAAGATGATCTAAACCCATTATAGACTAAATAACCAACTTTTTTACCTCCAATATTTTCAAATACTTTTAAAAGATGTACAGGGTTTTCAGATAGTACTACAGCGGTAAGAGTCTTATCTCCAATTTTAGTTTTTCCATCTTTACCTACAAATGATAAGGTTAGTGATTCATTAGAAAGTTTACTTACAGTAGCACTGTAATTACTAGAATTCAATACGATACCATCCAAAGCGTTAATAATGTCTCCTCTCTTTATACCAGCATTGCTTGCAGGAGAATTAGGGGCAACATAGCGAACATAAAAAATAATATCACCTGCAGTATTTATTTGCACAGCCTGTAGTCTAAAGCCAAAAGACTTTGTAATTCCTTGGAATGCCTGCTGTTGTTCAACATAATCATCAATAAACCATGAAAATCTATCTGTGTTTCCTTGATCATACAGTAAATCCTCGAATAAAGATTTAGGGGTAGAATAGCCATTTAAAAAGGTATGATAACTATTTCTATCATCGTCCTTACTATCGGCTAAATTTGGTACATTCGGTTGCCAATTATACCAAGAGTTTAATGCTTTCCACGTAAAGTTGTTTATTGGGTTGTCTAATTCAACATTATTATTAGGAGTGGGTTGGGGGTTTGGTTCAGGAGTTGGGCTATCATCACTACTGCAGCTACTAACAAACATTGAAACAAACAACAATGCTAAAAATACTTTCTTCATAAAATTTTAGTTAATATATTTAAATTAATTTCGTCGCAATTTAATATTTTTTATTACAGATGTAACAAAAATATAACTTACTCGTCGTAATGTTGTGATACGATAAAATAGTATTGTATCAAGAATCAAACCAAACATGAAGCAAACTGAGTTTTTAAATACAGTTTTACCATTAAAAGATAAAGTTTTTAGGCTTGCAAAACGTTTGTTAGTCTCAACTGATGAAGCAGAAGATGCTACACAAGAACTTTACCTCAAACTATGGAGGAATAAAGCAAAACTAAAAGATTATAACAATGTAGAAGCTTTTGCAATGACTATGACTAAAAACTATTGCTTAGATCAACTAAAAGCAAAAAGATCTAATAATTTAGCATTGGTTCATAGTAATTATAAAGATAATAGTGTCTCATTACAAAGACAATTAGAATTAGAAGATAGTGTAAGTAAGGTACACGAATTAATAGAAGATTTGCCAGAGAAGCAGAAGTTGATCATTCAACTGAGAGATGTAGAAGAATATGAATATGATGAAATTGGCAAGATTCTTGACTTACAGCCTACAGCAGTGCGTGTTGCGCTGTCTAGAGCAAGAAAAACAATTAGAGAACAACTCATAAAACAACATAAGTATGGAATTAGCTAACATAGAAAAATTACTAGATAAGTACTTAGAAGCAGAAACTTCTTTACAAGAAGAGGAAACTTTAAAAATGTATTTTTCTCAAGATGATATAGCTTCTCATCTTATAGAATACAAAGCATTATTTGGTTATTTTAATAAGAGTAAAGCAGAGCGTTTTACGAAGACCATTCCTTTAAAACCTAGAAATTCGAATTGGAAATGGTTATCAGTAGCTGCAGCTGTAGTCTTATTATTTAGTGTGTATTCTGTGCAAGATTCTTTTAGTAGTGGTTTATCCGCTCAAGAAGAAAAAGAAGCTAGACTAGCTTTATTAGAAACTCAAAAAGCTTTCCAACTTATTTCTCAAAACCTAAATAAAGGAGAAAATGTTGCTTTCGCTGGATTGAGTGAATTTGATAAGGCGCAGAACAAAGTATTTTTAACAAAAAAGTAGAATCATGAAAACTATTAATAAAAACAATAAAATGAAAACTAAAACATTAATCATAGCCCTTGCATTAGCAATTGCACCATTATTCACATTTGCTCAATCATCAATTTTTGACAAATATGAAGATATGGAAGATGTATCTGTAGTAGCAGTAAACAAAAATATGTTTAAGCTAATGGGTAAAATTTCAGCAGATTCAGATGAAGCAAGAGAGTATATAAAGTTAGTAAATAGCTTAAATAACTTAAGAGTGTTTGCAACTGAAAGTTCTTCTATTGCTGCAGATATGAGATCTAAAGTAACTACTTACTTAAAGTCTTCTAAATTATCTGAATTAATGAGAGTTAAGGATAAAGAAGGAAATGTAAAGATTTACATTAGAGAAGGTAAAGATGCCGATCATGTAAGTGAATTATTTATGTTCGTAGAAGGCATGAGCAAACATATGGGTGATGAAAACCGTAAGCCTGAAGCAGTAATTGTTTCAATCACTGGTGATATTGATTTAAATAAGATATCAGAATTAACCAGTAAGATGAATATTCAGGGTGGTGAACACTTAAAGAAAGTAAAAAAGAATAAATAAGAGCATGAAAAGATTAGCAAACCTTATTGCATTTGTTGCTTTTACCGCATTGATAGTTTCTTGTGCAGGTAGTGAAGCATCCTTGCAAAAGTATTACATTGACAGTCAGGATAATAAGAATTTTATCTCTGTAGATGTTCCTGCAAGCATTATTTCCTTAAAAGATGATGTTCCTGCAGAAGCAAAAGATGCCTTAGCTTCATTAAAAAAGATGAATGTATTAGCTTTTAAAAAAAATGAATCGAATGCTGATGAATATGATGTTGAAAAGAAAAAAGTTAAGGAAATTCTTAAGAGTAAGAAGTTTAGCGAATTAATGCGCATGAAGGACAAAGGCAGAGATATAGTTATTAAATACGAAGGTGATGAGAACACAGAAAGTTTTGATGAAGTTGTTGTATACGCCTCAGATAAAACACAAGGATTTGCTCTTGTACGTGTGTTAGGCGATGATATGAAACCTGAAAACATTATGAAGTTAATGAGTAGCATCCAAAATGTTGACAACGGTAATGTAGGTTTAAAACAGTTAGAAGGTTTTTTTAAATCTAATAATATAAAAATTGACTAGCTAGTTTTAGAGCAATTAACGACAGAATCCTGCTTATGGCGGGATTTTTTATGGAATATAGTTTTCAAAGGTACCATCACTATAAAAAATAATAATGCGTTCTATTTCTTTAGTATCTGTAAACTCTACTTTAGAAAAATCACTAATACTTTGCGGTTGATTGGATGGAGTAGTAGTCATCTTTTTAGGAAAATTACCCTTACCATTCATTAACCAGTATAATTCAACTTCTTTGTACTTATCCAAAACTTTTAATACAAAGTCTAAACTTGGTTTATTTCTACCTGATAATAGATGTGAAATACTTGAGCGTTGTACCCCAATTTCATCGGCTAAAGAAGCAGAAGATAATTGATAATATTCCATTATTTTTTTTAGTCGTTTACCAAACTGCTCTGTATTGATCATCACACAAATGTTTGGTTACAAAAGTAAACTTTTATGTATAAATAATTACGGTATTCTTAAAATAACACTATAAATAGCAAAATGATCACTTTAGTAAAAGTATTTTAATTAGCTGAATTCAAATCTTTTAATTTAAATTAATTAAAATCATTATAAATATTTCAATAATTAAGTCAATCATCAATAAATATTATTTACAAATGTAATTTACAATTGTAAACTTTTGATTATTTACATTTGTAATATGATAAAAATTAATGCAGAGAAAATTCAAAAAATCTATGATGTCTTCAAAGAAGATTCTCTGTATGGTAGATATATTACATTGGTAGATATTGAGCCTTTAGTAACACAATTAGGTGACCCTTTTAAATTTTTAAGAATCGGAGAGTCAATCGAGAAAAGGCCAATATATAAGATAACCGTTGGAAATGGAGATATAAGAGTTTTAGTTTGGTCTCAAATGCATGGAAATGAAAGTACAGGAACGAAAGCCTTATTTGATTTATTTAATTTTTTTCAAAATTCAAAGGATTATAAAGAATTACGAGATCAAGTTTTAAATAATTGCACACTTACTTTTATACCAATGTTAAATCCTGACGGAGCTAAAGCTTATACCAGAGTAAATGCTAACAATATTGACTTAAATAGAGACGTGATTGATCTTAAAGCTCCTGAAAGTAGGTTATTATTAAAAATACTAAAAGAAGTTAATCCACAATATTGTTTCAATCTTCATGATCAGCGTACTATTTTTTCTGTGGGGAATACGAAAGAACCTGCAACTTTATCATTTTTAGCCCCATCTGTAGATATTGAACGTACAATTACAGATGGAAGAAAAGATACTATGCGCGTAATTGTTTCTATTAATGAATTAATACAACAAATTATCCCTGAAAAGATTGGTAGATACACTGATGAATTTTATCAAACGGCTACAGGTGATAATTTTCAAAAAAAGGGTCATAATACAATTTTGATTGAAGCTGGGCATTCTAAAGATGATTATGACAGGGAAGAAGTAAGAAAATTGAATTTTATATCCTTATTACAAGGATTAAATTTCATCAGTTCAAAAGTCAAATCAGACGATTTTGAGTCTTATTTTGACATTCCAAACAACGAAAAATACTATTTAGACATCATATATAAGAATGTTTTTCTTGAAAATAAGTCAAAAAGAGTAGACATCGGTGTTCTTTTTAAAGAAAAATTAATTGAAAAAGAAATCATTTTTATTCCTGAAATAGAGCATATTGGGAATTTAGAAAACTATAACGCAAATAAAATTGTAGACGGAAATAATTTGAGGTTTTCAGATAAAAAAGAACTACAACGTTTTCTTAAAAAAATATGTTAATATTTTGGGTTTTATTCAATAAAATTTTCACTTTTACATGGTTAAATCCCCTTAACTAACTATAATGGCAAAATTTAAATTGGACGAGATAGATCACCAAATACTAGATATTTTAATTGAGAATGCAAGAACTCCGTTTACAGACATCGCAAAAAAATTATTAGTATCTGCAGGAACAATTCATGTACGTGTAAAAAAAATGGAAGAAGAAGGTGTTATCAAAGGCTCTACACTTACGGTAGATTATGATAAAATGGGTTATACCTTTATAGCATATGTGGGTGTGCTGTTAGAGAATTCTTCTTTAACATCTCGAGTAATTAGCGAAATTGAAAAGATTCCTGAAGTTACTGTAGCTCATTTAACTACTGGTAAATTCACCGTGTTTTGTAAACTTAGAGCTAAAGATACGAGGCATGCTAAAGATATTATTTTTCAAATTGATAATATTACCGGTGTGCAAAGAACGGAAACTTCAATTTCTTTAGAAGAAGTGATTAATGACAAAAAACGTTTAATGCATACCATTTTTAATGATTATATAATCTAATATAAAGCTTTTATTAGCTAATTAAATCTTCTTCGTAAATATTTGAAGAAGATTTTTTATTTAATAAAATTCAACTCACAAATTTTGCTACTTTTGAGTTCCTAAAAGTTTTCTTTTAATGTTGTTTAATAGACAAAAATTAAGTGATAAAAAAATACTAAAACTTTATAAAGCAATGCTGAAACCTCGTATGATAGAGGAGAAGATGCTTGTTTTATTACGTCAAGGTAAGATATCTAAATGGTTTAGCGGTATTGGTCAAGAAGCAATTGCGGTAGGTTTAACTTCAGCAATGGAAGAGGATGAATATATTTTACCAATGCATCGCAATTTAGGTGTATTTACCACCAGAAATATTCCTTTAAATAGATTATTTTCTCAATGGCAAGGCAAAGCAAACGGCTTTACTAAAGGGCGCGATAGAAGTTTTCATTTCGGCACACAAGAATATCATATTGTAGGTATGATTTCACATCTTGGACCTCAATTTGGTGTTGCAGATGGTATCGCTTTAGCCAATAAATTAAAAAGCAATAATAAAATTTGTGCAGTTTTTACTGGAGAAGGTGGTACAAGTGAAGGCGATATTCATGAAGCATTAAATGTAGCATCCGTTTGGCAGCTACCCGTAATCTTTTGTATAGAAAATAATGGGTATGGACTTTCTACACCAACAACAGAACAATACAATTGTAAAGATTTAGTAGATAGGGCTTTAGGCTACGGAATGGAATCTCATATAATAGATGGTAATAATATTTTAGAAGTTTTCACTAAAGTGGATGCTATTGCCAAGAGTATACGCAAAGAACCACGCCCTGTATTACTGGAGTTTAAAACATTTAGAATGAGAGGGCATGAGGAGGCTAGTGGTGTTAAGTATGTACCAAAGGAGCTCATTGAAGAATGGGCAGCTAAAGATCCTCTAAAGAACTATCAAAAGTATTTGTTAGATGAAGGTATTATTTCAATGGAAGAAATTCTTGAAATTAAAAAAGGATTAAGTGCTACAATTGATGATAATTGGAAACAAGCTAATGACGAAGAACGAATAAAGTCAACTGTTGCTAATGAATTAAATGATGTGTATCAAAAATTTGATTTAAAGGAAGTTAAATCAAATAATAATTCTGAAAATATACGTTTTGTAGATGCAGTGTCCCAAGGATTAAAACAAGCTATGCAAAAGCATGATGATCTAATAATTATGGGGCAAGATGTAGCTGAATACGGCGGTGTTTTTAAAATAACTGAAGGGTTTATTGATGAGTTTGGAACTGATAGAGTACGTAATACACCTATATGTGAATCAGCCATTGTATCAGCGGCTTATGGTTTATCTATAAATGGAATAAAGTCAGTCGTTGAAATGCAGTTCGCCGATTTTGTAAGCTCAGGATTTAATCCAATAGTAAATTTATTAGCCAAATCGCATTATCGTTGGAATCAAAATGCAGATGTTGTAGTTAGAATGCCTTGTGGAGCAGGGGTAGCAGCTGGGCCATTTCATAGCCAAACTAATGAGGCATGGTTTACTAAAACACCAGGTTTAAAAGTGATATATCCTGCATTTCCGTATGACGCGAAAGGATTGTTAACTTCAGCAATTGAAGATCCAAATCCAATTTTATTCTTTGAACATAAGGCGCTATATAGAAGTATTAGACAAGATGTTCCTAGTGATTATTACACGTTACCAATAGGTAAAGCCAAATTATTAAAAGAGGGTAGTGATATTACCATTATTAGTTTTGGTTCGGCAGTGCATTGGGCAATGGAAGCGCTCGAAAATCAAGAAATTTCAGCTGATTTAATCGATTTAAGAACATTGCAACCATTAGATACAGAAACGATCTATACTTCAGTAAAAAAGACAGGAAAAGCCATTATAATTCAAGAAGATTCATTATTCGGAGGTATTGCAAGTGATATTTCAGCATTAATCATGGAAAATTGTTTTGAGTATTTAGATGCTCCTGTAAAAAGAGTAGCAAGTTTAGAAACACCAATACCGTTTCAATCTGATTTAGAGCAACAATATCTTGCAAAAAGTACACTGCATACTGCTTTGCTAAATCTTATTGCATATTAGTAATTTGTAATAATCTATGTGCTAATTCGTTTTAGATTAAACCCTTAGCTATAATAAGAGTCATAACTAAAACCGAATATGCCATGAGTGAACACGAATTTAATTGCCCATATTGTTACAATGAGGTATCTACATTTGTTGAAACCGATAAAGTTAAACAGCAATTTATAGAAGATTGCACAGAATGTCGTAATCCTTTAGAAATGATTATTGATTGTACTTATGGTATAATTAGTAAGGTTATGATAAATCCTATAGCACAGTAGAAGCATAGGTTATAACCTGAATGGGAATATTTTCAATTTAACATAATATAAATTATAGTACAAATACATAGTAATTTGCGTATAGCCGTATTTCAGGCTATTTATACATAATTATAGATATAACTTCTTTAGAATTATATCGTCAGTAATTATGTTCAAGTAAATTACGGCTATGAATCTTTATAGTTTTATTTGATAGCTATAATTATTATTATGTCTGCGCTTCGCTTGGCCTCGCCAATGCCGCTCGGCTAAATTGATTCGCACCGGCAATGCTTTTCTCTGCGTTCTACAAGATAATCCTACATAAATTTTAAAATATGCGATTCTCAGCGACTGCAGCTATTTGTATCTATAATTTGGCATTATGTAAAATTGCCGCTACCAAGCACTCGATTGTTTTATAAAATCAAATTGTTATCACAATTTATTTTATACACAATAATCCATTCCTTGCCAACGCCATTAAAAGCTTTGCTTTACGTTTCTATTTTATCTTTAAAGTTTATTGGATAATTCTGCTAGTAAAATTTCAGGAACATTTCGTTGCGAACCGCAAAAGTTTAAAATTACTCTTCGAGATAATTTCTAAACACTTGCTACTGTATTCTTCCGATTAAACTTATCATGATTTTCTTCTTCTATCTTTTGTTTTGATACAAAAGAAACAAAAAATCAAGAAAGAAATATGCTATCAGCCCGCCCTTTGTGTCTTGTGGCTATCGCCACCAAATTACTAGCGTAATTCAACACAAATCCAAGGGCAATTGCTCTTTGTGAAAGCCACAAATTCACTCCTCCGCACGCCCGCATTTCTTTCCTGGCAATGCTATTCTATTTAACATAATGTTGTGTTTGCCATGTCATAATATTCGGGCTATTAGTATCGTTTAGTGGAAATGTTGTGTTAGGAAGGCTAGAAATGGCTTTAGACTAGAAAATTGTCTTCATAAACTTTATCTAAAGGATTAACACAAGATTTCAATTCTGTTTTGGCTGCCTTGATATAACGTGTTGTGGATAGAATATTTTTATGTCCTAATATCTTCTGTATTTTATAGAGGCTTTCACCTTCTTCTGTTAACATTGTGGCAAATGAATGCCTAAAAGTATGCGGTGTTATTGTTTCTTTTGTATCAAGAACAAAGCTTGCATTTCTAATAATACGATTAACCGTTGCTCTAGAAATAGGCTCTCCTTTTTTTCTTCCAGGGAAAATATAATCTCTGGGATTATACTCTTTATAATACAATTCTAATTGTTGTAACATCCTTGGACTTAAAGGAACATAGCGATCTTTCTGACCTTTACCTTTAAGAATTCTTATTACCATCCGTTCAGGGCTCATGTCTTGTCTTTTTAAAGCAACACACTCCCCTACTCTTATTCCCGTAGAATATAACAGCTGGATAATTACTTTATCTCTGAACTTTTGCAGTGATTCTATAAATTGAAATACTTGTATCGGTGCGAGTACAAATGGCACTCTGTTAGGAATTCTTGGACTCCTTAACCGTTTTACCTTTTCAGGCGTTCCGACTA
Organism: Maritimimonas rapanae; assembly: GCF_057837205.1. Classification (NCBI taxonomy): domain Bacteria; kingdom Pseudomonadati; phylum Bacteroidota; class Flavobacteriia; order Flavobacteriales; family Flavobacteriaceae; genus Maritimimonas; species Maritimimonas rapanae. Next base: position 1,108,461 of record NZ_JBYQFI010000001.1, on the reverse strand, counting down.
TGTTATGATAAAAATAAGTAAAACTTGCTATGGCAAGAGATATCTTATTTGGTCCAAACTTCTTTGTTGTAACAAGGTGATAGAGGTAATTCTGAATTTGCTGATCACCAATGATCATTGGGCTACACCGAAAATAGCAGCAGAGATGATTCATCTCCTTAACGTAGTTTCTGGTGGTATATTTACTATAATTCCTATAAGAAAGGTGCTTGCGCATACTTTCTATGGTTTCATAATCTTTTCCTATATACGATTGTGCTTTTTTTTCATCTTATATTAATAATGTTATAATGTCTACAACAATATAATCAAATTAACATTTCTAACAATTCAAAGTGCAAGTGCACTTTGTGAAAGCCATAAATTCACACCACTTCACGCCCTCATTTTTTTCGCACAAACACTTTTATTTTCTATTTCATTCTAAATAGTAAACTTTGAAAAGAAATCAAAATTTATTTGGTTACCAAAACTTCAATTTTAAAACTCACTTCTTGTAAACTCAAATTTCAAAACTTCACCTTTATAGTTTTCTTCCACTTCAGAGAAAAATTTATTAATTCGTTTATTAGTAATCTTGGGATACGGATTGCAATCTCTTTTATATATCTTCAATAATAGTCGATGTAATGGTTTATAAAAACCATTGGGTTTAACTAAAAATATATTTGAATTATCCTTATATAAGCGGTAGATTTTTAATAAGTGCTCTTCACTCATGTAGATGACACTTCCCTTCCACCGAAAACGATGAACAAGCTTATGATAAAAAGAAGCATATTTCCCAAAATTCATGTTTTGAGAAATAATCGCGTAAGTCTTTAATCCCCCATAAAATATTACCTTATCATTAGTTTTTAAGTCATTTATATATTTTCGATGCTTTTTTTTATTATCCGCTAATTGATATCCTTTAGTTGCGGTGCTATATTTACAATCCCATGCAAAACAGTAACGCTTTTGAGGTTTACTGCCGTTATGAATAGAAACAATACCATCAGGAGCTGCAACTCCTGTGAATTTACCTCCGAGTCTATCACCAACCATGAATATTTCATGCATCATATTATACACATCTATCTCGAAATCTTGATCGCTATAATTATCTACTTTATTGGAAATTCTTTGATAAGAAATTAGCCCCTTTTTTACTAACTTCTGTTGCCATTTATGCCGTTGAATTTTCACATATTCTTCAAATTGATTATTAATAATATCCTGATCATTTCGATATGCGAATAAATCTGGCAAGCTTACACATTCGAAATCTCGTTCAACAATTTCTTGTTGCAAGGCACTTTTAAATTTCGAAAGAATCACCATTAACGGATTTCCCGTTTCTTGAAAATGACGAATAATTTTTTCGTTAAGATTTCCATGAGAGATATATATGCTTAGTGGGTTTCCTTTTTTATCCATTAAGTCAATCAAATCAAATTTACTTGTCTTGATTTGCTTTTTGGTTTTGACAACCACAAAGTTCTTATTTGCTTTCAAAAGATTAATGATGAAACTGTAAATACCTTTTTTATTTAGCTTGAGATCTATATAATCTCCTTCTATTCTTACTTCATGTCCGCAGGTAGGGCAATCACCTGGTTCCCATGTATATTTTCTACAAGTCTTATTTGTACACTTGCGTCTTGATGTTTTAACTGGTTTGAGCAAAATTTTGGACTTTATAAGCTCCAGTAGTACATTTTCTGCAGATTCTGGTATATTAGCCTCTAATGTACGTTTGTTCAGAATATACCTCGCAATTCGCTTTTCATCAATAGTAGAATCTACGTTTCGCAAATAAGAATCAAATGGTACTTTGTAGGTGTCTTCGAAATCTTTCTTGAAATCGTACAACTCAGCAATAGGCTTGCCGCTATCAAGCAAATGTATTCTATAAGATCCCCATTTATTGAGCTCAATATTAACTTTAAACTTAAGTCCCTTGTAATAAAATGTTAAAAATTGAAACTCTGAAAAATCCTCTAGCTTTATTAGGCTCTTATCCTTAAGTGTTTTAAGTTGTTCAACAATTGTGTTTTTTTGATTTCGATCCGTTACCGCTAAAGAACTATCAATTTCACTTGTTCTAAACCTTACATCAACCAGGTTAAGGTCTTTACTTCTATCATCTAAAGAGGTATCCAAGATTGTACTAAAAAACTTCTTAGGGTTATATGTTGCTGTCTTTCTTTTATGATAAATACGATTTTCGATCTTTCTTTGTAAATAATTCCTAATTTCATAAGCTACCCTTTTTGAGCGAGTATTAATAGTTAATTCCATATCATTTAATCGAACAGTAATTATAATGTACTGTCCTTTCATGACCCTGGAATTATTAGGAATGGCCGGGAGCAACATATCATTGGTTTCTTTCAGTAAAAGAAATATCCACTTTTTATCATCTTTATATGATTGTCGGAATAAATATGTTTTTTTCTCTTTATCATGTCTTTTTAACAATGAAACCATAGGCTTCATTGCTTTTTTTAACTTTTCAAAGTCAAGATCTTCAAGATCGGAGTTAAATCTAAAATTGTAGTGACCAGTCCCTGATTTTTGCTTAAGAAGCTGTAAAAACAACCCTTCCAAAGTCCCTTTTCTGTATTCTTCAAAAACAGCCATAATAACCTGAGGCTTATTGATCTTTTTGTTAATTATCGGAATACCTAGAAGTTGACAAATAACCTTTGGCTTATGTTCTAACGCGAACATCATTATACAATAGATTTGAATACTTACTGTCAGATTATTATAAATAGCTTTCTTAGATGTTTCTTTTTCCTTTTTAGTAATTCCAAAATGGGTTTGAATTTTTTTGAGGTCAATATTCTCTAGTGTATTTAATGTTTTCTCGAATTCACTAGACACATGATCTTCCCATTTGTCGCAATAAGAATCTATATTGATATGAAGGTTTTTCCAATAGTTTCTTACAGCAGGTGAAAATTGAGTGTATTTGAGTTTTTTATCAGGCATACATGAAAATTTAAGAATATTTAATTATTTCTAAGGAAATGTATCAACATACAGTTTGATAAAACATCTCTAGAATATGCCAGATTATAAACAACACAATACCAACATAGAAAAATCTTTCTTGCCATTCAAAAGCCGCTACTCGTTTTACATCTTTCTCTTCTATAACTTTAAGTACGGCGTTCGATGCGATAATTTTCTTCTCTTTTGTGTCGTAATCAATTATATTATCGTTTATTATATCCAAATAATGATTATTGTCATATAACATCCCGATCGCCATCTTTAGAAATTGAAGACCGTTGTAGATACTTAGTAACCAAGATAAAATCGCGATGAACAAAATGATATGAAGATATTTGAACTTAACACCGCTCGTTTGTACTACCGCAAAACCAATTGCTGCCACCGATAAAGCGAGGATATAATAAACAAATTTCTGCTGTTGATTTCTGTGATGGGATTGAACCTCAAACTGTGCTGACATACTTAATTTTTAGGGTTAAACGGAATTGTCTTTTTATTATTAAAAAAGTGGGTCATCTGGGCCAAAGATATCATTGTCATTTTCATATTCGCTTACAGGTTTCACATCTGCATCTTTTTGTTCTTTATCATCTTCTGTTCTTATAGCGACATTAATCTTTTCAACCATCTCTTTAATCTTTTCTTTCTCTTCCTCGGAAATTTCACCTTCAAAAATGGTTTCCTCTAATTCACTATCATCCAATAATTTTTTAATCATTTCAACATAATCAAATTCTATAGTTGAAACTCCATCTTTTATTTCTATTGTAATTTCACTATCCTTTTCTCGTTTAAATACCAATTGCATTTTCTTAGTTTTTAAAATTCTTCAAATTATATTTTTTTATTCTTTTTTTTATTGATGCTTTTCCTCCATCTGTTAAATTGGCAATATAACTTACCATGCTTTTGCTGTTAATTTGATCTTCTAGCCTTCCAGATCTAATTTTGAGTTTTTGATCATCGAATTCACAAAGCACTACTTTTTGAGCATCTCCCATCATGGGTATTGTCGCGTTATGAGAAACTAAAATAATTTGCTTGTGTTCCTTTATTTTTTTTATCGCTTTTACCAATCCATCATTGATGTATGAAGTAGCAAGATTATCCTCAGGCTGATCTATTATTATTGGTGCCATGTCATCTTTATATCCTAAAATTATGTCTAATATTATAGATGTTTTCCAACCAGGACTTAGTTGATCAAAATCAAGTCCATCTTTTGTTTTAATTTGATATTGTTTATTATTAAAGCTTTCAAATCTACCATTCACCCTCCTTTCAAAATCATCATAGCCGTTAACTTTAGGTCTCTCAGAGTAGTTCTTTTCAAAAAGTATTTCCGGCTCCAACCTATCTAATGATTCTATTCTGTAGATTGATTTTAAGAATTCATTTATGACATCTTTAACCTTATCTTTGTTCAGATTAAAATCATTTTTAATAAACAAACTATGGCCTTCTGATTCAACAGTTTCTGTTTTGCTAGTTATTGAATATTCTGAGATTTTCTTAATGGCATTTTTAAAATTCTTATAATTTATACTGTAGGAATTTAAAAACTCCAATAGTTTATTAAAGTCCACCAACTTCGCTCTATCAAGCTTTCCTGTAGCAAGTAAGTCCTCTTCAAATTTTCGATAGCCACTATTTATTTCTGACCTTACTCCTTTTTCAAAAATTGATTTTTCATAAGCTTCATTTATTAAACTTCGTATAATCTCAAAGGCTTCTTTATCATTATCTACCAAAGGGTTAGACTCCAAATATTCTTCAATAGCGTTAATGTCTTCGAGAAATGTCTCTTTTCTTAGTTCGGACAACTCAATCTTATTTGTTGTAGAAACTTTAGGTACTAAACTTTTAAATATATTACTCGCTATTGATTTGGTAACTATCAAATTTTGAAGGTTTGGTAAATGACCTAAAGCTTTTGATATTTTTTCAATTTCCTTAACAGCAGTCATAAGTTCACTAAGGTCTTTACGAAGACTTGTTAAGCCCTTTTCTATGCTAAGTTTTAATTCTTTGTCACCTGGAAACACATCTCTTACTACCTCAATTTTATTCAAATCACCATTTGCATCACTAACAATAGACATAATATAATTTTGACTTAGGAAATGAGGTATAGACCCCGAAGGATTGTTAATTACAATATCACGTACGTCGAATTCCTCATATTTACTGCCTTCAAAATCGTTACATATTTTTCTATATACAGAATCAACAAAAAGAGTTTTACCACTTGATGATTCGCCAATGACAACATTCAATCCTGGGCTTAGAGAAACATCAATATCAATTTTATCATTTTTTAAATTAACGAACTTAATATGATTGTGTTCAAAAATTGGTTTGTCCTTACCATATCGAAGCCTTGAACTTTCAGACAAAGCGAGTCTTAAACCATCAAAATTTGGTGCAGAAAACATCCATGTCGGAATGAATTCAGTTGCATCTTTAGCTCTACAATTGGGGTACTCAGCTGGTTTATAGTTGTCGGAACAAGTCATTAAATTGACAAATTCGTTTATATTAAGTTTTCTAAAATATTCTCTTGTTTTTTCAAGGCCATTTATACCTCTGGCAGTGAAACCATCAAACTGATTATAGTAAATACTCTTTGATAAAGTATCATCAAACTGAACTCCTTCTGGTATAGACTCATCAAATGTTCTATGTGATTGACCACCATGAGGAAGTAACATAAACTCAAAACTGTCAAACTTTCTAATTATGTCCTCAATTTTTGGTATGTCATCGTTATCAGTTGCTTTTTTATTGGGATATAAATCATCAAGTGTTGCATTTAATTGATCAATAGAGTTTTCATCTAAAGCATTCTTAAAATAGGCATGACAGTGATATGGTGGACGTTCAGGATAATTTCTTATATGTAATTCCACTCCTACTATAATGTTTTCCGTATAATTTCTTGACTCAAGATATACTTTCTTGTTAATTGTGTTATGATCAGTTAGAGAAATAAGAAACTCTGAATCGTTAGTCAATTCACTAATTCTTGATAACAATACTTTTATTTCATATTCTTCATTAAGTTTTTCAGGATTATCCGAAGTATGTATATGTAAATCTAAAAAAACAGGATCCATTCTTAAATTAATTATAATATTAGCTAGTTGTTATGGTAATATTTTTGTTGAAAAAAGCTATTCATTTACGCCAGTACCCGCATTATCTGAAGATTCTTTTTTACCCAGTTCAAGAAAATTAAACCCAATAGCAAATGAATACCAAGGTCGATCTTGATATAACCAATCCTTTCCGAGTTCTCCAGCAGCCTTGTCCCAACCAACAACGAAACCAAGTTGAAACTTATCAAATTTCACTACTGATCCTAAAGAAAAATTGAACGCTAAAACCTGATTATCTCCCGTAATGGTTGACTCATCAATTGTATTATTCTGATTAATTCCCACTACACCTACTCCAACACTCCCAAAAAGGGGTATCCAATGAGTATTTTCATACCTTTTCAAACGTATGCGCCCACCAAAAAAACCGCCTATAGAAATTTCAGGGGTTAATCTCAATGGTTCGTCATTTATACTTGGTCTAAATTTAAAAGGAATGGACAATTGAGCACCGTAAATCGCCTTTAACCCAACCCACCTTTTTCTAAATCCAATATTATATCGCTTTAGTATTATTTTTTCAGTTATAAGTTTATTGAATTTTGAAACGGTTATTGCAAAATACTTTTGTGCATCATCTCTATCGATTTTTTTTGGATCCGTAGAATACCATTTGGCCTTCTTATCTTTTTCGTTCTTGAATAATTTATAGTTTTCATTCAACTTTTTACCTGAGACAGTATATTCTGAATTCTTAGTTAAACTTGACAACTCTTTTTCGCCAACTTGTGTGTCATAATCAATGAAATTGCCAATTTTAAACAAATAATAATCGACCTGAACTTCTTTTTCTTTTGTAGGATCCTTTTCGTCTTTTATTTTAATTTTTTCCGTATGCATTCCTGCTCGAACAAATAGATATTCTTCCGCATAATAAATATCATCTTCTAACTTTTCATTTTCTTTATCATAACCGTAGAAGTGAACTAGACCGTTAATTTTATAAGTAAAACTATCTTCTCCAGGAATGTACTTCTGAGAAGTTCCTTCTGAAAAGAAAAATAATGTGAAGAATGGAATCAGTAAGAGTTTTCTTTTCATGACTTTAGGGGTTTAAAACTTAAGTCTTAAAAAGTACTATCAATGCTTAATTGATACAATAGGAAATTTCCCCTTTTTTAAGGGGATTTTCCCTGATTTTTTTACAGGATTATTCCCCTTTTAATCAACAAATAGTAATTTTGAGAGTAGAAAAAAGTAAATTTAAGGTTAGACAATTTTAAACTAATAGTATTTGAACTCATTCCACACACATTTTGCCCTACTCTACTGCCCTACGCAAAAAGAGTGTTCTATTACATTCGTTAAATAAACTCCAGAGAAAAAACTTTAATAAAAAGTGTAGATAGTATTGCTTTTACCAAAGCAAAGTAACATAATACAGTACATTATAGTACAAATACCTAATCCATCCACCCCCAAGGAGCTTCAGGGGTTTCTATTGGCTTAGTAAGATCCATTACAACTTTAAAAACGCGTTCCGTTCCTAGCCGTCTAAGGTTATAAGTAAATGTAGCATCATCTATAGTTATCCACCATACATTGCTAGATGCAGCAGGAATCATTCGCTGTGTTCGTTGATCTGCACTAAATGTTTGTATGCCAGATTGTCCAAGATTCGTAGTAATACCTCCATAAAAGTTAATATCATCCTCTGTACCGTCTTCATGTCTATGATCATGTTGTAAGGAAATACGGTCATCTTTATAAGTTAATATCCATGTGCGTGATTTGTCTTCTCCAACAAAAAATGGAATTTTAATAATAGTATTGCTACACGAGCGTACGTGCATAACCAATTTTTTACCTCCAAAATCTTTATCTTCTTTGGGTAAAACTAAAGTTCCTTTATAAGCCTTATTACAATGTGATTGCAATGAATTCCAGAATTGTTTTGTAGGATTATCATCTTGTGCTGTAACATTTAGGGAGATAAATAGTGCAAAAGTTATAAACCATATTTTAGACATCATAGTATTTGTTTAAGATTTTAGAAAGGTATGACATATTCTAAAATAATTAAAAACTAAAATATTTATCACTTTTAAGTACCACATTAAAGTCAAGTGGGTTCAGCAGTTGTTTTTATAAAATCAAATTACTTTGAATTGATTTATAATTTAGCAAACACCATAAGTTCTGCTCCACCCTTATTACTATTACCTCTATAAATAAAAATAATTTTTTCGATAGTTCTATAATGGCCAATAAGATCTAGTGCTCTTGTAGAATCACCTTTATCTAGTCGGCGAGAAATATTATGATCTTCTGAAGTTTTATCTTTATAAATCACTTTAACACTCATTATATGCACTGAACTTTTTTGTACTTTAATCTTTAATCTTTTTACATTGCTCTTCTCCTCGCTAAACGTAAATTCCTCATAACTTACACCTTCTCCAACCTTATGCTTACCTAGTTTTATCCAACCGCCGATATTGTCATAAAGGTTCGTTGGTATAGTGTTAACGGAGTAAATGATTGTACTGCTAAATAAAAGTGCTAACAAAAGGTAAATATGTCTAGCATTATTTTTCATAAACTCAATTTGATTGTTAATGGTCTATAAGAAAAACGTTTACGATGCTTAGATATTGTTTATCAGAAGTTTATATAAAAAACTTTAGAAAATAGAAATACTATTTGATTTTAAGGTTTAGTTGCAATTAAAATCCACATTTGTTTGGTTTTATCACGTTCCCAATAACCAAAATTCTTTACTTCTTTAGTTATAATAAAACCAATATCTTTCAGTTCTTCTTTTACATATTTGGATGATAATGAGTGTGCAGCTACTTGGATATCACGCGATTTTCCTATTATGTGTTTCTTTAATTTTTCTAATAAAATAAGTTTTGCTCCTGGCTTTAAAGAATTATAGATGTGATTTAATACTTTTTTATAAGAACTAATTTCATGGTAAGTATCAACGACAAAAACGATATCTAAAGAACTTGCAGGAAGTTTAGGGTTGTCGTAATCACCAAGTATTGTGATTATATTATTGAGTTTTCTTTTCTTCGAATTTGATTTAAGTTTTTCTAACCTATCATTTCTTACATCCACTGCATAGACCTTTCCCTTCTTCCCTACTCGTTTGGCCAAATGCATACTTAGATAACCTTCATGAGAACCAATATCTGCTATTTTTTTACCTTCTTTAACACCTGATAATTCTAGAAAATTATCAATCTTCATCCATTTATCTCTAGAATTCCAATCTTCAGAAACATATTGAGCATTCATAGAAAGGTTAAAACAAATAAAAACTACAATAAAATATGTAAATGAATATGTCACGTTATTCATCATCTTCTTTTATAATACTCGCTTTACCTCTATATTGAATAGATGAAATATGTGAACCATTTATGTTTATTATACTTGACAAGTTTGGAAATATTTGAACCAATACATCATAACTTTGATTTTGCATATTTTTATCATTCACTTTAAATCGAATTTCATAGTTATTATTTTTTTCCTTTTTTACCTCGTAACTATTAGGTACAGTTTCAAATTGAATTCCATTTCTTGTATCACTAAAAGCCGCTCCCATAGTTCTTTCACCATAAAATGGTAAGTGAGCTTTTACAATGCTATCCTTTACTTGTAAAAAATTTGGATTACCAATTAGGCTTATGTTTCCAACAGTACTTCCAGGTGGTAATAATCTAGCATTACTAATTTGCACTAAAGAATTAGTAATTTGTGGTAAAGCTTTATCTGAAATAATTTTAAAAGATCTTTTTACTATTAGATCGTCTAATTGTTTAATATCATTTTCGCTAACGGAGTTAGTTTTGGCTGATGAACACCCTAATAAAATGAATATTATATAAACTAAAAATACACTTTCCTTCATTTTAAACTATTTAAGCTGTTAAGTTACTTAATAGTCAGCTATTTAAGCAAAACTTTAACTTTATTTAACGGACCTATTGCTAAAAATCTAAGATAGCCTATCTATTATTAATATTAAACTCTAATCCAACTTATTAATAAATGTAATACCCAAAAAAGGATAAATAAAATTAAGCTAATCATCTTTCTCTAATTCAAAAAAATCATTGACCGGTATATTAAACACTTTTGATAATCTAAGTGCTAATAAAGTAGAAGGCACATATCTATTCTTTTCTATAGAATTTATGGTTTGCCTAGATACTCCAATCATTTTAGCCAAATCATCCTGGGTAATATCCAAAATAGCTCGCTGTACTTTTATTGTGTTTTTCATACCTATTTATTATGCCTTTTCAATTGCCAAAATATCATCAATTGAACTAGAAGCATAAAAAACAAAACTTCAAAATAACTAAAATCATTAAATGTTTTATTTTTATTCAATAGAAAACCTACTACGTAATTAACTACTGGTTGAATTAAAGCGTATACTACAGCCATAATAAAGGCTAATCTATATGATTGCGAACGTAAGCTCTCTATGTACTCATCTTCTATTCTATCTTTTGAAATAGAAATTAGTAACATTCCTAACAATAATCCTTTTCTTAATAAAGGTTTTACCCAACTTGGTTCATCTATAAATTTTTTTAAAATCATCAAACCAAATATTCCAAAAGCTATATAGTACCCTATGTTTTTAAAAGAATTTGATAATTGAAACTTGTTCATCTTATCTAATCTTGTTCTTTCTGCTTCACAAAATGTTTTACTCATTATAAATTATTTTTTACAAATTGACAAATATATTTTATATAATGACAAATATACTTTACATTTTTAAAATAACAAAGTTTATTGAATAAAAAATGAGTTATCAATTATGACAACTCACTTAAAAACAAAAAATTCTTAAAATTATGGACCTGAATTAGATGCTTTTTTTAATTGCCTCTGAATTTTTTTAATAGCAGATTCTATTGACTTTTCAGGCTCAATAACATTATATGCTCCCCAAAACTCAGGGTCAGAAAAACCTGATGCTTCATCTGCTATAATAATAGTAGGTTTTAAGCGCTCTTTAAATTTCAAACTCTCTTCTTGGTCTAATTTCCAATCAGTAATTGCCATTTCACTGGAAAGGGAATAATAAGAATTAAACCATTTGCGCTTTTTATCAATTTTAAACGTTAGTTGAACATTACTATATCCGTAATACCACTTTCCGTTTTTCTCCCTATAATCAACCCTATATGCCGCTTTTGTTGGGTATACCTTTACATCTTTTGGTTTACGTTTTACAAATAAATCGCTAACAAGTTCTTGATTTTCTACATTCAAGTTATAAATAGCACTAGTTAAGGCCAAGGATTCTGAATCTATAAATAACTTACCATAATACAAAGGTTCAGCTATATCTCCTCTTTGTTTAAATGCAACTACATAAACTGGTCTTTCATTAATTGTTGTTGAAGGGGCGAAATTAAAATCATATAACTTTAACATATCTTCTCTAAAGATATATTCTGGATACTTCATTAAATCTATATATAGAGCATTAAACGGCCCGCCTTGTAACTTTAAAGCTAAAGTGTCTAACTTTGTATAATCTGTACTCTTTCTTGCTTTAAAAAGTTTAATTTTATCTCTTTTTGCAGATGTATAAGGTTGTTTATAAACTGTTACGATCGCTTCTGCCAACGACACATTCTTTCTACGTTTTTTTATAGTTTCTCGATAGAATGCAGTCATTAACGCCTGTTCATTTAAATTATTTTCACCTTTCTTTCTGAGGGTTTGTCGGACTAATTCTCTAGCATTTTTAGGAAGCTTCACATTTATTTCAGACAGCTCAACAACAGAAACAGCTAATGCAATTTTATTATTCTTCCTTTTTAAAGAGGATAATTTCACAACTTTTGTTTGATAGCCTAAAAAAGAAACTATTACACTTGCATCATTAACACTTTTAGGTACTTTTAATAAGAACTCACCTTCTGTATTTGTAATGGTACTTATGTTGGTATTTTCTATTGATAGAGCAGCAAATACGAGTGATTTTTTAGACTGCTGGTCTATAATGACTCCACTATACTCATTATAATCTTCAGAATTTTGTTGAGCAAAAACTAAAGATGCCCCTAAAAATATAATGATAGTAAATAATAAAAATGTTAGTTTGGCTGGCTTGAGGTTTAATTTATAGGTATTGACTTCCATAATTGACAAATCTTAAGTGTTAAACCATATTTTTAGTAAAGTTACTTAAAAAGTAATTAAATTTTTTAGTTGCTATAATTATATAAATATTTTCTCCAAACATTTACAGTGTTAATGTTCTGATTTATAGAAGAATCAAATACTTTTACAAAAGTAATAGTTGAATTATCTCTTCTCTTTATAATACTGTCTAGTCTCGAATTTTCAACATTCATATCCAAAAAAGTACTCCAAATATTAGAAGTCAATTTTACTGGATGACCATTTTTGCCATTATACTGTGGTAAAGCTATATCATTTACACAGGATAGTATTTCAACTAAATCTTTCTTAGTTAGTAATGGCACGTCGATAGGTAATATTAATACGTCTTCATCAGTTTCAACATGGTTTAAAGCACAAACCATGGTAGAAAATTTTCCTTTTTCTGGGTTAGAATTAATTACAATCCTTACTTCTACTCCATTGAAATCATAAAAACTATCTTGAGCTTCTTTAAACCAGCTAATCTTTTCATAATACTTTTCATAATCATAACCAAGACCAACAACAACTCTTGGGTTATTAACATATCTATACCTAGAAATCTGTTCTAAAATCCAATAATTATCCTTAAAATCTAATAATCCTTTTGGAGTACCCATTCTACTAGATTTTCCTCCTGCAAGGATGATTAAAACAGGGCTCTTCTGCATACTAAACTAGACCCTCATCCATTAAGGGTAAATTATGATAACGTTTTCCTGTAGCTGCAAAAATCGCATTACTTAAAGCAGGAGCAATTACAGGAACACCTGGTTCTCCAACTCCAGTTGGTTTATCAGTACTTTTAACAATCTCTACATGTACTTTAGGGGCATCAGATATACGTAACATTTTATAATCGTGATAATTACTTTGCTCTACAACTCCATCTTTAGTGGTAATTTTACCATAATATGCCAATGACAGACCGAACATAGCGGCGCCTTGCATTTGAGATTCAATAGTATTTGTATTTACGGCAGTACCACAATCTATTACTGACCAAATATCATGCACTTTTAGTTTGTTATTTATTACAGACACCTCCACTATTGAAGCGATGTATGAAAAAAAGCTATAATGCACTGCGATCCCCAAACCATGACCTTCTGTTAATTCTCTACCATATTTAGCATTCTCTGCAGCTTTTTTAAGTACATATTTTAATTTAGATGTATCAAAATGATAACCAGATTTAGATTCTTCAATTCTATCTTCACCAATTAGATCTAACCTAAATTGTAAAGGATCTTTTTCAGCTTTAGCTGCTAACTCATCTACAAATACATTAACTGAATGCCCTTGAATGATATTAATTACCGAGCGGAACCACCCCATTCTTAAATGTGCAGGAGCTTTTCCATTTTCACAACGAACATTATTTATATTGTATGGAATATTGGTCATACCCATACCAAATTCAAATCCGGCAGCATATCCACTGTCTGGTGCAAATGTCGAAGCTATTGATGGATATGCAACTCTGTGCAACCAACCTGTAACATTACCATCTTTATCTAAAGACCCTTTCATATATTGAGCACTTACTGCATGGTAATAACTATGTTGTATATCATCTTCACGAGTCCAAACTACTTGAACTGGCGCATTTAATGTTTTTGCCAAAGAAACAGCCTCTATTATAAAATCTGGTTTAGATTTTCTACCAAATCCACCTCCTAAAAAGGTAACATTAATAGTAACATTTTCTAAGTCAGTTTCGAGAAAATCAGCTACTTCTTTGCGAGCAGTTTGAGGGTCTTGAGTTGGTGCCCAAACCTCACATTTACCATCTGTAATTCTTGCAGTAGCGTTTGGTACTTCCATCGGAGCATGCACCAAATATGGCATTTGAAATGTACTCTCTACTATATGTTCTGCATTTTTAAATGCCGCATTTATATTTCCATCATTGCGAACTTCCTTTCCTTTCTTTTTAACATTTTCAAGAATCATTTTATTATAAGAATCAGAAGACGCTTCCTTATTTTTTCCTAAATCCCATTCGACTTGCAACGCTTCTTTACCCTTAAAGGCTGCCCAAGTATTATTTGCTACAACTGCAACTCCACCTAAAGCTCCAAAAGGTTTTATAACTCTTGGTATTTCAACAACATTATTAACACCCGCTACTTTTAAAGCTTCATCTTTTTTATAACTTTTAACAGTACCAAATGTTACAGGGCATCTAGCTACTGTAACATATTTCATACCATCTATTTTAATATCAATTCCATATTTAGGCTTACCCGAAGCATAACCAGTACCATCAATGCTCTTTAAGTTTGTGCCTATGTATTTAAAATCTTTAGGGTCTTTTAATTTTGGATTTTCTGGAACTTCTAATTTAGCGGCATCGCCAACTAAATCACCATAAAATAACTTTTTATTATTCGTTTTGTTAACTATATAGTGATTTTCTGCTTTACAATCATCTTCAGAAATTTGCCACTTAGTTGCTGCAGCTGTAATTAGCATTGCTTTAGCTGTCGCACCCATCTTACGCATTGGTTCAAATAAATACCGAATACTACGAGAACCATCAGTGTTTTGATCTAAAAACTTCGTGTTACCAGTGGCTTGCGCGACACTTACATATTTCCAATCAGCATCCATTTCATCTGCTATAACCGATGGTAGTGAAGTACGAACACCATTACCCATTTCTGAACGTGTTGCTAATAGTACTAATTCTCCGTTATCCTTAAGTTGCACAAATAAATTTGGTTCAAATGTTGAACCATTAAAAGGTCTTATTTTTTCTGCTTCATCTTTTGATGTTGGAATATTACATGCTAGAATTAATCCTCCAGAAGCCAATCCAAGATTTCTGATAAAACTTCTACGACTTATATTATTTATTGGATTCATTATGAGTTATCTTGAGTTAATTCGGCTGTTTTATGGATAGCTTTACGGATTCTATCATACGTACCGCAACGGCAAATATTACCATTCATAGCTATATTAATATCTTCATCGCTAGGGTTATTATTTCCTTTTAATAAGGCAACGGCAGACATAATCTGACCTGATTGACAATAGCCACATTGTGGCACATTAAGATCTTCCCAAACATCTTGCAATACTTTATTCTCGCTTTCTACACCTTCAATTGTTAAAATAGATTTACCATCAGCCAAAGAAACTGGAGTTAAACATGATCTAGTCGGCTCACTATCCATTAAAACGGTACAGGCCCCACATAAACCTTTACCACAACCGTATTTTGTGCCAGTTAAACCAACAATATCTCTAATTGCCCATAGCAAGGGCATATTCGGATCAACATCAACCTCATGAGTTTTATCATTAATCTTAATTGTTGCCATAAATTAGAATTTAAGTTTGATTACTTTAAGCTTTAAAGTTACTATATAATCTTGATATTTTACATTGTAAAAATGTTAAATAAGAAACTGTACAAATTGATTATAAGTAAATTATAGTTTTAATCTTTTGCTGGTAAAAAAAATATTAAATTTTTAAGCTAAGCTATTGTAGCTACACTTCAAATTTATTACATTTGCACCCGCACTTTTAGAAGTGCAGTTCATTAAAATTTAGGAGAGGTGCCGGAGTGGTCGAACGGGGCTCCCTGCTAAGGAGTTGTACTCGCAAGGGTACCGGGGGTTCGAATCCCTTCCTCTCCGCATTTTATTGAATATTTAGATAACTGTCCGGGGTGTAGCGTAGCCCGGTTATCGCGCCGCGTTTGGGACGCGGAGGTCGCAGGTTCGAATCCTGCCACCCCGACAAAAAAGAGTTAATGGTCGCGTAGCTCAGCTGGATAGAGCATCTGCCTTCTAAGCAGACGGTCACAGGTTCGAATCCTGTCGCGATCACAGGAATATCAAGCCTTTCAAGAAATTGAAAGGTTTTCTTGTTTTAATTCTTATCTTATTTAAGTGACTAAACTTTGGAAGAAATGTATTGGGTTATATTTTTTCAAAAACCAGCCTATAATGTTCCATAATTTCCTGTTCAAAACATACCTTATTAGGGCTAATTCTAAAAACAGCTACTTGATGTCGGAATTCTTTATCGGTAAGAAATTTAGGAAGCAAAGAAAGGTATAACCAATATTTTTTGAGATTGAACTTTCTAAACTTCTTTCTCCATTGATTAATAGTTTCAATATAATCTAATCTACCACTACTTTTTGAAATTAATTTAAAATATGGCTCAGCGTTTTTTATGACCATTTCTGGCCCATATGGAAGCCATGAACCAGGAAATTCTTTAATCATTAGAGCCATTATATAAGCTGCCGATTCTTTTTCTGCATTAATATTAATGTCCTTAAATTCAATCATGTTTTTACCAAAGGTCATGGTTTGCATATAAAATCTACCACCAGAAGGCATTAGATTGTAAAGTGATTGAAAAAAATCGTTATATATTTTTTCTTGTTTGCCTTCTCTCCATTCTTCAATGGAACAAAAATGTTCTAAACCACCTATACAAGTTATGGCGTCAAAAACCCCAAAATCATCAGGTTTAATATATCGGCAATCCTTTACAAGGACTTCCATTCCATTATTCTGGCAAGCTTTTGCTTGTCCTTCAGATAATGTTAAACCTATTCCCTTAGCACCTCTTTCTTGGGTAATGTATTTGATAAAAGGTCCCCATCCACATGCCATATCAAGAACCTTACTCTCACTATTAATATTAAGGCTATCTGCTATAAATTTATGTTTTTCTTTTTGTGCTTCTTCTAATGACATTGAGAAGTCTCCATCATATTTAGCACCACTATAATCTGCAGTTTCCCCAATACTTAAGCGAAATATTTCATCGATTGTTGTATATGTAAAATCTAAATCCTTTTTTTCTGCCACAATTCTATTTTTAATACATTCTACTGAAAGAAACATTATCTCTTAATACTATTTCTTTCAGTTAGAATATTAAAGAATGTTTATTGGGCTAAACTTACTTTTATAGCGCTCAAACCTTTTTCGTCTTTTTGAACGTCAAATGTCACATGATCATTTTCTTTTATTTGATCTACAAGATTTGATTTATGAACAAAAACTTCTTCTTCTGAGTCTTTAACCGTAATAAAACCAAATCCTTTGGCATTATTGAAAAATTTTACTGTACCTTCTTTCATTGTGTTTACTTTATTAGTATTTAATATTTTATCTATAATTCTTTTTATCATAATTTCTGTTGCTGTATTAAAATTCTGCGGCCATATTATTTATTACTCCTACAGTTTGCTTTTGACCTAGCCAACGCAACATCTTAATATGATCTTTTATAGCATGAGCAAAGCTTTTTTTAACATGATATGGCATGCCAAATTCGTTAGCTGTTTCTGATACTATTTTGGTTAAGTTCTTATAATGTACATGGCAAACATCTGGAAGCACATGATGTTCTACTTGGTAATTTAAACCACCTATTAACCAGAATAAAAGCTTGCTTTTTGGTGAAAAATTAGTTGTTGTGGCAAATTGATGCCCATACCAATCTTCTTTCATCATACCCTTTTCATTTGGTAGTGGAAATTCATTTGAAGGCATAATATGTGCTATTTGGAAAACAATACTAACCAAAAGCCCTGTAATACAATGCATGCTTAAAAATGCTAATGAGATTATCCACCAAGGCAGAGGTATTATAATAATGGGTAATATCAGCGTATATGTATAATATAACATTTTCCAGGCTATCATACTTGCAAGCACCTTTGAGTATTCATTTTTTTTGTTAAAAAAACCCATATTTCTATAGCGTTTTAGGCGGACAAAATCTTTAGTTGTTATCCAGGATATAGTTGATATAGCATAAAAAAACCATATATATATATGCTGGAATTGATGTACCCAATAATGCTTTGCGTTTGGTGAAAATCTTAGAAAAAAAGGAGCATTCAAGTCATCATCGGCATGATCGATGTTTGTATAAGTATGATGTAAAATGTTGTGTTGTACTCTCCATACATTAGCATTTGCGCCAATAAGATTAAAGGTATAACCTAAAAGTGTATTAATTTTTTTATTTTTTGAATAAGAACCATGAATTGCGTCGTGCATTACACCCATCCCTATACCAGCCATTCCAAATCCACTTATTATATATAATAAAAAAAGCAACCATGTATTAGTAACAAAACCAGTTGATAATAATATTAAAGGTGTAAAAAATAAAGCAAGCATAACAATTGTCTTAACAATCATTGTTGCGTTAGCATTTCTATTTATATTGTTGATTTTAAAATGCTGATTCACACGACTTCTTAAGGTTTTTGAGAAGTCACTGTTTATTGTTCTTGAAAATTTTGGCTTTTCGATAATTATTAAATTGGTTTTTATACTGTTTTTTAAATGATATATCATATCAATTAAAAAAACTGTTCCTGTTTTAACCAAAATGATAATTATTGAAGCAAAATTTGTGTTCAGGTTATTAATACCGAACTACTACAGTTAAAGAAAGCAAAGGATTGATTAAAGTTGAAAAAAATTAAAAAAAGAAAGGCCGTCTAAATGTTCAATGCTTAAAGGTAGGTTAAATTAGCGTAGGTTTCTTAAATTATTTAAATAATTCGAAAAGTAGATTAATTTTTATTCGGGATATTCTATCCTTAAATGATAAATATTGTTCAGCTTCTTTTTAATTACTTTTTTAATTGTCTGTATTTCCTTAAAAGTAATATCTGCATTCAAAAACTGACTGTTCTGCATCTGAGTATCAATTATTCGCTCAATTAGATCATCAATTAATTGTGCTGTTGGTTCTTTAATACTTTTTGAAGCCGCCTCGGCAGCGTCACACATCATTAAAATTGCAGTTTCTTTAGAAAAAGGTATAGGGCCAGGGTAAGTAAAGTCTTCAACATCAATATCTCCTGCAACTTGATCTTGTTGCTTTTTATAAAAATAATAAACCTGACTTGTGCCGTGATGTGTTCTTATAAAATCAATTATACGGTCTGGTAATCCATACTTTTTAGCAGTTTCAATTCCTTTAATAACATGATCAATAATAATTTTGGCACTATCTTTTGGAGTTAGCTCGTTATGCGGATTTACATTGGTAGTCTGATTTTCCGTAAAATACATAGGATTAGCCATTTTACCTATATCATGATAAAGTGCTCCAGTTCTAACCAGCATGGCATTTGCACCTATTTCATTAGCACTGGCTTCTGCTAAATTTGCAACCTGCATAGAGTGTTGAAATGTACCAGGAGCCTTCTCTGCTAATTCTCGTAATAATTTCGAATTTGTATTGGATAATTCTAGTAGAGAGACATCTGAAACCAAATTAAAAGTCTTTTCATATATCAAAATCAATAAAAGAGATAAAAAGGATAACACTCCATTTAAAGCAAACAATCCGAAATATTCCCAATTTAATTTATCTGCATTTCCTTCTTGAATAATTGAAAAAGCAAAATAAGCAACCATATATACTAAGGTGATCTGACTAATAGAGATAAACAGATTTGCTCTTCTATATAATTCAGAAACTGTAAGTATAGTTATGATCCCTGCAATTATTTGTAAAAAAATAAACTCAAAACTGTTAGGAACTATAAATCCTAATAGCAATACAGTTAGAACATGCGTAAAAAGCCCCAATCGAGCATCAAAGAAGGCTTTTAATATAATAGGAAGTATAATTAATGGTACGACATATAAATAGTCAACTCGATATTTTACAACTAAGGTCACCAAAAAGACCATTAATAATACATTAAAAAATATAAAGGTTACTTTGGTATTATTCTCAAATATTTCTGGTCGATATTTTTGAATAAATAATAATAACATTAACAACGCAAGTGCAACTAATATAATATAGCCAAAGACTATCCAATTATAATTAGATTCACTCCATAATTGTGATTTATATTCATTCTTAAGAGAGGATAAAATCTCATACTTCTTACCCTCTACTACATCGCCTTTAGATATAATTCGTTCATTTTCAGAAACTAAGCCTTTTGTTCTAGAGATTTTATTTAACTCTTCATTCAATACTTTTTGTGTGAACTCATCATCATAGTAGACATTAGGTTCTAAAACTTCTAAGAGAATCGTAGTTAACCTATTTTTAAACTTCTGGTATCTACTTCGATTAAAATGACCATCGATAATAGATTGAATAGAATTTTTGTTTATAAACCTATCATATACAATATGTTCAGCTTGATTTCCTTTTTTTAAGGTTACTATCTGTTTAGCTCTTGCATTACTTCTATCATCACGGTCTAAATAGCCAATATTATAAATATCATCAATGAGTCTACTACCAAAACTAATTACATTTCTTTTGCTAAAATTTCTAAAAATAGAATCTGGTAAACGCGATGAGGCTCTTTGATTATAATTATTCTTTACTCTATTCTTAACTTCTTGGTTATAAGAAAAATAAAGCTCTTTATTTGATTCTATTCCTTGCTCTTCTTTTTCAATTTCACTTTCAGATTTTTGAATTGCAAAATCAAAAGGGGCATACAAATTATCAGATTGCCAAGGCTTTCCTTTTTGAATATCTAATCCAAAATGCCCTCCTTTAGGAAATAAATAAACAATACTAGCTGTTGTAATTATAAATAGGAAAACTTTATAAATCAAAGAATGATTTTGATACAAATTATTAATAAAGTTTTTCATTTAGTAAAAAAGTATGTCTCAAATGTAAAAAAATAGTAACTAATAAATAAATTCTGCTGAGAAAGATTCCTTAAAAATAGTTAAATTCGCCTCATAAAATAACAATAATAAACTCAATACGGATTTAGAATGAAGGAAGTTGTCATAGTATCAGCGGTAAGAACACCTATAGGAAGTTTTTTAGGTTCTTTATCTACAGTGCCTGCTCCTAAATTAGGTGCAATTGCAATTAAAGGAGCTTTAGAAAAAGCTAATTTAAACCCAAATCTGGTAGAAGAAGTATTTATGGGTAATGTTGTACAGGCTGGTACAGGCCAAGCTCCAGCAAGACAAGCAGCTATTTTTGCAGGTATACCAGACACAGTGCCTTGTACTACTATTAATAAAGTTTGTGCCTCAGGTATGAAAAGTGTAATGCATGCTGCTCAAGCAATTGCATTAGGTGATGCCGAAGTTGTTGTAGCTGGTGGAATGGAAAATATGAGTTTAATTCCACACTACTATCATGCAAGAAGTGCTACAAAATTTGGACCAGTTAAACTGGAAGATGGAATGCAGAAAGATGGATTAGTAGATGTTTATAACGAAACAGCTATGGGAGTTTGTGCTGATGCTTGTGCTGATAAATATGAATTTTCTCGTGAAGATCAAGATGCTTTTGCTATTCAATCTTATCAACGTTCAGCAAAAGCGTGGTCAGAAGGTAAATTTACTAACGAAGTTGTTCCTGTAGAAGTCCCTCAAAGACGTGGTGAACCAGTAATTGTTTCAGAAGATGAAGAGTATAGGAATGTTAAAATAGAGAAAATTCCAGCTTTGAGACCTGCCTTCACAAAAGATGGTACAGTAACAGCAGCTAATGCTTCTACAATAAATGATGGTGCTGGTGCAATGGTTTTGATGTCTTCCGATAAAGCTAATGAATTAAATTTAAAACCAATAGCAAAGATTAGAAGTTATGCAGATGCTGCTCAAGAACCCGAATGGTTCACTACTGCTCCTGCAAAAGCTTTACCTAAAGCATTAGCAAAAGCTGGACTTGCTCAAGATGAAATTGATTACTTTGAATTTAATGAAGCCTTTTCTGTTGTTGGTTTAGCTAATATGAAAATTTTAGGCCTTTCTGATAAAAAAGTAAATATTAATGGCGGTGCTGTTTCTTTAGGACATCCACTTGGATGCTCTGGTGTACGAATTCTGGTTACTCTTATTAATGTGTTAGAGCAAAATAATGCCAAGTTGGGTGCAGCCGCAATATGCAATGGTGGTGGTGGCGCAAGTGCTATGGTAATTGAACGAATCTAATTTTAATGAACTACGGCATTTGTAATCTAAGTATTATTCCTTTACGGGATGAGCCAAATGATAAAAGTGAGCTCGTTTCACAGGTTTTATTTGGTGAGCATTTTAAAGTGCTAGAAAAATCTAAGCAATGGCGAAAGATCCGTTTAGCTTTTGATGACTACGAAGGATGGATTGATGAAAAACAATATAATTCTATATCTAAAGAATTCTACAAAAAATTAGATAAAGAACAACAAATAAATATTTCAACAGAACTTGTAAACTTTGTTTCAAATGACAAAGGTGAATTACTACCAATTCCGTTAGGTGCTTCTTTACCTTTTTTAAAGAGAGGTACATTAAATTTTGAAAATCTAGATTTTTCCTTTGAAGGAAAGTCTTCGTTTAAAAAATTGAAGAAAGATAATTTAGTAAAAACAGCTTTTATGTACTTAAATGCTCCATATTTATGGGGAGGAAAAACGCCTTTTGGTATTGATTGTTCAGGATTAACGCAAATGGTTTATAAACTTAATGGCTATAAGCTCTTACGTGATGCTTCACAACAAGCAACTCAAGGTGACGTACTAAGTTTTATTGAAGAAAGTGAACCTGGCGATTTAGCATTTTTTGATAATAAAGACGGGGAAATAATTCATGTTGGTATAATAATGTCAAATAATTATATCATCCATGCAAGTGGTAAAGTACGTATAGATAGATTAGATCAGAGTGGTATTTTTAATGAAGAGTTAAAAAAGCATACTCATAAATTAAGAGTAATAAAAAAGATATTTTAAATAAAAAAACTCGCTAATTTCTTAGCGAGTTTTTTTATTTAAATTTTAGGAACTACTCTTTAGAAGCATCCCAAATGGCCTTCATCTCTTTGTACTTATCGTTCATTTCAACATTTTCATATAGACTCATTAAAGTTCTAGCGATATCAGCATCTGGCTTACCATCTTTTTCTTTTTTAAGATTAAATGCTTTCTCATAAACAGGAATTACTTCTTTATACAACTCAGCTTGTCTAGCTTTAATTTCATCGTATTTTTTAAAGTTACTTAAGTTGTTATTCATTTCTTCTACTAACTTTTTGTCTTTCTCAAGCATTGCAGAACCTAAGTTTAAATAAGCATCTGAATGTTTAGGATCTAGCTCAATTGCTTTATTGTAATTGGCTTTTGCCTCTTCTATTTTTCCTTGTTCTTGATTAATCACGCCAATATTAAAATGCAAGCCAGCATTATTTGGATCTTGCTGAATAGCTTCTTCCATTAAGCGCTTAAATTCATCCTTTTTGCCAACTTTTAATAATAAATTTGCTTCAGTTAAAAGCATATTTATATCTTTAGGGTCAGTTTCTCTTGCTTCTCTAACAGCGGCTATTGCATTCTCTTCATCTCCCTTTTCAACTAAAATAAAAGCAATATTTTTTATAACTGTAGCTCTCTTAGATTCTGAAACCTCCACTTTAGGATCTTTAAATTGCTTCGCTTTAACCATTAGGTCCATTTGAGCTTTAGAACCCATATTCTCTCTTTTACCAGTCTCTACATTAACTGCTGTGTATTGTGAGGTTATACCAGTATAACCCATACTCTTTAAAGCTGTAAAATGTTTTAAAGCGGCATCATAATCTTTATCCAAATAAGCGGCATTAGCTGCATATTCTAAAAATACTGTATCCTTTTTACTTAGATTATATACTTGATTTAATGTATTTTTAGCATTGACATAATCTTTAGCTTGATACTCTTTAATCCCCTTGTTAGAAACATCAGAGACTAGAGCATTTAACATTGGCTCAGCTTCTTGAGTATATTTTGCTTTACCTGATTGTTTTTCAAAAGCAATTAAATCTTGGAATGATTTTGCTGCAGTTTGATATGCTTCAGCACTTTCGGCTGGATTCTTCTTAGCTATATCATAGTATGCTTTTGCTTTTAAAAAATAAAATTTAGCCTTATACTTATCTTCTAAAGCTCCTTCAGCATTGCTGATAGCCGTTTTAGCCGCAGCAACATCTCCATTTTTTAATGCTTTTTCTGCAGCTTTTATTGCATCTTTTTGTGCATATGCAGACAAACTAATTGTTGCTGCTAATAGCACTAAACCTAATTTTTTCATTTTTTATACTAATTAATTATTCTTGATTGTTTGTTGAATTGTTCGTCTCGTTATTTTCAATTTCCGTGCCATTTTCTAAATCTTCATTTTCATCCTCTTCTTCGTGCATGACTTTTGCTACAGCTGCTATTGAATCATTACCTTTAATGTTTATGAGTTTGACACCTTGCGTAGCCCTACCCATCACTCTTAAATCTGCAACTGCCATTCTTATAGTAATACCAGATTTATTAATAATCATTAGATCATCTTCATCTGTTACATTCTTTATAGCTACTAAGTTACCTGTTTTTTCTGTAACATTTATAGTTTTAACACCTTTTCCGCCACGATTTGTAATTCTATAGTCTTCTAAGGATGAGCGTTTACCGTAGCCATTTTCAGAAACAACTAGGATATTACTCTCCATATCATTAACGGAAACCATTCCTATCACTTCGTCATCTTTTCCTGCCAAGGTAATACCACGTACCCCTGAAGCATTTCTTCCCATTGGTCTTGTTTTAGCTTCTTCAAAACGAATTGCTTTACCAGATTTAACAGCTATCATGATTTGACTATTACCATCTGTTAATTTA
The DNA here is from genome assembly GCF_057837205.1 of Maritimimonas rapanae. Classification (NCBI taxonomy): domain Bacteria; kingdom Pseudomonadati; phylum Bacteroidota; class Flavobacteriia; order Flavobacteriales; family Flavobacteriaceae; genus Maritimimonas; species Maritimimonas rapanae. Next base: position 1,083,516 of record NZ_JBYQFI010000001.1, on the reverse strand, counting down.
GCCTCTAGTAATTCGTCACCCTCTTTAATTGTAATTGCATTTATACCATTTGTACGAGGTCTTGAATATTGCTCAAGAGAAGTTTTCTTGGTCTGACCTCTTTTAGTAACCATTAGTACATAATTACTATTTACATAATCTTCATCTTTAAGATCTTGAGTACATATAAATGCTTTTACCTTATCATCTTGTTCAATATTCACTAAATTCTGAATTGCTCTACCCTTTGATGTTTTGTTTCCTTCTGGTATTTCATAAACACGCATCCAGAATACTTTACCTTTTTGAGTAAAAAATAACATGTATTGATGATTAGTAGCTACAAATAGATGTTCTAAGAAATCCTCATTTCTAGTTGCTACTCCTTTTTGTCCACGGCCACCTCTATTTTGAACCTTATATTCATCTAAATTGGTTCTTTTAATATATCCAGCATGAGAAATTGTTACCACTACTTTAGAATCAGGAATCATATCTTCAATACTCACATCACCGCCTGCATATTCTATTACTGAACGACGCTCATCTCCATACTTTTCTTTAACCTCTAATAATTCTTCTTTGATGATAGACATTCTACGAGATTCGTCTGCAAGAATATCTTTTAAATCTTCGATAAATTTCTTAATCTCTTCATATTCATCTCTAAGTTTATCTTGCTCTAAACCAGTTAACTGACGCAATCTCATTTCAACAATAGCTTTAGCTTGAATTTCTGACAATTCAAATCGCTTCATTAAGGCTTCGCGAGCTTCATCTGCATTAGCCGAAGCACGAATTAACTTGATAACTTCATCAATATTATCTGATGCAATTATCAATCCTTCTAAAATATGAGCCCTAGCTTCAGCTTTCTGTAATTCGTATTTTGTTCTGCGAACAACTACTTCATGTCTGTGATTTACAAAGTGCTTGATCAGGTCCTTTAAGTTAAGCATCTCTGGGCGGCCATTAACTAAAGCAATATTATTAACACTAAATGAAGTTTGAAGTGCAGTATACTTGTAAAGTTTATTTAAAACTATATTAGGAATAGCATCGCGTTTCAATACATAAACCAATCTTCTACCTTTTCTACTGGTTTCATCACGCAATGAAGCAATTCCTTCGATTTTTTTGTCATTTACCAAATCAGCTGTTTTCTTCATCAGATCAGCTCCATTCACTTGAAATGGCAACTCCGTAACAACGATACATTCTCTACCATTAACTTCTTCTATATTGGCTTTAGCGCGCATTACTATCCGGCCGCGACCAGTATGAAAAGCATCCTTCACACCTTCATAACCATAAATGGTTCCACCAGTAGGGAAATCAGGGGCTTTTATATGTTGCATCAGCTCATCAATCTCTATATTGTTATTCTCTATATATGCAACGGTACCATCGACAACTTCAGAAAGATTGTGAGGAGCCATATTCGTAGCCATACCAACAGCAATACCTGAAGCACCATTTACCAATAAGCTAGGTATTCTAGTAGGTAATACTGTTGGCTCTTGTAATGTGTCGTCAAAATTTAATCTATGATCTACAGTATCCTTTTCAATATCAGCTAACATTTCCTCAGAAATCTTGCGCATACGCACCTCTGTGTAACGCATAGCTGCTGGGCTATCTCCATCTGGAGACCCAAAGTTACCTTGACCATCGACCATTTCATAACGCATACTCCAATCTTGAGCCATACGTACCATAGCATCATATACAGATGTATCACCATGAGGGTGGTACTTACCTAAAACTTCACCAACTACTCTTGCAGATTTTTTATGAGCTCCGGTTGCTCTTATTCCTAATTCATGCATACCAAACAAAACTCTTCTATGTACAGGTTTTAAACCATCACGCACATCTGGTAATGCTCTTGATACGATCACCGACATTGAATAATCAATATACGATGACTTCATTTCATCCTCAATATTAATAGGAATTAACTTTTCGCCTTCCGCCATATAATTTTCTTTATGTTTTACTCGTTTTTATTAACGGAGCAATATACAATAAATGCAACTTTTTAATTGTAAAAAGTAGTAGTTTTATTAACAGTTTTTATTAACAATCAACACCAATAAACATGCTGTTTTACATGCCATTACGTCGCTGTTAATATATGGGCATAACTTTTGTAATTAATAATTAAAAAATTCTACTAATTTTACGACAATAAATATATTTTAATGGACGATAATTTTTCACCAAAAGTAAAAGATGTTATAGCTTACAGTAAAGAAGAAGCCCTTAGACTAGGACATGACTTTATTGGTACTGAACATCTTATGTTAGGCTTATTACGCAAAGCTAACGGAGAGGCCATCGATATTCTCACTACACTTGACGTAGATTTAGACATGCTGCGTAAGAAGATCGAAGGGTTGAGTCCTGCCAATCCCGATGCGGTTGATGGAAATGACAAGAAGAGCCTACACCTAACAAAACAAGCAGAAAAAGCATTAAAAACTACTTTTTTAGAAGCTAAACTATACAAAAGTAAAGCGGTAAGTACGGCACATTTATTATTGTGTGTCTTACGTAATGAAAATGACCCGACAACGAAATTGCTAAATCGATTTGATATAGACTATGATGAAGTAAAGAATATTTTTAGCCAGTTATTCTTAGACGATGATATTTCAATCACGCCAAGAGCCGAAGCTCAAGGTGATGATGAATTCGATGAACCAAAGCAAAATCCGTTTGAAGGAAGCTCTGGCCAAAAAGGTAAGACTAATAAGAAATCTAAAACTCCTGTTCTCGACAATTTTGGGCGTGATTTAACAGCTTTAGCAGAAGAAGGTAAGTTAGACCCTGTTGTTGGGCGTCAAAAGGAAATAGAGCGCATCTCACAGATTTTAAGCCGAAGGAAAAAGAATAATCCAATTTTAATTGGCGAACCCGGTGTTGGTAAATCTGCAATTGCAGAAGGTTTGGCATTACGGATTATTCAACGTAAAGTTTCCAGAATACTTTTCAATAAACGTATAGTTTCATTGGACCTAGCAAGTTTGGTAGCTGGTACAAAATATCGTGGCCAGTTTGAAGAACGCATGAAAGCGCTGATGAATGAGCTTGAAAAGAACGATGATATTATTCTTTTTATAGATGAGATTCATACCATAGTTGGTGCAGGTGGAGCTACGGGCTCTCTTGATGCTTCAAATATGTTTAAACCTGCTTTAGCAAGAGGAGAAATTCAATGTATAGGAGCTACTACTTTAGACGAATTCCGCCAAAATATCGAAAAAGATGGTGCTTTAGAACGTCGTTTCCAGAAAGTAATGGTTGAGCCAACTTCGGTTGAAGAAACTATTCAGATATTAAATAATATCAAAGATAAATACGAAGATCACCACAATGTGGTCTTTACTGATGAAGCTATTGAAGCTTGCGTAAAGTTAACAAATCGTTATATGACGGATCGTTTCTTACCAGACAAAGCAATTGATGCTCTTGACGAAGCCGGGTCTAGAATACATATCACCAACATTGTAGTACCAAAACAAGTACTTGAATTAGAAAAACAACTGGAAGATGTTAGAGAGTTGAAAAACAATGTAGTAAAGAGTCAAAAATATGAAGAAGCTGCTCGTTTACGTGATGATGAAAAACGCATAGAAAAAGAGCTAGCCACAGCGCAGCAAGAATGGGAAAGTCAATCAAAACTACATAAGCAAACAGTTACAGAAGATAATGTCGCTGAAGTCGTTTCTATGATGACTGGTATACCTGTAAATAGAATAGCTGAGGCAGAAAGTGCCCGTTTGGCTGATTTACATAACTTGATTAAAGGAAAAGTTATAGGTCAGAATGAAGCTGTAGAAAAAGTAGTAAAAGCTATTCAGCGTAATCGTGTAGGATTAAAGGATCCTAACAAGCCTATTGGCTCATTTATTTTCTTAGGTCAAACTGGTGTTGGTAAAACGCAATTAGCAAAAGTATTAGCCCGCGAGTTATTCGATTCACCTGATGCATTGGTTCGTATTGACATGAGTGAGTACATGGAAAAATTTGCTATTTCTCGATTAATTGGAGCACCTCCAGGATATGTAGGTTACGAAGAAGGTGGTCAGTTAACAGAAAAGATTCGTCGTAAGCCATATTCAGTAGTTTTACTTGATGAGATAGAAAAGGCGCATCCAGATGTGTTTAACATGTTGTTACAGATTCTAGATGACGGCTATATTACTGATAGTTTAGGTCGTAAAATTGACTTTAGACATACTATCATCATTATGACCTCTAATATTGGCGCACGCCAGTTGAAAGATTTTGGTGCAGGTGTTGGTTTTGGTACAGCTTCTAAGAAAGAGCAAGCTGATGCCAATGCAAAAAGTGTGATAGAAAATGCGTTGAAGAAAAGTTTTGCGCCTGAGTTCTTAAATAGAATTGATGATGTAATTGTGTTTAATGCTTTAGAAAAAGAAGATATTCATGCAATTATCGATATCGAGTTAGAAAAATTACTAGAGCGTATAGATGGTCTTGGCTACAAAATGACTTTAAGTGATAAAGCTAAAGATTATATTGCCGATAAAGGTTTCGATAAGCAATATGGTGCTAGACCTTTAAAGCGTGCTATACAAAAATATATAGAAGATGCTTTAGCCGAAGAAATTGTAAATTCTAAGCTTAAAGAAAACGATAGTATCTTTATGGATCTTGATGAGGAAAAAGATGAACTCACTATAAAAATCAAAAAGGCTAAAAAAGCAGCCGAAGAAAAAGAATAAGTTTCACTTCCCTCCTTTTGGAGGGATTTTTTTGCAATTATTTTATGAAAAAACTTTCACTCTTATTGTTTCTAATAATAGTATCGAGCTGTAAAACAGAAATAAAACCAATCAAGGAAAAAGAACTCATTAAAGCTACATTAGTAGACATGTGGGATGCCATCGAAAAAGGTGATATTGATAGATATGCTTCTTATGTACATAAAGATTTTACACAGTTTGGCGAATATGATTCTGTTTTACGTTCTGGTAAAACGGCAGAAGTAAAGGGCATAAAAGGATGGATAGAAAGCTCTAGTCCAATCCATACAGAAATGCATGAACCGAAAGTTACAATAAATGGTAATACAGCTTTTATAACTTATTATTGGTCAGATTCTGGTTCAACAAATGGTAAACCATTTGCCACCAAAGGAAAGTCAACCAGAATATTTGTAAAAGAAAATGGTAAATGGTTGTGCATTCATGGTCATTATACCTTGTTGCCTTAGCAAGTTTTTCTTTCGTATCTTTAAAAAGTTAATTATCAATACTTATGAGTAATACAAAGAAAATATGGTTAGGTATTTTAACTTTTTTACCTTTCTTACTTGGTCTAATTTATATTATTTTCTTTTTTTCGTTCTTCTTAAAAAATATTATTGAAGCTGAAAATAATCACGGTGAATTTCCTGTAGAATTTTTTCAATCATTATCTACGATAATCATTATAGTGGTACTTGCTGTAATCATCAAATTAGGAATTATGATATATTACATAGTACATGTGAGCAATAATAAAGAAAAAGATAGTAACACTAAGATTATGTGGATTGTTCTATTAGTACTAGTAAGCTCAATTGCGTCACTTGTATATTACTTTGTAGAAATAATACCATCTAAACCTTCTAGCAAACATATAGGCTATCAGTAGTAACGGTTTATAGGAGTTTACGTTCTAGTAATCAATTAATTATTTTTAGTATATTCGATACCCCAACTAACGCAATTATGACTAAGGATCAAGTAATATCTTTACAAGAGCGAATTGTTAACGAAATAACCAGCACATACAATTCTATTGCCGCGTATAAAGACCATACAATTAAAAGTATTTCTAAAAACAAAAGACTTGATCGTACTACTGCAGAACGAAGAATTGAAATTGTAGAGCATAAATTAAAAGCATTAAAAATGATGTTAGCCAAAATAGATGATGGAGATCATAGCTTTTGCGAAAAGTGCAAACCGATCCCTCCTAAAAACAAGCTTCTAAAAAGATCAAAAAATCGTTTTTGCGCTAACTGTGCATAATATCCTTAATTCTTACTTTACAATTTATTAGTTAAATAGTTCATTTTTACCTGATTAGTTTATTTATTTTTTTAACAAAAGACACAATATTTTCAAAATTTGGCGTTTAAATTATACATAAATCCCAAAATCGCTAAACATGAGGAATCTACTATTGTTAATTGTAGTACTAGGTACCCTCTCCTTTACCTTAAGCAAAGAAGTAACACGCAACTTCGAAAAAACGGCCATTGCACCTGGCAAAATTTCGCCTGAATTTTCTTTTAAAGATAAAAATGATAAGCTTGTTGAGCTTAAAGATTTTAAAGGTGAATACGTATACATAAACTTATGGACTTCCTGGAGTCAACCTAGTAAAGAAGAATTACCACATTTACAAACCTTAGATAAAACTTACGGAGACGCTATTAAGTTTATAAATATTTCTGTTGATTACCAGAGAGATAAATCGAAATGGTTACAGGCTATTAAAGACTTAAATTTAAAAGGTCTTCAATTAATTGTTGATAGAGACTGGCAGTCTGACTTTATAAAGTCTTATAATGTTATTAATATACCTAGAGCTATTCTAATTGACAAAGAAGGTAAGATTATAGATGCCTTTGCTCCAAAACCCTCACAACAAAAGTTAAAAGACTTGTTAAATTCTACGATTAAAAAGTAATTCTTCTAACTTTCTTGTAAGGAAAAGTTAAATTAATTGTCTTTAGAGGTATTTAACGCAGAATTCAATATTTTTGGAGCAAATTATTTTGACCTAAATGAAGAAAATTTTCATATTATTTTTCGTAGTTACACTATCATTTTTAAGTTGTAAAAAAGAAGAAGTTTTAAAAGATTACGCCACTCTTTCGGGGAAGATCACTAATGCATCTTCTGATAAAGTGGTCTTAAACGGGCCAGATTTTAAGAGAGAGATTTTAATTAGAGAAGATGGCACTTTTTCTGACACCATTTCTGTAAAAGATGGTTTCTACATGTTAGAGCATCATCCTAATCAAACTTTTGTATTCTTAAAAAACGGTTACGATCTTCAAGCAAATTTTGACGCCAACGATTTGTTGAACTCTATCTCTTTTGCAGGATTAGGAGCTGGTACCAATAATTATATGATCAATAAAAGTCGTTTTGAAAAGAAAGAAGGCTTAGAAAATTATAATTCCTTTTTTGAATTAGATAAAGAAGTTTTCGATACAAAAGTAAATACTTTAAAAAAATCTATGGGCGATCTAATTGCAAATGCAAGTGATCTTGATTCTGGTTTTGTAGATTATGAAAATAGATCAAATGAACAGTTTATTAGATATCTAACTTCTAATTACCAACAAAAACATGAATTACTAAAGGTTTTAGGTAAAGGCAAACCATCTCCTAAATTTAATTATCCGAATATTGATGGCAAAAGTATCTCTTTAGATGACCTTAAAGGTAAATATGTATATGTTGATGTTTGGGCGACTTGGTGCGGACCATGTAAACGCGAAATTCCTTATTTAAAAGAATTAGAAACAGAATATCATGATAAGAATATCACTTTCGTGGGATTATCTATAGACGAGCAGAAAAATAAGGATAAATGGAAAAGAATGGTAGGCGAACGTGATCTTAAAGGAGTTCAAATACTAGCTGATAAAGATTGGAGTTCTCAGTTTGTACAAGATTACAGAATTACAGGAATACCAAGATTTATATTAATTGATCCTGAAGGGAATATAGTTAGTTCAGATGCTCCAAGACCATCGGATCCTCAACTAAAAAAGTTATTTAACGAATTGAATATATAAAATGAAAACGACTCAAATTTGAGTCGTTTTTTTATACATGAGCTTCTGTATCTTCTGTGCCTTGTTCTTCTTGCTTAACTTCTTGCTGCGGCAATTGCTCTCTTTTAAACAAATCTTTAAAAGCATCTGATAAGTAATCTATACTATCTGAAGCTGTAAATGTTTCGAACACTAAATCTTTCATGGCTAACTCAGCTGTTTTGCCATGTAGATATACACCAAAGACGCTTGCTTCAAAAGATGAATATCCTTGAGCAATTAATCCGGTTATAATACCTGTAAGCACATCGCCACTTCCGCCAGTAGCTAAAGCTGGGTTACCAGTAGCATTAAAATATATTTTATCATTATAAGCTATTGCAGTATAAGCTCCTTTCAAAACAATAATAGACTCCAGTTTTGAAGCCAGTTTTTTGAGCTTATCTAATTTATCAAAATCGTCTTTCCATTTTCCTGTTAAACGCTCAAATTCTTTATGATGTGGTGTTAAAACTGATCCTTTTGGAATAAATTTTAATAAAGATTTATCTTTTGCTAGTAAATTGATAGCATCAGCATCTATCACCAAAGGAGTTTTATTTTTAGATAAAAACTCTTTAAATCCTGTTAAAGTTTTAGTAGAAGTGCCTAACCCTACTCCTATTGCAATAGCATTAGCAGCAACTTTAGAATTTATTTTTTGAATTTCTTTTTCGGCATCTACTTCTACCATTACTTCTGGTAAGGCTGTCTGCAAAATTTCGTAACCACATTTAGGAATATAAGCAGTAACTAAACCACTACCAATATTTAATGCAGCTCTCGAGGCTAGCGATATGGCACCAATTTTACCAAAACTACCACCAATTAACAAAGCATGACCATAATTACCTTTGTGAGAAAATTGTTTTCTATACTTATACATCGGTAAGACATCATACTTTTCTGTAATAAAATGATCTGCTTCTGCATTAAAAATAAATTCTGCATCTAAACCAATATCTATAACTTCCCAAGAAGTTAAGAATTCTTGATTTTCAGGTAATAAAAAAGATAATTTTGGTGTTTGAAACGTTAATACGTGATATGCCCTAACTACAGCTTCTCTATCTTCGATGGCTTTACTAGCATACATACCAGAAGGTACATCTACAGAAAGCACATACGCATTTGATTTATTGATATGTTGAATTACTTCTTTGATAAGATCTTTTGGTGGTCGAGATAATCCTAAACCAAAAATTGCATCAATGATCATATCATTTTCTGAAATTTCAGGTAAATCTGTTTGACATGTAATCATTTCTGGCCAAACACCTAACTCTTTTAAGCGCTCATAATTCGTTAAAAAATCTTGAGTTCTATCATTACCACAATTCACAACAAACGTGGTTACATTGTATCCATGTTGCTTTAAATGACGAGCAATTACCAAACCATCACCACCATTATTACCTGTTCCACAAAAAACGCGAATTGGTATTGTGTTACCTTGAAGTCTATTATGAACCCACTGAAAGCATAAAGTAGCTGCTCTCTCCATCAGATCTGCAGAAGTAATTTCACCTTTTTTAATGGTTACTTGATCTGCTTGATATAATTGTTCAGCGGAAAGTATTTTCATAAATGAATTTAATCTTTATATACACCCATATCAGCGTACTTCTCCATGCGTTTTTCAACTAATTCTTTTATTGATAGTGGTTGCAATTCTGCAAAAGATTTGAGTATTTGCTTCTCAACAATTTTAAAAGCTTCTTCCCTGTTACTATGAGCACCTCCGAAAGGTTCTCTAATAATACCATCGATTAGCTTCAGCTTTTTCATATCGGCTGCAGTTAATTTTAAAGCTTCAGCAGCTTGTTCCTTATACTCCCAACTACGCCATAGAATAGATGAGCATGACTCAGGAGAAATAACTGTATACCAGGTATTCTCCATCATAAAAACACGATCGCCAACACCAATGCCTACTGCTCCGCCAGAAGCTCCCTCACCAATAATTATCGAAATAATAGGCGTTTTTAGCTTAGACATTTCAAAAATATTACGCGCAATAGCCTCGCCTTGCCCGCGCTCTTCTGCCTCTAAACCAGGGTATGCACCAGGGGTGTCGATTAAAGTCACCACAGGAATACCAAACTTTTCGGCCATTTTCATCAATCGCAAAGCCTTACGATAGCCTTCTGGGTTTGCCATGCCGAAGTTACGGTATTGACGAGTCTTCGTATTATATCCTTTTTGCTGACCAATAAACATAAAAGATTGATCTCCGATCTTTCCAAGGCCACCAACCATCGCTTTATCATCTTTTACAGTTCTATCACCATGCAGTTCCATAAAAGTACCTTTTGTTAAAGCATTTATATGGTCTAAAGTATAAGGTCTATTTGGATGTCGAGACAACTGAACACGTTGCCATGGAGTTAAATTCTTATATATATCTTTCTTAGCTTTTTCTAATTTTTTTTCGATCTGTTGACAGGTTTCCGAGACATCGATATCACTTTCTTTACCAATCAACAAGCACTTATCTAGTTGTTCTTCCAACTCTTGAATAGGCTTTTCAAAATCTAAATATTCCATTTGGGTTAATTAAGTTAGGAGTACAAATATATGAACTTTGAGTAGATGAGCTTATTTTTTTAGTTTGAATAAATTTGGGTAATTTTTTAGCAATCCGTCTAAAACTACTGTTACTAAAATAAGGATAGCTCCATAATAAAAATTAGCACTCATAATTTCATTTTTACCAAAAATAAGTAAGGCTAAAATAATACCATAAACTGGCTCAAGATTATATGTTAAAACTACTGTAAATGGACTTATAAACTTCATAATATATACTGCAGCAATAAAAGCGTAGGCTGTACAAACAGATGCGAGGATAAATATATAAAGCCAATCACTAGATTTTAAAGTAAAAAATTCTTCATCAAATCCAACACCAAAGATTACCAAGTATATACTAATAAAAGCTACACCACCTATAAACTCATAAAATGAAATAACTGTGGCATCCTCTTTTTCTACAAATCGTCCGTTGATTACTGCAAATAAAGAAGAAAAAAAAGCTGAAGAGATTCCTAAAAGAATTCCTGTCAAGTATTTTATTTCACTATCAATTATCAGATAAACTCCGAGAATTACCAATAAACCAAATAACAGCTCGTATCCTCTTATTCTTCGCTTATAAAAGACAGGTTCAATAATAGCAGCAAAAAATGCACCAGTAGAAAACATAGCTAATGCTATAGATATGTTAGCTTCTTTTATAGAAGCAAAAAAAGTAATCCAATGCAAAGCTATAATAACACCTGCTCCTAAAAATTGTAATAATTTCTTCTTAGAAATAACAATGTTAATTTTGGTAATTTTAATATAAATAAACATTAAAATTCCTGCAATTACCATTCGATACCAAACAAGTGAAAAAGCTTCAATACTTATCAGTTCGCCAAGAATTGCTGTAAAACCAGCAATAAAAACTAATAGATGTAAATGTAGATTATGTTTTAGTTTATCGCTTAGCATTCATATAAAGATAAACTGCTAAAATACCGAAAAGCACATTGGGCAACCAAACCATAAATAACGGGTTGGAAGTTGCACCAGACCCTAGTACTTCAAATACCTTAAGAAAGAAAACGTAAGAAAACATAATTGTAACACCAAGTGCCAAATTAATACCAACACCACCTCTTCTTTTTTTTGATGCTAATGCAACCGCAATTATTGTTAAAATAAATGACGATATGGGCAAACTTGTTCTCTTATATAATTCAACTTTATATTGATTCAAGTTATTAACTCCTCTTTTTTCAGATTTATTGATATGACTATTTAAATCGTAAGAATTCATAGCTTTAGCTATTGTGCTTGTATATAATAAATCTTGAGGCTTAAAATTAAAAACAGTGTCAAGTTTTTGACTTGAATAAATACTATCGTTCTTTGGTAAGACAAAACGCTTTTTATAATTTGACAGCGTATAAGTAGTATCTTTTTCGTTGAATTTAAGACTCTTTGATGTTAGTTTATACTTCAATTTTAATCCGTCAAAGTGTTCATAAGAAAAATCTGAACCTGTATTTCTTTTTAGGTCATAACTTCTTATATAAATAAAATCATTTTGTGTGAGTTGTAAATTAACGTTAGATACAAAAGTCTTTGACTTTTTTGTTCTTCTAGTATAATTGTCTTGAAATTCTTCAAAAGTTCCGTTCGTTTTCGGAACTATAAAATGATTTGCTGCAAATGCCACTAATGCAATAATAGTAGCACCAATAAAATAGGGTCTTAAAAAACGTGTGAATGAAATTCCTGCACTGTGTATGGCAACTATTTCTGTATCATTAGCAAGCTTTGACGTAAATAAAATTGTAGAAATAAAAAGTGCTAATGGCATAAAAGTATTAGCGTAAAATATGATAAATGGTATATAATAATCATTAATTATTTCCGCTGTTCCAAGGTCAGAATGTGCTAAAAACTTCCCTATTTTATCAGATATATCAATTGCAACTGCTATTGGTATTAATATAAGCAGTGTAAAAAAGAAAGAAGTGAAATATTTCTTTAGTATATATCTGTCGAGCTTTCGCACTTACAATCGTTTATCCATTTGGTTTACCATTTGGTTTTTCCAAGTAGTAAAATCTCCTGCTAAGATATGTTTTCTGGCTTCACGAACCAACCATAGATAAAACCCTAAATTATGAATTGAAGCAATCTGCTTACCTAAATATTCTTTTGACACAAATAAATGTCGCAGATAAGCTTTAGAATATTGAGTATCTACATAAGTGATGCCCATTTCATCTATAGGTGAAAAATCATCTGCCCATTTTTTATTTTTGATATTGATAGTACCATGAGCTGTAAATAGCATTCCGTTACGAGCATTACGAGTTGGCATTACACAATCGAACATATCTATACCCAATGCAATATTTTCTAAGATATTTATTGGGGTACCAACACCCATCAAGTAACGAGGTTTATCCTTTGGCAGGATATTGCAAACAATATCAGTCATTTCATACATTTCCTCAGCAGGTTCGCCAACTGAAAGTCCTCCAATCGCATTACCATCTGCTTCAACTGAAGCAATATATTCTGCCGATTGTTTACGCAAATCTTTATAAGTACTTCCTTGAACTATAGGGAAGAATGTTTGATTATAGCCATATTTTTCTGGATTTTTATCCAGATGATCAATACATCTATGCAGCCAGCGGTGCGTCATATGCATAGATTGCTTCGCATAACCGTACTCACAAGGATATGGTGTGCACTCATCAAAGGCCATAATAATATCGGCACCAATACTACGCTGAATATCCATTGAAAATTCTGGTGAAAAGAAATGTGAAGAACCATCAATATGAGATTTAAACTTCACTCCTTCTTCATTGATCTTTCTATTATTAGATAAAGAATAAACCTGGTAACCACCTGAATCTGTTAGAATTGGTCGATCCCAATTCATAAACTTGTGTAAACCTCCAACCTGTTCTAAGATTGGTGTTTGAGGACGTAAATAAAGATGATAAGTATTACCAAGAATAATATCTGCATTAATATCATCTTTTAACTCACGTTGGTGTACACTTTTTACAGAAGCTACCGTACCAACAGGCATAAAAATTGGTGTTTCGATAACACCATGATCTGTAGTTACTTCTCCCGCTCTAGCTTTACTATTTTCATCTAATCCTTTAAGTTCAAATTGCATAGAATAAACTTAAACATTAAATCTAAAGTGCATTATATCTCCATCAGCCACAACATATTCTTTACCTTGAACTGCTAACTTACCAGCTTCTTTAACCTTGGCCTCACTACCTAATGTTACAAAATCGTCATATTTCATTACTTCGGCACGAATAAATCCTTTTTCAAAATCTGTATGGATAACTCCAGCAGCTTGTGGTGCAGTATCCCCAATATTAATAGTCCAAGCTCTAACTTCTTTTTTACCAGCAGTAAAATATGTTTGCAAGTTCAATAATTTATAAGCAGCTCTAATCAATTTAGAAGCTCCAGCTTCTTCTAAGCCTAAATCTTCTAAGAACATTTGGCGTTCTTCGTAGGTTTCTAATTCAGTAATATCAGCTTCTGTACCAACGGCTAGAATGATTACTTCTGCATTTTCATCAGCAATAGCTTCTTTTACTTTATCTACATATGCATTTCCATCTTTAGCGGCACTTTCATCTACATTACACACATATAATACTGGTTTATCAGTAATAAATTGAAGTGATTGTATAAACTCAGTTTCTTTTTCATTTCGCTCAATCGATCTAATCGATTTACCACTTTCTAAAGTAGCTTTTATTTTATCTAAAACCACCAATTCAGCTTGAGCTTCTTTATTGCCAGTTTTAGCTGTACGCTTTACACGCTCTAATCTTTTTTCTACAGTTTCTAGATCCTTTAACTGTAATTCTATATCGATAGTTTCTTTATCTCTTATAGGATCTATAGAACCATCAACGTGTACTATATTATCATTATCAAAACAACGTAACACATGTATAATCGCATCAGTTTCACGAATATTTGCCAAGAATTGATTCCCAAGACCCTCACCTTTACTAGCACCTTTTACCAAACCAGCAATATCAACTATTTCTACAGTAGCTGGTAATACTTTTTCAGGATTTACCAATTCTTCCAATTTCTCTAAACGCTTATCTGGTACATTAACTACACCAATATTTGGTTCAATGGTACAAAAAGGAAAGTTTGCGCTTTGCGCTTTAGCATTTGATAAACAGTTAAATAAGGTTGATTTACCCACGTTTGGTAATCCTACAATTCCGGCTTTCATTAAGTATAATTTTTAGCGGTGCAAATATACTAGTTTGTTTTATATACTGAATTGATATCCTAATTAAAACTGTTAAAAAAAGAAGCAGTATATTCGTTTGTACTAATCAAAAATTAATTAATTCATGAGAAAATTTTACTTAATGGCAATTCTGTGTTTTTTAAGCTTTACTGTAGCTTCCGCACAGAACCAAATTTCAGGAAAAGTAATCGATTCAGACAATGCTCCTCTACCTGGAGCAAGTGTTGTCGAAAAAGGAACTACAAATGGAACTACTACTGATTTTGATGGAAATTATTCTTTAACAGTTGCAGACAATGCTGTACTAGTTATAAGTTTTGTTGGTTACCAAGCTCAAGAAGTAGTAATCAATGGAAGATCAGTTGTTAATATAACCCTAGCAAGCGGTGAACAACTAGATGAAGTTGTATTAGTTGGTTCACGTAGTCCGAGAAGAACTGCAACCGATACTCCAGTACCTGTCGATGTACTAGATGTAGCAGATTTATCTACAAAAACTGGTAAAGTTGAAGTAAATGATATTTTGCAATATGCCGCTCCTTCATTTAATGCTACTAAACAATCTGGGTCTGATGGTGCTGACCATATTGTACCTGCTTCACTTAGAGGGTTAGGTCCTGACCAAACTTTAGTTTTAATCAATGGTAAACGTAGGCATCAATCATCATTAGTCAATATTTTTGGCACTAGAGGTCGTGGTAACTCTGGTACGGATTTAAATGCAATTCCTGCTTCAGCAATAAAAAGAATAGAAGTATTACGTGATGGAGCATCGGCACAATATGGTTCTGATGCTATTGCTGGTGTTATCAATATTGTATTAAAAGATAAAACAGATACCTTTTCTGGAGGCATAACCTATGGTGCTTATAGTACAGCTATTGGAGATGGTTGGGCTGAAGCTACAGGTGAAACTTTGTTTAATGTAGAAGGAAAAAACAGGCTTGATGGAAAAGAAAAAAGTTTTGATGGAGCGACTGTTAAAGTAGATGCCAATTATGGTGTCTCATTAGGTGATAATGGTGGGTTCATAAATTTTACAACCGAGTTTTTATCTAAGCAAAATACGTTAAGGCCTGGATTTTCATGGCGAAAAGGTTATGGTAGTGCTGGAATTGATGGTTTCAATTTTATGATTAATGGATATTTACCAGTAAATGATAAAACTGAAGTATATGCTTTTGGTGGAAGAAATTTTAGAGATACTAATGCATATGCTTTTTCAAGAAGTAGCTTTGCGGATGGCGATAATAGATCAGTGCCAAGTTTATATCCAAATGGTTTCACTCCAAGAATAACTTCTAATATAACTGATGTATCAGTTTCTGCTGGTATAAGACATGAAATGAAAAACGACTGGAATGTAGATTTTAACAATACTTATGGAAAAAACAATTTTCATTATTTTATAAAAGGAAGTAATAATGCTTCTTTAAAAGATGCCTCTCCTACTGATTTCGATGCAGGTGGTCATTATCTATCTCAAAATACTACAGGTTTAGATTTTAACAAGTATTTTGAAGATGTATCCTCTGGTTTAAGTTTAGCATTTGGTATAGAATATAGAACAGAGCGTTTTGGAATTTTTGCTGGTGAAGAAGCTTCTTATGGTTTATATGATAATAATGGTATTTTCTTATCAAACCCAGCTGTACAAACACCCGCTACTGATTCTAATGGAGATGAGCTACCTGGAGGCTCACAGGGATTTCCTGGGTACAGTCCAGATAACGAAGTAGACAGAAGTAGGACTAATTATGGTATTTATTTTGATACAGAATTGAATATTAGTGAATCTTTTATGGTTGGTGGAGCTATTCGTTTTGAAGATTATAGTGATTTTGGTAGCACCTTTAATTTTAAACTAGCCAGTAGAATAAAAGTTAGTGATGCTCTTTCGTTAAGAGGTTCTATGTCGACAGGTTTTAGAGCTCCATCTTTAGCTCAACTGTATTATAATTTAATATTCAATAATATTGTTGCTGGTCAATCTGTACCTTCATTACTTTCAGCAAATAATAGTACAGTGACAAGAGCTTTTGGTATAGGTGACCTAAATGAAGAGAAGGCATTAAATGCAAGTATTGGTTTTACATTTAAAAAAGGAGGGTTTTCTGCTACCGTAGATGCCTATTCCATATCTGTAGACGATAGAATTATTTTGACAGATAATTTTACTGACCAAGCTATTTTAGGTCCTTTAAATGTAGATGCAGCGCAGTTTTTTGCCAATGGTGTAGACACAAAAACTACAGGTGTAGATATCGTTTTAGGTTATGAAACAAGTGTTGGAGATGAAGGAAAAGTTAAAGCTGGATTAGTTGGTAATTTCAATAACCTTAAAATAGAAAAGATCAATAATGGTGATTTAAATGAATTTACATTTTTTGGTCCTTTTTCTCAAGCTTATCTTGAAGCCGCTGCTCCAGACTATAAATTTGGTCTAAATTTAGGTTATTCTACCTCTAAATTTGATGCTGGTGTAACACTTACACAGTTTAGCGAAGTGATTTTGCAAGATTTTCAATGGGTTGATTCACCAGCTACTACACAAGCTGAAGCTGATGCATTATTTGCTGTAGCTACAGATACTTATGAAGCAATGATGACAGTTGATTTAAACCTAGGGTATCAATTATCTGATGCTATTAAATTAACGGTTGGGGCTAACAATCTTTTTAATAAATATCCATCCCCACAATTCGATGGGTGGACAGATCAAGGTGGTTTAGCTGACTCTGTTCAAATGGGGTCTGATGGTATGTATTTATTTAGTCGATTAACTTTTAGTTTTTAGTCTAGAGCCTTGAAAATATAAAACCGAGCATTTTGCTCGGTTTTATATTTTATACCATTTTAGCAACAATCTCTTTCATCATTTTGGCAGCTAAAAATGCTGTCGTATTTTGGAAGTCTCTATTGGGGTTGTATTCTACAATATCTGCACCTACAACTTCTGCATCTAGATTTTGAATTAGTTCTATAACTTGTCTAGATGATAAGCCTCCTGGTTCATGATGAGAAACTCCTGGTGCAAAAGCAGGATCAAAAGCATCCATATCTAGAGAGATGTATAAAGGATTCTCAAATTTTGGAATAGATGATATATCTAAACTTTTCATTTGATGAACTTCTACATTATATTTTTTTGCCTGCTCAGTTTGATGATCATTTAATGTTCTTATCCCTACTTGTACTAATCTTATAGCTAGTTTGTTTTTCATTATTCTAGCAAAAGGACATGCATGTGAATATTTATCTCCTTCATAATCGTCATACAAATCAGAATGTGCATCTATATGTAGGATATCTAATTTTGGATATTTTTTTTGATGAGCTTTAATTATAGGGTAAGTAATAGAGTGATCACCACCCAGAGTTAAAATTTTACTATTTAAATGGTTCTTGGTTATTTTTTCTATTTCAAAGTAATCAGAGATTTTAAAACCTCCTTTATCATTCACCATGTTTTCAATAGAAACTCCGCTTTCAGAAAATAGATTCATAGAACCAGAATACAACGCTTCCCTTATCATTGGTGGTGCTAATGCTGGCCCTTTCTGGTAAGATGATTTTTCATCAAATTGTATTCCTTGAATTATTATTTGACTCATTACTTATATTTGATATAAATATCCTTTAAAATATCGAATAAAAAAATCCCAAACTTTTAAAGTTTAGGATTCATATAATCATTACTTCTAGTATCAACTAGTCTTCAGGGTGCATAAATTGCTGCTTACCTAATAATTCTTCTTCTGTTTCTACATTATCTTCATCCGGTACACAACAATCAACAGGGCATACGGCTGCACACTGCGGTTCTTCATGGAATCCTTTACATTCAGTGCACTTATCTGGAACAATATAATAGATCTCATCAGAAACAGGCTCTTGCACTTCTTCTGCATCTACTTCATTTCCATTTGGCAAAACAACTTTTCCTGTTAAAGAAGTTCCGTCTTTATAACGCCAATCGTCTGCACCTTCATAAATAGCAGTATTTGGGCATTCTGGCTCACAAGCACCACAGTTTATACATTCATCTGTTATAATAATTGCCATAACTTAAATTCAATTAAATTTGCAGTCGCAAAGTTACGAAAACAAGAACGGAAAAAACGAATAAATGTTATCACAAAACAGAATCAATGCTTTTGTTGAACTTGGAAAATTTTTAAGTCAATTTTCAAGAGGAAAAATTGATCAAAAAGAAGACGTTTTATTGAATGATCTATTTTTTGATGCATTTAAACTACAAATAAAAAGAGCTCAAGAATTTAATGGCTGGTTTACAGAAGATAACATTTTATATGCTTTTGAATCCTGGTCTAAAGAATTAACAATAAGCAACTTAAATAATTGGATTTCTAAATATGATTTAAGCCCTAATA
Source organism: Maritimimonas rapanae (assembly GCF_057837205.1). Lineage (NCBI taxonomy): Bacteria > Pseudomonadati > Bacteroidota > Flavobacteriia > Flavobacteriales > Flavobacteriaceae > Maritimimonas > Maritimimonas rapanae. The sequence continues at coordinate 1,064,474 of NZ_JBYQFI010000001.1, read as the reverse complement.
CTAAGACAATTGCAGTTATCATGGCTGGTAATATCCCTTTGGTTGGGTTTCATGATTTTCTATCGGTATTGATTTCTGGTCACTCCATTATTGTCAAACAATCTTCTAACGACAAACATTTTCTTCCACTAATAACAAAGTATTTAGAACTTATAGAACCCGAATTAAAAGGTAAAATAGCATTTGCTGAAGAAAAACTAGAGAATTTTGATGCCGTAATAGCTACCGGAAGTAACAATACTGCCCGTTATTTTGAGTATTATTTTGGTAAACATTCTAATATCATTCGTAAGAATAGAAATAGTATAGCAGTATTAACTGGAAAGGAATCAGAAGAGGAATTGGTAGGATTAGGTGAAGACATTTTTCGCTATTTCGGATTAGGTTGTAGAAGTGTCTCTAAATTATTTGTGCCTAAAGGTTATGATTTTGATCAGTTATTTGGTGCTGTTTACGAATATAAAGACATTATCAATTATAAAAAATATGCTAATAATTACGATTATAACAAAGCTGTCTACTTAATGAGTGAATTCGATTTGTTAGAAAACGGATTCTTAATGTTAAAGGAAGATTCAAGCTACGCCTCACCTATTTCGAGTTTGTTCTACGAATATTATGATGACCTAGATTCTTTAAATATAAGGTTGAAGGAAGAAAAAGAACAAATTCAAAGTGTTGTTAGCAATAGTTTAGAAAATGCTGTTTCGTTTGGAAAAACACAACAGCCATCTATAACTGATTATGCTGATGGAGTGGACACGATGGAATTTTTATCTAACTTATAATATTCACCGTCAAGCTGAATTTATTTCAGCTTCTCATAAAACAATTAATTTATAGGATGTGATTATGAAACAAGTTCAGAATCACATAAAATTAATCTCCAAAATCAGTCTCTAGCTTTATATAATCTAAAAACTCTCTTTTAGTAGCATCATCTTTAAATTTACCACCAAACTCTGAAGTAACCGTACTACTTGCAATATCTCTAATTCCTCTAGAATTCACACATAAATGCTTTGCATCGATAACACAGGCTACATCTTCTGTACCTAAAGCTTGTTGTAATTCTTGAACAATCTGCATGGTTAAGCGTTCTTGTACTTGCGGTCGCTTTGCATAATAATCTACAATACGATTCATCTTAGATAAACCAATTACATTTCCATTAGAAATATAAGCTACATGAGCTCTACCAACTATAGGTAACAAATGATGCTCGCAGGTAGAATACACTGTAATATTCTTTTCTACCAGCATTTCACCATACTTATAGTTATTATCAAAAGTTGACGGCTTCGGTTTGTTTTTAGGGTTTAATCCGCCAAAAATTTCTTTAACAAACATCTTAGCGACACGCTTTGGTGTGCCTTTAAGGCTATCGTCTGTTAGATCCATCCCTAACTTATGAAGTATATGTGCCATATCTTCTTCAATGGCTTGTATCTTTTCTTCATCAGAAATATCAAATGCATCATCGCGTAAAGGCGTCTTTGCAGATGTAAATAAATGATCATCACCCATTTCTTCTACTGTACATTTACCATTCTTTCCTTCAAACATATGTCTATATTTTTTACAAAATTACGAATTCTTCACTGTTTGTAACAAAGTACTTAGATCATAAGTAGTTTGTTCACCAGAATTCATGTTTTTTAATGTATAATTTTTATTCTCTAATTCAGATTCGCCAACTAATACCACATACTCAATTTCGCGTTTATTAGCGTAGTTCATCTGCTTTTTTATCTTGACATTATCAGGATAAACCTCTGCTTTTATTTCGCTTTCGCGGAAGCTTTTTAGTGCTTCTAAACAATAGATAGATTCTTGTTCTCCAAAATTTAAAAACAACACCTTAGGTGTTGGCAATTCAACTGATTGTTTAAATAAATTTAATTCTTCAAGAACTAGATAAATTCTATCCAATCCAAAAGAAATACCAATACCACTCATATCTTTTAAACCAAAGATTCCCGTAAGGTCATCATAACGTCCACCACCGCCGATAGAACCTAATTTAACATCATTCGCAACAACTTCAAAAATTGCACCCGTATAATAGTTCAATCCACGAGCTAAGGTTACGTCTAATTGCAGGTTAGATAACGAAAGACCTAGTTTGGTTACATTTTCTATTACAAATTGTAAATCTTTAACACCTTGCAAACCTTCGTCGGAGGCAGAAAGGATGCCTTTCAATTGATCTAATTGTTCTTCACTACTACCAGATAAATTAAAAAGCGGTTTCATTTTGGCTATAGCACCTTCAGAAATACCTTTGGCCAACATTTCTTTAACAACGCCCTCCTCACCTATTTTATCTAATTTATCTAGAGCAACTGTAAAATCTATCAGTTTATCTTTGGCACCTATAATTTCGGCAATACCAGATAATATCTTTCTATTGTTTAGTTTAATAGTTGTAGCAATACCTAGATCAGAAAAGATAGCATCGTATAACTGAATAAATTCTACCTCTTGTAGAAGTGATTTACTACCAACCACATCTGCATCACATTGATAAAACTCTCTATAACGTCCTTTTTGAGGTCTATCAGCCCTCCAAACGGGTTGCATTTGGTAGCGCTTAAACGGAAATACCAAATCATTTTGATTCTGCACTACATAACGTGCAAAAGGTACTGTTAGGTCATAACGCAAAGCTTTTTCGGATATATAACTACTAATTTTATTTGAGTTTAAATTTTTAATCCATAATCCAAAAGCATTGAACGAAATATTCATTAACGTTTCATCATCTTCAAAATCTATTTCCACATTTTCAGAATATTTCTCATCTAATTCATGAAATCTATCTGAGTAGTTTTCAATAACTTTTATTCCAACATTGAAAAAATAATCATCAACAACATCTACATTTCTATCATCTAAGAAAAATGTATCAATTAAATACTTAAACGATATACTGTCCTCTTTAAACTCATTAATAAAATTCCCTAAATCTTCATATGATCCTTTAATTACTTTATTCTTTATTAACTTACTGAAAAACTTATAGTAGAATTTAGGTAACCTGTCGCTTAATTTCTCAAAGTAGTCTCCAGAGTTTAAAATCTTAAAAATCAATCGATCACCTTCTTCACCATATTTTCCCATAAGGGTAGAAGAATTTTCAAAACTTGGTGTTTCAATTGGTTGAAAACCAAATAACTCAAATTGCCTTTTAATCGTAGAAAATATATAATTACGTTTTGCAACTTCGGTAGGTGAAAAGTCTCTTGTTCCTTTTGGTATGCTTGGTTTTTGTGCCATCTCTAAAACTAAGCTGCAAATATCTGAAAATAATTTACGTTTCGCTTACTTTTTTAGAAGGTTTGAACCACTTAAATACTTTAAACATTAACCAAAGAACAACAACTACCAAAATAATAGCCAACACAGGTGCTACAAAAGCTAGTATAGACATAATGATTGAAGAACCTGTTTCAACAGTAGAAACCACAGGATTTGCAATACCACCTGTTGTTGCCGTAGAAGCTAATCGCGTTGTAGATGTAGATGTTTTTATAGCCGTGGCTGTACCACCACCTGCTATAATGGCTAACGACCAAGTCACTAATGGATCTAAACCCGCAGCTGTAGATAACATTACTGCTGTACCAGCAACGGCCGCCAAAGGAACAGCAATAGTATCTAGCGCATTATCTAACCAAGGTATTAGGTATCCAACAATCTCAACTACAGTCGCTATACCCAATGCAATCATAGCAGGTGTACCACCAACCCACTCCCAACTTTCATTAAGCGGAATGATATTATAATGGGATGCGATACTTAAAGCAAATAAGGGTACAAATACCCTAAAACCTACCGAAGCAGCAAGACCGATGCCTAAAAGAATACTAAATATTGTGGCTGAATCCATAGTTATGGCTAATTTAATAATTAATTCATTAGTCTATTGACCAAAACTATGCCAAAATTTTTATTGTAAAAAGCTGTAAAATCTAAATCATAGATTCTACAGCTTTTGCAAAAAGGGGATTATAACAAATACTACTTAATTCTTAATAAGCTTAACTGTTTTTTCTGCTCCTTGAGAAGAAATCTTTGCGAAATACAAGCCTTGTGCAAGAGAAGATGCATCAATTTCTGCAGTTAATGAATTTGGTTTAATTCTTTTTATCATTTTTCCTAAAATATTATAGATTACAACATCAGATAATACTTCAGATGATGAATTGAAGTTCCATTTATTATTTGATGGGTTTGGGTATACAGTAACTTCGGTAAAATCAAAATCAGCTATTCCCAAAACATTATTTATTGAAAAATAAATGTTATCTAGATGTATAATGCCCGGCCTAATAGTTAAAACATCTGTTTTCCATTGTAAAAATTCGCTGACATCAAAATTTTGACCAATAAAATGAGAAAGTGGTATACTAACGTTTGTCCATGTTTCTAAAACTATTGCTTCGTCTACCCCAACTTCGTATGTCGTTTCTACTTTTGCACCTGCATCAGTTCCACTAATTAGAAAAATTTTAAAATCTGTAGCGTTACTCGATGCCCAATAATCAAAATTTAAATATCCATATGGTGAGATATCTTCTTCAGCTACTCTACCTTGGCCAAAACCAGCTATTGATAAATCAACCTTAAATGCTCTATTTACAGCAGCAGTATCGTCTAAATCAGGTTCGTCTACAAGAGTCCCAAACTGATAATCATTACCCCAAATATTTGTAAAACCACCAGTATCACCATATACACTAAATACTTCTCCATCGGATGTTGTTGGTGTTGGAGCTGGTGTTGTAGGATCAGCTACTGGTACTATATTTTTAGCGCCCGCAATATCATCTATTAAATATGTATCACTACTACTGTTGTTAAAGTCAGTAAATATTACTACTAAATCATAGTTTCCTAACCCTGCACCAAAATCTAAGCTAATATTTTGCCAATTTGTACCCGTTGTAGTAAAAGGTAATTCAACAATTGGACCAGTTCCACCTTCAAATTTTAACAAATGACTACCACTACCTGTATCATTAATTGGTTTAATTCTAAAAGTAATAGTATTATTTGAATCATCAGATAGGTCTAAATTTGTGCCTAAATTTAATTGAGCTGTATCAAAATTAAGACCTCCACCAGCAATTGATCCTACTTCATTATTAGCATCTAAAGGATCAGTAGTGATGCTAAAGCTACAGTCGAAACAATTGAACGTATCTTCAGCTGTCGAAAAGTCGATAGGGAATTCAGCAGTAGGATCAGCAGGTGGTGGAACATTGGTTCCTCCTGCGATGTCATCGATTAAATACGTATCTATTGCTGAATTATTAAAATCTGGAAAAATAATCAGATTGCTATAATTCCCTAATCCTGAAGGAAAATCTATTGTAACTGTTTGCCAATCAGTACCAGTTGTAGTAAATGGAAGTTCTGTTATTGGCGTTCCGCCTTCAAACTTTAATAAATGTGAGCCACTGCCTGTTCCATTTACAGGTCGAATTCTAAACGTAATAGTATTATTACTATCATCAGACAAATCAATATTCTCCATTAAATTTAATGTCTGGGCTGTATCAAAATTACCTCCTCCTCCTACAATTTGTCCTACGGCATTACCAGCATCATCGGGGTCGGTTGTTATAGTGAAAGAACAGTCAAAACAAGTAAAATAGTATAAAGGGTCGGTAGATTCATCGAAATTGAATGGTAGTGATTGGGAATACCCAAATGTAACTAACATCAATAAAATAATTAATGAAGTAATTTTTTTTATCATAATCATTTGATTTAGTTAAAATTAAAGAACTACAATAACCGAACAATTATCTAGAATAAAGAAGAATGTACCTATACAAAAACCATACATTAGTTGATACGTAAATTTTATGAAAAAAGCAAAGGGGAAAATTCCCTTTTTTTGTACAGGATTTTTCCTGTATTTCGCATAAGCCCTTTTTTTATAAGGCTTCAGCTACTACATTTGTTGTATTAACGTTTGAATCCTAACCAAGTTTAAACCCTATGCAGTACAATAATAAAGAAAGAAAAAGTTTATTTAATAAAGATAGTCAATTCTGGGATCGGGTAGTTAAGGGTTTATTCATTTCTGGATTGAGTATCATACTTTTTGCAGTTCTCTTAAAATGGTTAGGATATTTTTAGGGTAGTAATAACTGAATTTCAGGAATTGCTAAACACTTAATGACTGTGAAAAAGGCATAAACCTCTTAAAATTTATTTTTTAGGAGGTTTTATGTTTTTTGTTTCTTCTTCTTTGCCGCAGGAAATAATACATTATTTAAAATCAATCGATACCCAGGTGAGTTTGGGTGTAAATCGAGTTCTGTTTTTGGATCGCCAACTCTGTGTGTATAATCTTCTGGGTCATGCCCTCCATAAAAAGTCCACATACCCTTACCTTTTACACCATGTATATATCTTGCTTCGCTATTGGCTTTATGCTCTCCCATCACCAATACATTCGATTTAACTGTACTGCGATCAAAACTTGTTGTTTGTCCCATAAAACCTTTTACTAATTGCGTATGGTTTTGTGTTAACATTGTTGGTACAGGATCCCATTTAGCTGAGTATTCTTGCAAAGAAAAGTAATCTTCGGTTCTAGGAATTCTTCTTTTGCGAGTCATATCTATAGATGAAAACTCATATTCTATAGGGCTACGAACTAATTCAAAATCTTTAAAGGCAAAGGTTTTAGAAAAATCTATTTTTTGCTGATATCCACTTTCTGAAGGATCACCATCGAACATGGACTCACATATATCTACACCGTCTGCTGCTAAAGCAATATCAAAACTATCAGTAGCAGAACACATTGCAAACATAAATCCACCACCAATAACATAATCTCTAATTCTTTTAGAAACAGCTAATTTAGCCTGCGAAACTTTAGAATACCCTAATTTTTTAGCTAAATTCTCCGCGTAACGTTTTCCTTCTATATACCAAGGTGCCGCTCTAAATGAGCCATAAAATTTACCATATTGACCCGTAAAATCTTCATGATGTAAATGCAACCATTCATATAATAATAATTTATCCTGCAGCACTTCTTCATCATAAACAATATCGTAAGGTATCTCGGCGTAATTTAACACCATGGTTACTGCATCATCCCAAGGCATCTTATCTTTTGGTGAATACACAGCTATTTTTGGTGCCTTTTCTAAAATAACTGCTTCCATATTTTTAGAAGGACTCTCTATCTCTTCTAAAATCTGCAATGCTTCTGTATCTGAAATAACTTCGTAAGAAACACCTCTAATAGTACATTCTTTACGGAAAATCTCTTGATCTTCTAGTAAAAAAGAGCCACCTCTATAATTTAGCAACCACTTAACATCAATGCCCTTCTCTAAAGAAAAATAGGTGATACCATATGCTTTTAGATGATTTTTTTGTGCTACTTCATCCATAGGAATCAGTATAAAAGATGCATAATTAACACCATACACAAATAAAAATACTATAACAAGAAACCTACGCATACAAATTATTTAAAATGGAACATCACCATCATCTGGTGAGCCAAAGACATCTTCGGCATTTGGTAAGGTATCGGTAGGTATTATATTCATTTTAGATTCAAACTCTGTTGCAAAAGCTTCTTCTAAGTCTGAGAATTGTGCTAAATGACCAGTAAACTTTAGTCTAATATTCTCTAAACCACCATTTCTATGCTTTGCAACTATAAATTCTGCTTGTCCTTCACAAGGAGTTCTTTCTTCGTCATCCCATTCAGTTTGACCATAATACTCTGGTCTAAATATAAAGGAAACAATATCAGCATCTTGTTCAATGGCTCCAGACTCACGTAAATCAGACAACAATGGGCGTTTACTACCGCCACGAGTTTCAACTGCACGAGATAACTGCGATAATGCAATAACAGGTATATTTAGTTCTTTAGCTAATGCTTTTAGGTTACGTGAAATAGTAGAAATTTCTTGCTCACGATTTCCTCCTCCTTTTGTTGCGGTACCAGCAGTCATTAATTGTAAATAATCAATTACAATGGCTTTAACATCATGTTGAGAAGCCAAACGTCTTGCTTTTGCACGTAAATCAAAAATTGATAATGATGGTGTATCATCTATAAAAATAGGTGCTTTCGATAAGTTCTTAACTTTTACATTTAATTGCTCCCATTCATGTGGCATTAGATCTCCTTTACGAAGCTTACCAGATGAAATTCCAGTTTCACTGGAGATCATCCTCGTAATTAATTGTACTGATGACATCTCAAGAGAGAAAATTGCAACAGGTATATCAAAATCGATAGCCATATTTTTTGCCATAGACATGACAAATGCCGTTTTACCCATACCAGGTCTTGCTGCCAAGATCACTAAATCAGAAGGTTGCCAACCAGATGTTAATGCATCTAACTTCGTAAAACCAGAAGGAATACCACTCATACCCTCTTTACCAGAAATTTCTTCTATCTTTTTTAATGCCTGAGATACTAATCCTTCCGCTGCTTCAGAACTTTTCTTTAAGTTTCCTTGAGTAACTTCAAATAGTTTAGTTTCAGCAGAATCTAATAAGTCAAAAACATCAGAGGTTTCATCGTAGGCTTCATCAATAATTTCGCTAGAAATAGAAATTAAACGTCTTTGAATATATTTTTGTAAAATAATACGTGCATGGAACTCTATATGAGCAGAAGAAGCTACTTTTTGTGTAAGATTAACCAAATAAAAATCGCCGCCAACTCCATCTAACTTACCATCTTTACGCAATTGATTAGAAACAGTTAATAAATCGATAGGTTCTGACGAATTGAACAACTTAAACATCGCATCAAAAATATCTTGGTGTGCTTGTTTGTAAAAAGCGTCTGCATGTAAAATATCGATCACATCATCAACTCCTTTTTTATCGATCATCATTGCACCCAACACAGCTTCCTCTAAATCAACTGCTTGAGGAGGGAGCTTACCCTTTTCAAGGTTGATTAGAGTTCCTTTTTTAATATTTTTAGTGCGAATTGGTTGTAAGTTTTCCATCACGCAAATGTAATTTTTTAAAGCTAATTTTTTCTCTAAGTTAGAACTTTATTTGTTGACAGATTCTGTTAACAAGTGAAAGTTTTGTTAATAAGTATATCAAAATTTAAACCAAAGATTATTTAGCTATTTTTGGATGATGAAGAAACAAAAAATATATAGAATTCTTACTTTATTTTTTTTAATTCAATTATTGTTTATTTCAATTATCTCAAGATTTCCAATAGCCGTAGAACACTATTATTCGAATGGCATTTACCAATGGGTTTCTAAGATTTTTAGAGTGATTCTCGGCTGGATTCCTTTCTCTATAGGAGATGTTTATTACTTCTTATTAGGTATTTTTCTTATAATTTCAATTTGTCAATTTTTTAAAGGTGGGTTAAAAAATTTGAAAAACAACTTTTTCAAATTAGGAGCTTTTGTCTCTATTATATATTTCTTATTCCATTTTTTATGGGGCATCAATTATCACCGTGATTCCTTATTTAATTCATTAAAACTTGAACAAAAAGAATATCTATTAGAGGATTTGATTGATCTGTCTAACGACCTCATTAAAAAAACAAAAGAAGTACACTATCAAATTACGCGTAATGATACATTAAAAGTGATAGTTAATGAATCTAAAGAAGAAATTTTCAATCAGGTACAAAGAGGTTATACTAACTTAAATAAAATTTATAATGGCTTTGATTACAACAACAAATCTTTAAAAAAATCATTATTTAGTTTACCATTAACTTATATGGGTTTTTCGGGTTATTTTAATCCCTTTTCAGGTGAAGCACAAGTTGACTATTTAGTGCCGAAGCCTAGCTTACCAATGATTACTAGTCATGAAGTTGCACATCAGTTAGGGTATGCATCAGAAAGTGAAGCAAACTTTATTGGTTTTTTAGCGGCAACTAAGAGTGATCAATTCTACTATCAATACTCTGGATATTTAACTGCTTTGCGCTATGCTGTAGCGGCAACTTATGGTAAAGATTCTATTATTGGTAAACAATTAATAGACAGTATTCCGTTAGGGATAAAAAAGAACATACGAGAATCTCAAGATTTTTGGAGATCATATCAAAACAAGGCAGAGCCCTTTTTTAAACTCTTTTATGATAATTACCTAAAAGCTAATCAACAACAAGATGGTATTAAAGGCTATAGCAACATGGTTGGTCTACTAGTGGCGTATAGAGAAAAGTATGGTTTTGAATAACTCTTAAAGAAATGTTAATTTTTAGAAATGATTAACTCTTACAGTTTATACTTTTATCTTTATAGAATAATTAACTTTCTTAATTCAAATATGAAAAAAACTAACTTTAATCTGTTATTTGGGTTAGCTTTTGTGTTCTTTCTTTTTCAATCGAATCATTTGATTTCACAAGAGTATTTCCCTAAAAACGATGGTGTAAAAACCAAAAACGAAAACTACACTGCTTTAACCAATGCAAAAATTTATGTCACCCCTACTCAAGTAATTGAAAATGGTACATTATTAATTAAAAATGGTAAAGTAGTAGCTACTGGTACTAATATCTCAATTCCTAAGAATGCCTTAATGGTTGACCTTAACGGGAAACATATCTATCCTTCATTTATAGATATTTATTCTGATTTCGGCATAGAAAAACCTAAACGTAAAAATGCCCAAGGGCAACGTCCACAGTATGATGCCAGTAGAAAAGGGTATTATTGGAATGATCATATCACTCCAGAAATCAATGCTACAGACAAACTAAAATTTGATAGCAAAAAAGCTAAAGAATTGGTGAAAGCTGGTTTTGGAGTTGTAAACACACATTTTCAAGACGGAATTATTAGAGGAACCGGAACTTTAGTGGCCTTGAATACTGATGTTGGGGACGATAAACGCATCCTTAGTGATAAGTCTGCTCAACACTTTTCATTTAATAAAGGTAATTCTTCAAGGCAATCATATCCTACATCCTTAATGGGTGCAATGGCATTAGTCCGTCAGGTGTATCATGATGCTAAATGGTATGCGAATGGTAATTCAGATTCAAAAGATAGATCTTTAGAAGCTTTCAACAAAAATAAAAACTTACCTCAAATTTTCGATGCAGGTAGTTTAGCAAATGATTTACGGGCAGATAAAATTGCTAACGAGTTTGGTGTAAATTATATTATAAAAGGTGGTGGCGATGAGTATGCTAGAATAGATGCCATAAAAAATACCAATGCCAGTTATATTTTACCAATTAATTTTCCTGCTGCATACGATGTTAGTGATCCTATAAATGCCGCTGTAGTAGAATTAAAAGATATGCGCCATTGGAATCAAGCACCTACAAATCCAAAGATATTATCTGAAAATGGAGTTCAATTTGCTATAACCAGTTCTGGTCTAAAAAAGATAACTGATTTTAATACTAACCTTAGTAATGCTATAAAACATGGCTTAACTAAAACAAAGGCTCTGGAAGCTTTAACTACTGTACCGGCACAACTATTAGGAAAAAGTAATACACTAGGTAGTTTAAAAAATGGTTCCGTTGCTAATTTCTTAATTACTTCTGGTGATATTTTTGATAAAAAATCTACCTTATATGAAAACTGGATACAGGGTTATAAAAATGTAATTAATGACATGTCTGTTAAAGATATTCGAGGTGAATATGACCTTTCTGTTGCTGGAAATTCTTATAAGTTAAATATCGGAGGTGATATTTCTAAACCTAAGATTACTTTAAAAAAGGATTCAACGAAAGTTTCAAGTAAGATTACATATAAAGGAGGATGGGTTAACATCTTTTTTGCTCCTAAAAACGAAAAAGCTACAGAATTTATTCGATTGAATGCTGTTGTAACAGATTCAGATAATCTCGCAGGTAGAGGCACATTAACTAATGGTAACGCAACCTCATGGTCAGCTATTAAAAAAACTGGTGATAAGAAAGATGAAGCTAAAAAGGAAGCTAAAGAAGATGATACTCCAATAGTATTACCTGTATCTTATCCCAACACGGCCTATGGATTCAACGAAAAGGCAAAGGCAGAAACAATTTTATTTAAAAACGCAACTGTTTGGACTAATGAATCTGATGGTATCTTAGAAGGTACAGATGTACTTATTCAAAATGGAAAAATAAGTCAAGTCGGTAAAAACCTTTCGGGAAATGGAGCTAGAGAAATAGATGCAACTGGTAAACATTTAACTGCAGGTATTGTCGATGAACATTCTCATATAGCAACAGCTGCTGTTAATGAAGCTGGGCATAATTCTACAGCTGAAGTAACTATTGAAGATGTAGTTAATGATAATGATATCAACATATTTAGAAACTTGTCTGGAGGTGTAACCTCAATTCAAATATTGCATGGTTCTGCTAATCCAATTGGTGGAAGATCTGCAGTAATTAAGCTTAAATGGGGCGAAACAGCTGATAAATTAATAAATCCGAACGCTGATCCTTTCATTAAGTTTGCTTTAGGTGAAAATGTAAAGCAAAGTAATTGGGGCAATAATGTAAATATTCGTTTCCCTCAAACCAGAATGGGTGTTGAGCAAGTTTACACTGATTATTTTCAAAGAGCAAAAGAATACGATAATACTTGGAAAGCGTATAATAAATTGTCTAGCAAAGTTAAAGCTAGAACCAAAGCACCTCGTAAGGATATAGAATTAGAAGTATTAGCTCAAATCTTAAATAAAGAGCGTTTTATATCCTGCCACTCATATGTGCAAAGCGAAATCAATATGCTTATGAAAGTTGCTGAAAAATTCAACTTTAACATTAATACATTCACTCATATTCTCGAAGGTTATAAAGTTGCAGATAAAATGCAAAAACATGGTGTTGCAGGTTCTACCTTTTCAGATTGGTGGGCATATAAGTATGAAGTAAATGACGCTATTCCGTTTAACGCAGCAATTATGCATAAGGCAGGTGTTTTAACTGCCATTAATTCAGATGATAGAGAGATGTCTAGAAGATTAAATCAAGAAGCTGCCAAAACAGTAAAATATGGTGGCGTTTCTGAAGAAGATGCTTGGAAGTTTGTAACTCTTAACCCTGCGAAAATGTTGCACATTGATGATAGAGTTGGTAGTGTAAAAGTGGGCAAAGATGCAGATTTAGTACTCTGGTCGGGGCATCCAATGTCTATTTATACCAAAGCAGAAAAAACGATGATCGAAGGTACTATCTATTATGATCTGGAGAAACTTCCAGAAATGGACAAGGCAATCAAAAAGGAACGTAACCAACTTATTAATATGATGTTGAAGGCAAAAAACAAGGGTATGAAAACACAGACTCCTAAAACTAAGAAAAAGGAAGCTTTACATTGTGACACTCTAATCTATCAACAATAAAAATTTATAGACATGAAAAATTTAATAAAAATATTATTCGTTTCGGTATTGTTGGTGAGTTCTTTAAGTTTTGCACAACAAACACCAGCACCAAAACAAAGTGAATCTATATTGATTACAGGCGTTACAGCACATATCGGCAATGGCCAAGTTCTAGAAAATGCTGCAATTGGTTTTGATAATGGCAAGATAACTTATGTTGGGAGCGCTAGTAGTGCTACTGCAAGTAACTTTTCAACAGTTATAGATGCATCGGGTAAGCATGTATATCCTGGATTTATAGCTACAAATACCTCACTAGGACTAGCAGAAATTGGTGCAGTAAGAGCTACTAGAGACTTTGACGAAGTGGGAAGTTTAATTCCACACATAAGAAGTTTAATAGCATATAATGCTGAATCTAAAATTGTTGAAAGCATGCGCCCAAATGGTGTGTTGATTGCTCAAATTGCGCCCAGAGGCGGTAGAATATCTGGTACATCTTCTATTGTACAATTAGATGCTTGGAATTGGGAAGATGCTGTCTTAAAAGTTGATGACGGTATTCATATCAATTGGCCAGGAGTATTTCAACGAGGACGTTGGTGGCTAGGTGAAGATCCAGCATTTAAGCCGAGTAAAAACTACAAAAAACAAGTAGATGAGATTGCAAATTTCTTTACTAACGCCAAGGCATATTTAAACCAAGGGCAAAAAGAGAAAAATCTACCATACGAAGCCGTTAAAGGTCTTCTAGACGGAAGTCAAAAATTATACATTCATGCTTCTAGAGAAAAAGCTATTGTAGATGCTGTAAATTGGGCGAGAAATGCAGGTATTAACAATTTAGTTTTGGTGCATGCCGATGAAGCTGGGTTAGTATCAGATTTACTAAAACAGCTTAATATTCCTGTTTTAGTTCCTCGTCCTCATCGTTTACCATGGGCAGAAGATCATGATGCTTTAGGTACTTTTAAATTGGCAAAACAATTAACAGATAAAGGTTTAACTGTTGCCATTGAAATGGAAGGTCAAATGGATCGTATGAATACTCGTAATTTACCTTTCTATGCAGGTACTTATGCTGCTCATGGTATGGATAAAGAAAAAGCTGTACAAATGATAACCTTAAATGCTGCGAAAATTTTAGGGATTGATGATATTGCCGGTAGTTTAGAAGTTGGCAAAGACGCTACCTTATTTATTTCTAAAGGAGATGCATTAGATATGCGAACGAATATTATTGATAAAGCATTCATCCAAGGGCGTGATATTAGTTTAGAAACACATCAAACCAAACTACATAAACGCTATATGGAAAAATATAGTAGTAAATAAAATTTTCTTTAATGAATTATATAAGCTCCCTTCTCGGGAGCTTTTTATATTTTTGACAAATTTTCGGGGTGTATAAAGAAATAACAAGCATACAAAACCAATTAGTAAAAGATATTCTGCAGCTGCAAGAAAAATCGAGAGTACGTAAAAAATTGGGCTTGTTTGTAGTTGAAGGACAGCGAGAAATAAAATTAGCTATAAAAAGAGGCTATACATTAGAATCATTATTGTTTTGTGCCGAAATCATTGATGAAGAAGAGTTCAAAGCATTCAATATTCTTCCTTCAAAAATTACAAAAATTAGTAAAGATGTTTATAGAAAATTAGCTCGTAGAGATTCTACCGAAGGTCTTTTAGCTATTTTTAAAAGTAAAGAACATTCACTTTCATCTATAAAATTTGAAAAGAGTAATCCTTTAGTATTAGTAGCTGAAGCCCCTGAAAAACCAGGTAATATTGGTGCATTATTGCGCACAGCTGATGCTGCTAATTTAGATGCTGTATTGATTGCAAATCCTAAAACAGATATTTACAATCCTAATATCATTCGTTCAAGTGTAGGATGCCTTTTTACGAATCAAATTGCTACTGGGACAAGCGAAGAAATTATTTCCTTTTTAAAGGAAAATAATATTAATATCTATTGTGCAGCATTAACGGCTTCGAAAGAATATCAGACAGTAGATTATTCTAAAGCAAGCGCCATAATAGTAGGCACAGAAGCTACTGGGTTAAGTGATGAATGGTTAGAGAATAGCGACCAAAATATTATTATACCTATGCAAGGTGAAATTGATTCTATGAATGTATCTGTTTCGGCAGGAATTTTGATCTTTGAAGCTAAAAGGCAACGTAATTTTAGTTGATTTATGAAAGTACGATTTTTAGCAATTTTATTAGTTACAGCTTTTTTTGCTAGCTGTGGTAGTACAAAGAATACTAAAACATCTTTAGTAAGGAATAAATTAGAAGCTCAATTTAAAATTTATGAGGGTACCAAGTATAAATACGGAGGTACCGATAAAAGAGGTTTCGATTGTTCTGGTTATGTAAATAAAGTTTATAGGGATGCATTAAATATTCAATTACCAAGAACTACTAAAGAAATCGCCAAACAAGGTAAAAAGGTTAAAAAAAGTAGCTTAAAAATTGGTGATCTAGTATTCTTTAGACCCACATCTAAATATAGACATGTTGGTATCTATATGGGTAATGATCAATTTATGCATAGCTCTACATCTAAAGGAGTAATTAAATCTAGTTTAAATAATAAATATTGGAAACGTAAGTATCGTTTCTCTAAAAGAATACTTAAAAACAAGTAAATGACAGCAGAAATTTTATTTGGAGTAATTATAACGATACTAGTTGTTAATTTTTTAGTTAACAAATACTTAGATATTATAAATGCAAAGCATTTCGATGATGAAATACCAAATGAATTAAAAGATGTCTATGATGAAGAACGTTATCAAAAATCGCAACAATATAAAAAGGAAAGCTTTAAGTTTTCAATGCTAATTTCAATAGTATCATTTATAGCTACCATTGCTTTTTTCTATTTAGATGGATTTGCGTTTGTGGATAATTTAGCTAGAAGTTTCAGTTCAAACGAAATTGTAATTACGCTGATTTTCTTTGGTATCATAATGTTGGCAAGTGATATTTTAACCACTCCTCTATCCTATTATCAGACTTTTGTAATCGAAGAAAAATATGGCTTCAATAAATCAACTAAAAAGCTATTCTTTTTAGATAAGTTAAAAGGTTGGTTACTAACTATCATTCTTGGTGGGGGTATACTAGCACTAATAGTTTGGTTTTATCAAATCACTGGTAAAAATTTCTGGATATATACTTGGATATTTATAGCTGCATTTTCAATATTTATGATGTTATTTTATTCAACCTTAATAGTTCCGTTATTCAATAAGCAAACACCTTTAGAAGAAGGCGAATTAAAAGCTAAATTAGAAGATTTTGCTACTAAAGCTGGTTTTAATCTTGATAAAATATTTGTGATCGATGGTTCTAAACGTTCATCTAGAGCTAATGCCTATTTTACAGGTTTTGGTTCAAAAAAGAGGATTGTTTTGTATGATACTTTGATAAATGATCTTGAACCAGACGAAATTGTTGCTGTATTAGCTCACGAAGTTGGCCATTACAAGAAGAAACATGTAATTTTTAATATGATTGTTTCTATTTTAACCACAGGATTTACTTTATATATTCTATCCTTATTTATCGGCAATCAATTACTAGCTGATGCTTTAGGCGTTGACAAACCTAGCTTTCATATTAGTCTTATTGCATTTGGCGTGCTCTACACTCCTATTTCTGAATTGACTGGAATAATAATGAATTATATTTCAAGAAAATTTGAATACCAGGCAGATGACTATGCCAAGAAGCACCATAATGCTTCGTCTTTAATTTCTTCATTAAAAAAATTATCAACTAATAATTTGAGCAATTTAACTCCTCACAAAAGTTATGTTTTTGCTCATTATTCACATCCAACACTTCTACAAAGAGTTCAAAATTTATCCCGTTAAAATAGCTTGTGCAGTATAAATCTTTGTACTACTTTTAATCTATGGCTTATGTTGCAACATTAGAAGAAGAGAAAAAAGAGATAGCCAAGCGCTATAAAGATATGTTAAGCGAAACTTATCAAACCTTATCTCCAAAAGATAAGAAAATGATTCGCAAGGCATTTGATATAGCTGCCGATGCCCATAAAGAACAAAGAAGAAAAACTGGTGAACCATACATTTATCACCCAATAGCTGTAGCTAAATTAGTTGCAAACGAAATTGGTCTTGGGGCTATTTCCATAGCTTCTGCCCTTCTTCATGATGTTGTTGAAGATTCTAATGATTATACTTTCGAAGATATTGAGCAATTATTTGGCGAAACCATAGCTAGGATTGTTAATGGTTTAACTAAAATTTCTCATTTAAGTAAAGATCAAAACATATCAGTACAAGCAGAAAATTTTAGAAAAATGCTGCTTACGTTGAATGATGACGTGAGGGTTATTTTAATAAAAATAGCAGATAGATTGCACAATATGCAAACTATGGATGCTATGCCACAGCCAAAACAAATAAAGATTTCTTCCGAAACTTTATACATCTATGCTCCTCTTGCGCATCGTTTAGGGTTGTATAATATAAAAACTGAATTGGAAGATCTGGGTTTAAAGTATACTGAACCAGAAGTTTATAACGATATAAAAACTAAAATTCAAGAAAGTAAAGAGGAACAAAATAAATACATCGAAGAGTTTGCCAATATTATTAAAGATTCGTTAGATAAAGAAAAGTTAGAATATTCGATTAAAGGAAGACCAAAATCTATTTACTCTATTCGCAAAAAAATGTTGGTTCAAAATGTATCCTTTGACGAAGTTTATGACAAATTTGCTATTCGAATTATTTACAAGTCAACCGAAAAACGTGAAAAATTTGATGCTTGGAAAATATATTCTATCGTAACAGATCACTTTAGACCTAATCCAAACAGGTTACGTGATTGGATTTCGCAGCCAAAATCTACAGGATACGAATCTTTACATATTACAGTAATGGGCAGTAAAGGTCGCTGGGTAGAAGTACAGATTAGATCTGAGCGTATGGATGAAATAGCTGAGAAAGGCTATGCAGCACATTTTAGGTATAAGCATTCAAATGAAAAAGAATCTGGGTTAGAAGTATGGCTAAATAGATTAAAAGAAACACTTGAAAACCCAGATGTAAATGCTGTAGATTTTGTTGAGCAGTTCAAACTAAATTTATATGCCAAAGAAATTTATGTCTTTACACCAAAAGGAGATATTAAATCACTCCCAAAAGGTGCTACATCTATAGATTTTGCATTCGCCATTCATACCGAAGTTGGTATGCGCTGCAGAGGAGCAAGAGTAAATGGAAAGCTTGTGTCATTAAGCTATGAATTAAAAAGTGGTGACCAAGTAGAAGTTATTACATCTAATTCGCAAAAGCCTAAATTAAGCTGGCTAGATATAGCCAAAACTGCTAGAGCAAAATCTAAAATAAAATCTGCATTAAAAGATGAGCAAAAGCAAATAGCTGCCGAAGGGAAAGAGATCTTAGAACGAAAATTACGTCATCTAAAAATTCAGTTGAATGAGAAGACCATCAACGAGATGGTAAATTATTTTAAACTAAAAACAAGTTTAGATTTATTTTATCGGGTTGGTAATGGTTCTATAGAAAATCAACAATTAAAAAATTATGTAGCTCAAAGAAGTAATGCAATTTATAGCTTCTTTAAAAATAGATTACGACGCCCATCACCAAATAATATAGACACCTCTTTTCAAGAAGTTACCAATAAATACGATCTATTGGTTTTCGGTAAAGAAGAAGATAAATTAGATTATAAATTTGCGAATTGTTGCAACCCTATTCCTGGTGATAAAGTATTTGGTTTTGTTACCGTTAATGATGGCATAAAAGTGCATAAGCAAAATTGCCCAAATGCTATAAGTTTACAATCTCAGTTCGCATATAGGATTATGCCTGCAAAATGGATTGATTCTTCACAACAAGAATATAAGGTAACACTAAAAATTACTGGTTTAGACAATATGGGGTTAGTTAATGAAGTAACTAAGGTTATCTCTAATAGTATGAATGTTAATATACATAGTATCAATATTGCTGGTAATGATGGTATTTTTGAAGGCAAAATCGCTATTAGTGTAAAAAATAATACACAGCTAAAAAAATTAGTTGCCCGTCTTAAAAATATAGAGGGTATAGATAAGGTTCAGCGATTAAATTAATTTGTTTACAAGTTGTTAATCTTTTTAGGTCTTCTGCCCATAAATATTTCAATTAAAATGTAAATTTGTTCGGTAATTATGAGCGCAGTAAAACAAGTAGAAAATAGTAAGAATCAAGAGATTGTAAAAAATGTTTTTACTAAATTCTTAGAAAATAACGGGCATAGAAAAACTCCTGAACGTTATGCTATTCTTCAAGAAATTTATGATCATAATGATCATTTCGATATAGAGTCTTTATATATCTATATGAAGAATAAAAACTATCGTGTAAGTCGTGCTACGCTTTATAATACCATAGAATTATTATTAGAATGTGGTTTGGTAAGACGCCATCAATTTGGGCAAAATCAATCACATTACGAAAAATCATACTTCGATAAACAACACGATCATTTAATTATAGAGGATACAGGTGAGGTTATAGAATTTTGTGATCCAAGAATTCAAATCATTAAAAAAACCATAGAAGAAGTTTTCGATGTGAAGATCGAAAAACATTCACTTTATTTCTATGGCTCAAGAAACCAAAAAAAATAATCAAATTACATGGCTGTAGATTTACTATTAGGACTACAATGGGGTGATGAAGGGAAAGGTAAAATTGTAGATGTTCTAACTAAAGACTATGATATTATTGCGCGTTTTCAAGGTGGGCCAAACGCAGGTCATACTTTAATTTTTGATGGTAACAAACATGTATTACATACAATCCCTTCAGGAATTTTCCATGAAAATGCTATGAACCTTGTTGGGAATGGAGTTGTAATAGATCCTGTTATCTTTAAGAAAGAATTAGATAATCTATCAGTTCATAATATTGATTACAGATCTAAATTGTTAATCTCTAGAAAGGCACATTTAATTTTACCTACACACCGATTATTAGATGCTGCTTCAGAAACATCGAAAGGAAAAGCTAAAATAGGCTCTACGTTGAAAGGAATTGGCCCAACATATATGGATAAAACCGGACGAAATGGGATGCGTGTTGGCGATTTAGAACTTGACAATTGGAAAGAAAAATACAAAGCCTTAACTGCTAAACATATCAAAATGCTTGATTTTTTTGAAGTTGACATTCAATATGATATTGATGAGTTAGAAAAAGAGTTTTGTAACGCCATCGATACATTGAAAGAATTAAAATTTATAGATAGCGAAGAATATTTAAGCCAGGCCATGAAAAGTGGTAAAACTATTTTAGCAGAAGGAGCTCAAGGGTCATTGCTAGATATCGATTTTGGTACATATCCATTTGTTACTTCTTCTAACACTACTGCTGCTGGTGCATGTACTGGTTTAGGGGTAGCGCCAAACAAAATTGGAGAAGTATTCGGTATTTTTAAAGCATATACAACACGTGTTGGTTCTGGTCCATTTCCTACAGAATTATTTGATAAAGATGGTGAAACTATGGGGCGTGTGGGTCATGAATTTGGAGCAACAACTGGTCGTCCGCGTAGATGTGGTTGGTTAGATCTGGTGGCATTAAAATATGCTGTGCAGGTGAATGGTGTTACACAATTAATGATGATGAAAGGTGATGTGCTTTCTGGTTTCGACACTTTAAAAGTCTGTACTTCTTACATTTATAAAGGAAAAGAAATAACCCACCTACCATATAATATTGAACCTGAGAATGTCTCAGTTAACTATATTGAGTTAAAAGGTTGGCAAGCAGATTTAACTAAAATGACTTCTGGTGGCGAATTACCACCAAACTTAAATGCTTATATAGATTTTATTGAAAAGGAACTAGAAGTGCCTATTAAAATTGTTTCTGTAGGGCCAGATAGGAAGCAAACTATTTTAAGATAATCATAAACAATTCTTAAAAAGTTTTAATCGGTTACAACTTGTTGCTTTTTCCTTAGTTTTGTAGCAAATTATAGTTAGCTTGAAAAAACTACTGTTTAGCATCTTTTTCTTAACCATTTCTATTGTAATTTTTGCGCAGCAAAAACGCATACATATTGTACATGCTGATAATTCTACTATAGATGAAGAGAAATATCCTGGTGCTACTATTTTATTAGGTAATGTCTACGTAGAACACGAAGGTATTTCACTTCGTAGTAAAAAAGCTATTCACTATAGAAAGAATAATGTTTTAGAAGCTTTTGGTGATGTAGTATTAAATCAAGGTGATACTATAACTCAAACGAGTCGATATGTACAATACAACGGTAATACCAAAAGAGCACTGTCTTGGGGTAATGTGGTGTTAAAAGATCCGTTGATGACCTTAACTACAGATACGTTACGCTTTGACAGGTTAAAACAATTATTGTATTACAGAAGTGGAGCAAAAATTAGAGATACAGCTAATGTTTTAGAAAGTAGAACCGGTAATTATTATTTGCAAAGTTCAAAATTTCAAGCACAATCAGATGTTGTGTTGACGAACCCTGATTATGTGTTAGAATCTAATCATTTAGAATACTTTACCAGTAATGGCAAAACCTATTTATTTGGACCATCAACTATTACTGGTGAAGAAAATTTTATATACACCGAAAATGGATTTTATGATACTAAAGAAAATATTTCTCACTTCACCA
The DNA here is from genome assembly GCF_057837205.1 of Maritimimonas rapanae. Classification (NCBI taxonomy): domain Bacteria; kingdom Pseudomonadati; phylum Bacteroidota; class Flavobacteriia; order Flavobacteriales; family Flavobacteriaceae; genus Maritimimonas; species Maritimimonas rapanae. Next base: position 1,042,418 of record NZ_JBYQFI010000001.1, on the reverse strand, counting down.
AGAATTCTCGAATAGTACATCAAAATCGTGAGATAACTGCTGATAGCTTATATTATGACAGAAATAAAGGCTACGCTTCTGCTACTAAGAACATACAACTAAAAGATACTGTCAATAATTCCATTATTAGAGGAGGTTATGCTGAGTTTTTTCAGCAATTAGATTCTGCTTATGTAGTGGATCGAGCTGTTGCTATTATGGAGGTTGATAAAGATTCAATGTATGTGCATGGCGACACTTTATTAGCAACTGGTAAACCAGAAAATAGGATAATTCGCGCATTTAATAGAGTAAAAATTTTTAAAAGTAACCTTAGTGGGAAGTGTGATTCGATTCATGCTAATCAATCTACTGGGCTTACAAAATTATTCAGAAAACCTGTACTGTGGTCAGAAAATAATCAAATAACGGGTGATACAATTCATCTTTTATCTAATACAAAAACCGAGCAGTTAGACAGTTTAAAAGTATTACGTAATGCTTTTATAGTTCAGAAAGATTCAGCTGGATTTAATCAGATTAGAGGTCGAAATTTATTAGGGAAATTTATTGATAATGATTTACATGATGTACATATTATTGGTAATGGCGAGATGATCTATTATGCTCGTAATGAAAGTACGAATGAACTAATCGGTATCGATAAAACCACTTGTAGTTCTATGAAATTTATTTTTAAGGATAGTCAAATTCAAGAAGCACGATTTTTAACAAAACCCGATGGCGCAACCTATCCGCCATCTCAACTTCCTAATAATGTGAGAAAATTAAAAGGCTTCGTTTGGAGAGAAAATGAACGACCGTTAACTAAAAATGCTATTTTTATTAAGGATGATACATCAACAGTTAGTCGAGAAAAATCTGATGATGAATTACCAAAAAAACTTGTAGAGAAAGTTAGCAAAATTGAAGAAAATTAAAGTTAATGAAGACTGATTTCTTTAAATATCAAGCACAAACTTCAGAACATCCTTTAGCTCTAGAAATTTCCCATGCCAATGGTTCTTACATATATGATACTGACGGAAATGAATATTTAGATTTTATTGCAGGTATTTCTGCTAATAGTTTAGGTCATAATCCTCTAAGTATTAAAAAAGCGATCACAGATCAGTTAGATAAGTACACACATGTAATGGTGTATGGTGAATTTATACAGCAACCACAAGTTGAATTATGTAAGACTTTAGTTAATACTTTACCGAGTAATTTAGATAGTGTGTACCTCACCAATTCTGGTACAGAAGCTACCGAAGGTGCTATAAAATTAGCAAAACGATTTACGGGTAGATATGAGATCATTGCTGCTAAAAATTCTTATCACGGTAATACGCAAGGCGCCATGAGTGTTTGTGGAGCCGAAGAACAAAACAGCGCTTATAGACCTTTAATTCCTGGTACTAAGTTTATTGAATTTAATAATGAGGCTGAATTAGAAAAAATCACAAATAATACGGCTGCAGTAATTTTAGAAACTATACAAGGTGGTGCAGGATTTATAGAACCAAATAATAATTATTTAAGAAAAGTTAAACAACGATGTGAAGAAGTTGGTGCTTTATTGATTTTAGATGAAATTCAAACTGGTATTGGAAGAACAGGCAAATTTTGGGGCTTTGAGAATTACAATACAATACCAGATATTATTATTACTGGTAAAGGTCTAGGTGGTGGCATGCCTCTAGGTGCTTTTATAGCTAATACACAAATGATGCAAACACTAAGTCATCATCCTAAATTAGGCCATATAACCACATTTGGAGGGCATCCAGTAATAGCTGCTGCTGCATTAGCAACAATACAAGAAATTAATGCTTCTAATCTAATAGATCAAACTTTAGATAAAGAAAAGCTCTTTAGAGACTTGTTACAACATGAAGCTATTTTAGAAATTCGAGGTAGAAGGTTAATGTTAGCTCTAATGGTCGAATCTTCTGAATTAGCTTCAAAAATAATTTTAAAATGCTTAGAAAAAGGATTGCTTTTATTCTGGCTACTTTTCGAAGATAAAGCTGTTAGAATTACGCCTCCACTTACTATTTCAAAAAAAGAAATTGAAAAGGGATGTTCCATAATTATTAACATATTGGATCAAATTGTTAAAGAATCTTAACAATAGTTAATCTTAGTTAATTAGTATTAAAGTAAAGTTAAATAGGTGATTTTAGAGTAACACTTCTTACTTTCTTATAGTCTTATCTATAAATGTTTAATTTTAAATAATCCATCATGAAAAGACTTAAATTAATTACTGCAACCGCTCTGCTAATGTTATTTTCTATCTCATTTGCTTCTGCCACTGATGACACTAAAGTAAATAGAGAATTACGTACTCAAATTGTATCATTTTTAGGAGATACAACTGATAAAATATCAGACAAAACCATTAAGGCAGAAATTTCCTTCACTTTAAATAGTAATAGTGAAATAGTAATTCTATCAGTAAAATCTAATAATTCTAAGCTAGAAAGTTTAGTTAAAAGTAGATTGAATTACAAAAAAGTTTATGTAAAAGCTTTAAACGAAGGTAAAGTATATAGAATGCCCTTAAAAATTATAAATGAATACATATGAATAAAATTTTAGCTTAGAAGTCCACTAGTTTCTTAACGCTAGTGGGTTTTCTATTCCGCAATCAAGCCATCTAAAGTTTCTCTCACCCTACCTGTATTCCAATCTGCTGGACCATATTCTTCTATCGAAACTTTTCCGTTTTTATCTAAAATAAAAGTAGCTGGTAAACTTCTAGTATCAATTTGACTTGGAAGTTTAGATTGTAAATTATACGTAGGTAGATTGAAATTATTAGAAGTATAATATTTTTCTACTTGCCTTTTATTATCAGTAGTTAAAAAAACAAAAGCAACTTTGTCTTTATAGTCTTTGTATAGCTTATCTAACGATGGCATTTCTGCTCTACAAGGTGGACACCAAGTAGCCCAATGATTGATAAAAACAACTTTTCCTTTTAACTCATCGAGATTAATACTAGTAGCATTATGAACTCCACTTAAAGTAACATTGTAAAAGTCAAGTGTTTTTCTATTATTAGAGTCAGTAACTTCTGGTGAAGATATTATACTTTTTAAATAAGTCAATCCTTGAGTTAATTTTGCACGGGTACCTAGACTGTAAGGCGTAAAAAGAAAAAATAGAAATGCAAAAAATAACACATTCCATAGTAAAGTTCTTCTCTTTTTATCCATAATCTTTAATGTTTATCTTTTAGTGTGATTTAATAAAAACCCTTACAAATCTAATACAAAAAATGTGATACCAAATTGGTATCACATTTTCAAATTATTACAAAACAAAACCTATCTGGAAACACTTCCTGTTGGAAATGAGCCGTTACTAAAACTCAAATCGTAAGTTGTTGGAGCTGTTTCGTTACCTGCAGTTCCTGATAATGGTTTTAGTAAAAATGGTGCTGGTGAATTATCTGGCGATGGCTCAATAGAAATTACCACAGTTCTACCTCTAATATCTAAAGGAAATGTAAACCCTGTTGGAGCATTATTAAAGAAATCTTCGCCAGGAATTGGTGGGCCAGCATTCTCGGTACCATTAAATGAATTTGGATCGCCTGCGTTATCATCAGCAGTATCAAAAGCTGTAAATGTACCCGTAGATAAAGGACCTACTCCGTCTACAACTACCCATCCTTCATATTTCCAACCAGCCTCTAAAGTAGGTAAGTTCAAAGATGGTGTTGGTGGTGCTCCCGGTATTCCGAACCAAATACCGCTTTCATCATTACCATTATTTCCAGTACCTGCAGCTTCATCAGTAGGAGCTCTTAAAAAGAATTGACCAGATGCAGTAATTGAATTAAAATCTGTAACAGTACCAATTGATATATTGGCTGTAGTACCACTAAAATCACCAACAAGTAATTTCGTATCAGCTGGCGTAGCAGCAGCAGTACCCGTTTCTCCTGCTGGTTCAATAGTTAATACAAATCTGGTAGCAGCAGCTAATTGAGTTGCATCAACAGAAAATGTTTGTCCAGTGGCAGTACTAGTAAATGTTCCTGTACTAACCGGAGCTCCATTTACAATAATCCAACCTTCATACACAAAATTTGCTCCTAAATCTTCTAATCCGTTAATGTTTAACGTAAGATTTGCATTTATTGGTCCGCCATCATCATCAGATGAGCATGAACTAATAACTAAACTGATAGCTATAAATGCTATCGCGAAAACCCTTTTTAACATATTTATCAATTTTAATATTAATTATATTCAAATTTAAACTGATAAAGAATAATAAAATGTTAGGTAGCTTACATTAAGCCACTTTTTTTAAAATTCTTATTTCTTTTCTACTAAAGTTAATGATTCTTTCTTCTTTTAATTCATTTAAAAGAATATTCAGGGTGGGTCTAGATGTACCAATAAGCGAAGCTATATCTTTTTGAGTATAAGGATGACAAATAACTTTATCGCCTGTCTTATCACAATCATATCCATAATCTTCGAACATTTCATTCAAAAATTCTAATAATCGTGTTTTGGTATCTTTAAAAAGTAGTAACTCTAATCTGCGTTCTAATCTTTTAATACGTAAGCCAATAAACTTGTATATTTTAAAACTAACTGAAACATTATCTCTCATTAGATTATACATAGTATCTCTACTTACAGGGCAAATTGAAGTACTATTGTCTATAGATTGTGCAAACTCATTTCGCTTATCTATACCTAAAATTGCTTTTTCACCAAAAATTTCTCCTCTAGATAAAATGGCTTTGATCACTTCTTCGCCATCTTCGGTATAATAACCGATTTTTACTTTTCCTTTATCTATCAGATAAATCTTATTTGCAGAATCTTCTTCAAAATAGATGTAATCACTTTTTTTATAGATGCTTAGATCGTGCGTTTTTTTATAAGCTGGATACTTATGCGGACACAAAATTTTAAACAAGTTAACATCTTCAAAATACCAGAAATTATTCATCTTTGATATTGGTTTTGACTAATGGTCGAAAAGCAGGTGAAATTCTTACAAAAAAAGTAGACCATAAGCCGGATTCTGTAACCGTAAAACGGATTCTTATCATTTATCTGCGTTATAACATTGCTGCATAACTTTAGCTGCTTACCCCTTGAAATCGAACGAGTAGTTCTCAAACTTCAATATACGTAGCATTGCACCTCATAGAGTTTACCTGATTTCACTACAGCCGAACTGTACTTGCTTTCTGTTGCACTAGTCCTCAACTTACGCTGGACGGATGTTATCCGCTATGATACTCTATGGTGTCCGGACTTTCCTCTCAATAAATATTAAGCGATAAGATGGTCTACTTAATTGCAAAAATACGTTTAAATATGATGAAAAAAAATCCCGCTCTCTAAATAGGGAGCGGGAAAATTGCTATGAAAAAGAAATATTACTGTACTATTAAACCAGTAATACAAAATCATAACGATTTACGACTACTGATATTGTATAAAAATGTAAAATATTTTTATATTTTTTTAAACTTATTTTTTGGTGACCAAAAGGTATAAAAAAACCCACTCTAATAGAGTGGGAAAATTGCTATGAAAAAGAAAAAGTTGTTGAGCTTTACGCTCAACCCGACAAATATATAAAAATTCATTTAATAAAAACAAAATTTTATTATAAATGTCGTTTTCTAATATAAATTTTAACTTTTGATTAAGAGAACATATCTTTTACTTTCTCGAAAAATGACTTATCACCAGTTGAAGGTTCTGGCCTAAAATTTTCGTCATCTTTCATATTTTCAAAGAACTGTCTTTGCTCTTTTGTAAGCTCTTTTGGTGTCCATACATTTACATGAACTAATAAATCACCTTTACCATATCCATCTAAACTAGGTAATCCTTTTCCGCGTAAGCGTAATATTTTACCAGATTGTACACCGTTATCAATTTTAACTCGAACTTTTCCTGTTAAAGTATCTATCTCTTTAGAACCACCTAAAACAGCTTCAGAAAAACTAACATACATATCGTAATGTAAATTACTTCCTTCACGTTTTAAATGTGGGTGATCTTCTTCTTGAATTACAACCAATAGATCTCCAGCAATACCGTTACCAGGTGCATCGTTACCCTTACCGGAAACTTTTAATTGTACACCATCAGTAACACCTGGTGGAATCTTTATAGAAACATTTTCTTCTTTAACTACTAACCCGTGAGCGTCTGCACCAGCTGGTCTATTATTTAAAGATTGTCCTGCACCTTGACAAGTTGGGCAAGTACTTGCAGTTTGCATTCTACCTAAAATTGTATTAGTAACTTGCATTACCTGACCTTGACCATTACAAGTCGAACAAGTCTTATATGATACTCCTACTGCTTGAACTTTTCTTTTTACTTTTACTTTCTTCTCTACACCATTTAAGATCTCTTTTAAAGAAAGTTTTACACGGATTCTAAGATTACTTCCTTTAACTCGACCACGACTAGCGCCTCCACCGAAACCTCCACCAAATGCACCGCCAAATGCACCGCCAAAAATATCACCAAATTGACTGAATATATCTTCCATATTCATGCCGCCACCGCCAAATCCACCAGCGCCACCTTCGAAGGCTGCATGACCAAATTGATCGTAACGTGCTTTTTTATCAGAATTACTCAATACTTCATAAGCCTCAGCTGCTTGCTTAAACTTTTCTTCGGCATTCTTATCATCAGGATTTTTATCAGGATGGTATTTGATTGCCATCTTACGATATGCTTTCTTAATTTCTGCAGCAGATGCATTTTTGCTTACACCTAGTATTTCGTAAAAATCTTGCTTTGCCATTCCTATACTTATTGTCCTATTACTACTTTAGGAAAACGAATTATTTTCTCGCCTAATTTATATCCTTGCTCAACTGTATCTATAACTTTACCTTTTAATTTTTTAGAAGGTGCAGGTATCTGAGTGATAGCTTCATGAATTTCAGCATCGAAAGTATCGCCTTTTTTAACTTTTATTTTTGATAGCCCTTTTTGCTCTAAAGTGCTTACCAATTTTTGATAAATTAATAGTACTCCTTTTCTTAATTCTTCTGCTTCTTTATCTTCTTCTATATGTGTCAAAGCGCGTTCAAAATCATCTAAAACTGGCAATATAGCTGTCATTACGTCTTGACCTGCAGTTTTAAATAACTCTATTCGTTCTTTGCTTGTACGTTTTTTATAGTTTTCAAATTCAGCAAATAGTCGTAAGTACTTATCTTTTTCCTGCTCAAGTAATTCTTCTGAAGTAGGTTCTTTTTTAGCTTCAACTGCTTCTTCTTGTTCTTTAGCTTGAGTTTCTTCAACTACTTGTTCTTCCTCTTTAATGTTTTCTTTTTTACTCATGATTTTCAGTCGATTATTTTAATCTTAAAATAAGGTGCAAAAGTACTGCCAATATAGATATTGTGCCAAATTGACATTATAACAATTAATAATAAATTTCTGGTAAATTAATTTACTCTGGTAATTTTAGCGCCAATAGCACGTAAACGCTCATCGATGTCTTCGTAACCTCTGTCGATCTGATTAATATTATGTATTGTAGAAGTTCCTTTGGCTGATAGAGCCGCAATTAATAATGAAATACCTGCTCTAATATCTGGCGAGGTCATCGTAGTTGCTTTTAGATCTGATTTAAAATCGTGTCCGATTACTGTAGCTCTATGAGGATCACATAAAATGATTTTCGCACCCATATCTATAAGTTTATCGACAAAAAATAAACGGCTTTCAAACATCTTTTGATGAATTAGCACACTACCTCTAGCTTGTGTCGCAACTACCAAAACTATACTTAATAAGTCTGGTGTAAATCCTGGCCAAGGTGCATCAGCAATAGTAAGGATAGAGCCATCTATATAACTTTGAATTTCGTAACCTTTTTTATGTTCGGGTACATAAATATCATCACCTTTACGCTCTAATGTAATGCCTAACTTTCTAAAAACATCTGGTATTTGTCCTAGATCATCCCAACTAACATTTTTTATAGTTAATTCACTTTTAGTCATAGCTGCTAAACCAATCCAACTACCAATCTCGATCATATCTGGTAACATTCTGTGGTCGGTACCACCTAAAGAATCAACACCTTCAATTTCTAGCATATTAGAACCAACTCCAGAGATCTTAGCTCCCATTCTATTTAGCATTTTGCATAATTGCTGTAAATAGGGCTCACAGGCTGCATTATAAATAGTTGTTTTACCTTCAGCAAGCACAGCAGCCATTACAATATTGGCAGTACCAGTTACAGAAGCCTCATCTAACAACATATAGTTGCCTTTAAGCTTCTTTGCTTCTACTCCGTAAAAATAATCTTCTTTGTTATAGCGGAATTTTGCGCCAAGATTTATAAAACCTTCAAAATGAGTATCTAAGCGACGGCGACCGATTTTATCGCCGCCAGGCTTTGGAATGTATCCTTTGCCAAAACGACCTAACAGCGGGCCAACTATCATAATCGAACCACGTAAGCCTTTACCTTCTTCTTTAAAATCTTGAGATTCTAAATACTTAAGATTTACATCATCGGCTTTAAATGTATAAGAACCTTTACCATTCTTTTGGATTTTTACACCCAAATTACTCAATAGTTTTATGAGTTTATTTACATCTACAATATCTGGTATGTTATCAATATGTACTTCTTCTGGAGTTAGTAGAACAGCACAAAGAATTTGTAATGCTTCATTCTTTGCCCCTTGAGGTGTTATTTCTCCTTTTAATTGATGGCCTCCTTCAATTTTAAATGTTCCCATAGGTTAGTTGGTAATGGTAATTTAGCGTCGCTTCCAGTTTTTATTAGACTTATGACCCTTTTGATTTTTTTGATTCTTTTTATGAGAACTTACTCTAGACTTAGTTCGCAATAAACTTTTACTTTCTGATAGTATTTCAGAATCTGAAGTTAATTGTAGTTTTCCATCAGAGAGTTCGGCTAAATGCTCAAAGATAACATTGTCTTCTACCGTATCTTTATTCCAATTCAGGTAGCACTTTTTCATATGATTGGCAATAGTAAATACCAAGGCATCCTTCATTTCGCCATCTTCCCATTGCAATGCAGTATCGATCATTATCTGAATATTATTTCCATAAAAACGATATTTAGAAGCCGATCTAGGATAATTTAGTGCATCAGGTTTGGCCGTTAATTCTTCTTTAGAAGGTTTTGGGTATGGAGAATCTGCATCTAATTTAAAATCTGACATGATAAATAACTGATCCCATAATTTATGCTTAAAATCAGGTACATCACGTAAATGTGGTTGCAAGTTTCCCATAACATCAACAATGGCATTTGCCATTTTGTTACGCTCTTCTTTATTCTCTATCTTAATACAGTGATTTACTAATTTTTGTAGGTGTCTTCCGTATTCCGGAATTATTAAATGCTCTCTCTCTGAATTGTATTCTAAATCAAACTCCATTATAAGTATTTATTATATAACGCAAATAAACAATTATTTCTATAAAACGATTGCTTTTTATGCTAAAATTTTAAGTTTTGCGAACTGCAATAATAGTTTCTTATTACCTACAGATTCGAATTTTATTTCTGCTTTTTTATTGGAGCCATTTCCTTCTAAACTCAATACTTCACCTTTACCAAATTTACCATGTTCAACAATATTACCAACTACAATATCGCTATCAAATAAGTTAGTCGTTACGGCACTTACTTTTTTTAAGTTTTTAGGTGTACTCAATACTACCCTTTTCGGGGAAGATTTCTCTTTTTTTACAGGACTGCTTTTTGTTCTTGATATCGGCTTTTTAAAACGAATTCTATCTTGAGGAACTGTACCAAAAATACCTTCATCTACAAAGCGATTGATCTGTTTAGGAAGTTTAGGTGTTAAACGCTCTAAAAACTTATCATCTATTTCTTCTAAAAAACGACTAGGTTCACAGTCTATTAATTTACCCCAACGATACCGTGAATGTGCATAACTTAAATATGCTTGTTTTTCGGCACGTGTTAATGCAACATAAAACAAACGACGTTCTTCTTCTAGCTCACTACGTGTATTCATACTCATAGCAGAAGGGAATAAATTTTCTTCTAAGCCAACAATATATACATATTGGAATTCTAGTCCTTTTGCTAAGTGAATCGTCATTAACGAAACCACATCTTGGTTATGTTTTTTGTCGTTATCAAAATCGGTAGCTAAAGCAACATCTTCTAGAAAAAAAGCTAAAGAGGCATCTTCTTCCTTTTCTTTTTGTTCATCTATAAAATCTTTAATACCATTCAGTAATTCTTGAACATTCTCTATTCTACTTACAGACTCAGGTGTTGCCTCTTTTTCAATATCTTTAACAATCTGCGTTTTCTTGATTACATGATCTGTAACCTCAAAAGCATTTTTCGATTGTGCTTCAATTTGAAAGCTTTTAATCATTGTTATAAAATCGCTCAATTTTGCTTTTGTACCAGAATTAATCTTTAAGTCTATCTTATCTAAATTCTCTAAAACTTCGAAAATTGATCTCTTATAGTGATTAGCAGCTACAATTAATTTATCAACGGTGGTTTGTCCGATTCCGCGAACGGGGTAATTAATTACACGCTTTAATGCTTCTTCATCGTTAGGGTTTACCAATAACCGTAAATACGATAATACATCTTTTATCTCTTTACGCTGATAGAAAGATAAACCTCCATAAATTCTATAAGCTATATCCTTTTTACGCAGCGCATCTTCAATAGCTCTTGATTGTGCATTAGTACGGTATAATACAGCGAAATTGTTGTTTTTTAATTGGTTATTGATCTTATTATCAAAAATAGAGTCTGCTACAAATCGACCTTCTTCACCGTCAGAAAGAGTACGCATTATTTTCACCTTTTCGCCCCTATCGTTCGAAGTCCAAATCTGCTTATCTAGCTTTGTCTTATTTTTTTCGATGACACTATTAGCTGCTTCTACGATATTACTGGTAGAACGATAATTCTGTTCTAACTTAAAGATCTTAACATCGTCATAATCTTTTTGAAAGTTGAGAATGTTTTGAATATTTGCTCCTCTAAAAGCATATATACTTTGCGAGTCGTCACCAACTACACATATATTCTGAAAACGATCTGATAAAGCTCTTACAATTAAGTATTGCGAATGATTGGTGTCTTGATACTCATCTACTAAAATATATCTGAATCTATCTTGGTATTTTGCCAAAACATCTGGAAAACGGGTGAGCAATTCGTTTGTTCTTAACAAAAGATCATCAAAGTCCATTGCCCCAGCTTTAAAACAGCGCTCTACATATTGATTGTATATTTCACCAGTTTTTGGGCGACTTGCCATAACATCAGCTTCTTGTAATTCTGGTGAATTATAATAGGCTTTAACCGTAATCAAGCTATTCTTAAATTGCGAAATACGTCCTAATATTTGTTTCGGCTTGTATCTATCTTTGTCTAATTGTAATTCTTTAATAATCGAACTCAATAAGCGAACAGAGTCTTGAGTATCGTAAATAGTAAAGTTAGACGGATAGCCTAATTTTTCCGCTTCAGAGCGTAATATTCGTGCAAAAACAGAATGAAAAGTACCCATCCATAAATTCTTCGCTTCACTTTCACCAACAATCTTACCAATACGATTCTTCATTTCGCGAGCTGCCTTATTAGTAAAGGTCAAAGCTAAAATGCTAAATGAATCTACACCTAAACTCATTAAGTGTGCGATGCGATAGGTAAGTACGCGCGTCTTACCAGAACCCGCACCGGCAATAATGATCATGGGTCCTTCTTTATGTAATACGGCTTGTTTTTGGGCTTCGTTTAAATTCTCGAGGTAATCTGTCACGCAAACATTTTTATCGTTTCAAAAGTACAATTGTAAATAGTGTCTTACAATAAAAGTTATCGACAAAATATAAAAATTATTAAGGTAAAAATCTATTTATTATATCAATAAATATCTATCTATAAAAACTAAGTTTCATTTAGTTTCGTTAAATTTGGTTCAACTAATATTTAAACTTTAAATGGATACAGAAAATTTTGTTCAATTAATTGCCTATACCCTACCTGCTGTGGTAACTGGTGCTGTGGCATTGTACTTTTTTAAACTTCATATAAACAACGAAAAAAATGCTAGAATTTATCAATTACGTAAAGAAAAACAAAGTGTAGCACTGCCTACACGTTTACAAGCTTATGAGCGAATGACCTTATTTTTAGAGCGCATTACGCCCAATAGTTTAGCCGCTAGAATAAGCCCAACTGTTAGTGATAAACCTGCATATTTTAAAAAATTATTGACCTCAGTAGAAAAAGAATATGAACACAATTTAGCTCAACAAGTTTATTTAACTAGTGAGTGTTGGAATGTAATTACTACTGCAAAAAATAACACCTTAAATTTTATAAGAACCATTTTGCTAGATGGCGAGGTAAAAGATGCCAAAGCTATGCAAACAACTATTATACAGCGTACAGGTGAAAATGATCTACCACCTACTAGAAAAGCTTTAGACTTCGTAAAAGACGAAGTAAAAACAATATTTTAAACTATGATTATGAAAACTAAACTCCCCTTCTTATTAGCATTATTTATAACAACATTGTGCTTAGCGCAAAGACCTGACCCAGATATTATAAAATCTAATGAAGGTGATATTACCATTCAACCCATTTTACACGGAACTTTAGTGTTACAATGGGACGGAAAGACGATTTATGTAGACCCATATGGAGGAGCTGAACGTTTTAAAGGTTTAGATAAACCAGATATTATATTAATTACAGATATACATGGCGATCATACCAATCTAGAAACCCTAAAAGAGCTCGATACTAAGAATGCAAAATTTATTGTACCACAGGCGGTAGCCAATATGCTGAAAAAAAATTATGAAAAACAAATAGCTGTTGTTAAAAATGGTGGTATACATGTAGAGGGTAATATTTTTATAAATGCTTTGCCCATGTATAATTTACCTGAAGATAGAACTTCACGTCATCCTAGAGGGCGTGGTAATGGCTATTTTATAAACCTTGGAGGAAAAGGCATTTATATTTCTGGTGATACAGAAGATATTAAAGAAATGCGAGATCAGCGTGGTATAGATATAGCTTTTGTTTGTATGAATCTACCATACACTATGGATATTAACCAAGCAGCCGATGCAGTATTAGACTTTAAGCCAAAAATAGTGTATCCGTACCATTACAGGGGTAAACCAGAGGTGAGTGATACTAAAGCATTTAAGGCTTTAGTAAATGCAAAAAATAAGGATATAGAAGTACGTTTGCGAGATTGGTATATGAAATAAACAATCTTAGCTAAAGATATAATAGATATATGCGTAATACGCATATACATACGTTGGCAACCATTAAAAACAGGAAATATGGACTTTAACGAATTTAATCATCTATCACATATTGTTATTGGTACAATTGCCTTTATAGGTGGAATCGTAGCTTTAAGCACAAAAAAAGGTTCCAGAATTCATAAAACTGGAGGAAAAGTATTTGTCTTGGGAATGTTTTATTCAGTAATTTCTACCGTTGTATTTATGACCGAAGAATTTCTTCCTTTAGCCGTATTAATGAGTGTTGCAACAGTTTATCTCTTAATTAGCTCCATTTCAGCCCTTCGATATAAAAACAAATATAGCAAGATCGTAGATGCAATATTAGTTATTTTCCCCGTTCTACTATTTATATTCACATCTATACAATTCGTTAGGATTTTACCAGAAATATCTTTGGGAACTTTTGCCAGACTATTGTTTTCATTGACTTTTGCAATTGTTCTTTTAAGAGATATTAAGCTAATAAAAAATCGCCCCAACGAACATATGTACTTTCTTAAAAGGCATTCCTTTCGGATGATTTTGGCTTTTGGCTTCGCAGTTATGGCCGTATTGAGAATTGGAGTGAAAATTGAATTTCTAGGACTGGCCTTTACAACTTTTACACCTTTATTACTGGCATTATTGGCGGCATTTTATGCGGAACGGAATATTTCTAAATTTCTTCCGAACAAAAAATAAAACGTTTGCCAACAACGGCTATAATTCATTGCGGCGGAATTTCCTAAACGGAAATTCTTATCTTGCAATGATGGCTTGGTATTCTTGGAATGTCCTAACGGACAATTCCGCAACGAAGCCATAGCCCAACCGTTGTAACTAATTTAAAATATGAAAAAGATAATTCTACTAGTCGTATTAGTAACCTCGCCTTTATTTTCACAGAACAAGAAACTTATTGAAGAAACTTTTACAAATCAATCAGTAAGTAAATTTGATGACATAGCTGTTGGTAAGAGTTACAAAGGAGGCGAAACAGTCACAATCAAAACAACTTTCAAAACTGATTCAATTGGAAATATTATAGACATCGGAGTCAATAAAAAAGCCAAAATTTTTGAGCCTGCAATTGTTTCAATAATTAACGAAATTCCGAGATTAAATCCAGAGGAATATTTAGACAAGGGAAAAGAAATGAAATATGGGGTAAAACTAACTTTCAAGCTTTCAAAAGAAAATGAAATAAAGAAGAGAATAAAGAAGAGTAAAACGGAAATTGTAAAATATAAATACTTATATATAAAGGAATATTTCCCTGTTAAATGGATTGAAATTAAAGATGTTGACCCCGAAAACATATCTAAGAACCAAACAATCCCCATAACTAAAAACTGTATGAATATGGAAGATGGATCAGAACTTAGAAAATGTGTTGCCAGCGAAATCAATAGACACATAAGAATGAAATTCGATACTGGACTGGCATCAGAATTAGGATTGAGTTCTGGAATCCAAAGCATAATTATGAAGTTTGCAGTCTCTAAAAAGGGAAAAATTGTCAATATTGAATGTGAAGCTATTGCTGACGAATTGGTTGAAGAAGGTATTAGAGTTATAAATTTACTCCCAAGTTTTGCCAAACCAGGTACAATTGATGGAAAACCAATGGATGTTAAGTATACAATTCCGTTAAGAATCTATGTTGAATAAACTAGTTACAACAAAGTGTATAATTAATTGCTGAAATAAGAAAATTGAAAAACAGATTAGAATAAGTCTAATAAGTAATGCCTAAAGTCGAGTATAGAATATATGTCATAGAATTATCGAAACGAGTATTTACTGAAAATTCGAGGTTTCGGGCAGCAAATCCACAGTTTAATGGCGTTTTACAGTGTCTATATGTTGGAATGACGAGTAAAACTCCTAAAGAAAGGTTTCTGCAACATAAAACTGGATATAGAAATAAGAAAGGTTATAAGCTTTCTTCAAACATAGTCCAAAAGTACGGTATGTACTTAAGACCTAGTCTTTACAATCATATTAACCCATTACCGACTAGATCTGAAGCACTAAAAATGGAAGAAAGGCTTGCACTAGAATTGAGAAGACAAAGATATGCTGTATGGTTTAATTAAGTTCGTAAATTAATAAAAAAGGAAATTAATGATTAACAGATTAGAATTTTCCATTGATATTAAAGCTAAAAAACCTACCGTTTGGAAAGCACTTTGGGATGAGAATTCATATAGTGAATGGGTTAATTTTTTTATGGAAGGATCTTATGTTCTAACTGATAATTGGAAAGAAGGCAGTAAAGTACATTTTCTTGGTCCAGATAAAGGCGGTATCTACAGCATTATTGAAAAGCACATTCCAAATAAAATTATAAAGTTTAAACATATTGGAAATGTAGTAAATGGTAATGAACAGCCAATAGATGATGATGCCAAAATATGGTCTGGTGCTACAGAAGTTTATAGACTTACTGAAAGAAATGGTACAAACACACTTACCGTTGAAATAGATGTTATGGATGAGCATCTAGAGTTTATGACAAATACATTTCCAAAAGCATTAGAAAAGGTGAAGAATAATTGTAGCTAATAAAGTTCTTAGTTTCTTTATTCTTATCAATCTCGATAATCTTTGTATATTTAGTTAGCACTTATTTAGAATGAGAATCCTAATTAAAAATATTATTCAACAACTAGAAGAAATACAACAAGGTAAACCTTGGATTGGGAGTACTTTTATGAGCAAGTTGAATCAAGTAAATGAAAATGAATATTTCAAAAGACCAATTACAGGTTTACATAGTATCGCAGAAATAATCTCTCATTTAACATTGTGGAGAAAGGAAACAATTTTAAAAATTAAAACCGGCAAAGGGAGTAAAACGGATGACTGTGCTGAAAATTGGCTGACCAATGCAATTTTAGAACCAATAGGTTGGCAAAAAATAAAGTCGGAATATGATAATACTTTAACCGAATTAATCAGTTTGTTAGAGTCAAAAAATGATAAATTTCTTGATGAAGAATATTATGATACAGATTTTAAAGGAAATTATAAATACAGTTTTATAATAAACGGAATGTTACATCATGATGTGTATCATTTAGGCCAGATAGGAATTATTGTTAAATACTTAAAACTAGAATGATAGCTACAAACAATATACAATTAATAAGATCAAATAAAGATGAAAGTTACCGCTGAAAAAAATGAACAAGTTGCTAATATGATATTTGCGTCTATTTACCCACATTACGTGAATAGATTGGAAAAGAATGGTAGAACAAAAGAAGAGCTACACCAAGTAATAGAATGGTTAACCGGTTTTGATGAAAAGAAATTACAAACACTTATTGAAGAGAAAGTAACATTTAAAACATTTTTTGAAAAAGCAACAATACATTCTAACGCACACTTGATTAAAGGAGTTGTTTGTGGTTATCGAATTGAAGAAATAGAGGATGAATTTGAAGTTTACAAACAGTGTAGACGTATGGAAAAGCTGATTGATGAGTTAGCAAGAGGTCGTAAAATGGAGAAAATTTTGAGGGATTAGCAAAAGAACATGAACCCAATTTTAAAGTAAAAATAATATTATGAATAAAAAATTAATTGCATTACTCTTTTGCGCTTTCATTTCTTTAGGAATCAAGGCGCAAAGTTTTATAGGTGCATGGGAAGCACATCATACTTCTGAAAATGGTGAGAAACTAAAAAGTGTGGTCATTTTTTCTGATAATCATCAAGTTATAAGCACATATAATTCTGAAACAGATAAATTTATTAGTAGTAATGGTGGAACTTGGAAACTAAATGGTGACACTATGACTGAAAAAGTAGAATTCGACACAAATAATTCTGAACGTGTTGGTACAGAAGTAAGCTTTAAAGTGTTTATAAATGATTCTATTATGGGTATTGTTGGAAGTAAAATGAAGTTTAAAAGAATCGATACCGGCGAGCCAGGTAAATTAAATGGCGCTTGGTTAATTTCTGGTAGAATGAAAGAAGGTAAAACTCAATTAATAGATACTAACCGACCAAGAAAAACTATGAAAATTTTGTCTGGAACTCGTTTTCAATGGATAGCATACAATACAGAGACAAAACAATTTATGGGAACAGGTGGAGGAACCTATACAACTAAAGATGGTGAATATAATGAGAACATCGAATTCTTTTCTAGAGATAATTCTAAAGCTGGGGCTAGCCTAAAATTTAAGTATGAACTGGTAGATGGCAAGTGGCACCACTCTGGTTTATCTAGTAAAGGAGACCCAATCTATGAAATATGGAGCCCTAGAAAATGAAACAATATTAAAGTTCCATTATCTAATTAGCTTCTTATACTTTATTCTTTTAGGCATAATATCAGCCCCAAGTCGTTTCTTTTTATTCTCTTCGTAATCAGAGAAAGAACCCTCGAAGAAATAAACTTGGCTATCACCTTCAAAAGCTAAAATATGTGTACAAATTCTATCTAAAAACCAACGGTCGTGTGAAATGATCACAGCGCAGCCAGCAAAATTTTCAAGACCTTCTTCTAAAGCACGTAAAGTATTAACATCTAAATCATTAGTAGGCTCATCTAAAAGCAATACATTACCCTCTTCTTTAAGTGTCATCGCTAAATGAAGTCTATTTCTTTCACCTCCAGAAAGGTCAGAAACTTTTTTGTTTTGCTCACTACCAGAAAAATTAAATCGACTTAAATAAGCGCGTGAATTTACCTGACGTCCACCCATCATTACAAGTTCTTGTTCATCAGAAAAATTTTGCCAAATTGTTTTGTCTGGGTTAATATTTGAATGACTTTGATCAACATAGGCAATCTTAGCTGTGTCACCTACTTTAAATTCACCTTTATCTGGGACTTCTTCGCCCATGATCATTTTAAAAATAGTGGTTTTACCAGCGCCGTTGGGGCCAATAATACCTACTATACCAGCTTGAGGTAAATTAAAATTTAGATCTTCGTAAAGTAATTTATCACCATAAGCTTTTGAAACTCCACTAGCTTCTATCACATTAGTACCCAAACGAGGGCCATTTGGTATATAAATCTCTAATTTTTCATCAAGCTGTTTTTGATCTTGATTCAACAACTTATCATAACTCTTTAAACGTGCTTTTTGTTTGGTTTGACGACCTTTAGCACCTTGGCGTACCCATTCTAACTCACGTTCTAAGGTTTTTTGACGCTTAGAGGCCTGCTTTTGTTCTTGTGCTAATCGCTTGGACTTTTGATCTAACCAAGATGAATAGTTTCCTTTCCATGGGATACCTTCTCCCCTATCTAATTCTAAAATCCAACCAGCCACATTATCTAAGAAATATCTATCGTGTGTTACGGCAATAACTGTTCCTTTATATTGTGCCAAATGATGTTCTAACCAATGCACAGATTCTGCGTCTAAGTGGTTTGTAGGTTCATCTAACAATAAAATTTCTGGTTCTTGTAGTAATAATCTACATAAAGCAACACGTCTACGCTCACCACCCGATAATACCGAAATTGGTTTATCTGGTTCTGGCGTACGCAAAGCATCCATGGCAATTTCTAATTTCGTGTCTAATTCCCAAGCATTTGCAGCATCGATTTTATCTTGTAACTCAGCCTGCTTCGCCATTAATTTTTCCATCTTATCAGGGTCAGAATATACTTCCTCTAAACCAAACATGTCGTTGATCTTATTATATTCATCTAAAATAGCAACCGTTTCGGCTACGCCCTCTTTTACAATATCTAAAACTGTCTTTGATTCATCTAATTGAGGCTCTTGTTGTAAGTATCCAACTTTGTACCCTGGCGAAAAAACTACATCACCTTGATAGTTTTTTTCGACACCAGCAATAATTTTTAACAATGTAGATTTTCCTGATCCGTTAAGACCTAGAATTCCGATTTTAGCTCCATAAAAAAAGCTCAAGTATATATCTTTAAGAACTTGTTTACCTGTAGATTGATAGGTTTTAGAAACCCTATTCATAGAAAAGATGACCTTCTTATCGTCTGACATAGCTAGTAAATTTGATTATTAGAAAATGAAGTAATTAGATATAATAAATTATACCCTACCCTTTAACGCATTAAAAACCCATGCAATAGCAAAGAAACCAATACCTACAGTTGCAAAACCCCAACCGGCTACATCATCATAACGATAAGCACCCATTAAAATTAATATAATACCCATTATTATCATCAACATTGTCGCGTAGCCTAAGACGGTATTTTTATTCATTGCCATATTTTTCAGTTTTGGTTAAGGGATGACAAATATCGTGTTTTAATTTTAATGAATAAAATCTTTAACAACGCAAATAAAATGGGTAATAAGAGGAAAAATTAATGTTATAAAGCTGAATTTTTGTTAAAAGTTATAATAGTCTATACCAATTTTTTAAGTTCGGTTATTCTCTTATCTTTTTGAGGTTGTCTATGCTTTTTTGCAAAGTGAGTATGGTACTTATGCTTCTCTAAGAATTCTATTTGTAGCTTATTCCAATCGTTAGAATTGATCATAGAATAAGATTGCAACTCTTTAAAAAGTGAATTGCTTATTTTATAAAAATCATCTCTGCCTAGATAGTCTAAATCTGCATCGCATATAATCTTTTCTAGAAAATTTTTCGGTGATTGAGGAATTTTAGTGGCCATTATAAGCCCTTTAACTATTTTAAAATCTGTATCAGAAAATCCTAATTCACTCATTAGTTTTTGTGCAATAGCTACTCCCTTTTCTTCATGATTGCTATGAGATTCAACAAACCCAATATCATGTAGTAATGCGCCTAATCTTAACAATTTAGCGTCTCTAGCCTTTAATTTTTCTCTTTTAATATACTGATTACATACTTTTAAAACATTTAAAGTATGGAAAACTCCATGGTAATATAATTCTTCAGGCAATTGAGAATTTAGAATTTCTAAGGTTTTTTTACGGAGTTTTATATATCCTTTCATAGGATGATTTTATCCATTATCACAAATTTATTAATGATACAGCCAGAATAATTATTATAAATATAAAGCTTATACCAAAAAAAAGTATCGATTTATTAACACTTTTAAATTTCTGATCAATTATTTTACTCTCAACGTGAATTTGCTCGCTTAATTGTTTAAAGAGTTGTTCTTCACTACCAATTACTTCAATTAATTTTTTGGTATAGTCTTTTGCGCTACCAAATCCGCTGGATGCATTTCTAAAAAAAAAAACATTCTTGTCGTATTCTAACTCAATTCGAGGTCGAAAACACTTAAAGCAATAAAAAATAGAAATAAGTACAGAAGATATCCATAAAATAGCTAAAATGATAAGTAGAATATTTCCTTTAAAAATATCATTAAAATGCTCTAATCTATCTGCAAAAAGACCTAAAATAAGACTGTGGAAAGAAAAAATGACGCCAGCCTTAAGTTCGGAGGCTCTGATTAGCTTTTCTAGTCGTTCTAATTGCTCCCAAAAATTATTAGGGTCGATGGCACTCATTTATTGAAAATTGGTTGGTCTTGTTACTATAAATGTACAATAAAATTTTATATTTCTATTTTATTTTCATTTAAAATATTAGATAATTCCTTGTTTTTTAAACCATTAACAAAATACATTTTCATCATACCTTTGTTCTTTACATCAATTTCGCCACGGTATTCGCAATCAAAATCATCTTTAATAAGTTGATAAGTGTTTTCTGAAACATTTATTTTACCACCTTGCGAATTTGATTCCATTCTTGATGCAACATTTACAGTATCTCCCCAAATATCGTATGCAAATTTTCTAATTCCTACCACACCTGCAACAACTGGGCCTGTATTAATGCCAATACGTATATCAAAATGCTTTATAGTATCATTTGTTTTTTTTGTACTCTTTACAAACTCTGCCATTTCAAAAGCTGCCTTTACCGCCATCAATGAATGATTCCCTTTTGGAAATGGTATACCAGCAGCACACATGTAAGCATCACCAATAGTTTTAATCTTTTCTATTCCATGTTTCTCTATAATTTCATCAAACTTAGAGAAATAATAATCTACACTTTTTACCAAATCATCTGGAGTTAAATCTTCAGAATGATTAGTAAAACCTATAAAATCGGTAAATAAAACGGAAACCTCATTAAACTGCTTCGCTTTTACTTTACCATTCTCTTGTAATTCTCTTGCTGTTTCTTGAGGCAATATATTTAGGAGTAAATTTTCAGCACGATTTTTTTCTTCTTCTATAATCTTGCTAGTTTTATTTATGTATCTGTATCTACGATACATACCTATTGCTAAAAGAAAGATCAATCCCGCAGATATTAAGGATGCATATGTAACTATTTCTTTTCTTTTATCTTTTTCTTGTGCTATTTCAGCTTCTTTCTCTAATAAATCTATTTCATCTTCCTTTTTTTCTAGATCAAAAGCAAACTGAAGGCCTCGAATTTTATCATTAGCCTCTAAATTAAAAATTGAATCTTTTAGAATAAGGTATCTAGATTGATAAGAAAATGCTTTGTTATATTCGCCTTTGTTAGCATACGCTTCAGATAATCCTTGATATATATCTCTGAGCTCATTTGGCGTTTCGATATCTATTGCTAATGTTTCAGCTTTACTATACATTTCAAGTGCCTTGTCAAAATCAACTTCTCTATACACCACTCCCATCCAAAATAAAGACTGAACCATTTGTAATTTCTGGTTATTTTGAAGAGCAGAATTATAAGCTGTATTTAAGTAATTAATTGCCTTTTGCTTTTCACCCATCCTTAAATTAACCTCTCCTAACATTGTATTAATATGAGCTTTTTCATAAGGATCATTTTCGTTCAATGGCAGTGCTCTTAAATAATGTGAAAGTGCATTCTTAAAATTACCTTTTTTTTGATAAACTTCACCTTTCCCCAAAAGATAAGCTGTAGTAATCTGATTATCGTTTAAGTTAATAAGATAAGGCTCTAATTTGTCATAATATTCTAACGCTTTCTCATAATCATCCATTCCATCACTATAAGTACCTCCTATATTAACTAAAGCAGTAGTTATTCTTACTGGGTCATTTAATTTTTCTGAAATACTTAATGAGCGTAAATAATAGTCTATTGCTCTAGCATACCCTCCTTGGCTATAGTATACAGCTCCTAGGTTATTAACCATATTTGCAATACCAAGAGTATCTTTAATGCTTTCGAAAGTTTCTAAAGATTTTGTCCAATGCTCTAATACAAAATCAAAATTACTTTGATAATATTCTGCTAAACCCATATTCTTTTGCGCATAGGCCAAGCCTCTTTTAAAATCAATTTCACTTGCCAATTTACTTGCACGTTTAGAATATTCTAAAGACCCAATAATATCTTCATTGTTAAGAATTTCTATACTTAATGCATTTAATGCATTTACTTTATTAGAATCATTTTGATAGGTAGCAATATTATTTTTAAGACTATCTATTTTAGATGATTGCCCTATGACTGAATTAATTAAGAACATTGCCAGTAATGAACAAACTCCACTAAAAGATTTAAGCATAAGTATGGTATCTATTCTTTAATAATATTATAAACTCTAGAATCTTTTTTAGTAGTAATTCTTACAAGATATAATCCTTGAGGATAACTAGAAACATCAATAGTCACACTATTTAATTGATTCCGTCTAAAGTTAGTATGATAATATTGTATTCCGTATGAATTAAAAATATCTACGTCGCAAGCTTCAGAAATATTCTGTTTAATTGTTAAAACGTCTTGTGACGGGTTTGGATATATAGAATAATATGCATCACCTGCATCTCCTTTGGCATCGCATTTACCAGAGTCTGAAGTAGCCTCAGAAGATACTGAGCTCTTATGAGCGCTATCGAATGTTGCTAAAGTCCAAATTAACTTATTTCCGTCAAAACGAATCTGAAAAGTATTTTCTCCTGGTAAGAAAACAAAAGGTGGTTGTCCACTAAATTGTGCTCCTCCAGATAAAAAATTATCTTCACCATGTAATACATATAATGTCTCAGAATTTGGGTTTTCATATCTAAAATTTGCCACATAATCTAGCCCGCTAGCATCACCTGGAAGATACTCTACACAATCTAAATAGTTGCGAACTTTTTTCATATGGCCAAAAGGATTGACATATAGTAATCCTTGTGATATGTATTCTATAACATAATTTTGAGGGTTTTCGATCTTTATTTCATAAACTCCCGTATCACCAACTTGATATTCATTTCCGTATTCATCTACAAAACGATATGTTAAACCATCAGGAAATACTGAATCAACATCTTCGTCATAGACAAATCCACTAATGCTAGTGACTATAGATGAGGTATCTACTTCATCACCTTGATTAATCATAACTTCTTCTGAAACAGCATCCAACTTTGCTGGCAGAATTGTTAATCTACCATAGTCGTAGGTTACATTAAAATTTGCAAAAATAGAAGCTATCGAAGCACCCGGAAATATATAATGTGCTTCATCTTTTGTTACGGTCAATCCTGTTATCAAGTTCAAAGAATATAACTTCGAAATAACTCTATCCTCTGTATCGGTAGACGCATCTTCTTGATCTATAATGGCAAAAATTGAAGAATAATCGTTTGCATCATCTTCACCGCCAAGCTCGGTGTCGTTAACTACAGGTTTAAATCTATTTTCAATACCTAAATCAACCAAGCCATCAAATAAATCTTGAGCATTTACAACAGCTTTAAATCTATTGACAACAGCTTTAAACCTATTAGTTGTTACATCAGATTCAGCTTCTAAATAATCAATAAAATTATCAACATCTAAATCAATTATATTCATTCCATTTACAACTGGTTTAAATCTGTTCTGAATTGTTCTTTCACTAGACATCCAACTACCCCCATTTAATAAATCTAGAATATCATAATCATTTACAACAGGTTTAAATCTATTTACTAATGCCAGAGTATTATCAGCAAAAAATGTAGATTCATATGATGACCTTAAGTTTGCTAAAAAATCAAAATTATCTTCTATACCAGAAGCATCATAAATAAAATCAAGTTCAATATCTATAGCATCTCCATAGGTAAATGTTGCATCTTTAGGCTTTATTAATAAATCTTTTTTAGTAACAGTAAAAATTCCGTTTATAAAATTTACTTGAAATGCTGCTAATTGCTCTTCGGTAAGTGCTTCTTCAAAAGATGGTGTTATTGCATAATTATTCACATCTGGGTACGGAAATACCGCAGGTGTAATATATTGAATGTTAGGTAAGCCCAACGATTCTAATGTTTCTCCCTCAGGAAGGCCTTCAACAGTAAAAGAAAAGTTAACAACTTGCCCAAACTCAACAGATACATCATCAGCCTTAACATTCAGTGCAATCTTACCATCTTCAAAGAAATTTATTGGATTAGAATTACCTCCATCTGTGCCTCCAGGAGTTGTTGGGTCTGTATAAACTATTAAATCTGGATTTCCGACAAAAACACCAACCGCTACTTTTATTTCTGTATCTGATACAGATATAATTTCTAACTCTTTTCCATCAAAAAACACTTTAGGTGTTTCTGGTAAAAACTCACCTAAAATTGTTACTTCTAAAGGCTCTGCACTAGGTGTTTTACCATCTTCAATTATTAATTTCGTTAAGTTTGCCGTTTGTGAAGCAATCTGTTTAAAAGCATTATTCACATTAATTAATCCACTACCTGCGACATCAGGATTGCCAAAAGGGGTAGCTGTCTGTTGAAACAATTGCAAACCATCTGTGGGTAGCCCACCTGGATACCAAGAAATTGCTGCAGAATTTAATAGTGCAAATGCTCCTGCTACATGTGGTGCGGCAAACGATGTACCAAATGCATTTGGAAAACCATCTCCATCTACATCTTGACCAATAGAACCAACGTTAGTATTTACCCCGTCCGCTGCTGAAATATTAACTTCTATATTTTGAGAATTTGCTAACTGCCCAGCATACGATGAGAAAAACTGTGATTGTGGGTTTGAAACTGCTCTATAATCTACTGCACCAACTGTTACGGCCTCAGTAGTCATTGCATGTCCACTAACAGTTGGTGAACCATTATTATATTCTAAGAAGTCTAATCCATTCGATCTAAAAGCAATATATCTAAATGATAAACCAGAATTTGGTGTTCCATTAGCACTTGTAATAAAAATATTTGCCTCACCAACTCCTGTGGCCTGAAATACAATTATTTCGGTAGGATCTCCATCATCATTAATTCGATTATTACCAACAACCAAACGACCTTGGTCATCTACCAAATAAATATCTAAATCATCTCTAGCGCCTTGACTATTAACTTGTGAAGCAAGATCTTCATCCCATTGCAAAACAATCATATATACACCTGGGACCACACTAATTTTTTGATATACGTCTTCTGGCCCATCTGAATTGGTTCCGAAAACATGTGCTTTTGCTGGGCTATCTGGTGCAAGAAAATTAGTTGTAGGTAAACTGGCAGATGAATTGAAAGTACTCTGATATCCTGAATTAGAAAAATTTCCCGCTGATGTTACATAACTGTTTCCTGGTATACTTGTAAACTCTTTAATAACATTTGCAATCCTTCCGTCTTTAAAAAATGGTTCTGAAGGAAACGTTATATCATCCGTAATAACTGTACATCCTGCATCTGCTAATGCTTTTACCCCTAGTTCAAAATTTCTAGGTGAAAGAATACCAGTATGAAATGCCAGTTCTGCGCCTGGTGCCACATCATGAACAATTTGTAGCATAGCTCTACCTTCATCTGAAGCAACTCCATAAGGAAAGTCTTGTAGAACATCAACTTCTGTGGTGTGTCCGTTTGGGTTTGCTGCACCAGGAAGGTCTCCATTTTCAACATCTACTTCTGCTTTTGATTTTCCTGTAAAGGGCTGCGTATCGTAACTATCTGAAAGTATACCTACTTTTATGCCAGCACCATCAACCGAAACTATTTCACCATCTCTCACTGTTTTAAAAGCTTTTCGTACCAAATCTGAGGCTTGAACTCCATCTCCTTGTGAAGTCACTATACCAGAATTCTGATATGGTGGGTATATTGGTCTAACAAAATTTATAAAGTTTTGATAAGCATTAAGTTCTAGCAACGATGGAATCGGAAAATAGATATCTATGGTAGAAAGCTGATCGGTAATAATTATTGTAGGATCTATTATAAAATCAGAAAGTAAAGGGTTAGAATTATATTGTAAACCAAAAGTATTAGTCATTAAATTTAAGACGTTCTGCAATTGCCCCGCCTGTGGTATAATTTCAACTAAAACCTTATTGTCACTAATTTGATAAATTAAATCTGAAGGATTATCACCTGCATTCCCTTCCGCTAAGGCCGTAAGTTCTAAGCCTACAACTTGATCTGTTTTACCAGTACCTTGACCATAAACAGGAAAGATAACACCATCATCTTCTTGATCTGTACAATGCGAAGAATTTGCACTGGCTCTAACAATATGAATTTTTCCATTAGGATTTCGCACTTCCCATTCTACATATTCACCTGGAGAAAATTGTCTAGTAAAAACTTTATTTACACTTCCTTTTTTAAAAGTATTTACACCTTTAGATTTTTTGTTTTTATAAGTAATAACACTACCGTCTTCGCTAATGGTAATCTCTTTTTTATTAGGATTATCATAACTAAAGGTTGCACTGTAAAGACCATTACCTATATCTTTAACACAGGATCTGATTAAAATATCTTTTATCCCTTTTCCATTCCCTTTTTGAGAATATCCAAAGAAAAAAACAAGATTAAATATTAATAAAATAGATAAAGAATACAGATTTAAATGAATTCCACAATTCATCTTAGCTTCTGCAGCTTGATTTGAAGTAGCTACACTTTTCATAGCGAAGGGGATGTTTAGTTAGTTATAATTATTACGTCATATATTTGTAAACTTTTTGGAGGTTTATAAATTTGGGTTGTTAAATATAGTAATTTTTTAACTGTTAATCCATTTATTAACAGCATTTTATTAAAAGAACTCTGTTAATTATTTGTGCTTTTCAATCTTAAAGTGATATGAATCGTAATTATTCTATGATAAAACTCTAGGCTTCTTCTTAATGTTTTGTTTTATATCTTTAACAAAATACATTTTCATTTTACCTCTATTTTTTACATCTAACTCACCTCTTGGCTCACATTCGAATTCATCTTTTATGAGGGAATAGGTGTTTTCAGAAATATTAATTTTACCTGGTTCTGAATTTGATTCCATTCGCGAAGCTACATTCACAGTATCGCCCCAAATATCATAGGCAAACTTTTTGGTACCTACCACTCCCGCTACCACCGGCCCGGTATTGATACCAATTCGAATATCGAAATTCGTTTTCTTGATATCGTTGTCTTTTTTAGCTACTTCAACAAATTGTGCAATTTCAAACCCAGCTTTTACCATTCTGTTGGCATGATTGTCTTGATTGTCATGTATACCGCCAACTGCCATATAGGCATCACCAATGGTTTTAATTTTTTCTAGACCGTATTTTTCAATGATGGCATCGAACTTTGAAAAGTAAAAGTCTACTGTTTCTACCAAAGCTTCAGGTGATAATTTTTCAGAATAACTGGTAAAGCCTTTAAAATCTGTAAACAGCACGGTGACAGCATCATATTTTTTACCTTTAACTTTACCCGTTTCCTTTAATTCTTCCGCCGTTTCTTCTGGTAGTATATTTAACAATAAATTCTCTGAACGATTCCGTTCTTCTTCGATAATCTTATTGGTTTTTCGAGTAAATTGATAACGTCTGTACAAACCAAATGCCAAGAGGGCAATTAAAACTGAAGTTATTGCTGTTGCAATTGCTATATTTTGTTGGTTCTTACGTCTTTGGTCAACTAGATCGAGTTCAACTTGTTTTTGCGCTACCTCAAAGTCAGTACGTTGATCTGCCATTGATTGTACTGTGGCTATATTATTAACACTATCTCTATAGGTTACATGGTCTTTATAATGTTTTAAGGAATTAGCAGTATTGCCAGCAATTTCATACAATTCAGATAATTTAAGATTTGCATCAGCAATCTGATCTTTTAAACTGTACTTTTCTCCTAATTGAAGGCTTCTTTGAGCATAACTTAGGGCAGTGCCATGATCACTTTTTTCAACATAAATATCTGACATTGCCATGAGATACACACTAATAGGATAATAATCTCCTGATTCTTCCAAAATTTGGATAGCTTCATTAATATGACTTTCTGCAAGATCACTTTTGCCTGTATTGGCATAGACCATGCCTATATTACCAAGGTTGTATGCCTTTCCAGCATGATAATTGACCCTTTCAAAAATTTCTTCTGATTCTTTAAAATATACTAATGCTGAATCATATTTTTTATTTGTAAGTAAAGCATCTCCAGCATTTAAAATGACTGAAGCAAGAGAAATAGAATCATCAGATCGCCTTAAAATGGAAATGGCTTTTCTATAATAAATTTTCGCGTTTGTATGGTTATCAGAAATGGTATAAATATCAGCGATAGTACTATAAGAACTTCCTTCAAGGTTAATTAGGCTTTCATTTTTTGCAATTGTAGCACTCTTAAAATAAGCTTGTAAAGCTTCTTCCAAATCACCTAATAATATTTTTTTATTTCCAAGCTGAAAGTAACCATGAGATAAATAATAGTTATTATTAATTTGTTCAGATAAGTCTATTAATTCTTCAGCATAAAATAGAGCTTTTTTAAGATCGTTAACCTCGTTAAAAGTTAAACTTTTAAGTAATTCTAATCTATCTTTACCTTTTAACGTATCCGCTATATAAATAGTTGATAAACTATCTGCCAGCTTTTGATTTTGTGCAGAAATAGAATATTGAAATAAAAAAAAACAGCCTATTAAAAAGTAATAGGCTTTTCTTTTTAAAAAGAATGTCATCTTTTAGGGTTAATAGTAATTCTTGGGTCATAAGACTTTGGTAGGCCTGCTCCATCTTGCCCTAACCATCCGCCTCCAGCTGTTGTCCAGTTAATATAATATGTTTCAGTAGTTTCTTCTTCTACATCTTTTACAGTACCCATAAATGAGCCATCTGGTTGTTTTTGTGGCTCTCCGATAAATATATTACTTGAGCCATCTTTTTCATGAATCTTACTAATACTTGCAACACCAGAATTAGGGCCTATAACCCATGTAATTTGATCTCCGGGTAAAGCATTAGTCTCATCCTTGTCAGATAATACTAGTGTTCCATCAGGGTTACCTTTTTCGATTGTGATTTTTCTGTCCATTTTGAAGGGGTTTAGTAGGTTTAATTTTTAATTGATTTTTTAAATATAATCAATTTTTTTTGAAGCAAAAAAATCTAGTATCTTTAAACTCAATCGTAACTAACTGTAGATGAACTTATTTCTTAAGTCTAAATCTAATATTGATAAGGTAATCAATAATGGAATAAATTATCTTTTATCTCAAAATAATGATGGTAGATGGCAAGGATTTCCTACTCTGGCTGGCACATCTGATATTTGGGTAACTGGTTTTGTTCTAGCACACATTAGTAAGCTTACCCAGCTAAAAGATGTTATTATAACATCTCAAAAATTTCTTTTAAATTCTCGCCATGCAATAGGTGCTTGGTCATACAGCGCTATCGTTCCACCCGATGCAGATTCTACGGCATGGTCTTTAATGGCTTTACAGTCTTTTGATGAATTAAAAGATATTGACCTACAAAAAGCCAAAACATTTTTATGGAGTCATTTTATCGATCATGGCATTGCTACCTATAATATAGAATCTGGTATTGGCGAATTCATTTCTGCACCAAGTAAAGAAGTTATTGCTGGTTGGACGTCTGCTCATCCCGATGTTTCCATTGTTGCCGTACTTGCTGATATTAATAATGAAAAAACACCAGTAGTTTTGCAGTGGTTGATGGAACAACAGAATGAAGGTTTGATCGATTCCTATTGGTGGCGAGGTCCTTATTATACAACAACACTTTTATTAAGAGCATTATCTAAGCAACAAAAGATTTTACCAAAAGAACATGCAAAGAAAATTGTTAAGAGTTTGATCAATAGGCAACTTTCAAATGGAGGATTTGGTATTGAATCATCAGATAATTCAGATGCTTTTTCAACAGCTATGGCGTTAGAAACATTAGTACATTTATCAAATATTGATACTAATAAAGAAAAAGAGTTATGCCTTAAAGCTTTGATAGAATCTCAAGAACCAGATGGATCTTGGGATGGAGGCTATATTTTACGAATTCCTGCTCCCAATATTGTAAACCCAGCAATTGTTGATATTTGGAGTATGGAGAACGGGGGCGGTAATTCTTATGTTAAAGATCAAAATGGCATCTTTGCTACAGCCATGGCTTGTTATGCCTTAGATTTCTGGAGGCATTCAGAATCTCAAAAATATAATAACTTAAAAGCCTAATCATCTACAGCTTAATGAATTGGGATGAACATTTTGAAACCGTTTTTTTTAAAGCCTGGC
Source organism: Maritimimonas rapanae (assembly GCF_057837205.1). Lineage (NCBI taxonomy): Bacteria > Pseudomonadati > Bacteroidota > Flavobacteriia > Flavobacteriales > Flavobacteriaceae > Maritimimonas > Maritimimonas rapanae. The sequence continues at coordinate 1,011,636 of NZ_JBYQFI010000001.1, read as the reverse complement.
AAAAGGCAGGGTTACCAGATCATCAAGATTATTTAGCTGAATATATTGATACTCGAGAACGTGTAGATTTTGAAGATGCTAAGATCGAACATGCTAAGGATGATTTAACAACCCCGACACCCAATCAATTGAGATCAGTATATGGATTTGGTGCCCTAATTGGTAAAGTATTTGGTGAACTATTTTCGTTAAATGCAGAAGAAATGACAATAGTTCGAGATTGGTGTGGACGTTTTAATTTAGGAATTAGTGTTTTTGATTATGTATGCGACGAAACAGATATAGGTATAGATAGAGTTACTTCTTTACAGGTATTTAAACCTTTTATCAATAGAGGCGGTTCTGAAAATTATGCTCCGAGTCCAATGGAAAAATACTTGAGTAATTTAACGAGGGGAGTCCTTCAGGATATTAATGAAGAAACCATTCATAAGCCTGAAACTATCTTTAATCTATTAAAACGGTTATTTGAGGCGCAGATTTTTCTCTCTAAAACAGAACTTTTAAATACAACAAATCTAACTGAAATAAGATCTGCCCTTGAACTTAAATCATCAGGACCTTTTGAAGTGATGGCTAAGTATGCTGCTCAAAGTAATGGTAGAAATAAAGAATTACTCATGCGTGAAATAGGAAGATCTATCGGGAATTGTTATTGGGTCATTGATGATGCTAAAGATGTATGGAATGATCTTAAAGCCAATCAATGGAATTTATTCTTGTATAAGGCAGCTTTAGAAGATCCTTTAATCTTTGCAAAAAAAAATAATGACTCTTTAAAGAATAATTTGACTTCGATATGGATACAATCTAAATATGCAGAAAAGGTTTCAAATGATGTTATAGAAAAGTTAGTTATTTCTATTCAAAAGTTAAATCTTACAAAAAAGGTAGAAGAACAAGCTTTAGGGCTAATCTCAGCTTCTTTATGGCAATGGTTTAAATATTAACCAATATTTCTTGTAGAAATTCACAATTTTAAAATTTGTTCTCGATACTATTTTCTATCGAAAATCACTCGAACTGACATCAATTGGTTAATGAATTAGTAGAACTTGATTATACTTTTAAATTTTAGCAGCTAATCTACTACCCTGATCTATTGCTCTTTTAGCATCTAATTCTGCAGCAATGTCGGCTCCACCAATTACATGTGCACTTTGTCCTTTTGCCAATAGCGGTTCTAGTAATTCTTTAAAAGGCAATTGACCAGCACAAATAACAATAGTGTCTACATCTAACACCTTTTGCTCTTCATTCTGAATATAATGTAAGCCTTGATCATCAATTTTTGTGTATTCTACTTGATTAATAAATTGTACTTTTTTCTTCTTTAACGTAGAACGGTGAATCCAACCTGTGGTTTTACCTAGTTTGCCACCAAATTTGCCCTTACTGCGTTTAAACATAAAGATTTCTCTTAGTGAGGGCTCTATTTCTGGTTTTATTCCTTCAATACCACTTCTTACAGACATTGTCTTATCAATTCCCCATTCTTTTAGCCAAGTATCTATATTTAATGACGGTGATTCACCTTCGTGAGCTAAATACTCAGAAACATCAAAACCTATACCACCTGCACCTATAACCGCAACTCTTTTACCTACAGGCTTTTTATGTTTTAAAACATCTATGTAGCTTAATACTTTTTCGTGATCTATACCTTCAATTCTAGGCGTACGTGGAATAATACCAGTAGCTAAAATAACTTCATCAAAATCTAATTTAGCTATATCTTCGACGTTCATTCTAGTGTTTAATTGCACATCTACATTGTGTAACTCTAATTGTTTTTTGAAATAGCGAATGGTTTCATAGAATTCTTCCTTACCAGGAATTTGCTTTGCAATATTAAACTGACCTCCTACTTCAGCATCAGCGTCATACAACGTAACTTCATGACCGCGCTGTGCCGCTACTGTAGAAGCTGCTAATCCTGCCGGGCCAGCACCTACAACTGCAATTTTCTTTTTTATGGAGGCTTCTTTATAAACTAATTCTGTCTCGTGACAAGCTCTTGGGTTTACCAAACAGCTCGCTACTTTTTGTTTAAACACATGATCTAAACATGCTTGATTGCAAGCTATACAGGTATTTATTTCATCATCTTTTTCCGCGAAAGCTTTATTTACCCAATCTGCATCAGCTAAAAATGGTCTCGCCATTGAAATCATATCTGCATGACCTTCTGCCAATACTTTTTCTGCTGTTTCTGGCATGTTAATACGATTAGAAGTAACTAGCGGAATAGAAACTTCTTCTTTCATCTTTTGGGTAACCCATGTAAACGCAGCTCTTGGTACAGATGTAGCTATAGTTGGTATTCTAGATTCGTGCCAACCAATACCTGTATTAATAATTGTAGCACCTGCTTTTTCAATCTCTTTTCCTAACTGAACAACTTCTTGCCAAGTACTTCCTTTTTCTACCAAATCAAGCATTGATAATCGATAGATTATAATATAATCTTTACCAACAGCTTCTCTTGTTTTTTTTACTAATTCAATTGGTAAACGCATTCTATTCTCATAACTCCCTCCATATTCATCATTACGCTTGTTGGTTCTGTCTGCAATAAATTGATTAATCAAGTATCCTTCTGAACCCATAATCTCAACACCATCGTAACCAGCCTCTTTAGATAGTTTAGCACAATTCACAAAATCACGTATCGTTCTGTTAATGCCAGATTTAGTGAGCTTAAAAGGTTTAAACCTGTTTATTGGAGCTTTAATAGCTGAAGGAGCTACATTAAAAGGATGGTAACCATATCTACCAGCATGTAAAATTTGCATACAAATTTTTCCGCCCTCTTTATGAACAGCTTCAGTTATTTTTTTATGATGTTTAGCGTGTTTTTTTGAACTCATTCTAGCCGAAAAAGGCCCTGTCCATCCTTGAATATTTGGTGCAATGCCTCCTGTTACTATTAAGCCAACACCGCCCCTTGCACGTTCTGCGTAAAAAGCAGCCATTCTTTCATACCCATTCTTTTCTTCTTCTAAACCCGTATGCATAGAACCCATTAGAATTCTATTTTTTAGTGTTGTGAATCCTAAATCTAGTGGTTCAAAAATATGTTTATACTTGCTCATAGTTGCTGTAATTTATTATGCGCGCATAATAGTCTGCAAGATAACTTTCTTTTCGTAAAGAAAAAAACTCAGAGAAGTTCTCCGAGTTCTAATTATTGAGATGAGACCCTGAAACAAGTTCAGGGTGACAAAATTGATTAAATGAGGATAATACGAAAACATCTAACTTTTCGATACAATTTTCTATCGAAAATCACTCGAAGTGACATTAATACAAATATCCCATTTTACCTTGTTGAAAGTCTTTCATAGCTTCCATAAGTTCGGTTTGGGTATTCATCACATATGGACCATATTGAGCTACTTTTTCATTAATAGGTTCGCCTGATAATATTAACAAAGTACTTTCTTTTCTTGCTTCAAATTCAATACTGTCTCCATCTTGCTTAAAAGTTACCATCTGCATAGCACCTTTTTTTAATAATGCTTCATTGTTTACCAATACTTCACCATCTAATAGATATATTAATGATTTATGATTCTCAGGTATTTCAATTTGCATGGTGCCGCTAGAAATAGCCTTAACTGTAAATACATTAACTAGGGTCTGTGTTCTTATTAAGCCTTTTATATCTGCTTGTTCACCTGCAACAACTTTTAGACTAATTGTCTTAGCATCATTTTCTACTACAGGTATATCTTCACTTTTAAGGTGTTGATAAGCAGCTGGCATCATTTTATCTTTAGCAGGAAGGTTAAGCCATAATTGAATACCTTCTAGCTCACCGCCTTTTTCAACAAACTCTTTCGTAGGGCCTTCAGCATGTATGATACCTCTACCTGCTGTAGTCCATTGCACATCTCCTGCTTTTACTAACATTTCATTACCTAGGGAATCACGATGCAATTGCTCTCCTTTAAATAATAAGGTGATAGGTTCAAATCCTCTATGAGGATGCGGCCCTAGATCAAAAGGGTTATTAAATGCACTAATAGCAAACGGTCCGTAATGATGCAATAACAAAAATGGATCTACCTGATCTATTGTTGTATTTGGTATGGGTTGTCGTAATCTAATTGGCCCCATATCTACTAAAGGACTCCCTAATTTATGTTCTATAGTTTTTAATTTATTCATACTATTTAAATTTATTTTCCTAGGAAACAATTGTTATAAAAAATTTTGTTTTACTGGATTCCTACCGTAGTTTATCTTGAGCGATGACGAAAGACAGGAATGACAACGCTATCTAATCTTATCTAGTAAATCACTTAACTGAGCTGCTTCTTTACTGCTTAAATTAGCTAACAAGTCTTCGTTAAAGTTATTATTAATAACATTTAAAAGGTTTAACCCTTTTTTGGTTATATCTATATGCACTACTCGCCTATCTTCTGGGCAAGGTAATCTCTCTATTAACTCTTTTGCACATAATTTATCCATTAGTCTAGTTGCATTTGGTGCGCGTTCTATCATTCGTTCTTTAATAGTTTGCACTTTTAATGGTTCTTTAGCCCCTCTTAAAATCCTAAGGATATTATATTGCTGCGGTGATATTCCGTAAGGTTTAAAAAATGTATTTTGTTTACTATTAATCCAGTTTGCTGTATAAATAATATTCAATAAAGCCTTCACTTTACTACTAGTGAATTTTGAGTTTATATCTTTAGCAATATCACCCATACTCAAAATCTATCCTCTTAATTTTAAGTCTTTCATTACTTTATTAAAAGTATCTGAAGTTGGTGTTTTATACACTTCATCATCCACAAATAAAGTAGGAAACTTAACGGCTCCTTCGTATATTTTTTTTGTGTGAATCATAGCTTCTTCATCGATCATTATGTCTTTATATTCAAATGGAATTTCTGCCATTCTCAAAAAGTTTTTATATGCCACAGTATGAGCATGACCTTTTTTACCATATATTATAATCTTCATAATTTTATCCTCTAAAATCTACTTTTACATGAGCTCCGTCACAATAGGGTTTATTATTTGAAGCGCCACATCTACAAAAAGCTGTTGTTTTATTTTTCACTTCTTTTGAGCCGTCAGAATCTGTAATATTTAAAGTTCCGTATACTAATAGCGGTCCATTTTCTAGGGCTTCAACTTTAGTTTCTAATTGAACAGCTTCTTTATTACCCTCTCCTTTTGCTATATAAGATAAAGCTCCCGAAGGGCATGCTTCTACTTGTTTTTTTATACGCTCTGTAGAGGCTCCATCCATATTAATCCAAGGGCGATTTTGTGGATTGAAAACTTGTAACAATCCTTTCCAGCAATTCTTTGCATGGATGCATGTTCCTGGCTTCCAAACTACGGTAATATCATCATTACTATAATTCTTTACTACTTCTTTTGCGTCTGACATCTTATTATGATTTAGTTAGAGTTTTGTTTCATATGGTGATATGTATTCTTAATTACTTGCTTTAAAACTATTGGATCTACATCTGAAAGCGTTTTAAAATATAAACATCCTTTACCAATACTGTGTTTTCCTAACTTATCTAAAAGTTCAGCTTGATCTTCTAAACCAAACATTAGATGTAAAGAAATATCATTCTTTCTTGGTGAAAATCCTGTTAAAAACCATTCTCCTACCTTACCCGCTTTGGTCTTATAACTATATTTACCAAAACCAACCATTTTGCTACCCCACATCTTAGCGCTAGTGCCAGAAACGTCTTTCATCATATCTATTAATTGAAAGCAATCTTGCTTTTTAATAGTATCCTCAATACTATTTAAGAATATTAATACATCTTCATTGTTTTCTTTTGTTTTTAAATATGATGACATCGTTTATAATTTATTCTTTAAGGTTTTAACCGCTTCTTTAAACTTAGTATCTAAGGAATCATCTGAAATTTTTCCTTCTTTAAAGTTATCATAAAAACTTGGTAAAGAAAAACTACTAACTATATTTCCCCCCATGTATGGAAAACGACCTTTAGCAACTTCAAGTACCGAAGCTCCTCCTCTACCACCTGGTGATGTAGCCATTAAAAGCATCGGGATGTCTTTTAATAATTTTCCATCAATACGAGACATCCAATCAAACAAATTCTTAAAAGCCGCTGAATAAGCTCCATTATGCTCTGCCAACGAAAGGATAATACCGTCTGATGATTGTAATTCTTCTAAAAATTCGTGAGCATTTTCTGGAATACCACTTTCATTCTCTATATCTATACTATACAATGGTAGCTCGTAATCGTTTAAATCTAGAACTCTTACTTCTTGTCCGTTTAACAAACTCCCTCCATAAATGGCTAATTGTTTATTTATAGATTTTTTACTACTACTTCCTGCAAATACTATAACTTTTTTCATGTTTTTTATAGAGTTTTATCAAGTTTTTTACTGAATACATAAGATACAACCAATAAAATCATTGCTACTACTGCACCCATTTGTTCACCATCACCAATCATAACATGTGCAAAAAATGCAAGAATAAAGGCAAAGAAAAATCCGGCGTAAGCCCATTCTTTTAATACTTTGTTACCAACAAACCAAATAGCAACTAGACCAAGTAATTTTGCTACTGCATAAGGATAAATTATATAGGTAGGATATCCAAATCCTTTAAACATCCCTGCTACTTCTTCGTGATTAAAAAAATACATGCTTATAGAAAAAAGCATCAACAATGTTAGTAAACCTGTTGCGATATAATAGATTATTTTGTCTCGTTTCATTATTTATTGTTTTTAAATTTTGCACAAAGATATAAAAAATATATTTAGTTTCCAAGGAAACTATTTACATGGAAATTATATAGCATAAAAAAGGAGCTTCAGTTTGAAGCTCCTTTAACCAATTAATTCTATACTTAAATTAGAACTGTGCTACTTCTGTAGAATCTTTCATGGCCACTGTACTAGACACACCCGAAGTAACTGTACTTTGCACAGCATCAAAATATGTGGTACCTACAAAACCTTGATGCTTTACCGCATTAAAACCTTCGCCTTGCAATGCAAATTCACGCTCTTGCAATTCTGAATAACCAGCCATACCTCTTTTCTTATAGGCCCTTGATAGTTCAAACATACTGGTATTCAATGCATGGAATCCTGCTAGGGTTATGAATTGAAATTTATACCCCATAGCTGCTAATTCTTCTCTAAATGTTTCCATTTCTGCTACACTTAATTTTGAAGCCCAGTTAAACGATGGTGAACAGTTATAAGCTAACATTTTATCAGGATATTCAGCATGTATAGCTTCTGCAAAAGCTCGCGCTTGTTCTAAATCTGGTGTAGATGTTTCCATCCAAATTAAATCTGCATAAGGCGCATAACTCAATCCTCTATCGATACCTTGCGCTATACCATTATTTACATAAAAGAACCCTTCTGGTGAACGCTCGCCAGTCACAAACTTTTTATCTCTATCGTCTATATCACTCGTTAATAGATTAGCAGCATCTGCATCTGTACGCGCAACAATTAATGTTGGTACACCCATTACATCTGCAGCCAAACGTGCAGCAATCAATTTATTAATTGCTTCTTGAGTTGGTACTAAAACCTTCCCGCCAAGGTGACCACATTTTTTTGCTGAACTCAACTGATCTTCAAAATGAACACCCGCTGCACCAGCAGCAATCATTCCTTTCATTAACTCGAAAGCATTTAGATTACCTCCAAAACCAGCTTCTGCATCTGCAACGATGGGTGCCAAATAATCTATTTTATGTTCTGAACCATTTACACTTTGAATTTGATCTCTACGCAATAATGCATTATTAATACGTTGTACAACCATCGGTACACTATTAGCAGGATACAAGGATTGATCTGGATACATTTCTCCAGCCAAATTAGCATCAGCTGCTACTTGCCATCCACTTAGATAAATAGCTTCTAAACCTGCCTCTACTTCTTGTACAGCCTGATTACCTGTTAGAGCTCCTAAACCAGCAACATACTCTTGATTATTTAATTTATACCATAATTTTTGAGCACCTAACTTGGCAATACTATGCTCTATTTTATAAGACCCTTGTAATTTCACAACTTCTTCTGCGGTATACGGCCTTTCTACTCCTTTCCAACGTGAATTTACTGTCCAGTCTGTCACTAATTCTTGAATTCTTTGTTCTCTTTTCATAGCTTGTAAAGTTTTGTTATTATTAATCTTTTTCATGTTAAATTATAAATAGTTATAGGCATCTAATGTTAAAAATTCTTGATAATCGTCGGTTAAAATCAGCTGATCGAATAATTCGACAGCTAAATCAAATTTGCCTTTAACATAGCGTTCATTACCTACTAAAGTTTCAATTTTCTCTAATTCTTCCTTTTGTAATCTCACATACATTTCCATATCAAAGACCTTATCTGTATTTAGCTTAACTTTGCTTTGCAACCAATACCAAACTTGTGTTCTCGATATTTCTGCTGTGGCTGCATCTTCCATTAAATTATAAAGTGCGGCGGCTCCTTTACCCGAAAGCCAAGATTCTAAATACAGAATCCCTACATTTATATTTTCGCGAATACCTTGTTCTGTAACTGTGCCTTTTGGCTGTTCTACCAATTGCTCTTCTGTTATATTTAGCTCAGCTCTTTTTATGTGAATCTGATTTTTAGTGGGCATGTGTACATTAAAAACATCCATTGCTAATTTTACTAAACCAGGATGTGCTACCCAAGTACCATCATGTCCGTTTTTCACTTCACGTTCCTTTCCTTTTTTAATTTTATCAAATGCCAAATCATTAGCCTCTTTATCATTTTTAATTGGTATTTGAGCAGCCATACCTCCAATTGCATGCACACCTCTTTTATGACATCTTTGAATTACTCGTAATGAATATGCTTCCATAAATGGTGTGGCCATAGTTACTTGTGCTCTATCTGGCACAAAGAAATTTTTATGATTTCTAAATTTTTTGATATAAGAGAAAATATAGTCCCAACGACCACAATTCAAGCCAGCCATATGACCCTTTAATTCATAAATAATCTCGTCAATCTGAAAACTGGCAGTAATAGTTTCTATTAAAACTGTTGCTTTAATTGTTTGTTGAGAAATACTTAAATAATCTTGAGCAAATACAAAAACATCATTCCACCATCGTGCTTCTAGATAATGTTCAAGTTTTGGTAAGTAGAAATAAGGTCCACTTCCATTTGCCATTAATCGCTTTGCATTATGGAAAAAGTATAAGCCAAAATCAACCAAAGAACCAGACATTTCTTGACCTTCTATTGTCAAATGCTTCTCATTAAGGTGCAGGCCACGTGGGCGAACTAACAATGTTGCAACATCATTATTTAATTGATACGTTTTTTCTTTTACAGAATCTTCAAACGTGATAGTCCTATTTATCGCATCTTTAAGGTTAATTTGCCCTTGCATCATATTATCGAATGTAGGCGAATTACTATCCTCGAAATCAGCCATAAACATTTTGGCACCTGAGTTTAATGCATTGATCACCATTTTGCGATCTGTTGGCCCAGTAATTTCTACTCTACGATCTAACAAATCTTGGGGCAATGGAGCTGCAACCCAATCTCCTTCTCTAATTTCTTTTGTTTCTTTAGGGAAAGCTGGGAAAAACCCTTTATCTAACTTTCTTTGTTGCTCAACTCTTTTTTCTAATAATTCTATACGATTATTATTAAAACGGTCATGTAAACTAACTAAAAAGTCTAATGCTTCATCGGTTAGAATTTCATTATAATCAGAAAATTTTGAATTGTGAATCTTTACCTTATTGGTAAGTATTTCATTAAATAACATAGCATATTTTTTAAATGATGCAACAAACATAAATTAAAAAACGTTACAAAACAAGCGAACGTTCGCTAAAATTTTAAAAAACATTATTTTTTGTACATTCGCAAGCTAACATTGAGAAAAAATATGGTAATAGAAGAAGAATATATACGATTAATTTTCGGGCTGAAACTTAAGCAAATACGTAATGAAAAGCATTTATCTCTTTTCGGGTTATCAAAATTAACAGGGTTGTCTAAGTCATATCTAAATGAGATTGAAAAAGGGAAAAAATATCCAAAAACCGACAAAATCGTTAAGCTATCTGATGTTTTAGATGTGCCATACGACCATCTAGTATCATTAAAATTAGATAAAAATTTAGCACCTATTGGCGAAATCTTGCAATCGAAGATTTTAAAAGAAATTCCTTTACAAGTATTCGGTATTAAAGAAAGTAACCTTATCGACATTATTGCCAATGCACCTATAAAAGTAAATGCATTTATAAGTACATTAATAAAGATTTCTCAGCATTATAGTGTTTCTAGAGAAAGTTTTTTCTTAGCTGCTCTTCGCTCCTATCAAGAAGCTCAAAACAATTATTTTGATGAAATTGAAGAGCAAGTAGAAAAATTTGCTAAAGCATATCATTTAGATTTATCTAAACAGGTGAGTACTTTAGAACTTGAAGAAATCTTAACTGAAGAATATAATTACAAAATTAACAGCCAAGAATTATCTAAACATGATAATCTTGAGGAATTGCGATCTATTTATATAGCTAAAAAGAAAGTTCTATTAATTGGAAAAGAAATAGATGAATCTCAGAAACGATTTATTTACGTCAAAGAGATTGCATATAATTTTATGGATATAAAGGATCGTTTATACACCTTTCCATGGATTAAATTTGAAGGGTTTGATCAGGTATTAAATAATTTTTTAGCATCTTATTTTGCTGGTGCTTTACTAATACCTAAAGATAGCTTAACGAATGAGTTAAAAACTTTTTTTAATAAAAAAACTTGGAATGAAGAAGCATTTACTGAATTGATGCTAAAGTTTACAAACTCACCCGAAACCTTCTACCAGCGTTTAACAAATATTCTGCCTAAAGAATTTCATTTTAAAAACCTCTTCTTTTTGCGTTTCACCCATAAAACCAATAGTGGTCTGTACGACCTTACCAAAGAATTACATATTACGCAACAACAAGCACCAAGAGCCACAGAATCTAAAGAACATTATTGTAGAAGATGGGTTTCTTTAAGAACATTAAAAGAATTGGCAAAAACACCTGAAAAAAAGCACTTTTTTGAAGTTCAAATATCAGATTATCCTGATAGTAATAGTCAATATTTGGTACTATCTTCTGCAACTGCAGATCCATTTAAAAAGGATATTTATAGAAGTGTAAGTATTGGCATGTTAATTTCACCTCATTTAAAAAAGCATGTTAATTTTCTTAAATATCCATCTATTAAAACAAAAAAAGTTGGAGTTACCTGCGAAACCTGCGCCATTAAAAACTGTAATGAACGTGCTGCTGAACCAATTAATTTAGATAAGAAAAAAAGGCATAAAGAAATTGAAAGAAAAGTAGAAGATATTATTAGTAGTTTTTAATTAGATTCTGCTTGTTTTAAAGAATCTATCTTTTTTTGTAGGCTTTCTATCTCTTTTTGATTTACACTTGGCTTTTCTATAACGTCAATAGAATCTAATATTTTATTGGCATCTTCTAATAATACTGAAGTATCATTATAATAGTGATCTATGCCTTCACTAGCCCGCCAGGCTTCATTTAGTTGATCGTAAACAGTCTTATTCCATTTGCTTGGATGTTTAGCATCAATCCAAACTACATCGCGATATTCACTATCAATTAAAGCTAAATCTGGTGTTGCAGAGCCATCAAACTTTTCAGAATCTTGTTTTATAGCCGAAATCGTTCCTAAAAAGAACATTCTTTTTCTACCAGCAATATCTTTAATATATGGTCTAAATTCTACAGGTTTATTCACAGACCAATCGAATTCTTTACGAGATTCTATCACTTTTAAAGGCATAGCAGAAACACCAGCATAACCTTCTTTTTTTGAAGCATGGTCGTAATAAAACAGTTTATCTGTACCATCTGCAGGTACAAAAACACTATAGGTTAAACTAGTGCGCTCATCACCTACTGGCTCAAGACCAAACCAATGATATAAACCGCTATAAGCACCAACATCTGTTTGAGATTCTGAAAAATCAAAATCAGTTACAAATGGTTGTTGATTTTGGTCGTCAGGTAAGTCTGGTATTTTAACCGCTGTTTCCATATTCCAAGGTAATGGGTCACTAAATCCTCCTAAAAACTTAAGCGACTCTGCTTGCAATCGAGATACTTTTTCTGAAAGTGTATTTTGTTTGGTTAAATAAGGATATTTAGACATTTCATTTGGAGAAATATACGTTCCTTTACCAATAAAAATACGCTCTAAATAATCATTAAAATTATGTGCGCCATTGTCTACTACCATAACACCACCAAATGATGGATATGGAAAGAAAAAGCCTTTCCATTTAATAAGGCTAACAACCTGAACCCATTTACCGCTATCATTTTTCATGTAAAATACATCCCCAGGCTCTGTTGTAGCATACTGTAAGGGATTAAATCTTTGCACTACAGCATTGTAAGTATTTCTACTCCATTTTAAAGATTCTCCTATTGAAAAGGTTACTGAAATACGGTTTTCGCTAGAAAACCGTGGAAAAGGCGTTGTACTCGAAACAGCAAACACCTCTTCTGTATTATCCTTTATTCGTTGCCAAATATATTTTTCGGTAGGTTGAATAGCCATTGTCCATTTATTAGTATCGTCTACTCTTACCAAATGTGGTAACGACACATCTTTGGTTTCGCCAACAGATTCATTAGCCATCGAAAAAATATTACGCAATGGTTGAATTCGCTCATTTTGCGTTAGTGGCAATTCATTCACTTCTATTTTATTAAGGTTATTAAATACATTATACGTTTTCATATAATCGTACATCTTAAAATGCCAACCTATAACATATAGAAATACGAAAAACAGAATTAAAAAAGCCAAGGTGCCTAAACGGCCACCAGTACTCGCCGTCTTTCTAAATTTTCTAATTCCGAAATAGAGAACTAATAAACTTAATAATATGATGAAAATATACTTTCTGATAAACAAAATAACAGGCTGATAATCATCTCGTAAAATAAAAAGTAGAAGTAGTATTACTATACCTAAAATAATAGTTATAGTTTTCTGCTTAGTCCCTTTTTGCCAATAGCTCTTAATCATAGTAATTATTTCAGGTATCCTTTGTCTTTTAATCGTTCTCTAGCACTTTTCTTTGTTTCTTCAATACTTTCTTCTACATCGTCTTTAACTTCTTCGATCTTTTCTTCTACTACTTCGTCCTTATTTTTTATTTCTTCAATAAAATCCTTTCCTTTTTCAATGGTGTCTTGAACTATGTCTTCAAGAGAGTCAGATTTTTCATCAATCACTTCAGATGATTTAAATATAAATCCTGCAAGGTAAGTTCCTAGTACAGTACCAGCTATCATAGAAGCAAATAAAGAAATGGTAGCTAAGTCAATTGGAATTAAAAAGCGCGTAATTACTATACCAACAAGGAATAAAAAAGTAACATATACTAGGCGCAGCAAAAACGATTGCTGATAAAAAAAACCTTTTTTATCTTCTGGTTTCATTTGCAAATTCTTTGAATACATGAGCTTATTAAAAAAGCGATAAAGCTTATTACTTTGAGATTCTCGCCAATATAAAAGCGCTCCAAAAAGAATAGCAGCTATAAAAACAATGAGTTCTAGTGTCATTTAATGATTTTTAGGTTTATATCTTTCTACTAAGTTAGTTATAATTTTAAATGTTTCGTTGTATGGTTTGTATAACCCAATCTTTCATAGAATCATCCCAAGTTTGATACGTATTATAAAATTGTTCTTTATCATACCAATACAAGAATAAAACATCTTTAGGTGAAATATTAATTAACAGTTTCCAGATCAAATCCTGATGTCTTACATCTAAAGATGAATGTGGTTCGTGTAGAGCATCATAAAATTTTTGATCTACTAAGTCTTTAATTTTAAATGCATTGCTCCTCTCTAATCGTTCTAAATAAATTTCTACTCCATTTACTCGCTTTAAAGCTTGAGCATCTATCGTATTAAGGTAGCGTCTAAACAATACTTTATCATCTAAAATATCTTTTATAGAATGCTTTACTTCCTTTAGCTCTTGCCATAACATTGCTTTTTTAACACGTTGGTATCTAGGTGTTTTTACAGCCTTTCGTAAATCACATTCAATAATAACATGATCACGAAGCTTCTGCATCAATTCTGGTTGATCTATATGATAAATCAATACATCGTGCACTGTATCTTCTATCGCTTTTTTGTGCCACTTTTTATCCTCAAAAACTATAATCTCTGAAATAAAGTCGCGTAAAACATAGACGCCACCAAGTGCTCTTGTATAAAAAGAATCCGTTTTAAATTCTATCGCTGGTAATTCTAAATCTCTATGACGTAAGTCACCATAAGTTTTAGCTGATTCTAATAACTTCTGATGAATTTCTTCGTCGATAAAATTATTGCCTTCTTTAAAAATTTCAATTAGTTTAAGTTGTTCTTTTTGAATATTATACAATTCGTTAATTAAATGAAAATTAATAGCAACAGTGTTATATTTAAGAACATCTAATGGCTCATAAAACGCATCAATATCTTGATCAAAATCTAAGCAAATCGCACAATCTCTAGTAATGTCATTTATTTTTGATTCGTACGTTTTAAAAATGAATTTCATCATCTCACGATCAAAAGTATGATAAGGAATATAGACCGGCTTCCCTTTTTGCAATGGAGAAATAATAATACCATGAGGGTTCGCATCACCATGATTTAAATAATGAATATCTTTTTTTTCTTCAGCTACTTCTGGGCTCCAGCCAATACCATCAATAGAAAAGCTTTTCAACTTGGTTTTTTCAAACCCAAGCTTTACCAAGCATTTATTATAACGCTCAACGAGCTTACCACTAACAGGAATGAGCTCACTTTGATATAAATTAGCCTTTTTAAGTTTATCCATCTTTATTTCTTCTCAAACTGCTCTCTAGCTTCAAGATCAATATTTAGCTGGTTAATTCTTGCATCTACTTTACGTTTAAAATCTGTATCAGCAATAGTTGCTACATTATCTAAATAGCGAATAACCTCTTGTCTTCTTATATCAGAAAAATCTAAACCTTTCATATTTGCGCGCATTAATTCTTGCAGCATGTTGAACTTAGTGTCATAATCTTTTTTGAAATATATCTCAGGATTTTCGAACCAATCTTTCTCTAAATCGAAATCGGTTAAACGCAATGAAACTGCTTTTTGAATATTACGAACATCTCTCGAAGAAAAGAACGGAAATACTTTTTGAATCTCTTTATACAAACTTGCATAAAACATATGATTGTCATGCTTATGTTGCTTGGTTACTTTATCAAAAGTTTCTAAAACACGCTCTTCTGATGGTTTTTCAATCTTTTCTAATATCTCACCTAAACTTTTTACCATTTTTTGATCATCTAAATACTGATAACTCTTAGGGTTCTGCATATTCACAAAATTGGGCATGGTCTTATCTAGCTTACGCCACCAAAGATGATCTTGATCTAAAAAATCATTCTCGGTACGTGCACCATCTATCTTAAAACGACCTTGAACACGAGAAATAACCGCCTTATCAAGCATTTCTGGTAAATTGGTAAATAAACCAATCGAACTGTTACCATAGTTCACGGCATAAGCACCTTCTGTATAGCGAAGAAAAACACCAATAACTTCTTTAACGCCTGCAGAAACACCTTGTTCTGTACGTTCTTGCAAGTTATTTTCAGCATCATCAATTGGTGCAAAAATCAGTTTGGTAGGATCTTGCAAAGGTTTCATCCATTCTACCATTTTTTCTGCTGAACCTCCTTGAAAAGTACTTATTAATGTATCTGGCATTGGGTGAAACAAAAACGGAATATCTAAGTTTTCACTGTGCTCTTTTAATCGTGTTGCAATAGCAGCAATGAGCATACTTTTACCTGTGCCTGGAATACCATAACCCATAAAAACAGGCATAAAGCCACCTAATTCTTGAAACGGATTTTTCTTTGCATCAAAATCATAGCTCAATAAACGTTCGGTCAATCTTCTAGCAAAATGTTTTGCATCCTTATTACCAACAATTTGTTCGAATTGTATCTTATTAAATTCTACACTCTTTGCAGTACCAGAAAATACATTATCCCAACCAGAAACTGCAAAATCTGATTTTTCAAGCTTGTAGGTTCTATCTATTATTGTTTCGGTATACTCCAAGCTGTTTTTTCTAAGCTGAATCTCATCTATTAATGCTTCAAAGTAAACTACTGTAAAATCTACAACATCTTTATCTGATTTAATGATTTCTGGATATGCCAAATACTTATCGTAATAAAACAATTGGCAAGAGATTCCTTTTAATGGAGACATCAAAGATACTTCAGGAATACCAGCAAACTTTTGTTTCATAATAGATAAATCGTCGGAAGCATATGGTTTTAAATCATGCAAAATCTTATATGAAGTTGCAAATAACATAAACGCAGTAGCTGTATGCATTTTACTCTCATATTCTCTTTTACCAGAACTATCTAAAGATGATTTATTTTCGCTTAAACTCGATAATCCAGATGCATCATAGTAACTATCTTTAACCCAAATACCAAGTGTTATACCTTCTTGAACAGCATACAAGGTTTGGTTAAGATGTATTGGAATGGCAACCGATTCTGGTAATAGTCGTTTTTTTAATGCAAGAACAGTTTTAGAAACAGAAGTGACATTAACATTGCTCCCATTGTTAGCTCTGGATAAGTATAATAATATAGATTCATCTTTGCCTTTATCTTCTTTATTTTTGGCACGTTGTCCTTGTTCCCATTGTACAGATTTTAAATAAGATGTAGCTTCATCACGAAGCATATCAAGTTCATTTTGTTTTATAGGAAAGGTTGAGTTGTGTTCCATTATTTTTTATCAATGTTTAAATCAGCAATTTGAATCGGTGCTTTTGCAAGCTTATTCATAATCTCTGGCGTTTTATTATATAGCAATTGTATAATTCTATGTGGGGCAAATACAAAGTTTTGTCTGAAAATTTTATCCCAATTCTGAAAAGTTTGTTTACTAAAGAAATTACCTTCTTTAAATTCACTTTTAGAACTTACTTCATCAATTTTAAAGGAAATAGCATAAGATTCTAATGGAATTGTTTTATTTGAAATCCCTTCTAAAATTGCATGCGTAATTGCATTTTCATCTTTAGCAAATACATTATGAATCGGCCCAAGATCTACACGTTTTATTTGCTTAGGATATACCTTAGGTAATCTTTTATCTATGGCATAAGCCATCATATCTAGAGCCAATTCTCTATCAGCTACTGTCTTCAGTACTTTGTAAATTTCCTCTCTATCCTTTAATACATTGTTACCTTCGTAATTAAAGTACATATAACAAATAAAAGGTCGGTTATGCGATACTTCATAAAAACTCCAACTCACTAAATATTTACCTGGTGAATTTTTAGGTGCTTCAATAATTTTGCCTTGCACAAAGCGGTTAAAGATGTATTCTTTTTTAGCTGAAGAATAATATACAATTGAAGCTGCTTGAAAAAGTTTGCGTTTAACTATAGGCTTTTTTTTACGTAATAAAGTGTCTAAAAATTCTTCTTTTAGTACATCTACATTGGTAAGTTTTCCTAAATAATCTTCTCGTAATTCTAAATCATTAAATAAATAGCGAAACTCTAAGTAGTTTGGAAAACCTGAATCTGTTAAATCTATTTTCATGTTTTCCTCTTCATCATACATATATTTTACACGCATAGCTTCAATAGAATACAACAACAGATCACAATATTGTTTAAACAAGAGCACTTCTTGCTGATTACAAATTTGATTATGTTGTACTGCTACTATAAGTTCTTTGAGAGCGAAGTCCATCATTTTATGATAGAAAACATATTGCTCTTTGGAATCGAGTACTGCAGAATCTAAAGGTGTTACTATCATTCTTTAGGATACAATTTTTCTTATTTTGATTTTGCGTTAGCGGTTGCAATGACATCCTTTTGCAAGTACAAAAGATACAATGTAAAGCGCGTCCCTCAAGCGGTTTGAATGAAAGAGGGTTACGCCAAAACTATTTAGGATAATAAATCGTCGTCGCTAGCTTCAGGTTTCGGATCACCAGCTGGTTCTCCTCCTCCATCTCCAGGTGCATTAGGATCGGCTTTATAATACTCATCAAAAATTTCTTTCATATCAATACCATAGCGTTCTGCGAAATTTTTCTGAATTTCGGCGTCCTTGTTTCTTATCTCTTTTAAGGCTTCAGCGTAACTTCCGTAAACTCCTTGCATCACTTTTTCATGAACAGGTATATTATCCATCATTTCTTGACGAGCTTTAGCACTTGCAGTATGCATCGCAGCTAATGTTTCACCAATGTGCTCATCAGTTTTTACACCTAAATGTTCTAAAATGGCTGCAAACTCTTGGTCTGTTCTAGCTTTTAAGGCTACTACATAACCATCATAATATTTTAGACGTTCATCGGTGTCAGATTTTAACTTCGCGCGATGTGTTTGTAGATTACTACGTAAAGAAGTAAGTACTTTTATCGTAAGATTATGTTTATGCACAAAACTATCTTTAGAAGCTGCTAAAGTTGTATAAGCATTTTTAAGGCCTTCTAACTCTTCAACTTTTTGTTCTAACTGTGTCACTTTTGCCAAAGCATCAGAGTATTCGGTTGATTGTTTATCTGCGACTTCTTCTAAAGCTTGGCGAGCTTGTTTTAACAGCGCATAGTTTTCTTCTAAATCAGCCTCCACTTCTTTTTTCTTTTCTAGCGCTTTGGTGTGATTATTACTTGCCTCTACAATAGCAGTTTTAAGACTCTCTTCTACTTCTTTAATTTCTAGTTCTCTATCTTTTAAACGCTTTATTGCAGCTTGACTTTTAAAAGATAATTCATTTAAAAGTGTTTGTACATCGGCTGTTTCAATACGTTGTTGAAACATTGCTTTTGCTTTATTGTCAGCAGCATCACGTTCTTTTTGCGCGTTTTTAAGCTCTTCTTCTGCTTTTCTAATCTTGCTTTTTCTTCCCCAAAGATTATTCCACCAAGTATCTGGTTTATTATTAGCATCTTCAAGTTCTACTTTCGCACGTTCTAAACGCTTAATAGCATCATCTATAACTTTTTGCTCTTCTGCATTTAAAGCGGAAAAACCTTCGAACATAATACCAACTTCGTCTTGGTAATCCGTCAAATCTTTAATGGCATCTAGTAAAGTAGTTCTATCTTTTTCCGCCATATCTACAACATTGTCTAATGTTGCATTTAGAATTTTCTGGCGACTTTCTGGGTCGTCTTCTTGTGCCAATTTAGATTTCATCTGGTCAATGGCCTTACCCCAATTAACATCTACCTTCTCAGTTTTTTCGTTGGAATTTGTTTCTAATAAATCAAAATCATCAGACATATTGCATTATGTGTTTTAAGTTGAACAATTTTTGGTTAAGCAATTTCGATAAAAAAATCAAATAATAAAACTGAATTGCTTTAAAATATAGGTATACATTTATAATAATTTGTTACAAAATTATTCTTTTGCATTTTGTATTTTAGCACAATTCAAAAACTACTTACACTTAATGGATATTAACTTCAATAAGAACGAAGATCATAATAAATTACTGGTTTCAGATTTACGTAAACGTTTAGCAAAAGTAAAGCTTGGCGGAGGCCAAAAACGTATCGATAAGCATCATGCTAAAGGTAAGATGACGGCAAGAGAACGTATCGATTTTTTATTGGATGACAAAAAATCTTCTATAGAAATTGGAGCTTTTGCTGGTGAAGATATGTACAAAGAGCATGGCGGTTGCCCGTCTGGTGGTGTAGTTGTTAAAATGGGTTATGTACAAGGCAAGCAATGTATTGTTGTTGCTAACGATGCTACTGTAAAAGCCGGCGCATGGTTTCCTATTACAGGTAAAAAAAATCTAAGAGCTCAAGAAATTGCGATTGAAAACAGGTTGCCAATTATTTATCTGGTTGATTCTGCAGGTGTTTATTTGCCAATGCAAGATGAAATTTTTCCTGATAAAGAACACTTTGGCCGTATTTTTAGAAATAATGCTGTAATGAGTAGCATGGGTATTACACAAATAGCTGCTGTCATGGGTAGTTGTGTAGCAGGCGGGGCCTACCTTCCTATTATGAGTGATGAAGCTTTGATTGTAGATAAGACAGGAAGTATTTTTCTTGCCGGAAGTTATCTAGTAAAAGCTGCTATCGGCGAAAGTATTGATAATGAAACTTTGGGTGGCGCAACTACACATTGTGAGATTTCTGGTGTTACAGATTATAAAGCTAAAGATGACAAGGATGCCTTGTCTACTATCCAAAATATTATAGGTAAAATTGGTGATTTTGAAAAAGCTGGGTATAATAGGACTGAAGCTCAGCGTCCGAAGCTAGACCCAAATGAAATATATGGTATACTTCCAAAAGCCAGACATGATCAGTATGACATGTACGAAATCATTAAGCGCTTGGTAGATAATTCAGAATTTGACGAATATAAAGCTGGTTATGGCCAGACCATTATAACAGCTTATGCTCGTATCGATGGTTGGGCTGTAGGGATAGTTGCTAATCAACGAAAAATTGTAAAAACTAAAAAAGGTGAAATGCAATTTGGTGGCGTAATTTATTCGGATTCAGCTGACAAAGCTACTCGATTCATAGCAAATTGTAACCAGAAAAAGATACCATTAATCTTTTTACAAGATGTAACTGGGTTTATGGTGGGCAGTAAATCAGAGCATGGAGGTATTATAAAAGATGGCGCTAAAATGGTAAATGCTGTTAGTAATTCGGTAGTACCAAAGTTTACGATTGTTATCGGAAATTCTTATGGTGCTGGTAATTATGCCATGTGCGGAAGGGCTTATGATCCGAGATTAATAGCTGCTTGGCCAAGTGCAGAATTAGCAGTAATGAGTGGTAATTCGGCTGCTAAAGTATTATTACAAATAGAAACTGCCTCTTTAAAAAAGAAAGGTGAAGAAATTACTAAAGAAAAAGAAGAAGAACTCTTCAATAAAATAAAGTCTCGATATGACTCACAAGTATCTCCGTATTATGCAGCTGCACGTATTTGGACAGACGGAGTTATAGATCCACTAGATACTAGAACTTGGATTTCTATGGGTATAGAAGCAGCTAACCACGCTCCTATTGAAAAACCATTTAATTTAGGTGTCTTACAGGTTTAATAATCCATAATAAATGAAAAAAATAGTATTCATATTTTTTTTAATGCTTTTTACTTTTTCATTCTCTCAAGAAAAAGAATCTCCTAAAAGAAAAGCAAAAAAATACGTAAGTATAGATTCATATAAGAAACGTTTCGATAAAGATTTTGTCTTTAATGAATCTACAGAATTTATTGTAAAAGATAATGATACCTTAATTCTTCTCTCCTCAGATTATAAAATAAATGGAATTGCTGTACCTTATGAACCAAAAGATTCTACATTTTTAGAAATCTATAAAGACATTGTTTACAAAAAATACTCCAAAGACACTCTTAAGAAAAGAAAGTTTTATATGAGGTTATGGAAAAAACCCATTAAAATTTATTTTAGTAATTCTGTTGCTGAGAGATACAAAAAAATAATAACCCGATTAGCTAATACAATTAATAAAGAGGTTGACTCATTAAAAATATCTTTTGTAAATGACTTAGAAGATTCTAACTATGTAGTTTATGAAGTTAATGAAAACAGCAAGTATAAATATTCTAAAAATCTTCCGAAAAATAAGTATATCGATTACTATAATTATTGGAAGAAAAGTAGGATTTATGATACAAAGCTTGAGATTAATACAACTAAATACAAAAACAAAACGGTTAATGTTAATTACTTAATACAATCATTTATAAAATCACTTGGGCATTTTAATACTAGCGATAAAGTTCCTTGTAAAAGTGTTTTTTCAAAATGCAACAGTGATAAAAAACGATTTAGAAAGGAAGATTTAGAGTTTTTAAAATACCATTATTCATACGGTATTTGCAAATTCACTGATTTAAATACTTTTGAAGAAAATCATAGTAAAGCAAAAGAAACTTTTCGAAAAACAGGAAGACATTTAAGATTTATTCATGAAAAATAAATAGTGAGTATATGGGAAGAGCATTCGAATTTAGAAAAGCACGAAAGATGAAACGTTGGTCAGCTATGGCTAAAACCTTTACACGTATAGGCAAAGACATTGTTATGGCCGTAAAAGAAGGTGGACCAAACCCTGATACAAATTCAAGACTTAGAGCGGTTATTCAAAATGCAAAGGCAGCTAATATGCCTAAAGACAATGTTGAACGTGCTATTAAAAAAGCTTCAGATAAAGACACCGCCAATTATAAAGAAACATTGTTTGAAGGATATGCTCCACACGGCATTGCTGTATTGGTTGAAACTGCAACAGATAATAATAATCGGACTGTAGCCAATGTGCGTGCAGCATTTAATAAATGTGATGGTACTTTAGGCACCTCGGGTTCTGTTGTATTTATGTTTGATCATACTTGTAATTTTACAGTTAAGAAAGAAGATATTGCCATTGATATGGAAGAATTAGAACTAGAATTAATTGATTTTGATGTTGAAGAAATCTTTGATGATGAAGAAGGGATTATCATCTATGCTCCATTTGAGCAATTTGGTGCCATTCAATCATTTTTTGAAGAAAATAATGTTGAAATTCTTTCTTCAGGATTCGAAAGAATACCTACTTCAACCAAAGCTCTTTCTGAAGATCAACAAGTAGATGTAGAAAAATTATTAGAAAAACTTGAAGAGGACGATGATGTGCAAAACGTCTACCACTCTATGGAAATGAATTAATGATGAATGCATCTTACTCTCTTGATCAGTTATCAAAAATTGCTAAAAAAATAATTGAATCAGTTTCCGGAAAAACACTTCTTTTTTATGGTGAAATGGGTGTTGGTAAGACTTCCCTTATTAAGGAACTAGTAAAACAATTAGACTCTGAAGACGTAGTTTCATCCCCTACTTTTTCCTTGGTTAATGAATATCATTCTCGTCAAGGTGAAACCTTTTATCATTTTGATTTTTATAGAATTGAAGATGAAAGTGAAGCTTTAGATATAGGTATAGAAGAATATTTTTATAGCAATAATTGGTGTTTAGTTGAGTGGCCAGAAAAAGTTAAAAATTTATTACCTTTAGATGCTGTTGCTATTCATTTATCGATTAATGAGGACGGAACACGTTCAATCACCATCAAATAACCAACTATGAGCAAAAAACAATTTTCACCTTTTAGTAAAGAAGAATTGTTACCTAAACCAGAAATGCTTGAAATAAAAAAGCAAAAAGGTGAATTGTTTATTGGTATTCCAAAAGAAACGCATTACCAAGAAAAACGCATCTGTTTAACACCTGATGCTGTAGCTGCTCTTACAAATCATGGTCATAGAATTGTAGTAGAGTCTGGTGCTGGAGATGGCACTAATTATACAGATAATGAATATTCTGAAGCTGGTGCTAAAATATCTTACAGTAGTGAGGAAGTATTTGGCTGTAATATTATTCTTAAAGTAGAGCCTCCTTCTTTGAAAGAGATCGAAATGATCAATCCGCAAAGTGTATTACTTTCTGCTTTACAGCTTAAAACTCAGAATAAAAAATATTTCGAAGCACTTGCTAAAAAACGCATTACTGCTATTGCTTTCGACTTTATTACTGATGAACACGGTGTTTATCCAGTTGTAAAATCATTGAGTGAAATTGCTGGTATATCTTCAGTTTTAATAGCTGCCGAATTAATGAGCAATTCTAATCAAGGTAATGGTTTATTATTCGGGAACATTGGTGGTGTACCGCCATCTGATGTTGTAATTTTAGGTGCTGGTACTGTAGGTGAATTTGCTGCACGTTCTGCAATGGGATTAGGTGCTCGTGTAAAAGTATTTGACAATTCGATTACAAAGCTTAGAAGACTTCAAGAGAGTTTACATCATCCTGTATATACATCTACTGTTCAACCTAAAACTTTACAAAAGGCGTTAATGCGCTGCGATGTGGCCATTGGAGCTATTCGTGGGAAGACACGAACACCTGTTGTTGTAAGTGAAGAAATGGTTGAGCAAATGAAAGACGGAGCTATTATAGTAGATGTTAGTATAGATAGCGGTGGTTGTTTTGAAACTTCAGAAATAACGACCCATAAAAAGCCAACTTTTACAAAACATGGTGTAATTCATTATTGTGTGCCAAACATCCCGTCTAGGTATGCCAGAACTGCCTCATTATCAATTAGTAATATTTTTACTCCTTACTTATTACATATTGCCGAAGAAGGTGGTGTAGAAAATGCCGCTAGATTCGATAAAAGTCTCAGAAAAGGAATGTATTTTTACCACGGAATTTTAACCAATAAAGCGATAGCAGATTGGTTTGGTCTTCCATTCAGAGATATTAATTTATTAATTATTTAATGAGTCTAAAACGTCGTTTTATTCTTTTCGGATTCGGTTTTTTTATAGGTATCGCTTTATTAATGTTTTTCCTTAACGGGAAAAATGCTTCATGTAACTATTTCCCGAATGCTAGGATGCTTGAAATACTAAGAAATAAGCATAGATCTTATACTGAAGAAGTACAGCAAATTATGAATACGCAGCAAATAGATTCTACAGAAATTGCTTATTTTTTAAGCGACGGCGATATTGATTTTTCGAAAAGTAAACCGCGCCAAGAACCTTGTCGTTATTATTGGATTGATGGTTTTATAAAAGAAAAAGCTTCTTCTATTTATGTAGAAAATTGTGATACGTTGGTAACCGTACAAAAAATTTATTTTGATCAAAAATAGATGAATAAACAAACTTTTAAGCTACCAGAAGACCAAGAATTTATTCAGTTAAATAACTTACTACAAGTATTACAAATAGCTCAAACTGGCGGGCACGCTAAAATTTTAATTCTAAATGAAGAAGTTATTGTAAATGATGAAACCGAGACCAGAGTTAGAAAAAAATTAAGAAAAGGCGATCAAATAAAAGTTGAGAAATATTTAATAGAAATAATATAATAATTATTTCTTTTTAACACGTACAGCATTCATTCCTTTAGCTCCTTTTTCTAGTTCAAAAGTCACTTTATCATTTTCAGCTATTTCATCTATTAAACCACTAACGTGCGTAAAATATTTTTGGTTGTTATCAATATCAGTTATAAAACCAAAACCTTTTGAAGAGTCAAAAAATGCAACCTTACCATTTCTAATCGGGTCTTCTTCTACTTCTTCTTTTGTATAGTCTAGATTAATAGTTTCAGCATCTACTTTTACTTTCATTGATGGATCTGGCGGAGTATCTGTAAGATTTCCATTATGATCTACATAAGCAAACGGAATACCTCCACCTTTTTCAGCTTTACGTGCTTCTTTTTTCTTTGCCTTTTCCTCTCTTTTTTTAAGGCGTTTTTTTTCTTTTTCTTTTTTATTAAATGTTTGTTGTGATCTTCCCATTCGTTTATTTAAAATTAATACTACAGCTTAAGAAAAATTGAGAGACTAAACGAATGCTCGAAAGAAGGTGAACTATTTAGCTTAAAATAGTCTTCAAACAAATGGATTAATTAACAAGGTAATTCTGTAAACTATCGCAAATATAAGATTTGTGCTCTTATTTCATAAATTCCTAAGCTTTATTTTTAGAATCATTAGAAATGAATAGCAGCAAAATTGACATTACAATAAGTAAAGTTCTTTGAATTAAAAGTTCTAAAAGATTTACTTTAAAGTCGTTAAGAATTCTTTGTATGTTCAGCACTTACCATCCATTGCACACCAAATTTATCTTTTAGACTACCAAATTTTCCTCCCCAAAAAACCTCAGCAAAAGGCATTTCTATTGTTCCTCCATCAGCGAGATTATTAAAAATAGTAACTGCTTCGTCTTCATCATCAACACTGACACTTAAATAATTATAATTTCCTTTCGTAACTGGAGCCATCATGGCATCTGATGCCAATAATTCTATCCCTCTGAATTGCATTGTAACATGCATAATTAGATTTTCATTTGATGGATTAGTATATTCTGGAGGACCATCTTTGTAACGCATTAATGTTACAAACTCACCATCAAAAACGTCTTTATAGTAGTTCATGGCTTCTTCACAATTACCATCGAACATTAGATAAGAATTTAATTTCATGACAAAATAGATTAAGATTTGTCTATGAAATTACAAATTATTTTAGATTAGAATAACTTTAATGGTTTCAACTAACCACTAATAATAACCTTTTTACTGTAGTTACGATTGTTCTTATTAATATTGTAGATATACACACCAGCTGTTAATTGCGGTAGCTGTTCTGAAATACTAATATCATGCTGACCCGGTTCTAATACATCACTAAATAACATCCCTGTTTTTTGTCCTAGAACATTAAAAAGTGAAATTTCATAACTATCTTCAAAATTATTATTTATACGTATGGCAACATTCCCTTGATCGTAAATAGGCATATGTTCAAAGTTTTCACGGATAAGATAATCATGATTTGTAACACCACTTGTACAGGTAAAGCCTAGATCAATAGGTGTGTAAGGCCTTGGAATTGATTGATTAATAACAGCAGGGTCAATACATAACCATTGCTCCATTACAGTTCCATATACATTAATATAATCTTGGGTATATCGTAAATTTCCTCCTCTAGTAAGGTTGCTCATACTAGGATGGTCACCCACAAAACCACTACCGTTTAATGAGGGACCAAATAATAACATTGGAGCTGCAGTACCGTGGTCGGTTCCATTTGAGCCGTTTTCTCGTACTCTTCTCCCAAATTCTGAAAAAGTCATCGTTAGAACATCATTATCTCTACCACTTGGTTCAAGATCACGATAAAAAGCCATAATAGATTGAGAAATATCGGTCAATAACTCTTGATGCCTTTCTGGTTGATTTGCATGCGTATCAAATCCGTTAATATTTACCATATATACGCAAGTACCCATACCTGCTTTAATGGTTCTAGAAATGACAGCTAAAGACCTCCCTAAGTTGGTGTCAGGAAATTCTATAGTATTCGTTTGTGAATTATATGCATTCTGAATTACTTCCGAATATTTTAATGTTGCATTTAATACACCTCGTACAAATCGAAGTTGTGATCCTTTAGTACAATCTGGCACATCGGCAACATTGAATAGTTCTCCAGTTGATGCAATTTGCAATAGCTGACGTGTATTAGCCACAGTCAATCCGTAATTAGTTTCACTACCACTAAGAATAATATCACCAACTCCACCAATTTGAAGAGCTGGAGGAGCTTCTGGTAAATTTAAAAGATAATCAGGATAAATGCTTTCAAAATAACGACCATAAACACCTGTTTCGACTAGTTCATCATCTGTACCTCTAGACATATTATCTGTACCTGTAAAGTGCGAAAGATTCTGATTTTCATAACCAGTACCATGTACTACTTTTATACATCCTCCTTCCCAAATAGGTTCCATATAGTCACGTAAATAACCTGGTACACCAAAATCTTCAGACAGTTTATACATATCTGCTAAATCATGACGTAATGTAGGTCTATAATTAGCGTAACGATCATAATCATATATAGGAACAATTGTATTTAATCCGTCATTACCACCTTGGAGTCTTACGATCAATAATACTCTCCCTGATTCAGAATTACCCAAAGCGTTAGATAATGGTGTTGGTTGCCCAAAGGCCATTGGTATGCCGCCCATCATTAATGTAGCACCTGCTCCACCCAGCCCTAAGGTTTGCATAAAGGAACGTCTATTCCACTTTTTATGATCATCTGTATTACAGTGTGCATGTAAATCTTTAGGTGTACACATAAAATCTTATTTAAGTTGATAATCTGGTAAGGTGACTATATATTCTAAAAGATCACGTACTTGTAACGGTACACCTTCAAAACTTAAGGTCCATATATTTTGTTCAAAATAATTGGATGGAACCCTACTTTTAAAAATATCTATACCAGTATTGTAATCATCTTGCGTATATGGTATTTCTACCAATAATGACTCAAAAATAACCGTGGCTACAAAATCGGCATCATTACTATCACCAGATAGATCTCTGGCAAATTGTCGAAACTGCTCTTCATTCTGTTGCCAAGCCCAATACAAAACATCTTTACATAAATAAGCTTGTCTAAATGTAATTGTACCAGAGTTGATCCAGTTTCTATCGCCTGGCCACCCAAAAACAGTTGGAGGGTTTAAAATATTTTGATCGAAAGCACTTGCAACATTTTTAATCGATTCTTTATTCATATCATAACTACCAAAATCTAATCCTGTGGTAGTAATAAACTGAATTATAAGATCTAAAGGACTTTTAATTATAGTATTTCTAGCTTTTTCATCATAAAAATGTTCACTCTTAAACAATGTTCGAAGAACTGGAGCAATCTCAAAATTATTTGTTACGAAAATAGCAGCTAAAGGATTGATAATATTTTGATGTATCTGATCATCAACTTCGGGGCTCACAAAATTGACATATATCTTTTCACAGATATACCTTGCAATTAATTGTGTTCTTTCATTAAATACTAAATCGATAACATCATCATAACCCCAATTGCCAGTTTGGCCAAAAATAGTTTTATCGTTGGCGTCAAAATTATCTACATTAAAAAGTATTGATGAGTTTTCTCCATTAGCATAATCATTATATCCTGTTAACGCGCGTGACGTTTCAACAATATCTTCTTCTGTATATCCATTTCCCTCACCTAAAGTAAAAAGTTCATATAACTCCCTAGCATAGTTTTCGTTAGGGCTTACAGCTGTACTTTCAAATCCATTTAAAAACTTAAGCATGGCGTTATCTAAACCCATTTCGCTAACAAAAGTTTTGAAATTACCTAAACTATTTCTTTGCAATGCCTGAAAATATCTGAATGCGTAACCAGCAAATTCATATTCATTAACTCTTGTCACAAAATGATTATGCCAAAACAAAGTTAATCTACCTCTAATACCATTGTCGATTAGTTCTTTTATGAAAATATATTGAGTTTCATCTACAAATAGATCGTTTTCATCCTCATTATATGTAAATCCGTTTGCTGGATAATCTGCAGGGTCTAGAGGTGCCCAAGCTGGTTCAACTGTGGGCAATAATGCTATAGCATTATTAATAAGTTGATCTACATAAGCTTCTGGTGACATTGATAAAGCATTAGCTATCAAAGATGATTCAATACCAAAGCCTAATCTATTGTGCAAATGTCTAACCTTTATAGCGTCCCAAGGATTAGAGGCTGTAGGTACATAAATATTTAGTGGGGAGGTATTACATGATACTAAGTTATTGATCATTTATTTACCTTTTAATCTAATGATAACGAGTATACCATTAGTTATATTGTTAAAACGAATGTAGTTTTTGATTCTAAAGAAAATCTAAAGCAGTTTATAGCTATTCTATTGAACTATAACGTTCTAAAATCTTATCAACATTTTTAATAGACTTTTTACACCATTCTAATAGAATTGTATTTTTCTCTTCATTGGTTAATTGCCAGTTTATATCAGATTTACGTAAACGTGAAGTAACGTTATTTAAAATAATTGCAGTAGCAACAGATATATTTAGGCTCTCTGTAAAGCCAACCATCGGTATCTTCAAATAGCCATCTGCCTGGCTCATAATATCTTTAGACACTCCTTCTTTTTCCACACCCATAACAAAAGCTGATTTTTTAGCTATATCAAAGTCTTCTAATAAGCAAGAATTATTATGTGGTGTTGTAGCAATTATTTGATAACCTTTCTTCCGTAAAGAATCAACGCACACCTGATTATTATATTCTAATTGATTGTAATAATGAAAATCTAACCATTTATGTGCTCCTTTAGCTACTTGATTAGAAACATAACTGTTATACTTATTTTCTATAATATGTATATCTTGTAATCCAAACACATCACAACTTCTCACAACAGCACTTGTATTATGTTTTTGATATATATCTTCTAAAACTACCGTAAAATGACGAGTGCGCAGACTTAATACCTTCTCGAAAGTGGCATTTCTACTTTCTGTTAAAAAGGATTGCAAATATTTTAAAAGCTTTAAATCAGTCACAAAAAATATTTTTAGTAAAAATAGAATAAAGTAAATTAGCTAAAAATAGGTTAACAAAAAGATTTCTATTTTCATGGGAAATAATTATGAAGAAAAAAATTGTAGTTCTTACTGGCGCAGGTATGAGTGCTGAAAGTGGTGTTAGTACCTTTCGGGATGCTGGTGGGCTTTGGGAAGGTCATGATGTAATGGAAGTTGCTTCACCTGAAGGTTTTGCCGCTAATCCTGAACTTGTTTTAGATTTTTATAATCAACGACGTAGGCAATTATTTCAAGTTGAACCCAATACAGCTCATTTAGCGTTAGCAAAGTTAGAGGATAGTTACAGTGTAACAGTAGTTACTCAAAATGTAGATGATCTACATGAACGTGCTGGAAGTACTGAAGTATTGCATTTACACGGTGAACTATTAAAAGCCCGTAGCACAAAAAATGAATATTTAGTTTTCGATTGGAAAAAAGATATAGTTTTAGGCGACCTAGCAAAAGATGGTGCTCAAATACGACCACATATAGTTTGGTTTGGCGAAGCCGTACCCATGCTTGAAAAAGCAATAGAAATTACTACTCAAGCAGATATACTTTTAATTATAGGCACATCTATGCAAGTTTATCCTGCTGCAAGTTTGGTACATTATGCAAGACCAAATACACCCATTTATTTTATTGATCCAAAACCTTCAGTTTCCGAACATAACTTTAATAATTTGACAATTATTCCCGAAAAGGCTACTGTAGGTATGAAAACATTAATTAATCAGTATTTGAATGGATAAGGAAGATTTTATAAAACTCTTGTCTAAAGAAACACGTAGACATCAAGACAAATTAATGCTTTTTGATGCCGGGTTTCAAAATCAAGCCCTATTTGCGTATTCAATTAATGCGATGTTTAAGAACGAATTACATTATGCGTCTTTAACAGCAAGGGTTGTTGAATTAGCTTGTAAAAAAAACTTAAAACTAATAATACAACATATTGACACTTTTAGCAGCTCGTTGAACACAATAAAAGATGAAGCGATAATACGTTCATCAGCTAAAATAATTGAGTTAATTTGTGTTGAAATATATATTAAATTTAATCCTATATACACCAATGTCATTACAAATAAACATTTAGATCAATTTATTGAAGCATGTTTTGATTGGATGATAAGTGATAAAGCAACTGCAATACAAGCACATTCTATGTATTCTTTGTATTTACTAGGTGATCAGTTTGATTGGATACACCCTGAACTAGTTCAAATAATTGATAAAAGTTTACCTATAGGGAGCACAGGTTATAAAAACAGAGGTAAGAAAATAATTTCGGCTATACAGAATAAAACCTTACTTAAGCTTTATTAGAAATTAATAACTGTAAACTTTCAAATAGTTTGCCATCAGAAATTACACTACCTTTTTCAACTAGGTCAAATAATTCTTGATTGCGCTCTTTACTATATTTTTTCTGCCCTTTAAGAAACTCTACCGATTTATCATTGGTATTATCAATAAACCAATTATAATCTTCTTCTTTAAAAAAATCGAAATCTGGTTTACTCACTTGAACCACTATTCTAGAAATCGATTTTTCGTCACACTTAAACAGATTGATATTTTGCTGAGAAAAATGTTCTAGGTATTTAGTTTTAGTTAAAGCATCATCCCATACCACATCACTAAATAAATTCAATTCTTCTTCCGCCATTTCTGGTTTACTAGCTTTAATCTCATTCCATTCGTTTACATCTATCTGCTGTGTTGCTAAAAATTGTGCAAACTCTTTATGCAAGGCTTCAAACTGTTCTTTACTTAATTGTCTATACTTCATCCTCTAAAATATTGTAATAAAAAAACTCAACTAAAAAAGTTGAGTTTTGGGTGGAAGATGGGGCTCGAACCCACGACCCTCGGTACCACAAACCGATGCTCTAACCAACTGAGCTACAACCACCATGTGCTTTCGCGGATGCAAATATAATCTATTTAGAAATTTTGACAAATAAAAAATAAAATTATTGTCGCTACCACAGTGCTTATAATTATTTTTGTCGTTCTAAACTCAAATTGAATGAATAAGGTCACTCATTTTATATATGATTATTTAATTAAAGTAGGTGTTAATGAAACTAGCGCCAAATACCTAAATATGATTGCGTTACTAGCAATTAGTTTATTAATAATTTTTATAATAGATTATATTGTTAGAAGAGTTTTAAGAGGTATATCTTCTAGAATAGCCAAAAGATCAAAAACCAATTTTGATGATATACTAATCACTAATAAAGTACCTAGAAATTTTGCACATATTATTCCTCTGATCTTAGCTTTAGAGTTAGTTCCTATTATTTTTAAGGATTTTGATTATGCTGAAAACATTATTGAAAAAGGATTAGAAATATTTGGTATTATATTGACTTTATGGATCGTTAGAAGCATACTTCATTCTATAAAAGATTACTTAAAAACTTTACCAAATTTAAAAGATAAACCCATAGCAAGTTATATACAGGTGTTTATGATTTTTGCTTGGGTAGCAGGCTTAATATTAATTTTCGCAGTTATAACTGGGCAATCATTTTTAAAGTTTTTTACAGCCTTAGGTGCAGCCTCAGCAATTATAATCTTAGTTTTTAGAGATACTATCTTAGGGTTTGTAGCTAGTATACAAGTATCTATAAACGATATGGTGCGCATTGGTGATTGGATTACATTCGAGAAATACGGTGCTGATGGTGATGTTATAGAAATTACGTTGGCTACGGTAAAAGTTCAGAATTTTGATAAAACAATTACGACCATACCAACATATGCATTGATTTCAGATTCGTTTAAGAACTGGCGAGGTATGACAAATTCTCAAGGGCGTAGAATTAAACGTTCATTAAATATTAAAATGAATAGTATTAAATACTTATCTGAAAACGAAATAGAAAATTTAAAAGGAATTGAATTAATTTCTGAATATTTAGTGTCTCGGCAAGATAAAATTAAAGCATATAATTCTGAAAATAATATTGATAAATCTTTGCTTCTAAATGGCAGAAATTTAACCAACATTGGTGTATTTAGAAAATATGCAGAGGCTTATATTAATAATCATTCTGCAATTAATAAAGAAATGATGATTATGGTACGACAGTTAGCACCAACAACGCAAGGATTGCCCATTGAAATCTATGCTTTTAGTGCCGATAAACGTTGGGAAAGTTACGAATATATTATGGCTGATGTATTTGATCATATATTAGCCGCTGTTAAGTACTTTGATTTGGAGATTTTTGAATTACCAACTAAAATTGAAGCTTAAAAGAAATACAGTGTCAATTAAATTTTGTCAGTTTAAGTGCTAAATCTAAAATTTGGTGTATCTAAAACAAAAAAAAATTAATTATTTATAAACTTCTCAGTACAAAATTCTTACAGAATTTCACTCGAAATGACGGAGTCAGAAAATAATCAACTATATCAATTTATCAAGATTGTCAACAGCCACATGACGCTCTGCTGTAAAACCTTCTGCTGCCTTTACCCCTATTAATCGACCAAGATCTTGAGCACGATATTTTATACTATCTAAAAAGTTTTTACTAGAAATAGGAGAAGATGGCTCATTGCTTTTAGGATCATAAAATTGCGAACTATACGCTTGTACAGCTTCCATTTTTTTATCGATAAAACCAGAAACATCTACTACAAAATCTGGTTCTAGATTCTTCCATTGAATGTAATGATAAACATGTTTAGGTCGCCAATGTTTTTGTTGCTTACCATCTAATTCTGTTTCTATACGTCTTAATCCTGATAAAAAACAAGCATCACTAACTAGTTTACTTCCTTTACCGTGATCTATATGTCTATCTTCAATAGCATTACACAAAACAATAGCGGGCCGGTATTTGCGAATTATTTTTATGACTTCTAACTGATGTTCTTTATCGTTTGCAAAAAATCCATCCGCGAAAGCTAAATTCTCTCGCACAGCTACTCCTAAAATTTCAGCCGCAGCCGCTGCTTCTTTATCTCGAATTTCAGCTGAACCACGAGTTCCCAATTCACCACGAGTAAGATCTAAAATTCCAACTTTTTTACCTAATGAAATTTCTTTAGAAAGTGTAGCCGCACAGCCCAATTCTACATCGTCTGGGTGAGAGCCTACGGCCAATATATCTAGTTTCATAAAATTCAATTTGCAATCCAAATATATACTATTTTTATGGTATAGATTAAGGCAAATGTTTGAACACTTTTTTCAATGCCCATCTTGTTGGGAAACTATTTCTATGCTGTTAGATAGTTCTATCAATCAAACTAGTTATATCGAAGATTGTGAGATTTGCTGTAGGCCTATACAAATAACATATACCTTTGAAAAAACTATTCTTGAAAGCTTTTCTGCTGAAGATATTGAGCAATAAAGGATTACTACTTGTTATACTTCATGTGAAATTCTAAGTCGTCTTTATCTACAACTTTAAATCCGCTACGCAAGTACAAAAATTTTGCAGGGTTCCGTTTTAATACTTTTAGCTTTACTTCTTTATTTTCTGATTTAGCTCTTTCAACGGTTTGTTCGATTAGATGCTTACCTATTCCTTCACCTTGAAACTCAGGCAAAATTTGAATTTGTGAAATTTCCAAGCTATCGTCATCATTAATAAGCTTAAGCATACCCACTTTTTGATCAGAATACATTACCAAAAAAGAATTATCAAATTGATGATCTATTCTAGATAAATGCTCTTCTTTAGAGAGATATACTCCCGCTTTTTTTAAATGCTCAGACATAGTTTGCATTCTAAGATCATACAAAAAATCTACGTCTTCTTTTTGCGCTTTAACTAATTCTAAATTCATATCTTTTTTATTGCTTGTTCTATATCTTCTATTAAATCGTTCACATCTTCTATCCCTACAGAAAAACGAATCAACTGATCGCTAATACCAATTTCTGCTCGTTGCTCTTTACTTAACAAAGCATGTGAAGCCATAGATGGAAAAATCAATGTTGACTCTACACCCGCTAGACTCATTGATGGTTTAATTAACTGTAAAGAATTTTTAAATTTAAGTGCATCTATACTTTTATCTAGTTCAAATGCTAACATACCTCCAAAACCATTCATTTGTTCTTTTGCTATTATATGATTTTTATGATTTGGCAAACCAGGATAAAAAACTTTAGCAATGTTAGTATGCTGTTCTAAATATTCTGCTAAAGCTTGAGCATTCTTATTATGTTGTGCCATGCGTATACCAAGCGTTTTAATACTACGCTCTAAGAGATAACACATAAAATCACTTAAATTACCTCCAAGGTTTTTAGATTTTTTCCAAATTTTATCAATATTTTCTACCGTTGAAGCAACAGCACCAGCAGAAATATCACTATGACCTCCTAAATACTTCGTTGCAGAATGTAACACAATATCTACACCAAAATCGATAGGATTTAAGTTTACAGGTGATGCAAATGTATTATCGATAATCGATAGTAAATTGTGCTTCTTTGCTAAATCAGCTACTGCTTGTACATCGGTTATTGTAAGTAATGGATTCGATGGTGTTTCAAAGTAAATAGCCTTTGTGTTTTCTTGAATCTTAGCTTCAAAATCTAAAATATCAACACCATCAGTAAATGAATATTCAATATCCATTTTATCGAATTCGGCAACAATAAAATTAAAAGTACCACCGTAAATCTCGTTTTGTAAAACTATATGATCTCCTTTTTGTAAAAAAGTCAATAAAGTAGTACTAATGGCGGCCATACCAGAAGCAAAAGGTAAAGCTGCTTCGGCATGTTCTAAAGCTGCAATCTTTACAGCTACAGCTTCTTGATTTGGGGTATTAAAATAACGAGGATAGCGTTTTTTCTCTACGTTCATATATGGATACGAACTCGCCATAAAAATTGGCGATACAGAACCGTCAAACTGCTCATCTTTAATTCCGCCTATATGCGTGCAAACAGTATTTAATCCTAACTTTTTCTTTGTCATTCTTTAGTTTAAGAAGTTTCTAATTTACTAAACATAAACGAATATTCTTAGTCTTAAAAATAAATGTGACTTTTTAAAAATTAAGTGTCATATAAGTGCAAACAGAAATTTGTAGTGTCTTTAAGACATTGCTCTTAGTTAGTTGTTAGACGGTGAAACCATAATAGGTTGATATATTAAGAAGGGTAAGTCAACCATGATAAATTATAATAACCGTCTTTTAAGAAGACCCGAGGCACTTGCTTCGGGTCTTTACTTTTTAAACTTTAACTTCTTTCCATTTCCCTTTTCTAAACCATATTATTCCAATGATTGCCAAGAGCGCTTCTGCTAATACTACTGCCAGGAATACACCCAAAACACCCACTTCAAAATAAATAGCTACTAAATAAGCAAATGGTATTTGGAACAGCCAAAAGGCAATAAAGTTTATCAAAGTTGGAGTTTTGGTATCTCCAGAACCGTTAAAAGCCTGTATTACGACCATTCCGTAAGCATAGAAAACATAACCAGCAGCTATCACCTGTAATGCTAAAGCGCCAGATTTTACAACACTTGTCTCATCACTAAACCACGATAATATCTCTGGTGCAAACACTAGGTAAATTATAGAAACTAGTACCATAAAAATGGCATTATATTTACCCGTAATCCAAACAGATTTTTCTGCTCGTTCTGGTTTGCCTGCTCCTAAATTCTGTCCTACCAACGTGGCTGCAGCATTACTCATCCCCCAAGAAGGCATAAAGGTGAACATCATTACACGGATAGCAATAGTATATCCTGCCAATACTTCACTACCGAATTCTGACATAATACGCATTAAAAATACCCAGCTAGATGTACCAATAATAAATTGTCCTATACCACCAAGGGAAACTTTTATTAAATTGATCATTACAGCAGCACGAAGTACCAGATCTTTAAAAGCAATTTTAATTTTACCCCAACCATAAAACAAAATACCTAGCTGAAATAAAACCGCTGAACCTCTACCAATGGTTGTGGCTATAGCTGCCCCTTTAACACCAAACTCTGGTACAGGGCCAAAACCAAAAATAAAAATAGGGTCAAGAATAATGTTCAAACCGTTAGAAACAACGAGTGTCCACATGGCTATAGAAGCATCACCTGCACCTCGAAAGATTGCATTGATCAAGAATAATAGCATAATGGTAACATTACCACCTAATAATATTTGTGTATAGCCATAACCTTCTGCAATAAGGTCTGGTTCACCACCCATTAATCGTAGAATGTCTTTTGCGTAAAAAATACCTATAAAACTTACAATTATAGAGATAGCAACTCCTAAAAAGATCACCTGAACAGCAGCCTGATTAGCACCTTTTATATCTTGTTCACCTACTCTACGTGCAACAATAGCTGTTGCTGCCATACTTAAACCAATGGCAACTGCATATACTAAAGTTAACACCGACTCTGTAAGGCCAATAGTAGCTACAGCATTGGTGCTTACTCTAGAAACATAAATAATATCTACCAGCGCAAAAATAGACTCCATGAGCATTTCTAAAATCATGGGTATCGATAACATAAATACCGCTTTACGGATGCTACCAGAAGTAAAATTTTGCTCTTTACCTTTTACAGCTTGCCAGAAATAATGAAAGAATTTTTTAAATGTATTTGTATTTGAGGATGTCATGATTGTATTGATTGTATATAGAAATTGAAATAGTAATACTATCTCTTTTAACAGGAACAAATTCCGCACACTATTAGTGGGGTTATTTGTTATTTTCGGAAGTATCTTAAGCAATCATCAGCAACAAATATATAAAAAATTTATTGCCATAATAATTAAACTAATTTCAATAAATAGTTCTTTGCAATACGTTCTATTTCTTTTAATAAGGCAATAAAATCATCTGCTGTTGATAAAGGATTCATTATAGAGCAACGTAGATAACGTTTATCATTGATCATAGTTTGCACTATATAAAACTTACCAGATTCTATCAATTCTTTTCTTATGTGAGAGTTCAATCTGTTACTCTCATCGTTGGCTATTGAAGAATTTGGCAAAAATCTAAAATTGACAATATTACTTTCTGGGTAAGTTGCCAAATCAAATTTTTGATGTTCTTGGATTAGCGCAGCTAAGATTTTCGCAGAGGCATATAAATGATCTACATTCTTTTCGAAAATATCGGTGCCATAGGTTTTTAAAATTATATATGCTCTGGCAGAAAGTAAAGATTTGGTACATTCAAACGTTCGTTTAGCAGAATTATACCATTCTTCAGTTTCGGGTGCATCCCAAAGGTATTGTGCCTTTTGGGCAAAGGTCTTATAACTTTCACTTCCGTTCTTAAATAGTAATCCTGTATTTAAGGCAGGTGTCATTAACATTTTATGGTAATCAATTACAACAGTATCACCTTTCTCGATACCTTTTACCAAGTGTTTGTGCTTTTTAGAAAATACAACCCCACCACCATGAGCAGCATCAATATGAAACCATAAGTTATTCGCTCTACAAAAATCGCCTATAGCATCTAAGTCATCATACGAACCAGTAGCGGTAGAACCGCCACAACCAATTACACAGAAAACATTTAATCCTTTTTCTTTCGCTTCCTTTAGATAGCTAGGTAGTAGATCAGTTCTTAGTTTAAAATCTTTGTCAACTGGTACTTTTATAATACCTTCATCACCCAAACCCATAATTCTTGCGGAGCGATCTATACAATAATGTACCTCTTCAGAAACTAATAGAGCTAATTTTTCATTATGACCTTCTTCCCAAACATCACTTGGTGCTTTTGCTTTTCTAGCTGCCAATAAAGCTGTTAAGTTTGCTAAAGAACCACCAGAAGTAATAAATCCAGAAGCATCTTTGGTATAACCAATATGCTTCGCTGTAAAATCAATTACTGTTCTTTCCATAGCGTTAGAAGCTGGCCCCATTTCGTAAACACCGGTACCATTGTTCAAAAAGTCAGCTATTAAACCTGCAAACGCATTTATTGGTGCTGGACTTGCCGTTTGGTGACCCATAAATCTTGGATGTTGCAACTGAGTAGAGTTTTTTACAATCTCTTTAAAAGTATCAAACGGATCAGCTTTAGTTTCTAAATTATCTTTCCAAAAAGTTAATTGCTCTTCTGGATCTTTGTGCGGATACACTGCCTCATCCATATTGGTTTGAACATGTTCAAGTTGATCTGCTAGTAGATCAATCATTTTATGTCCTAAAGACCTAAAATCTTCCGAATTATAAATTTTTTGAAATTCTTTACTGCGGTTAGTTGTTGCTTTCATAGATTCTACGATAGAAAACAAAGTTAGCTACTCTAATTAAGACTATGAAATTAAAAAAATAGGAAAAACACGGTACAAAAACAGGATTTATCCTCTTGATTTACAATAAAATAAAGCAGAACTTAGTGGCAACTAAACTTTCTATTATTAATTTAACACTATAATAAAATGGCTGAATTAAAATTCACTTTATGGAATGCCGAGTGGTTCAATGAATTATTTACAGGTGACCCGCCTGTATTTAAGGCTGATAACGAAAAAGGATATATGACCAAACATCTTATCGGTGATAGAATAAGAGATCTAAAGGGTGTTGTTAACGATATAAATTCTGATGTCTGGGTAATTGTAGAAGGGCCTAACCAAGATGCAGAATTGCAATTATTTTTTGATCAGGCAGATCTAAACGGAGATTGGCAATGCGTGGTGCAACCCGCAGGTGCGCAAAGTGTAGGCTTGGCCGTAAGAACAGATACTGGTTTATTTACCGACCCTCCATTTACCTGGTTTAATGTAGAAAACGACCCCGAAGCAGATGCATTAAAAAAAGCAACCAATGAGTTTAGAATGGACACCGACAATGATGGTTTAGATGAAGTTCATAAATTTGAGAGAAGACCATTATATGCAGCCATCAACTTAGCAGATGGTAAACAATTTAGAATACTCGGGGTGCATTTAAAAAGTAAAGGTGTATTCGGTGCTTTAGAATGGTCTAAATGGTGGTCTAAGGCTGATGGCAATAGAAAAAAGATAGTAGCGCAATGTCATCAGTTAAGAGCAGAGTTTTTGAATGATTATATAACAAACGATGCTACCAAAGATATACCTCTTATTGTATGTGGTGATATTAATGACGGACCTGGCTTCGATACTAGCGAAATGAAAATTCAATCTAGTGGTATAGAGCGTTTAATGGGTTCTATATGGCAACCACATTTATCTTTAGGCAATGCTATGTTCGATACTTTAAGTGATAAGCATAAGAACGAACTCAACTTTTCTTCGCTCTATACAGCCAGCTTTGCAGACCCCATTTTTAATTTTACCTACAGAAGATCTTGGATAGACCATATACTCTATAGCAAAGGCGTACATAATTGGGTAAGTGAGGCAGAAGTACATACCATAATGAGTAGTGGCGAACCTATTTATAAAGATTTCCCGAAGGCATCTGACCACATGCCTGTATCTTGCAAAATAACAACAGATAATTTATAAAACATTGATTTACAGAATAATTAATTAAAAATCAGTATCTTTAGAGACCATCTTAATAAGTACTAACTAAACTATCAAACAATGAAAAATTATGTTTTAAGTCTAATGGCTATCGCCATTTTAACACTAGTTGCTTGTCAAAAACCTGCAGAAGTAGAAACAACTGAAAAAGTTGAACTGCCCGATTATGCTACGTTCGACAAAAAAGTAGCAACATTAAATTCTTACATTAAAGCACATTCTAACGAAGACTTAGATGCCCTCACAAATTTATTGTCAGACACCTTAAGTTGGAGCCCAGCTGCTTACAATGGTAATAAATGGCTCGGTAAAACAGAGCTTTTAGCGACACTTAAAGGTTATCATGAAAATTTTGATAATATTAAATACACATCTGGTATCGTCTTAAAAGATTCTACTGTTAGTGGTGTGTATGCAGGTTCTGTGTTTCCAAAAAATACTGCTTCGTCTACCCCAGACGCTATTAGAATGTATGGCACTTGGACGGCTACCCATACCGAAACTGGTAAAAATATCGGTGTAAAATGGTATGGCATAGGCTGGGTAAATAAAGACGGGAAAATTGTTATGTTTACCGATTATTTCGATGTAAACGGATTAGCAGCTCAGTTAAAAGAAGAAAAAGAGTAAACCAATACCTTGAGAAAGAGAAGAGGTCAATTAAACTTGACCTCTTTTTTTGTGTCTTTCTATTAAGAAACAGGAAAAACACCTTACAAAAACAGGAAAAAGCCTCTTGATTCTTAACTTTTTTAGTTGTATGAGCAATTTTGAAAATGATTGATTATTAATTAGTTTTAAACTGGCAAAGCCAAAAATCAATCAAAAAACGAAGTTAAATAGGCACTTTATTTAGAGTCGCATCCTTCTCAATAGCCTCTTTACAAAATGCTTTATTCGGAATTAAATGCTAGAGAAGGATGTTTTTTAAAAGTAAGTACAATCAAAAAACGAATAGTAAAAAATACTTATTTTAGAGTAAGTAGGTGCCCTTCTCTTCTAGCCGTTATGGGAGAGTCAATTTAATAGGAGTTAAATGCTTGAGAAGGGTGCTTTTATAATAAATATATAGTTAATATTAACTATATACATACGTTACCCAATATTTAAAAACCAATCCACCAATGAACATTAAAAATCTATTATTTACTCTATTTGCTTTGTCATCGCTAATTGTTTTTTCCCAAGGTGAAATCAATTATGGAATTAAGGCTGGAACTAATTTCACTGGATTCCACACTGGAAAAAGTGCAGGAACTACTCAAATCGGAATAAATGTTGGCGGAATGGTTGAATATGAATTGAGTGATTCATTTTCTCTTCAAGCTGAACTACTCTACAATTCAAGAGGCGGAAAAGTGCTGGGAGATGGAACTAGTCTAACTGATTTGGGATTTGATGCCAAACTTGGTTACATTGATATTCCAATTCAAGGGAAGTTCTACTTTATAGAAAAGATGAGTTTTGATTTCGGAACTCAGTTTGGTTTTTTGATTCATAGTAAAGCGGAATCGGAACCTACTGGTAGCTCAGATTTAAATGGTGCTGAAAGTTTTGATTTATCTTTAAACGGTGGTTTTAGTTATAAATTCGAAAACAATTTGATCATCCAGACGAGATATAATTTTGGTTTAATCAAAATTTTTGAAAATGAGAGATATAAAAACTCAATGATAAGCTTATCATTAGGATATTATTTTAATTAAAAAACGTTGGGTAACAAGGTGTATAGTTCATTGCTTCGGATTTTCTCTTCGGAAAATCACTCGCAAAAGAACTATCGGAAGTTTTATTTACTAATTTAGTCGCTAAACCAAACGCAACAAACCATACACAAACCGTTGGCAATAATTTAAAATTAAATATGAAAAGACTATTACTTTTAATTATACCTTCATTATTCATTTTCCTATCATGTGACAAGGATGAATCTGAAGAAATTATTATCGAAGAGGAAATTATACTTCCTGAATTATTTACTAATCAAGCTTCAAATTTAACGGTTTATTCAGTTATTCTAAGTGGAAAAGTATTAAATATAGGTGATTCTCAACTCACAGAACAAGGATTGGTAATAGCGTATGTATCTAATCCTACAGTTGAGAATAATATTAATAAGCTAGATCTAAAATTAAATGAGCGCAATGAATTTTCGATTGAATTAATTGAACTTGAACAAGGCACAACCTACTACGTTAGAGCGTATGGTATAAATAATGAGGGCACAGGTTATGGTAACGAGATACAATTCACAGCTTTAAATGAAAAAGTGTTTGACGGAGATGTTACTTTAACAACGCAAGAAGAAGTAAGCACATTTGGTGC
The DNA here is from genome assembly GCF_057837205.1 of Maritimimonas rapanae. NCBI lineage: Bacteria > Pseudomonadati > Bacteroidota > Flavobacteriia > Flavobacteriales > Flavobacteriaceae > Maritimimonas > Maritimimonas rapanae. Next base: position 968,653 of record NZ_JBYQFI010000001.1, on the reverse strand, counting down.
TAATAATTATCAAACAATCAAAGGTAATTTAACAATTCAAGGCACAGTAACTAATTTAGAACCACTTAAAGAGCTGGTTTTTGTTGACTATAGATTAAATATAGAAGGCACATCCTTATTAAAGAATTTAAATGGACTACAAAATCTGAAATTTATTGGAAGACATTTAGTTATAAATAACAATACATTATTGGAAAATTTCGTCGGCATAACTAATTTAGGAGAACTTCCTCTATTGGAGGTAACGCGTAATCCTAAAATCAAAAATATGGAAGGTTTCGATTCTCTATATAAAGTAGGAACTTTAGGAATAGGCTCCAACGACAATCTCGAGAATTTAATAGGGCTAGAAAGTTTGTTATTAGTATATAATAACTTTTCGGTGGATTTAAATCCCAAAATTTTAAATTTAAAAGGGCTGAACAATCTTCAAATTATAAGGGGATCTACATACATTGGCGAAAACCTTTCTTTGAACAGTCTGAATGGGCTGGAGAAAATGATAGACTTAGATTTTTTATGGTTAAATTATAACGAATCTTTACTTGATATTGATGCCTTAAAGACTTTAAACACTCTCAATTCTTTAAAAATTGACGGGTGTAATGCTTTAACACAACTACCTATTTTCGAAAATTTAACTACAATCAGTTCCGTGGAAATAAGATATGGAGGTGGTTTGATCAATCTAAGCGGATTTAAGAACCTAATATCTATCAGTGATTTACGTTTTTTTCAATCAAATATATTAAGTCTAGAAGGTTTAGAGAATTTAGAAAGTATTAGTAATGATTTCGAAATTATTTCCTGCAATAACATAATAGATTTTAAAGGTCTTGAAAATTTAAAGTCAGTCGGAAATGATAACTATTATTCAGGTTTAGCAATCAACGAGAATCAAAATCTCTTAAATTTTGATGGCTTACAAGGGTTAACAGAAATAAAAGGGTCATTCAATGTTGCTTCGAACAATTCTCTTTCAAATTTTGATGGTCTTGAAAATTTAATAACAATTAAGGAAACTATGCATTTACATAGAAATGAATCGCTTAATAATATCGACGCTATAGCTAGCATCTCTTTATTAAACGGATTTGTTTTAGAGGGAAATAATAATCTATTACAATTACCAACATTTAATAATTTGACCAATTTGGAATATATTCATATTGCATATGGTGGAGGACTATCTAATTTACAAGGTTTCAATAATTTAAAATTTGTAGAATCAATATCTTTTGAAGAATCAAATATAAACAGTTTAGAAGGCTTAGATAGTTTAGAAGAAATTAAAAAAATATTGAAAATTCAAAGATGTAATAACTTGATTGACTTAAAAGGAATAAACAATTTATTGTCAATTGGTAATGGCTATTCTGATCAAGGAATAAGTATAAATTTTAATGAAAATATTAGAAATTTAAATGGCTTTGATAATTTATCTCAAATCAAAGGAGATTTGGAAATTAGAGGAAATAAATCTTTAAATAGTATCAATGGTATAGAAAATATAACAGTAATTGAAAAAGATATTGAAGTATATGGAAATATAGCTCTATCAGATTTTTGTTCATTATCTACATTTTTTACAAATAACTCTTTTAATGGAAATTACGGAGTTGAAAACAATTTAAAAAACCCATCTATTCAGGATATAAAAGATGGAAACTGTAATTAACTATTGCCAACAATGGCTATAATCTATTGTTACTTCTTTCTAAACAAAAAACATTACTTTTAAATGCATGATTCCTACAGCGGACAATTCTTGCGGAATTACCCACAACGGAATCATAGCCGAACCGTTAGCTGCAATTTAAAAATGACTGTATTAATAATAAATACTATATGAAAAGAATCATAATTAGTTTGACAATTTTAATATGTCATCTGACAATTTACGCTCAGAATAATTCAGACACCTCTGAAACGGAAATGAAGAAGATAATAAATACTCTTTCCAATTATTATAATAATCAAAATTTTGAAAATCTTCCAGAGGTTCTTTCTGACTCATTAAAAGTATTTGAATTCCCTGATAAACTTCGGAGTTCTAATCTTGAACAAGTGATTTCTCAATGGAAAAAGACATTTAAAAAATACCCACAAAACAAAGCAGAAATATTTGATGTTTATATAGTTGGGGATAAAGCAATATTGAAAGAAAGGATTTTAGGAAGAGGCGAACCATTTGAGACAGTTCTGATTTACGAATTTATTAATGACAAAATAATAAAGGTTTGGTTTATTTCTGATTCACCAACTACTGCAAGAGCAAATAAAGAATAATCCAATTAAAAACAGCAGGAAACACTGTGTATAATTAATTGCTTTTTCTACCATACTAAAACACTTACTTTTTAAATTTTTATAAAAATAATTTGCGTAACCGAAAAGTTACATATATATTTGTAACCAAACGGTTACTTATTTATGAAAAGAGATGTTTTTAAAGCTATTGCAGACCCTATACGTAGAGATATTATAGCATTGGTAGCAGAAGAATCGTTAACCATTAATGACATTGCTAAAAAGTTTGAAGTAAGCAGACCTGCTATTTCTAAGCACTTAAGAATTCTAAACGAGTGTGGCATTATAAATTTTAACAAGCAAGGCAGAGAACGCTATTGCCAAATTCTGCCACAGAACCTCCTACCCGCTTTTATATGGATAGAACAATACAAAAACCTTTGGGAGAACCGTATAGACAATTTCGAAACTTATTTAACCACCTTAAAGAATAAAACAGATGAGTAAAACAGAAAATAGAGTTGTAACCATAGAAAGAACATTTAACGCACCCATAGATCTCGTTTGGCAAGCTTGGACACAACCAGAGCATATTGCTAATTGGTGGGGCCCAAAAGGCATGCAAACCCGCGTGCTAATACATAACTTTACCGTAGGTGGTAAATGGAAATTCGCTATGGCAATGCCAGATGGCAAAGATTTTATTTCAGAAGGTACTTATTTAGAAATTATAGCACCCAAATTATTAAGAACCTCAGCAGACTTTAAGCCTATGACAGAAGGTGTAGAATTAGAAGTACACCTAAAGGAAGTGGATGGTAAAACAAAATTCATGTTCAATGTAATACACGCCACCGAAGCTTATAAAATACAACAAGAAAAAATGGGTATTTATAATGGCTGGGGCTCAACATTCGATAGATTACAAGCATTTGTAGAAAAGTAATAACTTCATTAACAATGGTAATAATCCTTTGCTTGGCACGAAGTTAACTTTTTAATTTTGTGTAAATTTACATGTCTTGATTCTTACTTTGAAAATCTTAACCAAGACCATTATTGTACGGCATTAAGGAAAATTTAAAAAAATAATGATTAAAGGATTATATGAAACTCATTTATATGTTGAGAATTTAGAAAGTTCGATTGAATTTTATACTAAAGTTCTTGGGTTAAAACAATGTCGCTTTGGAGCAGAGCGTAGAACTGCCTTTTTTTGGATTGGTAAAGACAAACAAGCAATGCTCGGGTTATGGGAAAAACCTAAAGAAGAAATTGACCTACGACATTTTGCTTTTGAATGTGAGCCAGAATGGATATTAAATGAATCGGTTGGTTTTTTAAAATCTCACAATCTAAACTTTTGGAATTTTCTACAAGATGATAAAGAACAACCTATGGTGTTTTGTTGGATGCCCGCTATCTCTATTTATTTTAGCGATCCAGACGGGCACTATCTTGAATTCATTGGAATCTTACCTGGAGAAACGCAACCAAACGAAGAAAAACGAGTTGTAACGTATGATGAATGGCTTAAAATAAAAGGTGAATAAAATAACACAAAACTATGTTAGCTAAATATTTATGGGTACTTGGTTCTCTTATTTTACTAATACTAGGTAGTATACACTTGTACTACACGTTTTTTTCTAACGTATTTTCATCTAGAAACAAGAATCTTATTACAGAAATGAAAAACTCGTATCCTATTCTTACCAAAGAGACTACCATATGGCGTGCATGGGTAGGTTTTAATGCTAGCCATAGTAGTGGAGCTATGTTTATTGGAATCTTAAATATTTATATAGCTATAAAACATTTTTCAACTTTTCAATCTGAACACTTTTTCTTTATTTTCAACATTTTAACTGTTTTGTTTTATGTATGGTTAGCAAAGAAATATTGGTTTAAAATACCTTTTATAGGCATATTAATTTCATTCGGGTGCTATGTCGCAGCATATTTATTTATCATTTTTAGTTAAATATTAACTATTGATAATCTTAAAAAATTAGCCGAACTTCGGCAGCGCTAATTAACTTTATTAAGTTTTAATGGAGATCGTAATTATATGTATTGTTGCCTTTTTAGCTGCGATACTTACTTTCTTTTCTGGTTTTGGTTTAGGTACCTTGCTTACACCAATTTTTATGTTGTTCTTTCCAGTAGAATTGGCAATAGCCTTAACGGGAGTGGTGCATTTTTTTAATAATTTGTACAAGATTATACTGGTTGGTAAAAATGCAGATAAAAGTGTACTCTGGCGTTTTGGTATACCTGCCGTAATCTTTGCTTTTATAGGTGCCTGGGTCTTATTACATATACCAGATATTAAACCTTTATTTAGTTATGAAGCTTTTGGCAAAAGTTTTACTGTGTATCCTGTAAAATTTTTGATCTCTATACTGCTCATACTATTTGCTTTAATGGATCTTCTACCCTATTTCGATAAATGGAAATTCGATAAAAGCAAACTACCTCTTGGCGGTGCGTTAAGTGGTTTTTTTGGCGGATTATCAGGTAATCAAGGTGCATTGCGCAGTGCCTTTTTAATAAAAGCTGGGCTTTCTAAAGAAGCATTTATAGGTACAGCGGTTGTCGTTTCTACTTTTGTAGATTTTACCAGATTAGGTGTCTATGCTTCGCGCTTTGCATCTTCGGGTTTAACTACTCATATCACTTTAGTATTGTGTGCTACTATTTCTGCTATTGCAGGAGCCTATTTAGGCAATAAATTATTAAAGAAAATTACTTTAAAGTTTATACAAAAAACAGTTGCTATATTATTAATAGCACTTTCTATTGCCTTAGGAGCTGGATTTATTTAGTAAAAATTGAAGCAGAGTAGTGAAATACTTCAGACTCTTCGTTACACTCAGAATGACATTAGCCTTTAATCCAGCTTTTTACAGATTCATCTGTTGGTAAGGTTTTAGGTGCAATGATCTTTTCTACCAAGCCATTTTCGTTGATTAGGTATTTCTGAAAGTTCCATTTTACCTTAGAATCTTTATAACCGTTTTGAGCTTTTCTAGTTAAGTATTGATATACCGGGTGTTGATCACCACCCTTTACAGATATCTTAGCCATCATAGGGAAGCTTACACCGTAGTTCTTTTGGCAGAATTCTGCAATCTCGGTATTAGAACCTGGTTCTTGCCATAAAAAGTTATTTGCCGGAAAACCAACAATTACAAAGTTATCATCTTTATATTCTTCATATAAAGCTTGTAGTTGTTCGTATTGTGGTGTTAGTCCGCATTTAGACGCCGTGTTAACCACCATTATTTTTTTGCCCTTTAAGGATGAGAAATCAAATTCAGAACCATCTAAAGCTTCCACTTTAAAATCGTGCAAACTTTTAGCTTGCTGTACATTTTCAGCTAAAGCTTCATCGCTATTATTAGATTTTTTATTAAAACAAGATAAAAGTGAAAACATAACGAGTGTGATTAAGACGGTTCTCATAAGATTATTTTTCTATTACAACAGAATTTACGTCAGTTTGAGTGCTAAATCTTTGATTTAGTGTATCGAAAACTAGTAAATTCTTTATTAAAAATTACTTCTCGATACAATTCCGATATATCGAAATTACTCGAAGTGACAACTATTTTTTATAAAACTTTTTATTCTTTACATAAGCTAAGATAGTAAATACCACGCCTATGCCCAACCATACCCATATCTGATACGGTATTGGTGCAGATTCTCCTGCCGCATAACTATGCAAACCAGATAATAAATGATTTACACCTAAATACCCCATTAATATGCCAGCAAAGGCAAAAAATGCCAGAACATTAAAGGTAAATCTACCTCGCAAACCAGGTATAAGTCGAGTATGCAAAATAAATGCATATAAAATGATATTAATTAATGCCCATGTTTCCTTAGGATCCCATCCCCAATAACGACCCCAACTTTCGTTAGCCCACATACCCCCTAAAAAGTTACCAATGGTAAGCATTACCAAGCCAACTGTTATCGACATTTCACTAATTATGGTCAATTCTTTTATCTGCAAATTAATCTTCTTTTTATTTCTACTATTTGTTAAGCCAAATAAGATCAAGGCGATTAAACCAAGTATCATACTCAACGTAAGTGGTCCATAACTCGCAACAATTATCGAAACATGTATCATTACCCAATACGAATCTAATACAGGTACTAAATTGCCAATTGCGGGGTCCATCCAATTCATATGTGCCCACATTAAGATCATAGACACTACAAAAGTTGTGGCTGCTATTGTTAAATTCGATTTTCTGCCAAATGCCAAACCAAAGAGCATTGTAGCCCAAGCCACATAGATCATAGACTCATAACCATTACTCCAAGGTACATGACCAGAAATATACCAACGGATGCCTAAACCTATCAAGTGATATATAAAAAGCAAGAAAATAATAACCTTAAAAATCTTGATAAGTAAACGAATGGCTTTATTATCTCTAAAAACCTGTACAACTAAAAACACTAACATTAATACACCAGCTAACATATATTGCCAAAACAGATTTCTAAAAATATCGTACTTGTTATAGAAAATTTCTAAGTCTACTTTTCTTTGTGAAGGCATTACCTCACTACCAAATTTCTGTTGATATTTATGGATACTCTCTAAATACTCGTTAGCTTTTACATAATCTTTAGAAGATTTTGCATCGTGCAAAGCACCTGCGTATAATGGTAAAATATTGGCTACATACAACGAGTCTGTACCTTTATAACCAGCCGTCTTATGCTCTACATAAGCATGCCACTTGTTATTTTTATCACCCTGAAGGGGAAAGAATCGGAATATTTCGCCAAATACAACGCCATAAAGTAAGCCTGCACGTTCATGTACACTTACAATACTTTGATCATATTTAGATTTGATACGTTTTTTATAAGCTTTCTCAATATCGTCTCCCAACTTATACTCGCCTCTTTCTGTCAATAAATCAGTTAAGCTTAAATACTTTTTATCTAGAGGAACACCAAGCATTTCACGAGCTTTGGTGTTATTCTTAGTCATATAAATAATTGGTGCAGACAACCACATTCTCGGATTTGTAGCCATAGATACAGCAATCTGATTAGCATCTAAACCTTTGTAATTATCTTTCTTACTTACTTTACGCAGTAATTCAGATGCAAAAGTGTGTACCGGCTTCATACGGCCTCCTTCGTCTTGTATGACTAGTTGACTAAAACGTTCTGCATGTTCTTGCGGAACTACATCAGCGTTTAAAATAGAATCTATCTGAGCCTCTGTATTATGATTATGTTGTGCAAATGCTGTTAAAGAAAACAAAACGAGCAATACCGTTAATGCATTTTTCTTTGCTTTTACCTTATCTAACATGCTATTTAGATCTGTAAAGCGTGTACCTTTTAAAAATAAGACAAAAGTCATTGCAAAGAATAGTAAGACATAGCCGATATAGGTAATGGTAGTACCAACAGCATCATGGTTTACAGATAAATGAGTAACCTCTACAGCACCAGTATCATCATAACTCGATTGAAAAAATTTAAACCCTTTATGATTCAAGATATTATTCATAAAAATTCTAAAATCAAAGGTTTCGTCTTTATCGATCACTGTTACTTCACTGGCAAATGATTTTGGACTATTAGAACCAGGATAACGTTCTAGTTGAAAATCGCGTAATTTTACTGCAAACGGCAGTGTTAATTGTTTAGCTCCGTAGCTTAGTCTAAAATTCAATCCATTCAACGAAAATGTTTCTGGCGGATTGATATTATATTTAAATCCGAATAAGTTAACTCGTTTCTTTTCACCATCAACAACAACTTCAACTTCTAAAAGATCTTCAGGATGCTCATCTTTATCACCCGAAGTAATAACCATTTTACCCTTTGCTGGTGGTTCTGGTACCACAAATTGCATATTCCCAAGACTATATAATGAGCGTAAATTAAAAGCTTGTAACGAGTCTTTTTTAACAGCACCTTGTTGCTGGGTAGCCATCACCATAAAATTGCCATCTTGTGGTGCATTTATAAAAAGGCTGTCTTTTTTAGTAAGGATGTTTACTGCACCGTCTGTTTCATTATCGAAAGCCACTAAGACATTATGTACATTGGCAATCTCACCCTTTTTAATATAGTGATCATGGCGCGAGCCTCCACCCGACTCTACAAAATGTAAGAATTCATCAGTCCCATTTTCATCTGCTTTAAATTCTTCAAATGCATTCGATATATAATTATTATAATTAACTGCTACGTCTTTGCCTTTAAACTCAGTTTCTATAGAAAAATCATTACCACCTCTTACAAAATCTAAAAATTTAGAGGCTAATGCTGTAAAACCTATGTTGTTTTTTATTTCAGGTGCAAATAGATATTCTCGTTCTATTTCTTTTTGCACTTCGTTATTATCAATTATAACATTAAAATATGTCTTTTCAGATAACATTTTATCAGTAGCTTCACCTTCGCTAATGGGCATCATCGCTTCGTAACTTATATAGCGCGTAATACCAGCACCTATCAATATTAAAATAAATGCTAAGTGAAAAATTAATACACCTAATTTTTCTTTTCTATACAAACGATATCTAAAGATATTACCTGTAAAGTTGATTACAAAAAATACCATGATCAATTCAAACCACCAGGCATTATAAACCAATGCTTTAGAAGCTTGTGTGCCGTAATCGTTTTCGATAAATGTTGCAATACCCATAGAGGCTGCAAACACTAAAAATAAAATACCTGTAAGTCTAGTAGAGAATAAGAGATCTTTGAGTTTTCCCATCAATGAAAATGCCTTGAAATAATTCTGCGCGAAGTTACTTAAAAAAGTGCTGATTTTATTGTAATTAACACTTTTTTAAATACCTAAAACTTATGTAAATTCGCTCTATGGTTCAAGTTGTTTTATTGGGTGCCGGTAATGTGGCTTCACATTTAGCAAACGCTTTTTTAAAAGCGAAAGATATCGACCTTGTTCAGGTATATAGTAGAACAAAATATTCTCTAAAAAATATTGATAATCAAATAAATAAAATAACTAATTTAAATGAATTAGTTAATGCTGATGTCTATATAATTGCTATAGCAGATGATGCAATTGCTAAGTTCTCTACTAAGCTAGATTTAAAAGATCAATTGGTTGTTCACACTTCTGGTAGTGTTGCCATGAGCGATTTAAGTGATGCGAATAGAAAGGGCATTTTTTATCCATTACAAACATTTACCAAAGAAGCAGATATAGACTTTAGTACTATTCCTATTTGTTTAGAAGCCGAAGAAAATGAAGATTTATTGTTATTAGAAAAGTTAGCTTCGGCTATTTCAAATAATATTTATTTTATTGTCTCAGAACAACGTAAGAGTTTACATGTAGCTGCTGTATATGTAAATAATTTTGTAAATCATTTATATCATATTGGTCATAAAATTTGTGAAAAAAATAATGTGCCTTTTGAGGTATTAACTCCATTAATCCAAGAAACTGCAAAAAAAATAAAAGATGTATCCCCTTTTAATGCGCAAACTGGCCCTGCAAAGCGTAAAGATAATAAAACAATAAGCAGTCATTTAGCAATGCTATCAAACGATCATCAAGAAATATATAAATTACTAACCCAATCAATTAAAGACACCTATGGAAAAAAGTTATAAAGAGATTATGCCGCAAATAACCACCTTTATTTTTGATGTAGATGGCGTCTTAACGGATGGAACCGTTACTATTTTTCCTGATGGGCAGTTAATCCGTAAAATGCATACCAAAGATGGTTTTGCATTAAAAACAGCTGTTGACAAAGGTTATAATATTTGCATTATATCTGGAGGTACTAACGAAGGTGTGCGATCACGATTACGCGGATTGGGTGTAACCGATATCTATTTAGGTGCACATAATAAGACAGAACAATTAGATGAGTACTTAGATATTCATAGTATTAAGCCAGAAAACGTACTCTATATGGGTGATGATATACCCGATTATCCAGTTATGAAACTAGTTGGTCTAGCTGCATGTCCAAAAGATGCTGTGCCAGAAATTCAGGATATTTCTTTATACGTATCACAGAAAAAAGGCGGCAATGGTTGTGTTCGCGATGTGATTGAACAAGTATTAAAAGTACAAGATAAATGGAACGATAGCTTTGATGCTAAATACGATTAACCATAATGACACCCGAAGAACGTTTATTAAAAATACCTATACTCAGCTGGTTTGTAAAGCTTTTTAAGAAGATAAAAGTACCAGGCTTAGAAGGTATGTCTTTGTATGACGTTCTCGAGATGTATGTTATAGGTATTGTACAAGGTGCATTAACTTCACGTGCAGGCGCTGTGGCTTTTAGCTTTTTTATGGCGCTATTTCCGTTTGCTCTGTTTGTATTAACATTAATACCCTATGTGCCGATAGAGAATTTTGATCAGATTTTTATGGAATTTGTTAATCAAGCGTTACCTCCAAAAACTTACAATGCAGTAGATACAGTACTTACTGATATTGCAAAAAATAGATATGGAGGATTATTATCATTTGGTTTTATACTCTCTATGTTTTTAATGACTAATGGCATCAATTCACTTTTTGGTGGGTTTGAATATACCTACCATAAACTACAAACAAGATCTATTATAAAACAATACTTAATATCACTAGTAGTCTCTCTCATATTGGCATTATTATTGTTTCTTACTGTTGGGGTTATTATTTATTTTGAAATTGCTGTAAATAACCTAATGAATCAAGGTTACGTGTCTGATGATCTATTTTGGATACAGACTGGTAGGTATATAATTATCTTTTTAATGATATTTATTACCGTAGCCATGTTTTATTATCTGGGTACTAAAGAAGGAAAGAATATCTCTTTCTTTTCACCAGGAGCTGTTTTAACAACTATTCTAATAGTTATAAACTTTAGAATATTTGCTATCTACGTAAAGCAATTTGCACAATATAATGAGCTCTATGGTTCCATAGGAACCTTATTGATCTTAATGCTGTTTATCTGGTTAAATTCAATTATTCTTTTATTAGGATTCGAATTGAATGCAGCCATGATACGATTGAAAAAAGGATGTAAATGAAAAAACTAAAAATCATAGGTATAATTGCTGTATTGCTGTTTAGCATACATGCATTTGCTCAGAAAAAAGGATTTGACCTTAATTGGCAATCAAATTTTGAGCAAGCTAAAGTTTTAGCTGAAAAAGAGAATAAGCTTATACTTATTTACTTTACCAGCTCTGATGATAGTGCAGCCAGTAAAAAATTAAACGAAGAATTCTTTTATACTAAAAAGTTTAAAACACTGGCAGATGAAAGTTTAGTGCTATTAAGAGTAAATATGCCCAGAAGACCTGATTTAATCTCAGAATTAATAAAAGAGAGCAATCAAGAATTAAGTGAAAAGTATGAACAAAAAGTAATACCCACTGTTGTTTTAACTAATATAAATGGTGAAAACTTAGGAATTGTAGAAAGTTATAACTACCTACACGACACAAGCAAACACTACGCACTTATTAACAAAGCATTAAAAAATAAGTAATCGTCAAACTGAACTCGTTTCAGTTTCTCATCATTTTGAGAATGAATCTTGTGTGATTCTGAAATAAATTCAGAATGACGAAAAAATATAAATGTTAGAAATTCAATCGAAGCCCAACCCTAAAGTTTCTACCTTTTGTGGTAAAGCCAAAAACCTCAGTATAATCTTTATTTAGAACATTATTAATAGAAGATGAAAAGAAAAGTTTATCCTTTATCAATGCATGACCAAAATTAACATCAAATAACGAAAAAGTACCCAAAGTTACCTCTCCAGGAAAATCTTCAAAATTAACATCAGCTCTTTCACCAACAAATTGATAAGCTAAACCAACATAATTCTTTTTAGAAAAATTATAATTGATGTTAGCATTTACTTTATGTTTAGGTATTCTTAATGCCACTTCATCTTTACGCTCTGTAAAAGTATAATTAGCATTAAAATCTAACCTGTCTGCTAATTTAGTACTTAACTCTACTTCTACTCCGTTTACTTCAAAATTATTCTCAATATTTTGATATTGCCCTTCAAAAGTATTAGGATCAATAATTACAAAATCAATAAAACTTTCTTCAGCTCTATCAAAGAATACACTACTTATTCTCATTTTATCAGATAATTTTAATTCTAGACCAACTTCTAATGTTGTATTCTCTTCTGGTTCTAAGTTAATATTAGGGCCAAATGAACCGAATAGCTGATTTAAATTTGGTGCAATAAATGAGGTACTATAAGATGCCAATAATTTTACATAGTTAGCATCAAACTTATAAGTATATGAGGGATTTACATTATAAGTTAAGTGACTACCATATTCGCTATGGTTATTTAATCTAATTCCTGCGTTTAAATTCAGTCCAAAATCAGAAGTCCAAACGGCATTTACATATGGATCAAAAGTGTTGAACTTTATTTTGGCACCAAACGAATCACTACTTCTATTAATGTAGTTTACCCCAACTATAGTGTATAATTTGCTATTAAAGTTATATTTATTATAAGCATCTAATACCCAACTTTTTCCATTAAAGAAATTTGGAAAAGAAGAAATAATAGCCCTGTCAATTTTATGATGCGAAGCATTTATAACAAAACTTCCGTTGGTGTAATCTAAAATAGAAGAAATACCATATCTGTATTGATCACTTTCAGAAATATTTGGCGCATCGGCGTATGTCGGAAAAGTTGAATCAAAATCTGCAGTAAATCGATCTTGGTGTGCGTAAGCATTAACGCTGAGATTGTCAGAAAACTTATAGCCAAGGTTAAATCCAGTATTAGTTCTAGAAAATGCGTCTTTTTCATTTCCAATAGCAATTGCAGATAACCCATCAGAGAATTGATGACCGAAATTGGCAGTATAATTAAATTTACCTAAAGATCCATTTACTGCAATAGAATTACTAAAATCTGCGAAATCATAGTTAGTTTTAATAGCCGATTGGTTAGTACCAACACTAGATGAGAATGTTGCCGCTATTTTTTTAGAAGAAGCCTTTTTTGTAGTAATATTTATAACTGCAGTAGCAGCCCTATTACCATACAATGTACTTGCAGCACCTTTAATAATTTCTACAGATTTAACCTGAGAAAGATCTATTAATCGCAGATCATAATTATTATTAACCGAAGATGGGTCAGTTACTTGTACACCATCTATTAATACTAATACTTGTCTGTTGTTACCGCCTCTAATAAAAGCTGTTAGGTTTTGGCCGCCGTTACTCCTACTACCATTAATTTCTATACCGCTCTTGGTGTTTATAATTTCAGCAAGTGATCTACCTTGATTTCGCTCTAACTCTTCTAAAGTAATTTTAATTACCGTTTTACCAGAATTTTCTCGTTTTAATTTAAATCTAGAATCAGTAACTACTACTTCTTCTAATTCTACAACTTTTGTTGAATCTTGTTTTTGTTGGGCATTTACTAAAACTGTTGTTAGTAAAGCTCCTACATACAATAACCTTTTTTTCATTGTTTTAAATTTTTAAATGAATACGGGCTATCAGTAAGAAAGTTGGGAGCATGATGAACTATCATAAACCTGTACTCTTCCTCCGAAAGCGTTGATTAATACTATTTGGCAGGTCTCCTGGCTTGCGTCTTGTTAAATCCTTCCCATTCATTAGAACAGTGGTTAAGCTATTAACAAGCATTCACAAAGTGAACTTAGCTTACAGTTGCGGGGACAGCTCAGGCATTGCACCTGATTCCCTTTTAATTTAAATACGCTTTCGCGGATTCAAAACCAAAATTGTGGCAAATGTAAATGATTCAAAATTATAAATCATTGTATAAGCAATTTTTGTTTAACCGTTTTGAAAGGTTATTGAGCAAAAATGATACTTTTGCTTTCAAAGCAGCTTAATGTCAAGAAGAAATTTTCAATTAGGGATATTATTGTCAACGATTATTTTAATCGTTTCTTTAGTTTTTAAAGTACAAAATTTTACTTCTTCTAATCCCAATGAAAAAGAAAAAAGTATTGATTCTCTTAAAATTAGATCTTCAATAAATGAAAAATTATTTGGTATTTCTATAAGTAATGCCAAAGGGTTTAATATTCAGAAATTTGAAAGATTTACAAAATTAACTATCAAATCTCCATACCCAAAAGCTAAAGAGTATTTTGAATTTTACCTTATAGCTAAAGATGAGATCATTCCAGATAATTTACTCAGTAAAAGTATAGTTAGAACTCCTTTAAGCAGAGTTGTCGTAACCTCTACCACTCATATACCAATGTTAGAGTTGTTAGAAGAAGAGTCTAGCTTAATTGGCTTCCCTAATCTAAAGTACATTTCATCTAAAAAAACTAATGATCTTATTAAAGGGGGTCATATTAGAGAGCTTGGTAAAGAAGAAAGTATTAATACAGAAGTCTTGCTAGACCTCGATCCACAAGCCGTGATTGGTTTTTCTTTAAGTAGTAATAATAAAATGTTTGCTAATATCGAGAAAGCTGGTATTCCTGTTTTATTAAATGGCGACTGGTTAGAAGAAACACCTCTTGGTAGAGCGGAATGGATAAAATTCTTTGGTGTTCTGTTTGATAAATCTAAAGAAGCTGACAGCATCTTTAATAAGATTGAAAAAGAATACCTAGAAGCTAAAGAAATAGCAAAAAAAGCGACTAATAGGTCCACAATATTATCTGGAATACAGTTTAATGATGTTTGGAATGTACCAGCAGGTGAAAGCTTTGCGGCTCAATATTTAAAAGACGCTAACACAGATTATATATGGTCTGACAGTAAAGGTAAAGGAAGCTTATCATTAAGTTTTGAATCTGTTTTCGAAAAAGCCCAGCATGCAGATATTTGGATCGATCCTGGGCAATTTACCAGCTATACTCAGCTACAAAAAGCTAATGAACATTATACCCAGTTTGATGCTTTTAAAAACAAAAATATTTACACGTATGGATTAAAAAGAGGTGAAAATGGCGGTGTTATTTATTTTGAGCTAGCTCCTATTCAACCACATATTGTTCTAAAAGATATTATAAAAGTTGCGCATCCTGATTTGTTACCAAATTATCAACCCTTTTTTTTAGAAAAACTACAAGATTAAGTTGATTCAAACCAAAACATACAACCTTACTTTTATCCTGCTTTTTTTGTGTCTAGTAGGTTGTTGGCTAATTAATATCAGTTTGGGCTCTGTATCAATACCATTAAAGCATATTTTTAATAGTTTTTTCGGAGGTGATACAAAAGAATCATGGCATTATATTATCCTAAACTATAGATTGCCTAAATCATTTACAGCAATTTTAGTTGGTTCGGGCTTATCTATTAGTGGTTTATTAATGCAAACTTTGTTTAGAAACCCGTTAGCAGGTCCTTTTGTATTAGGTATTAGTTCAGGTGCAAGCTTAGGCGTTGCTATTTTAATTTTAGGAATTTCGCTCTTCGGCGGAAGCTTAACAGCTCTAGCTTTTTCTAGTTTTGGATTAGTATTAGCGGCAAGTTTAGGAGCATTCTTAGTGCTTTTTGCTGTTATGATCGTAGCTAGAAAACTAAAAAACACCATGTCTATATTGATTATCGGGCTAATGTTCGGAAGCTTAACCGCAGCTGTTATTAGTGTGTTAAGCTATTTTAGTAGTGCAGAACAACTACAACAATATATCTTTTGGGGATTCGGAAATCTTGGTGATTTATCTTGGTCAGAACTATTATTATTTTTTATTGTTTTTCTAATAGCAATTGGTATGGTGGTAACTATTATAAAACCATTAAACAGCTTACTCTTAGGAGAGAATTACGCACAAAGTTTGGGTATTAATCTTAAAAAGACTAGAAACATTACTTTGATAGCTACTGGGCTTTTAACCGGAATTATCACAGCCTTTTCTGGACCCATTGCTTTTGTTGGTTTAGCCATACCACATTTAACCAAATTAGTTTTTAAAACTTCAAGTCATAAAATTTTGGTGCCTGCGGTTGCCATAATTGGTGCTATAAGTATGTTAATTGCTGATACTATTGCTCAATTACCAAATAGTGAGTATACATTACCAATCAATGCAATCACTTCAATTTTTGGAGCGCCTATTGTTATTTGGTTATTGATTAGAAAACGTAAAATTCATTTCTAAATTGACAGGCTCAAAAAAACATATCATTCTAAAAACTAATGATCTATCAATTGGGTATGTATCTAAAAAAACACAACAAGTTATTGCCGCTAGCATTAATATTGACTTAGAAAAAGGAAAGTTTGTGGGATTGTTAGGAAAGAATGGTATTGGAAAATCAACGTTGTTACGCACATTATCAAAGGTTCAGCCTAAATTAGCAGGAGAAATTATCCTTAACAGAAATGATCTTGAGAAAATTTCCGCGAAAGCATTATCACAACAAATTAGTCTGGTATTAACAGAACGCATTCCAGAAAGTAACTTAACTGTTTACGAATTGATTGCCTTAGGTAGACAACCTTATACCAATTGGATAGGTACTTTAACAGACGAAGATAGTGAGCATATAGATTTTGCCATTACAAACACAAATATTAAAAGTCTAATAGCAAAGAAATGTGATGAACTAAGCGACGGACAATTACAAAAAGTAATGATAGCAAGGGCTTTGGCACAAAATACAGAGATCATTATACTCGATGAACCAACTGCGCATTTAGATATTCATCATAAAATAGAAGTATTTAATCTACTGAAGACATTAGTAAAGAAGTTTGATAAAACTGTTATTATTTCTACACACGAAGTACAGCTAGCCCTACAACTTTCAGATGAATTATGGTTAATGAACGACACTTCTTTTATTAGCGGCGACACACAACACTTACTTACCACCGATAAACTTTCTAGCCTATTCGACTCAGATTTAATTAAATTTGATGCAAAGTCTAAACAATTCATCATTAATAACTAGTATTTTTTTACTTTTGGTTCTTTAGCAAAATATTCAACTCATGAAACATATCATTATTTATATTTCTGTAGCTCTTTTTATTTCTTGTAGCTCAACAAAAACAAATTCACAAACTGCAGCTAGTAGTACAACTTCTGATACTGCAAAAAAAGTTGACTTAGCAACTACTTATGCGAATACCATAACACAAGAAGATTTAAAAACATTGGTTTATAAATTGGCTTCCGATGAATTTGAAGGTAGAAGAACTGGTGAAAAAGGGCAAAAAATGGCAGCAGAGTATTTAGTTAATTATTATAAAACACATGATATAAAGGCCGCAAATGCAGACGGTAGTTATCTTCAACCAATTGCTAAAGAATATTTTAGAGGTCAATCTAAAAATGCTTCAGAAAATGTAGTTGCATTTATTAAAGGCTCTGAAAAACCAAATGAATATATTGTACTTTCTGGGCACTATGATCATGTGGGTGTTAAAGGAGGTCAAATATATAATGGCGCTGACGATGATGCTTCAGGCACTTCTGCTGTATTAGAAATTGCTGAAGCTTTTAAAAAAGCAGTAGATGCAGGTCATGGTCCAAAGCGCTCTATTGTATTTCTAAATGTTACTGGTGAAGAAGAAGGGTTATTTGGGTCTAGGTATTATACTGAAAATCCGATCTTCCCGCTAGACGGAACAGTTGCTAACCTTAACATAGATATGATCGGTCGTTTTGATAAACAACATGCTGAGAATCCAGAATTTGTATACTTAATTGGTTCTGATAAATTAAGTTCTGAATTGCACAATTTATCTGAAGAGATAAATAAAAAATATGTAAATCTTGCTTTAGATTATACATATAATGATGAGAATGATCCGAACAGGTTTTATTATAGATCAGATCATTATAATTTTGCAAAGAATAATATTCCCATTATTTTTTACTTTAACGGAGTACATAAAGATTACCATCGCCCAACCGATACTGCAGATAAAATTAGATATGACCTTTTACAAAAAAGAACTCAGTTAATATTTTATACCGCTTGGGAAATTGCCAATAGAGATAAGCGTTTAGAGGTTGATAAAAAGTAATTGTACGCCATATTAGACATAGAAACCACTGGTGGAAAGTATAATGAAGAAGGCATCACAGAGATAGCTATCCACAAGTTCGACGGTCATCGTGTTATAGATACCTTTATTAGTCTAGTAAACCCCGAGCGCAAAATTCAACCATTTGTAGTAAACCTTACGGGGATTGATAATAATATGCTTAGAAATGCCCCAAAGTTTTATGAGGTAGCTAAGCGTATAGTAGAGATCACCAAGGATAGTATTGTTGTAGCTCACAATGCAAATTTCGATTATCGAATTTTAAGAACTGAATTTAGACGTCTGGGTTTTGAGTTTGAACGACAAACGCTTTGTACAGTAGAATTAAGTAAAAAATTGATTCCTGATTTAGAATCGTATAGTTTAGGCAAATTATGTAGAACTTTAGGAATTCCAGTAGCAGATAGGCATCGGGCCAATGGAGATGCAGTAGCCAC
The DNA here is from genome assembly GCF_057837205.1 of Maritimimonas rapanae. NCBI lineage: Bacteria > Pseudomonadati > Bacteroidota > Flavobacteriia > Flavobacteriales > Flavobacteriaceae > Maritimimonas > Maritimimonas rapanae. Next base: position 949,920 of record NZ_JBYQFI010000001.1, on the reverse strand, counting down.
AACCAAACTATTTCAATTATTATTAGATAAAGATGTGCAAAAAACCATCCTATCAAAAACAGTAAGAGATATTCCTAAAAACCAATTAGATTCTAAATTACTTCGAATTTTAGAGGAATTACCTGCAATTACAGGTGTTTATTACATCCATAAAGCAAATGGTGATATTATTTACATAGGTAAAAGTAAAAACATCAGAAAACGCATTAATCAACATTTTACAAGTACTACACATAAATCGAAAAAAATTCAACTGCAAGTAGCCGCAGTTACTTATGAAACTACGGGTAGTGAACTGGTTGCTTTATTAAAAGAAAGTGAAGAAATTAAACACAATAAACCTATTTACAATCGAGCATTAAGCAGAACTATTTTTACACATGCGCTATACAATTTTATCGATGAAAGTGGATATATTAATTTAAATATTGATAAAGTAGATGGTAAAGAGAAGCCAATAACCACTTTTACTAATAGGCAAAGCGCTAAGAGTTTCTTGTATAATTCAATTGAAAAATATGTACTTTGTCAAAAACTAGTTGGTCTTTATCCTTCTAAAACAAATTGTTTTAATTACACTATAGATCAATGCAAAGGAGCATGTATTGAGGAAGAGTCTATTAAAGATTATAATGATAGAGTACAAAATCTAATTGCAAAAAATAGCTTTGAAAACAAAAGTTTAGTGATTATTGATAAAGGTCGAGAAATAGAAGAACGAAGTGCTATTCTAGTAGAAAACGGAATTTTTAAAGGAATTGGATATTTTAATTTAAACTTTCAGATTAATAATATCGACATCATACGATCATTAATAACACCAATGGAAGACAATAGAGATGTGCATCATATTATAAAAACTTATTTAAGAAAAAATAAAAAACTAAAAATCAAAGAGTTTCAAACTAATTAATGTTTTTATACTTTTGAATAAATTCTAAAGCTTTTGAGCGATTCAAATAACAACAAAGTAACTTGGAGGTCTAAACTTCATGAGATCATTTACGAAGCTGATACACCGGCAGGTAGAATATTTGATATCGTTTTATTGATAGCAATTCTTGCTAGTATCGTTTTTGTAATGCTAGAAACAGTTGAAGAATTTGATAATAAGTATCATAAGTTTCTTAATACTGCCGAATGGATTATTACCATACTTTTTACTATAGAATATATCGCTAGAATTGTATCGGTAAAAAAACCTCAAAAATATATTTTTAGTTTCTATGGTATTATTGATCTTTTATCTACTATACCTAAATATTTATCATTTTTCTTAGTAGGTTCTCAGTCTTTAGTAGCGTTAAGAGCTTTGAGATTACTAAGAGTATTTAGAATTTTAAAGTTAGCACGATATATAGGTGAATCTAACCGTTTATTAGTGGCACTTAGAGCTAGTAGAGCAAAAATTTCTGTCTTTTTATTCTTTGTATTTATACTTTGTGTTATACTAGGTACGATTATGTATTTGATTGAAGGTGGAGAAGATAGCGGTTTTACAAGTATACCAAGAAGTGTATATTGGGCTATCGTTACATTGACAACTGTGGGTTATGGAGATATAGCACCTGTAACAGCTTTAGGGCAATTTATAGCAGCTATGATCATGATTATGGGTTATGGAATTATTGCTATACCTACCGGTATTGTTGGGGCAGAATATTCTAGAAAAACTCAAATAGATACAAATACACAAAGTTGTCCTAATTGCACGGCAGCTAAACATAAAGACAAAGCTGATTTCTGCTATTCTTGCGGACATACACTAAACGATGTCTAATTATCTTATCACAATAGTTGGAGCAACCGCAATTGGTAAAACATCATTAAGTCTAACTCTTGCAAAACATTTTAATACAGAGATCATTTCTTGTGACTCGCGCCAATTTTATAAAGAAATGAGTATCGGTACAGCAGTACCAAGCAAAGAAGAATTAGCTCAAGTACCTCATCATTTTATTCAAAATAGATCCATTTTTGATGATTATAGTGTTGGTCAATTTGAGAAGGATGCTATCAATAAACTTAAAGTTCTATTTGAAAAACACAACATAATTGTTATGGTTGGTGGTAGCGGTTTGTATGTTGATGCTGTTTTAAAAGGATTAGATGATTTACCAGAGATCGATGTAAATATCCGTAAAGATCTAAAGGCTATATTAGAAAAACAAGGAATTGAACATTTACAAGATCAATTAAAAGAGCTGGATAATGAAACATATAAAAAGATCGATTTAGAAAATCACCAGCGTGTTATTAGGGCACTCGAAATTTGTATAGGTACAGGTAAAAAATATTCCTCTTTTTTAACAGATAAAGCATCTAAACGAAATTTTATTCCCATCAAAATTGGTATAACCGCAGATCGTGAAATTATCTATGATAGAATTAACAAGCGTGTTGATCTAATGATGCAAGAAGGGTTATTAGAAGAAGCAAAAAAATTATTTCAATATAAAAAATTAAATTCCTTACAAACAGTTGGTTATAAAGAGTTATTTAACTATTTAAGTGATGTTTGGAATTTAGACTTTGCTATATCAGAAATTAAGAAGAACACCAGGCGTTTTGCAAAGCGACAAGGTACCTGGTTTAGAAAAGATGCTGAAATTAAGTGGTTCGATTATCAAGAAAACAGAGAGCAAATAATTGAGTATATTGATAGTGTATTAAAAAGTAAATAGATGAAAAACGAATATATAGATATAGACACTCTTAAATTCTTACTATACGATGTTCATAAAGTTCAAAATTTACTTTTAAAAGATCGTTTTAACGAATACGATAAGACTTCTATAGACATCTTTCTAGATTCAGTAAAAACATTTTCTGATATTTCGTTGTTTCCATTCATTAAAGAAATGGATGAAAAACCAGCTTATTTTGATGATGGCAATATAATCATACACCACCAATTTGAAGAGATCTTCAAAAAAGCTGGTGAAATGGGCTTGGTAAGTAGCCTATTCAATTTTGAAGATGGTGGTTTACAAATGCCCGCTAGTATTTTTCATGCAGCATATTTAATTATGGAGGCCGCCAATAACCACGTAACTGGCTATTTGGGTCTCACTGCTGGTTCTGCAAATCTTATTGTATCATTTGGTAATCAATACCTAAAGGATACCTATGTACCAAAGATGCTAGATCTATCTTGGGGAGGTACTATGTGTTTAACAGAGCCTCAAGCGGGTAGTTCACTTTCTGATGTAGTTACTTCTGCCACTCCGACAAATGAAGATTATTATCTAATAAAAGGTCAAAAAATATTTATCTCAGCCGGTGATCATCAATTTGCAGAAAATTTTGTGCATTTAGTATTGGCTCGTATAGATGGCGCCCCAGCTGGTATTAAAGGGGTTTCATTATTTGTAGTTCCCAAATACAGACCTATAGAGAACAATTTAGAATCTAATGATGTTACTGTCGCTGGAGAGTTTGAAAAACTAGGACAAAGAGGATATTGCACAACACATATCGTTTTCGGAGATAACAATGATGCTAGAGGGTGGCTTGTTGGCGAAGCTAATAAAGGCTTGTCTTATATGTTTCAGATGATGAATGAAGCTCGTGTAGCTACAGGCAGAATGGGCGCCGGAATAGCAGCAGCTGCTTATTATGCCTCGGTAAAATATGCCAATGAACGTCCACAGGGCAGAAAATTGAATAGTACTGGGCAAAAAAATATCAACGAAGAACAAACATTGATCATAAATCATCCAGATGTAAAGCGCATGCTATTAACTCAAAAAGCCATTGTTGAAGGCTCCATGAGTCTAATAGTTGAAACTGCAAATTACCTTGATAAAGAAATGACCAGCGATTCTATCGAGGAAAAGGAGAACTATAATTTATTACTTGAATTGTTAACCCCTATTGCAAAAACCTATCCTGCCGAAAAAGGGATAGAAGTTACAAATAATGCTGTTCAAATTTTAGGAGGTTATGGATTTTGCATGGATTTTATGCCACAACAATATTATAGAGACATTCGTATCATTTCAATTTACGAAGGAACTACTGGTATTCAATCTTTAGATCTACTTGGTAGAAAGATCACCATGCACGATGGTAAGGCATTAAAACTGCTAGCAAGCGAGATTCAAAATACAATAGAAGCTTCAAACAATTATACTGAACTTCAATCGTATGCAACTATACTACTAGAGAATTTAGGTTTGACTCAAAAAGTGATTGAAGCTTTAATGCCTCATGCTCTAAAAGGAAATTATGAACGTTTTTTAGCAGATGCTAGCATTTTTATGAAGTTCTTTAGTACAATCGTCATAGGATGGCAATGGTTAAAAATAGCCATTTCAGCTCAACAAATTCTTAGTGAGGGTGGTGGAGATCAAGGTCACGGATTTTATGAAAGTAAAATTCATACCATGAAATTTTTCTACACTTACGAGTTATCAAAAACAAAAAGCCTTGCTAAAATACTTATGAATAATGAAGAACTTACTATTAAAGCAACCTCAGAAATATTCTAAATACTTATGAATATCGAACAGTGGAAATCTTTAGGAAACTATCATATTGTTTTAAATAGACAGATTTTTGTTATTGATAAAGGTTCAGCTAAAGAAACATTAGTTATACTACATGGCTATCCTACCTCTTCGTATGATTACTACAAAGTATTAGAAAAACTATCACAAAAATTTCGGGTAATTATACATGATCATCTAGGTTTTGGGCATTCAGACAAACCATTGGATTATTCTTATTCATTAATTGAACAAGCAGAAATAACTTTAAAACTTTGGGAGCAATTAGGAATAACTAGCGCTACTATTTTAGCTCACGATTATGGAACTAGCGTAGCTACAGAAATATTAGCGCTTTCGCAAAACAGTACTATTAATTTAAAAATAGAATCGATTGTTTTATGCAATGGTAGTGTACATATAGAATTGGCAAAATTGCGTTTTATACAAAAATTGTTAAAACATAAAACATTTGGACCTATCGTAGCTCAATTAGCTAGTCAATCTACCTTTGTTCGGAATATGAAGAATATTTGGTGTGATAAATCAAAGATTTCTACAGAAGAATTAAAAGATATGTGGGAATTACTTATACAGAATAATGGTAGAAAAGTGCTACCAATGCTTACTCAGTATATTAATGAACGCTATCTTTATTGGAATCGATGGATTGGTGCCTTAAAGCAAACTGTATTACCTGTAAAAATTGTTTGGGCTACAGAAGACCCTGTAGCTGTAAAGGCAATAGCCTTAAAGTTACATGAAGAAATATTAGATAGTGAATTACATCTACTGGAAAAAGCTGGTCACTATCCTATGCTAGAAACTCCTAAAGAATGGTTAGAGCTAATTTTTAAAGCTTTAAGAAAATAATGCTTTTTCACAATTTTCACAAAAGACCAAGTTAAGTACTTATAAAATAAAAAAGCTACCACATTGGGTAGCTTTTTATTATATTATTCTTAAAAATTAATTAGAATTGATATCTAAGTCCTAATGCAATATCAAAATCTAAATCATCTCTAAAATCTCCAAAACCAAATTCTGGTCTAAAGTCTAAAGATATTAATAACGGAATATCAAAATTATATTCAATACCTACATCACCAGCAGCAAACACAAAAGTTTCACCATCAAGATCTTTATTATCAAAACTATAAGATCCTAGACCTCCACCAGCACCTACATACCAATTAAAACCTCCGTCAATATTCCAAACCCATTGATACAAACCTGTAAGTTTGAATCCATCAAACCCTTTACCATTTCTCCAACCTAAGTCAAATTCTAAGCGATTATTATCGCTCAAACCAAGTTGGTATGATACTTCAGCTCCGAACCCGTCACTATCACCAATTCTTAAACCTAATGCGTTTTTTGAAATTTCTTGTGCTTCTACATTGCTACTCATAAATCCAATGAATATAGCAATTGTTAAAATTAATTTTTTCATATAATTAAATTTTGTTCTACCATTTTTAGACACATTACTTTTGAAAAGTCACAAATTAAAATATCTTCTTATTGTATAGTTCTGGATGTTTACCCTCAATCTCTTTATAAAAATCTTCTATATACTGCATGTCTTTTTCAAAATCTCCACTAAGTGAGTAAACATTTCCAACTCCAGCAATTTTATTTTTATAATCTAAAAAACCAAAAGAAACAGGTACTTTGGCATTTTTAGCAATGTGGTAGAATCCGGTCTTCCACTTCTCTACTCTTTTACGAGTCCCTTCAGCTGGAACCATTAAAATTAAATTATCTGATTCATTAAAAAGTTGTACCGAATAATCTACAAGGTTATTATTCTTACTTCTATCTACACCTATGGCGCCCAACCATTTAAAGAAGAAACCAAAAAAACTTTTAGTGTAATTATTCTTTATTAAAAACTTAGCATCAATTCCCTCTAACCAATATACGGCTAATGCATAAACGATATCCCAATTAGAAGTGTGTGGTGCTGCAAGCATTATTGATTTAGCAACTTTAAGTTCTTTTCTGTAGTCAGCTTTCCAGCCTGAAATAAAGAAGACGAATTTTGCTAAGGCCTTTTTCATTTTAATAGTTATTATAAATCTTTAATAACAATTCTTCAATATTAAATTTAACCGCTTTCAGTGGTATTTTAAAATGGTTATTCATATGGCTAAAAATTAATAATTTTCCTTTTTTAGTAATTAAATATCCACTTAAGTTATAATTATTAGATAATGTGCCTGATTTGGCAAATACATACGGTTTATCTCTTCCGTACCAGTTTTTTAAAGTACCTGAGCGACCTCCAACAGGAAAATAATTCAACAATTTATCTTTTGGTATCTCATTGTGCATTTTATCTAAAAGTTTCACCATAGATTCTGGTGAAAAAAGATTATAACGTGAGAGCCCCGAACCATCAACCCAACGTGGTTCTTGAGGTAGATCATTAAAATAATTTTCTAACGTATAATTAATTGCTGCACGAACACTATACTTGTTAGCAACCTGTTTCCCTACTTGTAATAATAATTGTTCAGCAATAAAATTATCACTCACCACTAACAATTGCTTTAATAAACTATCTTTCGAAACACTATTGATTCCAGTAAATTCATATGCCTTTCTTTCTGAAATCAATTTTATTTCTTTTCCTAAAGCATCACTCAATAAATTAGATACCAGCTCATTAGAAGTTTTAAAAGGAACATATTTTTTTATTTTGCTTTCTTTTTTTAGGTAAAAAGAATTTTCATATCTATTTCTATTAACAGAAACTGAATCTACTAATGAAATACTCTTCTGGAAATAATTAGGATAACTCACCAAAGAATCATCTTTTAAATGATAGCTCACAATATTACCATACATAGGTAATAAGCTTTTCTCTGGCATATAATAATAAGCATAATCATCCCAAGCCCAACCAGAACCATAATTATCCTCATCTATGTTAGCATCTATTAAATAGATAGTAGCTGTACTGTTTTTAAGAAAATCAACAACTCTAGTGCTATCAAATCCATAAAAAAATGAGGGGTCTCCTGTACCTCTTATAAATAATGAATCACTTATTTTAGCATATTCAAGACCTTTTATAGAGTCTTTTAAAGTTTTATAAGCTGAGTAAAAAGTGTACAATTTTGTGTTAGACGCTGGGGTGAAGTATTTATTACCATTGTGATTTACCAATTGTTTCTTTAAAATTGGATCATATAAAACAAATCCAGTCAAATAAGATGAGGAAACTTGTTGTTTATTAAAATCTTTTTTAATGCTTCTTGAACTTGAACATGAACATACAAAAACAAGTACACCAACTAATACACAATAGTTTATGTTAATCTCATTCAAAAAATTCATCTTTAAATCCAATTAAGTATAATTTTTCTCTTGCTCTAGTAACCGCAGTATACAACCATCTAAGATAAGAAATATCTTGCCCATTGGGTAAGTAAGGCTGCTCAATAAATACTGTTTTCCACTGGCCTCCTTGCGATTTATGGCAAGTCATAGCATATGAGAATTTTACCTGCAGGGCATTAAAATATTTATTCTTTTTAACGGATAAAAGACGTTTATACGAAGGTTTTTCATGCTCAAAATCCTTTTTTACTTCTTCGTATAATCTATTAGAATCTTCGTAGGATAAAGATGGTGTTTCAGAACTCAATGTATCTAATAACAATACCGTATCAAAAGGTCTTTGATTTGGATAATCAATCATTCTGATTTTTACTTCAGCAAAACGGAACCCATATAGATCTTTATACTTTCTAATTTCTAAAATCTCACATATATCACCATTGGCAATAAAACCAGCCTCAGAGCTATCTTTTAACCAAAAGTAATTGTTCTTAACCACCATTACATAATCGCCGGTAGCAATTTCATTTTCTTGTCCACGAATTTTACTTCGTATTTGTTGATTGTATTGATTAGCCCTTTTATTTGATCTTACAATAAACGCTGTGTCTTCTACGCCAATATCGTTATCATAAGCAGATTGAATAGCGTCTTGTATATCATATCCATCTGTTAAACGAATAATATCGGGAAAGTTTATCTTGAATTTAAATTCATCAAAACCTCCATCGCTTAAATTAACACGTAACTGCGTTGCATTACTTAATATACCCGAACTTTTATGTTGTCTCATTACTTCATTCAGCTCCAACTCATTAACATCTTTATTGTAATTAAGCTCTAAAGTATCAGCATTTAAGGCTGGACTTAATTCCAGTTTAACTGGAGGTAATTGAGCGGTATCTCCTATTAAAACCAATTTACAATTTTTACCAGAATACACATAAAACAAAAGATCGTCTAAAAGTGATCCGTATTCAAATAAACGGGCATCTGCAGCTCTATCTGGTATCATAGAAGCTTCGTCTACTATAAAAATTGTATTGGTATGTTTATTTGTTTGTAAGATAAAAGACACACTACCATTGCTTTTCTTTTTAGGATGATATATCTTTTTATGTATAGTAAATGCTTGTCTGTTTGCAAAACCGCCAATTACCTTAGCTGCTCTACCTGTAGGCGCTAGCAAAACAGATTTTTTACCCGCTTGCCATAAGCAATTTACTACCGTACTGATTGTTGTAGTTTTACCAGTACCTGCATATCCTTTTAATAAGAAAAGACTCTTGCTGTTGTCTTCAAAAATAAAATAAGACAATTGTTTTAGCAGCTCATCTTGAGTATTGGTAGGTTCGAAAGGAAATTTTTCTAACAGTAATGTATAAAATGTCTTTGGGTCTTTAATCATTCACCTACTCAAATAAAAAATCAAAGGTACAAATTGATTTAACCCTAAAAATTTTTAGCATTGAAAAAATTTTGTAGATTTGCGTATAACCTAAAAAATTAAATCTCATTTAAAATGCTAACAGTTTTAATTATTATTGCAGCAATCGCACTAGTTGGTGGTTTGGCATATTTTATTGTTAATAAAGCCAGTGCAAAATCTAGACCAATTATCTCTATCTTACTTTGGTTATTAATTGTGTTTCTAGGCTATAAAATTTATCAAGGTGTACAATCTCCTATTAAATTTAATAAACAAAAAAAGGAGCGCTATGCTAAGGTAATCGATCGATTAAAGATTATTAGAGATGCTCAAGTAGATCATAAAGCCGTTACTGGAGATTATGCAAAAAAATTCGAAAATTTAATTGCCTTTATAGATACTGCAAAGTTTGCTGTAACTGAAACTAAAAACGTTATTAAAACGGTTAATAAAGGTACAGACTATAGTCCGATAATGATTGAAGTTGAAGAACGTGTTGTAGATACTGTTGGTTTTAAACCTGTAAAAGATTCGTATACTACTAGAGATTATAAGAACATGGCAGATGTACCAGACACTAATACTAAGTTTTCATTAGAAACTGGTTATGTAGAAAAGGTGCAAGGAATAAAATCTCCTGTTTTTCAATCTAAAGTTGATAAAAATGTTATTTTAGACGGTCTAGATGTCCATTTAATAAGACAAGAAAAAGAAGCCTTTGGCGGTAATGAAGTTAGTGGAGAATTCATTTCTGTTGGATCTTTAGACGATGTAAAAGTGAATGGCAACTGGCCACCTTTTTATGATACAGGAGAAAAGAAAGATAGCGAATAATTTAGATCAAAAAGATCAAGAAAATAATCATCTATCCATCCAATTTAGTTTGGATGGATTTTCTTTTTGCATTTTAAATAAAGACAGTAAAGAATTTTCAACGCTTTATGACTATCACTTTAAAGAAAAGGAAGTCAATACTCCACAAAAATTACTGACCAATATTGCTGACGTATTTGATACAAATAAAGTATTAAAACAAAAATTTAATTCTGTAACTGTAAGCCATATAAACGACCTATCTACCCTCGTACCTAAACCACTTTTTGATAAAAATAAATTATCAAGTTATGTAGAGTTTAATAATAAGGTACTTAGACATGATTATTTTGTTTACGATGAAATTAAAAATCACGACATAGTTAATGTTTATGCACCTTACGTAAATGTAAACAACTTCTTTATAGATCAATTTGGCGAATTCGAATTCAAACATTTTTCAAGTGTTTTGGTAGAAAACCTAACAGATATTTATAAATACAGTTTAGCGCCTCAAATGTTCGCAAATATTTGTAAAAGTCACTTTGAGATCACCGTTATTTTCAATAAAAAATTGCAACTCTATAATACTTTTAAATATGCTACTAAAGAAGATTTTGTTTACTATATCCTTTTTACAGCTGAGCAGCTAAAAATGAATCCTGAAAAATTCGAACTACAATTATTAGGTGCTATTGAAAAAGATGATGGGCTATATTCAATTGCTCATAAATATGTAAGAAATGTCAATTTGCTAGAAAATCGATCTCGTTATTCATATTCAGAAGATTTTACTGAAGAAATTAAAAGACAGTATTTTACACTTTTACATCAGTTTTAATGCGAATTATCTCTGGTAAATATAAAGGTAGACGCTTTAATGCGCCTAAAAACTTACCTACTCGCCCTACTACAGATATGGCTAAAGAAGCCTTATTTAATATTCTTAGTAATAATTACTATTTCGAAGACTTGTCTGTTATAGATTTATTTGCTGGTATTGGTAGTATTAGTTTAGAATTTGCTTCTCGCGGTACTACACAAATTACAAGTGTAGATAAGCATTATGGTTGTATTCAGTTTATTAATAATATAGCTAAAGAATTTAATGCAGACATTACTACCTTTAAAAGTGATGTATTTAAGTTTTTAGAGAATTCTAAACTGACAGCTGACATTATCTTTGCTGACCCTCCTTATGCTTTTTCTGATGAACAATTTGCATTGATTCTAAAACTTATTTTTGAAAAAGATTTATTAAATAAAGACGGTCTTTTAATTATAGAGCATTCTAAACATACTAATCTGTCTGATTTAGATCATTTTAGTTATGCAAAAAAATATGGTAGTAGCTCTTTTAGTTTCTTTAAAAACTAATTTTCATCTACCATAGCTACACCGTTTTCGGTTTTTACAGAAGAAGTAATTGTAATTTCAGAAGATATAATAAAACTTTTGGTATATACGAATAAATTGTAGTTTCCAGCAGCTAATTTTGACTTGTCAATAGTTCCCACTTTTCCTTTGTTATGTGAAGTAAGTACCAGCTCATCTGTCTTAGCATCTCTTAACTGATATTTATAGAAATCATCTATAGATTCTAAAGTCATCAGAGATTTACGAGAGTCATCAATTACAGTGAAAACTACCGAGCCATCTGGACCAGTGCTTACATATTTGAGCAATTGAGGTTTTGTATTTGATTGAGCAAATATTGAAATAGCTACTAATCCAATAACTAAGGAGAAGAATATCTTTTTCAAAAAGAATTTTTAAGAGGTTAATTACTTGTTTACTAAAGTAGCAAATTAATAGAAGAATACTAAAGATATTCTAAAGATTTATTAATAGATACAGATAGATATTTAAAGTTTGTTAAAATTCATTATACACAATTAATTATTAGTAATTTAGTGTCGAATATTTAAACTAACTATATGAAAAAACTAACTATTTTACTATTTGTTTTTTGTGGTTTTCTTGCCTGTAAAAAAGAACAAAAGGTAGACGAAAAAGCAGAAATTGTAAATAATCTAAAGTCTTATACCATTGAGCAAATGATGGATAATGAAGCTATCGGTGGTGGTAGCTTTTCTCCAGATAAATCTAAATTGCTCGTGTCTAGTAATCGTTCTGGCATCTATAATATGTATACAGTTCCTTCAGATGGAGGCGATTTTACTCCAATAACAAAATCTGATAGCGCATCTGTATTTGGCATTTCTTATTTTCCTAACGATGAACGTATCTTATTCAGAATGGATGGTAATGGAGACGAAATCTTCCATTTATATGCAAGAGATACAACTGGTACAATTACAGAGTTAACCCCAGATCAAGGTGCTAGAGCTTCTTTTTATGGATGGGCGCATGATGGTAATAGCTTTTATTATGGCTATACAAAAAGAAACCCTCGTTTTACGGATGTTTATGAGATGGATATCGCTACTATGACCCCAAAAATGATCTATCAAAATGACAATGCCTATAGTTTTGGGGGTATTTCTCGTGATAAAAAATATATGGCTTTAGGTAAAGCTATTACAACAAACGATAGTGATCTATTTCTTTATAATTTCGAAGATAAGTCGTTAACCAAAGTAAACGAGAATCAATCTGCTAATTCAGCTTCAGATTTTACGCCAGACAGTAAATCATTATTATATACTACAGATGATGGTAATGAATTCGCTTATTTAAAAAAATATAATCTTGAAGATAAATCGCAAGAAAAAGTACTAGAAAAAGATTGGGATATCTGGAGTAGCTTCTTTACACACGATGGCAAATACCAAATAACTTATGTAAATGCAGACGCAAAGACAGAAATCGACGTGGTAGATGTTGCCACAGGTAAAAGTGTTGACTTCCCAAAATTTGAAACTGGCGATGTGAGTAGCGTAAGTTATTCTAGAGATGGTACAAAAGCTCGTTTTTATGTAAGAGGATCGAATACACCTTCTAACTTATATTCTTACGATGTAGCATCAAAAGAATACAAAAAACTATCTGATGTATTAAATAAAGATATTAATCCTGTTGATATGGTAACTGCTAAAGTAGTACGTTACAAATCATTTGATGGACTAGAAATACCAGCGATATATTACACTCCTCATCAAGCATCAGAAGAAACTAAAGTGCCTGCCTTAGTTTGGGTACATGGTGGCCCTGGTGGTCAATCACGTCAAAATTTTTCTTCGTTAATTCAATATTTGGTAAATCATGGCTATGCCATTCTTGCTGTAAATAATAGAGGTAGTAGTGGTTATGGTAAAACATTTTATAAAATGGATGACCAAAATCATGGTGAAAAAGATTTGCAAGACTGTGTTGAAGGCAAAAATTGGCTAGCAGAACAACCTGAAATTAATGCAGATAGAATTGGTATCATTGGCGGCTCTTATGGTGGTTATATGACCATGGCTGCATTAACTTTTAAGCCTGAAGAATTTGATGTTGGTGTCAATATTTTTGGTGTAACTAACTGGTTAAGAACATTAAAAAGCATTCCGCCATGGTGGGAATCTTTTAAAGATGCTTTATATAAAGAAATGGGTGATCCTGCTAAAGATTCGGTTCGTTTGCATAAGATCTCTCCATTATTCCATACAGAAAATGTAACAAAACCATTAATGGTGTTGCAGGGCGCTAAAGACCCTCGTGTATTACAAGTAGAATCTGATGAAATCGTTGCTGGTGTACGTAAAAATGGTGTACCAGTAGAATATGTCTTATTCGAAGATGAAGGGCATGGATTCGTTAAAAAAGAGAATCAGATTGAAGCCTATGGTAAGATCTTAACATTCTTAGATAAATATCTCGGTGATGATGAACCCGTAAAAGAGTAATATCTTATTCTAATGTCATTTTGAAAGAAGTGAAAAATCTATTAGTAATTCATTTTTAGATTCTTCGCTTTGCTCAGAATGACATTTTTTATTCTAACCAATCTTTAAAGTCCCGTACGCGTTCTCGAGCTACAATTACATCTTGTTCTTTGTAGGTATTTAGTTTTATCTGTAGACGTGAATTGGTATAAGATACCATGTCTTTTATGGCATTTATATTCACAAAAAACTTACGGCTTATTCTAAAAAAGGTTTTAGGTTCTAATTCATTTTCTAATTGTTCTAAAGTCATATCAATTAGATAATCACGATTCTCATTAGTATGGATGTATGTACCCTTATTCTCGCTATAAAAGCATTCTATGGCATCTATAGGTATCATCTTTAAGTGTTGCCCTACTTTTACTGTAAATCGTTTTTTATAAGCACGTTCAATAGGATTGGTTAGTAGCTTTTTAATATCCTCAAAATTAACCTGTACATTTTGAGCTTTTGGTGCCATATTTTGATACTTCTTAACAGCACGCTCTAAATCTTCATCGTCTATCGGTTTTAATAGATAATCGATGCTATTTAGTTTAAAAGCTTGCAATGCATATTCATCAAAAGCTGTGGTGAAAATAATAGAACTATTGATCTCTACTTCATCAAAAATTTCAAAAGACAATCCGTCTGATAATTGAATGTCTAAAAAGATCAAATCTGGATGCTCATTATTATAAAACCAATTGATTGATTCTTCTACAGAATGTAGCATAGTGCTTACCTCCACTCCTATTTTTTCGAGCAATCTAGCTAATCTTCTAGCAGCTGGTTTTTCGTCTTCTATTATGATTACATTCATTTTTTAATATTCTGTTTTCAATTTTTTAATACACTTCGACAAGTTCAGTGTTGACTATTGAACTAGTTGGTCAGTCTGAGCCTGTCGAAGACCTTTTAATCCATAAGTTTTACACTTCGACAGGCTCAGTGTGACAACTTAGCTGTTTTCTATTTAAACTTTTCAACACTACAAAACTCTTTGTGCTGTTTAATCTACACGTCAGTCTGAGCTTGTCGAAGACCCATATTCAGTATAATTTTTAGAATATTCTACTAATTTATCCCAATCCTCATCTATCAATGCCTGTTTCTTTTTTCTACTCCATCCTTTTAACTGTTTTTCAATCTTAAAGGCATCCTCTGGTTTTGTAAAAGATTCAAACCATTTTAATATTACTGGTCTTCTTTTAAAAGTATAAGATTTTTTATTAAAACCAGAATTATGCTGTCTTATTCTTTCTTCTAGATTATTAGTAACACCTGTATAAAATGAATTATCTGAACATTGTACTATATACACATAAATTGTCTTCATACTTAAAATTACACTTCGACAAGCTCAGTGTGACTATTCGTACCTATTTGTAAATTCACTTCTATCTTCTTCCATATATTCTTTAATCTTTTTTTCCTCCCAATCTTTACCAAAAAATACATTTCTGCCAAACACTCCCCAAGCATGAAAGAAAATACCAATACCCCAAAATAACCACACAGCAATAGTTCCAAAATCAAATATTGCTTCATAAAAATTAGCTCCACTTTCTAAGTCACTATATACTTTCATTGTGGTAATAAACAGGTTAATCACTAAATAAATAGCTAAATGGATATAAAATCCTTTTAATTCGTTTACCTGTTTTTTAGCTTCTAAATATCTATCACTTTTTATTCTATCTAATTCTTCCATAATTCTAAAATCTTATTCCCATTTAGCTGAGTTGTTCTTTACATCATCTGACATGTATTCTTTTATTTTATCTTTCTCCCAATTTTTCAAGAAATTAAATTTATTAGTAAACACGTACACTCCATAGATCAATAATATAAATCCCCAAAAAACTGGCGTTATCCATAAATTAATATCTAACCAATTTATAAACCCTACATCATCACCTTTTACTGTGGTTAGTATATATCGAATAAATCTGTTTGCAAATAAAATCCAAAGAATTAAAAACACTAAATACACAAACAAATTTTTATAAAAACATTTTATGTCTTTAACTCTTTTTTCTGCTCTTAAATAAGCACTTTTTTCATCTTTTTTCATTGTCTAATATTTTATTCCCAACGATTTCTAGTACTTACATCGGTATTCTCTTCATCCATAAACTCTTTAAGCTTACGTTCTTCCCAATTTTTATCCATAAACGGATTTAATTCGAATGCTTTAATAGCATGAAATATCAAACCAATACCCCAACCAAAAGCCGCCCATAAAAACCACATATAACTCCATCCATTCGAGTTATAATTTATCCATGCTAAAAAGCCAATTACTAGTACATACCACAAAAGACTAGAGTAAAACTTCTTTAGCTCTTCTACGCGTTCTTTGGCACGTAGATACTTATTCTCTTTATCAAAATCTTCCATAATTGTTAATTGTATTGTTGTTTGTTCTTATCTTCTTCACTCATGAGCTCTTGTATCTTACGTTGCTCCCAATTTTTACCTAAGAACGGTGTTCTTCCGGTAGCTTCTAAATAATGTGCTACTACACCGAAGCCCCAGCCAAACGCAGGGAATAGTACCCAAGGAAAGTCTGTAGTATTATAATTAACAAATGCTAAAATTGGTATCACAATTATATACGAAACTAGATTCGAATAAAATTCTTTCAC
The DNA here is from genome assembly GCF_057837205.1 of Maritimimonas rapanae. NCBI lineage: Bacteria > Pseudomonadati > Bacteroidota > Flavobacteriia > Flavobacteriales > Flavobacteriaceae > Maritimimonas > Maritimimonas rapanae. Next base: position 933,317 of record NZ_JBYQFI010000001.1, on the reverse strand, counting down.
CTTTTTTACACGCTCTTTAGCACGCATGTAGCGCTTATCTTCAATATAATCTTGTTGTATTTCTAGCGAGGTAGATAATTGTTTAGTAAGCATAGGTATAGCTACACTAAAATGCTTTGGTGTTTCTTCTATAACCATTTCTCGTTTGGTTAAAAGTGCATAGCGCTGTACTATATTTGACAAACCTACACCACTACTCTTTTTTACTACTTGTTTAGGTTGCAAGTTATTTTCTACCACTAGATTATTCCCTCTTTCGTAGATCTTAATGTGCAATGGTTTTTGCGAGGTAACCATATTATGCTTTACTGCATTTTCTAATAGTAATTGTAATGATAAAGGCACCACTTTAGCTTCAGGGTTTTGTACCTTTTCTGGGATGTCGAAAATGATACTATCTTCAAAGCGCATCTTTAGTAAAGACATATAAGTTCTAGCAAATTTTAACTCATCTTCTACGGTAACCAATTCTTTATTTTTTTGTTCAAGTACGTAACGATAAACTTTTGATAATGAAGTTGTAAACTTTTGAGCATTATTTGGAGATTCATCTATTAAACTTGTTAAAACATTTAGACTGTTAAATAAAAAATGTGGATCTAATTGATTCTTTAAAGCATCGAATTGCGCACTAGCAGTACCTGCAATTACCTTTTGTATTTTGGTTTCCTGCCCAACAGCAGCCTTCCAATTTTTCATAAAATCTCTGGCATGAAAAAAGGTAGCCACTGCTAATGAAATTATGATATAAAAAATATGCATCCAGAAATAATTACCCGAAAAGAATTTACTAGGTTCTAGATTATACATGTAAACAAATACAACATAATCTATTGCTAAAACAACAGGTACGGTATATAACAGTGTGCCAATTATGCCAGCAGCCAGTCTCTCATTGGTTTGGGTAACCCAATCCCATTGAGAGCTTAAATAACGATTGATAATACCTAAACCAAAGCCAATACCAAAAGAATACATACCAGAAACTAAGATCGATCTTCCCACAGCTTCTAGGGTATATTTTCCATTGATGACAACAAAAAGGAGACCAATAACTACTGTTACTTTTAGGCATAACAGAAATCCTCTTCTTAGGTTTTCGGTTGAAAAAACATCTTTAATATCCACAGGTCTTGGTTTAATAATTGATTTTTATTGTTTTGTCTGATGTTAATTTAAACTTAGCATCCTTGTATTTTGGTGGTCCCATACGTCCTTTAGCATTATTACTCATGCCTGTCGGTTCTTTAGGGATGCCTAAGAAATTGGTATCCATCTTGCCATTGTCATTTTTATCATAAAATGAAGACACAGCATAAGTACCAGCTTTTAGATCTTTAATAACTGTAGTAGCTTTTCCATTAGCTACTGTAGCTATAGTACCCTTATATGGTTTCTTTAAAAAACTATCCTCGCTATTATAAAGAGCTATAAACACTTTTATACCTTTCTTCATTTCAATACCATCTATTTCTATAGTTAAAGTATTGTCTTGTGCTTTTCCCGTTAAGGATAGTATTAAAAATACTATTAAAATTAAAATTCTCATTGTTACTATTTTTTACTGTCATTGTGAGGTCTGAAAGACCGTGACAATCTGTTCATTATTCAATTAAAAACTTACTTTTAGGCAGATTCTTACGCTTTTAAATGAAAAGCTCAGAATGACAATTTAAATCTACTGATTTATTCACAACTGTAAATTTAGCATTTCAATCAGTTACAGCTACTATACCTGCTATAATTATAACAGTTCTACTAATTATTCTTTAGTTTCCTTTTTTGGTGTACATTGTGATGATGCCACTATTTGCATAGCTCTTTGCTTACCCCACTTAGGATAAAATTTTCCTTTATCCTCAAAAGCATCGTATAAAACGATAGATTCTTGTATGCGCTTACAATAAGGTGCTAGATCTTGCCCAAAGAATTGAGCACCGCCCATTTCGAATTCCGCCAAGCCACTATGTGCTCTAGGGTTGGTTTTATCTAAGGCAATTGCCTTTTTATACAATTCAGTAGTTGGTGCAGACAAGGTTGGCCCATAAGTCATAGGGTCTGAAGCCACTTTAGCCACATTTATCAATGCTTTTACTACATAGACTTCTGAGTTGTTTGGTGATAATGCATCTGCAGTAGCAATATGCTCTTCTGCCGAAGCAATTTGCGCCGCTTGTTGCGCTTTATCTTTTATACCAAATGCAGTTCTGGTTTTTAATAAAGCCAAATGGTAAGCTGGTAACCAATTTTCGGTTTCGGCATTGGCGATGCGTTCCAACAAATTGGCTGATTCTTCAAATTTTTGCTCTTTTTGTAATGCAAATGCTTGCTCCATACCTTTTTCAAAATCGGTTTGTGCTGTTGTTACTTGGCTTAGTAAGAATAATAATAAGGTGGTTACTAGTCGTATCATGATGTTATTTGTTTTAAATGATGGTTCAAAAGTCTTGAGATAACCAAACATTAAAAAGAGTTTACGACCGAATTGTCATTTTTTTAGGATGAATTGTAACTAACAATGGTTCTCGATACAAAATTGCTACGCAATTTAACTCGAACTGACCAAAAAACAACCTAGTGTCACTTCGAGTGATTTTGTGAGAGAGCGAACAAAATTGTATCGAGAAGTAGATAAAAATAGTATCTTGCCTTAGCAATTACACAACCTACAATGCCCAAAAACAAACCTAATTTCTGGTTCGATCTTTTAGAACAACTCGTAAACGTCTTTTTTAAAAGTAACCGAACTAAAAAAAGGACATGGCACCAACATGTGGTGCCCTACGAAGATGGTTGGGCAGTACGCCGCGAAGGCAATAAACGTATTACTTCTAAACACCGTAAACAAAGTACTGCTATTACTAAAGCGAAAACTATTGCTAGAAAGTATAAGGCAGATGTTGTAATACATAGAGAAAGCGGCGGTATACGAGATCGAGTGAGTTATGATTAACCTTTTTTGAAAAAAGGGGGAAAATCCCCTTTTATAGTATATTAAAATGTACGAACTTCGTCATGAGTTCTCAAAAAAATTAGAACAAAAACAACCTTGTCGTTGTATTTCACCAAGAACATTAAATTATGAGTGACATTAAACAAATTTTAGAAGCTTTAATAAAATTTCGGAATGATAGAGATTGGGAACAATTCCATAACCCTAAGGATCTTGCTGTTGCTATTAACATAGAAGCTGGTGAGCTCTTGGAAAATTTTCTTTGGAAATCGTCTGATGAAGCCAACAAAGAAAAAGTAAAAGAAGAACTAGCAGATATTTTAGCCTACTCATTTCTATTGGCTGAAAAATATGACTTCGATATAAAACAAATCCTATTAGATAAGATTAAAAAAAATGGAGAAAAGTACCCTATAGAAAAAGCTAAAGGAACTGCTAAAAAGTATACTGATTTATGATAATCTATAATAAAACTAAAGAGGATTTTAGTAATGATATACTGACAAATGACATAGGGAATATTATTTTAAATCATATCTTAGAAAGAACAGGAAGTAAAGTTGCTCCAAATGAAATAAGGTCTTTTGAAAACTCTTTAAGTTATATGGAAAGGGTTGTTAGTGATCCTACAATTCCTGAAGACTGTGGTATCTCAATTGAATATCACTTACCGCAAACCTCTAAACGTGTTGATTTTATTATTACAGGAAAAGATGGAGAACAAGAGAATGTTATCATTATTGAATTAAAGCAATGGCAACATGCTGATATAACAACAAAAGACGGTGTAGTAAAAACAAGATTTCAATTTGGTGAATCTGAAACAAGTCACCCATCATACCAAGCTTGGTCTTATGCTGCATTATTAACTTCATTCAATGCAACAGTTGACGAAGAATCTATTGCATTACACCCTTGTGCATATCTACATAATTATGTGCCTGATGATAACATTAATAATAATTTCTATTCATATTACATAGAGAAAGCTCCTTTATTTCTTAAACCTGATGCAATTAAACTTAGAGAATTTATTAAAAAATACATCAAACAAGGAGATGACTCAAACATCATGTTCCGCATAGATAATGGTAAAATAAAGCCTACAAAAAGTCTTGCGGATAGTCTAAAAAGCATGATTAAGGGAAATAAAGAGTTCATTATGATAGATGACCAAAAAGTTGTTTATGAAACTGCCCTTCAGTTATCTCTTCAATCTCATGAGAAAAACAAGAATGTGCTTATTGTGGAAGGTGGCCCAGGAACCGGAAAATCAGTTGTTGCCATAAACCTACTTGTCGAACTAAACCGTAGAGGTAAAATGTCTCAATATGTTACTAAAACTTCTGCGCCTCGTGACGTATATTTTGAAAAATTAAAAGGCCAAAAGCGAATGACTGAACTCAAATCATTATTTGTTGGATCTGGTACATTTATCAAAGCCCCTGAAAATGTAATAAATACATTAATAGTAGATGAAGCACATCGTCTTACAGAAAAGACAGGTTTTTTAAAAAGAGGTGATAATCAAATTAAAGAAATACTTAAGTCCTCCTTATCTTCAGTATTTTTCATTGATGAAGATCAACGAGTTTCAGTTGACGATTATGGGGAGGTTTACGTGATAGAAGAATTAGCCAGAGAGTTAGGCATTACTGTACATAAACAAAAATTAGAGTCTCAATTTAGATGCAACGGTTCTGATGGATATTTGGCTTGGGTAGATCATATACTTCAGATTAAACAGACCGCAAATTATGATTTAAGTTCTCTTGATTATGAATTTGACTTTAAAGTATTTGATAACCCTAAAAAACTTCAAGAAGCTATATATGAAAAGAATAAAATCAACAATAAAGCTCGATTAGTTGCTGGTTATTGTTGGCCTTGGGGTAGTAAAAAAGACCCAGTTTCATATGACTTTAAGAAAAAAGAGTTTGGCTTCAATATGCGATGGAATATGACTGATTATGGTGGAAAATGGATTATAGATCCAAATTCTGTTTCCGAAATTGGGTGTATTCATACGGCTCAAGGGTTAGAAGTTGATTACGTTGGTGTAATCATAGGAAATGATTTGATAGTTAGAGATGGTGAAGTAATGGTAAATCCTAAAGAAAGAGATAATGGAGATAGGACTGTTTTTGGTTGGAAAAAAGGGATTAAGGAAAATCCATATTATTGGAAACCACTATTAAAAACAATTATAAAAAACACATACAGAACTTTATTAACCAGAGGAATGAAAGGGTGTTATATATATTGCACGGATAAAGAAACATCTGAATATTTTAAAAGGTTAATTAAAACTTAACCATATAAATTATGAAAAGTAACTTTATTATTAACGAATTATGGCAATTGTCTATAGCAGGTGCTTTTCAACGTGCTGGTATTTATAAACCAGACGCAGAGGAGGCGCTCAAAGAGCGTTTTAAAGTAGAACTTAAAGCAGACCTCGAAAGTTTTATTGCAGAACAATACTTTAAACCCTGTACAGAAGAACAACATCTAAAAAACATAAAGAAACTCTCTGAGCACACAAAAGAATATGCTTCGTTACTTAAAAATGGGCAACTCAATATTGGCGTAAGCCAAAAAGTACTCAATCTATTTTTAAAATATGTTTGGTGTTTAAAATTAATACCACCGCCGCCACACTTTCCAGTAGATAGAACCATACAAATTGTACTCAATAAAGAAGCAAAAGAACTAGACCTACCAACCATTACCCTAAAACCTTGGACACAAATAGCGACTATAGATAGTTATTTAGAAGTAATTGAGCTTGCAAAACGGGTACAAGTTGCAAAATCTGCTTATCAACAATTATCGTTAGCGGAGTTAGAGTTGAAGTTGTATAGTACTAAATAAACGTCACTTCGAGTGGTTTTGCGAGTTAAACGAGTAAAATTGTATCGAGAAGTAGTTTATCATATGTAGTTCTCGATACAAAATTGCTGAGCAATTTCACTCGAACTGACAGACAAGTTAAAATGATATTTGTTACTTTAATTCTAGCAAAGAAAGCCCTCTTTACGCAAGAATAGGTGAATAAAAGCTTGGAAATCTAGGAGTACGAAGTACGACGCCAAGTTTTAGAACCGGTTTGACATAGTCAAAATTCCTCGTAAAGAGTGTCCTTTTTTCTATCTTTTTTGGACAAGCAAAAAAGATAAAAGAAATACATAGTAATACCTCTTTTTAATGATTCTATGAATGCAATAAATAAAATTATATCGAGAAAGATATAATACAAACCGTTCTCGATACAAAATTGCTTAGCAATTTCACTTCAACTGACGGGCATTATTTATCTGCAGGAGCAAAAATTACTGGTATTTCACCAGCCATACCATTATTTTGAACAAAAGCTATGGCTTTTAATTGCTCAGAAAGTGTATCGATCACTTTAATGGTTGCTTTAGCATTCTTTCGTTCTTGTGCTAAACCAACAAATACTAAATCGGTATGCTTACTTTTTTCGGTAATAATAGCCGTAATATTATTATTTGCTTGCAACGACAAATTAACCTTTGCCTCTATACGAGCCTCTTTTATAGCAAACTGTATACGTTGCGATAAACGCAATTTTTCTTCTTCGTCTGCTACTACAGAAAAAATATTGATCTTCGCTTTTTTCCATTTGGTATTTAACCGAATTAAATAGGCCAGTAAGAGCATTAGATCGCCATTACCTCCTTGTCCGCCCCACCAAATGTCAATACGCTTATTCATGCTTTTAGAAAAAGCTTTATTGATTTGTACTACCAATATATTTTTACCAACAGCAGACAATAAATCTATTATCTCTAACTCTTGTACCTTACCTTCTGAAGTATGCGACCAACCAAAGACAACGGTATTGGTTTTTAAGCCTGCTATACCATGCGAAGCAGCTACTGTATACATTCCTTTTTTAAAATCGTCTACTACATTTACTTCAGTTAAGGCTTGCAACCCTTCGGCTTCTAGCTCTCGTTGCATTTGAAATGCTAATTCATTTTTTTGAAAAAGACCCAAGGTGTCATCGGGTGTGATGAGTTTGCAAATTGTTAGTACGCCGCTATTCTGCCCTAACATTTCAGTAAATTTTACAATCTCTAAATGATCACTTATCTTATTGATGAATAAAATGATGATCGGCCTCCAATTACGAGGATGAATTTTTTTAGCACTTAAGCGCAGCAGCGCAAAACGACTTAACTGCATCCAAACACCAGTGGCAGCATCTCCCCATTTCTGTTCGTAGCGTCTATTAAACAAGTAAATTAAAATAATTGCTTCTAACCCAAAGGCAAAGGCAAAAGCCCAAGGATTGATCAATAACATTACCACCATCGCAGCGACGGCACCTAATAATGAAACATACCAAGGCACATGTATTTTAGGTCGATATGATGGTTCTTTAATTAATTGCTCTACAGCTGCACTAACATTTACAGCCACATACAACGTTAAAAACAATACTGAAACGTATTGTGCTATAGTGTTTAATCCGCCTAAAAATACGGCGCCCAAGGCTATGGCACCACTAATCCAAGTTGCCACGGTAGGTTGCCCTGTACGTGATACTTTTGCTAAAAACTTGGGTACGAGCCCATCCATAGATAGAGCTTGTAAAATACGTGGCCCGCCTAAAATACTACCAAAAGCAGATGATAGAACAGCACCCCATACAGCTGGGTACACCAACCACGGACCTAGAATGGCTAGCTTCGTCCAAATAGTAACTCCGGCATCAGGGTCTGTTAATTGCTCTATGGTTAAAGCTGCTGTAATTGCTAATATTAATGGGATTATCAAGTAAATAATAGCTCCTGATATAACTGCACCTAAGGTTCCTTTTGGTATCGATTTTTGAGGGTCTTTTAAATCACCGCTCATCCCTACACCAGCAGTAAAACCTGTTACCGCCGGAAAAAATACAGCGAATACGTACCAGAAACCTTCTGGGGCAGTAACATAAGTTGCTTCTGTAATTGGTGCTTGTATTGGTTTAGACAACACTCCAAAAATTAAAGCTAGAATTGATAAACCAACTATGATCATAATTGGAATTTGCGATTTTAATACCAACTTGGCACTTTTCCCCGAAAGGGCGGTTACTAAAATAATAAATAGTATAGCGATGCCCTGCAAAGCATAAGACGGTAAAGACGACTTGTCTGGCCACAATACTAAAATAGCCTCTGCTAAACCATAACAATAAAAGGTAACACTTAATGTTCTACAGAGATATAACGGAATGCCAATAGCTCCACCTGGTTCGAGACCTAAACTTCTAGAGATCATATAATACTCGCCACCTACACCAACTTTAATATTGGTAGCAATAGCAGAAGCGCTAAGCCCAGTAATAAAAGTAATTGTACTTGCCATTAAAACAATAGCAATGGTTTTATACAAACCAACATTACCAACTACCCAGCCAAAGCGTAAGTACATAATCAAACCCAAAATGGTCAAAATACTCGGTGTGTATACACCCAGAAATGTTCCGAATTTTGGAGGTCTTGTGGTTTTAGCCATAGCAGACATAAGTAAAGGTTTACTAATGATCGATTATTGTAACTACTTAGTAGCAATCTGTTTAAAGATACTTCTTTTAACTAAAATTTAATATATCTGGCAAAAAGTTTATCGTAACTTACAGAATTACTAACTTAAAAATACATAAACTATGTTACGAGAAGCACTACTAGGAGAGCTTCAATTTGAAGCTGAAAATACCCGTAAACTTTTTAATGCAATACCAGACGACATACTCGATTACAAACCGAATGATTTTAATTGGACCATAGCTGGATTAGCAGCACATACCGCAGAAGTATACCATTGGTGGGATGCCACATTAAATAAAAATGTATTTAATATGGCGGAATACAAATATGATAAAGGCGATATTTCTTCTATGGAAAACATTAAAAAGAAACTAGAGGAAAATATTGCTGATGCTATAAAGGCCTTAGAAAATTACCCAGAAGAAAGATTTATGGAAAATTGGTCTATGATGAGTGGCGAAGCTGAGCTAATGCCACCCATGCCAAGAATACAGGTGATTCGCGGTTTTTTAATGAATCATTTATACCATCATCGTGGCGAATTGATCGCTTATCTAAGAGCAAATGGCAAACGTGTACCCGGATTATACGGGCCTTCGTATGAAGAGCAACAAGAGCAAATGGCAGCGCAGAATTGATGCCGTGATTTTTTTTGAACTCATTAAAACTTCTTGATTTTTCAGGGAGTTTTTTTATTTAAAGTGATTTCTTATTTAAGGGCAACAAAAGAGCGTGTAAGTATTATCATTTAAACAGAAATCGTACTTTAGTTGTATCAATTTACCAAGAATGACCTTAATAACTAACCAATTATGGGCAGTTGTCTTATGTTGTTTCTTTACAATACTAAGTTTTGCCCAAACCAATCAAACACAACGCCCAACATTTAAAGCTACTATTCTAGAAAAAGAACCACTTATAGATGGTAATGTAAAAGAAGATGCTATTTGGCAGACAGTAACACCTATAGATCAACTTGTACAGATAAAACCACAGTTTGGAATTGCGGCATCAGAAAAGACCGAAATACGTTTTGCACATACTACAAACACATTATATATTGGTGTTATTTGTTATGATAGTGACCCAAGTAGTATAGTAGTTTCCGATTCTCGCCGCGATGCCGATTTAAATGATGAAGACAGCTTTTTATTTATTGTTGACACCTATAACGATCAGCAAAATGGCTTTTTATTTGGTACCAATGCTGATGGTATGGAATACGATGCGCAGATCAATAACGAAGGGCAAGGTAATTTTAATGCCAATAGACAACAAGGTGGTGTTATTGGTGGCACCAATCTAAATTGGGATGCCTCTTGGGTTGTAAAAACCGAAGTCGGTGGTTATGGTTGGAGCGCTGAATTTGCTATTCCGCTACGATCATTGCGTTTTGCAGCTGGTGATAATCAAACTTGGGGTGTTAACTTTCAACGAAATATTAGTAAAAATACTGAAACGGCCTATTGGGCATCATTACCCATTGGCTTCGACATAAAGCGGCTTTCTTTGGCAGGAAAAGTAACTGGTTTGAAATTAAAAAACCCGGGTAATTTAAAAGTAATACCCTATGCCTTAACGCAATTTACCAGAGATAAAGCAGTAGACCCGACCGATAATGATACTAATATTGAAGCTGGTGTTGATGTAAAATACAGTATTACCCCTAGCCTAACACTCGATCTTACGTATAATACCGACTTTGCTCAGGTAGAAGTAGATGATCAGCAGATAAACTTAGATCGATTTAATTTATTTTTCCCAGAAAAGCGACCTTTCTTTTTAGAAAATGCTGGGCAATTCACAGTTGGCAGTCCTGGTGAAGTAGACCTCTTCTTTAGCCGGCGTATTGGTATTGGTAATGATGGCTCTTTAGTACCTATTATTGGTGGTGCACGACTCTCAGGAAAATTAGGGCAAACCAACGTAGGTTTATTAAGTATGTTTACCGAAGATGTTGAAGATGTTGGTATTGAAAAAAATAACTTTACGGTAGCACGTGTGAATCAAGATTTTCCGAAAAGTCGTTCTTCTATTGGTGGAATTTTTATCAATAGAGCTGGCTTGGGTGATATGGATGATGACTATAATCGTGTTTTTGCCGCTGATGGAAAATTAGGTATTGGTAAAAAAGCTCAGATAACAGGATTTGTAGCAAAAAGTACCACACCAGGTATAGATAGTAAAGACCATGCCTATAAAATTTTAGGCGCCTATGAATGGGGCGGCTGGAATCTACGTGCTGGTTATACCGAAGTTGGTGAAGGATTTAATCCTGAAGTTGGTTTTTTACAACGTACGGCTTTTAGAAAACCTGAATTTCTAATTTTTAAAGCACATCGTTTTAAAAATGCTGGCAACTTCTTAGAGATCCGTCCACATGTTTCGTATCGTGGTTATTGGGATTTTAATGACGAACTCGTTACAGGTTTTTTACATGTTGACAATCATTGGGTTTGGAAAAGCGGTTTCGAAATACATACTGGCATCAACTTTACTACAGAAAGTGTACAACAGCCATTTTCTATTTCTGGAGTTACTGTGCCTATAGGTACTTATAAACACGAAGAGTTTCAATTTATCTTAATTACAAACCCTAATAAGGCAGTTTCTTTAAGTACACGTAGCTTTATTGGTGGTTATTTTGGTGGTGATCGTATAGCTAATAGCGGAACGCTAAATTTCCGCGTAGGCGATAAGTTTAATTCTGCCTTTACGTTTAGCCATAATGTTTTAGATTTGCCTAATGGAGATGTAACAGCATTTGTTGGTGGTGCACGTCTCTCCTACTCATTTACGCCACGTATGTTTGTGCAAAGCTTAGTGCAGCATAATAATGTATCTGATATTACTTCGGCTAATATCCGTTTTGGATGGTTGCGTAGTGCAAATACTGGCTTGTTTGTAGTGCTTAATTTGGTTAAAGATGATGATCCGTTAGATGCATTAAACAATCAAAGCTTAACAATTAAGTATTCACATCGATTTGATTTGTTGAGAAAAAGGTAATTTATCTATTCTATAGCCTACTCTTTTAAATAAAATACGATAATATTTTATTTAGTTAGGATTCCTTACTATATTTGTATCAGTATTAATTTTTAAATAATTCAAATTATGAGTAAATCCATTTTTTATCATGCAGGTTGTCCTGTATGTGTAAGTGCAGAACATGATGTTATAGATTTAATAGGATCTAGTAATGTAGAGGTAGTAAATATCGGTGAAGAGAAAACACGAATATCTGAAGCTGAAAATGCAGGTGTAAAATCTGTACCAGCTTTAGTTACGCCAACCGGTAATGTTTTACACATAAATTACGGAGCTTCTATGGCTGATGTAAAAGGATAATTTTTTTATCTTTACTAGTTAGGATTCCTAATTTTAAATTTTATTTATGAAAATTTCAGTTTACGATACCTATGTTCAACGAGAAGATGGGGCTACTATGCACTTTGATATTCTGGTACCAGATACTCTAACCGATGAAAAAGTTGTACACGATTATGGTCATAATTACCTAGAAAGTAAACCTTTTAAAACTGGTGAGCTTACATCTAAAGAATGTCAGTTTTGTCATATAGAACAGGCAACAGAATCAGTATTAAAAGATATCGAAGAAAAAGGCTATAGTATTATAGAATTTGAAAACTGTTCTTAATTTTAATTAGGAACGCTAACTTTGCCTGTCGATTCTAATTTCGGCAGGCTTTTATTATGAGTATATTTAATCCAAAACAGCAATTAGATACTACTAGTAAAATAGTAGTTGGTCTAGAACGTATATCTGAAGCGTTTAAAGTTTTACTTTGGGAAAAAGCAAAGGAATTAGGTTTAAGCCCAATTCAAATACAAATACTTGTATTTGTAACATATCATAAAAACGAATATTGCAATGTAAGTCATTTAGCAAAAGAATTTAATGTTACTAAGCCTACTATTAGTGACGCCATTCGTGTGCTAACTAACAAAGAATTGATTATTAAAGACTACTCCTCTACCGATAGCCGTAGCTATTCAATTTTAGTTTCAGAAAAAGGGAAAAAAGTAGTTTCTGCAACCGAAAATTTTGCCCAGCCGATACAAAAACAATTAAGTTCTATCAATACTGCTGAACTTAATGATGTATTTAAAACACTTAGTAAACTAATCTACCAACTTAATCAAAGTGATATTTTAACTGTACAGCGCACTTGTTATGCTTGCAAATTTTACGATAAAACTTCGAAAGGCGATTATTGCAATTTATTAGAGACATCATTAAAAACTCAAGACATTAGATTAGATTGCCCAGAATTTCAGGGAAAAATAGCTTAATCTAACCTACTAAGGTCAGCTTCGGCAGCGATATACCCAAAACCTGCCCAATTACCGTTATCTACAAGATTTTTATATAGTTCTTTTGCCTTCTCTGTATTTCCATTATAATGATACCAATTAGCTAAACCATATTGAACAGCTTCACTACTACCAGTAGATCCTGAACCTGTTAGTTCCTCTTCTGTTAATTCTCCTTTATAAAATAATAGTAGTTGATAATAAGCAACATTTTCAATAATTGTCATGTCTTTGGTAATAGGTTGCAAAAGAGCAGTTGCTTTTTCTACATTGCCCAAACGTCTATGTATCATATACAACCAATGTTTTGATGATACTTGGTTATCATTATTGTTAGACGTTGCTAAACACTTCTCGAAATTAATAAGTGCATTGGGTAATTCATTTTTTAGGTAATGTGTTAAACCCAAATGATAATAGATATTTCCGTGCAAACTAGAAACTGGCGTGTTAAATTTATTAGGAATACCGTCTGGTTCTATTTGGTTTTCTTTTCCATCAATTAATAAAATAGCCTGATTAAAGTCGGCAATCGCCTTATCAAATTGCCTAGTGGAAATATAACGATGGCCACGATGTCTATACATTCTCGCATCATTAGGATGTTGTTCTATACCTTTTGAAAATAGTTCTATAGCTTTTTTATAATCACCTAGATAAGCAATTCTACGACCTAACCAAATGATATGATCTGCTTTTAATGAATCGCTTTTATAATTATTAAAAGCATCCAAATAATTTGCTATTGGTAGTGAATCTTTTTGGATGTCGACTTGTCTTCTAATCAAAGACTTGCCTAATAAAGAAGTGCCTTGTAGTGTGTCTATTTCTACAAGAGCGACACTATTAATAGTAGCATCGCTCTTATTTTCTTTTTTACATGAAATAAAAGACACTATCGCTAGACAGAAGATCAAAAATCTCATGAGAGAATTTTTAAAACTATTACTTTTTATAAATAGCACCAGTTGCAAAATCTACGATTAAACCTGGCATAAAAAGAATAATATCTGCGATTAACCAACCAGCACGTATTTCTCTTTGCTGTTGACCAGGAGCTGGTTTTTGCTTTTGTGACGCTGAAATTGGCCCGCCCAAAATTGTTGCACAGTTCGTCATGCTTAATGACAACATAATAATTAAAAAATACTTTCCAATAGATTTCATTGTAATTGTTTTTTGATTTAGATATAAAGTTACAATTATATTTTACAAACCAAAATGTTTACAAATTATCTAATTGATTCTTCTTTTTATCCTCGCTAATTGTCCAGAAAAAGCCAACAAAAAAGAAACTATCAGAACTGGGCACAATTGCTTGTCTATTAAATGTTTCGTTGTTATTTGGTGTAGTAGCATAATTGTAACCAAATACATTTTTAAAACCTAATATGTTAGTAGCAGAAAAATACAAGATCTTTTGTTGCGAAATTAAATACGCCCAATTAACACTTATATTATGATAATTTTTAGTTCTACCGTCCATAAACTGATTACTATTAGGATTATTATAAGGTCTGCCACTTGCAAAATTGTAAGTCATACCTACTTGCGAACGCCAATCGTTGATCCAATACTTAGTAACCAATGACGCATTGTGTTTAGTAGCATAATTAGGCATAACCTCAATTGGATAATCTTGAAATTTACGCTTGGTATCTAAATAAGAATACGATAACCAATACTGTAGGTATTTGATGCTTTTAGAGTCTTTCCAGAAAATATCTAAGCCCTTAGCATAACCAAATCCTTCATTATTAAAATTACCAACTGGTCTACCAAATTCAGTATCGAATTGTAACAGATTTTTATAATCTTTATAAAAAGCTTCGGCTCTAAATAACCTCTTATTCTTTTTATATTGATAGTTTAAAATATAATGTGTAGCCTTTTGTAAATCAAGATCTTGGATTATTTTTAATTCATCATTTTGTGGTGTTTGATAAAAATCGCCATAAGCTAAAGATAGCTGTGCCTGTTTATTAAACTTATAAGCCAATGACAACCGTGGTGAAAATGTAATTTCATCAAATAAAGCCGTATGATCTAATCTCGCTCCTAGTTTTGCAGCTAGATTATTTGAAAAGAAAATATCTGTTTCCGCGAAAGCTGCAGCTAAATTATTAGTAAAATTATATTGAAATGGCTGCGTCTGATTTGCTATACCATCTTCCTTAAAATGTGTCGATTGAAATTCTGCACCATAACTCAATTTAACTTGATTGCTAAAATTATGCTTTAACTTGGCTTTAAGGTGTAGTGCGTTTTCTATACTTCGAACGTTAGTCTCACTAAAAATCACCTTGGTGTCACTATTGGTGTAGCTGATACCAGTAGTTAGTTTGGTTTTGTCACTTATAAAACCATCATAAGAAAGATTGGTATACCAATTATTATTTTTTAGATCAAGTCTAACCAAATCTTCAAAATTGATATCTTGTTGTTCAACATCAAAATTTAAAGATTCAAAGGCAGAATAAAACTTAAACAAACCATTTTTTGTATGATGTCTATATACGGCTTCCCCTGAAAGTGATTCTGGCAATTTATTCCATTTATTATCATCTGGTACTAACTCATTATATGGAGCTAGGTTAATATACATAGCATTGACAGTTAAAGCATCTTTTTTCCACTTTTTAGTATGCCCTACTCCAGCACCAACAGTCATAAATGACCAATTGGTTTCATTTTGTTTAGGATCGTCTATGGTATTCAATAATAATATACTCGACAAAGCATTACCATATTCGGCAGAATAGCCTCCTGTACTAAAAGTAATACCATCAAATAAGAATGGAGAATAACGGCCTCTGGTTGGTGTATTATTCGCAGTTGGTGAATATGGTTTAAAAACCTGCAAGCCATCAATAAATACCTGCGTTTCTTCAGCTGTACCACCACGTACAAATAAACGGCCATCTTCACCTACCGTTTGAGTGCCAGGCAAAGTTTGTAGTGCTGAAATAAAATCGCCAGCTACACCAGCGGTAGTAACTACATCTAAAGGTCCCATTACAGATACCTTAGAATTATCACCCGCCTGAAAAGAGCCAGCGGACAGCACAACAGCATCTAGCGTATTCACTTCCTCTTTTAAAACGATATCCAAATTTTTTAAGGTCGAAACATCGGCAGTAAATTGATGCGTTTTAAATGCTAAAAAAGACACAATTAAGGTTTGAGTACCTAGTTTATCTGTTTTAAATGAGAATAGTCCATTCTTGTCAGTTGTAGCACCATCATAGGTGTTTTGCAAATAAACATTGGCACCTATTATAGCTATTCCTTTTTTATCTATTACTTTTCCAGAAATAATTGTTTGAGCATTTAATTGAATTATAAAGGTTAGTAAGACTAAGGTTAGTAAGGTTTTCATTTGCGTTGATTTTATACTGCAAATGTTGTTTAGTGTAAAAAGCTTTCATAAAAAGAAATACTGAATTGTAAGATTGAATGGATGGATTGTAAAATTCTAATAATTAAAAAATAAGTAAATTAGTAGCTATTGAAAATAGTACCTCATGAAAAAAAATAAAAACACCTTAACATCTCGCAGAAATTTTATTTCTAATACTTTAAAAGCTTCAGCGTTAATTCCATTCGCTGGATTTCCTATAGCTTGTATGGGTAAAAATAAACAGCTCGCAGGAACTAACTTGCACAATAATGTTTCGAAATCTCTAAACATTTTGATTTTAGGGGGTTCTAGCTTCTTAGGCCCTCATCAAATAGCTTATGCACTAGAGAGAGGTCATAAAATCACAACATTTACTAGAGGTAAAACAAAGCCAACTGTACATCAAGATATTTATGATAAAGCTGAACATTTAGTAGGCGATAGAGAAAATAATCTGGAAGCACTAAAAGGAAGAAAATGGGATGCTGTAATTGATAATTCTGGTAGAAAAGTTGAATGGACAGAAACAACGGCTGAATTATTAAAAGATAATGTAGATATGTACATTTATATTTCTTCTGTAAGCGTATTCTACCCTTATTACAAAGCTAATTTAAAAGAAAATGATCCACTGGTCTTAGAAGTACCTAGTGATGCAACTGGAGATGAAAAATATACGTATGACTATGGTGTAATGAAAGCCAATTCTGAATTAGCTGCACAACGCATATTTGGTAAGGATAGAACAGCAGTAGTTCGACCAACATTTATGATAGGGCCAGCAGATAGAACTAATCGCTTTTTTTATTGGCCAACACAATTAGCAAGCGGGAATGAAGTGGTGGTTCCAGGTAAAAAAAATGACCCTGTTCAGTTTATTGATGTGCGTGATATAGCAGATTGGACCATTAGATTGATAGAAAATAAAACTTCTGGAATTTTTAATGGTGTTGGCCCTGCAACAGAAATGTCTGTTACCACATTTGCTGAAAAAGTTCATAAAGCACTTAATTCTACATCTAAAATGATAAGCATTAATGATTATGACTTTTTAAGAGATAATAATCTTCCTTTTCAGGCTCCATGGATATTAGACTCAGAGAAATTCCACGGTATATCACGTGTAAATAATGAGCACTCTAAAAACAATGGTTTAAGTTTTAGACCTTTTGATAAAACTATTGTTGACACTCACAATTGGTGGATTTCAGATGGTGTATCTAAAGAAAGGAAAGAAAAATTTCTTTCAGACCCTAACGAATTACACAATAGACAAGGCGAGCTTATCAAAAAATGGAAGGCTTATAAAAAGTGATTTGCTAATTATAACTTTTCT
The DNA here is from genome assembly GCF_057837205.1 of Maritimimonas rapanae. NCBI lineage: Bacteria > Pseudomonadati > Bacteroidota > Flavobacteriia > Flavobacteriales > Flavobacteriaceae > Maritimimonas > Maritimimonas rapanae. The sequence continues at coordinate 915,726 of NZ_JBYQFI010000001.1, read as the reverse complement.
GATAAAATTGCTGTAATTGTCTTAATACCGTCAATATAATTACCTAAGCGAATATTCTCATTAGGGCTATGCTGATTGTTGTCAGGATTTACGGTTGGTACACCAACAGCAGGAATTCCTAACGTCGTTACAAAAGGTGAAATTGGTATAGAACCACCCATAGTGCGTATCTGAATAGGATCTTTACCAAAAGCTTTTCGCATACCTCGCCGTAACCACTCACCTATTTCTGTATTATATTCTGTTCTAAAAGCATCATAAGATACTTCAGCATTAAAGCGAATGATATTTTTTTTTGTCATTCGTTCCACTTCGGTAGGTTTATCATCAACTAAATAATATCCTTGATCTTTAATATGCTGCTTCACCAAATTTACCATATGATCGCCATCAGTTTCTTTTACCAAACGGATATTCAACTCTGCTATAGCAGTAGCTGGTATTATTGTTCTTCGCTCTTTACCAACCCAAGCGGCTTCTAACCCTAGAATTCCTAACGCTGGATATTGAATAGCTTCCTGAAAATTATTACCAATATTATCTGTATGAGAGATCCCAAAATTCTTTTGTATTTGAGTTTCATCATCTGGTACTTGCTCCAAAATCTTTTTTACATCATCTGAAATCGTAATGCCATCATACCAACCTTTTATAGCCACTCGACCATCTTCTCGCCACATAGATGCTAATAACTGCGATAATTTCATTGCAGGATTCGGTGCATAATTACCATAATTACCACTATGCAATGGCGTTCTTGGCCCAAACACTTCTAAAGAAATAGTTGCAATACCTCGAGCTCCATAAGATAGTGTTGGCTGATTTGATAAATGCCTCGGCCCATCAAAAATAACTAGCATATCTGCAGCTAGTTTTTCTTTATTCGCTAGTACTGCTTTTGGTAATCTAGGCGAACCCAATTCTTCTTCAAAATCTAGAATTACTTTTAAATTAAAGTTAGGATTTACCTTATGATCATTTAAGATGTCCATAGCTTTTAAGAACATCATATCTGGCCCACGAGCATCTGAAGCAGAACGCGAAAAGATGCGCCAATCATTATTCAGTTCTCCATTTAATTTTTCCCAAGAAATTATTTGCCATTCTCCATTATCGTCTTTCTCCTTCAATGCAGGTTTATAAGGATCTGGCTGAAACCATTTGGTAGTATCTACTGGTTGCCCATCAATCTGTAAATAAACCAAGACTGTTTTCTTAGCCTTGGGGTTCATTTTTGATGCTAACAACAAAGGAACAGTTTCTGTGTTTAATCTTTCTGTTTTGAATCCGCGCTTAGCAAAAGCTGTCTCACACCATTGTACATTGGGTTCTATCTGTTCAGGATAATTAGCATCATTTGGTATGCTAAAAAACTCTGCTAACTCTTCGAATGAATTCTTAGCATATTCTAATGACAGTTTATCCAAATCTTTAATCTTTTTCTGAGAAAATGAAGTTGAAAGAACAAAAAGTGAAGTAATTAAAAAAAGTGTGTATTTTTTCATGATGTAAACTGATTTAAAAATCATTAGTAAATTTAGTGACAAATCATTTAATTATGCGGGATGAGAAATTAAAATTTTACGATAAACTTGTAGCAACTAATGACAAATTTGAAAGAAAAGGAAAAACCATGCCCTATACTTTAGCAAATGGCTACATGTTTTCTTTATTCAATAAAGCTTGCGAAATAGGCATTCGATTATCTAAAGCCTCTCAAAAAACTTTTAAAGAAAAGCACAATACTACTATATATAAATCTTATGGAGCTGTAATGAAAGATTATGTACTAATCCCTGAACATTTATATGATAACATGAAATTGCTGGCTGCAACTTTAGATGAAAGCTATGAGTATGTAATGTCGTTACCACCAAAATCAACTACAAAAAAGAAAAAATGATAAGCCCAAAAACCGTTGAGCATATTGTAATTGGTATTGTCCTATTCCTATTGCTATTTAATATTTATCTCGGTTATTTTAATAAAATTAAGAATGATACTGTAAATATTATATTAAAAAACTGGGCATCTAGTAATTACTTTTTTATAACATTTGCTTGGGGGGTTTTAGGAGGACATTTCTTTTTAGGCACTCGAATTCCATTGTTTGGTAGTAATTGGTGGTTACCAATTCTACTAGTTGTATTGATTTTAGTAATCTTATTTTTTATAGGGAAACGATTGCCTTCTAATTTTGTCTTAAAAGGTCACTATCAATTTATTTTACTCTTTTTAGGAGTATTATATGGTCATTTTATTTGGTCTCAAAGACACATACCAAACATTGATTTTCCATGGTAAAAGAAACTTCTACAACAAAAGATACAACTCAGTTATCAGAATTAATAAACGACCCTGTATTTATTAAAAGAGTACAGTATGTACTTATTGGTTTATTTGTACTTATTATAGGATTAGACATCTACCTGGCATTAGATAAAATAGATGGTAATACTATAAGCAATGTTATAAAAGATAATACTGATAATGGGTTTTTTGTATTAACCTATTTATGGGGAGCAATAGCAGCCAATCTTTTTTTGTATTCTTCAAAATCTGCAGCTTTTAGTAGCGGTATTGGATTTATTATTGTGCTACTTATCGCAATACTAATTGTAATTTTTAATATTGAAAGATATGTGGATAATTTCTTTGTAAAACACCAATACAACATTTCTATTTACACCATTTCTATGAGTTTTGGATTGTTAATTGGTTGGTTTTTTTGGAGGCAATTACCTTCTGAAGTTTCTAAAATATAAATATAAAGTCTAGGTCTTCTTTTGATTAAATACTTTTTTAAACTTTTCAATTAAAATAATACTTAAAAAGATCATACTAAAAGCATAGCCTATATCTTCAACAGGAATTGTACCTAAACGTATTCCTAAATTTTCTGTATTGTTATACCAAACAATCTGATCTTCTATAAAACTCCCGGTAAGGATTCCATTTACAATAAAAAAAGGAATGAGAATAATTAAAAAAGTAATATAGAACGTGTTCAATTGTCTCTCTTGAGTAATCAATGAATATAACAGAATAACAATCAATAAACTATAATTATAAAATGTATAGTCTTTATTAATGTTTGTTGCTACTACTATACCTAGTATAATAAGTAGTAAAATAGAAATTATATTAGTTGTTTTAAAAGACAACTTTAGTTTAGGAAAAAAGTATTTAAACGCATAATGTGTAAAAATACATGCATAAGGTATGCATATAAAGAATAACCACTCTTCAAAAGGAAGGTTTATAATATTTATACCTAGTAGATATTTTTCATTAAACCCCCAAACACCATTTCTGGTAAAAATTACATCCCATATTAAGAAGATAATAGCAGTGATTAAAATGGCTAAAAAAACTTCTTTCCACCATTTAATGAAGCGCATTCGTTTTTCGAAACTGTACAAAAAAGGAATACTAAAACTAGCGAGATTTAAAATAAGATATAGTGACATTTATATCTTAAAATATTTAAAAGGAACGAAGAGCATACCGAAACACTCACCATCTTCTTTGCCCAGATGTTTATGATGTGTTTTATGAGCTTTTCTAAGAGCTATAAGGTACTTATTTTTAGTTCGTTTAAACCACTTAAATCGTTGGTGTATTAACACATCGTGAACTAAAAAATAGGCAATTCCGTAAAGTAAAATACCAAGTCCGATAAAAAATCTGTAATCTACCCCATCTCTAGTACCAAAATAAAATAACAAAATACTTGGCAATGCAAAAATTACAAAAAAAATATCGTTGCGCTCAAAAGTATCTGGGTACTTAGGTTCGTGATGATCAGAATGAAAATACCACATAAAGCCATGCATTACAAATTTATGCGTAAACCAGGTAACGCCTTCCATAAAAATAAATACGCTTAAAGTTATTAATGCAAACAACATACTGTAAAGTTAAATTAATTTTAGTTTATATTTTACATAACTTCTAGCTAATAGATTTAATTTCATTGGGTTAGAAATGCGTACTCTTTGCTCCATGATTTTAGATGATGGTACTTTTTTGAGCTTATTTAATAATTTTTTGTAATATCTATAAGCTGTGTATACACCAAATTTTGCTTCGATTGGTAATTTTAAAATTCCATTCTTGAAAGCATAATCAAAGTCCTTTTCTATGTCTATAATAATTTTTTCTTTCGCTTCGGTATCAAACGAATTAAAATCAACATTAGGAAAATAAGAACGCTTTAAAACTTCTTGATCATCTTTTATATCTCTTAAAAAATTAACTTTCTGAAATGCAGAACCTAATCGCATTGCAGCTTTTTTTAATTCATTATACTTTTCTTGATCTCCATTTACAAAAACTTTTAAACACATTAAACCAACTACATCGGCTGAACCATAAATATATGTATCAAACTCTTCTTTGGTTGTATAAATAGTTTTATTTAGATCAGCTTTCATACTATTTAAAAAAGCTTGTACCAGATTATCATCAATTTTATATCTTTTAACTGTTTGCTGAAATGAGTTTAGTATAGGGTTTATACTAATACCACCTTTATAAGCTCTATAATAATCTTCTTCAAAGCTCAGCAATAATTCCTTTTTATTGAACTGATGAAATGAATCTACTATTTCATCCGCAAAGCGAACAAATCCATAAATATTATAAATGTCTTTGCGTATAGATGGCGCTAGCATCTTTACTGCTAACGAAAAAGAAGTGCTGTACGATTTGGTAACTAGTTTGCTACAATCTTCTGATACTTGGTCAAACAGTTGTTTCATGTACGCTAATTTTTGAATGCTTAATAATAGAATTTGCTGCAATCTTACCCGATATTAATGATGGCGGTACACCAGGACCAGGTACAGTTAACTGACCAGTAAAGAATAAGTTTTCTACTTTTTTACTTTTAATTTTTGGTCTTAAAAAGGCTGTTTGTGTTAATATGTTTGCTAAACCATATGCGTTACCCTTGTATGAGTTATAATCTTTAATAAAATCGTTTACACAATAAGATTCTTTAAAAAGAATACTTTCTCTTACTTTTTGATTGGTTAATTCTTCAAAACGATTAATGATTTGATTAAAATAGCTTTCGCGGATGGTTTTGGTATCCTCAATACCTGGAGCTAAAGGAATAAGAAACACTCCTGCTTCTTTATTTTCTGGAGCAAAAGACGTGTCAGTTATACTAGGAAAACTTGCATAAAATAATGGCTTTTCTGGCCATTTAGGATTATCATAAATATCTTTTGCATGAACTTCAAAATCTGCATCAAAAAATAATGTGTGATGGGTAACATTTTTTAATTTTTTCTCAAATCCAACATAAAAAAGTAATGAAGATGGTGCAAATGTTCTTTTATTCCAATAATTTTCTGAGTATTGTCTATGCTCCTCGTCTAATAGTGTCTCGGTATGATGATAATCTGCACCGCTTAAGATAATATCTGCTGTTATAAAATCATTATTAGACCAAACTCCCTTTACCTTTTTATTTTCTACATCAATTTTAGAAATAGCTGCATTGGTTTTAATTTTTACACCTAAGCTTGTCGCCAAAGTCACCATGGCCTTTACAACTTCAAACATGCCACCTTTAGGATGCCAAGTACCTAAGCCAAAATCTGCATAATTCATAAAATTATAAAATGATGGTGTATCACTTGGCTTGGCTCCTAAAAACAAAACAGGAAACTCTAATATTTGCCTAAGTTTAGGGTTTTTAATTTTTGAGTGAACTTGAGTACTAATACTTCTAAAGAAGTGATTAACCCTTTTTACTGTAGTTGGTGTTATTAATTCTGTAATTGATTCACCAGGTCTGTACACTAAATCTTTTATAGCTACTTCATAGTTAAATTTTGCAGAATCTATAAAATCTATAAGATGTTTTGAACTTCCCTTTTCAATAGATTCAAATGTGAGACAAATTGCTTCAAAATTATCATCAATAGTTATCAAGTCGTCTTTACCAAAATAAGTTTTATAGGCAGGAGATAACTTTTCTAATTGATAATATTCTGAAGGGTGTTTATAGAAATCATTGAAAAAGCTTTCAAAGACATCGGGCATCCAATACCACGTAGGGCCAATATCAAATTTAAAACCTTGTTTTTCTAATATTCTAGCTCTGCCACCTACACTATTGTTCTTTTCTAAAATTGTTACATCATACCCGGCTTTAGCTAAATAACATGAAGCAGCTAAAGAAGAAAATCCGGACCCTATGACAATAATTTCATTATTCATTTGTTTAACAAATATAATAAAAAATTAAACAAAATAATTTCATGCAAAAAAAATTAAATAATATTTAACAATTCATTTACAGATTTAAAGGCTTTAACATTTTTTATAGTACCGTTAAACGTATAGCCTAAAGCTTTACGACCTAAAAACCAAAACTGATTGTTACCCTTTAAGATATTTTTATTCAACTTTTCAAGATAATCGTATATAGCATCATCTGCAGGTTGAACAGTAAAATAGGATATAAAATTGATTCTATCATACAATATTGCAAGGTCGGTTAAGTGGTCTATCGCTATATTTTGTCCTAAATAAATAGAGTGATATCCTCTTAAATTCAACTCATAATGTATATATAAAAGACCAAGTTCATGAATTTCATTTACTGGTAAGAATAATACAAAGACTTCATTAGGTTTTTTAGTGACAGATGTTTGATTTCTTTCAATATTAGCTTGAATTTTTTGAACAATTAGGTTAGAAATAAAATGCTCGTGCGCTGGTTTAATCGATTTTGTTTGCCATAAAAGGCCAATATATTCTAAAAATGGTATAAAAATATTGGTGAAAATCTCGCGAAATGATTTGCTTACTAATAACTTATTATAAGTTTCATTAAACAAAACTGTATCAAAATTAACCATAGCTATCTTTAACTGATTAATTGATGACTCTTCAACAGCTTTATGTGATGCCACTTCTTTTACTTTTAACTCTATAGAAGCATTAGATAGTTCAGCAATCTTAGAAATCTTAAATCCGTTATTGTATAACAAATTGATATTAAGTAGCTTCATAAAATTATCAGCATCATAATAACGAATATTAGTATCTGTTCTTTTTGGTTCTAATAGACCATATCTTTTTTCCCAGATTCTTATAGTATGTGCCTTAATACCTGTGAAATTTTCTAAATCTTTAATAGAAAATTGCGTTTTGATATTGTTTAGCATATTTGTAGTATTATTAAACAAATATATATTTAATTTTTAACATGTAGATTTCTAAGTATTTTTGAGCGATTATTGTAACGAAAGTTAACTTTATGCTACTTATCTATTGTAATTAACCAAAAGTGACCAAAGAACTCGAACATAAATTTGTTAGTGATCTAGAGCAGCATCAAAACATAATACATAAAGTATGTAAGCTTTATACCAACAATCAGGATGCTCATAATGATCTTTTTCAAGAAATTACCATACAATTATGGCGTGCTTATCCTAAATTTAGAGGAGAAGCTAAATTTAGTACATGGATGTATAGAGTTTCTTTGAACACTGCTATTACATTATATCGAAAATCTAAAAGAAGAGTTCAAACTCAAGATTTCGATTCTGTTCTCTTTAAAATTGAGGCCAAAGAATATGACGATACAGAAGAAGAGCAATTACGGTTGATGTACAAAGCTATCAGGAAATTATCAGATATCGAAAAAGCATTGGTTTTCTTATATCTTGAGGATAAAAATTATAAAGAGATCTCTGAAACTATGGGTATTACAGAAGTAAATGCCCGAGTTAAGATGAATCGAGTGAAAACGAAATTACAGAAAATATTAAATCCGTAAGACTATGGATCAATTAGATTTATTAAAAAAAGACTGGAAAAAGCAAGATGCTACCTTGCCAAAATTAACTTTTGATGAACTTTCAAAACTTATCCATAAAAAATCATCCTCTATAGTAAAGTGGATTCTAATTATAAGTATTCTAGAAATTACACTACCACACCTAGTTTATTTATTTGTAGATTTTGACAAATCAATGAAGTTATATGAAGAAGTTGGACTATCGACATTACTAACTACATTCTATATAATTGCATATATAGTAATAGTATATTTTGTATATCGTTTTTACAAAAATTATAAATCTATTTCGGCAAATTCAAGTACAAAATCTCTTATTCATAATATTATAAAAACCAGAAGAACTGTAAAACATTATATTTGGTTTAATCTAGCATTAGTTCCTATTGCTGGTGGAATGGTGCTTTATGCCACATTTAACTCACAAGAGTTTTTAAATCAATTGCCTGAAAATGTAAGTTCAACTACTTTATTTGTGATTGCTGTGGTAGTTATTCTTTTAACATTAGTGGTTTTCTGGCTGTTCTATCAATTAATATATGGTATTCTTTTAAGAAAATTAAAGAAAAACTACAATGAATTAATAAGCAATGGTAAAAAGTTATAATATTGCTAAGCTTCCTTTGCCTTCACGGATAATTTCAATTTCATCTTGAGAAAGGTCTATTACTGTTGATGCAAGATTATCTCCATAACCACCATCTATTACTAAGTCTACTTTATCTTGCCATTTTTCGAAGATTAACTCAGGGTCGGTAGTGTATTCAATCACATCATCTTCGTCATAAATAGAAGTAGAAACAATAGGATTCCCTAATTGAGAAACTATTTCACGAGCTATATTATTATCTGGTACACGAATACCAACTGTTTTTTTATTTTTAAATGCCTTTGGAAGGTTATTGTTACCAGGTAAAATAAATGTGTAAGCTCCAGGTAAGGCCCTTTTTAGAATTTTATAAGTAGGTGTATTTATTTGCTTTACATAATCTGATAAATGGCTAAGGTCATTACATATAAACGAAAAATTGGCTTTTGCCAATTTTATGTTTTTTATACGAGCAATTTTTTCTAAGGCTTTAGAATTTGTAATATCACATCCTAAACCATACACAGTATCGGTAGGGTATATTATTAAGCCTCCTTTTCGGAGCACCTCTACTACCTTATCTACTTCCTTAGGATTCGGGTTTTCATTATATATTTTTACAAGCTGCGCCACACAACAAGTATACAATAAATCTTAGGCATTTACAATTAGCCGAAAGCCTTCACCATGTATATTGATGATCTCAACATCGTTATCTTCTTTAAGGTACTTACGAAGTTTAGCTATATAAACATCCATACTACGAGAAGTAAAATAATTATCGTCTCTCCAAATTTTAGTTAATGCTAATTCTCTAGGCATAAGATCATTAAGATGAATTGCCAACATCTTTAGTAATTTATTTTCTTTAGGTGATAGCTTGCGTGCTTCACTACCATCATAAGTTAAATGCCTTAACTTAGAATTTAAATGGAATTTACCTATCTGGAATTCATGCTGTTCTTCATCAGTATTCGAATCTGCCTCTTTACGTTGCAAAATTGCTTTGATCTTGTATAAAAGCACTTCAGAATCAAAAGGTTTATTCAAGTAGTCATCTGCACCGACTTCATACCCTTTTAAAACATCTTCTTTCATGGTTTTAGCCGTTAAGAAAATAATCGGTACGTCTGCATTAGTCGAACGGATATCTTTCGCTAATGAGAAACCATCCTTACGAGGCATCATTACATCTAAAATACAGATGTCAAAATCATCATTCTTAAACATGATTAAGCCTTCTAAACCATCTTTTGCATGCGAAACAGAATAATCATTTAACGTTAAGTAATCTTTTAGAACTGTGCCAAAATTTGGATCGTCTTCAACTAATAATATTTTTTTATTTGCCATAATTAGTTTTAATATAATTAAATTAATGGTAATTTCACTGTAAATAAACTTCCTTTTCCTTTTTCACTTTCTACATACACACTACCATGGTGATGTTCAACTATCTTTTTTACGTATGAGAGCCCTAAACCATGACCCTTCACATCGTGTATATTTCCTTTTTGTTCTCTATAGAATTTATCAAAAACATGCTTTTGTACATTTTTGTTCATTCCTATACCTTGATCTTTAATTTTCAATAAAATATAGTTACCTGCGTTTTCTGTATAAATATCGATCTTAGGTGATTCATGCGTATATTTTATGGCGTTATCTAACATATTTACTACAACATTGGTCATATGAAACTTATTCGCCATCACCTCTGTTAAAGAAGCTTCTAAATGTTCCTCAATATAACCACCTTTATCATTAACGATTAGATCAACATGTGTAATAGCTTCCTCAATAATTTCATGCAAATCAACTACATTGCTACTCAGGTCTAACTGATTCTTTTCTAGCTTAGAAATTCGAAGAACGTTTTCTACTTGACCATGCATACGTTTATTCTCTTCTCTAATCATTTCTGCATAGCGCAATATTTTTTCCTTATTATCAATGATCTTAGGGTTCTTAATTGCATCTAGAGCTAAGTTAATTGTGGCTATTGGTGTCTTAAACTCATGTGTCATGTTATTTATAAAATCAGTCTTAATTTCAGAAATCTGTTTCTGACGTATTAACTGATACAGAGCACTTGCAAAAGCCAAAATGATAATTAGAATAAAAATGGCTGATAACGCCAAAATATTTCCAATAGATGCTAATATAAATTTTTCTTTTTCAGGGAAACTCACAAATAACTGATAATCGCTAGTCCCTAAATCATCAATAAACAAGGGAACCCCATAACTTATATATTTTTCTTTTTTAAACTTAGGTGATTTTAGTTTTGTTGCTAACCCTTCCTCATACACACCAAATTCAAAACCTGTCTCTACTCCTCTCGTTCTTAATTCATTCTCAAGATTTAGGTAAATTTCTTTTTTAGAAATTCTATCATAAATAGGTCTGCTTGGAGCAATTTCTTTAAAATAACTTTCGAATGTCGATTTTTCTAAGTCAGTTAATCGTCCTACAACATACAAGCGTTCAACAGGAGTCATTTCTTCTAAGTCGCCACCACTAACATCTGTTAATTTTGAAACTTCTCTTTCCTTTTCACTAAAGAAAGTTGAGAAGTCTACAGAATCATTATCAAAGAGCGTTAAAGATGATTTATTGTTGGTTTCTAGTATACTTTGCCTAAACGTAAAAACCTCATTCTTAGCTGTATCTATTCTTCTAAAAAAGAAATCTGTTTTACCAGATTCTGTGTTAGATGAATTAGAACGAGTTAAACTATCTATTGCAGATCCAAACTCTTCGTAATAATCGTTGATCTCTCGCTCTTGTATAATATCAGATACATTTGCTAATGCAAACTTTACATCGTTGCTAAACTGCTTTTCTCTGATTTTTATGGAGCTGTTGATCCAATAAATCTGCACAGCTATGATACCAATTAAGGCAGTACTCATTAATATAATTAAGAGTATAAAAATGCGTTTGCTCATCTAGAACAAATTTAATTTTTCTTTATAGTTCGCTAAATTCTTTAACTAACATTAACTAAAACATTAGTTTTTTAACATTTTTTTAAGAATAAATGTATGATACGATCATTCTGTGAATCGCATTAACTTTCGATGAATTTTTTTTACCTGATCTTTCGTTTTTAAAAGGTCAATATTCTCGATTACAAAATCAGATTTTTCAATTTTTATCTTATCATCAAATTGATTATTCATTCGAGCTAATACTTGAGTTTTTGTTACATAATCACGTTTAATAACTCTATTAATTCTGACTTCAACAGGGGCAGTTACGGCAATAATGTAATCAAATTTCTTTTCTGAATTACTTTCAAATAATATGGCATTTTCTTGAATTACATAATGCGAATTTTGTTTTCGAGTCCATCGCTTAAAGCTGTTAGAAACCGAAGGATGCACTATACTATTTATTGCTTTTAATTTTTCTTTATTATTAAAAACTATTTTTGCAATAAAAGCTCTATTTAGCTTCCCTTTATTATAAGATTCTTTCCCAAATTCATTGATCAACTTACGCTTAACAGATTTTGAAGTATGCATTAAGCGCTTTGCTTCAATATCAGCAAAATAAATAGGAATACCCAATTCTAAAAATAATTTTGCAACTGTGCTCTTACCACTACCTATACCTCCTGTTAAACCTACAACAATCATTTTTCTAATAAGAATTCTATTTTACTTGGTACAATCTTAATATCTTTTACCATACTAGATTTATTCTTTATTCTTGGTATTAAATAACTAAGGTTATTCTTAACAGATTCGTTATAATCACAAACTACCTGAAAATCTTTTTTATTTATTTTATTAAAATCTGATAAACCAATTTGAAATATCAATTCTACCTCTTTTGGAAAGGTAATAATCTTATATCCATTTGGTTTATTCAATATATTTATCTTAGAAATTATTGTGCGCTCGGTAAATTTATCCACCAAACCGGTTATTTTAACCTCCTTCTCGGAATATTCAATTTTAGAAGGATTACCATCAGTTTCTATCTTAATTTTTTTATTAATAAGCTTATTTACATCTTCTAACTCTAATAATTCTGTAATAATTGTCTTTACAGAGTCTACTTGTCCTTTTGGGCCTTTTATAGTAATAAATTCAGGGTCAACCTTTAGTTGCCCCGACAAGCTAAACCCAGTTTGAAACTTAAATTTAACATTGGGTATCACCTTTAGTTTTTTACTTATGCTTTTACCTAAATTAAAATACAAAGTATCTGGCTCTATACTTATAATCTCAGATTTAGAAAATTTATCTTCTATTAACGGAATGACATCTTTGGTAGTGTAAAAATATTGTGAACCCTTTTTACGCTTTACATTTTTCAGACTCAAATCTATTTTTCTTGTTACAATTCTGTTTTTAAGCAAACTAAAGCCAATTGATTTTAGTTTAACTTTAATATTATTTGCCGTTTCAGATTGTAATAATTTATTTTCCGGTAAATCTTTATAATTCATCGAGACTAAAGTTGTTGAAGTATATTCTCTAGATAATTTTATAAGCATCCAAAACAATAATGATAATGATAAGAACAGGATAAAAATCCGAGCTTTTTTATTATTCTTAAGCTTTTTTTGCTCAGTATTCATGAAGGGTATTTAAAATTATTCTAATCATTTAAAGATATAAAAAAAGAGGGTTTTGCTAGCAAAACCCTCTTTTAAATTTTAACAAACTTAATGCTTATTTTTTTGCAACTTCTTTAGCATACTTTTTGCTTAATTCCATAGAAATTGCAGAGCGTTCAAACTTAATTTTACCAGCGCTAGTTTCAACTATACAGGTATTATCATTATCATTTAGGTCTAATATTTTACCATGTATGCCACTTGTGGTAATTATTCTTGCTCCTTTTTTAATTTCAGACTGAAATTTCTTTTCATTTTTTTGGCGACGAATTTGTGGTCTAATCATAAAAAAGTAAATGATTATAAACATTAAAGGAATTAAAATAAAATTCCCAAATTCTCCTCCAGAAGCTTGTAAAAATATAGTTTGTAATATCATTATGTTATGCGTTTGCCTTTTTAGCTTTTGGTGTAACTTCTGCTTTAATTACTACAGTTTCTTTACCATTGGTCGTATTGGTAGTTAATGTTACCGTTTTGCTTTGTTTATTTGGTTTACCATTAGTATTAAATTTTACTTTAATCTCTGCTGCTTCACCAGGCTGAATTGGTTGTTTTGGCCACTCTGGTACTGTACAACCACAGCTACCTGTAGCATTAGTGATGATTAATTCTGATTTACCAGTATTTTTAAAGCTAAAAGTGGTTTCTACTATATCACCTTCGTTAATTACACCGAAATCGTGTTCTTTCTTATCAAATGCAATAACTGCAGCCCCATCACCCATTTTATAATCACGCTCTTTTGCCACCTCTAAATTTTCTTGCTTAATCTTAGCTGCAATATTCTCTTTACAAGAAACTACAGAAAGCATTATCAATGCACCAAAAATAATTAATACGTTCTTCATGAATACTTATTTTAATATTTAAACTTAATTTCTGGGTATAAAATTATACAAATTATAATAATCCTCTGCCAATTTTATTTATTTTACCAGAAGTTGAATATTCTTTAGATAGTTTATCTAATACTCCATTGATAAAAAAACTACTTTTTTGAGTAGAATAATCTTTGGCAATCTCTATATATTCGTTGATAGTCACTCTTGTTGGAATAGATGGGAAATATACAAACTCCGTCATCGCCATTTTCATTAAAATTAGATCAACCTCAGCAATTCTGTCAGTATCCCAATTAGGTGTTTTCTCATCTATATCTTCGGTAAATTCAGCGTGATGCAATGCCGTCTTCTTAAATAAATCTGACACAAATTGCTCATCTTCAGCGTCTTTAAATAATGGCTGTTTATTTAAACTTTTACTTTTACTAAAAGAATTTAATTTTTTAATAATCAATGTGTTGACTAATGGAATATCATCAACCCAACTCAAATTTTCACTTTCAAAATAATCGAATAATTTTTCATTCGGAGCAATGATCTCTTTGTATATGGCTATAATAAATTCTTTGTCATCATTAAAGGATAAATTCTCTGAAGCTATATATGATTTATAAAGATCACTTGTTCTTATTTCATTCCAAATTACCCTAACATATTCGTTATTATCTTTCCAATTATTAAGCTTTTTATCCGATAAATATTCTGTAATAAAAGAACTATCCTTTAATTGTTCTAAGATCTGATTCTTAATGAATTTTCTATTCGGGTTTCTATCTTCGTTAGTAGCTAGATGCTTCTTTTTACCAATTTCTAAATGCTCATTTGCTAAGTCTCTAACCTCAACAAGCAAACTAAACATTAGTATATACAAATCATATATTTTAGCTATGCTTACAGATAAGAACTTCTCTTCTCTAACTAAATCATCATTTTTAGATTGCAATAACGCATAGATAGATTGCATTACTTTAATACGAATATGTCTTCTGTTCAACATAATTTAAAAGATCGTCTTTTTCGAAGCGAATTTAATTCTTTTTTGAGTCAATTCTATTTTGAGCAATATTAAATGCTGCTTGATGACTTGTTATACTTTCTTTATCTGAAAGGTGTAAAATTTCTAAAGTTGTATTGTAGATATTTTCTGTCTTTCTAAAAATTTCATCTTTACCATAACCTTCTAATTCAGCATATACATTAATAATACCTCCTGCATTAATTAAAAAGTCTGGCGCATATATTATTTCTTTTTCTTTTAATCGTCTGCCATGTTTCAACTCATCTGCCAATTGATTATTAGCAGCACCAGCTATTATTTTAGCTTTTAATTTTTCAATAGTACTGTCATTAATAGTCGCGCCTAAGGCACAAGGAGCATAAATATCTACATCCAGTTCATAAACACTATCAATATTATTATGAATCTTAACTCCGTATTTTTTACTTATATCTAATAACCTATCCTCACTAATATCATTAACAACTACTTCAGCTCCTTCTTCAGTTAAATATTTTACTAAAGTTTCACCAACATGACCGATACCTTGTACAAGTACTTTCTTCCCGTTAAGGTTGTCTGAACCAAATTTATAATTAACAGCTGCTTTTAATCCCATAAAAACACCATAGGCAGTCACTGGAGATGGATTACCTGCTCCACCTTTTTCTTCAGAGATACCTGTAACATATGGAGTAACTTCTTTTATAATATCCATATCTCTAGTTTCCATACCAACATCTTCGGCCGTAATGTATTTACCACTTAATGAATGTATAAATTCGCCAAAACGACGCATTAGAGCATCATTTTTTTGAGTTTTTGCATCACCAATTATTACAGCCTTACCTCCACCTAGATTCAATCCTGTAATAGCAGCTTTGTAAGTCATACCTCTAGAAAGTCTTAAAACATCCTTTAATGCTTCTGCTTCATTATTATAATTCCACATACGAGTGCCACCTAAAGCAGGTCCTAAAACCGTATTATGTATACCAATAATAGCTTTTAAACCAGTAGCTTCGTCGTTACAAAATACTATTTGTTCGTGCTTATCAAAAGAAGAATTACCAAAAACAGGCCCTAACTTTTCTAATCCTGTTTCATCTAAAGTATCAATAGTCATCTAAGTATTTTAAAATCGCAGCAAAGGTAATTTTTTAGAGCCTGCTAACAAAACTTTATTTACTTGTAATTATTTTTTAAGACTTCTTTAACTCTTAACCATTTTAATAGTACTTTTATTCATTGTATTATCGCGATTCGAATACTGCATACTATTGAAAGCACTTAGATATCTTAATAAATTCTTTATTAAATACCGTTATCGATTGATTATTGGTTTAGTAACTACAATTATAGCCCGTATTTTCTCTTTATTTACGCCCAGGCTAGTTAATAAATCATTAACAATAGTTGAAGAATATCAGAAAGGTATAGTTACTGAACTTTCTGTTGTAAAGAGTGAACTTTTAACGAACATCTTGCTTATTATTGGAGCTGTTTTACTTTCAGGTTTCTTTACATTTTTGATGCGACAAACAATTATTGTGATGTCTCGTTATATAGAGTTCGATCTTAAAAATGAAATTTTTCAGCAATATGAACGATTATCACTAAAATTCTATAAGCAAAATCGTACAGGTGATTTAATGAATAGAATTAGCGAAGATGTTGGTAAAGTACGAATGTATTTTGGTCCTGCAATAATGTACAGTATTAATATGATCACACTTTTTGTAATAGTAATAGCTAATATGATTAGTATTAATCCTAAACTGACATTATATACATTACTTCCATTACCTATCCTTTCCGTTTCTATCTATGCAATTAGTAGAATAATTAATACCAGAAGTAGAATTGTTCAAGAATATTTATCTAAACTTACAACAAATGCTCAAGAAGTGTTTTCTGGTATAAATGTTATAAAAGCTTACGGAATTGAAAAACCAACTTTTAATACCTTTAACACTCTTGCTATAGAGAGTAAGCAGAAAAATATTTCGCTTTATAAAGTTCAAGCATTATTTTTTCCTTTAATGATACTTCTAATTGGATTAAGTAATGTATTAGTTATTTATATAGGTGGTAAACAATATATAAACGGAGAAATAGCAAGCATTGGCATTATTGCTGAGTTTATAATGTATGTAAATATGCTAACATGGCCGGTGGCTGTTGTTGGCTGGGTAACATCTATTGTGCAGCAAGCCGAAGCATCTCAAAAGCGTATTAATGAATTTTTAGAAGTAAAACCTCAAATTATTAATAATATAGAAGAATCAACTCCTATTAACGGAGATATCGAATTTAAGAATGTCTCTTTTACTTATAATGACACTAACATTACCGCTTTAGATAATGTTAGCTTTACACTTAAAAATGGGAAAACATTAGCAATTTTAGGAAGAACAGGATCGGGTAAATCTACCATTATTAACTTGATTTCGAGATTGTATGATATTGATAAAGGTGAATTATTAATCGATGGAAAATCAATTAAAGACCTAAATCTAAATGATCTAAGAAATAATATAGGATTTGTACCTCAAGAAGCATTTCTTTTCTCTGATACGATTAAAAATAATATCAAATTCGGTAGTGCAAATGCAACTGATGAAGAGGTGATAGAAGCAGCAAAAAATGCACACATTCATCATAATATAATTGAATTTAATGATCAATATGATACTACAGTTGGTGAGCGTGGTGTTACCTTATCTGGTGGCCAAAAACAACGAATTTCTATTGCTAGAGCTATTATAGGTAATCCAAATATTTTAATTTTTGACGACTGTTTATCTGCTGTAGATACTGAAACAGAAGAAGTTATCTTAAATAATCTAAATAAAGTAAGTAAGAATAAAACTACTATAATTGTGAGCCATAGAGTTTCTTCTGCAAAAAATGCAGATCTTATCTTAGTACTAGATGAAGGCAAGATTATTCAACGTGGTACACACCAAGAATTATCAAATATAGACGGGTATTATCAAGAGCTTTACAACCAACAACTTACTGAACAATCTACTGAAAGCGAATAAAGAAATTTCAATTATTACTTGTTCTAGTAATTTATTTTTTTAGATTTGTTCACTATTAATTAAAAATTACTATTTCTAAAAGTAAAGATTATTATGAGTGATAAAGAATTTGTAGAGCAAGAAGAAATCTTTTCGCAAGTGTTGAGAGCTGGTAGAAGAACCTACTTTTTTGACGTTAGAGCAACGAAAGCTGGTGATTATTATTTAACTGTTACTGAAAGTAAAAAGTTTACGCACGATGATGGGTCTTTCCATTACAAAAAGCATAAAATTTACTTATATAAAGAAGATTTTTCAGAATCTAAAGAAATGTTGAATAAAGCAACTGACTTTATTGTTTCTGAAAAAGGTGAAGAAGTAATTTCTGAACGTCATCAGAAAGATTACCAAAAAGAAGAAGCTGCAGTAGATCAGCCTACAACCGAAAATTTTACTGATGTAGACTTCGATGATATTTAATCTAACTCAATATTTTTATACTACGAAAAACCGTTCAAAATTTTGAACGGTTTTTTTATACCTTTACGTTTCTTTAAAAAACAAGTCATGCAAAAAAAATTAACACTCTTATTTTTTTTATCAATTTCATTTACTGTGTTTTCACAGGAAAAAATTGATCTCTCTTATTATTTGCCTCAAGATATTACTTACAATAAAAATATTCCTACTCCTGAAAGCATATTAGGATTTCAAGTAGGGAAATGGCATGTATCGCATGATAAACTAGCTGAATACATGAAAGCTCTTGCAAAAGCTTCAGACAGAATTTCTATTGAAAATAGAGGAGCCACCTATGAGGATAGACCTTTATTATTGTTAACCATTACTTCACCAAAAAATCATCAAAATCTAGAACAAATAAGAACAGATCATTTAAAACTATCTGATGCAAACGCTTCTAGCACTTTAAATACATCGAATATGCCATTGATAGTTTATCAAGGTTATTCTATTCATGGCAATGAGCCAAGTGGCGCCAATGCAGGTTTATTAATAGCATATTATCTCGCTGCCGCTGAAGGTGATTATATTAATGAATTATTAGATAATACTGTTATTCTATTTGACCCATCTTATAATCCAGATGGATTAAATCGATTTGCCTCGTGGGTAAATACACATAAAAGCGATAATATAAATCCAGACAGCAACGATAGGGAGTATTCTGAGGCTTGGCCTAGAGGTAGAACAAATCATTATTGGTTCGATATGAATCGTGATTGGTTAGTCTCACAATTACCAGAGTCTCAAGCACGCATTAAGAGTTTTCATCAATGGAAACCAAATATTCTAACCGATCATCATGAAATGGGTACCAATGCTACTTATTTCTTTCAACCAGGTATTCCTTCGCGTACACACCCATTGACACCAAGTATGAATCAAGAGTTAACTAAAGAAATTGCAAAATATCATGCAAAAGCTTTAGATAAAATAGGTTCATTATATTATTCTGAGGAAAGTTTTGATGATTTTTATTACGGAAAAGGTTCTACATTTCCAGATATTAATGGTGGTATAGGCATTTTATTTGAACAAGCTAGTTCTAGAGGACATGCTCAATACACTGAAAATGGTTTGTTAACTTTTCCTTTTTCAATTAGAAATCAGGTGACTACTGCCCTATCCACATTAAAAGCTGGTAAAGAATTACGAACACAATTATTAGACTATCAGCGTAACTTTTATAAAAATGCACAGCGCGAAACAACCAAAGATAGAAATAAGGCAATTGTTTTTGGTGAAGCAACTAACAAAACAAAAACATTCCATTTTGCTGAAATGCTAAAGAGGCAAAATATCAAGTTTCATAAGAATGCAAAGAATGATTTCAGTTATGTAATACCAATGAATCAACCTAGCTATAGAATGATTAAAGGTATGTTC
Organism: Maritimimonas rapanae; assembly: GCF_057837205.1. Taxonomy (NCBI): domain Bacteria; kingdom Pseudomonadati; phylum Bacteroidota; class Flavobacteriia; order Flavobacteriales; family Flavobacteriaceae; genus Maritimimonas; species Maritimimonas rapanae. The sequence goes on along the minus strand of NZ_JBYQFI010000001.1, from coordinate 895,903 downwards.
GAAAAAAGAACAGCATTTAAAGATAGTTTGTTTTATGATGTTTCAGCTTGGACACTTCCGTTGGCATTTAATTTAGATTATAATTATTCTAGTAGTACTTCTAGCTTAGGAAATGAAGTAACTGAATTGTCTTTCCCAGAAGGAAAAGTGTCCGCCAAGAGTGACTATGCATATCTTTTTGAATGGAATGAATATTACACACCTAAACTTTTATATCAACTATTAAAAAGAGGGTTACGCGCTAAAGTAGCTATGAAACCTTTTAGTCAAAATGGTAAAAATTATGATTATGGTACCATAATGATTCCTGCACAGAACCAAAAGAAATCAGCCGAAACTATATATACTTTAGTAAATAATTTAGCTAAAGAAACAGGTGTAAACATTGATGCTGCCACCACTGGTTTAACAGAAGGTATTGATTTAGGAAGTAGAAATTTTAGTGCTTTAAAAAAGCCTAAAGTGGCTATTATTATTGGAGATGGAATCAATTCTTACGATGCGGGTGAGATCTGGCATTTATTTGATACACGTTACGATATACCTATCACAAAAATTGATACTCGCAATCTAAATAATAATGATTTAAATAAGTATACAACAATTATCTTACCGAATACTTCAGGTTCAACATTAAACAAAGCTAAAGACAAGCTAAAGACATTTGTGCAAAATGGGGGTACACTAATTGGTTATAGAAATAGTTTAAAATGGTTAAAAACGAATAAGTTTATTAAACTAGATTTTAAAAAGTCTAAAGCCGAAACTGAAAATGTAGCTTTTGATCAACGTTCTGACTTTAGAGGTGCTCAAGTTATTGGTGGTGCCATTTTTGAAGCCAACACAGATAGAAGTCATCCAATAAATTTTGGATATAAGAACTCTAAATTACCATTATTTAGAAATACAACTGTTTATATAAAACCAGATAGTACTTTAACTTATAAACCTGCTTTACAATATTCTAAAAACCCTTTATTAAGTGGTTATATTTCTAAAGAAAATTTAAAACAATTATCTAGCTCATTACCCTTTAAAACTGGTAATATGGGAAAAGGAAAAGTAATTGTCTTTACAGATAATACTAACTTTAGAGCATTTTGGTATGGTACTAATAAATTATTAATGAATGCTATTTTCTTCGGGAAGTTTATGTAAACATAAAATACGCCATAAGAATTGCCTGAATAATAGCAATCATAAACATTAATACACCTTGTGTTAAAATCATTGTAATAAATGACATTAACCAAGTAGCATTAAAAATATACTTGTACATATATACAATTATTACAAATGAAATTAACATTAATAGAGGCATTATTATTAAAGGGTAATCTATAAAGAAGGTTAAAATTGTAATTATTGTACTAGCCCACATTGTTGTTCCAAATGTATATGCATTAATTACCATATTTTCAGCATAATTATACTTTGCACCAATCAGCCAAAGAGAAAGAAGACTTATTAAAGGAATCCCTAATAAATAAAATGCATTCTGGTAGGAAAAAACTAGTTCTTGCGCCCTTGTTTGTGCCTCAAGGAAATGAACTGCTTTGTCTTTGCTCATAAAGGCAGTATTCTTTTCATTCATCTTTTGAAAAAAACTATTCATTGATTTAAAACTAGGGTGAAAACTAATTAACAGAACGTATAAACCTACACTGATTACTACATATTGTATTGGGTTAGAAAACTTTCTTCGATCTATGTTTAAAAAAGTTTGAATTGTTTTGTGTGGCCACCTTATTAACGATAAAAAGGTAAAGAGCAGTCCTTTTTCTAAATTAAAATATCTAAATGCTTCGTTACGTATTTCCTTTGTAGTAAGCTTGGATAGTTGATTTTTTGAACCTTCCGATAAGTTATTTTCCATAGATTTGGTTTACAGTAAAAATAGTAAAATAAGCTAAAGCAAAAAGAGCTGCAAAATTGCAGCTCTTTTATTATTTTTTATAATTAAACTAAGAAAGTACTTCTTGTACTTTATCAGCAGCCTCTTGAAATTCTGTAGCAGAAATAATAGCCATACCACTATTATCTATTAATTCTTTTGCTTCTTTAGCATTGGTGCCTTGTAAGCGTACTATAATAGGCACTTTTATAGCGTCTCCCATATTTGTATAAGCATCTACTATACCTTGTGCAACTCTATCACAACGTACAATACCTCCAAAAATATTTACTAAAATAGCCTTTACGTTAGGGTCTTTTAAAATAATTCTAAAAGCAGTTTCTACACGTTTAGCATCTGCAGTACCACCAACATCTAAAAAGTTAGCTGGCTCACCTCCAGATTCTTTTATCAAATCCATTGTACCCATAGCTAGTCCTGCACCATTAACCATACAACCAACATTTCCATCAAGGTCTACATAATTCAATCCAGCTGCCTTTGCTTCTACCTCAATTGGATTTTCCTCACGTAAATCACGCATCTCAGCATAATCTTTATGTCTAAACAAGGCATTATCATCTAAAGAAACCTTCGCATCTACCGCCATAATCTTATCATCTGAAGTTTTTAATACAGGATTTATTTCAAACATAGAAGAGTCAGATTTAACAAATGCAGTGTACAATGCCGAAACAAATTTTACCATCTCTTTCATTGCCATTCCAGACAATCCTAAATTAAAAGCAATCTTACGCGCTTGAAACGGTAATAATCCTGTGGCAGGATCTATTTCTTCTGTAAAGATTAAATGAGGTGTTTCTTCAGCAACTGTTTCAATATCCATTCCTCCTTCAGGAGAATACATTACCATATTTTTACCAGTCGCTCTGTTTAATAAAACAGACATATAATATTCTTCTGGCTCACTAGCACCAGGGTAATAAACATCTTCAGCAATTAATACTTGATTCACTTTCTTACCTTCAGGAGGTGTTTGCGGTGTCTTAAGCATCATACCAATAATATCTTCTGATATAGTTTCTACTTCAGCTAAGCTCTTGGCTAACTTTACTCCACCACCTTTACCACGACCACCAGCATGAATTTGCGCTTTTACAACCCACCAGTTTGTACCAGTTTCGGTTGATAATTGTTTAGCCGCATCTACAGCTTCTTTATGATTATGAGCTACTATACCGCGCTGTGTTCTAACGCCAAAGCTACTTAAGATTTCTTTACCTTGATATTCGTGTAAATTCATTTCTAGTTTGATTTAAATCAGCACAAAAATAGCAAACCATTTGTAAACTTTCTCTCGTTTTTAAAATAAACTTTAAACAAAAATCTATTCATTATTAGTAATTTGTTTAATTTCACGGCACATTTATTTTTAAGGAATGATAGAAGCAAAAAATATCACCAAATCGTATGGAAATCTACAGGTTTTAAAGGGTGTTGACTTACATATTAAACAAGGAGAAATTGTTGCAATAGTTGGCCCATCTGGGGCAGGAAAAACAACATTGCTTCAAATATTAGGCACTTTAGACAAACCAGAAATAAATAGAGATACTAGATTACAATTAAATGGAGATAATGTATTACAGTTAAAAGATAAATCACTGTCAAAATTTAGAAATTCTAATATTGGTTTTATATTTCAATTTCATCAATTATTACCAGAATTTACAGCATTAGAAAATGTTTGTATCCCTGCTTTTATAGCTAATAAAAGTAAATCTGAAACAGAAAAAGAGGCTAAAAGATTACTTAGCTTTTTAGGATTAGAAGACAGAATAAATCATAAACCAAACGAACTTTCGGGTGGTGAACAGCAGCGTGTTGCTGTGGCTAGAGCCTTAATTAATAATCCTAAAGTTATTTTTGCCGACGAACCTAGTGGAAACTTAGATTCTGCTTCAGCTGAAAATCTACATGAATTATTTTTTAAACTTCGCAAAGAATTTAATCAAACGTTTGTGATAGTTACGCATAACAAAGAATTGGCTGATATGGCCGATCGAAAACTAGAAATGATTGATGGTAAAATAGTTGGAAGCTAAAAATTTAGCATGATTGGAATTATTAGTGCCATGAAGGAAGAGATGCAAACACTGATTGAGCATCTCGAAAATTCTGAAAGTTATATTAAAGGTAAAAGGCGTTATTATAAAGGTTTCCTTTTCGGCAAAGAGGTAGTCTTAGTTTTTTCACGTTGGGGCAAAGTAGCATCGGCTACAACAGCAACACAGCTTATTAATGATTTTAATCCAGACAAAATTATTTTTACTGGCGTAGCTGGTTCTGTTACATCTAATTTAAACATTGGTGATGTAGTTATTGGTAAAAGATTATTTCAACATGATGTTGATGCGTCACCTCTTTATAAAAAATTTGAAGTCCCATTATTGGGTAAGATTTATTTTGAAACTGATAATGAAATAAATAATGATCTTTTAAAAGCAAGTCAACAATTTATAAATGATTTTAATTCTATTATTTCAAAAAGTGAAGCAACCAATTTTAAGATTAAGAATCCTAAAGTAATACAAGGTGATATTGCCAGCGGAGATCAATTTATTAATAGCAAAAATCAAATAGGTTTTATAAATTCGAATCTACAATCGGTGGTTTGTGTTGAAATGGAAGGAGCCGCGATTGCTCAGGTCTGCTATGAATATAAGATTCCTTTTTCAATTATTCGTATTATTTCAGATAATGCAAATGATAACGCACATATTGATTTTGAGCAATTCGCAGATAACATCGCAAGTAAATATGCGTTAAAAATTTTAGAAAATTATTTTAGTTAAATGCCATATATAGAGAATTCTACATATTCGCCTTCATTTATTTTTAAAAACGGTCATGTTAATACCATGTATCGTGCAGTTTTCTGCAATCCAGAATTAGAATATAACAGAAAACGTGTAGAATTATCTGATGGAGATTTTGTAGATCTTGATTTTTCTAGTATAGGTTCAAAAAAATTAGTTTTATTAATCCATGGATTAGAAGGAAGTTCAAACTCATCCTATATGGTGTCACTAACCAACGAATTAAACAGTAATGGTTATGATGCTGTTTCGCTTAATTTAAGAGGATGTAGCGGTGAGTCAAATAGGTTATTTAGTTCATATCATAGTGGAAAAACAGAGGATATTGAGGAAGTATATGATTATATCTTAGAAAACTATGATTACGAAGAGCTACACATGGTTGGTTATAGCCTTGGTGGAAATTTAACTATAAAATACATCGGTGAAAAAGATAGACCTCATATAAATACTGCTATAGCTATTTCTACGCCCTGCGATTTAGAATCTACTGCTGTAAAGATGACAGCTGTATCGAATAAACTCTATTTAAACGTTTTTTTAAAAACATTAAAGGAAAAGGCTTTACAAAAATCTGAACAATTTCCTGATAGTTTTTTAAGCAAAGAATATATTCAGAAGATAAAAACTTTTAAAGAATTAGATGACCTTTATACTGCGCCTGCTAACGGATTTAAAAATGCAGAAGATTATTGGCAAAAAGCAAGTTGTAAACAATTTATTTCGGGTATAAAAACAAAGTCTCTGTTAATTAATGCTTTAGATGATCCTTTTTTTACAGCAAAAAGTTATCCTATAGAAGAAGCGAGACAGCATCAATATTTTCACTTAGAAACGCCAAAATATGGTGGGCATGTTGGCTTTATGACATATCTAAACACTAGTAAACTACCCTGGTCTGAACAACGAATTATTTCATTTATACAAAATGATGAATAACAACTTTAATTAACAATTGAGCAAGCAATATCTTTTATAAATAACTGTTAGTTTTATATAAAATGTGATATTTGCACAAATTCAGATTTAGTTGAAAAAACTTATTGCTTTTTTAATATTTACCACAAGTATAATAACTTATGGACAAGCTATAAGAGGCTTTTCTAATGAGTTTTTGAATATTGGTGTAGATGCAGCTGCTTTTGGCATGGGTAAGGCTGTATCGGCTTCTACGGATGATGTTAATGCTATTTATTGGAATCCTGCCGGACTTGTTGGTATAAGTGATTATCAAGGGGCATTAATGCACGCTGAATATTTTCAAGGAATAGCCAAATACGATTATGCAGCTTTTGCTAAACCTATTGACAATGAAAGCACCATTGCTTTTTCGGTCATAAGGTTTGGAGTAGATGATATTTTAAATACAACCAATTTAATTGTAGACGGCAATATAGATTATAACAGGATTAGTCTTTTTTCTGTAGCAGATTGGGCTCTAAATGTAGCATATGCAAAAAGAATAAATTTTGGTAATAAGAATTTAAATTTCGGAGCAAATGCGAAAGTAATCAGAAGAAGAATAGGCGATTTTGCTTCTTCTATTGGCTTCGGAATAGATGCTGGTGTACAGTATAAAACCAAAAACTGGTTATTTGGATTAATGGTTCGAGACATCACTACTTCTTTTAATGCATGGTCTTTTGAAGATGATGAACTCGGCAGAATTATAGCTATTTATGATGATTTTAATACTGGTCTGTTAAATGATGGAGACCCTACTAATGATGATCAAGTGATTCCAACTGTTACTCCAGAAAAAGTTGAAATTACAAAGCCTAAAATGCAATTAGGTATTGCTAGAAAATTTAAAATAGCTCAAGATTTTGGTGTTTTAACTGCCTTAGATTTGAACGTTCGCTTTACACAAACAAACGACCTAATTTCTTCTTCTTTTGCAAGTATTACTCCCTCATTTGGGTTTCAAGTAGACTATTTAGATATGGTCTATCTTCGCGGGGGCATTAATAATTTTCAGAATAAAACTAATTTTGACTCCAGTGAATCATTAATTATTGAACCAAATTTTGGTGTTGGTTTTAAGTATAAGGGTATACAGGTTGACTATGCCTTGTCAAACATTGGTGGGGCAAACGGAACATTGTATTCTAATGTATTTTCATTAAAATTTGATTTTAGTTATTTTAGGTAAATATGAAAAAGTATCTTGTTTTTCTTTCTTTTCTTTTTTTAGGATATCTATCATATACTCAGAAAATAACTCTTACAGATAATGCTAAGATTAGTATAATTACAGTTGCTCCAGGAAACAGTTTGGTGGATTCTTTTGGTCATAGCGCTATAAGAGTTAAAGATGATTCCTTAGAGGTTGATTATGCTTTTAATTATGGCACATATGACTTTAATGCTCCAAATTTTTATGGCAATTTTGCCAAAGGAAAATTGTTATACGTTCTTAGTGTTAGTTATTTTCGTGATTTTCTAGCACATTATACTAATCAAAATCGGTCTGTAAAAGAACAGGTTTTAAATTTATCGTTGCAAGAAAAACAAGATTACTTTAGCTATCTTCAGAATAATGCGAAACCTCAAAACAAAGGTTATTTATACGATTTCTTTTATGATAATTGTGCTTCAAAGCTTCGTGATGTTTCAGAGGATGTTCTAAAAAATAAGGTTGAATTCAATTATGATTTTGCTAAGGATGAAAACTATACCATGCGAGGGCTTATTCATAAATATTCTAAAACACAACCTTGGGGTACTTTTGGCATTGATTTAGCCTTAGGCTCGGTAATTGATAGAAAAGCTAAACCCGAAGAATATGTTTTTTTACCTGATTATATTTTTGAAGCATTTAGAAATGCTAAGTTTAAAAATGGAAATCAAGCTAAGCCTTTTTTAAGTGAAACTAATAATTTATTTGAATCAAAACCGCAAGAAAAACCATTCAATTTTTCACCTTTAATTTTGTTTAGCATTTTTGCTATTTTAACCATTATTATTACATACAAAGATTATATAAAGGGTAAAAGAAGTAAATGGTTAGATTTTGTGCTATTTTTCATCACTGGTTTAATAGGCCTCTTTATGTTATTGCTTTGGTTTGCGACTAATCACACAGCAACAGCTAATAATTACAATATTCTGTGGGCCTTTGCTCCAAATATTTTAGTTTCATTTTTTCTTTTTAAAAAAGTTTTAAAGCCTTGGGTGAAAAATTACAATCTATTATTGATCATACTATTAATAGCAACAATAATTATATGGTTATCAAAAATTCAAGAATTTAATTTAGCTATAATTCCTATCCTAATTATGTTAAGTATCAGATATTTTTATTTAAGAAGTACTAAAACTTAGATAGCTTTATCTAATTTTTCAAATTCTGAATTGTTTGAAATATACTCAGGAACAATATCTTTTAATATTGAAACAATATTCTCTTTATTAGCATTTTCGAGTAATACTAATTCATTAATTAACTTAATAGTCCTTTCATGGTCTATAAGTTGAGGCTTAGCGATTAGTATTTTCTTATTATAAGTAGGAATTGTATTTTCTTCATCACTTAATAATTCTTCATATAATTTTTCTCCAGGACGCAATCCTACTATTTTAATATCTATGTCCTCAGGGTATCTTAAACCAGAAAGATTAATCATCTTCTTGGCAATCTCAAAAATCTTAACAGATTCTCCCATGTCAAATACAAAAATTTCTCCTCCCTTTCCCATAACTCCTGCTTCTAAAACTAATTCACAAGCTTCAGGTATTGTCATAAAATACCTTGTAATTTCTTTATGAGTAACCGTTAAAGGGCCTCCTTCTTTAATCTGTTTTTTGAATAATGGAATAACAGATCCATTAGAGCCTAGAACGTTACCGAATCGAGTAGTAATAAATTTAGTTTTTATCTTTCTGTTTAAGCAACTACCATAAATTTCTGCAACGCGTTTGGTAGCCCCCATTACATTAGTAGGGTTTACTGCTTTATCGGTAGAAACCATCACAAATTTATCGACATTGTATTCTATTGACAAATCCATTAGTTGCTTTGTACCACAAATATTTACTTTTACAGCTTCATAAGGATTCTCTTCCATTAATGGAACATGCTTATATGCAGCAGCATGAAAAACTACATCAAAATTAAACTCAGTAAAAACTTCTCTTAACCTATCAAGGTTTCTTATATCTGCTACTGTTACAGTATAATTTTTAATATTATTTCTTATGAAAGATTGCTGAACGTCATATAAAGCAGATTCAGCCTGATCTAAAAGAACTAAGTGTTTATAATTATAATTACACACTTGGCGAGCAATCTCGCTACCTATAGAACCAGCTGCACCAGTTATCAAAATGGTTTGGTTGTTTAGTTCTTTTTGTAGAATAGGGTTATCAATTTTTATTGGAACTCTATCTAGTAAATCTTCAATTTTCACCTCTTGAATTTGCCCTATATTTAGATCTCCATTAATCCATTTATCAACAGATGGTACAATTTTCACCTTAACTGGTAGCTCCAGTAATGAATCTACTATTTCCATCAACTTAAATGACTGTATATTCTGTATAGAAACAATTACTTCTTTTACTTCATTCTTCTCAATGAATTGTTTCGTGATTTTTTTAGGAGCATAAACTTTTACACGATTGTATTTTTTGCCAATCTTATTTTTATCATTATCAATGAAACCAACCACATTAGAATTATTATTTACGTCATTGCTTAATGTAGCATATGTCAATAATCCCGAATCCCCAGCTCCATATATCATAGCGTTAACTGGTGGCTTATAAGCCATTAAAACACGTTGCACAAATCGTTTAAAAACAAATCTACTAGCTATAAGTATAATTATATTTAGTAAATAATGTAGAACAATTACTCTAAAAGGAACTGCAAATCTATTTGTAATGTTATATTCTCTATCTGCTAAAGTGATAACTATCAAAGAAATAAAAAGTATGGTTACTCCATAGAAAACATTTAAGGCATCTTTCATACCTGTTTGTCGAACTGTACCCTTATAAGATCCCACAATAATAAAACAAAGAGTAGACAAAATTGAAATTAAAGCAACCTGAGAGAAAAAACCGAAACGTTGAAAGTTTAAATTAAAATTAAAATTAATTAGATAGGCTAAAATGAAAGCTTGTATTACTAAAAATACATCTATTAGAAGAACTACCCATCTGGATACATTTTTATCAATTCCCTTTCTAAAAAGTCTTTTTAACATTAATCTCTTTCATTTGTTTACTACAAATGTCGTAATTATTAATTAAGATTAATAATTACGACATAAATAACTTATAAACGTTTAAAAAATCGATTTAATTACTTTTACAACCCTTTGTTTGTCCTCAAACGTAAGATTTGAACCACATGGCAAGCAAAGTCCTTTGTTAAAAAGATTTTCTGACACCCCACTAGTATATGCAGGAAATTCATTGAAAATTGGTTGTAAATGCATAGGTTTCCAAAGTGGACGGGACTCAATGTTTTCTTTTTCTAGACTTAATCTTATTTTCTCTCTTAACTCAAAACTACTAGTCAAAATAGTAGTTAACCATCTATTAGAAAAATACCCTTCTGGTTCATCTGTAATAGAAATTACATTAATCTCTTGGAGTTGATCTTTATAAAATCTAAAATTACTTCGTCTAGCTGTAACTCTATCGTCTAAAACCTCCATTTGACCTCTACCTATTCCAGCTACAATATTTGACATTCTGTAGTTGTAACCTATATGTGAATGTTCGTAATGAGGAGCAGTATCTCTAGCTTGCGTTGCCAAAAAAGTTGCTTTTTTACAATATTCAATATTATTAGAAACTAGGGCGCCGCCACCAGATGTAGTAATAATCTTATTTCCATTGAATGAAAATATTCCTAATTCACCAAAAGTTCCCATCGATTTACCTTTATAGGTTGAGCCTATAGCTTCAGCAGCATCTTCTATAACCGGAATTTCATATTTATTAGCTATTGTTAGGAGCTCATCCATCTTAGAAGGCATCCCATAAAGATGTACCAAGATAATTGCTTTTGGTTTATTTCCTTTTTGAATTCTATAATTGATAGCATCTTCTAATAAATTTGGACACATATTCCAAGTATCCTCTTCAGAATCAATAAATACAGGTATAGCATTTTGATATCGAATAGGATTCACTGAAGCAGAAAAGGTAAATGAAGAACAAATAACTTCATCGCCAGATTTCACCCCTAATAAAATTAATGCTAAGTGAATAGCTGCAGTACCCGAACTTAAAACGGAACATGACTTCGCTCCAGTATAGTTGCATATATCTTGTTCAAAACCATTAACATTTGGACCTAGTGGAGCAACCCAATTGGTATCGAAAGCTTCTTTTATATATTTTTGCTCTTCACCAGTTAAATGAGGAGAAGAAAGCCAAATTTTTTCCTTCATAAACTTAACTTTAACATAAAGTAAGTAAGTCTTCAACTATTCGTTCTGCGGTTTTACCATCCCATAAATGGGGAATAGCTCCTAACTTCCATTCGCCATCATGTAACTTTTTCATATAAGGAGCAACATTGTCTGGATTTGTACCTATCAACTCATTAGTACCTATAGTAATGGTTTCGGGGCGCTCTGTATTATCCCGCAAAGTCATGCATGGTATCTTCATCACCGTTGTTTCTTCGGTGATTCCGCCTGAGTCAGTAACAACTGCATATGAATGCTGCACCAGATAGTTAAATTCTAAATAACCCAATGGCTCAATCATATGTAAATTTGAAGCTTCAATACCGATATTTTGTAATATTTTAGCCGTTCTAGGGTGTACTGGAAATACAATAAGCATCGTATTGGCACCTTTGGTAATTTCATCAACCAAATTTTTAAGCTTCTTTTCTTCATCTACATTTGCTGGACGATGTAAAGTCATTACAAAATACTCTTTTTCCTGTAAGCCAAGTTTGTCATAAATAGCGGGTTTATTAAAACGCGGCATGTTTTTTAATAAAGTATCTATCATTGTATTACCTACATACCTGATTTTATGCTCTGAATGACCTAGATTTCTCAAGTTTTCATTAGCAATTTCACTTGTGGTGTAAAAAATATCGGTAATTGAGTCAGTCACCATACGATTGATCTCTTCGGGCATAGTTAAGTCATTAGAACGAATACCTCCTTCAACATGTATTACTCGAATGTTTAGTTTTTTAGCTGCAATACTACAAGCCATGGTAGATGTAACATCGCCCACTACGAGACACCAGTCAGATATGTCTTCTAGTAGTAGAGCTTCATAGCGTTCCATAATGCGAGCAGTTTGTTCGGCCTGAGTTCCAGAACCTACCTCTAAATTCACGTTTGGCTTTGGTATCCCTAATTGTTCAAAAAAATTACCAGACATTTTTTTATCATAATGCTGACCAGTGTGAATCAATCTGTATTGAATTTTATCTTTTACTTTTTCTAATTCTTCAATTATAGGTGCAATTTTCATAAAATTTGGTCTTGCGCCGGCAATGATATCTAATTTCATAGCTTATTTATTTTAACAATTGTGTTTCTTTCATAATTAGAGGAAGTTCATCCACATCTCTCAAAAAAATTAAATCTTTCTCGAACTCATATATTCTAAAGTCCTTATCAAAATTACTATCATTATTTAAAATTCTAATTGTATCTTCTGCAAAATTTGCTCCTCCAGCCGCAAAACATTGGGTGAAAGCTACATGACGCACATTAACTTCAGTTATAAAAGGCTTTCCATATATATCTTCTTTAAAATCGACTGTAAAAAAGCCATGTTTAGAAGTATTTGTATGGTTAAACATACAGTCCATTGCCGTAATTGCTTCTTCTACAATCTCTGGCTCGTTTAATAATCTTCCAAATGATGTGTTTCCAGTTATTCCAGATGGTGCTACTTTAGCCATAATATAATTTACTCTTTCAGCCACAGCTGCTCTAATCAGACTACCATTATAATATAAAAGTTTACAAGCGAGATTTCTTCCTGGCAAATATTCACTAGCCAAAAATTGTTTAACCTTAGGATTAATTTGAATCCAATTCTTTAAAGAATCTATATCATAAATTTTTAAAGATCCTAATCCGCTTGAACCACTGGTACTTCTAACCCAATATGGATAGCCTAATTCTTTTCCAATTTCGCTCAATTCTTTTACACTTCTTGAAAAAGAGATTGATTTTGGAACAATTTCAATCTTAGAAAGCACTTTTGTCATTTTAGCTTTATCTACTAAAAATAATGCTAAATTGTGATCGGGAATTAATGCTTTACAGGGTAATTCTTTCTCATTATTTCTTTTACTCCATTCTAACACTTCTAACTCAGGCAAAATTACAGCAAATTCAATTTGGTGCTTCTGAATAATCTCCTCAATCGTATTCCAGTAATCTTTAGATGTAGCTTTAGGTATAATATACGAATGCTTAAAAAGGTTTTTTTGATATAAGCCAATAGAAAGAGGATTAATATCAGTTCCTACAAACTCTATCTCTTCTAAATTGCTAAAATTTTTAATTGCGTTCACAAAACTTCTAGGCGTGGGTCCTCCAACTCCAGTTATTAATATCTTCATTTATTCCTTTTGAACTTTAGTTTAACCATGTATTCATAACTTTTTTTCTCTTACCAGACGATAATAAAGGTATTTCATTAACATACTCAATAATAATAATTGCATTGTCTCCTAAATATATCTTAAATTCATCTATCAACTCTTTTTCTCTATTAAATTCATTTTCAATATTCAATTTAAACATATAGGTTTTTTTGCCTGTTTGTATAAATTGATATTGCAATAACTCAGAATAATTCCACATAGAGTTAGTAACCACAAAAGAAGATAATAATTGACCTTCCGTATTGTAAATCACATCCATTCTTCTACCTTCAACTTCTTTTAAAAACGATTTCCCTTTTTCACCGTATGATATAGCTCCGATGTCTCCTGTATCATATCTTATAATTGGCATTGCAAAATTATAAAGATCTGTAATAACTATTCTACCTATTTTCCCATCGGGTGCTGGCAAGTCATTGTCTAAATTTAAAATTTCTACGTGGTAACTAGCATTGTTTAAATAAAAGTTTTTCGAAGAGTTAATTTGCTGGGCAATAATACCATTTTCTACATTAGAATACCTTGAGAACACACTATTAATATTCAACGTTTTGCAAATAAATTTACGAGAATTTTCATCAAGTGATTCAGACATTGTAATTACCGACTTTACATTAAAAAAGAAGGTAATGTTATTATCGTATATAAATCGACACAACATTTCTATTGCAGAAGTATAACCAAGGATATGTATATTTTTAAACTTATTTAGTTCGTTAATTATATTCTGAAGGTTGGAATTACTTAAATTTAAAACGTTCACTGGTTCTATATTTTCAGTCAACCTTTTAATCTTATTCTTTTGATTAACATTATTCCAAATCTTTAAATAAACTAGTTTCTCACCTATTTCAAAACCAGCTTTTTTACCATAATAAATTGTATCTGCCGTATTTCTGTATTTCTTATTTTTATTTTGAAGCACTTTAAACGGTAAACCAGTAGATCCACTAGTAACAACTTCAAAAATTCTCTTATTTTTAAATTTTTTTGAACTAAAATCATTAAAGTTATCTCTAATCACTTTTTTATCTATTACTGGAAAATCTGCAACGGTTGTAAATTCAATATTTTTGTAATAATTAGTTGTATTAATAGCATGATTGAGTAATTCATTTAATTGTTCAGTTTTGCCTTGCTTTAATATTTTACCATCCAAAACTGATTTTACATGAACTAAATGTTTATATACATTAGCTCCTTTTAAGATGTCAATTGTCCAAAAAGCTATTTTTCTTATATTGAAAGCCACGAGTTTTACTAATTTTTACCATTAAAAGGTTCCATTGATTTATCTTCACTTTGATTAATTCCCTCACTTTTAATTACTTTAAGAAAAGTCAACCAAAAGATTTTGATATCGAATAAAAAAGAAAGGTTATCAATATAATAGACATCAAATTCAAATTTTTTTGACCATGATATACTATTACGGCCATTTACCTGTGCCCAGCCAGTTATTCCTGGTTTTACTTCATGTCTTCTCATTTGATCTTTTGAATAAAGAGGAATGTATTTGAATAATAATGGTCTTGGGCCTACTAAACTCATGTCTCCTAGCAGTACATTTATTAATTGTGGGAGTTCATCCAATGATGTTTTACGAATGAATTTACCAAGTTTAGTTAATCTATATTTATCTGGAAGTAATATCCCTTTTTCATCTTTCCTATCATTCATTGACTTGAACTTCAAAACTTTTATTTTTTTTGCCTTATAACCTGGTCTTATTTGCACAAAAAACGGATTTCCCCTATTCACTATAGAAAGTAGGATAATTAAAACTAAAAAAACAGGAATTAACAGTATAATTAAAAACAAGGAAACAAATATGTCTAACAATCTTTTAAAAATATTCTTATACATACTTATTATTCTCATTATTAATTAAATCAGCCACCTGAGTTGTAGTCATAAATTCTACATCAGGCCATTTTTTTATGATCATCTTTAATAATTTTTTCAACTTTTTTAAACCATTTACCCTATTGTTTTCATCTATCCCTCCAACAAAATTAACACGGTGCGTACTTATGTTAGCAATTTTTTTCCATTTAAAAGCAGACGATATCTGTTCAATACAATATTCTTCCCAGTTTATATTCTTAATTGTTAATGGTTCATAAACGCAATTTCTAACAAAATATAATTGGTCAAACTCATTTTTCTTTCCTGTATAATTAATTGATTTTTTGAATTTTCCACCTCCTTGATGTTCTTTTTTAATAAAATTATTATCAACTATAGTAATACCATTTTTCGCCAATGTTTCTTCTAAAATACTATGTGAATATCCCCCAGGCGAAGTAAAATGCTTTGGCTTACATTTATAAATTTCTTTAAAGAGTCTAATACCATCGCTAATAATAGGTTTGTAACTATCATTTTCATTAAAATATTCGAATGAAAAAGCCGAGACATAATCCATATTTTTAAAAGGTTCATTAGTAATACATGCGTACGATCTATTATTGATAGCCGAAATTAATTCGTTACTTTTATTACGCAATAAAGTATTAAAAACTTTAATATTAACATGTTCTCTTCCATGAAATTGTGGAGAAATGAGTTTATTATCAATTCCCTCATGAATTAATTTCATTACATTATTATTACCAAAAACTTTTTTTTGAGTTTCTATTAATGACTCATAGAAAAAATGAGAATAATCTGATTCTATTATTCTTTCAAAATCAGGATTTGAACTAAGACAAAATAAAGTAAAAATTGGGTTATTATTATTCTTGTCTTTTATAGAAGATAACGTTTCGTATAACATTGTCATATCATCCTCATTTTCAAGACTATCAAACTTATCAAAAATGTTTGAATCTACATTAAGACCTTCATTTTTCATTCTTTCTCTAGCCTCTTTAGATGCTACTCTAACATTGCCATAATCATCAACCGAAAAAACTATTATTTTTCTATTTGTTTTCCAGCCAAATTGATTTTTTATAGTTAAGTTAATTTTTCTTTTCTTTAAAAAAATATTCATTAATCTAAATCACTTAAAAAATTATTGTATTCATTTAATAGAGCCTCCCAAATTACTTCTCTCTTAAAATTTGTTATTATATTATTTCTAGCGTTAGATGCTAAAAGTTTTAAGTACTCTTTGTTATTAATTAGGTATTCCATAGAATCATACATATCGTATGTATCTTTTGGCTTTATTAAAAGACCGTTATACTTATTCTTAATTATTTCATTACATCCATTTATATCAGTTACAATACACGGTAGCTTCATTGACTGTGCTTCTAAAACAGCGTTAGGGAACCCCTCTCTATAACTTGGTAAAATAAAAATATCACTCAATAAATAATATGGTCTTACATCATCAAACCTACCTAGAAATTTTATTCCTTGATTTTTTTGAATTTGCTCTCTAACATCACTACCTAATATTCCATAATCCTTTTCGAATTGCCCCACAAGTAGAAGTTTTATATTTTCATACCCCTTTTCAACTAATAGGTTAAAGGCTTTTACAAGTTCAACTATCCCTTTCTCTTTGGCAATTCTACCAACAAATAAAAAAACGATGTCCTGTTCTTCGATTCCAATCTCTTTATTAATTTTTTCTACATAAGAGTTGTTAAAATCTAAACCATCTGGATTGAAAAAATTGGTATCTACTCCATTAGAGCTTCCATTAGCAATAACCTTCAATTTATTCGGCTTACAATATTTTTGTTCTAAAATAAACTCCTTTAACCCAAAAGAATTAGGGTAAATCTTGGTTGCAAAAGAATACGTAAGTTTTTCAGTGAAATCAAGAATTTTTCTTTTAACACCTTTTAAATTAGTTTGAGGCAGTCCGCCAATTGTGTGAATTCTTATAGGAACACCAGCAAATTTTGAAGCTATCATGCCTAATAATCCTGCTTTTGGCGTATGAGTATGCACTATATCTGGTTTTTCTCTTAAGAAAAAGAAAAAAAATTTGAAGAGAGAAATGATATCTTTTATTATTGATATGTCTCTTGACATATTGATTTCATACATCCTAATCCCTTCTCTTTCCTTTATTTCTTCAAAATGTTTTTTGTCATAACTTGTAACACCAACTATTTCAAAATACTTACTCATAAAGTTAAGCTGCCCTTTAAGAATTATATTCATTGAGATAGGTACGGTAGTAACTCTAATTATCTTTTTCTTCAAACTACTTGGCTGTATTTATTTGTTAATTAAAGAAGTAATCTCTTTATATAATTTTTCTCCCAATTGGTTATAAGATCTTTTTTCTAAAATATAGTCTCTACCCTTTTTGGATAATTGAGAAGAAAGTTCATTATTTCTTAAGATCTCTGAAATTTTAAGCGCTATTTGTTCAGCAGAAAAATCAACAAGTTCATTATTCCCGTAGCAAGAATTAATAATAGTTTCTTGTTCAGGTATTCCCTTTGTTCCTATTACACAACAACCTGCAGCAAGATATTCCATAAGTTTGGTCGGCGAAATTTGCTTAAGAATTCCATCACTAGGTATTGTAGACAAACCTATTTTAGAATTCTTTAATTTTTCTAAAACAATTTTTCGTTCTACTTTACCATGAAAATAAACTGAATCTTCAAGATTATTCTTTTTCACATATTCACTTAAGTACAAATTATCATTCTCATTATGAGAACTCCCCCAAATATGAAGATTAATTTTTCCATAATTTGAGTTATAAATTTTCAAAGCGTCTATTATAACATCTACCTTTCTACTTCTTGACAAAGTACCTATATAAGTTAAATCATAGTCTCTACTATGATAATCAATTAAATCTAAGAAGTCAGATGTTTCAACCCCAAGTGGAAAAATTAAAAACTTAGACTTCTGCTTCTTCCATTTTTCTTCTAAGAAGTTCTGCATTTCTTGACTTATTAGTAATATCCTATCTACATAATTCAAGAAAAAGCCTCTAAGTAATTTATCTCCTTTAGATTTCATTTTAAACAGAAGACTCTTCTCAGAAGTAGTAAAAGCCTGTAAATGTGATATTTGATGGAAATGCAATTTAATCTTATTGTTAACTTTTAGCCACCATCCAATTAATAAATATATTGGGTCATTTCTTGAAAACAATATATCTTGAATTTCTAGCTGATTAATTTTTTTAGTAAAATAATACAGCTTATGCAACTTGTTTAAAAAAAAGTTATCGGGCTTGTTATTTATAGTTATAAAATTAACATTCTTGTCAGTTGGAACGTTAAGATTACTTTTATAACCTACAAATGTTACTTCGCAATTTTGATTTGGTAGATTTTTTTCAAGTACACCTTGAATAAAAGAATGATCCGAAGGTATATCTTTATCCACTAAAACAACAACTTTAATTCTTTCTTTATCTTTAACAATCACACTTTTATATTGAATGAATCATTTAAAATTTTGTACAGTCTATTTTTGTGCTTTCCATATAGTTCATCTCTCCATTTTTGAGTAGGAATGCTAAATCCTTTCTTCTCTCGATAAAGTATCTCATTTGGAAGAGTATCTTCCATAGCTTTTTTAAGAATCCCCTTTAATTCTCCTTTTGGGTTTCTCACTTCTACCGGCAATGAAAAAGAATATTCTATCACTTTTCTAGACAAAAATGGCACTCTGCACTCTAAAGCTACACTCATACTCACTCTGTCAACTTTAGTAAGAATATCATCATGCAAATATGTTTTAAAGTCTAAATATTGTAACCGAGTAATAACATCTAAATTTTCTTTATAATATTTTCTATAATACCAATAATCATCATATTGATCTTCTATTTTAAAAAAAAATTTCAGATCTTTTTTCTCTTCAGCTAACATACCTCCCATTAATTTAGTATATAATTCAAGGTCAGCTAAATTTATTAATTTTACTCTCCATAATTTGCTATTAATTTTAACTAATATCGGGGCTGTTATTCTAGCTATTAGTTTCATAAAACCTGTTTTACGAAAAGGTATTTTTGAGATTAAATGAAAAGCTTTATACCACTTATACCCTCCAAAAACTTCATCCCCTCCATCGCCTGTTAAGACTACAGTTACATTATTTCTGGCAAATTCTGAAACTAAATAAGTTGGAATACAAGAAAGATCAGCAAAAGGTTCATCATACCATTTTCTTATTTTACTTAACAGCTCTTTACTATTATTTTGATTAAGTATTTTTTTATGATGTTTGGTTTTAAAAAGTTTGGCAACCTTATCAGCAAAATATGTTTCATCATGTTGTTTATCCGTAAATCCAATAGAAAATGTTTCTATTTTATTACTTAATTGTGAGGCTAAACTTACTACAACACTAGAATCAATACCTCCGCTTAAAAAAAATCCAACTGGTACATCACTAACCATTTGCTCATAGACAGATTCTTTAAGCAATTTTTTAATATTTACCGCAGCTGATTTGATATTTGCTGGTTTAATCGATAAATCTACTTCCCAGTATATTTCTTCTTTAAATGATAAATTCTTAATATCAAAACTAATATAACTTGCTGGGCTTAATTTGTATATATTTTTATATAATGTTTTAGGTGTAGGTATATATTGGTATGTGAAAAAATCATAAAGAGCAGTATTATCATATTTTAAATTTTTCTCTCCATAATAATTTTCGATTGCTTTTAATTCAGATGCCCAAACTAAAGTATTTTCGAAGAAACCATAGTAGAGAGGTTTAATTCCAACTCTATCTCTACATAAAAAAATCTTGTCATCCTTCTTATCATAAATAATCAAAGAAAACATTCCGTCGATTTTATCTAAAAGTTTCTCAATTCCCCATTCTTTATAACCATGCAAAATAACTTCAGAATCTGAAGTACTTTTAAAATTATATTTTAATTTTAATTCATTTCTTAATTTTTTAAAATTATATATTTCACCATTTACTGTAATAATTACGTTTTCTTCATTATCAATCATAGGTTGTCTACCTTGCTCAGATAAGTCTAATATGCTTAGTCTTCTATGTCCAATAAAAATATTTTTATTAGAATACTCATTCCATTGATCTGGCCCCCTATGCGTTAATGTGTTTAATGCTTCTTTTGACTTATTATAGTCAATTTCATTTTTTGAAACTACACCAAAAATTCCACACATTTAAAAACTATTTTTTATAATATTTATCTAATTTGAAACAACAAAATTTAAGACTTTTTCAACAATAACTCTTTCATTAAGTTTTTCTTTTATTTTTTCTGCATTCTTACCCAGGTAAACCCTTTTTTTCTCGTCATTTATTAACTCATTTATAACTGCGGAAAGTTTTTCTGTATTTCCATTTTCTACTATCAAACCATTGACTCCAGGTTCAATAATATCTCTAGGGCCAGCGATGAAATCAAAAGAAATACAAGCTAACCCATTGGCCATTGCTTCACATAAAGCATTTGGAAATCCTTCACTTCTAGACGGTATTACAAATATTTTTGATTTAGAAAATACTTTATCTATATCTATAACTTTTCCTAAAAAAAAAATTCTATCCTCAATATTTAAGCTTTTAGATAGTGATTTTAGTTTTTCACCTTCTTCATCTCCGCCTGCAAAAACAAGTTTCCAATTATTATCAACTTTTACAAATGCTTTAACTAATCTATCAAATCCTTTTAAATGATCATTTAATCTTCCGACAGCAAGAATTTGATTTTCTTTTTCAAAATTATATTTATTTACAGTTCTTAATATATTGGGAATGACTTTTATAGGTGTTTTTTTTGGAAATAGCTTTTTCTGATATAGTTTAGCAACATTGGTTTGTGCTATCACTCCCGTTGGAGGAATGAGTCTAAAAATACAATAGTTAAAAATCTTAATAAAAAAAGGCCATTTATATAATGGTGATGCCCGATTACTTATAAAGATTTTATTTCCAGATTTAAAAAGAGCTACTAATGCTATAGCAGAATAAAAAAAATTGTATACTAATATTACATCTGGCCTAAGATGTTTTATTTCTTTTCTAAGCCAAAGAATTGTTTTTAAAAGATTAAGTCTATTAGTATTTATGCTTTTTGGAGGTTGTATAAAATTTATACTTTTATTTAATTTAAAAAAAATTTGCTGGTTAAACATTGCTAAATAAGTCACATTAACAGAATCTCTATTTTGCAATGCATTAGCCATATTACAACTAGCTCGTTCCATTCCTCCCATTTTTAATGATGGACCTATTACACAAATCTTTTTTTCCCTTTTATTCAAATTTAATCAATATTTGAGATTCGTATAGATCGTCATTTATTTCATCTACAATCCTTCCACCTTTAGCCTCACTAGTATATTTATTTGGAATTTTTATTTTTTCTTGGGCACTTCTCAAATACCATTCATACTCTATATCGATATTGCCTATATCAATAGCTTGATACCCTAGTTTTGCTAAGTCATAGGATAATACAGTAGCTGTTGGCCCCATCGCAATAAGTATCAATTTTTTTTTACTAATTTTTTTAGCATAATTAAAAATATCATCATAAAACGAAAAGGCATTGTGAGCTGGACCCAATATTCTTTCTATTTGATTAGCATCTGAGAATAAATCATTACCAACACCTAATCGACTTTTATCGCCTTCAATAATAACAATATCTCTTTGATACCATAATAATTTTAAGTTTTCGAACCATCTTTTACAGTGATTTTTATTCACATAATCTATATATACTCTTGTGATACTCGAATTATAATAATCTTTTGAAAGGTTTAAATATTTTCTTAGTCTCGGGTATATCCATGAAATTTGACTTCTCCATAACAACTTACTAGATTTCTTCAGATTATCTAGTGAATGATAACCTATAGGCAACCCAACTAAAATATTTTTATCTTCAGAATTTAAAATTTCTATCATTCTTTTTTTGAGCAAACTGTCAAATTTTTGATATGGTAAATTAAGTTCATCTATTATATATAAAAATTCGCTATCTCCATATCTTGAAATGGAGCATTTATCATTAGTTAATTTATTTAAAGTTTCCTCTATTGATTTAACCTTGGGTAATGGCCAGATTTCAACAACCACTGGATTAATAAAACTAAAAAAGTACTTGGCTATTTTTCTAGGGATTTTAAACGCTTTAGAATATCTAAAGTTCATATTATTTTTTTGTTTTTAAATTCAATTATTGCCGCTCGATATTAAATCTCCAAGATTTTTTGAAGTCATAAACTCAACATCTGGCCATTTATTTACAATTTGATCTAACATTTTTTTAAAGAGTCTAAGGTTTTTAATTCTATTTTTTTCATCTATATAACCAATGTAATTTAATCTATGGGTTGAAATTATTGCAGGTTTTTTCCAAAAAAATGAGGATTTAATTTGTTGCAAAGTTTCTTCAACAGGATTTTTGTATTCTGGTAATGACGGCTCAAAAATACAGTTTCTTACAAGATAAATCTGATTGAGTTCATTTTTTTCTCCAACAAAATGTTTCTTATTTTTCAATTCTTTCCCCTTATAATAAGTAGGTAATACTTGTTTTCTAGAAGATTGTATATATTTTATGTTAATCTCATTTAGAATGTTTTCAACTTCACTGCTCCAAGTATAATTAGGTGCTATGAATGTATCGGAAGAATACCCAAACTTTTTAATAAACAACTTTTCAGCCTCGCTTAATGATTCTCTTATAAAAGAAACTTCATCTAAACTTTCTATATCGAAGGCAGCCATATAACTTTTACCCTTCAAATTAGAGTATTTTGAGCTTAAACCAAACATATAACTATCAAAAGCAGTCTTAACCTCACTAACGTTAAGCTTTAAATTTTCTAACCATCTTTTTACATTTAAATGTTCTCTACCATGTAATTGTGGGTAAAATATTTTACTACTAAGACCTTCTTTCCAAAGTGAAAATGATTTTTCATGATTATCATAACTACTGAGAGTGTTAGTAAATATTTCATAACTGTACTCGGTATATTCACTGCTCTTAATCTTATCAAAATCAGGGTTTGCCATAATGGCATTTGCAGTAATAATAGGATAATTATCATTTTTATCTCTAAAACCTATTAATATGTCAAATAACGCAGAAAGATCATCTTCACTTGCTAAAGAATCATATCTAGTAAATGGATCTTTATCAACGTCAATTCCTTTATTTAATAAATACTTGTAAACTTTCTTAGAGGGCATCCTTATTGAACCCCAATCATCAGACTCAAATACAATAATTTTTCTATTAGTTTTCCATCCTTTTAAATTGTGATAATTTCTTCCTAAAAATGTCTTAAAATATTTACTATACATTAAAAAATCTTATTAATTCATCCATTTGAAAAACCACATCTGGTACATTAGTATTCGCCAGATAACTGGATTATATAACAAACTATCATTTTTAAACTTTGTAACTAAACCGGATACAAAAGCTGGATTAAAAGCTTGAGTTTTTCGAATTGAACTATCTGACAAATATTCATCTATTAAATAACTAAGTTCATTTTTTAAATATCGAGATATAGGCAAATCAAAACCAACTTTAGGTCTATCCATTATTTTTGGATCCAAATAATCATGGGTTATATCTCTAAGAATTTTCTTAAACGTTTTACCATCGTATTTATATTCCATAGGTATTTGGGCAGCCAGTTCAGCCAATCTATGATCCATCAACGGTTCTCTTCCTTCTAGCGATGTAGACATTGTAGCTCTATCTACTTTCACTAGTAAACAATCTTTTAGGTTCATAGTATAATCTAGTAACATCATTGGGGAAAAATCACCATTTAATTTCTCATAATTCTTTAAAAATATATCTGGTTTACTTTTATGAACACTAATAAATAATTTCTTGTTAAAAACATCTGGTAATCTTCTAGATTGATAAATAAGCTCTATTAACCTACTTTCTGGTTCGGTTTTTAAAATTTCTTTTAAACCTTCAATTCTATGTTTTGTGTGGTTATTAGGTAGCATTTCCCCTAAAGCTCCCAATGCTAAAGAAGCTATTGGATTAAAAATTTTAGGGATTTGGTTTATTTCTGAATATCTTTTATAAAAATTACTATACCAAGAATATCCTGCAAATAGTTCATCTCCTCCGTCAGCTGATAAAGCTACGGTTACATCTTTTTTTGCTAATCTACTCACTAAAATTGAAGGGATTGCTGAGATGTCAGCAAAAGGTTCATCATAATAATAAGGTAATTCTGGAATTATATCCCGGGCTTCTTTATGTGTACAATTATAACTTATATGATCTGTTCCTAATCTATTTGCCACCTCACTAGCATAAGACGACTCATCTATTCCATCAGGGAAGCCTATAGTAAAGGTCTTTATTTTATTAGTACTGTCATTTTGTAATATTGCTGTAACTAAAGAGCTATCATATCCTCCGCTTAAAAAAATTCCAACTGGGACATCAGAAACCATACGATACTTGCAAGATGATATTAATAATTTCTTTACTTGATTTTTAACTTCAGAATAATTATAATCTAAAACAGGTTTTTGAAAATATTTGGAAAGATCCCAATAATTAATGTATTCTTTTTCGTTAGACTTTAATGTTATTTTTAACCAGTGAGCAGCTGGTACCTTACTCACATATTTAAATATGGATAAATCGCCGGGTATATATCCAAATTGCATATACTGGTAAAGAGAAAAATTATCAATCTCTTTATTAAAATCTGGATGTTTATGGAATGATTTTAGCTCAGAGCCAAACAATATTAAACCATCCTTCTGATAAAAATATAAGGGTTTTACACCAGCCCTATCTCTACATAAGAAAACTTCTTTTTTACTTTTATCATATAAAGCAAAAGCAAACATTCCAATAAACTTATCTACACATTTTGTTCCCCAATGTGTAAAGGCTTTTAAGATTACTTCCGTGTCGGAATTTGAGATAAAATTATATCCAAGATCAATTAAAACCTCTTTAACTTCATTATAATTATAAATTTCTCCGTTTAATATAATAGATAATTCTTGATCATTCATAGGTTGATTCCCAGCAGAACTCAAATCAATAATACTAAGTCGAGCATGCCCCATTCCTAATTGAAAGTCATCTTCATTATAAAAATCAATTCCTATATTATCAGGTCCTCTATGATGTAAAGTTTTAGTCATAAGTCCTAATATTTCATTATTAGATTTCCTATTAAAATCAATAAAACCTGTAATTCCGCACATATCTATTATTCTACTTAGTTAAAATTTTCGACCTCAATCATTTAATCAAATCAATTAAAGCAATATCAATATTCATTATTGAGGCTAATATAGGATTACCGAAAACTGTAGAAACTCCTACTGTATCAAAACCAATTCTAATCATAATTAATACGTAAAAAAAAATGGAAAAATATGAGAAATTTTTTACCAATATTGGAACTTGAACTTTCTGGTTTTGAAAAAGCAAAAACAAACATGAATATACCAAAAGATAAGAGATTGCAATAAATCTAGCTCCTGAAGGAACTGAAGAAATTAAAAGTGAAAAAGATGAAAAAAGCAATGAAAGTGAAAAAATGGATTCTAATTTTTCTTTGTTTAAAAGATATCTAAATCTAAATACTGTCAACGATATTAATATCAAAGTCATATATTTAGCAGTAATAGGGCCTAAATTAACATACCAGTTTAAATCTTGTTTTTTTCTATTTTGTCGTTTTTCCACATATCTTTCATCTGAATAAGCTAATATTTCATTCTCAATTGCAGTAGGCAATGAAAAATAATTTACCGAAGAGTTAACCGTTTTTGGAGATATCTGTAAAAAGAAAAATGAAAACACATATAAAAAGTAATACAAATATATTTTTCTACCAAAGAGCAAATAAGTTGACAATATTAATACTGGAAAGAGAAAAGAAAAATGTAAGAAGATTGTAAGATATGATAATACTAATAAATATTTTTTATTGCTAAAAAAATATTGAAAAATTCCATATATAAATATATTTGTTGATGTCCAAAACCTAAAACCGTTAATTTCCCAAAATGGTACAATAAAAATAAAAAAAACAAATAAAGTAATACCAAATTTTTTGAAATTCCCTTTTTTAAGTTTTAATAATATCCATAAATTTCTAGAGTAAAAGAATCCAAAAATAATAGCTAAAGAAAATAAATAAATTCTAGGATTATCTGTCAATCGAGTCATGACATAATTAAAAAAAGGCATGAAAATATCTGGTTGAGCTTTAATAATTTCAATAACATCACCAAAACTACTCACATTACCTAAATAATAATTAAAATTGATCAACAACCTATTAGCATCCATTTCACTGTTAGAAATAACCATTGTATATCCGTAAAATGCAATGAAAAGCCAAATTATATTTTTAGCCCAAGGTCTTCTATAAGATTTAAAAGCAAAAAAAACGCTTAAAAATGGCCAAATAAAAAACATTATTAATGCATAAATACCTCTATCTTTATGTTCAATACTTTGCATAATTATTTAACTAACTTAAGAAAGTTACTACATACATTCTCAATTCTAAATTGATCAAACTCATTTATAACATATTGATTAGAAAAATCTGACTCAAAAAACTCATCAACAACAGTTTTATTTAACTCTTTTGATTTTATAGATAAGATAGGTCTTTTGGTCAAACCATAATCAATCAATTTACTAGGTAATTGAGTCTCTATATTGTTATCAATACTTAAAAGAAAATCCATTTTGCTCAAAAAATTAAGTAATTCTTTTCTAGGTAAATAATCTTTAAATTCAATTCTATCATCATCTTTATCAATAAGTGGTAAGACAAAATCTCTTGTTTTAGAAAAAATATAAAACTTAAAATCAGATTTAGTAGACAATATATATTCTATAAATACTCTTGGATCCCTGTTGTCAGGTATAAAACCACCAGCATATGCAAAAGTAATAATCCTATTTCTATTATAAGTAAAAGATTTGTATCCAGATTCTTCAAAATTGAACCCTTGAGGGATAATCCTAATTTTATTGTGAAAATTTTTATAATATGCTTCTTTAGCACCCTTAAATGGTATGGCTATAAAATCTGCTTTTTTACACCACCACTTTTCTATGTATTTAAAGTAAAAAGGTTTTTTAAAACGGTCTAGTGTAGGTCCCATAAATGGGTCTCCGCAGTCAGCAATCCAATAATTAGCAATTTCTTTATTCCAAACACTAGCAACTCCCCAATGAGTAGGATGAGGGGATGCAATGGAAATTAGTAGGTCAAACCCTGAAAGCATTTTTAATTCTCTTTTAATTTTAAAAAAAATATTTATATCAGGATATTCAAATAGAATCTTCAATAATTTATAAAAGGCTTTAAATAAAAAACTGTGTTTTATATTAGAATTACTACCTAGTTTTCCTAAATCAAGAATAGTTACATTAAATTTACTTTCAAAATTTTGATGTATAGCTCCTCTTTTCGTTGTAAGAACTGTAACATCGTGTCCTATTCTAGAAAATTCTTTTACCAATTCTGTAGTTCTAAAAGATCTAGGAGAATTCATAGGAAAAAAAGAAGTAGATACTATTAAAATTTTCTTTTTCATAATTTAACTAGTCTAAAAGATCATACTTTCTAAGCTTAGTCCTATAATCAATTTTTGTTTTAATATACTCATTATAATATCCTGTTCTTTCAATAACTTGAGACTTTTGAATCACTTGTATTTTTATTAAATTGTTCAATTCATCAACATCCTTAGCAAATTCTGCTAATCCATTTTTCACGAAACCATAAACATCGAATAATGATGCATTATTAAATTTATAATATATTGGTACTACATTCAATAAAGCGGCTTCTAATAATATTGAAGAGTCTCCAGAAATTAATAAATCAATCTTATTTAAAAATGTGAAAACATCTTCAACTTTAGAATCGCTCACAATTAACTTTTCTCTTTTATGAAATAACTCTCTGTCATCACCAGGATGTTTTCTGACATGTAAATCAATATTAGGAAAGTTGGATTCTATTAAATCGATAATTTCATTTATATAATCAACAGAATCTAGTGTATTTAAACCAATTCCTATTTTTTTAACCTCAATTGAAGTATTTATTTGAAATTTTGAATCCTGGTACTTAATCATCCCTATCAATTCGACTTCTGATTCAATTTTGCCTTTTTTAATATATTTATCATAAGAGTCTTGCCCCTCTAAAAATGCAACGTCAAAATCTAAAGGAGGCATAAACTCAGTTATACATGCATGTTGAAAATAATACGTTGGTATACTTAGATTCTTCCCCACAATTTTAAGTGCCACTTGATAGGGATTAATATCGTTAGCAAAAATTATTTTTTTTGGTTTATATCTTTTTACTAAACGATGACTTTCCTCAAGTAAGCCAAGAGCATCATAATACATAAAAAACCATTTTAATTTTCTCTTATTGAGTAGCCAAAAAAATAACGGTACAGAATATAGTAGTTTGTAAATGAATAAAAATCGATAAACAATATTATCATTTGGTTTAACAAAGACATTATTATTATTTTTGAGATTTTCAAGAGCCCTATAATTATTAATTGACTCATGTATTAGCCAAGTTTTATTTTTTACTTTGCTATCATTTCTTTTTTTAAAAATTAATGAAATTGGGGTATATAAAAATTTCTTGTAAGCAGATCTAAACCTATTGTAAATCCTTAACCTTAAAGATTTTTTTTCTTGAGGTATGTTTGATTTTAATGTGTTTATTAGTCCAACATCAATAATAAACATCAATCTATCTAGATATTTAAAGCTATAAAACTTCAAACCTTACTTTTTAATAAATTCCATGGCATTTTATAAACTTTATTACTATAATACCATATTACTACAAACGATAAGAAAAAGCTAATGGTATTTGCCTGAGCAGCTCCAATTGATCCATTCATATTAATCAACAAATAAGCTAAAGCCATATTGATTATAGAAATAGCAAAAGTAATGTAGGCAACATATTTTGTTTTTTTTTCAAAATATAAATACTGAACAATCATAATATACATAGCCTGAAAAGCAGCCCCAAAAACCAAATATCCAACATACAAATATGAATCATTGTAAGAGCTAGGAAATATTATTTTAATTAAATATGGAGCACTAATTGTTAATAATAAAGCTAACAACATATATCCAAAGAAAGTAGCATAAGTAATTTTAACTATTTTCTTTTTCATATTAAAATCAATTTCTGCTGATAGTTCTCCGTAGAGAAAAGGTGCCCAAGCTTTTGAAAATGCCATTGACAAAACATATATAAGAGAAGCAAACTTAGCTCCGACACTATATAAACCTGTTTCATTTTTGCCTACAAGAAAAATTAATAGAAAAATAATACCTCCATTTCGTATCCATCCACTTAATTGGTATGGAATTAAAGGGATACCAAAATTTAGAGCATCAGCTATATATTTTTTACTATAAGTAAACTTTATATAATTTCTTTTTAATAAAAGTATTAAGCTAAACAACGAAAAAGAAAACGCAGCTATTAGAATTCCAGTCACTCTACCCTGCCAAGACATTAAAAATACAACTACAAATAATAATGAAGAACCCAAATTTATGATTGTATTTAATATTTTAAATGTAGCAAATGGTATTGGTCTTTTTTCCATAATCCACAGATTCGTATTAATTGAAGTTAATATATTGGTATATGAAACAATTATAGCCAATAAGACCCAAGAATAGGTGATAGTAAATTTTTCTTCAAGATAATTCTTAAACAAAACGCTCAATAAAAGTAATACTATAAAAGCCACTGTGGCTATAATAAAAACATTGAATATATAAATTGATAATTCTTTCTTATCTAGCTTATAAAAATTTACATTAACAGCAGATTCTACTTGTAAACTTACAAAAATAGATACTCCAGCAATAATAGACGTAAATACCGTTAAAACCCCATAATCTTCTGGTGTTAAATATCTTGCTAGAATCGGCAATAATAGAAAAGGTATTGCCATATTTAATACATCTGAAAATGTATAAATAGCTGAGTCTTTTGCCAATTTAGATTTGAAAATATTAAAATTTATTTTCATTATTTAAAATGACTTTTCTTCAATCGTGAACCCTTTTTTATATCTGTAACAAAGCATTTACCAAGAATATCATTAAAATATTTAGGATGCAAACCAAATCCAGGTCTAACAGATTTAACATTTAGTTTACTAACTAAATCTCCAGATTTTACATCTTTTGTTATGTATAAAGATCTAGAAAACACTCTGCTATTAGATGCTTTTTCTGATAATGAATAATCAATAATGCCAAGAGATTTTTCGACATTTCTCACGCTGTTTACCATCTCTTTAAACTCTTTTTCGTCTAATGAAAAAGATGCATCAGGCCCACCAATAGATTTATCCAAAATAAAATGTTTTTCAATTACTGTTGCTCCTAAAGCTGTAGCTACCGTAGGAATAAGCTCTCCTTTAGTATGATCAGATAAACCAGTTAAAACATTATAATTTTTAGCCATATCTGGTATCATTTTTAAATTGGCATCTTCTATTTTAGCTGGATATTGTGATGAAGTTTTTAATAAAACAATATCATTATTACCTACATTTCTACAGGTATCAACTGCCAACTTAATATCTTCGTGAGTTGCTATACCTGTAGATATAATCATCGGTTTTCCTTTACTAGCTGCATATTCAATTAACGGTATATCTGTAATTTCAAAAGAAGCAATTTTATAAGCAGGTGCTTTCAAATTTTCTAAAAAGTCAACGGCTGAAATATCAAAAGGTGATGAAAAACAAATTAATCCCTCTTCTTTGGCTACTTTAAATAATTCTTCATGCCACTCCCATGGAAGGTGTGCTTCTTCATATAATTCATACAAAGTTTTCCCATTCCAAATAGTTCCATAAATTACAAAATCTTCATTGTCGCTATCTATAGTTATAGTATCAGCAGTATAGGTTTGTAATTTAATTGCATTTGCGCCAGCCCTTTTTGCAGCTTTTATAGTATCAATAGCAATATTGATACTATTCCCATGATTAGCTGAAAGTTCTGCAATAATAAAAGTACTACCTATTCCTATTTTAAAATTCCCTATTCTCATTTTTTAAACACGTATATAAAACTTTCATTATTATGAATTAGCCTTTCTTCATGAAGTAAAAACCCAGATTTTTCAAATGACTTTAACGATGGCTTATTTGTTTTTTTTATGTAGGCAAAAATGGGTAAATTATTTTGCTTAAAATATTCATTAATGGCTAATTTTAAAGATTTAAATGCATAACCTTTTCCTCTATATTTATTTGAAATTGATATTCCTATAATTGAATTGTCTTCTAATATTTTAAATCTGACTTGACCAATAGGCGTCTTTTTATATTCAATAATATAAAAAAGGTTTTTACTGTTAATCTCTTTGACAAACCATTTTTTATGATCACTAAACTTTATTGCTTCAGTACTAAACGAATTTTGTCTTACCAATGTTTCATTAGAAAGCTTAAAAACAAATTCTGCATCAGATCCCCTTACTTTTCTTAAGCTTAAAAGTTCATACTGATCAAATAATTTAAGAATATTACTTTTAGTATTTGATGCAAAAAGTTTAACTATCTTTTTTCTTTTAGAGTTAATATCTTCTAATGTAATAAATGGAAATATTTTATCTGTTAAGTCTGTAAAATTAAATTTTTTAAAATTCCCTAAACCATAAACGCATTCTTTTAATAATAATCCATTATAAATGTTTTTTTGATTTTCTTCGAAATAACCCAATAACATCGGAATTCCTAGTGAAGCTAACTCTAAACTGGTAGTACTTGCAGGTGTTATGGCCAAATCTGAGTTCTTCATTAAAATTATCATTTCTTTTTCAGAAAGATTTTCATAAATAGCAATCTTATTATTTTTTAGCTTGTAAATTTCCTGATGTTGATATGCAGCACCTAGAACAATATTTATCTTTTTTATAGATTTTAACTGTATTAAATTATTGGCAGCTTTAAAAGTGAAATCATAAGGGTCTGCCCCCCCAAACAAAATAAAAAGTTTTTTTATTTCTTTAATTTCTGGTAGCTTTTCTCTATTAAAGTTTAAAAAAGAGGGTCTCAGTAAAGCATATTTCAAACCTAACGCTAGTT
This sequence comes from Maritimimonas rapanae, assembly GCF_057837205.1. Lineage (NCBI taxonomy): Bacteria > Pseudomonadati > Bacteroidota > Flavobacteriia > Flavobacteriales > Flavobacteriaceae > Maritimimonas > Maritimimonas rapanae. The sequence continues at coordinate 863,475 of NZ_JBYQFI010000001.1, read as the reverse complement.
TAGTATTCTTAGATATTTTATAATCTTCAGCTATTAAACCTGGAGTATGATTTATAATTAAGTCTGCTATTTGATTGCCTTGATTTAAGTCATCTATATAAACAAAAGTAAAATTATGTTCTTTGAGTTTTGATTGATATTGTTTATCAAATTGGTAACCGTCTAATACGATTAAATGGTCATTATATTTGTTATAAAGCCACTTAGGCTCATCTTCTATATTTATTTCTTCAGGAATTAACTTAAAACTACATTTAGATTTAATTATTGGTTCAACTAAGGTAGAATTACTTGTTAAAAAAATAATTTCAAACTTCTCCTTTAAAATTAAAGCTAATGCAATACACCTATAAATATGACCTAAACCTACTTTAGAGTTTCCATCTACCCTTAAAATAATTGGGTTTGTTATCATTAATTTAATCTTTTAAACCCTGAATGACATACTGGACCTTCTAATAACTCATAGATATTCTTTTCTCCATTTTCACATTTTGAAATAATTTTAAAAATAGAATTCAGCTCTAATAAATAATTATCTATAAATTCATCTTTATGCTCTATACAGGCGTAAAAATTTGTGCTAGCTAAAAACCCTTTTTTTAGCATTTCTTGCGTTATGAAAGTTTTGTATTCTAAACTAAATGTAGAATTAAAAGAATAAGTGCTTAAAGATGGTATTCCTGATATGTTAATTGAAATGTCATTACTATTTGCAACGGATAACCACCCTTGTCTTACTTTCTCTCCTATAGTAGTAATTAATTCCCAAGACTTTAGTTTTTCCATAACTTCTAAAGTCTTTAAAGCAGCTGTAGGCCCTATTCTTTCAGTCCAAAAAGTACTACTAATAAAAGAGTTTTGTGCTGCTTCCATAACAGATTCTTTTCCTACTACAGCGGTCAAAGCATATCCATTAGCTAATGTCTTGCCATACATAGCCATGTCTGGTTCAACTCCATATTTTTTATAGATACCTCCAAATGTTTCTCTAAAACCTGAAGTACATTCATCAAAAATTAAAACGATATTATTCTTAGTTGCCAATTCTCTTACCTTTATCAAGAAATCATCTTTGGGACCAAAGTTTCTTTCTACCTCCATTTTAATTACTCCTATGTCATTATTATCAACAATACTTTGAAGCTCTTCAAAATTATTATAATGAAATGGGTAAACAGTATTTTTTAAATTCTTTGGAACACCATTTGGATTTAAACCAGATAATAAATGATTTGATAAATTATCTCCTTGATTATGGTTTGCAGATAAATACCAATCATGCCACCCATGGTAACCACATATGGCAACTTTATCTCTACCTGAAGCGGCCCTTGCAATTCGAATTGCAATAGAATTTGCTTCTCCTCCACTACGAGCAAATCTTACCATATGAGCCCAGGGATTTAATTCTATTAACTTCTCAGCTAAATACACTTCTTCTGGGCAATTTAATGTACTCATGTTGCCCTTTATTATAACATCTGATACTGCTTTGTCTACTTTATCATTACCATAACCAAGTGTATTAGTACCAATTCCCATAATAGACATATCAATATATTTATTACCGTCTAAATCCCATACTTTACATCCTTTAGCTTTTGAAAAATAAGATGGCCAATTTTCAGGCAAAAACATTTCTGGTCTCTTAGAAAGTAACATAGTACCTCCTGGGATTATTGTTTTTGCTTTTTTATATAATTTTTGCCCAGTTCTTTTGTTCATAATTATTCATTTAATCTTTAAGTAAAGACTTTTTATATCCTTCGTTTCTCTTGATATTTTCATTTAAAGACTTAATCTTATCATTTGCCAAATAATAATCGGCATAAGTTTTCCAGTCTTCTTTTAAACCTAGATCTTTTATTAATATACTTATAACTTCAAAATCATTATGTTCATCTACAGTTAGTCTAACATTACTGTAATTAGATTGTAAATAATGATTATCAGAAATGAATAAATCGCCTTTCAAAAAACTTGAATTTTTTCTTATAAACGTAGTTACATGCTCTCTATCTGAATTCAGTTTAGCTCTTTTCCATGCTATCTCTAAAGTATTGAATGTGAAAATTTCAATATCTTGTCCATCTGGGTATTTTTCCTCAAATACATTAGCATAATAATCTAGTTTTCTACGTTTTGCTTCTAAAGTTATTTCATCTATTAAAGAGGGATCAATTAATGGACAATCTGAGGTTAACCTTATTATGTAATCAGGTCTAAATTTTATGGCAGTTTTATAAAATCTATCTAACACATCATTCTCACTACCTCGAAAAAAATTAACATCCAATTCGTTAGCTAAATTCTCTATAACATCATCATCCTTATTAATTGTAGTTGCTATACATATCTCATCAATATTTTTTGAAGATTTTATTCTTTCAATGTGAATTTCTAATAGTGTTTTATCACATATCTTTTTAAGTACTTTACTTGGTAATCTAGTAGAACCAGATCTTGCTTGTGTAATAACTAAAACTTTCATTTAATTCCAATTAGATGGATTCAATAAATCTGTTCTTTCAACATTAATTTCATCTATAACCTTGTGAGGTATTTTCACTTTTTTAGTAATTGCTAAAATATTACTATCTAACTGGTTAACACTATCAACTCCAATTAATATTTTATCAATATATTGTTTTTGTTTTACATATTGAATTGCCAAAGTTGCAATATCTACTTTATAAAGCTTAGATATTTCTATTATTGATTTTATATGATCAGCTAAAGGAGGAAATTTTTTACTTATTGTATTAACAGGCTTAAAAAAAAGGCCTTGTAAAAATAAAGATCGTACATGAACTTTAATCCCTTTTGATTTTGCAAAAAGAATTACATCTTTCCTTTGTGATTCGTTATCAAATAAATTAAAAGGTATTTGAATAAAATCAAATTGATTGTAATCTTTTGCTATAATTTTTATTTCATCATTTTCATATAAAGAAATCCCAACTTCATTTATTAACCCGTCTTGCTTTGCTATAAGCATTTCATCATAACAATAATTATTTTCTATAAAACTGTTAAAATTATGAAACATGTAGCCTTTTAATTTTTCTACTTTAAGCCTTTTAATATTTTCAATAATACTTTTTTTTATTTTTTGTTTCTCAATAGGTTTATATGAAGACAATTTTGTAATAATATCAAATCTTTTTTCAGGATACTTCTTATGAAAAGCACCAATAACATCCTGAGATTCTCCATAAGCTTCAGCAGTGTCTAGAATTTTAATTCCGCTATCAAAAGCATGATTTAGTATTTCAAAAGAAGAGTCTAATGATGGTTTGCCAATTTTATTATTAACTCCATAATCTAACCCCAACTGTACTGTACCTAAAATAAATTTATTAGCCATTATTAATTAATCAAGTATCATTAGTAAAAGAAAGAACTTTTTCTATTACATAGTTCTGCTCTTCATCATTCAAAGTAGGATACATGGGTAAGCTAATACAATGATTATAGTACTTTTCAGAATTACTTAAGTCAGCATCTCCATAACCTATGTTTTTATAATAGGGCAATATATGTACGGGGATGTAGTGAATTTGTGCATAGATATTATGTATTCTTAAATAATTATAAAGCTCCTTTCTTTTATCAATCTCTATAACAAATAGATGGTGAGCATTATACATATTTTCTGGCAGTAATTGATGTTTAATTTTCCCTTCAAATGCTTTTTTATACCTATTAGCAATTTCATTCCTACGCTCTACCCCTATCTCATTTTTTCTAAGTTGAATTATCCCAAGAGAACTTTGAATGTCAGTTAATCGGTAATTAAATCCTAGCTCTTGCATTTCATAATACCAGCCGCCGTGATTCTCAGACATATTATTTTTTGTAATACCATGTGTTCTTAATGATAAAAGTTTTTGATAAGTCGCTTCTGAATTAGTTGTTATCATTCCTCCTTCACCACAAGCAATATGCTTCACTGGGTGAAAAGAGAAAACTCCAATATCAGCATATATACCATTACCACACATTTGCTTTTTATCTTTACTATCAATAAAATACCCTCCAGGAGCGTGACAGGCGTCTTCAATAATCCATAAATTATGTTCATCTGCTAAGCTTCGAAATTGTTCTAAATTAACAGGTAAACCTCCAAAATCAACAGGTATAATACCTTTGAAAAAGCCTTTCGGTTTACTTTCAATAAGCTCTCTTGTTTTATTAAGTGATAACGTATAAGAATTAGGATCTATATCAGCAAACCAAACCTCTCCATCTACGTATCGTATACAATTGGCAGAAGCTGCAAATGTAATTGGGGTTGTAATAACTCGTTCTCCTGGTTTTAAACCTAAAGCTAAAACTGACAAATGTAATCCTGCTGTTGCATTGTTAACAGCCACAGCATATTTTACTCCAATGTACTTTGCAAAATCACTTTCAAACTCCTTTACTTTCGGACCTTGAGTTAAGAAATCACTAGTCAATGTTTCTATAACAGCATTTATATCATCATGGTCAATAAACTGCCTACCATATGGTATAGGTTTCATCATACTTTGAAATTAGGATCTACATGTTGTCTTATTAATGTTCTAAGGCTTTCAACGGTTTCCCATTCGCTATTCTTCCCAGAGTTATAGTTAAATCCTTCTTTAACTTTAACAGCTTTAAAATAAGCTATATAGTCTTTCAGATCAAACACTGTTTTCTGGGGTAAGATCGTATAATATTTACCAAGATCCCATGTATTAAAAGAATCAGAAGCTGTTATCATTTCTTCATGTAATTTTTCTCCAGGCCTTATACCAACTACTTTTTGTTCACATTCTGGAGCAATTGCAGTTGCAACGTCGGTGACCTTATAAGATGGAATCTTAGGGATAAAAATTTCACCTCCCCAAGCATTTTCAATTGCATTAAAGACCATTTCACAGCCATCCTCTAAGCTAATGTTGAAACGAGTCATTCTAGAATCAGTGATTGGTAATATACCTTCTTTTCGTCTTTTTAAAAAAAATGGCATCACAGAACCATTAGACCCCATTACATTGCCATATCTCACCACAGAAAATTTAATATCCCTCTTACCTCTAATATTATTTGCTGCTACAAATAGTTTATCAGAAGCAAGTTTTGTAGCTCCATACAAATTAATTGGTGCTGCTGCTTTATCAGTAGACAGCGCAACTACAGACTTCACATCAGTTTGCAATGCAGCATTGATAACATTTTCAGCTCCTAAGACATTAGTTTTTACACATTCCATCGGGTTATATTCCGCAATATGTACATGTTTCATTGCAGCAGCATGAATAACTATATCAATTGATTCAAAGGCATTAACTAAACGTTTTTCATCTCTAACATCTCCAACAAAATATCTCAAAGCGCTATATTTTTCTTCTGGATAGTCCATAGCCATCTGAAAATGTTTTTGTTCATCTCTTGAGAAGATAACTAGCCTCTTAACGTTTGGAAACCTATTTAATATGAGTTTAGTAAAGGTTTTACCAAAAGACCCAGTTCCTCCAGTAATAAGAATTGACTTTCCATTTAAGTCTAACATATTTTAATAATTGATTTATTTCTAATATTCATATCTTGTAAACTATTAAATTGTAAGAATATTTTTTCTTACTTCTATAAATTTCTTCTATTTTTAATTCGTCAGTATTAATAATTGGAGAAGTCGAAAAAAGGTAATTTACATTACTTTTTTTTAGCTCATCAATGTTTAGTTTAGAAGTAATACCATTTTTTTTATCTACAAATTTACCATTAATAAAAGACATTTTTAAAGGTAATTCATCATCAAATAGGTAAGCCCTATTTCCCCAATTCAAAAAATAGTCACTAGCCTCTTTACTTAACACTATTTCACCTTTAATAATTTTATGAAAATCATTCTTAAAGCTCAAATTATAAAAAGCACGATATCCACCAATTGTTTTAAACCCATTATAATTTGCAATACTTGGGAAAAAACCAATACAACCAATTCGAGCATTCTTAAGATCTAAATCTAACTTTTCGGTTATATCATCAAATTGTTCGACAGACATAATTTGATTAAAAGTTGGCTTATTAGTATAGGCTAGCCCAGTATATTTATAAGAATTATAAGCTATTTGTAAAATAACCAAAGAAAAAATAGCGATAAATGCTATAGCTTTTTTCTTAATACTCTTATAAAAATTTATAAGTATAATTGCCCATAACAAATACCAAAAAGCCACAGAAATCATATAAAATCTAGATAAGTTTAAACCGAAATTTAAGCTGGTATACCATTTATTAAAGGCTTCATAATAAAATATCCCATAAATAGAAGATGTAAAAATTAAAAATGAACTTATTACAAAGATTAATTTTTTGAAGATTAAGTTGCGCTTAATCAAAAAATATGGTATTAAAATTAATAAACTAGGTAAAATAATTTTAGAATGAAGAGTCGGTGCGTGATATTGTGAGTTTAAAAAAACATCTTTCATTCGCTGTATAGACTGTACAATATTTAAGGTTGGAAAATGAGTTTCTAATCTATTTGTAGGTATTTTATAAAGAAACTGAATTAAAAAAAGGTTATAATTAGTAACTATATAACCAATAGTTAACAATGATAACCCAATTAAATAGAAAAAATTGAATTCTCTCTTTACTATTAAGAAATACAAAAAGGATAGACCTGCTAACATAAGTATGAAAATTCCGGATAAGGAAAAAGAGGAGAATAAGGGAAATAAAACTAAAACCAAGAAAGAAAAACCTATATATTCTCTCTTATACAAATTATGAAGCATTAGTATTAAAATAGGTACTCCTGCTACCGACAAATATCCTTGAGGCCAAAACGGTAAAGAAACAAAAGAAAATGCAATTAATCCCCTTAATAAATCTGGAAAATCAATATTTACAGTTATTCTTCTAATCAAAAAGTAGAAACCAATAAAAGCCAATAATCTGTATAAAAACTCTATAACTACAAATCCCCAGAAATAACCTAAATACTTATAAAATAAAGATGCTATAGAAGTATTCAAATCTCTAAAAGCGTCTTTTACACCAGGCATGTCAAAATTTTCTATGACATCACCAGGCAAGATTGTACCTTCAAATTTTTTATTAAAAATATTTCTAGTGTTTATTTGGTCTAAATTGTCATGTATTAATATATAAGTGTCCTTTCCTTTAAGTATGTATGGTGAAAAATATGCTAAAAACAGTATTGAGGTTAAAATAGTTACCAATCTTTTATTTGAGTCTTTGAAAAGACTAGAAACGTTTAAATTATTTGAGAATAATACCATTATTTATCCAAAAAAAAATGTTCTTATTAAATTAATAATTTCTTTTTGTTGTGTGTTTTTTAATTCATAATAAAAAGGTAACCTTACTAAAGTATTAGTAAATTTATCTGAATTAATTAACTCACGACCATCATGTTTATTGGCAAAAAAATCACTTTTATGTAACGATAAATAATGAAAAACTGCTTTAACCGAATTATTACCGAGATATTTTATCAATTCTTGTCTCTCTTCAATACTTCTACATACTAAATAAAACATATGAGCATTATTTGTACTATAGCTAGGTATCTTAGGTAATTTTATCTTTTCTTCTTTTTCAAGAGGTAAAAGACCATTATAATAGGTATTCCATATTTTTATTCGCTGTTGTTGAATATTCTCTATTTTTTCAAGTTGAGCATATAAAAATGCAGCAGTTATATCGGAAGGCAAAAAAGAAGAACCAATATCTACCCACCCATATTTATTTACCTCTCCTCTAAAAAAAGCTGATCTATTTGTACCTTTTTCCCAAATAATTTCAGCTCTTTCTTTAAATGTATCATCATTAACAGCTAAAAGCCCGCCCTCACCTGATATAATATTTTTTGTTTCATGAAATGAAAATGCTGCAAGATGACCAATACTACCAAGTGGTTTGCCTTTATAATAACCGTCAATTGCTTGCGCTGCATCCTCTATAACATAAATATTATACTTTTTAGCTAAATTCATTATGGCATCCATTTCACATGCGTGACCTGCATAATGTACTACTACTATAGCTTTTGTTTTCTGTGTTATTAAGCTTTCAATTTTATTTTCATCGATATTGGGGTGATCATCTCTACTATCTGCAAATATTATTTTGGCACCTCTTAAAATAAATGCATTGGCGGTAGAGACAAATGTAAATGATGGCATAATTATCTCATCGCCTGGTTTAATATCTATTAAAATAGCAGCCATTTCTAAAGCATCTGTACAAGAAGTAGTAAGTAAGGTTTTTCTAAACCCATACTTCTTTTCAAAAAACACTTGGCATTTTTTTGTATATATACCATTACCAGAGATTTTGCCATTAAAAACAGCTTTCTCAATATATTTAGTCTCATTACCAGTTAAATAAGGCTTATTGAATGTTATCACTATTCTTAATTTTTCTCATTCTAATTAATTTAGCTGGTACTCCACCAACTATCTGAAATTCCTCAACATTTTTTGTAACAATACTTCCAGCAGCAATAACAGCTCCTTTGCCAATCGTTACACCATGAACTATAGTAGATCTTGCCCCTATCCAAACATTCTCTTTAACTTCAATCGTCCCACCAATGTCAGGCAAATTTATAAAACTATAATCATGACCTGCCCCTAGGAAAAAAACTTCTGGTCCAATTCTAACATTATCTCCAATCACAATTCTTGATTCTTTATTATGAAAAGATGGAAAAAAATTTGTTCCTTTTCCAACAGTTATTTCGTTACCAAATGCAATTTTACTTGGAAATCTAAAATATACACCATAATCAATAAAAACTTTACTTCCCATTTTTTTAAATAAAATCTTAAAAATTAAATCTCTTATCACGGGGGGCATAAAGTCAAGTACTTTTAGAGATAAGTTTAAAAGATATGAATAATGAGAAAATAAAACTCTCAAGAAATTTTTAGATTTAAATACCATAAATTACTATACCTAATACAATTAAAAAAATCCCATAATACATATTTCTTTTAATTCTTTCTTTTAGAAAAAATTTAGATAATAATAAAACAATTACTAATGTCAACGAGGTAAACATATAAACTAAGTCCACGCTAATAGTTTTCAATGCTAAATAGCTTAAAACCGGAGTTGCTATAAATAAAAAAATAGTTAAAAAAAGATAAAACGATTTAGAAGATAAAGAGAATTTTTTATAAAAAAATTGCCCCAAAGCTGTTGAAAAAATTGCTCCGAAAAGAAAAATATAGCTCATCTGCATCACACTTTGACACTTTTTTTGTTCATAATGTATGCGCCAAATAAAATCAATATAACCCCTATAGTTTTATTTAATTCTAATTCAGTTTCTTCTTTAATAATAGATATTAGGTAAATAAGTGGAAAAAAAAGAGCAGTTAATGGATATGCTTCGCTTAAATTAAATTTCTTATATATAATTCCCCAAATAATAAACTTTGTAAAATTTACTATTAGAACTATAGCAATTAAGGTAATTGATAAAAAATTTACTTTTGCTATATCCTTAGCGGCAAAATTTAAAATTAAGGCCGTTGATATTGTTACTATCACTGTAGATAGAACTAGTAGAATTTTTTTTATTTCCATACTAGTATTTTTTTATCAATTAATTCTTCTAACTCTTGATTATGGTACTTATAATATTCTTTTATACTTACAATAACTTCATTAGAAATGCTAACTTCTCTTTTCGAAGAATTAACTTTATTATTTATATTGGAAGGTAAAAAGTCTTTATTTACGTTTAAGAAGGAATATAAATTTTGAATATATTTTATATCCTTTATTATTTCTTCAAAGAATATTATTTTAATTTGTCTTTTATCGAAGTACTTTAGATAAATTTTAATAAACTTAGCATATTCACCTCTACTTAAATAACCAAAAGGGTTTACTGATATATTAGAGATATTAACACTAGAGGGTGGTAAATTGTCTACAAAGACTTCTTTTAATGTTCTTTTTTCTAAATTATTATTTGAGCTGAAAAAATAGTTCGAAATAGCTCTTTCGATCGGATTTCTAAGTAAAAAGATCAATTTTGCGTTTGGTAATAAGTATTTTATCAACTTAGCGCTTTCTTCATTTTCATAATAACTGGTACTCTTTTCCCCTATAATCTTACTATCTTTTATACAATTACTAAAAAAAGTTGTTAAATAAGTATTAATATCTAATTTACTCAGTTCTTTATTTAAAAAATATTTTGGCTCAGGTTTCACATGTTTAGTCATGCAAATTTCTGGATGTTGATCAAGAAGCTTGTATAAATAAGTAGTACCCGATCTCTGAGCTCCAACAATTATAAAATGTTCTTTCATTCTATAATTTCTTTTACATAATAGCTTTTATTAGAAGATAATTGATCCAATATCCTAGATAAGTATTCTCCTATTACTCCTAGAAGAGCAATTATAAATCCCCCTAAAAAAGCTGTTAACACAACAAGCGTTGTCCACCCTTCAACACTTGTTCCTAAAAAAACACCTTTCAATAAGTATGCCATTCCAAGGAAAAAACTAAGTCCAGAAATAATAAGTCCAATACCACTTAATAATCTTAAAGGATAGGAAGAGTAATTAATTAAAAGTCTACTTAAAAGTGTAAGAATTTTTCTAAAAGTATAATTCGATTGCCCTACAACTCTTTGATGGTGTTCTACTTCAACATTACCAATTTTAGAAGCAAACATTAATAACAAACCTGGTACGTAGGGATATGAAGTCTTATAAGTTAAAACTCTATTAATAACATCTTTACTTATTATTCTAAAATTAGTAAGGGTTATGTTTTTAGGTTTATTGAATACTTTATAATTCAAATAACCAACTAATTTTGAACCTAATTTTCTATGGTTAGCATGCTTCTTATTCTTAAATTTTCCAAATATAAGATCATAATTACCCTCTAAAGATTTATTTATTAATATCATTAATTCACTTGGAGGGTTTTGCAAATCATCATCCATAGTTATAACATAATCGCCAGTTGAATATTCAAATCCACATAGCACGGCATTATGTTGTCCAAAATTTTTTACTAAATCTATTGATTTTACTATTTCATATTCAATAGCTAGCTCTTTTATCACTTGCCAACTATTATCAGGACTTCCATCATTAACTAATATAATTTCTCCATTCAGATCATTAGATTTTAGCACACCGTATACTTCCCTAACTGTCTTTGATACAATACTTTCACTATTATAAACTGGTATAACAATAGAATATTTAGCCATATTAGAAATTGATGTTTTTTTCAAATTTTAAAAAATTTATACAATCATACCAGCGGCAACAGTTTCATTTGTAGCTTCATCAATTAATATAAAACTACCGGTATCTCTGTTCACATCATATTCATCTGACATAATAGGTGCAGTAATTCTTAAACTTACTTTACAAATATCATTCATATCCAAATCTTTATCATCTTGAATACGTTTAAAAGTATCTATGTTTACCTTATAAAGTACCTCCTTAATAACTGCTTTTTGCTCATTAGCTGTATGCTTTAAAACATACTTTGCACGTGGTCTTGCTCTATTATCATTTAACCAACACATCATAGCAGAAACATCTTGTGTCACATTAGGTACATTGTTTGATTTTACAATCATGTCACCTCTACTGATATCCACATCATCTTCTAGTGCGATGGAAACTGACATGCCTGAGAATGCTTCAGATACATTCTCATCATAAGAATTAATTGATTTAATTCTAGAAGTCAAACCAGAGGGTAACGCTTTTATTTCATCACCAACTCTAAAAATGCCACTAGACACCCTACCTGCATAACCTCTATAATCTCTGTGTTCTTCACTTTGTGGTCTTAATACTGTTTGAACAGGAAAACGGGCGTCTACCATGTTATTATCACTACTAATATGAATAGTTTCTAAAGTATGTAATAATGGTGCATTTTGATACCATGCCATGTTTTTAGAACGATGAACTACATTATCTCCTTCTAAAGCACTTATAGGGATATACCGTACGTCTTTAATCATCATTTTTGATGAAATAGCTTCATACTGTCCAACGATATCGTTAAAAATATCTTCACTATAGTCGACTAGGTCCATTTTATTTATACATACAATAACATGTGATATTTGAAGTAATGAAGCGATGTATGAATGTCTTTTAGTCTGCTCGATAACACCTTTTCGAGCATCAATCAATATCAATGCTAAGTTAGCAGTTGATGCACCGGTAACCATGTTACGCGTATACTGAATATGACCTGGTGTGTCAGCAATGATAAATTTACGCTTTGGTGTAGTAAAATATCTATAAGCTACATCAATGGTAATCCCTTGTTCACGTTCGTCTCGTAACCCATCAGTAAATAAAGCCAAATCAACTGTTTCTTGCCCTTTTCGCTTGCTTGTTTTTTCTACAGCAGCTATCTGGTCTTCGAAAATTGATTTGGAATCATATAATAACCTACCTATCAAAGTGCTTTTACCATCATCTACACTACCAGCAGTTGTAAATCTTAATAATTGATTGTTATCTATATTACTCATTTTATTGCCTTAAAAATAACCTTGTTTTTTACGATCTTCCATAGCAGTCTCAGAACGTTTATCATCAGCTCTATTACCTCTTTCTGTTTCACGCATGGCAGCTACTTCTTCTACGATTTTCTCTAAAGTATCAGCATCACTTTCTATACCACCAGTAATTGTAATATCTCCTAATGTTCTAAAGCGTATTTTTTTCTTAAAAGTCTGTTCTCCATCTATTTTAGGAAGGTATTCAGAAACAGGTATCCAACTATCATTTCTCCATACTACTTCACGATCGTGTGCAAAATATAATGATGGAATATCAATTTGTTCTCTTTTGATATAATTCCAAACATCCATTTCTGTCCAATTACTAATAGGAAACACCCTAAAATGTTCACCTTGGTTCATACGACCATTAAACAAGTTCCAAAGCTCAGGACGTTGATTTTTAGGAGTCCATTGACCAAAATCATCTCTATGCGAAAAAAAGCGTTCTTTAGCTCGTGCTTTTTCTTCATCACGTCTCCCTCCTCCTATAGCACAATCAATCTGATTATCTTCAATGGCATCTAATAGGGTAGTAATCTGTAAGCTATTTCTGGTAGCGTTTTTGCCTTTCTCTTCTAACACTCTTCCATCATTAATAGCTTCCTGTACAGAACCAACCAATAATTGTACACCAAGGTTCTTAACCAAATTGTCTCTAAATTTCATAGTTTCTGGAAAATTATGCCCTGTATCTATATGCATTAGAGCATATGGTACTTTACAAGGGTAAAAAGCTTTTTTTGCTAGGTGAGTAAGTACTATTGAATCTTTTCCTCCTGAAAATAAGATAACTGGATTTCTGAATTGCGCAAATACCTCACGCATCACAAAAACCGCTTCAGACTCAAGTTCATCAAGATAACTCAAATAATACTTATTCATAACTTAATTTTTTATTTATGACTTCCAAAATTATTGAAACAGACTCTTCAACTGTTAATAGTTCTGTGTTAATTTCAATGTCTGGGTTTATAGGAGGTTCATAAGGCGCATCTATGCCTGTAAAATTTTTAATTTCCCCATATCGGGCCTTTTTATACAGCCCTTTCACATCCCTCTTTTCACATTCTTCGACAGAAGTATTTACAAAAATTTCAATAAAATTGTCTTTACCAACAATTTGTTTTATTTCTTCTCTATCTTTTCTATATGGCGAAACAAAAGCTGCCAGAACAATTAAACCAGCATCAACAAATAAATTAGCAACCTCAGAAATTCTACGAATATTTTCCGTTCTATCTTCTGGCGAGAATGTCAAATCTTTATTGATACCTTTACGAATATTATCACCATCTAAAATATAAGTTTTGATTAACTTTTTAAAAAGGTTTTCTTCTAAAGCATTTGCAATTGTAGACTTTCCAGATCCAGATAACCCAGTAAACCAAATTAAAAAGGATGAATGTTTATTTTGCTTATTTCTATCCTTTTTATCTATCTGATAATTATGTGGAACGATATTACTCATCAATAACCTTACTCTTTCTTGATTTTAACCCAAAATTAATTTTATACCATGCTCTTTCGTGTACATAGTACAATAACATCTTTATAAAAAACTCCCAACCACCAACTTGCAATCCAATCATAGGGTCACCAGAAATAACCCAAGCTAAAATAACAGTAGTTCCTGTAGCGATTATACGCCAGGTAAATGTTTTTGCAATATGCCTTTTTCTTGAAATATCGTTTTTCATAACTCCATCTTTAATTCTTAGGCTTACAAATAAACCAAGGGTTTAAAAGGTTTTCTTTATTATATATTAGCTCTTGATTGGTTTCAATACTTTTTACAGAAATACCTGAAGCTTTACATATAGCATGTGCTGCAGCAGTATCCCACTCCATTGTGGGTGCAAATCTAGGATATACATCTGCATTACCTTCTACCACCAAACAAAACTTTAATGAACTTCCACTAGAAAGTACTTGTACTTGTTTATTATCTGCTGTTAGATTATCTATAAAATCTTGTGTCATTTGATTCATATGTGAACGACTACCTACAACCCTTATTTGATTAGAAGCATCTGCCATGTTATTTATGATATTGGCTTTTTCAAAAATATCCTCTATAGAGTTTTTTTCGTCCTTTAATTCATATTTATAAGACTTCTTTTGATAAATATTTCCAAAATAAAGTGTTTTAGTAACTGGTACATAGATAACGCCTAAAACTGGCTCACCGTTTTCTATCAACGCTATATTCACAGTGAACTCACCATTTCGTTTGATAAATTCTTTAGTTCCATCTAGTGGGTCAACAATCCAACAATGATTCCATTTCTTTCGTACACTATACTCAATCAGTTTATTTTCTTCACTAATAATAGGTGCGTTAGTTTTGAGTAAATAAGAATTAATTACATCATTTGCGTTTTTATCTGCTAATGTTAGTGGTGATTTATCATCTTTTACTTCATAAGCAAAATCACTTTCATAAACTTTTATAATTTCTTTCCCAGCCTCAATGGACGCTTCTATAGCCAACTTTAACTCCTCTCTATGCATCAATTCTTTGAATATATTTCTAAATATGTATCTACAAACGCTTTTACCCCATCTTTAATATCTGTTGAAGGTTTAAAATTGATATAATCAAATAGGCTTTGTACATCAGCATAAGTTCTCGGCACATCTCCAGCTTGAATTGGTTCTAACTTAATTTTTCCCTTTTTACCTAAAGCATCTTCAACAGCATGAACAAAATCCATCAGTGCTACTGGGCTATTGTTTCCGATATTAAAAACCCTATAAGGTGCAGAACTTATAGAAGGATTTGGTTTTTCAGCGTTAAAATCAGGATTATCAGCTCTAGGTGACAAAGGAATTAATCGTCTAATGCTTTCAACTATATCATCAACATATGTGAAATCCCGACTCATATCACCAAAATTAAAAACGCTAAATTCTTTATCTTCTACAATAGCTTTTGTAAAGATATGTAATGCCATATCTGGTCTCCCCCAAGGGCCATATACAGTAAAAAAACGCAATCCAGTACTAGGTATATTAAATAAATGTGAATATGAGTGCGCCATCATTTCGTTAGCCTTTTTACTAGCTGCATATATAGCCATAGGATGATCTGTATGATTATTAACTGAAAATGGTATTTGCTCACTTAAACCATATACAGAACTAGAAGAGGCATAAACAAGATGCTTGACAGGAAAATGTCTACATCCTTCTAAAATATTTAAAAAACCGGTAATATTGCTATCTACATAAGCTTGCGGGTTTTCTAATGAATATCTTACGCCAGCTTGTGCTGCGAGATTAATAACATAATCAAACTGCTCATTTTCAAACAACTTGAGAATATTCTCTTTGTCTTGAATATCTAATTTTATAAACTTAATATTTCCTTTTATAGGGTAATTATATTCGATATTTGAAGTATCTATCCCTAATTCTCGTAATCGAATCAATTTTAAATTAGGGTCATAATAATCATTTATATTATCAGTCCCAACAACCTCAAAATTATTCTTAATTAACAATTTTGATAAGTGAAAACCAATAAATCCAGCTGAACCTGTGACTAAAATTTTTTTCATTAATTATATATTTAAACAATTATACATTAATAATTGATCGCCCAACTGATTCGTAATGAAACTTATGTTCTTCCATAGTCTTTAAATCAAATATATTTCTTCCATCAAAAATAACAGCATTACTCATTAAAGATTTTATTTTATGAAAATCTGGTGAGATAAACTGACTCCATTCTGTGCAGATAATTAAAGCATTAGCATCATTCAAGATTGCGTAAGCATCCTCTCCGTACATAATTTTGTCTCTAAAAATTTTTTTAATATTTGTCATAGCCTCTGGGTCATACACAGAAATATAAGCTCCATTTAATAATAATTCATTAATTATATCTATAGAGGGAGCTTCACGAATATCGTCAGTGTTTGGTTTAAAGGCTAACCCCCAAATAGCAATCCTCTTACCTTTTAAACTAGCTCCGAAATAATTCTTAATTTTAGGCAACAATGATCTTTTTTGTACCTTATTAACCTCCAATACAGATTTTAAAATTTTAAAATCATATAGATTATTATCACTAGATTTAACTAATGCATTTACATCTTTAGGGAAACAAGACCCGCCATAACCTATACCTGGAAATAAAAAACGATTACCAATTCTATTATCTGATCCCATCCCCTTTCTCACCAAATCTACATCAGCTCCAATTTTTTCACATAAATTGGCCATTTCATTCATAAATGATATTTTAGTTGCTAAAAAAGTATTTGAAGCATACTTAGTTAATTCTGATGAACGTTCGTCCATAAAAATTATTGGTCTTTTTACATCAATAAAAGGTTTATAAAGGTTTTCTAAAATTTCTCTTGCCTTTACACTCTTACTGCCAATAATTATACGCTGGGGTTCCATAAAATCTTTGACTGCAAATCCTTCTCTTAAAAATTCAGGATTAGAAACTACATCAAATTCAACATCAGTATGGTTAGAAATTATTTCTTTTACCCTATCCGAAGTCCCAACAGGTACTGTACTTTTATTAATAACAATTTTATAATCTTTGATTAGCTTTCCTAAATCATGAGCAACATCTTCAACATAAGATAAATCTGCAGAACCATCTTCGCCTTGGGGAGTTGGTAATGCTAGGAATATAATTGTTGAATCCTTTATGGCAACCTTTAAATCAGTAGTAAAATGTAATCGTTTACCTTCAATATTCCTATGAAATAATTCCTCTAAATTTGGTTCGTAAATAGGTACTACTCCTTTACGCATTTGATCAACCTTTTCTTCATCGATATCTACACAAGTAACATTATTTCCCATTTCGGATAAACAAGTACCTGTGACTAATCCTACATAGCCCGTTCCAATTACTGTTATATTCATAAACTTAAATTATAATCTAGAATCAGATTCCTCTTTTGATAATGTAGACTTAACATCAAAAATTACATGATTTTTATTTAGATAATTATCTAATTTTATTTCCATAAACTCTTTATGTGAAACGGCCACTATTAAGCCGTCATATGTTGTGTCAATATCTTTAAGTGAAGTAATTAAATTTAATCCATATTCATGCTTAACTTCTTTACTAGAAGCCCATGGGTCAAAAACATCCACATTGATATTAAAAGACTTTAACTCATCGACAATATCGATCACTCTAGAATTTCTTATATCTGGACAATCTTCTTTAAAAGTAATACCTAAAACTAATACTTTGGCCTTTCCAACATCAATACCTTTTTTAATCATCATTTTAATAGTTTCTTGAGCCACGTAAGGCCCCATACTATCGTTCAGCCTTCTTCCAGAAAGTATTATTTCAGGGTTATAACCTAATTCTGTTGCTTTTTGGGCTAAATAATAAGGATCTACACCTATACAGTGCCCTCCTACCAAGCCTGGTTTAAAAGGTAAAAAATTCCATTTAGTACCAGCTGCATCTAATACTTCATTAGTATCAATATTCATTAAACGAAATATTTTTGATAACTCATTCACAAATGCAATATTAATATCTCGCTGAGAGTTTTCAATTACTTTTGCTGCTTCAGCAACCTTAATTGATGGCGCTAAATGTGTACCAGCAACAATTATCGATTTATAAATATCATCTATATATTTAGCAATTTCTGGTGTTGATCCTGAAGTGACTTTAAGTATTTTTGTTACCGTGTGTTTTTTATCACCTGGATTAATCCTTTCAGGTGAATAACCTGCAAAAAAATCTTTATTAAAAGTTAAACCCGATTCTTTCTCAAGAATTGGAATACATTCATCTTCGGTAGCCCCAGGAAAAACAGTAGATTCATAAACAACAGTGTCTCCTTTTTTCAATACTTTTCCTACAGTTTCACTCGCCTTATATAAAGGGGTTAAATCTGGTCTATTATTTTTATCTACTGGTGTTGGAACAGTTATTACATAGAAATTGGCAGAAGCTATTTCAGAAAGTTTATTTGTAAGCCACAGCCCTTTTAAATTTGCTGATAAATCATCATAAGAATTAATATTCGCTTTTTTCAATTCATTTGGAGATATTTCTAAAGTGGAATCATTATTAGATCTTAACTCTTTGATTCGTTGCTTATTAATATCAAAACCTATAACTTGATATTTTTTTGAAAATTCGACAGCCAGAGGCAATCCCACATACCCTAAACCAATTATAGCAATTTTTGGTTTTTTCATATTACACAATTTTATTTTTTAAATATTCTTTTATACCAAGGCATCATTTCTTCATCATGATATCCATTTCCATACTTTCCATAACTATAGCCTCCATAGCCATAACCATAGCTATCCTTTACAGAAAAATCATTTAAAACATAACTAATGTTTTTTACCTCTCCGTTTTTATATTTGTCATCAATCATTTTAGGCATTTTCCTTTGGGTATAATTTTGCCTAATAATATACATTATAGCATCGGCATAATTAAACAATTCTATAGCGTCAGCTACTAAACCTATTGGAGGTGTGTCTATAATTATATAATCATAATTTTCTTTCAAATACAGAATTAAATCTTTAGTTTGATCATTCAACAATAATTCAGAAGGATTTGGAGGAACTGGACCAGAAGCTATAATATCCAAATTTTTAATATCTGTTTCTTGAATAATCTCTTCTATTTTTTTTTGACCAATTAAATAATTAACAACTCCTATTTCATTAGAGACATTAAAATCGTCGTGTATTTTAGGTTTTCTTAGGTCAAGACCTAATAGAATAGTCTTCTTATCACTAAGCGCAAAAACCGTTGCCATGTTTATTGAAGACAATGTTTTACCTTCTCCGCTCACTGAAGAAGTTATTACAATAGTTTTAGAATTTTCTCCCTTTTTAAATAAAAATTGAATATTTGATCTTAATGCTCTAAAAGACTCAGCCATGGCTGATTTAGGTTTATTAAAAACAGCCAAATAGTTATCGATCTTACCACTGCCTATAACCCCTAACACAGGAATCTCATATAGTTTTTCAATTTCTTCAACACTTACAATCTTATTATTGAGAGCTTCCTTTATTAAAATAAACAAAAAAGGTAATCCAAAACTTAACATAGCAGCTATTAAGTAATTAAACTTTGGTCGTGGACTTATTGGAGACTGACCTATATCTTTGGCTTTGTCTAAAATTTTTATATCTGAAACATTTGCAGCTATTGCCGTACCTGCTTCGTATTGTTTTTGTTTTAAATATTCGTAATTGGTTGCTGTAAGCCCTTGGGTTCTTTGAAGTGTAAGTAGACCTTGTTCTTTTTTTGGCAAAGTTTTTAATTTTGAATTATAATTTCCCAAACGACGCTTAACATTATTTAAATTGTTTTGAGTCTCATTTTTTAAATTAGATAAATTTTCTAAAACAACATTACGAGTAATCTTTATTCTATCATTTACATTTTTTAAGGGAGGATAGTTTGGGGTTACAGTTTGTTCTAGATTTTTCTTTTCTTTCGATAGCTCTACCAATTCGGTAATGTTCCTTACAATATTTGGGTCTTCAATAGCTACATTAACTGGTGCTGGAACATCTTGGTTAATATCATTATTATTTAATATATACCTTTCTAAGTCATTATAATATTGTAGTCTGTCAGTAGTTAGTTGCTGTCGCTTATCAAGTTCTGAAACTTCGGTAAACAGTGCTTGTCCTTCTAGACTCAGATTGTAAACATTATTTTTTCGCTTGTATTCTCCTAAATTTTTTTCAATGTCTGCTAAAGTATCTGAAACTTTAGAAAATACATCATCAATATATTCTTTAGTTTTTTGTGCATATTCTATTTTCTGTTTTTTCTGATCTTGATCTAAAACTTCTACCGTCGTATTAATATAATCTTCTATTTTGTTCTTATTAGTACCTTTAAGTTCTAATTCAATTAAAGAAGTTCCTTTAGTATAAGTTCTTGCATTTATCCCTTGATAAGAACTCACTGTACCATTAAAGCTTCTAAAAATAACATAGAAAATTTCACCTGATAATTGAGAATTAAAATTTTTTCGCAAAATTTTAAAATCACAAAAAGGAGTTTCAATAGCTTTGTTTATTGGAAACTTTCGAGAAAATTCTTTCTCTTTAATTGAGTATTGCCTAAAATCTTGAGAGATATAATTGGTTAAATTAACTACATCATTTTCATGCTTAACAGATAACTGAACCTCATCATCACTTAAAAATTCAAATTTAATAGGTACATTTAGTAGGTTATAACTATTTGAATCTAATTCAATTTCAAATGGAACATTTCCATATACATCTTCAAGTCTAAAATTACCATCTTTATAATAATTAATATAGTATTTTAATTCTTTTACAACTTTTTCATTATGAGTACGTGAATTTAATATTGCTATAATTGTTTCGACCTTATCACTAGGTCCTCCCCAATTAAAAGCTATATTAGTACTAGAAGTAAACAAAGGGTTTTGCTCTTCTTTAACCGTAATTAAACTACTAAGACTATATATTCTAGGTTTCCTTTTGTTGATATAAAAAGCTACCAATAAACCTAAGAGCAACATGAATAAAAATAATTTCCAATGCGAAATTACTTTTAAAACATAATCTTTAACATCAAAGGATTTAATGTCATCTATATCTAACTGTTGCATCTTTCTTATAAATTTCTAGAAATTAATATAGAGGAAGCTACCAAGGACAACACAGAAATGATTGTTGTTAATGTTTGAACACCAGTTGTTCCTGTACCCCAAGATTTTTGTCTTAAAGGTTCCACATATATTATATCATTTGACTCTATGTAAAAAAGCTCTTCATCAAATGTGGAAATTTTAGTTAAATCAATATAAATTTTTTTGGTTCCATCTAAGGTCTTCCTAATAACCGCCACTCTTTTTCTATTACCTGTTAAGGTAATATCACCTGAATTCGATATAGCATCAACAATACTTACTTGATTTTGAAATAAAACTTTTGTTCCAGAGCTACCTACTTCTCCTAAAACAGTAAATCTAATTCCTCCTAGCTTTACAGTCACAAAAATTCCACCAATATCCTTAAAAAAAGTTTTCAATTTATCTTCTATTTTTTTCCTAACTTCTTTTTCAGAATATCCTAATACATTAAGCTCACCTACATATGGTATTCGAATATTTCCTTCTCTATTTATAGTATATGAATTAAAATATAGACTAGCTTCATTAATTTGATTTCCAGCTTGAGAACCACCTATATTTGTTTGACTGAACAGTGCCACCAACTTTTCATCATCTGCTTTTATCCTAATGTCTAAAATGTCATTCACCTGTAATTTGTATGGCTCATTTAACATTTTATGAATTGAACCTTTCTGAGTTGGCTCACCTTGAAAATAAACTAAATCTTTTTTAGGTATACACGAAGTAGCAAAAACAACCAACAGAACAATAACTAATAAACGCTGCATCATACAATTTTAAACTAACGGCAAATATAATTTTTAATTGTTTATTAAAATAATATTTCTACCTATTTTCGAACACAAGAAATAAACAATGTTTTTTCAAATTAGGTCATATTTAAGGTTCATGCTAAAATCGACAAATCAACATGGAATACATTCTCCATTTGTATATAATCTAATTACAAGATGTTTTTATGATAGATTTCATTATGAGGATTATCAAATTTTATCGAATTATAGGTATCAGTTATTAAAGAATAGCTCCGAAATTAAAGTTACAGATTTTGGTGCTGGTTCAAAAGTTTTAAATAATCATCGAAAAATTTCAGCCATTGCAAAAAATGTAGGAATCTCGAAAAAAAGAGCACAATTACTTTATAGATTATCTAAATATTTCGATTGCAAAAATATCATCGAAATAGGTACTTCTTTGGGAATAGGTACTTCGAGTTTAGCGTTAGCTAATTCAAATGGTATTAATTATACTTTAGAAGGCTGTCCTGAAACAGCAACAATTACTAAACAGCAGTTTAATAAATTTGAATTTAAAAATATTGATTTACAAGTGGGAGAGTTCCAAGAAACACTTCCGAAAGTTTTAAAAGATAAAATGTTTGATCTTATCTATTTTGATGGAAACCACCAAAAAGGGCCAACAATAGAATATTTTGAACAGTGTTTGAACCATATTCATAATGAGTCCGTTTTTATTTTTGATGATATCTATTGGAGTAAAGGAATGTCAGAAGCATGGTCACATATCAAAAAACATCCTAAAGTTACTATAACAGTAGATACTTTTCAATGGGGTATTGTTTTTTTTAGAAAGGAACAAGAAAAAGAACATTTCACAATTCGTGTTTAAATCGATAAATTCGCTTTATGAAAATATATACTAAGACTGGAGATAAAGGCACAACAGCTTTATATGGAGGCACTCGCGTCCCTAAATATCATGCTCGCATAGAAGCCTATGGTACTGCCGATGAATTAAATTCATACATAGGATTAATTCGTGATCAAAAAATTGATAAGAGAACTTCTGAATCGCTATTAAAAATTCAAAATGAAATCTTTACGCTTGGAGCTATGCTTGCAACTCCTCCAGAAAAGGAAAAATTAAAAAGTGGTAAAGACCGACTGAATATCCCAAAAATTGTTCAAGAAGATATTGAATTTCTTGAAAAAGAAATTGATTTTATGGAACTAACCTTAAAACCAATGACCAATTTTATCCTTCCTGGCGGTCATCAAACTGTGTCATTCTGTCATATAGCACGTTGTGTCTGTAGAAGAACAGAGCGTTTGGTAGTTTATCTTAATGAACAAGAGCCAATAGACAAAACTGTTCTATCTTATCTAAACCGACTTTCTGACTACCTTTTTGTACTGGCACGAAAATTGACTATCGATAATCACGCTACAGAAATTCCTTGGATCCCAAAGAAAAAAGAGTAGTAAAATAGTATTAGAATAAACGTTCTTTTTTTATCAAAAAAAATAATTTATAAAAAACTTGCTTTTTTGCTTAAAAAAATTACATTTGCAAAAATTAAAAATTTATAGATTACACTATGTATTGGACATTAGAATTAGCATCGTACTTAAGTGACGCACCTTGGCCAGCCACTAAAGATGAATTGATAGATTACGCTATCAGAACAGGTGCTCCTCTTGAAGTTGTAGAAAATTTACAAGCAATTGAAGATGAAGGTGAATCGTATGAGATCATTCAAGAGATTTGGCCAGATTATCCTACTGATGAGGATTTTCTCTGGAACGAAGATGAATATTAAAAACCTAAAGTCTCAAAATTGAGACTTTTTTTTTGTCCTTAAAGAACATATTTAACGGATAAAATTATAAAACAGGCAACACAATAAGTATATTTGTGTTTGCAAAAAATTAATAGTAATTATTACTATTTACTTAAACATTTTGAATAAGAAATTATGAGTCTTTTAAATTCAGTTTTAAAGGTCTTTGTGGGAGATAAACGCAAAAAAGACTTAAAAGAATTACAACCAGTTGTTGATGAAGTTAGAGCTTTTGATAGTAAAATGGAATCGCTATCTATAGACGAGCTTAGAGGTAAAACTAGTGAATTCAAGCAAAAGATTAAGGATGCAACTCAAGCTGCCGAAGATAAAATTCTAGAGCTTAAGAGCGAAATAGATACAGCAAATATAGATCGTAAAGAAGATGTTTACAAAGAAATAGACGCTTTAAACGATGAAATATATGAAAGTTCGGAAGCTGTTTTAAACGAAATTTTACCTGAAGCTTTTGCAGTTATTAAAGAAACTGCTAAACGTTTTACAAATAACAAAACACTAACAGTTACTGCTACCCCCTTCGATAGAGAACTTTCAGCAAATGGTGATTATGTTACTCTTGAAGGCGATAAAGCGATTTGGAGTAATTCTTGGGATGCAGCTGGTAAACCTATTGTTTGGGATATGATTCATTATGACGTACAATTAATTGGTGGGTCAGTATTACATCAAGGTAAAATTGCCGAAATGATGACTGGTGAAGGTAAAACGTTAGTTGCAACATTGCCAATTTATCTAAATGCCTTAACAGGAAAAGGAGTACATGTTGTTACTGTAAATGATTATTTAGCAAAACGTGATGCAGCTTGGATGGGGCCTATTTTTGGGTTCCACGGATTAAGTATAGACTGTGTTGATTATCATCAACCCAATTCAGATGCTCGAAGAAAAGCTTATAACGCAGATATTACTTACGGTACAAATAATGAATTTGGTTTCGATTATTTACGTGATAATATGGCACATTCGCCTAATGATCTTGTACAACGTCCTCATAATTATGCAATTATTGATGAAGTAGATTCAGTTTTAGTTGATGATGCACGTACTCCGCTAATTATTTCTGGAGCTACTCCTCAAGGTGATCGTCATGAATTCAATGAACTAAAACCTAAGGTTGATGATATTGTTAAAACACAACGTACGTTCCTTACAGGAGTATTAGCAGATGCTAAAAAAATGATTTCGGAAGGTGATACTAAAGAAGGAGCATTCCATTTACTACGTGTATTTAGAGGATTACCAAAAAATAAGGCATTAATTAAATTTTTGAGTCAAGAAGGAATTAAGCAACTGCTTCAAAAGACTGAAAATTTTTATATGCAAGATAACAATCGTGAAATGCCAAAAATTGATGAGGCTTTATATTTTGTGATTGATGAAAAAAATAATTCTATTGAACTGACAGATAAAGGAATAGAACACTTATCTGGAAGTAAAGAGAAAGGTGAAAACTTCTTTGTTTTACCAGATATTGGCATCGAAATTGCCAAGATTGATAGTGAGGAAAATGATCCTGAAGCAAAAGCAAAAGCAAAAGAAGAACTATACCGTGACTTTAGTATTAAAAGTGAACGTATTCATACGTTAAATCAACTATTAAAAGCTTATACCCTTTTTGAAAAAGATGTTGAATATGTATTAATGGATGATAAGATCAAGATTGTTGATGAACAAACTGGTCGTGTAATGGATGGTAGACGTTATTCAGATGGATTACATCAAGCTATTGAGGCAAAAGAGAATGTAAAAATTGAAGATGCTACTCAAACTTTTGCAACAATTACTCTACAGAATTACTTTAGAATGTATAAGAAACTTTCTGGAATGACAGGTACTGCTGTTACTGAAGCTGGAGAATTTTGGGAAATCTATAAACTAGATGTTGTAGAGATACCTACAAATAAACCTTTAGTTCGTGATGATAGAGAGGATTTAATTTACAAGACTAAACGTGAAAAATACAACGCTGTAATAGATGAAATTGTAGAATTAGTAAATGCTGGTCGTCCCGTTTTAGTTGGTACTACTTCAGTAGAAATTTCTGAATTATTAGGTAGAATGCTTGCAATTCGTAAAATACCTCACAATGTATTAAATGCTAAACTTCATAAAAAAGAAGCTGATATTGTTGATCAAGCTGGTAAAAGCGGCGTGGTGACAATTGCTACAAATATGGCAGGACGTGGTACAGATATTAAATTATCTGATGAAGTTTTAAATTCTGGCGGATTAGCAATTATTGGTACAGAACGTCATGATTCTCGCCGTGTGGATAGACAGCTACGTGGTCGTGCTGGTCGTCAAGGTGATGTTGGTTCTTCACAGTTCTATGTTTCATTAGAAGATAATTTAATGCGTTTATTTGGTTCTGAACGTGTAGCGAAGATGATGGATAGAATGGGGCTTAAAGAAGGTGAAATGATTCAGCATTCGATGATCTCTAAATCTATTGAGCGTGCACAGAAAAAAGTTGAAGAAAATAACTTTGGTATTCGTAAACGCTTATTAGAGTATGATGATATTATGAATGCACAACGTGAAGTTGTCTATAAACGTCGTAAGCACGCATTATATGGTGAACGTTTACAGGTAGATATCGTAAACATGGTTTATGATACTTGTGAAAGCATTGTGCTAGAAAATAAAGCTTCTAACGATTATTCGAATTTTGAATTTGAGTTAATTCGCTTCTCTTCTACTTCGTCTCCTTTTAGCAAGGAAGAATTTGAAAGTAAGTCTGAGCAAGAATTAATTAATGAGCTATTTGATGTTGTTTACAAACATTATCAAGATAAAATTGTCCGTAACGCAGATGCCGTATATCCAGTAATTAAGGATGTTTATGAAAAACAAGGAAATCAATATGAGCGTATTGCAGTTCCTTTTACGGATGGCGTAAAAACATTAAATGTTGTTACAAATCTTAAAGAAGCATACGAATCTAAAGGGAAACAGTTAGTAACTGATTTTGAAAAAAATATCTCATTAGCTATTATAGATGAAACCTGGAAAGATCATCTCCGTCAAATGGATGAGTTAAAACAATCGGTTCAAAATGCTACTTATGAGCAAAAAGATCCTTTATTGATCTATAAATTCGAAGCTTTCGAATTATTCAAAAAAATGATCGATAAAGTAAATAAGGAAGTATTATCATTCTTATTTAAAGGTGAATTACCAAATCAAAATGCAAATCAAGTTTCACAAGCTCGTGAGCAAAAACGTGAAAAAGTTCAGGTTAGTAAGGCTGATTTTAGAAGCCCAACACAAGATACTTCTACTAATCAGACTCAAGAGCAACATGTAACAGAAACTATTGTTCGCACAGAACGCAAAATTGGCCGTAATGAACGTGTAACTATAAAGCACGTAATGAACGGTCAAAGTAAAGAGGTAAAATACAAACAGGCTATTCCTTTAATAGAAAAAGGTGAATGGGTGCTAGTTGACTAAAACTTGCTAATTGTTAAAAATTAAATCCAATGTCTTTTGACGCTGGATTTTTTTTGTTTCTGTTTCAATAAATTTTGATGCAAAATGAATTTCTTTAGGAATTTCATATTTACTCAAAGAAGTCAAATCTTTCAATTTATCTAAAACATCCATATAATTTACTTTCTCGGATTCTATTATTAAAACTAATTTTTCTCCTAAGACCTTATCAAATACACCAGTAACAAAAAATCGACTGTTAATAACTTCAGCCAATTTAACTTCGATTTGCTCAGGTATAAGTTTAATGCCTCCTGAATTTATAATATTGTCGTAACGCCCTAACCAATTGAATTCTGTTTCAGAAATAATTTCTACCAAGTCATTAGTAATCACCTGTTCATTCGAAACCTTTGGGGCATAAATTAGCAAACAGCCTCTATTATCTTTTGAAATTGTAACACTTGGCAATGTTTGATAATAGGAAGTTGGATCATGATTCAGCTTTTTAACTGCTATATGAGTAATCGTTTCAGTCATACCATAAGTGGCAAAACATTCAGTAGAAATATCTTGAACCTGCACTGCTAACTCTTTTGAAACTACACCTCCTCCAATAATTAGTTTTTTAATTTGTGAAAGTTTATCTAATGAATTATAAACTTGAAAAGACACCATAGCAGAAAAGTCATAGCTCTTTTTAACATTCTGTAATGGGTTTGCGTCTGCTTTCACAACATCTAAATGCCAACCTAAAGTTAACCCGCGAACTAACATCATTTTACCAGCTATATAACCTGTTGAAAGGCATAACAATGCAGTAGTTTCACTAGGTAAGTCAAAATATTCACCTGTTGCTAAAGCACTATTTTTCATATACTCTTTCTTTAACTGAATTTCCTTTGGTTTTCCTGTTGAACCAGATGTTTTTACAACAACAAAATCTTCATTATTCAACCAATTAATTAAAAACGAATGGATAGATTTAGAAAGAGTTATAGAATAATTCAGTAAATCTTCTTCAGAATCAAATCTATTTCCATTTAGGAGAAAATCTTTATGAAAACTTTGACTCTTCACTTAAATAGAAAGTAAGACTAGTTAGTTTCTGCTATGGGATCTAGTTTTTCTACTTTTCCAAATAATTTACCATGCCAATTAGTCCAGTCATATTTTTTAGAAAAGATCAATAACATAATAGGGTATACAATAAAAACAGGAATATATGTATCCCAACTTAAAGTAGGTTCAGAAGTGTCAATATACAAGGCATCTGTCTGAAAAACTGTCCAATTGGTTGTTACAAAAATAGCAGCTACTATATTATTTGCTGCATGCAAACCTAAGGCTAATTCTATTCCTTCATCCATCAAAGTAGCAATACCAAAAAACAAACCAGTACCAATATAAAAAACCATTACACCCCAGCCTAACTTTTCAACTTCAGGATTGAACGAATGCAATAAACCAAAAGCAAGTGAAGTAACTAATAAAGGGAACCACCTATTTTTAGCGAGAATTCCTAAACCTTGCATTAAATAACCTCTAAATAAATATTCTTCTAAACTTGTTTGTAAAGGAATAAATATTAAAGATATTAAAGCTAAAAGCAAAAATGGAATAGGTTTAAAATTCCAGACCATATCCTCTGGAGCCATATAGTATCCTATTATTAAAAAAGTTGCAGAGATAGCAAACCATAAACCAAATGCATAAAAGACACGTTTCCAATCAATTTTAGCTCTGCTTGTAGTTAAACTTGTAATCGACCTCTGATGCAAAAATTTAACAAATAAGAATAAAAACACCAATAGAGCTACAAATGGCAATAAATTCATCAGAAGAAAAAAGTTTTTATTACCGTCAAAATTTTCCATCTCTTTCATTGACGCTTCAAACATTTCAGGTAATACAAAATAAATAGCTATATTTAATAAAAAAGGAGACATAACTACTAGCGTAGTAATTATATATCTCCACCAATGATTGTAACCTTTATATGCTTGCTGTATGTAATTCATATTTAAAAATCAAATTTGATCAAAAATACTATTTATAGATTGAAATTCCAGTCAATTTTTGGATTATAGTGAAGTTGACCTCTATCTACAAACAAAGGTGAATTGAAATTATTGGTAAATAGGCTACCAGTACCAAGTCCTTGCGGCATTATTGTATTCAGCGAATATGTAAATTGAGCAATTGCGTTTAAACCAATATTACTTTCTAAAGCAGATGTCACCCACCACGACACATTATTTTTTTCAGATATCTCAATCCAATCATTGCTTCCTTGCATACCTCCAATCAAGCTTGGTTTTAAAATAATATACTGCGGGTTTACGTCTTTAATTAACTTTTCTTTTTCAGAAAAAGAGAAAACACCAATTAATTCTTCATCCAATGCAATTGGCAATGGTGTTTTTTCACAAAGCGACGCCATCTCTTGCCATAGTCCTTGTTTAATTGGTTGTTCAATTGAATGCAAATTAAATTCTGAAAGCCTTTTTAGCTTTTCTAAAGCTTCTTTAACTTGAAAAGCTCCATTTGCATCAACTCGCAGCTCAATATCTTTTTCAGAAAACTCTTGACGGATAAACTTCAATAAATTCAATTCAGTTTCAAAATCTATCGCTCCTATCTTAAGCTTTACAGTTGTAAATCCTGCATTAATCTTTTCAATAATCTGTTGCTTCATAAAAGCTTCTGAGCCCATCCATATCAATCCATTTATTGATATTGCGTCTTCACCTTGAGTGAATTTTGATGGAAATAGCTCAAAAGGATTATCACTTTCTAAAGACAAAAATGCTTGCTCAACACCAAACTGAATCGACGGGAAGCCATTGGCTTCTTTTAGTAAATCATCTTTACCAAAAGGAATATTATCACATACAAATTGCAGTTTTTCTTCATAATCTGGTCTATCGTCTGCGCTTAATCCTTTAAAAAGCCCACACTCACCTATTCCTTTTTTACCATCATTTTCAATAATTAAGAAATAAGTTTCCTTAGTTCTTAAAATACCTCGAGAAGTGCCTCCAGGTATTTTAAAATTGAGAATATGTTTTTTATAAGAAGCTTTCACCAACTAGATAACTACTTACGAGAATGTAATGCTACTCTATTACCTTCAGTATCAATTAATAAAGCATAATAACCATGGTCTTCCGAAATTTGTGTTTTTTGCTGCAATATCTTCCCTCCAGCTTTTTCAACTCTATTTAACTCATCATTTAAATCATCAATTTTTGATGAAAAATAAACTAAGGTTCCTTCGGTAGAAGGCTTGTAAAAATCTGGTGCATAGACTAAAGAGCCAGATGCTCCTGGAGTTTTTGTTTCTTCAGCAAAAGGGAACCATCCCATAATAACGTTCCCTAAATCATGTACTCCGATTTCAATTTGAAAAACCTCGTTATAAAACTTTACGGCTCTATCCATATCTAAAACAGGGATTTCGAACCAGCCTACCATTTGTGTATTCATAATTAGATGCTTATTGATTTTCCTATATCTAGGAGTATTAATTCTTTATTTTTTGCTGAAAACTTTGATTTAGCTTCAATATGATTGATCTTAATATAACCAAACGTATCGTAATGATAACCCAATATCTTATTACATTCTACAAAATCAGATGCTATTACAGCATCGTCTATACCCATAGTGAAATTATCACCAATAGGTAAAATTGCTAAATCAATTTTCGTCTTTAGTGGAATCAATTTCATATCGTAAGTCAATGCTGTGTCTCCAGCAATATAAATGTTACCTTCTTCAGTTTCTAGTATAAACCCACCTGGGTTGCCACCATAAGTACCATCAGGAAAAGAACTTGTATGTATCGCATTAGTATAAGTTATTTTTCCAAAATCGAATTGCCATGAACCACCATGATTTATAGGATGTCCATCTAACTCTTTTGCACCGTAATGCATTACGATTTCATAGTTAGAAATGATCTTAGCGCTAGTATTTTTAGCAATAAACTCAACATCTAAAATATGATCTTGATGCGCATGCGTAACTAAAATATAATCTGCTTTTAATGAATTTATATCTATATGTTTTGCTAAATCATTGCCAGAAATGAAAGGGTCAACAATTAAATACTTTCCAGAAACTTCAATTTCTAAACTAGCATGACCTAAATATGTAATCTTCATCTGTTGGTAAATTAGAAGATAAAGTTAGCAAAATGAATTATAAAATTTGTCCTAATCCGAATAGGATGGCAAACAAAAATGTACTTAAAGCCAGTTTTTTAAGTTCTGGATCTAGCAGTTTAGCGTCTTTATTTCTATAAACAGTTAATAAATGGATTGCAATTGGAATAAAAGCAATAACAAACAAAAATTGTACTGGATCTTTATAATGAAAAGTGACATATAACAGTGTCAACAAAAATGCAGCTATCAATAAATAATAATGATAATATTTCGCAAATTCTTCTCCTATTTTAACCACCAAAGTTCTTTTACCAGCCTTTTCGTCAGATTCTCTATCGCGTAAATTATTAAGATTTAAAACCCCAACACTAAGCATACCAATTGATGTAGCTGGTAAAAAGATAGTTAAGTCTAAATTTTTTGTATATAAAAAGTAACTACCAACAACACTCAACCATCCGAAAAACAGAAAAACAAACAGGTCACCAAAACCACTATAGCCATATGCTTTTTTACCCATTGTGTATTTAATAGCTGCAGCTATACTTGCAATACCAAAAATTAAAAACAAAAAAAAGTAGTTAGAATATTCTTTAGTACCAAAAGAAATATAAATTAACAAAAGAGCTACTAAAAAAGTTAACATACTCGTAACCTTAATAGCATTTAACATTTGCTTAGGCGAAATTGTACCGCTTTGTAACGCTCTTTGTGGCCCTACTCTATCTTTATTATCAGTTCCTTTCACACCATCTCCATAATCGTTTGCAAAATTGGATAAGACCTGAAAACCAGCAGTCGTTAAAAGAGCTAGTACAAAGATTTTCCAATTAAAGTGGCCTTCCGCGAAAGCGAGGGCACTACCAACTAAAATACCTGAAATGGATAAAGGTAAAGTGCGTAAACGAGCAGCTTCTATAAAAGCCTTAAACATGAATTTAGTTTAGATATTGAGTTTCTTCACTCAACTGAAGTGCTTCTTTTATATTTACTGGTTCACCATAAGATTGAGCAATTACAAAACAATCTTTAAAACCTAATCTGCGTAAATCTTCTTTTAGCTGTTTTGCTTCGGCATAAGTGATATAATTACCAATAGCATATTTATTAAGACCACCTTCAGTAAATTCTTTCATATGCGCCAAGTCATCTGAAAAGAGCTGTGCTTTAAAATTATTAAAAGCGCCTATCTGTACGCTATAAACTATAGTTTCACCAGCTAGGCCACCGCCTTCTACTTCATCTGAAAATTCATCTCCACTAGATACTGAAGCAACTTCTTTTAAAACCTCTAAACTATCAGCATCAATTATTGCTAAATTATTTTTTTGCAAGTACTTGTCTGTTGTTTTGCTATCATCTTTACTTAAAAATGACCATAAAAATAATATTAATAAAAACAGTCCAAAAATACCCAAGATAGCTCTATGCTTTTTTAAGATAGAATTATTTTCTTCTTCTTCTCGCAATAGACCAGTCAATTTGCCTATAGTTTGATTGGCTTTATCTACCTCTTCGTAGATATTTACTAGATTTTTATCTTTAATGTAAGGCATGGCTTAAGGTAATAATTTTTTATTATAAATCTTCTGCGTTTGCAATGAGTTCAACAATGTCTAAAACTTCGACTTCTTGTTCCTTTTCTTTATTTTTAATACCATCGGTCATCATCGTATTACAATACGGACAGCCAGTAGTAATTATATCAGGACTTGTCTTAAGAGCATCTTCTGTTCTTAAAACATTAATATCTTTATTTCCTTTTTCTGGTTCTTTAAACATTTGTGCACCGCCAGCTCCACAACATAAGGCAGTAGATTTGGCACGATCCATTTCAGTGAAATTGACACCTAATCTTCTTATTAATGCTCTAGGTGATTCATACTCTTCGTTTGCTCTGCCTAAATAACAAGGATCATGAAACGTTACTCTTTTTTGTTTGTATTTATCACCTTCAACTTTTAGGCGGCCTTCTTCAAATAACTTCTCAATGTATTGCGTATGATGCCATACTTGATAGTTACCACCTAAACTAGGATACTCATTTTTTAAGGTGTTAAAAGAGTGCGGATCACAAGTAACTATATTTTGTATTTCGTAAGCATTTAATATTTCAATATTAGTCATGGCTTGCATCTGAAACAGAAATTCATTGCCAGCCCTTTTAGCTGCATCACCAGTACAGCTTTCTTCGGTACCCAATACGGCAAAATCTACATTAGCTTTATGCAATACTTTTACAAAAGCTCTCGTAATCTTTTTTGCTCTATCATCAAAACTACCTGCAGAGCCTACCCAAAATAAAATTTCGGGTTGCTTCCCTTGAGCCATCATTTCTGCCATTGTAGGTACATTCATACTAAAATACTTTATTCGTGATTACCGTCGTCAAAAACTTGTATGGTTACTTCTTTTTCTACTAAATCTGTAAACTTTCCTCTGTAACGCGTTGCCTTTACCAAATGATTATCTATCCAATGATAATTACCTCCTCTAGGTTTACCCATTAATAAACTATGGTATTTAAATCCGTTTTCACGAAGCCAAATTTCTGTATAGGTTCTATGATCTTCTGTTCTAGAAGTGAAAAAACAGATAATATGTCCTTCATCATACCATTTGTTCAATGTTCTTAGTGCATCAGGATATACCTCTGCCGTCAACATTCTTTCAGGCTCTTCATTAGGTATGTCATCACACACAGTACCATCTATATCTATTAAATAATTTTTTACACCTTCAGGTAAAGCTGGACTTAATAAATTGCCATCCTTGTCTCTTAGTTCTTTTAATTCTTTATCAAATTTATTCTTCATCCTTCCAATTTAACCGATCCATCTGATTGTATTGCCATGGCGCACCATTGTTTTCTATATTGGTCATCATCATATTCAATTCTTGAGGTGCTGCCGATTGCTCCATTACTAAATACCTACGCATATCCATAATAATTGATAATGGATCTATATTTACAGGACACTCCTCAACACAAGCATTACAAGTAGTGCAAGCCCATAATTCTTCCGGAGTAATATAATCGTTCAATAACTTTTTACCATCATCATTAAACTCGCCTCCATTAGCATCAATGTTTTTACCAACCTCCTCTAAACGATCACGAGTTTTCATCATAATTGCTCGAGGTGACAATTCTTTACCTGTTAAATTAGCTGGACAAGATGCAGTACATCTACCACATTCTGTACATGTATAAGCATTCATTAACTGAACCCAATTAAGGTCAGTTACATCTTCTGCTCCAAATTTTTCTGGTATTTCTTCAGTTTCTGCTTCCGCAGGAGCGGCAAAAGGATCAGCATTTGGGTCTAACATTAATTTTACTTCGTTAGTAACAGATTCTAAATTATTGAACTGACCTTTAGGTTTTAAATTTGCATAATATGTATTTGGAAATGCCAATAAAATGTGCAAATGCTTGGAGTAATACAGGTAATTTAGAAATACTAGAATACCAATAATATGTAACCACCAAGCGCCCCGTTCTATAAGGTGTAATGATTCTGCACTAAATCCTTGAAACCAAGGAGCAATAAACTGACTAATAACATTACCTGAACCAGCTTGTTGAAAAGATACATCTGTAGCATTCATTACTAAAAACAAGGTCATTAGTACCATTTCGAAATATAAAATATACAATGCATCATTTTTAGGGAAGCCTTTCATTTCTTTATTCCAAAATCGAGGAATACGAAGTATCATTCTTCGAATCCAAAAAATTATTACAGATATTAAAACTAATACTGCTAATACCTCAAATGATCCAATTAAAAAGTGATAAAACCCACCTAAAAATGACAACACACGGTGCGTTCCGAAAAGACCATCAATAATGATTTCTAAAACTTCTATATTAATAATAATAAATCCTATGTAAACGATAATGTGAAGTAATCCGGCTATTGGGCGACGTACCATTTTAGATTGCCCTAAAGCAATGTTGATCATATTTCTCCATCGTTCTGATGGATTATCTGAGCGATCAATAGCCTTACCTAGCTTTATATTTCTTGTGAGTTTTTTTACATTTCTAACAAAGAAACCTATACCCACAACAAGTAATAGTGCAAAAAGTATATTTGGTACGTATTGCATTTAATTCGAGTTATTTAATCTTTATTTATGATTCCAGTTATTTTCATCATTAGAATCATTAGGCGATAATCCTAAAATATCACCTTTTGTGTTTACGCCGAGACCTAATACTGTTCTATTAGCATAATTAAAATAACTAACAACTTGATTAACCTCTAAAATTTCACCATCACTAACACCTTGATTCTTAATCTCATGAATCACATTACTTGTGATAGAATCTGGCGTTTTAGTGAGCATTTCAGCGTAGCGTAAAACTAAATAATAATCCTTATTGAAGATAGACTCATAAGAATTAGTTATTAACTTTTTTTTAATAATTGTTGATTTCTCATCGTCATTTAGCAATCTCTTTAACCCTTCAAAGTGATGATCTATACAATAATCACAATTATTTAATATACTAACATACACACCAATAGTCTCTAAAAGCCATTTGGGCAATATATTATTACTGTTGTGGAGAACATTCTTATAAAGTACCATATGTCCTTTCATAGTATGAGGTCTTAAACTATGAACAGCCATAATGTTATCTACATTATTATTCGGCCCGCTAACCTTATCATATAATCGCTTCAGTGCTCCTGTTGCTTCTTTATATAATATGGTTTTTATAAATGCCACTATTAGTTTTCTTCTTTAGAAGCGTCGTAAGGCTTCGGCTTTTTGCCGAATAATGAAAAGTGAACAAAACGTTTAGGATTCAGTTTCATTTCTCTAAGGAGCTCTTCCATTTCTTTAGTAGCACCTTCTAAGTTCTGGTAAAGACCTTCATCTTTAAGTAACTTACCTAAAGAACCCTCACCGTTATTTACTTTAGTTAGTACAGCATTAAAACTATTTACAGTTGTCTCTAATCTTTTTACTGTAGATTTTAGATTAGCATTATTTAATGAATCTGTAAGGCTCACTAAATTATTTGATGCTGTAGAAGCATTTTTAAGTATAGAATCTATTTTACCATTGTCGGCAAGCATTCCGTCTAAAGATTTTGAAGCACTCTGAAATGATGAAAGTGTTGTATTTAGTTTTGCCAAAGATTGTTTTATGTTAGTTTGACCATCTTTATCGAAAATCTGATTGAAACCTTGAAGCAAAGTGTCAGCATTTATCAAAAAGCTTTCTACTTTTAATTGAAGTGGAGCAATTTGATCATTTAATGCGCCTAAAATACCTGCTTCTACATTTCCTTTTAAAGAATCACCAGAAACAGCTGTTTGGCCGTCATATTTTGGTAAAATTTTAATGGATTTACCACTAATAAAATCAGGGGCGTAAATTTGAGCAATACTATTTTTAGAAAATGTGATTGGATTTTCTAGAGAAAATTTAACAACAAGTTTTCCTGCCTTATTAGGATGAAAATAAATATTTTCAACCTTTCCTACTTTAAGTCCATTTATAGTCACATAACCAGATGATTCTAGTCCTTGAACATTATCATATTCAGCATAGAAATATCTAGACTTATCAAGTAATTTTTCTCCTTTAAGATAACTGAATCCCCAAATAAAAATAGCTACGGTACCTAGAGCAATAAGACCTGTTTTTAACTCGCTTGAAATTTTCAAAAGATTACGTTTATATTACAAGCAATAATACTAATAATTTCTGGCAGTAAAAAAAGTAACAGCTTATTTTTAGAGTGCGTTTAAGATTGATTTAACGGAAACTTTCTTTCCATTTTTAAATGCTACAACAAAAGCTGAGTTATATCCTTTTTGTTGCGCTTGCTTCTTTAATCTAGTTACTTCGTTATAATCTGAAGTAACACCATAATAGTATTTGTGATGAGCACCAATTCTTATACGTTCAACGCCTTTTAGACCTTTAAAATTATAAGGAGCTGTATTCACTTTTTTAGAACTTGAAGCTATTTGCACTTTAAAATCAACACCTTTAAATATTCTTGGCTTCTCTTCTTTTACAACTGGCTTTTCAGGCTTAGGTTTCACATCTACAACAGTATTAGCATCATGTTGTTTTTTATAAGCAATTATTCCTTGATAGATAGCATTCGCAATTTCTTGTTGACCTTTTTTAGAGTTTAAATAAGCTCCTTCATTTTTATTAGTTAAAAACCCAGCTTCAACTAAAACACTAGGCATAAATGTTTGATGTAATACAATAAAACCAGCTTGCTTCACCTTTCTATCTTTACGCTTCGCCTTGGTAACCATTTTACCTTGAATTAAACTGGCTAGATATAAACTTTGGTCTAGATACTCTTCTTGCATTAAAGTAATTCCTATTACAGATTCTGGCGAATTCGGATCAAAACCATCATAATTTTGCTCATAATTGTCTTCTAAAAGGATTACCTGATTCTCTTTTTTAGCAAGTTCAAAGTTTTGTTTATTAGCATGCAGTCCAAGAACAAAGGTACCTGCACCATTAACCGATGACTGTGTAAATGCATCACAATGAATAGAAATAAACAAATCAGCTTCAGCTTTGTTAGCAATTTTTCCTCTCTCAAATAATTCTATAAACGAATCATCTTTACGAGTATAAATAACCTCTATGTCTTTATTCTTTTTTAATAACTTTCCTACTTCTAGGGCTATATTTAGCACAATATCTTTTTCTAAATAATTGTGCCCTGTAGCACCTAAATTACCAGGGTCTGTACCGCCATGACCTGCATCTAGTACTACTTTAAAAGTTCCTTGAGCTATAATTACATTCGGATTTAACCATAAAAATCCGACTACTAATAGAATTGTAAAAATCTTTTTCATTCTCTGTTTTTTATTATTTAGGGGAAAAATAATAACCGCTATTTTTAACTTGCCTTTAAGCATAACCACATAAAAAATATATGTAAGTTTGTAAACTCAAAAACTAAGCCGTTTTTACATTTACAAAAATACTATTAATAGCATTGCATACAAATTTAAAGCACATACTTTTAGTTTTACTTTTTTTAGGTGTTGCAAATCAGCTTAGTTTTGCTCAAATAGACGCTAAAAAAGATAGCACTTCTATTCGAAAAGATTCACTGAAAATTCTCGATAAAAATATAAGAGTGAATGCAACTGATTCTACTAAAGTTGATACTTTAAAGACACCAAAAGAATTTTTAGCAGATATTATTAAGAAAAAATCTGACGATTATATTTCTAATGACTTTATTAATAAACGTGCAACTCTTTATAACAATGCAGAAGTACTCTACCAGGATATTGAACTAAGAGCTGGTATTATAATTATAGATTATAGCAAAAACCTTGCCTATGCTAAAGGAATAATTGACAGCCTAGGCAATTATACCCAAAAGCCTATCTTTAAACAGGCTGGTCAAGAATCTGAACAAGATTCTTTAGTCTATAATTTTAAGAATGAAAAAGCGGTAATCTATAATACAAAAACTGAACAAACAGGTGTTTTTATTAGAGGTGAAATTACCAAGCGAGAAAACGATTCTACACTTTATATTAGTAAGGCCCAATTTACAACATCGCAAAAGGAAAAACCAGATTATAAAATTGTAACCAATAATATTAAAGTTGTTCCAAACAAAAAGATCGTTGGCGGACTATCGCAACTGTATCTTGCAGAAGTACCAACACCAGCAATTTTACCTTTTTTCTATGCTCCTTTAAGCAAGGAAGAATCTGAATCTGGTATTATTTTACCTACTTGGGGTGAAAATAGTAATCAAGGTTTTTTCTTACAAAATGGTGGTTATTATTTTGCTATAAATGATTATGTAGATCTTGCGGTTTTGGGTGATGTATATACCAATGGTAGTTGGGCATTGCGGTTCGAGTCAAACTATGCACTACGCTATAAATTTGGAGGTGCTTTTAGCTTACGTTTTGAAAATTTAATAACTGGTCAAAGAGGCTTCCCAAATTTTGGAAAAACTAATAATTTCTATGTTAGATGGAATCATAATCAAGATGCTAAATCGAATCCAAATTCAAGGTTTTCAGCATCTGTAAATCTGGGTAGTAGCCAATACTTTAGGCAGTCTTTAAATGAAATTAATGTTTCACAAAATGTCACCAACACCTTTCAATCATCTGTGACTTATTATAAAAAATTTGTTGGTACGCCGTTTAATATGAATATGTCTCTAACCCATACTCAGAATACCAATACTGAGAGAATAGATATGAATTTACCTTCATTACAATTAAGTATGGATCGTATCTACCCTTTTGCGCCAAAATCTGGAGCAAAAAAGAATGCTTTTCACAATTTAGGATTAAATTATAATTTAGATCTACAGAACAGAATCTCTACAACCGACGAAGAATTTTTGAAATCTGATATGTTCAAAAATGCTAGAAGTGGTATGCGCCAAACAGTTTCTTTGGGCACAAATATGAAAGCCCTAAAATATATCACTATTTCTCCTGGTGCAAATTATAGTGAAGTTTCGTATTTAAAAACAATCAGTAAACAATATGACTCTACACAACCATTAGGAGATCAAATAGTAACAGACACAATCAATGGATTTGATTCATATAGAGAATATTCTACTAGCGTATCAGCATCTACAAATATTTATGGAACCTTTAACTTTAAAAAAGGGCGTATAAAGGCAATAAGGCATACCATAAGGCCTTCCATATCTTTTAGTTACAGACCTGATTTTAGTAATTTTTATGACCATGTACAACAAAGTGAAGATGAAGATGATTTATTAGAATACTCTCGTTTTCAAGAAGGGATTTTTGGTGGGCCATCTAGAGGATTATCGAGTAGTATTGGTATTTCTATCAACAATGTGTTAGAAGCCAAAGTAATGTCTAAAGATTCTACGCAAACAGAGGCGAAAAAGATAACTTTACTTAACAATCTAAATTTTTCTACAAGCTACAATATAGCTGCAGACTCTTTAAAATGGCAACCTGTTTCTGTAACAGCTGGTACAAAGTTTTTTGATAATAAGCTAGGTATAAACATGAGTGCAACTCTAGATCCCTATGCATTAAATGCTAACGGTACCAGAATAAATACTTTTAACATTAGTAATGGTGGAAGTTTATTTAGATTAACTCGTGCCAGCATTTCTACAAACTATACTATTTCTAGTGATGACTTTGGGAAAAACAATAAACAATCTAGTAGCAGTAATCAATCTTCAAACCCTAATTCTAATGACTTGTTTGGTGGAAATTTAAATACGAGAAATAGTGCTTTTGATAATAAAAATTCCTCTGAAGAAGATAAAGAAAAAAATGTAAAATTATTCAACGCTTCTATACCATGGAGTTTTAGCTTTAGACATACTTTTGGATATTCAAATAACAGGCGTCAAAACGAAATCTCTACTAATACTGTACAATTTTCTGGAAACATAGAACTTTCGCCTAAATGGAATGTTGGAGTTTCTTCTGGTTATGACTTCAAAGGCAAAGGGATTTCAAATTTAAGTTTGAACTTTGAGCGAGATCTAGATAGCTGGCGCATGAGTTTTAATTGGATACCTGTAAACACAAGCTCAAATCAAACTTATTATTTCTTTATTGGCGTAAAATCATCGATTTTAAGCGATCTAAAATACGATCAACGTAAAGTACCAGATAGAAGATTATTTTAATAACTATACTCTAAAGAACATGAAAAAAATCATATCTACATCTAATGCACCAGCACCAATAGGTCCTTATAATCAAGCTATATTAAAAGGAGATATTTTATATACTTCTGGGCAAGTTGCAATAAACCCTAAAACTGGAGAACTGGTTTTAGATAATATTAAGACAGAGACCAAGCAAGTTATGGAGAATATGAAAGCAGTTTTAATAGAAGCAGGAATGACCTTTGAAAATGTGGTTAAAACCTCCATTTTTATTACCGATATGAAAGATTTTTCTGCGATAAATGAAGTTTATGGATCATATTTTAATGACGAAACTGCACCAGCAAGAGAAACAGTTCAAGTTGCTTGCTTACCAAAAAATGTGAATGTAGAAATCTCAATGATAGCTATTAGATAGTAAAATATTTTAAATAAGCTTATTTATATGATATTTTACAAGTCCTTCTATAGGTCTGCGTTCAAAATTGCCAACTTTAAAATTTAATTCTTCGGCGACTTCTTTTATTTGCTCATGTGAGAAAAAAGCAATTGAACCAGCAAAATGCACAGGTACACTTTTAAGTTCCTCTTTATATTGCATTATCATATTATTGGCAAATAACCGTATACCATCCCTAATTAATTTAATTATATAGTCAGAATCTTTGTTTAAAAAAATAAATTCTGCAAAAGACGCTAGATAAGCATTGGGATTTGGCTGTTTGTATAAATTATATTTTATAAAATCTACCTCGACATTGTGTTTCTCTTCAAAAGCCACTTTAATATTTTCTGGCATTTTATTAAAATAGTAATCTCTTAACAATTGCCTACCAAAATAATTACCTGCAGCATCATCCATTACTGAATAACCTAATGATTTAACTTTTTGATGTAATACCTTACCATCATAATAACTACAATTGGAACCAGTTCCTAAAATGCATACAACTGCTGCTTCATTCTCATTATTTACTGTTGCAAAAACAGCTGCCATGGTGTCTTCTTTCACATCAATAAGCGCATTAATAAATATTTTTTCTAAAACATTTTTAAGTAAACTTGCTGCTTTTTGAGTTCCACAACCTGCTCCATAAAAGAAAACATGAGTAACCTCTTTTCTATGAATTTTCAATAACTCACTCTTCTTTATAGTCTTGGTTAGCTTCTTCTCGGATAATATAGCTGGGTTTAATCCTTTAGTTCGAATTTTTTCGAGTAACTGATTCCCTTTTTTATCTATGGCTTTCCAATCGCATTTTGTTGAACCGCTATCAACTATAAGTATCATAGTAAATTTTTAAAGACTGGTAAAGGTAAAGAAACCTGAAAATAAATCTAGCAGTTAGTTTTTAACATTTAAACAAAAACTTTAACATAGCTATAACTCCATACACTGTTATATATAAGTAATTTGAAAACCAGTAAAATAAAACCAAGTTTCATTCCATTTTAATTAATTATTAATGTAAACCAAACTATTATGAAACAAATTAGTACAAGAAACATTTTATCAACTTTAGCCTTTGTTGCAATTCTATTTTTTAGCACAACTATAGAAGCGCAGTTAAATACACCTAGAGGTAGTCAACAGGCTACTGTTAAACAACGAGTAGGTACTACAGACATTTATATTACCTATTCTAGACCAAAGGTGAATAAACGTGAAATTTGGGGAAAATTAGTGCCTTACGGAATGAACAATCTCGGTTTTGGTACTGCTAAAGAATCACCTTGGCGTGCAGGTGCTAACGAAAACACAATCATTAAATTTACAGACGATGTAACAATAGAAGGCACTCCTGTAAAAGCAGGAAAGTATGGATTACACATGGTGATCAAAGAAAATGGTGATGCAGATCTAATACTCTCTAAAGATACTAAAGCATGGGGAAGCTTCTTTTACGACCCGGCTAATGATGTTGCTAAAGTAACCGTAAAAACAGAAGAAGTACCTCATAAAGAGCTTTTAACTTTTGAATTTGTAGATGTACAACCAACTTCTGCAACTGCAGCTTTAATATGGGAAAAGAAACAAATTCCTTTTAAAATAGATGTAGCAGTAACAGATATTGTATTAGCAGATATTAGAAATGAAATGAAAGGACAAAAAGGATTTGCACGTCCAAATTGGGAGCAAGCTGCAAATTGGGCTTCGAACAATGGTGG
The DNA here is from genome assembly GCF_057837205.1 of Maritimimonas rapanae. Lineage (NCBI taxonomy): Bacteria > Pseudomonadati > Bacteroidota > Flavobacteriia > Flavobacteriales > Flavobacteriaceae > Maritimimonas > Maritimimonas rapanae. Next base: position 820,196 of record NZ_JBYQFI010000001.1, on the reverse strand, counting down.
TGATTTAGAAGAGGCTTTAAAATGGATAGATGCCGCGAGACAAGGCCAATTTTTCAGCCAAAAAACATTTGCAAATGCACAAATAAAAGCTGGAATTTTAAATAAAATGGAGAAGCAGGCTGAAGGTTTAAAATTAATGGACGAATCTTTAAAAGATGGGACTGTTTTTCAAGTACATGGATATGGCAGGCAACTAATTGGTTTAGGCTTAAAAGATAAAGCCATGGAGGTTTTTAAATGGAATGCTGCTAATCATAAAAATACTTGGCCTGTAAATTATGGATTAGGTAGAGCTTATTCTGCAAAAGGAGATTATAAAAATGCTATCAAATATCTAAATAAAGCATTAACTCTTGCTCCTGGAGATCCTCAAAAAGGGCGAGTTCAAGCAAATATTGATAAACTAAAAAAAGGAGAAGACATTAATTAATTTTTATAAAAAAAGCTGAACAATCTTGTTCAGCTTTTTATTTTTTACTCTAAACCAAACTATTATGAAACAAATTAGTACAAGAAACATTTTATCAACTTTAGCCTTTGTTGCAATTCTATTTTTTAGCACAACTATAGAAGCGCAGTTAAATACACCTAGAGGTAGTCAACAGGCTACTGTTAAACAACGAGTAGGTACTACAGACATTTATATTACCTATTCTAGACCAAAGGTGAATAAACGTGAAATTTGGGGAAAATTAGTGCCTTACGGAATGAACAATCTCGGTTTTGGTACTGCTAAAGAATCACCTTGGCGTGCAGGTGCTAACGAAAACACAATCATTAAATTTACAGACGATGTAACAATAGAAGGCACTCCTGTAAAAGCAGGAAAGTATGGATTACACATGGTGATCAAAGAAAATGGTGATGCAGATCTAATACTCTCTAAAGATACTAAAGCATGGGGAAGCTTCTTTTACGACCCGGCTAATGATGTTGCTAAAGTAACCGTAAAAACAGAAGAAGTACCTCATAAAGAGCTTTTAACTTTTGAATTTGTAGATGTACAACCAACTTCTGCAACTGCAGCTTTAATATGGGAAAAGAAACAAATTCCTTTTAAAATAGATGTAGCAGTAACAGATATTGTATTAGCAGATATTAGAAATGAAATGAAAGGACAAAAAGGATTTGCACGTGCAAACTGGGAGCAAGCTGCAAATTGGGCTTCAAACAATGGTGGTGATTTAGAAGAAGCTTTAAAATGGATAGATGCTGCCATTGCTGGTCAATTTTTTAGCCAAAAAACTTTTCAAAATCAGTTTATTAAATCACAGATATTAGCAAAACAAGGAAAAACAGAAGAAAGTTTAAAACTTCAAGAAGAAATTATACCTCTAGCTAATGTAAATCAATTAAATACTGTTGGTTATCAATTCTTAACTAAAGGCAAAGTAGATAAGGCTATTGAAATTTTCAAATTGAATGTTAAGAAAAACCCAACAAATGCTAATGTTTATGACAGTTTAGGCGAAGGTTATAAAACAAAAGGAGACAAGAAAAATGCGATTAAAAATTATAAAAAATCGTTGACTTTAAACCCAAACCCTGCTTTAAAAGCTAATTCAATTAAGATGTTAAAAGAATTAGGCGTTGAAATATCATCCTAAGATTGATATTTATTGATTTTTAATTAAAAAGAGGCTGTACAATTTGTGCGGCCTTTTCAACTTATATTAGCCCAAATAGCCCTATTTCTAGTAATCTCTTGATAAGTATTGTTAATGTTTTTATTTGCAGGTTTACTTAAATTTGGGTCATCAGCCAATACCTTTATAGCCACTTCTCTAGCTTTTTTTAATATTGCCGAATCTTTTATTACATCTGCTATTCGCAAATTTAAAACACCACTTTGCTGTGTACCCATTAAATCACCAGGGCCTCTTAATTTTAGATCTGCTTCAGCAATTTCAAACCCATCATTTGTTTTAACCATAGTTTCCAAACGTATTTTAGTATCATTAGTTAATTTAAAACTGGTCATTAAAATGCAATAGCTTTGTTCGGCTCCACGTCCTACTCTACCTCTTAATTGATGTAATTGAGATAAGCCAAAACGTTCAGCGCTTTCAATTACCATAACAGATGCATTAGGAATATTTACACCTACTTCAATCACAGTTGTTGCTACCATAATTTGAGTTTCACTTTTTAAGAAACGTTGCATCTCATATTCCTTATCTTTAGCTTTCATTTTACCATGCACAATACTCACTTGATAATCGGGCCGCGGGAATTCTCTTACTATACTTTCATAACCGTCCATTAAATCTTTAAAATCTAGCTTTTGAGATTCTTGAATTAACGGATATATCACATAAACCTGTCTTCCTTTAGCGATTTCTTCTTTCATAAATTTAAAAACACTCAATCGATTACTATCATATCGATGCGCTGTTTTAATTTCTTTTCTCCCTGGTGGTAATTCATCAATAACAGAGATATCAAGATCACCATAAACACTCATAGCCAATGTTCTTGGTATAGGTGTAGCTGTCATTACCAAAATATGCGGCGGTAATTGATTCTTCATCCACATTTTTGCACGTTGCGCTACTCCAAAACGATGCTGCTCATCAATAATGGCTAAGCCTAAATTCTTAAACTTTACTTTGTCTTCTAACAAAGCATGTGTTCCTATAAGAATATGTAATTCTCCGTTTTCTAATCGCTCATGAATGGCTTTTCGTTCACTGGTTTTAGTTGAGCCCGTTAACAATGCCGTATTAATATTCATCCCGTTAAGGAGTTCTTGAATAGCATTAAAATGCTGAGTAGCAAGAATTTCTGTAGGAGCCATCAGAGCAGATTGAAAGTCATTATCTAAAGCTAATAACATGCATAATAACGCAACAATAGTCTTACCAGAGCCCACATCACCTTGTAATAGACGATTCATCTGAGCAGAAGAGCCTAAATCTTTTCTAATTTCTTTAATAACACGTTTCTGAGCATTGGTTAATTCAAACGGCAAATGCTGACTATAAAATTTATTAAAATGATCACCAACATGGTCGAAAACATAACCCTTAATTTTTGATTTGTGAACTAATTTCTTTCTTATTAATTGTAATTGAATAAAAAATAATTCTTCAAACTTTAATCGCTGTTGAGCCTTAGTGAGTAACTTTTGACTTTTAGGAAAATGAATATTAAATAATGCTTGATTTTTAGAAATCAATTGTAGTTTATTTAAAACTTCTTGTGATAATGTCTCTTGAAAATTATTACCAAAAGCAGCAAACAAATTCTGCATCATTTTACCAATTACTCTATTTGTAACTCCTTTATTAGTCAATGTTTCTGTAGAAGGATACACGGGTTGCATAGCGGTTTGCATACTTTTTTTATACTCTGAAACTAATTCTAATTCAGGATGTGGCATATTGAACATACTATTAAACCAATTCGTTTTACCAAAAGCCACATAAGGGGTATCAATTTTTAAATTTTCTTTAATCCATTTTACACCTCTAAACCATACCAATTCCATAATGCCTGTTTCATCAACAAAAGTTGCAACTAAACGACTTCCACGTTTTTGTTTAACTGTTTTCAAATGGGTGATTTTACCTATAACCTGAACTTCAGCATTATTGTTTTGCAATTTATTAATCTTAAAAAATTGGGTTCTATCAATATATCTGTTTGGAAAAAAGTTAACCAAGTCAGATAGGGTTCTTGTTCCTAATTCTTTACGCAACAATTCCGCTCTAGCTGGTCCAACACCTTTTAAATAATCTAATGAAGTATGTAAATCTATGGGTGGCATTGGTTTTAGTATCTGCTAATATATTAGTTCTCTAAAAATACTAAATCAAATCTATAATACGCTCTAAAGCCATACCACGTGAAGCTTTTATCAATAGTGTTGAGTTTTCAATTTTGTGATTTAAAAAGTAGTGCTTAAAATCATCGAAAGTTTTAAAGCATTTCGTTCCGTTTGTGTCGGTCTTATAAAAATTCTCTCCTAACAAATAAGCACTATCTAAATCAGATTTTGATGCTAAATCTGCTATTTGTTGGTGTTCATTGTGAGCTTCTGAACCTAGCTCAAACATATCTCCAAGTATCGCAATTTTATTTTTATCAGTTAGACTTGAGAAATTTTCTAAGGCAGCCTGCATACTACTTGGATTTGCATTGTAAGCATCTAATATGATCTTATTAGTACCTTTTTGAATTATTTGAGAACGATTGTTTGTAGGTACATAATTTTCAATTGCATCTTTTATAGATAGGTCGTCAACCTTAAAATAGTTTCCTATAGCTATTGCTGCTGAAATATTATTAAAATTATAAGAACCTATCAACTTACTTTCTATATCCAGATTATTATATTTTATCTTAACAAAAGGATTAGCACCATTAAATTCTATATTACAATCTGACTCTTTACTTCCAAAAGTGATTCTCTTAATTTTTTTAGATTGTTCAAATTGCTTTTTATCTAATGCATTTACAAAGACCGTTTTTTCATTTGCTTTTAGGTATCTATACATTTCTGTTTTACCCTTAACAACACCTTCTAAACTACCAAAACCTTCTAAATGGGCTTTACCAAAATTAGTGATATAACCATAATCCGGCTCAGCAATATTGCATAAAGATGCTATCTCTTTTAAATGATTAGCACCCATTTCTACAATACCCAACTGAGTATCTGGTGTCATCGATAATAAAGTTAGTGGAACACCAATATGATTATTTAGATTACCAACTGTAGCGGTAGTTTTAAATTTTTTAGATAATACAACATTAATTAATTCTTTTGTAGTAGTCTTACCGTTGCTTCCAGTTAACGATATTATTGGAATAGCCAACTCTCTCCTATGATAGTTAGCTAACTTTTGAAGCACTTGTAATACATCATCGACTAAAATCATTCGATTATTGGCATGATAATCTTTCTCATCAATTATAGCATATGATGCTCCTTTTTTTAAAGCTTCTTCCGCGAAAGCATTACCATTAAAATTATCTCCTTTTAAAGCAAAAAAAATGCATCCTTTAGTAATCTTTCTTGTATCAGTAGAAACTAAAAATGATTTTTTATAAAGTTGGTAAATTTGAGGTATCTCCATTTGGTAAAAATAAAAAACTCAACACAAAATTGTGTTGAGTTTTCTGTAAATATGATCTTTGGTTGTAATTATCTCTTTAATGGAGTTTTACGTCTTCTCTTTTGAGTCATTGCTCCTAGCTTATCTGTAGCACAACGGAAACCGATAAAGTTAGTTGCCATATATTCTGGTAAATATCTACGTTGAGAAGGATCTAACCAATATTCTCTATCTCTCCATGATCCACCTTTATATACTCTAGACTGATCACTAATTAATGTCGTACGTTTTTGAGTGTCATATTGTTGGATGATTAATCCACTTTCACCTATTTGACGAGGGTTTTTTGGAGAATTATACATTCTTGGTTTAATTTCCATTTCATCTTCCTCTTTAAAATAGTCTTTTGTAGAAGCAACGTCACCATCACCAATTGATATATTATCAGCCTTTTCATAATTAGGTCTCATAAATGCATCACGCTTAGTAATAGGCACATATTTAACGCTACCTGGTAGATCTTTTGGTACAATCTTACCATTATCTAAGGTGTCAAATTCTATACTGTTATAGTCTACAACAACAACTTTACCTTCAGCATCAATTAGTGGTTTTTTAAATACATTACCTCTAAAATAGTTGAAATCATTAGCATCATTATCTACAATAGGTCTGTAAACATCTGCTACCCATTCGGCAACATTACCTGACATATCATATAATCCAAATGCATTTGGGTCGTAAGATTTTACTTTAATGGTAATATCTGCACCATCATTACTCCAACCTGCAAGACCACTATAATCACCTTTACCTTGTTTAAAGTTTGCCAATTGATCACCAGCCCTTCTTTTAGATTGATCACGTGTATAACGACCATTCCAAGAATATTTTTTACGGCCTCTAATCGAATTATATTCTCTATTCTCTATTAAAGCTTTTGCTGCATATTCCCACTCAGCTTCAGTTGGTAGTCTAAAACGTTGTGCTAAAATACCGTCAGAAGTTTTTACATGACGACCAGTAAACTGCCCTTTAGATCTCCCTGACTTTCTATCTCTTTTAGAAATTTTATTTCCTTCTGCATCCCTTTTAGGGCCTTTATTACTCTTTTTACGTTTTTGAGTATAATCTGGTAATCCTTTATTATAGATAGAAGAATCTCCATCAAATAATAAATATGGGTTTGCCAAATAAGCACTTGTATCAAAACGATTTTTACCTTCTACAACTAATGAATCTTGATCAAACAGCCTATTTAACACTCCTTTATCGTATAAAATCTTTTCATTAACTCTATCAGTTCTCCATTTACAATATTCAGTAGCTTGATTCCAAGAAACACCAACAACAGGATAATCTGCATACGAAGGGTGACGTAAGTAACTTTCTGTCAATAATTCATTAAAACCTAATGCATCTCTCCAAACCAAAGTGTCTGGTAATGCAGCTTGATAAATTTTTCTATAATTATCGTCTTGAGGAGGAAATACTTTTTCTAAATATTGTAAATAAAATAAATATTCTAAGTTGGTCACCTCAGCCTGATCCATATAAAAAGATCTGATTTGTTGCTTTGTAGGTGTAGTATTCCAATCGAACATTACATCATCTTGTACTCTACCCATTGTAAAAGTACCACCTTCAATCAATACCATACCCGGAGGTGTCTTTTGACCTTGATAGTTAGTATTTGCCGTAAATCCTCCATAAGTTGGATCATTAAAGTTCCAACCTGTCAATTCAGAAGATGTTCTACCTTTCTTGCCGCAGCTAGCTAAAAATCCTGCGATAAGAACAGCTAATAAAACTTTTTTTCCTATAAACCTTTTCATATTTACTTTAATATTTAATTTAGGGGTTTTGTAGTCCTGTTATTTTAATTTGAGAGCACACAAAGTGCACTCGATGCATGTATAACGATTGTTTTATTTCTTTATTATGTGTAATGTTGCAAAATATTAAAATAACCAATGTTAACTTTCGTTTTGAATATGATGATGAATAATTCACATAAATTTCTAATTCTTTTTATAGCTATTTTATTTAGCTATTCATCATCATCGCAAACGCCTACTACTCAAAAGCTAACCTCAACTTCTACTGTTAAAAATTCTGTTTTATCTAATGGTACTTGGTACAAATTTGCAGTAGATACTACTGGAGTTTATAAAATAGATAGAGCTTTTTTAGAAAATTTAGGAATCAATGTCAATGAAATCAATCCAAAGAATATAAGACTTTTTGGTAATGGAGGGCAATTATTACCAATGTTGAACAGTGACTTTAGATATGATGGATTGCAAGAAAATGCTATCCAGATAATTGGTGAAGATGATAATAGTTTTGATTCCAATGATTTTATATTATTCTATGCTAAAGGCCCCCATGCCTGGTTACCAAATACTACTCAATTTGAACAAACAAGACACCAAAACAATATTTATTCAGATAAATCTTATTATTTTATAACTACCGATAATGGTTTCGGAAAGCGAATACAAGCTGCTCCTGAAGTTACAGCTCCAACTACATTACAAGTAAACACTTTTAATGATTATTTAGTGTACGAAGAAGATGAAGTAAATCTATTTTCGAATGGACAACAATGGTTCGGACAAGACCTTAGTTTTGAAAATACAACTACAGTAAATTTTACTTTTAGTAATATAGATACTAGTCAAGATATTTATGTACGCGTTAGAGGAGTTATAGAATCCTTTACTACTTCTTCTATGGATATTAAAGTAAATGGTCAAAATTTAACTACTATTAATTTTCCTGCTATACCGTCATCTATTAATAATCTTACACTAGCCATTCCTCGTGAAGCAATTCAAAACATTAATGTTTCTGATGAGCAAATAGCAGTAGAAATAACATATAATAATAATGGAAATCCTTCTGCGAGAGCACATTTAGATTATGTCGAAATATTAGGTTACAAAAATTTAATAGCTACAGATAAACAATTCTCTTTCAGGAATTTTCAATCATCAAATGAACCTTTTACTTCAACTATAGAATATAACTTACAAAATAGCAACAATATATCTGAAATATGGAATGTAACGGATTATATTAGTCCTTCGATTATCACAAATCAATCAACTGGAAATGACTTTACATTTAAAACGAACGGAGGGCGATTACAAGAGTTTATTGTATTAAACGAAAATGATTATTTCACACCAGAAACACTATCAACTAGCTTAATTGCAAATCAAAACCTACATATTTTACAAGACGTAGATTATATAATCATTACGCAAGATTATTTATCTAATGAAGCAGAAAGGCTTGCAGAGCATCATAGAACTAACTCTAATCTTAATGTTTTAGTTGTTGATATAAACCAAATTTACAATGAATTTAGTTCTGGATCGCCAGATTTAACTGCAATTAGAGATTTTATAAGACATCTATATGTAAATGCTACTAGTGTTGAAGACAGAATAAAATATGTCTGTTTATTTGGTGATTCTTCTTATGATTTTAAGGATAGAATTAATAGTAACAATAATATCATACCAGCATTTCAATCTTTTGAGAGTTTTGATTTGGCCAGATCTTATGTTACAGATGATTATTATGGAATGATGGATGATAATGAAGGTACTTTAACAACCAATGATCAACAAGATGTTGTTACTGGTAGATTTCCAGTAACAACCCTAACAGAAGCCAAGCTAACTATAGATAAAACATTGTCTTATTACGCTATAACTTCTTTTGGAGATTGGCGTAATAGAGTAACTGTTGTAGCTGATGACCCAGATACAGCTGGCGAATTTGTATTACAACAGACAGTAGAACGCATTGCTGACGATATTGCTCTAAATAAACCTGAATTAAATATTACTAAAATCTATTCTGATGCTTTTGTACAACAAACTTCTTCTGGTGGTGAACGATACCCAGACGTTGAAGAAGCAATTGATAACGCTATAGAATCTGGAACTTTGGTCTTAGATTATTTTGGACATGGAGGTGAAGGTGGCTGGGCTAATGAGCGAATTTTACAAGTTGGTCAAATTAATAATTGGCGAAACCCAAACACCTTACCTTTGATGATCACTGTAACCTGTGAATTTTCTCGATTTGACAACCCTTTGCGCCCTACTGCTGGTGAATTCGTTTTTTTAAACCCAAAAGGTGGTGCAACAAGCATGATTACAACTACAAGAGAAATATTCATTTCAGTTGGTCAGCGGTATAATGAGATATTGGTAAAAAAACTTTTTGGATTTAATAACGAAGACTACACAATTGCTCAGGCAATGATGGAAATGAAAAATGATCCACTATCACCTCGTACAAGTCAGCGATTATTTGTTTATTTTTTAGGAGATCCAGCAATGAAATTAGCGCAACCAAAGCCCAATATCAAGATTACCAAAATGAATAATGTAGATGTATCTCAATCTTTAGATACATTAAAAGCATTATCACGTGTTACTCTAGAAGGGATTATTACTGATAATTCAGATAATCTAATAAACAACTTTAACGGTACGCTATCTGCTACTATTTTTGATAAATCAGTCGATAGAGCCACATTAGATAATGATAATTTTGGTCAAAAGTTAACCTTTGACGCCATAGAAAGTAAAATTTTTAGAGGACAAGCATCTGTTACTAATGGTACTTTTAAATTTGATTTTATTGTACCAAGAGATATTAGAATAGCATTTGGTAAAGCCAAATTGAGTATGTATGCCGATAATAAGTTAATCGATAAGTCAGGATTTAATAGGGATATTGTAATTGGAGGTATTAATGAAAATGCTCCTGAAGATAAAGTAGGACCTACTATAAAATTATTTATGAATGACGAATCATTTGTAGATGGAGGAAATACAAATGAATCGCCATTTTTAATTGCTACTCTTGAAGATGAATCTGGTATAAATACTTCCATTACTGCTGTTGATCATGACATTATTGCCGTATTAGATGGTGATCAAGCAAATCCTTTTATTCTAAATGACTTCTATCAAACTGAATTAGATGATTTTACGAAAGGTAAAGTAAAGTTTCCATTTAGAAATTTAGAACCTGGCCCACACACTATTTCATTTAAATGTTGGGATACATACAATAATCCGTCAGAAGCTACGTTAAATTTTGTTGTAGTAGATGATAGAGATTTGGTACTAGACCATGTGTTAAATTATCCAAATCCAATGATCAATTACACAGAGTTTTGGTTTAATCATAATAAACCTAATGAACCTTTAGAAGTTCAAGTACAAATTTTCACTGTTTCTGGTAAATTAGTTAAAACTATAAATCAGACGGTACAAACAGAAGGGAATTTAGCACGATCAATTTCTTGGGATGGTTTAGATGATTTTGGTAATAAAATTGGTAAAGGTGTATACGTTTATAAGCTAAATGTTAGATCTACATTATCGAATGCCAAGGCTAAAAAATTTGAAAAACTAGTAATATTACAGTAACCCCTTTAACAAATAACTGACTCTCGTTTTGATGAAAAAAGCAATTTTATTTTTAGTAATCCTATCAATATCCTTTTCAAAGGGATATTCTCAAGATATTGACAATCCAATAACTACTGCGGCTCCATTCTTATTGATTGTGCCAGATGCACGAGCTGGGGGTATGGGTGATATAGGTGTAGCATCGAGACCAGATGCTAACTCACAACATCATAATCCCGCAAAATTTACATTTTTAGAATCACAATTTGCAATTGGGGTTAATTATACTCCTTGGCTAAGAAATTTAACTAATGATGTTTTTGTAAGCAATTTATCTTTTGCAAATAGAATTAATGAAGGTAGTGCTTGGGCGGCAAGTTTAAAATACTTTTCCTTAGGAACTATCGATCTTACAAATTCGAGCGGTGTGGGTATTGGTTCAGAAAATCCGAACGAACTTTCATTTGATCTTTCTTATGGATTAAAATTAAGTGAAGAGTATGCTATGGCTGTTGCAGTTCGCTACATAAGATCAGATTATGCCCTGAATGTTGAAAATTCAAATATTAATACAGTAAACGCTTTTGCCGTTGATGTATCTGGTTATTATCAATCAGAAGAAAAGAATTTTGGTAATTTTAATGGTAAATGGAGAGGTGGTTTTAACATCTCTAATATAGGGCCTAAAGTAACTTTAACTGATGGAGGACAAGATAATTTTATACCAACAAATTTAAAATTAGGTGGTGGTTTTGATTTTATTTTAGACGATTTTAATACCATTTCTGCCAATTTAGAGTTTAACAAATTATTAGTACCAACACCAAGTATCCCAGTAACAAACGGAGCTGGAGAGCTTATAGGATATAGACAAGAAGATGTAGGCTTTTTAGGAGGTATATTTCAATCATTTGGTGACGCTCCAGATGGTTTTAGTGAAGAAATAAAGGAGTTTACATGGGCTTTAGGTGCTGAGTACCTGTATAATGATACATTTGCTTTTAGAGCAGGTTATTTTAATGAAAGTGAGCAAAAAGGGCAGCGAAAGTATTTTACCCTAGGCGCAGGTTTTAGATTTAATGCTATAGACCTAAACCTATCTTATTTATTAAACTCATCAGATGTAAACAATCCATTAGAGAATACATTACGTTTTTCTCTAACATTTAATTTTGGTGATGTTTATGAAGATTTTTAACTAGAATTAAATAAAAAATATATCAAATAATCATTTTGGCAAACGCTGGAATGATTATTTTTTTCTCTATATTTAAAATTCTTATTCGAATAAATGAAGAAAATTGAATTGAAAACAGAGTTCATCGTTTATGATGATCTTTCAGAATTATCTTCTGAAGAACAACATTTAATGCAACAAGCCATTTTAACAAGAGAAAAGGCTTATGCTCCCTATTCAAATTTTAGTGTAGGTGCTGCATTATTATTAGACAATCAGAAAATAATTTTGGGCAATAATCAAGAGAATGCTGCTTACCCATCTGGATTATGTGCAGAACGCGTAGCCATTTATAATGCTGGTGCAAATTACCCTGAATCACATGTTTTAAAAATTGCCATTTCTGCCAGTTCAACTAATAAAAAAGTAGATCAACCCGTTGCTCCTTGTGGTGCCTGTAGACAAACTATTGCAGAATATGAGTTGAAACAAGTCACACCAATTTGTATTATCTTTATGGGTGAAACTGGTAAAGTGATCAAAACTGAATCACTTAAGAACCTACTCCCTATTGGTTTTGATAAATCTTTCCTTTAATTTATCCATTTATGAGCAATGATATAACCAATAGAGAAGATATTGGTTTACTTATTCATCAATTTTATGAAAAGCTTTTAAATGATGATGCTATTAGCTATTTTTTCGATCATATAGGTAAAGGTGCAGAACTAGAAAAACACCTAGAAACAATCATAGATTTTTGGGAAGATATTCTGTTCGGAACTATAAAATATGGTAAAAATGCTATGAAACCTCATTATGATCTACATAGAACCATTCCATTTAAAAAAGAACATTTTAGTGTTTGGTTAAAACATTTCAACTCAACTATTGAGGCTAGTTTTATTGGCGAAAAGTCCGATTTAGCAAAGACAAGGGCTCTATCTATTGCTACAATCATGCAGATAAAATTACAAGATTAATATTTTTATCATATCAAAATTATTAAATTGATAAAAGTATTCGCAAATTTTAAAAGTATTTAACGAATATTTATTCGTTTTATCTAAAATGACTTAGTTTCGTAATTCCAACAAAAACTAACCAGAATGAATTCGGTAATTACAGGAACTGGCAGTTACATACCATCTGTGGTAAAAACAAATGCAGATTTTAATGATGAACGTTTTTATAGTGATAAGAATGAACCTTTCGAAGCTAAGAATGATGTTATTATAGAAAAATTTAAAGCAATTACGGGTATAGAAGAGCGACGTTATGTTACCGAAGAAAAACAATCGAGCGATATAGCTGCAATTGCTGCCCAAAGAGCTATAGATGACGCTAGTATTGATCCTGAAGAGTTAGATTATATAATAGTAGCACAAAATTTTGGTGATATAAAAAAAGGAACAGTTCAAACGGATATAATGCCAAGTTTGGCCTCAAGAGTAAAACATTTATTAAAGATCAAAAATTCGAATTGTGTTGCTTATGATGTTATCTTTGGTTGCCCAGGATGGGTAGAAGGTGTAATTCAAGCACATACATTTATACAAGCTGGTTTAGCAAAAAAATGCTTGGTTGTAGGCTCGGAAACATTATCTAGAGTTTTAGATATGCATGATAGAGATTCTATGATTTATTCTGACGGAGCTGGTGCATGTATACTAGAATTCAGTGAAAATGGTAAATCGGGTATTATGAGTCATGCTACGCAATCTCATACATACGAAGAAGCTAACTATCTCTTTATGGGGAAGTCGAACATACCAGATACTGATCCAAGAGTACGATATATTAAAATGCATGGCCGTAAAATATATGAGTATGCTTTAAATAATGTACCGCAAGCCATGAAAGTTGCCTTAGATAAAAGTGGCGTATCGATTAATGATGTTAAAAAAGTATTCATGCATCAAGCAAATGAAAAGATGGATGAAGCTATTATTAAGCGTTTCTTTAGATTATACAAAACACCTACACCAGAGGGAGTGATGCCTATGAGTATTCATAAATTAGGTAATAGTTCGGTAGCTACTGTACCTACGCTATTAGATTTGGTCTTAAAAAATCAATTAGAAAGTCATCAGGTTAAAAAAGGAGATGTAATCATCTTAGCTTCTGTTGGTGCTGGCATGAATATTAACGCAATTGTTTATAAGTACTAGGTAAAAAGTTAATAAGATTCTACAAATCAACATACTTAGGTGACCTTTTTAACGTTTTGGGGTCAAACAGATAAAATATTACTTATGAAATTACCAAAAATCTTAGTGCTAGCTACAGTATTTATATTTTTAGCTAGCTGTGGAAACAAAAAAGCTGAAAAAGAAAATGAAGAACTTGTAAAAGCAGTTGAAGAAGTTGAGCAATTAGCTCAAGAAGTTGAAGCTGCTACTAAAGAAGTTGAAGCAGACTTAAAACAAGTTGAAGAAAATTTAAAAGAATTAGATAGTTTAATAAAAGAATAAATTATGAAAACAATAAGAACAATATTATCCTTATTAGTACTAGTTACTTTTATTGGATTGCAGACTAGTAATGCTCAAGAAACGAAAAAAGAGAAAAAGGTAAAAGAGAAAAAAGAGCAAATAAAAGAAAAAAGGCAAGAAATAAAAGAAGTTAAAAAAGAAGCTAGAGAGCTAAAAAAAGAAATTAGAGAAGAAGAAAGACAAGAGCGAAAAGAGCAAAAAGAAGCTGAGAAAGATGATGACCAGTCTAATAGTGCTAAAAAAGAAAAAATAAAGGAGAATAAATCGAAAGGCAATGCCTATGGTAAAAATAAAGGAGACCTATCTGGTAAAGAATTTGGACTGGCTAGAGCTGAAGATGCTAGAAATAAAGTAAAAGAAGATGGAGAGCGAATAGCTCGTAACGAACGTTCTATTAATGATCACAGAGACCGTATAAAAAAAGCTCGTGACAGAAATGATAAGGCAAAAGAAGCGAAAAATATCAGTGAAGAAGAACATGCAAAGAATGAAGAAAAGATAAAAAAGGTAGAAGACAAGCTGAATGATATAGAAGAAAAAATAAAAGCCTCTAAAGAAAAAGTTAAAAAGCAAAAAGAAAAACTAGAGAAAGTCAAAGTAAAAGAGACTAAATAACAACAGAAAAAACCTCCAATAAATATTGGAGGTTTTTTTATATACTAAATTTAAAATAAGGCCGTTTTAATACTGATTAAATACTCTAAAAGATGATGGCGAACAAGATAATCTTGGCACTTTTATTATTTGCTTTTCTACTTGTATTACAAATAATAAATTCAGAAAAAAGAAAAAGAAAAATTATTCATAAAAGGAAATCTAATAAATTTATCGATCAAAGACTTCAGGAATAATTTTACCCGTAGTTCCATTTGGGAAGCTTATATTCAATAAATTAGATAAAGTAGGTGCTATATCTATAATTGGTACATATCTTTTAGAACTTCCACCTTTTTTAATCCCTTTACCATAGAAAATCATTGGCACATGAGTATCATAATTATATCCAGAACCATGAGTTGTACCTGTTCTCCCTCTAATAATATATGAAGGATTAGGTATTATCAAAATATCACCTGAAACCTTTTGGTTATAACCATTTTGAAGCAGTTGTAATATTCCAGAATTAAAGTAAGTATTATTCATAGTCTTAGCAGAAATAACTTTATAAACTCCATCAAAATTTATAATTTCTTCTAACAAACTATTGGTTACATTATTTAAATTAAGATTTAATTCCTTTAATTTTTTCTTGTTTAAGAATATTTGATGATTAGAAACATTTTCGATCAATTCTTCAGAATTGAAATGTTCTTTCGTTACGCCATTCAAGAATTTTTTAAATTCACTATTATTAAAATATCCAGCTGGTATTTTCAAACTCTCTAAATAGGCAGGAACCTGAACTGCTGCATGATCTGCTGTTAAAAACAATGTATAATTGTCTTTACCAACATTCTTATCTAAAAAATTTAATAAATCTGCTATATCTTTATCTAATCGTAGATAAGTGTCTTGTGTCTCAATCGCTTCTACTCCATATTTATGACCAACATAATCTGTACTAGAAAAGCTAACAGTTAAAAAGTCTGTAAAATCATCCTTACCTAAATCTTCACCTAGAATAGCGGCTTTAGTAAAATCAACAGTAAAAGTATTTCCAAATGGGGTCTCTTTAATTAAACCTTTGCCTTCATTTTTTTCTTTAAGTTTTGGTAGATCATGTGGAAATACCGGTGCTATTTCTCCATTAAATAACCCTTCATATGGATTATCATCTTTAATACTTTCTGTATAAGATGATATATCATAAAGTGTATTCCATGGTTTAGAGAGATATTCACTTGTTTTATCTAAAGCGTTGAATTCTTCGACCCATTTAGGTAAATCTTTCATATAAAATGAGCTAGAAATCCATTTTCCTTCATTTCCTCCATCAAACCAATATGCTGCATTAGCTGTATGACTGGCAGGCAAAACAGCAGATCTATCTTTAATAGCAATACCTATTACTTTACCTCGCATATTTTGATTAAGACGTAGCTCATCAGTTACTGTAGTAACATTCATTCTATAAGGAGATTTTTGACCCTTATCACTAAGTCCACCAATTGTTTTATAATTGTTATCATCTACACAATAAATAGACTTTTTAAGATACTTATCGTACCACCAATTACCAATTATTCCATGATTTTGAGGCGTAGTACCAGTATAAATTGAAGCATGTCCAACTGCAGTATAAGTAGGTATATAATTGTAATGTGCATTTTCTAAATTAAAACCATCATTTAATAACCGCTTAAAGCCTCCTTCACCATATTTATCGTAAAATCTAGTTAGGTAATCATATCTCATCTGGTCAACAACTATACCTACCACTAACTTGGGTTTTTCATTTTCTAATGAATTCTTTTGCTGAGCTGTTACTGGTACAATAAATATGAAAGCCAGCAAAAATGTTAGGAATCGGTTCATAAGAATTTTGATTTTAATATTCTTCAAAAGTACTCTATTTTATATTTAAAATCATATTTTTGGAGTAGTGTAATCAACTGTTAACTATAATTTAATATCTAAAATTCTGTCATAGCTACGTGAATTATATTGAACATATTGGCAAGTATTTTAAAATGCTTGGAGATGTCTTTAAAAGACCTCAAAAAGGATCCGTTTTTAAAGATGCCATTTTTAAAGAAATAGAAGATCTAGGCATTAGCTCAATTGGTATAGTTGCTTTTATTTCATTTTTTGTTGGTGGCGTAGTAGTAATACAAACTGCCTTAAACTTAGAAAATCCTTTAACCCCCAAATATCTAATTGGTTTTGCTTCTAGAGAGTCATTAATATTAGAATTTTCTCCAACACTTATTTCTATCATACTTGCCGGAAAAGTAGGCTCATACATAACATCGAGCATTGGTACCATGCGAGTTACAGAACAGATCGATGCGCTAGAAGTAATGGGTATTAATTCATTAAATCATTTAGTGCTACCAAAAATTATTGCTACAGTTTTCTTTTACCCTTTCATTATTATTATTAGTATTTTTTTAGGGATTTTTGGAGGATGGACAGCTGGTATAATCACTGGACTCGTGAGCTCAAATGAGTATATTGAAGGGATACGATTTGGTTTTATACCTTTCCACTTTACTTATTCAATTATAAAAACAGCTGTGTTTGCTTTTGTAATTGCAACTGTGCCCGCCTATCATGGTTTTTTTGTTAATGGTGGTGCTATAGAAGTTGGTAAAGCTAGTACTAGAGCCGTAGTATGGACAAGTATTGTAATTATTGTTTTAAATTACTTTTTAACTCAAATGATACTAGGTAAATGATCGAAGTAAAAGATATCTATAAAGAGTTTGATGGTGTACCAGTGCTTAAAGGTATTAATGCCACATTCGAAAATGGTAAGACCAGTTTGGTAATTGGACAAAGTGGTTCTGGTAAAACTGTTCTTTTAAAGTGTATGTTAGGTTTGTTTACTCCTGAAAAGGGCGATATTCTATATGATGGAGTAAGTTATACAGAAATGAATGATGATGATAAAAGGAATCTGAGAAAAGATATTGGTATGGTTTTTCAAGGAGGTGCTTTATTTGATTCTTCTACTGTTGAAGAAAATATTATGTTTCCTTTAAAAATGTTTACCAAGCAACCACTGAGTGAAATGTTAGATAGAGTTAATGTAGTATTGAAACGTGTAAACTTAGAAGATTCTAATAAAAAATATCCTGCTGAACTTTCGGGTGGAATGCAAAAACGTGTAGCCATTGCAAGAGCTATTGTTATGAATCCTAAATATTTATTTTGCGATGAACCTAACTCAGGACTTGATCCTAAAACAGCTATAGTAATCGATAATTTAATTCAAGAAATTACTAAAGAATATAATATCACCACTATTATCAATTCTCATGATATGAATTCTGTAATGGAAATTGGTGAAAAAATTATCTTCTTAAAAAATGGTGTTAAAGAATGGGATGGCTATAGTGATCTTGTTTTTAGAACCGATAATGAAGCTGTTACAGATTTTGTCTATTCATCTAACCTATTTAAAAAAGTTCGCGAGGCTCAATTAAAAGAAGATCATTTATAACCTAAGTGTTTACCTTAGAAGAATCTGAAACCAATCGATTTAGTTCTTTTAACTCATTTTCAGTAAAATAACGCCACTTCCCTACAGGTACATCTAGTGAAATATTCATAATTCGAATGCGTTTTAGTTTAGTGACTTTATATCCTAAATATTCGCTCATTCTACGAATTTGTCGATTTAATCCTTGTGTTAAGATAATCTTGAACTTGTACTTACTTATCTGCTCTACATGACATTTACGTGTAATAGTGTCTAAAATAGGCACACCATTACTCATTTTACGTACAAAATAACTAGTGACAGGTTTATCAACAGTAACTATGTATTCCTTTTCATGATTGTTTCTAGCACGCAATATCTTGTTAACAATATCTCCATCATTAGTAAGAAAAATAAGTCCTTCGCTAGGTTTATCTAATCGACCTATAGGAAATATTCTAGTTGGATAATTAATAAAATCAATAATATTATCTTTTTCTACTCTAGTATCAGTAGTACAAACAATACCAACGGGTTTATTAAAAGCCAAGTAGACTAATTTCTCTTTAGTTTCACCAACTACTTTACCATCAACCCTAACCTCGTCTGTAATTGCTATTTTAGTGCCCAATTCTGGCACTTTACCATTTATAGTAACTCTACCCTCATCAATTAATTTATCTGCAGCACGTCTTGAGCAGTAACCGATTTCGGTTAAATACTTATTAATGCGCTTTAATTGAGGTTCATCCATAAATTAATTAGCAACTCTTAATGTATCTAATTGCAATCTAGTTTTTAACCAAGATCTTAAACGAGGTTCTTGTTCTGTAATAGTCTTTCTAGGAATTGAGTCGTACCAGTTAAACTGAAAAGCTCTTACTGTATCAACAGATTTGAAGTTCGTTCTAATTCTATCTGAATACGATAATTCTTCTAAAGCTGAAAATAAAACTTTAGCTTCTTCGCCAACCTGATACAGGGGAATACTATTTTCGCTTATTCGTGATAATTGCTGTTCAAGCTTACGTATTTTTTCATCTTTTTCTTTTATCGATTCATCTCTTGAAGTAATGATCTTTTGATTTTGAGAATACAGGTCTTGTAAATTTTGTACCTGCTGACGAATCTCTGAATCATCACCTTGCTGCACATCTAATCTAACCTCTTCCAGTCCCATTTCTTGCATCTTTACTTTCCATCCATCTATTTCAGATTGTGGTCTCATGCTACCCAAAATTGGCAATGTTATAGTTTTATTTAAATAATCAATATTCTCATCATCTTCACCTAAAATAGCAACGCCTCCATCCTTTAGTTCTGTAATAAAGCTACTAGCAATTTGTTTAAATTGATTTTCTTTAAATAAATTATAAAACGAATAGATACTACCGGCAAAAATTACAAATGCCACCACCGAAGCAAATCTAGCTATAGTCTTACGTCTAGCTGAATTGATATATTTTACCATCGGAAATCTTAGATATTTCACGATCACAAAAGTGGCTAGAGCAATAAATATTGTGTTGATTGTAAATAAGAACATAGCTCCAAAAAAGAAATTCAAATTGCCAGTAGCTAAACCATAACCAGCCGTACATAATGGTGGCATTAAAGCTGTAGCAATTGCGACACCAGCTATAGTATTCGTTTGAGTAGAAGGTCTACTTACAGCTACAATTAATGCCAAACCACCCGCTAATGCAATAAAAACATCTCGTACATCTGGGCGAGTTCTTGCTAAAATTTCTGGAGTAGCATCTTGAAATAAAGGAATACTAAAAAATAAAAAAGATGTCAATAAACTCAAACCTATCATCACTCCTAGGTTTGTCATAGAGCGTTTTAGAGTATCTAAATCGTTAATGCCAATAGATAAACCAGCGCCTAAGATTGGCCCCATTAGTGGTGAAATTAACATGGCGCCAATAACTACCGCAGCTGAATTCGCATTTAAACCGATAGAAGCAATTGTAATTGAGAATACCAAAATCCAAGCAGTATGACCTTTCATAGAAATACCATCCTTAATTTGCTGGATAGTTCCTTCTTTGTTGGTATCGTATCTTATCTCAAGTAAATCTTTTAAAAATCGCTTTACACTACCAAAAAAGCCAGTAAATTCTTTCTTGATTTCCTCTTTTTTTACATCAAATTCGACTTCTATTTTTTTATCTTCATCTTCCATTACAGGGAGTTTTACTTTTATGTACTACACAAAATCATCACCAAATGTATCTTTAACATTGGCAACTATCTGTTTGATATTTTGCTCTTCTTTTTTAGGACAAATTAATAATACATTGTCTTTTTCTACAATTATAAAATCATCTAAACCTTGTACAACCACATGCTTTTTAGATTGAGTGCTTACCATGTTACCCTTGGCATCTTTAAAAATAGATTTACCATTTACAGTAGCATTATTTGCATCATCTTTTGGTAACTTCTCAAATAAAGAACTCCAAGTACCTAGATCATTCCATCCAAAATCTACTGGTAGTACATAAATATTATTCGCACTTTGCATTACGCCATAATCGATAGAGATATTTTCAGCTTTTTCATAATTTGATCTGATGAAGTCATCTTCAAATTCAGTATTGTATACATTATTTCCTTCACAAAATAATTGGTACATTTCTGGTAAGTGCTGCTCAAAAGCTTTTAAAATACTTTTTACGCTCCAGATAAAAATACCAGCATTCCAAAGATATTCACCACTTTCATAAAATTGTGTTGCAGTTTCTAAATCTGGTTTTTCTGTGAATTGCTTTACCCTTTTTATTTCTGTATTATCATTTTCGAAATGAATATATCCATATCCAGTATTTGGGTATGATGGTTGAATTCCTAAAGTCATTAAAATATCTTGCTCTGAGCATGCCTTAAATGAAGCTTCTATATTTCTAATAAATTCATCTTCATTATCGATCCAATGATCAGATGGCGCTACGATCATAACGCCATTCGGATTCTCTTTATAAATCTTTAATGCAGAGTATAATATACATGGCGATGTATTTCGCATTGCTGGCTCTAACACCAATTGTTGGTCAGTTACTTTTCCTTTTAGTTGTTCAAAGACTAAGTCTTTATAACGTTTGTTTGTTGATATTAAAATATTCTCATTAGGTATTAATTTACCTAAGCGTTCAAATGTTTTTTGAATCAAAGAATCTCCCGTACCAAGCATATCATGGAATTGTTTAGGGAAATTCTGCGTACTCACTGGCCAAAAGCGTGAGCCTACTCCACCGGCCATAATTACTGCGTAATAATTCTCGTTCATTAACTCTCTTTTAATTCTACTTCTGCATTATGATGAAACAAATACGTTTTACCGCTTTTTACTTCGATACATCCAAAACGCGTTCGGCGTTTTTCGCCTTTCACAAAAATACGTTTATTATATATAAATTTTTGTTCTAAGGGTAATTCAAATATAAAACTCTTTCCGTTGCGCTCATCGTATTGTTTTAATGCTAATGATAATTTAACATCGGTATCTGTACTAGCCTTAGGTTTTTTTAAATATGTTGCTAAAAGCGGAAGTAAGGTCTCCGGGTAAATCTCAGGATGTAAAAATGGTAACATAAGATGCTGAAAATAATGCTTCCACTCCACTCCATGCGGTTTCACTTGCTTGTGTTTTTTGTAAGTGACTAAATGTGCTAGCTCGTGAATTAATGTGAATAGGAATCGATATTGATTCATATCGTTGTTAATGGTAATTACTTGTTTACCATTTGGTAAGCGTCTAAAATCGCCATGCTTAGTTCTTCTATTTTTTACAATTTTTAAAGTGCATGGATATTGAATTAGTAATTCAATAACCTGATCTACAGCAGCTTTTGGTATATATTTTTGTAATGTCTCTTTCATTCAATCAAGGCGTGCTAGAAGACACCTGTAATACTTTACCGTTATAAAATTGAGATCCTGTTAAGGTAAAATTGGTAATATAACTAGCCATTTCAGCAGCAGAGTTTGGTGCTTTAAACCCTGGAAAAGCTTCTTCTAACATTTCTGTTTTTACGGCACCTAAAGCTAATGCATTAAAGGCAATACCTTGTTCTTTATATTCTTCTGCTAATAATTCAGTCAACGTAATTACCGCTCCTTTAGAAGATGAATAGGCTGCCAATCCTGGGAACTTCATACTTCCTTGTATACCACCCATACTACTTATAGTTACTACGTGACTCCCTTTTTTAAGGAAAGGAATTAATAAACGAGTTAATTCAGCAACGGCAAAGACATTCACTTTATAAACTTCTAAAAAATCATTGGTAGTAGTTTCAGAAAATGGTTTATTAATTAATTTACCAGCATTGTGAATAATATAATCAACCTGTTTCCAATTTTCTGATATAAAATCTTTTACATTTTTTAAATCTTTTTCTTTGCTAATATCAATACTAAAATTTTTTGATGTTAAATTTTCGAGCGAATCTATATTCCGCGAAAGCGCTAGTACATTATGACCAGCAGAAGTTAATTGTTTTACTAACTCTAAGCCAATACCTCTACTTGCACCTGTAATAACTATATTTTTTTTACTCATTATATTAATTAGGATAATGAGAGAAATCTACCACTTTTTTTTGATACTTTTATGTCTTCTAACAAAATAATTCGAATACCATGAAACACTTACTTTTTCTTTTATGCCTTACTTTTTGCTTAACGATTAATGCTCAGGAAAAATACCTCTATTGCGGAAAATTAATAGATACCAATGCTGGAAAAATTAAAAAAGAAATGACAGTCGTTGTTTCTGGCAACAAAATTACCAACGTAATTGGTGGGTATATTATACCAAAAAATACTAAAGTAAAAATTATAGATTTAAAGGATAAAACAGTAATGCCCGGATTGATCGATATGCATGTACACATTGAAGGACAGTTGAATCCAAAAAAATATTTAGAGCCTTTCGTTTTAAATGAAGCTGACGTTGCTTACGATGCTCAAAAATATGCTAAAATAACTCTAATGGCTGGTTTTACTACTGTGCGCGACCTTGGCGGAAGTGGTGTAAATGTTTCTTTACGAAATGCCATAAATGCTGGTAAAGTAGATGGGCCAAGAATTATTACTGCAGAAAAAGCTTTAGGAACAACAGGTGGCCATGCCGACCCAACTAATGGTAGAAATAGAGCTTTGGTGGGTGACCCAGGCCCGAAAGAAGGTGTGGTAAATAGTATAGATGATGCTAAGAAAGCTGTTCGACAACGTTATAAAAATGGTGCAGATATGATCAAGATTACTGCTACAGGTGGAGTACTAAGTGTAGCTAAAAATGGTCAAAATCCGCAATTTACTACTGAAGAGATTAAAGCTATTACACAAACAGCTAAAGATTACGGAATGCATGTAGCAGCACATGCTCATGGCGATGAAGGTATGCAGCGTGCTATTATAGGCGGAGTAAAAACCATAGAACATGGTACATTAATGAGTGATGAAACCATGGAACTAATGAAAAAACATGATGCTTATTATGTACCGACGATTACTGCTGGTAAATCTGTTGTTGAGAAAGCAAAAATTAAAGGGTTTTTTCCAGATGTTATAGTTCCAAAGGCGTTGGAAATTGGTCCAAAAATTCAAGATACTTTTGGTAAAGCTTATAAAAAAGGTGTTGGTATTGCTTTTGGTACAGATGCTGGTGTTTTCGATCATGGCAAAAATGGTAAAGAATTTGGTTACATGGTAGAAGCTGGTATGCCTGCCATGGAAACCATACAATCTGCTACAGTTACGAACGCTAAGGTATTAGAAATGACTGATCAACTAGGTTCTATAGAAAAAGGAAAGTTTGCAGATATTATTGCTGTAAATGACGATCCTACAAAAAACATAAACACCATGGAAAATGTGGTGTTTGTAATGAAAAATGGAAAGGTGTATAAAAAATAAAATTCTAAAGCTAATATATCATTATAACTGAGTTGATATAAATACGATAAGCAAAAGATTAAAATGTGCTATAAAAAGATCATTCTTGGTTTCTTAATTATTATTGTTCAGATAGGGTTTTCGCAATCAGATTCTAAAACAAATATTCTCTTTATTGGTAATAGCCTTACCTACACCAATGATCTACCCAAATTAGTCAAAGAAGAAGCTAAAAGAAATGACAGAGTAGTTAAAGCAAAAATGATAGCCTATCCTAACTATGGTTTAGAAGATCATTGGAATGATGGTAAGGTACAAAAGCTAATAGAAAACAGTAAGTATGACTATGTAGTAATCCAACAAGGGCCATCTTCACAAGCTTATGGTAGAAGAAGCCTTGTAGAATACGGACAAAAACTTAGTAAAGTCTGTAAAGAAAATAATGCACAATTAGTCTATTTTATGGTTTGGCCGTCAACACAATATTATCATACATTTAACGGCGTCATTAAAAATCATACAGACGCAGCTAATAAAAATAAAACACTTCTCTGCCCTGTTGGTAAAATGTGGAAAGAGCATTTTGATAAGACGAACGATTTTTCATATTACGGATTAGACGGATTTCACCCATCATTAAAAGGAAGTAAAGAAGCAGCAAAAATCATTGTAAAAACCCTATTGCTCAATTAAAAAATCTACCTACAAATCCTTATCTTTGCCACTTACAAAAAAATGACGTAAGACTATGTTCAATAATTTAAGTGATAAATTAGATAAAGCCTTTCATGTCTTAAAAGGGCATGGAAAAATTACTGAAATAAATGTTGCTGAAACACTTAAAGAGGTTCGCAGAGCCCTTTTAGATGCTGATGTTAACTTTAAAATAGCCAAAGAATTTACCAATCGTGTTAAAGAAAAAGCGCTTGGTCAAAATGTATTAACTGCATTAAAACCAGGCGAATTACTGGTTAAGATCGTTAAAGATGAGCTAACCGAATTAATGGGGGGCGAAACCGTAGGTATTAACCTTGGCGGATCACCAACGGTAATTCTTATGTCTGGTTTACAAGGTTCTGGTAAGACGACCTTTTCGGGGAAACTTGCCAATTTCTTAAAAACTAAGAAAACAAAACAAGTATTATTAGTTGGTTGTGATGTTTATAGACCTGCGGCCATTAATCAGTTACAAGTAGTTGGTGAACAAATTGGTGTTGAAGTTTATGCCGAGGAAGGAAATCAGAATCCTGTTGAAATTTCTCAAAATGCCATCAAACATGCGAAAACAACAGGAAAAAATGTAGTTATTATAGATACAGCTGGTCGTTTAGCGGTAGATGACGAGATGATGACAGAGATCTCAAACATCCATAAAGCTGTTAACCCGCAAGAAACTTTATTTGTGGTTGATTCTATGACGGGTCAAGATGCTGTTAATACTGCTAAGGCTTTTAACGATATCCTAAACTTTGAAGGTGTAGTACTTACTAAATTAGATGGTGATACACGCGGGGGTGCGGCTTTATCGATCAAATCGGTTGTAGATAAACCTATTAAGTTTATAGGAACTGGCGAAAAGATGGAAGCTATTGATGTTTTCCATCCTGATCGTATGGCGGACCGTATACTTGGTATGGGTGACGTAGTTTCTTTAGTAGAACGTGCTCAAGAACAATATGATGAGGAAGAAGCACGTAAGATTCAAAAGAAGATCGCCAAAAATCAATTTGGTTTTGATGATTTCTTAAAGCAGATTCAGCAAATCAAAAAAATGGGTAATATGAAAGACCTTGTCGGGATGATTCCTGGTGTTGGTAAAGCTATGAAAGATGTAGATATTGATGACGATGCTTTTAAAGGTATTGAAGCAATTATTCATTCTATGACTCCTAAAGAAAGAAGTACACCAACAACAATAAACGCAAGTAGAAAAAAACGTATTGCTAAAGGTTCGGGTACAACGGTTCAAGAAGTAAATCAGCTTATGAAACAATTTGAGCAAATGAGCAAAATGATGAAGATGATGCAAGGTGGTGGTGGCAAACGTATGATGCAAATGATGAAAGGAATGGGAAGATAAAATATGAACGGCTACTTTTAAAAGGTAGCCTTTTTTTATATTAATTTTATAGTAATTATGGTTCTATTAGACGGAAAAAAGACATCAGCAGATATTAAGGAAGAAATAGCTTTAGAAGTAGCCGAATTAAGAAATCGAGATCAAAAAATACCTCATTTGGCTGCTGTAATTGTTGGTAATGATGGTGCAAGTCTAACCTATGTGAATGCTAAAGTAAAAGCTTGTGAACGTGTTGGTTTTGAATCTACTTTGGTAAGATTGCCAGAAGAAACTACAGAAGAAGAATTGCTTAATGAAATTGCTATTTTAAACATCGATAATGATATTGATGGTTTTATAGTTCAATTACCATTACCTAAACATATAGATGAGCAGAAGATCATTATGGCTGTAAGTCCAGATAAAGATGTTGATGGGTTTCATCCTACCAATGTTGGTAAAATGGCTTTAAACTTACCTACATTTATTTCCGCCACCCCTTACGGTATTTTAGAATTATTAGAACGTTATAATGTAGAAACTTCTGGTAAAAATGTTGTAGTAATTGGTAGAAGTCATATTGTGGGTAGTCCCATGAGTATCTTATTATCTCAAAAGAGAAAGGTTGGTAATGCTACTGTTACGATTACGCATAGTAGAACAAAAGATTTAAATGAATTCACTAAAAATGCCGATATAATTATTGCTGCTTTGGGTATACCAGAATTTTTAAAAGCTTATATGGTTAAAGATGGTGTTGTTATTATAGATGTTGGCATAACACGTGTTGCAGATTCTTCTAAAAAGAATGGTTTTCGTTTGGTTGGAGATGTAGATTTTAAAGGTGTTAGCGAAAAAGCCAGCCATATAACACCAGTACCAGGTGGAGTTGGACCAATGACTATAGCAATGCTATTAAAAAACACATTACTAGCTTGTAATAAAAGGAATGATTAATTATTTTTAGGAGGCATTGGTCCCCGTAGGTGAATAACTAATCCATTTAAGAAATTGCGTAAAATCTGATCTCCGCATTCTACATATTTAGGATGGTTTTCATTTCTAAAAAATGAGTTTATTTCGCTTTTAGAAACTTTAAAATCTACTAAAGCACAAATTTTGACTATATCATCATCACGTAATTTTAAAGCTACACGTAATTTTTTAAAAATATCATTATTTGTTAATGCCATGCTTAAATAATTGATTCTTTAAATTTAATACCTAGAGCTTTTTCAATTTCATGTACACGCTGTATTTCACTTGGTAATATTAAAGCTATTGAATCTCCCGTCTTTCCCGCCCTAGCAGTTCTACCACTTCTATGCGTATAGTATTCTAAATTTTCTGGCAATTGATGATGGATTACAAAACCGAGGTTATTAACATCTATTCCTCTTGCGGAAACATCTGTAGAAATTAAAACTTGCAAACTTTTATTTTTAAAAGCACGCATTACTTTGTCACGCTCTTTTTGTTGCATATCTCCTTCTAAAGCTCCAACCGATAATCCTTCTTCTTTTAATTCTTTAGCTAAACTTTGAGCTCCCAATTTTGTGCGGCAAAATATAATCCCTCTATCTTCTGCTCTTGCATCTAAAACTTGTAAAAGTTTTGTTGTTTTATCCTTAACTGAAGTTAAGATGTATTTGTGCGAAATATTTGCATTGACTAAAGAGTTCTTATTTACTTCTACTCTTTGAGCATCGGCATCCATATAATTAGTTACTATTCTTTGTATTTCTTCTGGCATTGTAGCAGAAAATAACCATGTATTTCTAGAACCACTCGTATATTTTAGAATATTATTTAACTCTTGTTTAAAGCCCATACTTAGCATTTCATCAGCTTCATCTAATACCAATGTTTTAATATTTCTAAGATCAATCTTTTTTCTTTCTATCAAATCAATTAATCGACCTGGTGTAGCTACAATTATATGCGTAGGTCTTTGTAATCGACTTATTTGTCTATCAATCTTTTCTCCTCCATAAACGCCCTCAACAAATACTTTATCATCGGTATATTTAGTGAACTTAAATAACTGCTTTTTTATTTGCTGTACCAATTCTCTTGTTGGTGATAGAATTAAAGCTTGTACTACTGGTGTATCCGCATCAATGCTATGCAAAATTGGTAGACCATAAGCGGCAGTTTTACCCGTACCGGTTTGAGCTAAGCCAATAAAATCTGTTGCTGATTGTAATAAGATAGGTATTGCTTCTTGCTGAACTTCTGTAGGTGATTGTATACCAAGTTCTTTTAAAGCTTTTATATACTTTTTATTTACTCCTAAATCTAAAAATGTCGACATATATCTTATAAATGTGCAAATATATGCTTCTTAAGAGTAGTAAATGTAAGTAGTTCTGTTTATTAATTGTCTTTTTGATTTATTCTATTCCAGATATCTAGGTAGATTTTCCAATCATCATTTATCTTCTTCCAAACAATTACATATTTTCCTTTAAAGGAAAATGTGCCTTTTTCGTTTTTAGATGCACCTTCATAATAACCATAATCATCAATAATTTTTATTTCATTTGGAGTCACTTTATGCGATAGTATTTGTACACCTTTAGGTAAAGTCCAACGCTTTTTTATTGCTGCATGACCTTCAATTATGTCTGTTCCTGTTGGAAAAATTTTACCATCCTCACTATAAAATGACGTTAACCTATCATAATCAGCATTTGTATAAGATTTTGAAAATTCTTTAACAGTACTCAGTATTTGGTTTATATCTTGTTTATCTCCTAAATAATTTTGTGAAAATAGGTTTAGACTTATAAAAAGTAAAAGGGGCAAAATTGATTTACACATAATATTGGTTCGTTAATAATTAAGTATCTAAAAATACGAAGTTAAAAAAGTTATAAGTCTTGCTAATTATTACAAATACTTTAAGCAACTGCAGATAAGATTACCAAAATGAGTTCTATTATTAAACGTACCAACATAGTTAGATTATTTGATATCAAAACTACTAATTGTATACAACCTTAATGTTAACAAATTCTTATTTAATATTTATTTAACATTTATTTTGCAAATAATTGGCTGACCTCTTTAAACGCCTTGAATTCTAACGCATTACCAGCAGGGTCTAAAAAAAACATGGTAGCTTGTTCACCTACTTCACCTTTAAAACGCACATAAGGTTCAATAACAAACTTGATGCCCTTAGATTTTAACTTATTCGCAAAAATCTCAAAGGTGTTCCATTCTAAAACTACGCCATAATGTGGTACCGGTACATTCTTTCCATCAACTGGGTTTGTGTGCAATTGTTCTTCAGATTTTGGCTTATAATGAATTACTAATTGATGCCCAAATAAATTAAAATCTACCCAATGGTCTGAGCTCCTACCCTCTTCACATTCTAAAATTTCTCTATAAAAAGCTCTACATTCATCTAAATTATGAACTGGTATTGCTATATGAAATGGTTGTATATTCATTCTTCTCTATTTACTAAACCTATAGAAAAAGCAGGGGTGCATACTGCTAAATACTCGCACTCTTCATCAAAAGGGTTAGAATATTGAACTCTAGTATTCTTTTCAATTTTAATTGATTGTCCTGCTTCTAACACAACCTTCTCGTCATCGACAATAAATTGCTTTTTCCCTTTAATTATATACGTGTATTCATCGAACTCTGGCGTTTGAAAAGGTTCACTCCAACCAGAAGGAGCTACCATATGTGCAATACTAATTTTTGAATTGCCATCTGTGGCATTTCCAAAATGTTCTTCTATTAATTTGCCATCGGTAGTTGGCACTACAAGCGGTGATTTTTGTATTCTATATTTTTTAGACATCTTAGTTTAATTACCAAGAATAAAAATAGCAATTTGAAAGCTAATTGCTTAATTTTGCGCCTTCAATTTTGATAATGAATATTCAAGAAACACTAAAGCAAACCATTAAAAAAGCATTCGAAGCTATTTATAATGTATCTATTGAATCTGTTGAGTTTCAAGCTACTCGCAAAGAATTTGCTGGTGATATTACTGTTGTTGTGTTTCCATTTTTGAAAGTAGTTAAAGGGAATCCCGTTGAGATTGCTACCAAGTTAGGTGAGTATATTAAAAAGCATGTAAGTGAAGTTGCCAATTTTAATGTAGTGAAAGGTTTCTTAAATATTGAATTGAATGACACTTATTTCTTAGATCGTTTTAATGAAACTTATCAAACTACTAATTATGGAATTTCTTCGCTTAACGCGGATGAAAATGCTGTAATGGTAGAATATTCTTCGCCTAATACAAACAAACCACTGCATTTAGGGCACATGCGTAATATTCTTTTAGGATATTCCGTTTCAGAAATATTAAAAGCCTCAGGTAAAAAAGTATACAAGACCCAAATAATTAACGACAGAGGTATACATATCTGTAAAAGTATGTTGGCTTGGCAACGATACGGAAATGATGAAACGCCAGAATCTACAGGGTTAAAAGGTGATAAACTAGTTGGTAATTACTATGTAAAGTTCGACCAAGAGTATAAAAAAGAAATCAATACGCTTGTCACGGAAGGCATTGCTGAAGCAGATGCTAAAAAGCAAGCCCCTATCCTACTCGAAGCTCAGGAAATGCTACGTAAATGGGAAAGTGGAGATAAAAAAGTTGTTGACCTCTGGAAGAAAATGAATGGTTGGGTGTATGACGGCTTTGATATTACCTATAAAAATTTAGGAGTAGATTTCGACAAATTATACTATGAAAGCAATACCTACTTATTAGGAAAAGAGTTTGTTGCAGAAGGTTTAAAAACAGGCGTATTCTTTAAAAAACAAGATGGTTCTGTTTGGTGTGATCTAACTGATGAAGGTTTAGATGAAAAAATAGTATTACGCTCAGATGGCACAGCTGTTTATATGACCCAAGATATTGGTACGGCCATTCAACGTATTAAAGATCATCCAGATGTTGGCGGATTGGTATATACTGTTGGTAACGAACAAGATTACCATTTTAAAGTATTATTTCTAATCTTAAAAAAATTAGGATTTGATTGGGCTAAAAATCTCTACCATTTAAGTTATGGTATGGTTGATCTTCCTTCAGGTAAGATGAAATCTCGAGAAGGTACTGTGGTAGATGCTGATGACTTGATCATTGAAATGGCTAATACCGCTCGTGAGATTTCAGAAGAACTTGGCAAGCTTGAAGGCTACACTGAAGATGAAAAGAAATCTCTATACAAAACCATAGGTTTAGGTGCTTTAAAGTATTATATTTTAAAAGTAGACCCTAAAAAACGAATTCTATTTGACCCAAAAGAGTCTATTGATTTTCAAGGAAATACTGGTCCTTTTATTCAATATACCTATGCTAGAATTCAATCTATTTTGCGAAAAGCTAATTTTGATTACTCTAACACCCTGCGCATAATTGAAGGGTCTTTACATGAAAAAGAACGTAATCTTTTAAAACAACTTTCACTTTTTCCGGAAACAATACAACAAGCTGCTCAGAATTACAGCCCTGCATTAATTGCTAATTATACTTACGATCTGGTAAAAGAATACAATTCATTCTACCAAAGTGTACCTATTCTAGGTTCAGAAAACGAACAAGAGAAAATCTTTAGAACAAAGCTTTCTAAAAAAGTGGCTGAAGTTATTAAATCTGCTTTTAGTTTATTAGGCATAGATGTACCTGAACGCATGTAATTTAACTTGATTCTTAACTTCTTTTCGGCTAACTTCGCTTATCGACCGATATAGTTCATTAAAACGGAACGATATCTAAACTTTGTAAAACATTTGATGAAAGGCATTCTAGAGAAATTAAACCTGTATGAATCTTTTGCCTTTAATTCTGATTTAAATAAAGAAGAGTTAATTGTTAGATTCGATAAGCTAGTTGATTCACATGACGACTATCTATTTGATGAATTAATTAAATCGGATAAAAAATATATTGGAAATATTAGTCAGGATAGATTTAATCTAAGAGTTAAAAGAAAATTTATGCGACTTTCATTTCCTGGAAGAGTTGAAGGCAGTATAATTGGCATAAACGGAAAGACAAGATTGGAAATAGAATGTTTTGCATTTGATACTTTCACAGGGTTAGGATTAATCTTA
Organism: Maritimimonas rapanae; assembly: GCF_057837205.1. NCBI lineage: Bacteria > Pseudomonadati > Bacteroidota > Flavobacteriia > Flavobacteriales > Flavobacteriaceae > Maritimimonas > Maritimimonas rapanae. The sequence goes on along the minus strand of NZ_JBYQFI010000001.1, from coordinate 787,874 downwards.
GGCCCTGTATTATTCGTGATTTCGGTGACTAATGTGATGCTAAATAAAGCGTATCCAGCTTTAATAATTTTAGTTCCAGTTTTTGTGTTAATTCTATTATTTCAATTATCTATCGGCCGAAATATGTTGAATTCATTCAAAAAAGAATTGATTAAAAACCTAACTGAATTATGATTATAAAACGTTTTACAACAACGTATATAATTTATAGCTTGTTCCAAGCTAACATCATACTCTCGTTTCAATTGTTTAAATTAGTTTCTCGGAATAATCCGAGATAGCGGTTTCCAGCGCTTGCTGAAGCTCACGCAGGTCCAAGACCTGCTTCCCAGCTTTTGCTCCGCAAAACTGGTTCTTGCTGAAGCTACCGCCACACCGCTACAAATCATATACAAAACCGATAAGCGAACTTTTTATTTTTTAGCCAAAACAAACTCAAATTTATTTATCTTTCATGTATCATAGGCACAGTATTAAATGTCAAAAAATAAAAATTCAGATTTACAAGGCATTACTCGTTTAATTACAGAAGCTACATTAGGTATAACAGATTTGGTTGAGGCAATGCACAAGCGAGTTGTACATCCTCCATTTTTACCGTCAACTCCCATTCAACATCTTATTACTAATATAGCTGGTATTACTTATAAAAATATTAAATGGAGTACCAAACTTATCGGAAATGGTTTAGATAAAGGTTTAGAACAATTAGCACCTACATTTGGCCAACTAAAAAGTACAGAGAAAAAGGAAGCTATAAGGTCAGCTTTAAATGGTGTGATTGGAGATTATTTAGAAGAAAAAGAAAATCCGTTAAGGGTTACTATGCAATTTAGGCATCAGGTAAAAGTTATACCACTTGATAGCAAAAATATTGCATTAGCTTATCCTGATATAAATGGAAAAATACTTTTGATGGTACATGGTTCTTGTATGAATGATATACAATGGACTCAAAAAGAACATAACCATGGTGTAGTACTAGCAAAAGAGTTACACAAAACACTTATTTACCTACATTACAATAGTGGTCGTCATATTTCTACTAATGGGCAAAACTTTAATGAATTATTAGAAAAATTAATAGTTAATTGGCCAGTACCTATAGAAGAACTAACCATTGTTGCTCATAGTATGGGTGGTTTAGTAACTCGAAGTGCAATGCATTATGGGCAACAGCAACAAAAAAATTGGATAAAGCATCTAAAAAAAGTTGTTTTTTTAGGAACACCTCATCATGGCACACCTTTAGAAAGGGCTGGTAACTATTTAGATGTTATTCTAGAAACAATACCCTATACAAAACCTTTTGCAAGACTAGGGAAAATAAGAAGTGCTGGTGTAACGGATTTAAGGTATGGTTATCTAGTGGATCAAGATTGGCAAGGTAGTGATCGTTTCAAAATGCAAACAGAAAAAAAACAAATCATTCCTTTACCTGAACAAATAGCATGTTTTAGTATAGCTGCTTGTGTTAAAAAAGAGGCAGACTCATTATCTTCTCGATTATTAGGAGATAGGTTGGTTGGTATAGATAGTGCTCTAGGAAAACATAAAGATGCTACTAAAAGTTTGCATTTTAATAGAAAAAATACTTGGATCACTTATGAGAGTACTCATATAGATTTGTTGAGTAGTCTAAAAGTATGTACTAAAATAAAGGAGTGGTTGTATATATAAAAATAAACCCAAACTTTTCAGTTTGGGTTTATTAATCAAAAACTCTTTTTCAGAACAATTTTTCAAAGTTTAGTTCCCTGTTCCAACGGCAGGGTTGAATTCAGCAAAGATTCCGTCAGGGTTATCTCTACCAATCCACACATGTAATTGCCACTGACTTAAATTGGTGTTCAAATACCATTGGTCTTCACTACCTGTAAAGCCTTCTGGTGGTGTACCAGGATTATCTAAATCTGCAACAGGTGTTACGTATTCAACAGCCACAAATTCCATATTTCCATTACTATCAGGAGCATACAATATTATTTCTGGGCTTAATAATTCAAAAGTATTATCAACTCTTTGCGGTAATAGGTAGTGATGCCCCATGTTAGGTACAAATCCAGAAGCGTCAAAAAAGCCTTCAGAAGTGGCTACATCAATATTTTCATATTTAGCCATGGCATCTTTTAATTGGTTTACCTCCAGCTCCCATTGAACTAATTGTATTCCGTCGTCATCACTACTACATCCTAAAAAAGCAGTGATGAAAAGTAAAAGACATAATACTTTTACTATCTTAATTTTTTTCGTTTTCATGTTATTTATGATTTTGATTAATAATTTGTTATTTGTTTACACGAACTTAATTCCATACTCCGCACTAATGGTTGCTACTTTATTAAGGTCAGGTTTCCCTGGAGACATTTTGTCAAATTCTTCGAACATAAACTCCATGCCAGCAGGATATACAGAAACATTTAATTGAACATCTTTATCACCAAGCACTCTCCACGAATGCGTAATGTTTTTAGGTGCAAATGCTATATCGCCAGCTTGTAAAACAGATTTTTTATCTCCGATAGTAAATTCTACAGTTCCTTCTACTACACGAAATATTTCATCTTCTTTTGTATGAACATGTGGCGGAATACCAGATCCTGGCTTTAAATAATCAATCCATTCAAAAAATTGATTATTAGTATCCTTACCTACTAACTTATGTACTTGTTTATTACCAAGTACCATTAATTCTTTTCCAGCTTCAGCTGTAATTACTTTTTCTTTTATCATTTTATCAGTAACTGGGTCTGAAGTAGTACTTGCCAATACTGAAGTTACAGGAAGCAGGGTTAGTACTCCCATCCCTCCTAATTGTTTTAAAAATGTTTCTCTATTCATAATCATTGCGATTTAGATTAATGTTTTTCAAGTATAAAACTTTGAAACAAAAGTATTTAGAGCTGGTGATTCACAACGCTGCTAACGTTACAAATCATAACTCTTTTGTTGCAAAAAGTAAGTAAGGCAACAACAGTATTAATGCATGAAACATAAGTGTTAGTAGTAAATAAATAAACTACTGACCTTAGCTTTAGCAAAAAATGCAAAGAAATTTTAGTATCTTTTCAATAACTAATCATGAAAAAGAACCTCTTATACATTATTATTTTTTCCCTTTTAGGTTTCTCTTCTTTTGCTCAAGAGGTGTATGAAATAGACCCTAAATATCCGGTGCATGATTTAAATACACATCTTAAGGTTTATACAGATAGCATAGATAATTTTACTCCTGAAGTTATTCTTCACGATACTACCATGAAGTTTCAAAAAGGTGACAAATTACCTCGACTTCTTAATGTAGGAACAACATATTGGGGAAAAATAAACCTACTAATTAAAGATTCTTTAAAAGGTTGGACTTTACATTTTGAAGATAAAATGATTGGTCCACCGGCATGGGCAAAGAGTAACGGAAAAATAGATATATATGCCTACGCAAGCGGTCAATTATTATTTCATAAGAAGAGTGGTGTTGATTACCCAAAAAAAGAAAGAGATTCTAAAGCTAATTGGGTATTAAATAATATAAGTATTGATGATCTTCAAAGTAATACACCTATCTCAATAATAATTAAGGCTAAAGGAAACAGTATTGGTTATCCTGCTTATTTTAATCTATCTGTAAGAAGCCCAAAACAACCTTTTTATCATCAGATCTACCAATTCCACAATAGTTTTAATGTTTTTATGTTCGGGGTTACCTTTATAATCTTTTTATTTTACCTCATACAATTTATTTATTCAAGACAAAGTATCTTTTTTTGGTTTTCTCTATGGTTGTTGTTCTGTATGCTAACTCATGCTATGACTATTGGGCTTATTATTTCTATCCCCAAGTTTAGATATCCTGTATGGATGCTAATTGCTAATGGAATCTATTTTACATTTTGGTTTTTTGGTAGATCTTTTGTTCAATCAAAGAAGAAATTTCCTGTATTAGACAAATTCATGCTTGGTTTAGCATTATTTATACTTACAGAAATAATTATTACGACGAGCTACGTAATTATTTTTAAACCACAGACATATTTTACAAGCGTAGGTATACACTATCAACTACTAGGTATTTATACTTTAGGCAGCCTTGTACTTTCAATCGTTCTAAGCTTAAAAAAAGATCTTTTTGCCAGATATTTTGGTATAGGTTCTTTAGTCGCTAGTATTTTTCTTGTTATAGGAACTCTTTGGTCTATGGGAATTATAAAAAAACCTCCCTTAAGACTAGACCCATTTGCTACAGGTATGTTTCTACAGATAATTATATATGCTTTTGGCATCGCATACAGGCAGCAAAAAATAACACAAAAGGCACAAGAAGAAAAACTACAATCTGAGCGCTCAAGGTCTGAAATACAACGCATGAAAGATCTCGATGAAGTGAAAACCCGTTTCTTTGCCAATATAAGTCATGAGTTTAGAACACCATTAACACTTATTAACGGACCTTTACAACAGGCTAAAAAATCATCAGAAGATAAACATAGTGGTTCTATATTGTTAAGTGATAAATCTTTTGAAATTGTCAATAAGAATACAGCACGATTGCAAACCCTGGTGGATCAATTATTAGACCTATCAAAAATTGAAAGTGGAAATGTACACTTAAATCTAAAAAAAGGAGGACTCATTCAATTTGTTCGGTCAATAGTTTTTTCATTTGAAAGTATGGCTGAGAGACAAAATATAAGCCTTAATACGCATTTCTCTGAAGAGATGAGTGATGCCTACTATGATAAAGATAAATTAGAGAAAATAATAACTAATTTACTTTCAAATGCTTTTAAATATTCACCTCAAGGAGGAGCAGTTAGTGTTAATACAGCTATCAACGGCGATACTTTTACAATAGAAATATCTGATACGGGTAAAGGTATTAGTCAAGAAGAAATAGATCGAATTTTTGATAGATTTTACCGTGTTGAAGGTTCTGAAGCTAAAGGATCTGGGATTGGTTTAGCCCTAACCAAAGAATTGGTTGACTTGCATAAAGGACAAATTAGTGTTCATAGTAAACAAGGTAGAGGTACTACTTTTAAAATAAGATTACCATATACTATAAAAGCATTACCAAAAGCAGTTATTGGTACTCCTTATACAGATAAAGTGATTCTAGGTATTGAAGAAATTGAAGAGTTCGATACTATCTTGAATTCTAATCAAAATTTCGAAATTGAGAACGACCAAAATCTACCTGTAGCCTTATTAGTAGAAGATAATGCTGATCTAAGAAATTTTATAAAAGAAATTCTGCAAGAAAAGTATCAAGTGCTTTTGGCCTCTGACGGATTGCAAGGAGAGCGCATGGCTTTTGAACATATACCAGATATAGTTATTAGTGATATTATGATGCCTAAAAAGGATGGTTACCAATTGTGTAATTCACTTAAAGTAAATTTAAAAACCAGTCATATTCCAATTATAATGTTAACTGCCAGAGCTGGGCAGGTAAGTAAAATGGCTGGATTATCTCAAGGTGCAGACGCATACCTTACCAAACCTTTTGATGCTGACGAGCTTTTAATAAGAGTTAAAAATTTAATTGCTGCTCGAAAAAAAATATGGGAACATTTTAAGTCATTAAATCTAGCCAGTATTGATGATTTAGAATTAAAATCTATTGATGACCAGTTTTTACAAAAAGTAGTAAAAACTATTAAAGAAAATTTAGACAATGAATTGCTATCTGTAGAAGACATTGCTTCTAAAGTAGGTTTTAGTAGAGCCCAACTACATCGTAAACTAAAAGCTTTAACTAATAAATCAGCTGGACAATTAGTTAGCGAAATTCGATTAAACGAGGCTAAGCGTATGCTTAAGCATAAAACCGGATCTGTATCAGAAATTGCATATTCTGTTGGTTTTTCTAACATGTCTTACTTCACCAAAAGCTTTAAAGAAAAGTTTGGTGTGTTACCTAGCAAAGTATAAGCCTTTAATAACTAATTAAGTTTGATTCTTGAACTATTTTCGGCTAACTTCGCTTATCGATGGATATAGTTCATTAAAACGGAACGATATCTAAACTTTAGTGCACAAAAAAATGAAAATCAAAATAAACTTCCTTTCCCTAATTGGATTATTATTATTCTCCAATTCATTCGCCCAACAGATACAATTAGATTCACTAGATTTCCATATTGAACAAGTTATAAAAGACTTCGAAATTCCCGGGCTTTCGATAGGTATCATTAGGAATGATTCTGTAATATTTTCCAAAGGGTATGGAAAATTGGAAATACCTAAAAAAAGAAAAGTTGATAAAAACACTCTTTTTGGAATAGGTTCGATTTCTAAATCATTTACTGCCCTAACATTAGGGATTTTGGTTGATGAAGGAAAAATTAATTGGGATGATAAAGTTAAAGAGTATCTACCCTATTTTGAATTGTATGCCCCTTACGTAACAGATAATTTTACAATTAGAGATTTACTTACTCATAGAAGTGGTCTTAAAGATGTCAGTGGTGGAACACTATGGTATCACTCAGATTATTCTAGGGAAGAAATAATAAAACGACTCAAATATTTGGAGCCTGAGTCCAGCTATAGAGAAAAGCCAGCATATCAAAATGTAATGTATGTTGTTGCTTCTGAGATAGTTAAAGTAGTTTCTGGAATATCCTGGGATGATTTCCTAAGAGAACGTGTGTTTAACAAACTAAATATGAACAATAGTACATCTTTCGCCAAGGAAAGAGAAGATAACATAAACCTAGCGCAGCCACATATTTGGAATGAAGAATATAAAAAAGTTGCAATAATTCAAGAAAAAGGAGACAATCTTGCACCTGGTGGGTTTATCTATTCCTCTGCAACTGAAATGTCGAATTATATGAGATTGTTATTGAATAATGGAGTAATTGATAATGACACTGTAGTTAGTCCGAAAATTGTCAAGGAAATTTTTAAGCCACAAATTATTTATGCAGATGGAGGAATGTTCAAAAATGAATTTTCTTCCTATGGGTTCGGTTGGTGGCTCACGCCTGTTAATGGGCATAAGATAATAGAACATAGTGGTGGGATTGATGGGATGTCCGCCCAGTTGGTAATGATAAAGGATATGAATGTGGGGTTTATCATACTTACAAATACCTCAAAAGAACCATCAACTTTTTTCTTGAGAGCCTTGTTATTGAGTGAGCTTCTTAATGAACCTCTCTCTGACAATTTTTACACTAGAGTAAAAGAATGGCGGGCAAATAACATTAAAGAAAAAAGAGCATCCTCAAAAAATATTTCAAGATCTATTAATACTAACCCTTCATTGGCGATCAAAGACTATACAGGAAAATATACCGACAAGATGTACGGCGAAATATTTATTAATAGAATAGATGAAGATGAATTAGAAATCGCCTTTTCTCATACTAAAGTATTCAAAGGAAAGTTGAAACATTGGCACTTTGACACCTTTAAAATCGATTGGTATGACATTCGTGTTCCTGATGGGTTTTTAACTTTCAATTTTAATTCTAAAAGAGAAATAATGGGGTTCTCATTCGATCAAGAAAATTTACTAGATGTTGATTTTGGAGAACTTAATATTTTGAAAAATAAAAACTGAGTATAACAACGTGTATAATTAATTGCTACGGCGTTTAAAGAGTGTCTCGGAAATCCTAGCGGATTTCATTACTCCTACGCCTTTTTATTATATTAGTCACTTACACAACTAACCATAAACAAACACGATAAGCTAAACTACTTCAATTTCAATAAATATTTTGGATTTGGGCAATTCACTTTATAAAAATCTAAATTATCTTTATTACAAACACCTGGATAATCACCAAAATTACTTTGTAAGTCTTTTATAATTTGAAAATGCAAATGAGGAGCATAACCTCCATTAACTTCTGGTAAGCCTAAAGCAGCAATCGTTTGCCCTTGTGTTACCTTCTGCCCTACTTGTAATCCTTGTAAAGAATGCAAACTTAAATGACCATATAAAGAATGAAACACCTCCTCGTTTACTATATGTTTTAAAATAATTGTAGGCCCATAATCACCTAAATTATTATTATTACTAAAACTATGAATTTCTCCATCTAACGCTGCTAAAACCTTTGTTTCCGCTTTACACCAAAGATCAATACCTAGGTGGATGTTTCGTTTTTCAGTTCCTATAAAATTATGTTCTCCGCTATATAAGTTTCTTTGTTCTAGATATCCGCCAAAAGCTACTTGCGCATTGTATTTTTTTAAGTATAAATTGATATAAGTATCACATTCTTTAGAGCTAGAAATATTAATTTCACTTAAGTCTTTATTTTCAACTGACAGATCAATTGTAATATATTTATTTATAGCGATTGAATTGTCTATAACATGAAGTGGTTTATTACTTATATCATTTAAAAATTTCGAAAAAGAATTCTTTGGCATAAATAAAACACATTATTGAAGCGTAAAAGTAATAATACTTAAAATAAACTTTTACTTAAATAATATAAAAGCAAAATGTACTAATTAATCAACTACCTTTGCCCCCTGTACAAAGAATTATATGACATTTAAAGACTTAGGCTTAGTTGAGCCTATCCTAAAAGCCTTAGACGATCAAGGCTATACGCAACCAACACCTATACAAGAACAATCAATCCCAATTTTACTTCGTAATAAAGATTTATTAGGCTGCGCACAAACTGGTACTGGTAAAACAGCAGCATTCTCTATACCTATATTGCAGCATCTTTACAATAATATTAAGCTTAGAGACAGACAGCGTAGAATAAAAGCATTGGTAGTTACGCCTACTCGAGAATTGGCAATACAAATTGCTGAAAGTTTTACGGCATACGGAAAATATACTGGTATAAAAAACACGGTTATTTTTGGCGGAGTAAAACAAGGTGCTCAGACCCAAGCATTAAAACAAGGGGTTGATATTTTAGTTGCTACACCAGGTAGATTATTAGATCTAATGCAACAAGGTTTTATTACGCTAAGAGATGTTGAATATTTTGTTTTAGACGAGGCTGATCAAATGCTCGACATGGGTTTTATACATGACATCCGTAAAATCATTGCAAAACTACCACCTAGACGTCAATCATTATTCTTTTCTGCAACTATGCCTTCGAGTATTATTGCACTTTCGCAAAAGATATTGGGTAAGTATGAAAAAGTAACTATTAAACCTAAACAAGCAACTGCCGAAAAAGTAGATCAAGCTGTATATTTTGTCTCAAAAAAGGCTAAAATAAAGTTGTTGATTCACTTACTGGAAACCAAAGTAACAAGTTCTACACTAGTCTTTTCTCGCACAAAACATGGTGCGAATAAAATTGTAAAGCTACTAGATAGAGCTAAAATAAAAGCGGAAGCTATACATGGCAATAAATCACAAGGTGCCCGTCAAAAAGCCTTAGAAAATTTTAAAAATGGTGACACAAAAGTTCTAATTGCAACTGACATTGCGGCTAGAGGTATAGATGTTTCTGAATTAGCTTTTGTAATCAATTACGACTTGCCCAATATACCTGAAACGTATGTGCATAGAATTGGCAGAACTGGTAGAGCAAAAGCTAGTGGTATAGCATTATCGTTTTGTGATAAAGAAGAAAGACCATACTTACAGAGTATTCAAAAACTTATTCGTCAACATATACCGGTAATAAAAGAGCATCCTTTTATTCATCATGTTGATGAGACTAAAGAAGAAACAGATAATTCTAAACAGAATTCTAAGTCTCGAAATTTTAGAAGAGGAAGAAAAAACAACAATAACAGAAAATCAATTAGAAATAAATCAAGAGGTAGAAATTCTTAAATCATTGTTAAAATAAGAATATTGCCAATTTACAAAGGACAATTTTCTTAAATTTAGGTTTGTGAAATTTTGTTTTATGCATCGTTATTCTTTATTCTTTATTTTATTTTCTATTCAGTTTGTTAATGCACAAAAAGCTGATCGAAAAACCATTACTTTTTTTGCTAAGGATTCAGTACAGATAACGGCTGATACATATTTTATAAAAGACATTTCTCCAACTATATTATTATGTCATCAAGCAGGTTTTAGTAGAGGTGAGTACCTTAAAACAGCTAGAAAATTAAACAAGCTAGGTTTTTCTTGTATGGCTATCGATCAACGTTCCGGCAAGGGAGTTAATGACATTATAAATGAAACAGCTTTAGATGCAAGAAAAAAAGGCATGAACATTGGATTTGCAGGAGCAAAAAAAGATGTGGAAGCTGCAATCGATTATTTATATAATCTTAATGGGAATAAACCTATTATTTTAGTTGGTAGCTCGTATTCAGCTTCTTTAGCTTTGTGGATTGCCAGTGAGCGAAATAAAAAAGTAAAGGCGGTAGCCGTCTTTAGTCCCGGTGAATATTTAAAAGGTAAGGATCTAGCGAAATTGATAAAGTCAATAAAGATTCCAACATTTGTTACATCTTCTAAACGAGAAACCGTTCCCGTTGAAAAACTGTTACGCTACGTAAAGCCAAAGTACATCACTCATTATAAACCCAAAGAAACAGGTATTCATGGCTCTCGAGCTTTATGGGAATCAACAAAAGGTAATAAAGGATATTGGGAGGCTTTTAAAGAGTTTATTTTATCAAACAAATAACTTTCTATTTTCTGCTTTAACACAATTTTAAAATGCTTCCTCAAAAAATATACTTAACTTCCACACAGTTAGGTGTTAATTGCGTCAGATCATGTCACCCACAACATTGATTAACTACTATATTAACATATGAACTATTTTTTAATGAAAAAAAGTATTAATTCAATATTTATGATTCCTCAAACTCTATTTTTCGTTACTCATCTTTGTCTTTTTTTAGGATGTTCATCTTCTTCTGAAATTAACGAAAATCAGCCTTCTATTAATAATCAAAAAACTTTATTCAAAAATGTAAGCCAATCTAATTTGATTAGTAATAAGCTTAATGGAAATTCTATGGATGGCGAAGCAATAGATATAGATAATGATGGAGACATTGATATGATAATAGCCATGGAATTTAGAAGAAACGTTATTTTAATAAATGATGGAACTGGAGTATTAAACGACGAGAGCGATACAAGGTTCCCAAATACAGTTCATGATTCAGAAGACATTGCTATTGCTGATTTTGATAAAGATGGTGATTTAGACATCATATTTGTTAGTGAAGATGATCAAACAAATGAATATTATAAAAATAACGGGGATGCAACATTTACCAATGTAAATAATCTCCTAAAAGTATCTGGCACTTCAAATGTAGTAGAAACAGCCGATTTTAACAATGATGGTTACGCCGACCTAATCATTGGAAACAGAGGACAAAATTTTCTACTTATTAATGATGGTAAAGGTGAATTTATTAATGAAACATCTACGAGGCTTCCCAGTGGAAATGCAACTACTCAGGATATTGAACTAAAAGATGTTGATGGTGATAATGATCTAGACATTATTGAGGCAAACGAAACAAATAATAGAATTCTAATCAATAATGGTTTAGGAGTTTTCTCAGACGAAACAAGTTCAAGGTTACCAAATATAAATGATCAAACTCGAGAAGTAGAACTAGCAGATATTGATAATGATGGAGATTTGGATATCTTTTTTGCAAATGTTGATTTTGGCGGTATTGGTAATCCTCAAAATCGTCTTTTAGAAAATGATGGTAAAGGGAAATTTACTGAGATAACAAGCTCTTCTCTACCACAAAGTGATTTTAGAACAGTTGGTGCTTCTTTTTTTGATATCAACGAAGATGGCTATTTAGACTTGATTTCAGGAAACAGGTTTAACGAGCTTGAAAATATTGTTTTAATTAATAACAAAAACAATAAATTCAATGATAGTACAAAAGATTATTTCCCAAAAATTAATTCTTACCCTTTCGAATTCCAATTTGCAGATTTTAATAAAGATGGATTAACAGATATCTATTTATGTAATTTTAGAGGTAATGATATTTTACTTTTAAGAACTACAAATTAAGCTTAGTTTGTTACAATTACACAAAAAATGTACTAGCTGACACATATATTATTGCCAACGATAATATATATTATAATTAGCGAAATCTGTTTTTGTAACTTTGAATACCCTACTACTATATATCTAATTGATTTTAAGCACTAAATGTGTTTAATTATATCTTGTATCACCTAACTAAAACTAAATTATCATGAAAAATTCTGGGAAAGTGGCATTAATAGCAGCTCTAGCATTAGTTACAGTTTATTTTGTTACTTCAAAAGCTATTGAAAAGAAAATCGAAAATCCGAAACCAAAAGTTGCATTAAACTTTATAAAATGTACGCCTGCAAAATTTTTATTAGAAGGAGTAGATACAACAAAGCAAATTTCTCCATTATTTGAGAATCTAGGCAATCATCATGTTGCAATTTCTACCAAAAATAAAATGGCACAACGTTTTTTTAATCAAGGTGTTAGATTAACATATGCATTTAATCATGCCGAAGCTCATCGTTCTTTTTTAGAAGCTTCTCGCTTAGATCCAAATTCTTCTATGAGCTATTGGGGACAGGCTTATGCCTTAGGTCCAAATATTAACGATCCAATGCCCGACGATGAACGTAAAAAGCAAGCCTTTAAAGCTGCCCAAAAAGCAAAAAGTTTATTGGCAAATGCTACATCGAAAGAAAAAGCATTAATAGAAGCTTTGCAGTCTAGGTATAGCGAAGATCTCACTAAAGATATTGCAGAATTAAATATTGATTATATGAAAGCAATGACAAAAGTTGCTGAAAAATTTCCACAAGACGATGATGTATTAACATTATATGCAGCTTCTATTATGAATACTACTCCTTGGAATTACTGGGATAAAGATGGCAATCCTTCTCCTTACATAGCTGAAGCCAAAACTGCACTAGAGAAAGCAATGAATATCAATCCGAACAATGCTGGTGCTCATCATTATTATATACATATGGTTGAGTTACCAATGCCAGACCTGGCGGAAGGAAGTGCAGATAGAATTGGCACCTTAATGCCAGGAGCAGGTCATATTGTACACATGGCTTCTCATATCTATATTAGAATAGGCCGCTATAAAGATGCTGTAAAGGTAAACCAACAAGCTATTTTAGCTGATGAAGATTATATTTCTCAATGCTACTCGCAAGGAATTTATCCTTTAGGGTACTATCCTCATAATATTCATTTTTTATGGTCATCGGCAAGTCTTTTAGGAGCAAGTGATACTGCCATAGATGCAGCAAAAAAAACAGCTGAAAAAGTGCCTACTGGCGAGCTGATCACGATGCCATTTTTACAAGATTTTGCTGCAACTCCGTTATTAGCTTATACACGTTTTGGTAAATGGAATGATATTTTAACTGTTCCGAAACCTAATGCTGACATTAAACATCTTAACTTGATTTGGCATTATGCACGTGGTATTGCTTTTATTAGAAAAAACAATATTAAAGAAGCTCAAGAAGAGTTAGATGCATTAGCTGAAATGAAAAAAGATCCAGAACTAGAAGAATTGGTAGCTACAGCTCATAATCCTTCATCAAGATCTGCAAACATAGCTTATGAAGTAGTTGCTGGTGAATTAGCAGCTCTAAAAGGAGACTTAACAAGTTCAATTAATCATCTTAAGAAAGCCGTTGAATATGAAGACCAACTTACATATACAGAGCCAGCTGCTTGGTATATACCAACTAGACAAAATTTAGGTGCTGTTTTATTAAAAGCCAATAAGTATACTGAGGCAGAAACTATTTACAAAGAAGACTTAGTTAAGTTAAGGCAAAATGGGTGGTCTTTAATTGGTCTGTATAATAGTTTAGAATTGCAAGGAAAAACTGAAGAAGCTAAGGCAATTAAAAAAGAATTCGACAAAGCTTGGGCCGACGCCGATATTAAAATAGAGGGTTCGGTACTTTAAAATGTTACTGGGCATTTATAATTTAAATGCTCAGTTTTCCTTCTTAATAACTTATATATTTGAAAATCTAAACAGATTTTTATTTATGAAGTTAAAAATACCGCCTGCAATTCAAGTATTAACCTTAGCGGGTTTTATGTGGTTTCTTAAAAAGGTAACTCAACAAACACATTTTGAATTTAATTATCAAAAAGAAATCAGTTGGGTAGTTTTCTTTATAGGAATATTGATAGGTGTAGCAGCTGTTTATTCATTTAGAAAAGCTAAAACAACAGTTGATCCAACTAATCCGTCTAAAGCGTCAAATCTTGTTATTAAAGGATTATATAAATATTCTAGAAATCCTATGTATTTAGCTATGCTATTTGTGCTTTTAGCCTTCTTTTTAAGATTAGGAAACCTGTACAATATGATAATAATAGTGTTATATATTTGGTATATCACAGCATTTCAGATAAAACCAGAAGAAAAAGCATTAACATCCCTCTTTGGAGAACAGTATTTTGCTTATAAATCGAAAGTGCGAAGATGGATTTAGATTTTGATGAGCTTAGAGAGTTTCTCAACGAAAAAGTAGATCAATATAACCGACCTCGGTTTATTGAATCTGACCCAATTCAAATTCCTCATCAATATTCGCTAAAAGAAGATATAGAGATTTCAGGATTTTTAACTTCAATCATTGCTTGGGGTAATCGAAAAATGATCATTAATAACGCACAAAAACTTATGCAATTATTAGGTAATTCACCATATGATTTTGTTATAAACCATAGACCTCATCATTTAGATTCGTTAGAGGATTTTGTGCATCGTACTTTCAATGGAATAGATTTACAATACTTTATCAAATCTTTAAAAAATATTTATATAAATCATAACGGATTAGAAACTGTTTTTAATGCTTCCGCTGAAACGAATTCTTTACAAACCTCAATTAGCGGCTTTAAAAAAATATTTTTCGAGACAGAACATCCTCAAAGAACTCAAAAGCACATTTCTGATCCTATTAAAGGCTCTGCTGCAAAGCGTATTAATATGTTTTTGCGTTGGATGGTTAGAAATGATAACAAAGGTGTTGATTTTGGTATTTGGAGCTCAATACTTCCTTCACAATTGTCATGTCCATTAGACACCCATTCTGGAAATGTGGCGAGAAAATTAGGATTACTTTCAAGAAAACTGAATGATGCAAAAGCATTGGCAGAATTGGACACCAATCTACGTAAATTAGATGCTAACGATCCAGTAAAATATGACTTTGCTTTATTTGGTTTAGGTGTATTTGAAAAATTTTAAATAGCTACCTTTGCAGCCCTAAATATAGACATGAGGTTACATAGAAATTTAGTTTTTACAGTTATAGATAGTTTACGAGATATTTTTAATGAAGGTGTCTATGCAGATAAAGCTGTAGAAAAAGCTTTAAAACGTGATAAACGTTGGGGAAGTCGTGATCGTAAATTTGTTGCCGAAACCATTTATGAAATTGTTCGTTGGAAACGCCTGTATGCAGAAATTGCTGAGGTAAAAGAACCTTTTGATAGATCAAATTTATGGCGACTTTTTTCTGTATGGTGTGTTTTAAAAGGAATTGATTTACCAGATTGGAATCAAATTGAACCAACTCCTACAAGAAGGATAAAAGGGCGTTTCGATGAATTATCAAAAATTAGGAAATATAGAGAATCTATTCCTGATTGGATTGATGAAGTTGCGGTTAAGGAACTTGGTGAAGAACTATGGACTAAAGAAATTGCAGCCTTAAATAAACAAGCCGATGTTATTTTAAGAACTAACACCTTAAAAACAACTAAAGAGAGCCTTCAAAAACAGCTTAGAACTGAAAACATTATTACCGAAACAATACCTAATCATCCAGATGCTTTAAAACTAACTGAACGTGCAAATGTTTTTAAAACAGATGCCTTTAAAAAAGGGTATTTTGAAGTACAAGATGCTTCTTCACAATTAGTAGCAGCTTATCTTGATGTACAACCTGGTATGAAAGTAGTAGATACTTGTGCTGGTGCTGGTGGAAAAACATTGCATTTAGCTTCTTTAATGCAAAATAAAGGACAAATTATTGCAATGGACATCTACGAAAGCAAACTAAAAAAGTTAAAAATACGTGCTCGTAGAAATGGTATTCATAATATAGATAACAAAGTAATTGATTCTACAAAGCCAATTAAAAAGTTATATAACAAAGCAGATAGAGTTTTAATAGATGCACCTTGTTCTGGTTTAGGTGTTTTACGAAGAAACCCGGATTCTAAATGGAAACTACAACCAGAATTTTTAGATGACATTCGTAAAACACAACAAGATATTCTACAACAATATTCTAAAATGGTAAAATCTGGCGGTAAATTGGTTTATGCCACATGTTCGATTTTACCATCAGAAAATCAAAATCAAATAAAAGCTTTTTTAGAATTGAATAAAGAGTTTAATTTTGTTACTGATCAAAAAATTCTGGCTTCTGAATCTGGTTATGATGGATTTTATATGGCTCTTTTAGAAAAAAAATAATATGAAAAATTTGGTGTTCCTTTTTATTCTATTTGTAATTACAGCTTGTGGTGGTTCGGATGATTCACCACCTATTCAGCAAAATAGAAATCCTGGAAATTTCACTATTAGTACAAGTAATATTACTCAGACTGAAGCTACCTTAAATTGGACAGCGGCAATTGATCCTGATGGTGACAATGTAACTTATACTATTGTAATCGATGGAACTACTTCTACAAGTAATTTAATCACTACAACTACCTCATTTAACAATCTAACTCCAGACACTGATTATAATGGTAGTGTTACAGCTAATGATGGTAAAGGTGGAACATCGTCTTCTACTTACAATTTTACTACGCTTGAAGATACGAATGCCAATACAATTGACTTTAACATTCCTAACAACTTATCTGATTATTATAGTAGTATGGTTTTTTATGAAGACAGTCAATTATTAAAAGATGAGCTGGCTACTCATGTAATTAGTAAACATTCTACATTCTTAAATTATTCAGAAAGACATAATTATTTATATGATGCTGACGAAGATTTAAATAATACTGCTAACGTAATTTTAATGTATAGTGGTGAAAGTAGAGATGAACGAGAATATCTTTCAGGAGGCAACTCGCATTCTCCGCAAACTTTCAATACTGAGCATGTGTATCCTAGATCAAAACTTTCTGGTACATCTGAAGCCGATTTACATCACTTAAGAACTTGCGATATTAATATAAATTCGAATAGAGGGAATCAATCTTTTGCCGAAGGTTCTGGTTCTTATGGTAATGTTTCAGGAGGATGGTATCCAGGTGATGACTGGCGTGGTGATGTTGCAAGAATGATTATGTATTTAAATTTAAGATATGATGAAAGTTTTGACGATGTCGGTTCTCTAGAACTATTTTTAAAATGGAACAAAGAAGATCCTGTATCTGACTTTGAAAAACAACGAAATACTGTTATTCAAAACCCTCAAGGGAATAGAAACCCATTTATTGACAATCCGTATTTAGCTACCCTAATTTGGGGAGGTGAAAATGCAGAAAATCTTTGGCAATAAAATATTTAATTAAACAATTTACTTACAGCTTTTTACGTTCTTAGGATACATTCTAAAAAAGGAATGGTTAATAAGAAAGTAAAAATCAATTAAGAAAGATGAAAAAAATACTGGTAATTTCAGTACTACTTCTTTTTTTAAGCTCCTCATTTTCAAATAAAATTACTGAAGAGTTTAAATTTAAAGTTGAATGGGCCAAGCTCAATAAAACATTATGGTCTCAACCCTACCGATTTGAAAATAAAGATTTAAAAAGCTTAAGTATAAAATTATTTATAGAGCGTATAAGTGATGAAAAATTAGTCAACTTAAATTATATTTCTCTTGTTGATGAAAACAAAAAACTTCGCATTAGACCTAATGCTGTTTACTATTTAAAATCTAGAGATAAAAAAATCTATTTAAAATCTAAAGTAGTGAATAACAACTACAATGATTTTGAAGATTATAATCTTGACGGGTACAAAAATTTTCAAGCCAAAACCTTTAAGCCTAATTTTTTAGGTTTAAAAAAGAAAAATAAAGCTGCAAGTGTAAAATCTCTTAAAAAAGTTACTGTAAAGACAAAAACGGCTTATTACATAGATTTCCCTGTAGAAGCAGATTTTTCGTATGGTAAGGTTTATTATAAAGATCAACCTATTGGTTTCGCTGCTGTTAAAAATTAAAACCTACATTCGTAAAGGTGGTGCATAAGTTTGCAAAAAGTTTAACATTTCCTCCTTGCAATTTTTTGTAACTTAAGCTGGCAATTTTAAACTTCTCAAAAATGCCAAACTACAATCTAAAAGTCAACGGGAAAACCATGTCAGTAAACGTTGACGAAGACACACCTTTACTATGGGTACTACGCGACGAACTTAATTTAGTGGGTACTAAATATGGTTGCGGTATCGCTCAATGTGGCGCTTGTACAGTTCATGTAGATGGCCAAGCTACCAGAAGCTGCCAACTTCGAGTTTCTGGTTTAGATGGTCTTAGTATAACTACAATTGAAGGTTTATCAGAAAATGGTGATCACCCTGTTCAAAAAGCGTGGCTTGAGCACGATGTACCTCAATGTGGTTATTGCCAAGCTGGTCAGGTGATGACCGCAGCCTCATTTTTACAGAATAATCCGAATCCTACCGACGAAGAAATTGAAGCTTCTATGAATGGTAATATTTGTAGATGTGGCACCTATGTTAGAATAAAAAGTGCCATTAAAACTGCAGCTAAACTTTAAACTACACGATTATGATAAAGGTAAAAACACAATACGATCGTCGCTCTTTTTTAAAAATTTCTACGGCTGCAGGAGGAGGAATGCTTATTGGATTTAGTTGGTTAGCGGGATGTGTTCCTGCAACTAAATCCAAAGAAGAAATAGTTGAAATTCCCAATGAATGGTTTGATATTAATGGTTATATAAAAATTGGCGATACCGGTCTGGTTACTATTTACTCTCCAAATCCTGAGATTGGTCAGAATGTGAGAACTTCCATGCCTATGGTTGTCGCTGAAGAATTGGATGTAGATTGGAAAAATGTGGTTGTAGAGCAAGCTCCTTTGAATACAGAACTTTATAAAAATCAATTTGCAGGAGGGAGTTTATCTATACGCTTAAGCTGGGATGCACTCAGAATGGCTGGTGCAACTGGTAGGCAGATGCTGCTAGAAGCTGCAGCCAAAGAATGGGGAGTTAAAGCATCTGATTTATTAACTTCTCAAGGAATAATTAAAGACAAGAATGGAGAAAGAAGCGTCACTTATGGTGAAATAGCTTCAAAAGCTATAGATATTGAAGTTCCGAAGGAAGTAAAACTTAAAGAACCTAAAGACTACAAACTAATTGGAACGAGCAGAAAGAATGTTGAAGGGGCAAAAATTGTTACTGGTAAACCATTATTTGGATTAGATTTTAAGAGAGAGGGAATGCTACTTGCTATGATTGAACATCCTCCAGCTTTCGGTATGAAGCCTAAAAACTTTAATAAAGAAGAAATTAAAAATATGCATGGTATAAAGGATGCTTTTATTATTGATACCACTATCGAAGAACCAGAATGGCATGATGTGAATGCTTTTCCACAATTAATTGCTATAGTTGGTGATAAAACATGGCAATTGATGAAAGCAAAAAAGGCATTAAAAGTAGATTGGGAAACTGTGGCCTCTTTAGAAAATTCTGATCAACATGCTCAATTATTAGAAAAAGCGCTAAAATCGGGTGAAGTTGAAGAAAGTAGAAAAGATGGTGATGTTGAAACGGCATTTAAAAATGCGACGAAGGTCATAGAACGTAGTTATAGTTCTCCATTTATGGCTCATAATACACTTGAGCCTATGAACTTTTTTGCCAATGTTACCGAAAATTCAGCTGAATTAATTGGCCCTACACAAATGCCAGAACGACTTGAAAAGTCTATTTCTAAACTTCTAAACTTACCTCTTGAGAATATTACCGTAAACATGACAAGAATAGGTGGTGGATTTGGCAGAAGACTTTATCAGCATTATGGATTAGAAGTAGCTGCAATTTCTAAACAAATGAAAAAACCTATAAAGCTTATATATTCTCGTGAAGATGATATGACTCAAGGTACTTATAGACCAACTTACTTGTCAACATACAAAGCGGGTTTAGATGAAAACAATAATCTTATTGCGTTTAGTGTAAAAGGAGCAGGGTTACCAGGAGGATCTGTTTTTCCAAAACGATTTCCAGCTGGAGCAGTTGAAAATTATACCGCAGAAAAAATTAAAGCTCCAACAAATATTTCTACAGGAGCATGGCGTGCTCCTAGATCACATTTTACTGCTGGAGCAGAACAGTCCTTTATTGATGAAGTAGCTGAACTGGCTGGTAAAGACCCTATTGATTTTAGATTAGAGCTCTTTGATCGTGCAAAGAATAATCCAGTCGGTGAAGAATATGATTACGACGCAGAACGTTATGCTGGCGTTTTAAAATTAGTAAAAGAGAAAGCCAAATGGGGTGAATCTGAACCCAATGTTCATCGTGGAGTAGCAGCTTATTATTGTCATTCATCTTATGTCGCAATTGTGGTAGATGTAGTTATGGAAAACAAACAACCAATCGTTCAAAAGGTGACTGCTGCTGTCGATTGTGGTATAGTTGTAAACCCAGATGGCGCAACTAATATTATTCAAGGAGGTGTTATTGATGGTATTGGTCATAGCATGTATAGTGAATTAACTTTTAATAATGGCGCACCAGATCAAAGCAATTTTGATAAATATCAATTAATACGTCATTCTCAAGCTCCAAAAGAAATTGAAGTTCATTTTGTTAAAAACGAAATAGCTCCTACTGGTTTAGGAGAACCGAGCTTACCTCCGGTTCCTGCAGCATTGGCAAATGCATTATATAAAACTACAGGACAACGTTTGTATAAACAGCCTTTTTCTAAGTATTTGAATCTCGAAACTGAAGGTGTAAAAGTATAAATGGTCAATTAAGTCAAACTTGATAAACCAATGGAGTTCGCTTCATTGGTTTATTTTTATTTTTGATGACTAACTTTGAAGTTATAAATAAAAAAATGAAATCAAAGAACAAAGTATTTATTGCCACAAGTCTTGATGGCTACATTGCCGATAAAAATGGTGGTATTGGTTGGTTAGATGAAGTCCCTGAAATCAATACTATCGATACTGGATATGAAGCCTTTACATCAGAAATTGACGCCATAGTTATGGGTCGAACAACTTTTGAAACCGTTTTAAGCTTTGGAATTAAATGGCCTTATAAAAAGCCTGTTTTTGTGCTTAGTAGAACCTTATCTGAAGTTCCAGAAAACCTTGAAGGCAAGGTTTTTTTAGTTAAAGGTTCACTTAAAAAAGTCTTAAAAACCATTCACGATAAAGGATTTTACAAATTGTATATCGACGGAGGAAAAGTGATTCAAAGTTTTTTAAAAGAAGACTTAATTGATGAGATGATAATCACTATTATTCCAACCTTGTTAGGTGGTGGTTCATCCTTGTTTGGTGAGCTTCCAAAAAAACTACATTTTGAATGTGTGTCTTCGAAAGTGTACTTAGACAAGATTGTTCAAAATCGTTTTAAGCGCATAAAATAAGCACTTAACATTCGTTAATAAATAGTAATAAATTGACATAGAAATACTTTCAAAAAATGTATTTTTGTGCTTTCAAAAATGCACAACTAAATGATCCATTTTTTTGGGGGTGAAAACAGTAAAGTTTATGCTGTTCAAGCCACTTCAGAATTCTCAAACGAAACAGAAAAAAAATTAACATGGTTGTTCGGCAACCAATCTAAAATAAACGCGGCGTCTCTTGACGCCTTTTTTGTTGGCCCTCGTAAGGCAATGATCACCCCATGGAGTACCAATGCTGTTGAGATTACTCAAAATATGGGAATAAATAATATTATTCGTATTGAAGAGTTTAACGCTGTCGCGGAAGATTTCTCTGATTTTGACCCAATGATCTCAGAAAAATTCAACGGATTGAATCAAGATACTTTTACTATTGACATTCAACCAGAATCCATCATAGAAATAGACGATATTGCTAATTATAACGAGCAAGAAGGATTAGCATTAAGCGATGAAGAAATCAACTATTTAGAAGGAGTATCAACTAAAATAGGTAGAAAATTAACCGATTCAGAAGTTTTTGGTTTTTCTCAAGTAAATTCTGAACACTGTCGCCATAAAATTTTTAACGGAACCTTTGTCATTGATGGAGAAGAAATGCCAACTTCTTTATTTAAATTAATTAAAGAAACATCAAAACAACATCCGAATGACATTGTTTCGGCGTATAAAGACAATGTCGCTTTTATAAAAGGTCCACAAGTGGAACAATTTGCACCTCAAAGGGCTGATATTCCTGATTATTACCAAAAAGAAAAATTCGAATCAGTTATATCGTTAAAAGCAGAAACACATAACTTTCCTACTACGGTAGAGCCGTTTAATGGTGCCGCAACAGGCTCTGGTGGAGAAATTCGTGATCGACTGGCCGGTGGAAAAGGTTCACTACCCTTAGCAGGAACAGCCGTTTATATGACCTCATATTCGCGTTTAGATGCTAACCGTCCATGGGAACAAGGAATGGAAGAACGTAAGTGGTTGTATCAAACTCCAATGGATATTCTCATTAAAGCTTCCAACGGAGCATCTGATTTTGGTAATAAATTTGGTCAACCTTTAATCTGTGGATCCGTATTAACTTTTGAACATGACGAACATAGCGATGTCACCCTGAGCGGAGTCGAAGGGTCTCAACCTAGAAAGCTTGGTTTCGATAAAGTAATTATGCAAGCTGGAGGTATTGGATATGGTAAAAAAGAACAGGCTTTAAAAGATACTCCAAAAGAAGGAGATAAAATAGTAATTCTTGGAGGTGAAAATTATCGAATTGGTATGGGAGGTGCTGCTGTATCTTCTGCCGATACTGGTGAATTTTCTACAGGTATTGAGTTAAACGCCGTTCAACGTTCTAATCCAGAAATGCAAAAGCGTGCTGCAAATGCTGTTCGCGGTATGGTAGAAAGTGAAGAAAACTTTATCGTTTCTATTCATGATCATGGTGCAGGTGGACATTTAAACTGCTTATCAGAATTAGTTGAAGATACTGGAGGAAATATCGATTTAGATAAATTACCAGTCGGTGATCCTACCCTTTCTGATAAAGAAATTATCGGTAACGAATCTCAAGAGCGAATGGGGTTAGTAATTGCCGAAAAACATATTGACACTTTAAATAGAATTGCAGAGCGTGAGCGTTCACCAATGTACACCGTTGGTGATGTTACGGGTGATCATCGCTTTACTTTTGAGTCTAAAACCAATGGTAATAAACCCATGGATTTGGCTTTAGAAGATATGTTCGGTAGCTCACCAAAAACAGTTATGACAGATACTACTGTAGATCGAAACTATCAAGAAGTATCTTATTCTAAAGAGAACTTTGCAAATTACCTAGAGCAAGTATTACAATTAGAAGCAGTTGCCTGTAAAGATTGGTTAACAAATAAGGTAGATCGTTGTGTTGGAGGCAAAGTTGCGAAACAACAATGTGTTGGTTCTCTACAAATTCCTTTAAATAATGTTGGTGTTATGGCATTGGATTATAATGGAAAAGAAGGTATTGCTACCTCTATAGGCCACGCTCCTATTTCTGGATTAATAACGCCAGAAGCAGGGAGTAAAAATTCTATTGCAGAAGCATTAACAAACATTGTTTGGGCACCATTAAAAGAAGGTTTGCAGTCAGTTTCATTATCTGCAAACTGGATGTGGCCTTGTAAAAATGAAGGTGAAGATGCGCGTTTATACAAGGCTGTAAAGGCTATTTCTGACTTTGCAATTGATTTAGGAATCAATGTACCAACGGGAAAAGATTCTTTGTCAATGAAGCAAAAGTATCCAAATGAAGAAGTCATTTCTCCGGGTACTGTAGTCATTTCTGCTGCAGCTAATTGTAATAACATAACTAAAGTTGTAGAACCCGTTTTTAAACCAGGTAAAGGAAGTATTTACTATATCAATGTATCACAAGATGATTTTAAATTAGGCGGTAGTTCTTTTGCGCAAATTGTAAATAAAATTGGCAATACTGCTCCTACTATTACCAATAATGGATTCTTTAAATCTACTTTTAATGTATTACAACATTTAATTAAAGAAGATAAAATAGTTGCCGGACATGATGTGGCTTCAGGCGGACTGATTACTACCCTATTAGAATTATGTTTTGCAGATGTAAATATTGGAGCTAATCTTGATTTATCTCAAATAAATGAAGAAGATAGTATTAAACTATTGTTTGCAGAAAATTCAGGAATTGTATTCCAAGCTGTAGATGATAGTGTTGAAGCTGAATTGGAAAAAAATAATATTGAGTTCTTTAACATAGGTTCTGTAGCAGAATTCGATCGACTAAATATTAGAAATGGCTCAGATGTATTCGCGCTTTCTATTGCTGAATTAAGAGATACTTGGTATAAAACCTCCTATTTATTAGACAACAAACAAACTGCAAACGGTTTAGCAAAAGATCGTTTTGACAATTACAAAAAACAACCATTACAATATATTTTCCCTAAACATTTTACAGGAAAACTAAAAGATGTCATTGCGAGTGAAACGGAGCAATCTGTTCAAAACGATGAGATTACCACGTCGCAAGCTCCTCGTAATGACGATAGGCGTCCAAAAGCCGCTATTATTCGTGAAAAAGGTTCTAACTCAGAGCGTGAAATGGCCAATGCCATGTACTTAGCTGGTTTTGATGTAAAAGATGTACATATGACCGACCTCATCTCAGGTCGTGAAACGTTAGAAGATATTCAATTTATAGGTGCTGTTGGAGGCTTTTCTAACTCCGATGTTCTAGGTTCTGCTAAAGGATGGGCCGGCGCATTTCTATATAATGAAAAAGCCAATACCGCTTTAAAAAACTTCTTTAAAAGAGAAGATACTTTATCGGTTGGTATTTGTAATGGCGCACAATTATGGATGGAATTAGAATTAATGAATCCAGAACATGATGTTCATGGTAAGCTCACCTATAATGATTCTGGTAAACACGAAAGCGCCTTTACATCAGTAAAAATTCAAGAAAATAATTCTGTAATGCTATCCTCTTTAGCAGGAAGTACTTTAGGCGTTTGGATATCACATGGTGAGGGAAAATACAGTCTTCCGCTTTGTGAAGAAAACTATCATATCTGTGCGAAATATGCCTATGAAGGTTATCCTCATAATCCTAACGGATCTGATTATAATGTGGCTATGTTATGTGATAAAACAGGGCGTCATTTAGCAACCATGCCGCATATAGAACGATCTACATTTCAATGGAACTGGGCTCATTATCCTGAAAACAGAAAAGACGAAGTGTCTCCTTGGTTAGAAGCTTTTGTAAATGCCAGAAAGTGGATCGAGAAAATAAATGAATAACAAAAAATGGCTTCAGAAAAATCTAAAGCCATTTTTAATTTATAGTAAAAAGGGATCATTCATTCACGCTTGCTATTGTAGACTCACCGATTATAATACCTTTTTTAAGATCAGGCGTACCTTTATATAACACATTCGCTTCGCCATACGACGTAACCTTTAACCTATCTGATACCGCTAGTTGATAAGTACCTTCTCCATAAGAAGTTATTTTAGCATTTTTTGTAGCTACATCTAAGGTTCTTACTTTACTAGACCCATAACCCGTGATCTTCTGATTGGTAATACTACCGTCATCTATAACTAAATGACTTTCACCATAAATTGCTACTCGCAAATCATTCAATTTGACTTTTTTTATTAATACTTCAGATTCACCATAAATACGTAGAGTACACTCATCTTGATCTAGAGGGCTTTCAAAAGTAATTTTCTCTTCTCCTCTTAGAGAAAAAGTATCTACATTAGTATACGTAACCTTTACTTTGGCTACCGTATTTTTATAAATTGGCTTCCTATGTTTCCAACCGTTATGCTTGTACTTTGCATGCTTAGTAGTTGTTTTAGCACCTTCTAAATACACCTGCAGCGTATTATTGCTAATCTCATAATTAAACTTTTCTATCGGAACAGTAATTTCATTAACTTCAATTTTTGGTGTTGCGCCTTGAACAAATTCTACCTCTATATGTGGACTAACAATAATCTTATCGTAGCTATCTCTAGGCGTAATAGTTTTTTCTTGTGCAATAGATACTTGAATAGAAAGAATTGCAACTAATAGAAAAGTGATTTGTAAATATTTTTTCATAATACTGTTTTATTGTAGTTTTTTATGGTTTATATAAGAGACAATTGTGTTTAGTTTTTGTTACAGTTTTATTCTATAAAGTTAACAAAAGTGTAACAGTTTTATTTTTTAGTAGTCTTATTAATATAGAATTCTAAAAATCATCAATCATGAACAAACTCTTGCCTTTTGTATTTATTTTATTTCTTTCACTAACTATTTCTGCACAACGAACTGTAAGTGCGTCAGACATTTTAAACGATATTAAAGCTGGTAAAACAGTTTCTTACGAAAATGCTACCATAACTGGCACATTAGATATGACTTATATGGAAGATAAATTACCAGATCTACCTAAAAAACATAAGTGGTATAAAAATGGTGGCAGTAATACAGTAAAAGAAACTTTAGAAGGTAAAATATCTTTTGTTAACTGCACCTTTGAAGGTGATGTTTTAGCTTATATTCATGACGAGGATAGCAAATATACTTTTACTGCTAGTTTCGAAAATGATATAAGATTTAAAAATTGTGAGTTTAAAAGAAATGCCATGTTTAAATATTCTTCTTTTGAACGTCAGGCTAATTTTGAAGGCTCAAAATTTAGAAAAGAATCTACTTTTAAATATGCAAAATTCGATAACAATGTAAGTTTTGCAAATACTGTTTTTGAAGAATACGCAACATTTAAATACACAAAATTTAAAGACGGTGTGTCTTTTAACAATGCGCGTTTTGACGAAGATTTAAATCTAAAATATACTAAAGTAAGAGGAGATTTTAACGTGTCTGGTATGAAAGTAGCTCACGACATCAACTCAAAATATACAGATATTAACGGTAGTGGTCTGTCTAAATATTTGCTAAACAACTAAGCTAACAACGCTCTATTAATTTGTTTAGCGAGGCTTGGCCCTTTATATATAAAGCCGGAGTAGATTTGAACTAAATCTGCTCCGGCTTCAATTTTTTCTAAAGCATCTTTCGCAGAGTGAATTCCACCAACGCCAATTATTGGAAATGCTTTATCAGATTTTTCAGCTAAAAAACGAATCACCTCTGTAGATCTATTTGTAAGAGGTTTACCGCTTAAACCTCCAGCTTCTTTCTTATTATCCGATTGAAGACCTTTACGATAAATAGTTGTATTTGTAGCTATGACACCATCAATTTTTGTTTCTTTTACAATATCTATAATATCTAATAACTGATCATTTGATAAATCTGGTGCAATCTTTAAAAGAATGGGTTTCGTTTTACCTTTAGGACAAAACTTCGCCATCTTTTCATTCTCAACCTGCAACGCTTTTAGTAGTTTGGTCAATGGTTCTTTATCTTGTAATTCTCTGAGATTAGGCGTATTTGGTGAGCTAACATTTACTACAAAGTAATCTACGTAATCAAAAAGATCATTAAAACTTATTAGGTAATCATCAACTGCTTGCTCATTTGGTGTTACTTTATTCTTACCTATGTTACCTCCAACTAAAATGTTTCCTTTTCTATATTTAAGTCGCTTACATATAACTTCTAAACCATCATTATTAAAACCCATTCTGTTAATAATGCCATTATCTTCTTTTAATCGAAATAGTCTTTTTTTAGGATTACCATCTTGAGGTTTCGGAGTTACCGTCCCAATTTCTATAAAACCAAATCCAAAATTAGGAAGCTCATCAACCAGTAAGGCATTTTTGTCAAAACCAGCAGCTAAACCAATAGGATTTTTAAAAGTTAATCCGAAAAGATTACGTTCTAGTTTTTTATCGTTTACCTGATAAATATTTCTGGTAATAGAAGCTATAAAAGGTAATTTAAAGGCAATCTTTAATAGTGAAAAAGTAAAATGATGTACTCTTTCTGGATCAAATAAAAACAAGATTGGTCGAATGATAGCCTTATACATGAATCATATCTTATCTCAATTCTGCATTAAAATCGCGTTCGAAAGCATTTTGCAATTTTTGCATCACCTTATCTATTTGTTTATCATTCAATGTTTTATTTTCATCTAGTAATTGAAAGCTAACTGCATACGATTTCTTTCCTTTAGGTAAATTCTTGCCTTGATAAACATCAAATAGATCAACATCTTTTAATAATTGCTTTTCTGTTTGCAAAGCAGTTGTGTACAATTCTTTAAACGTTACCGAATCATCTAGCAATAATGCTAAATCTCTTTTTACAACAGGAAACTTAGATAATTCTTTAACTTTCAAAGATTTTCTGCCCATCAATTGTAATATATTTTGCCAGTTGAAATTTGCAAATAATACTTCTTGTTTAATGCCAAACTCTTTTAAAATAGAGTGTTTAACCACTCCAAATTCAACCAATAAAATCTTTCCTTGTTTTAGCAACAAACCTTCTGAGTAAATATCATTTTTTACAGGCAAAGATTTTACGCCATTAATGCCCAGTCTTTCAATCAAACTATTTACGACTCCTTTTAAATAAAAGAAATCAGATGTTCTAGTGGTATTTACCCAACTATCTTTAGAGCGATTGCCTGTAATCGTTAAGGTTAAATGTTTGTCTTCATTATACCCACTTTCATATTTATGGTAGGTATTACCAAATTCGAATAACTTTAAGCTATTATTTTTTCTATTTAAATTATAAGATACTGCTTCTAGCCCGCTAAAAAGTAATGATTGACGCATCACCGAAAGGTCTACACTTAGTGGATTGAGCATCTCTACATTATGTTCTTTTTTCAATAACTCAGACAATTCAGTATATTCTGGTTTTGTTAATGAATTAGCCATCATTTCATTAAAACCTATAGAAACCAGTTGGTCTGAAACCAAGTTCTGAATTTTATCAGCATTTACCTTATCTGTATAAGAAATAGATGTGCTTAACTTTTCCGAAGTTTTAATATTATTATAGCCATATACTCTCAAAATTTCTTCAACTATATCGGCTTCTCTGGTAACATCAACTCTATAAGCAGGTATGGTTAAACCTAATCCAGTTTCAGTCTCATTATTTATTTTAATTTCTAAAGAAGCTAAAATATTCTTAATAGCATCTTTAGATATCTCTTCTCCAATAAGTTTAAAGGCTCTGTCATAAGATAAATGTACTTGGTGATCTTCAATTTTTTTAGGATAAATATCTACCATATCAGAAGAAATTTGTCCTCCAGCTATTTCCTCAATCAATATAGCGGCTCTTTTTAGTGCATATTCGGTGATATTAGGATCAATACCACGTTCAAAACGAAAAGAAGCATCAGTATTTAATCCATGACGTTTAGCTGTTTTACGGATAGAAACAGAATTAAAATAAGCCGCTTCTAAAAAGATAGAAGTTGTATTTTCTGTAACACCAGATTTTATACCGCCGAAAACACCACCTATACACATTGGGTTAGATTCTCCGTCGCAAATCATAATATCTTCTTTATGTAATTCACGATCAATATCATCTAGAGTTCTAAATTTAGTTCCGGTTGGTAAGGTTTTTACAATTATTTTTTCTCCTTTTATTTTGGCAGCATCAAAGGCATGTAAAGGTTGCCCTAATTCGTGCAATACATAGTTAGTAATATCTACTACATTATTAATTGGTGATAAACCGATAGCCTTTAATCGGTCTTTGATCCACTGTGGAGATTCTTCTACTTTTATATCTGTAATGGTAACACCAGCGTAACGAGGTATTAAGTTATGATCTTCTACTTCGGCATCTATTTTTAATTTTCTAATATCTACATCAAAATTACTTATCGAAGGTGTTATTAGCTCAATATCTAAATCTCTCTGCGATAAACCAGCTTTTAAATCTCTGGCTACTCCTAAATGACTCATAGCATCAGCCCTATTTGGTGTTAAACCTATTTCAAAAACGTCGTCAGTAGTTATATCAAAAACGTCGGCCGCGGCCTTACCGGTTTCTTCAGATGCATCTAAAACTAAAATCCCATCATGGCTATCGCCTAACCCTAATTCATCTTCGGCACAGATCATTCCATGGCTTTCCTCTCCACGAATTTTTCCTTTCTTAATTTTAAATTCGTTTCCTTCTTTATCATACAATATGGTTCCGATAGTGGCTACTGGTACTTTTTGGCCAGCTGCTACATTAGGTGCTCCACAAACTATTTGAACTGGTTCTCCATTCCCTAAATCTACAGTGGTAACTTTTAATCGATCTGCATTAGGATGCTGTTTACACGTAAGTACTTCGCCTACTACTATCCCTTTCAAGCTTCCTTTAATAGATTCAACAGTCTCAATCTTTTCAACTTCTAATCCAAGATCTGTTAATAGTTCTCCTGTCTTTTCTGCATTCCAATCTAATTCTAGAAACTGTTTTAACCAATTGTAAGATATCTTCATCTATAAATCTTATTTCTGTAAGTGTGCAAAGATAAAGAATCTGTTTAAGTAGCTTAAAAGCTTTTTAACAAATTTGTACTGATATTTTTTGAGAATTTTTCATTTATACTGTAACGTTAGAGCATTTGCTTTATCCTTATAATTTTTATACTTTGCATTCCCTCAAAAATTTACTTTATGTCGAAAGAAATTACACGTCTTTTTGATTTTCCTTATTATCAATTAGAAAAATATAATCTTGACAAAGCTTTAATAACTAAATATGGTGACAAGTGGGTCGCCACCTCTACTAAAGAATATATAGATAAAGCAAATGCTATTAGTAGAGGATTAATACGTTTAGGAGTTAAAAAAGATGATAAAATAGCTGTAATTTCTACTACCAACCGAACTGAGTGGAATGTTTGTGATATTGGTATTTTACAAACTGGAGCACAAAATGTTCCTATTTATCCTACAATTTCTAAGGAAGATTATGAATATGTTTTAAACCATTCTGAATCTATTTATTGCTTTGTTTCTGATGAAACTATTCTCGAAAAATTAAATCAAATAAAAGGAAACACAAAATTAAAAGAAGTATACACCTTTAACGATATAGCAGGTGAAAAAAGTTGGCAAGAAGTTCTAGAGCTTGGTAAAGATAATAGCAATCAGGATGTTGTAGAGGACAGAATGAGCTCAGTAATGCCTAATGATCTAGCAACATTAATTTATACTTCTGGCACAACAGGGAGGCCAAAAGGTGTAATGTTATCTCACAATAATATTGTTAGTAATGTGCTAAGCGCCCACAAAAGAGTACCATTAGATGAGGGTAAAGATAAATCGTTAAGCTTTTTACCAGTTTGTCACATTTTTGAACGCATGATCTTGTATTTATATCAATACAATGGCTTAGAAATATATTTTGCTGAAGCTATTGAAAAACTAAGTGAAAATGCTCAAGAAATAAAACCAAACGTAATGACGGCTGTACCGCGTTTGTATGAAAAGATTTATGATAAGATTTATGCAAAAGGAGATGCTTTATCGGGAGTTAAGAAGAAATTATTTTTCTGGGCTTTAGACTTAGGCTTAAAATATGAACCCTATGGTAAAAATGGTTGGTGGTATGAGCGTCAATTAAAGTTGGCACGTAAACTCATTTTTAGTAAATGGCAAGAAGCTTTAGGTGGTAATTTAAAAATTATGGTATCTGGTAGTGCAGCCTTACAACAACGACTAACTAAAGTGTTTGCTGCTGCTGGTATGCCTATTATGGAAGGTTATGGTTTAACAGAAACATCACCCGTTGTATCTGTAAACGATGTAAGAAATGGAGGATTTAGACCAGGAACAGTAGGTAGAGTTATTGAAGGTGTTGAAGTTAAATTTGCCGAAAACGGAGAACTTCTGGTAAAAGGACCTAATGTAATGCAAGGCTATTATAAAGATCCTGAAAAAACTGCAGAAGCTATTGTTGATGAATGGTTTCATACAGGTGATAAAGGAGAAATCGATGCTGATGGGTTTTTAAGAATTACCGGACGTACAAAAGAAATGTTCAAGACTTCTGGAGGTAAATATGTAATACCGCCTCTTTTAGAAGGTGAGTTTAAGCAATCACTGTTTATAGAACAGATTATGGTTGTTGGTGAAGGAGAAAAAATGCCAGCTGCTTTGATTCAACCAAATTTTGAATATATTAAAGAATGGAGTGAAAGAGAAGAAATGAGCATTGGAACTTCTAATGAAGAAATAATCAATTCAAAAGTAATTATTGATAAAATACAGGAAGAAGTTTTAGCTTGTAATGAAAAATTTGGAAAGTGGGAACAAATTAAACGCTTTGAACTCACACCAAAAGTATGGTCTATAGATGGTGGTGAGCTCACACCCACTATGAAAATGAAACGAAAAGTTATTAAAGAAATCTATAAAGATTTATACGATAAAATCTATTGTTAATTTATAACTTTGTACTTCTTAACTTTTAGTATTTAATGGAACATTTTATAGTATCTGCTCGCAAGTATCGCCCTCAAACTTTTGAAGACGTTGTTGGGCAGCAAGCGATAACAAATACGCTACAAAATGCTATAAAAAATAACCATTTAGCACAAGCTTTATTATTTACTGGACCACGAGGCGTAGGCAAAACTTCTTGTGCTCGCATTTTGGCCAAACAGATCAATCAAGATGGTAAAGAAGCCAACCCAGATGAAGATTTTGCTTTTAATATTTTTGAATTAGATGCAGCATCAAATAACTCTGTTGATGATATACGTAGCTTAACAGATCAGGTACGAATTCCACCACAGACAGGTAAGTATAAAGTTTATATTATTGATGAGGTACACATGCTATCTCAGGCGGCTTTTAATGCATTTTTAAAGACATTAGAAGAACCTCCTTCTCATGCTATTTTTATACTAGCTACAACAGAAAAGCATAAGATAATACCTACAATTTTATCTAGATGTCAAATATTTGATTTTAAGCGTATTGGAGTATCTGACGCAAAAGATTACTTAAAGAAAATTGCAGCACAAGAAAACATAAATACCGATGATGACGCATTGCATATTATTGCCCAAAAAGCTGATGGTGCTATGCGTGATGCACTTTCAATTTTTGATAGGGTTGTAAGTTTCTCTGGTGATAATCTTACACGTCAAGCTGTAACTGAAAATTTGAATGTGCTTGACTATGATTCATATTTTAAGGCAACAGACTTAATTCTGGAAAATGATATCCCTAAAGTACTAATTCATTTTAATAAAATTCTTGGTAAAGGTTTTGATGGTCATCATTTTATAAGTGGATTAGCATCTCACTTTAGAGATTTACTTGTGGCCAAAGATAAAGCGACTATAGATTTACTTGAAGTTGGTGATACTGCTAAAAAACAGTATTTAGAACAGGCCATTAAAGCACCTATGAGCTTTTTATTAAAAGCAATAGATATTGCCAACGATTGCGATCTTAAGTTTAAGTCTAGCAAAAACCAACGCTTGTTAGTTGAGTTAGCCTTAATGCAATTAGCCTCCATTACTTTTGATGGAGAAAAAAAAAAACATAAACATTTTATAATTCCGGCTAAGAATTTTATAAGCATTTCTAAACCTGTAATAGTAAAAGAAAAAATTTCTAATAATGTTTCGGAGTTAGAAACACATCCTTTAGAAATACAAAAAGAGGTTTTGTCTCCTTCCGTGAGCAAAGCGAAACAGAACAAAGAAGAAACCGTTGAAGTTCTCGAAAAGCCAATTTTAAAAACTGAAAGAAGGCGTTCGTCTGCCCTATCGCTTAACAGTATTTATAAAAAGCCGGTAACAAGGAAATCTAATGACGAAGAAACTCTAAATACTGATAATCTACCCAAAGATCCTTTTACTGAATCTCAATTCTTAACACTTTGGGAGGCTTATATTGAAAAGTTGAATAAGAATGGTGAAAAGATCGTGGCTTCTATCATTAATTCTGATAAACCAAAAATTGAAGGACAAGTAGTAACATTAACTTTTCCGAATTCTATGATGAAAGGTGAGTTTAATAAAGCTAAACATAAGCTTTTAAAACACCTTCGTGAAAGTTTAAATAATTATAGCATTGACTTCAATATTGTTGTAAATGAGGAGGATACTAAAAAGTTCGCCTACACACCTCAAGAAAAATACAATAAACTACTAGAAAAAAATAAATCTTTAGCTAAACTAAAAAGTACATTTAAACTAGATCTTTAACATGTTAGGTTTAAAATTTGATACAGAAACTTCATGGGCAGAAGTTGCCGAGAACGATTTACAACAAATATTAACAGATCATGCTTTCGCAGAACAAAAAGCAGCTTCTAATGCAGTTTCTATTATAATTAATTATCCTGAGGAAACTGAATTGGTAACAGAAATGGCAGACATCGCTTTAGAAGAAATGGAACATTTTAAAATGGTTCATGAATTAATGAAAGCTAGAGGAATGGCCTTAGGTAGAGAACAACGTAACGATTATGCACTTCACTTACATAAGTTCTTTGAAAAAAGTGGTGATAGAAAAGTACAATTAGTACATAGATTACTCTATGCAGCTTTAATTGAAGCCAGAAGTTGTGAGCGTTTTAAAGTGTTTTCTGAAAATTTAAAAGATAAAGAGCTATCAGAATTTTATAAAGATTTAATGATTTCTGAAGCTAATCATTACACATTATTTTTAGGCTTTGCTCGTAAATATTTAGATCGAGATGTTGTAGATAAAAAATGGAAAGATTTGTTAGCCTACGAAGCTGAATTTATGAAAACTAGAGGCAACAAAGCCAAAGTTCACGGATAAAACCTTAAATTTGGACAAAAAATAAGGAGAAAAGTTAATTGTAGTAAAGCAATTGCTTTTATAACTTCTCTCCTTTCTCCCCTTGTTGTTTGCTCCTAATGGAGCAAGATTTTACGAAAAAAATAGTAAGGAGAAAAGTTACTCGTAGGTGTTAATCTCATAGTTTAACTTTTCGCTTCTCTCCTTTCTCCCCTTTTCTTTGTCTCCTCTCGGAGTATATTAAGAACGTAATACTGTTTCTAATTATTGTACAGGACAAATGTATGTTCAAAAACTATATCGGTCAATAGAGCAAATTGGTATTTTTAAAACTCATGGTTTTCAGGGAGTTTCAAAAGTATTTGTAATTATTTAATAATCAATACCCTATATGTTTAAATTTAAAGAAAGAGTCTAATTTTAACAAAAAAATCATCAAAATTAATTGATGATTTTTTTAAATATTTTTTTAAGCTTATACTATTCTCATGGTAAATGGGTAGCTGGGATGCTCTCCATTACTCACTTTTACAGCGTTTATGATAGGAAATATAAAGTAAAACACCGCAATTACTGCAAATCCTAATAATCCTAATCCGAAAAATAAGATCAACGGAATACAGATTAAAGTATAAATGATCATACTTAATCGGAAGTTGATAATACTCCTACCATGCTCATCCATTTCTATAACTTTATCTTTATTTGTTTGCCATAATATTAACGGAACTAAAAATCCGCCAATAAGTGTTACTAAATCTAATAGTTGACTCAGATGTGTAATTACTAATAATTGATTATTTGTTTTCATGTTTTGGTTCTTTTGATTAATGAATACTTGTATATATATGACGTATAAACTTTAATTTTGTTACAAACTGCTACAAGTCAATAGTTTATGATCATAACTTAATATAATATGTAACCAATTAGTTTTCTTAATTTTACAGACGCTAAAATGAACCAATGATTCAGAATGATACTATTATTGCTTTAGCTACCCCTTCCGGTGTTGGCGCTATTTCTGTAATTAGAATTTCGGGCGAAAAAGCTATTGAAATTGTTTCTTCTTTCTTTAAATCTATTAGCAGTAAAGTTTTAAGAAAGCAAAAAACACATACTATACATTTAGGTCATATTATTGAAAACAATAAAGTCTTAGATGAAGTACTGGTATCAATTTTTAAAAATCCTCATTCGTATACAGGTGAAAATGTTGTAGAAATATCATGTCATGGATCGGCTTATATTCAGCAAGAGATTATTCAACTGTTTTTGAGAAATGGTTGTAGAATAGCAGACAATGGCGAGTTTACTATGCGAGCTTTCCTTAACGGGAAAATGGATTTGAGTCAAGCAGAAGCAGTTGCAGATGTTATAGCATCTAATTCTGAGGCTTCACATCAAATGGCCATACAACAAATGCGTGGGGGTATAACTAGTGAATTAAAGGTATTAAGACAACAATTGCTTGACTTTGCGTCGTTAATTGAGTTGGAATTAGATTTTTCTGGAGAAGATGTTGAATTTGCAGATAGATCACGATTTAAAGAATTGGTTGCAAAAATCACTTCTGTCTTGAAAAAACTAATAGATTCATTTGCATTCGGAAATGCTATGAAAAATGGAATTCCAGTAACTATTATTGGTGAACCAAATGTGGGTAAGTCTACCCTTCTCAACGCTTTACTGAATGAAGAAAAGGCTATTGTATCTGATATCGCAGGTACTACTCGAGATGCCATTGAAGATGAAGTAATTATAGAAGGTGTTGCTTTTCGATTTATCGATACAGCCGGCATAAGAGATACTAAAGATGTAGTTGAAAGTATTGGTATCAAGAAAGCTTATGAAAAAGCTGAAAAAGCCCAGTTGATTATTTTTTTAATAGATTCTGAAAAGTTTAAAATTCAAGACTCTAAACTTATTGAAGAATTACAAATAGTAAAACAACGATTTGATGGTAAGAGATTATTAGTTATCGCCAATAAAATTGATTCTTTATCAGAAAATGAAATTTCTACTTTAAAAGCACTTATTCCTGAAGCATTATTATTATCTGCAAAAAAAGGAGTTGGTATTGATGAACTCAAGTCAGAACTAACCTCTTTAGTAAACGCTGGAGCTTTAAGCAATAATGAAACTATAGTTACCAATTCACGTCACTTTGAAGCTTTAAATAACGCTTTAGAAAGTATTTTAGCTGTTCAAAATGGCATCGACAATAATTTACCTTCTGATCTTTTTTCTATCGATATTCGTGAATGTTTAAGGCATTTAGGTAATATTACTGGTGAATATGATGTAGATAAAGATATTTTAGGTAATATATTTTCTAATTTTTGCATTGGAAAATGATTTTAATTAATTGATTACCAACTAATTAATACAATAAAAATTTACTTATTCATATAATCCTGCCATAAAATAAGAACATATTTATACCTGTTATGCTCTTTCTTTTTTAGAAAACCATATTCATAGACAAATAAGTATACATCACCTTTGGTGTTCTTCCAATAGTGTGTAAAAAAGTTAGGATCAAATCCTTTTTCTAATAGAACTTCAGACCGAATGGTAGCCTTACCAGCTTTATTATATTCTTTTAAAATTCTACGGTTTAACTTTAATTGATTATCAACTTTATTGAAAAACTTAGGAGCTTCTTCTTGAGATTTCTTGTAATGGTAAGTACTCTTACAATAAGGGTCACAGAATTTTTTATCAACTCTTCCTTTAAGTGGTTTTTCACATGATAAGCATGTTTTTTGGAGTCTCATTTTTAATTTAATCGTAATTTATACGTATAGCATACGTATAATACACTAATATAATAATTTAATTAATTAGTATTGATAAGAAAAAGAAGATAAATCTTATGAAAGAAGTAAAGTTAATTCCATTAATTCATAATAACAATCATCAAATAGCAATTCAGTTTGTATATGACAACGAAGTTCGTTTACATCTTAAAGAGTTAGAAGGTATTCAATGGAGTACAACACATAAAGTTTTTTATATCTTATATTCAACAGAAAATAAGAGTAGGCTATATAATCATTTACGAATTAAAAATTGGTTTGTTGATTATAGTGCTTTAAAAATTAAAAAGAAAAACATCAACCCCATATCAAGTATTATTCTTCCAAATCTCTATGAAAGTCAACAAAAGGATTTGCTCAAATTTAAAAAATGGTTAACCCAAAAAAGACTAAGTATAAACACAGTAAATACATATATAGAAGTAACTACATTTTTTATAAGATATACCAATTTAAAAAACACAATAGATTACTCAGTTAGATTAATAGAATCTTTTAATTATGATTTTATTGTAAAAGAAGGTAAATCTATTTCTTATCAAAATCAGTGCATTAACGGTATTAAAAAGTATTTAGATTATAAAGGTGTTAACATTGAAAAATTAAAATTAAAACGACCCAGAAAAGAGAAAAAATTACCAGTAGTACTGAGTCTTGAAGAAGTAAAAGATATTCTTGATGCTACTGAAAATCTAAAACATAAGACATTATTAAGTTTGATCTATTCTGCAGGATTGAGAATTGGTGAAGCAATCAATCTAAAAATAAATGATATTGATAGTAAGCGTATGCTTATTCACGTGAAAGGAGCGAAAGGTAAAAAGGACAGGTATACCTTATTATCTTCATCTTTTTTAGAATTACTTAGACTCTATTATAAAACTTATAAACCCAAGAACTATTTGTTTGAAGGACAAAATTCAGCACAGTATACTGCTACTAGTTCGCAGAAAGTCTTGAGAAATGCAATAGAAAAAATTGGATTACAAAAGCGAATAACTTTACATACGCTACGGCATAGCTTTGCTACTCACCTACTCGAAAATGGAACTGACATACGATATATACAAGAATTATTAGGTCATAATAGCCCAAAAACCACCATGATTTATACGCATGTAACTGAAACTAGTATTAGAAAAATAAAAAATCCATTTGATAATTTATAAAACATGGTTAAATTGTCATCAACAAAGAATTTTTTACCTTTTTATGTTGAAAACTATCGGTCATAAAAATAACCTAAACTTCTGCATAGCCAACTATATTGGTTGGGTAAAAGGATAAAAGCTCTGTATATAAACAAGTTGTACACAATATAAACCAACAGAATGAACAGAAAAATAATCACACTTTTACTTTTAGCAATATTCACGAATTTTGGGTATGCTCAATCTGACAAAATCAATATTAAAACTAAACATTTGACGGAAGCGAATTATCTGCAAATGGATGATTTTTATTTGACTCATTATTTATACATTGACCTGTTTCTAAGAGAAAATCTATTTCCAGAAGCGAGTTCTGAAGATGTTTCTTCTATTCTAAAAGCTCTTAAAAAGTATGTTTCTGTAGAAAACAAATTAGACGTTGAAATTGAAAAACCTGGAAAAAGAAATTACTTGATTCGATTTGCAATTTTAAAGAAAGATGACGGAACTGAACTTTTAATTGCTTTCACAAACTGGAGTGTAAAGAAAAAAGAATTTGAAAAAGAAATAAAAATGGAAAATGATTCTTACACGAGATGGTATTTTCTAAATGGAAACAAAATGACTTATCGAAAAGATATGTCTGACCAGAATGATTACTCGACTATGAATAAATCTGACTTGGCTAATGCATACTTATTCGATGAACTAACTGAAAACGATTCCGAGATAGAAAGCACAATAGCGGAATATCTAAACCAAAATGATATAACTGCTTCTGATAAAATTATGGCTAATTTAATTCTCTTAAAATATCAAATCTTTAAAAAAGAGAATGATAATGTCACTAAACAAACTGAACACTTGACTGAATTATTTGAACAAAATAAATCTGAATCAAATTTGAGAGGTTTACATATGGCTTTTGATGCTACGAAATATCAAATAGAATTAATGAAATAAATACTGTGTACAACAATGGCTATAAGTAATTGCTTGTTCTCGCCTACTTGCGAAAATCCTGCGGATTTTCAGCCGTAGTGCTTGCTTGTAAAATTTCGTGCTCACCCACGCAACTACTCATAGCCCAACCGTTGTGTGTAATTTGAAAATCTGGTTCGTCAGGAATGAAATTAACGGAAATACATAAAGTAACTGATAAAATTGATTTTAATAGTTATGACGATTTCGAAACTTATCCAACAACTGAATTGGGATGCCCGAATTGTAATAGCGAGATTTCTTTAAATTTCAAAAATTTAGAAAAACATTCTAACTCGGATTTCACGAATCTTTCGGAACAGGATGCAATAAAAATATCGGAATTTATAAAAACTGAATTAACCGAAATCCCAAACTCTTTTCTGGATTATTACTGTCCAAACTGTGGAATTCCATTAAGAATTCTCTACGATAGCTGGTTAGGTGGAAGACATTCTGAATCCGGATTTACTCTAAAATATATTATAAGTTAAAAAGTAAAAACTACACACAACAACGCCTATAGTTCATTGCGGCGGAATTTCCTCCCGGAAATTCCTACCTTTGAATAAACGCTTGGTAACGCGGAATAGTCCTCGCGGACGATTCCGCAACGAAACCATAGCCCGACCGTTGTGCATAATATTGAATTACGAATAATAATTTAAATCCATATAAAATGAAAAAGTTTAAGATTCTATTAGTCTCATTCATTATTTGTTCAATTTGTAACGCTCAAACCGAATGGACCGACTACAAAGGCTTTATGTGTGCAAGCGGACTTGACGCAAGAGTAAAAAAACTTTCCAATTCCGAAAGTGGTAATACTTGGGTTATCGAATTCCGAAATAGATATGAGAAATCTATTAGTCTAAGTTATGGTGCATTACCAACTCACAAAGCATTTACTAATAACAAACTTACTGAAGGTCGTATTACCATCAAACCTTTTCAAAATGAAACCATCTCAACTAAAATATCAGATGTAGACAATAAAATTCATGTGCATATTAAAAATGTAATTTTTGGGCAAGACGGCTCAGAAGAATCTAATTGTATGAAAAGTGGCAATCAAGCCTCTTTTATTGCACCTCGTGTGATTGATTCGGGCTTAGATTCAGGTGGTGGAGGTATCCCAAATTCCATTTTGACAGAAGCAAAATCTTTGCTTATAAATATTATAGAAAAATCTTATGAGTCTTCTAGAAATGGTAAACTACGAACTGGTTACACGCCAAATTTTTCATTAAATACAGATAAAATTTCTTCTAGTGATTTTGTGATTTCAAATAGCTTGAATTTTGGGGGTAAATATTATTTAGGTAACGGACAACAAACATTTGGAAATTTTTTTGAAATAAATATGGATGGAACTTCCTCGTTCAATTATAAGGCCAATAATCAATGGTTTAAGTCTGAATATAAATGGGGTTTTTTTACCATTGACGGAAAACCATTTTATCGTATGAAAGTTGAAACGAAATATCGTAATTATAATGTTTATCCAGTACTATTTTATTCAGCAAAAGACAAAACAGGTTTTATAAACAATAAAGATGAAAATGGTAAATTTTGGGGAATTGTTTACTTCTATAGTAGGAATCCAGGAGGTAAATATCTTGATTACATTTTAATTGGTTCAGAAGCTACTTATTATAAAAAAGAATAATAATTCGATTTAGCACTAAGAATAAATACTATGCACAACAATGGCTATAAGTAATTGCTTGTTCTCGCCTACTTTGGAAATTCCGCAGGAATTTCCAACTTGGTGTGTACTTGTAAAGTTAAGTGCTAACCCACGCAACTACTCATAGCCGAGACCGTTGGCAATAATTAAACTCGATTGAGATAATTCATAAGAATGAATCGTGAAATAATAGATATAAATGATTATACAATCTTGTTGGAAGTTGCTTCTACAGATAATAATTTAATAGATTCATGTTTTTTTGACGAACCTGTAATAGCTATCGCCTTTTATGGTGCAGGTGACGTTAGACTAAAAGTAAAATTTGATGGAAAAGTCAAAGAATTCCATCACACCAAAGGTATGGTGCTATCATTTTATGCAGATAATATGGTAGAGTTTGAACATCATGTTTCCAAACTAAAATCGCTGCAATGTTTAGTAATCGCAACAACAATAAGAAACATAGACAAATTGCCTAATGGTGAAGGTCAATTCATGGAACAATTTTTATATCAATTAATTCACCCTAAAGATCATTATGTTGAAGGCTCAGTATTTAATATGAGCCCAGAAATGTTTCAATTAGTTGAACAGTTCTTTAGCAATACCTATGAGGGCGAAATTAAAATGATGTTTTATAAAAGTCATATCACAGCTTTACTTTCTCATTATTTTGGACAATTAGCAAAACAACAACACACAAAACTTGATACTTCGCAAATAGAAAAAATCAATCTAGCCCAAGAAATTTTAATATCAGATTTGGAAAATCCGCCTTCCTTAACAGAGCTTGCCTATAAAATCGGAACAAATACAAATAAACTTAAAACAGAATTTAAAGCACAGTTTGGCGTTCCTGTTTTCAAATACTTACAAAACGAACGGTTAAAAAAAGCTTATAATTTAATAAAGAACGAACGTAAAACTATTCAAGAAGCTGCTTGGGCTGTAGGTTATGATAGTTTAGGTTCTTTCTCTAACGCTTTTGAAAAAAAGTTTGGTTATAGACCTAGTCAAGCGTAAAATTCTTTTCGAATAAATCATAATTCTTTTTGAATAAGTCACTGGTTCACAGCTACAATAGATTTGTATCATAATTCAAAAAACAAAAATTATGAAATCTAACATTTTAGTTATTGGTGGAACTGGTAAGACTGGTCGCCGAGTAGTTGAACAATTACAAAACAAAGGAATTGAACCAAGAGTTGGCTCAAGAAATGCATCACCAAGCTTTGATTGGGATAATAAAGATACGTGGATCACTGCTTTAGAAGGTATAGAAAAAATGTATGTCACTTATTATCCTGATCTGGCTGTTCCAGGAGCGAAAGAAGCCATTGAGAGTTTAACCTATTTAGCAAAAGAATTAGGAGTAATAAAAATGGTTTTACTTTCAGGAAAAGGTGAAACCGAAGCAGAAGCCTGTGAAAAAATTGTTATGGATTCAGGTATCGATTATACAATAGTTAGAGCTTCTTGGTTTAACCAAAATTGGAGTGAAAGTTTCTTTTTAGACCCTATTCTTTCAGGAGAAGTGGCATTACCAATGTCAGATGTTTTAATTCCATTTGTAGATACAAATGATATTGCAGAAGTAGCAGCAACTGTATTACTGGATGATACTTATAATGGTGACATTATTGAGGTGACTGGTCCAGAATTAATCACGTTTAAAGATATTGTGAATATCATTTCAAGAACTAGTAAAAGAAATTTGAATTTTTACGATATCACGCTAGAACAGTATATCGATGGCATGAAACAATTGCAAATACCTAATGATGTTGTGTGGTTAATTGAGTATTTATTTAGTCATGTTTTAACCAATCCAAAAAATCAACTGGTTGTTAATGATATTGAACGAGTTTTAGGAAGAAAAGCGAAAACATTTCTAGAATATGCACAAGAAACTGCCGAAACCGGGATTTGGAGTCAAGTTGAAGTCCAATAACTATTGCCAACAACGTGTATAAGTAATAGCGATTTGAATCTTAAATCAAGTCGCTATATTTTTTATTTTGTAAATTACTTTCTGAAAAGTAGTGTATTAAAACTCGCTACTACTCATACACGAACACGTTGTACAACATTTACATTTTATGAGAATAGGAATAGTAGTTCTTTTATCTATTTGTTTTAGCTGCAAAAAAATGCCGCAAAATAAGTCGGAAGAAGTTAAAATTGTTGTTGATTCAACTGGTTTAAAAATAGAGTCACTTGAAAAGCTAAACAAAAATTCCATAAGTGAAGGTCAATGGGTGAGTTTGATAGATTCATTGTCAACTGTTAATATCGAAGGGAATAAGTGGATTTTTCAATATGGGAATGAAAAAAGGGAACCAGAAGACAATCACGAATATGTAATAACGGAAAGTGTCTATGATAAGCATGGTGCAATTGTCGATGGCTATT
Source organism: Maritimimonas rapanae (assembly GCF_057837205.1). Taxonomy (NCBI): domain Bacteria; kingdom Pseudomonadati; phylum Bacteroidota; class Flavobacteriia; order Flavobacteriales; family Flavobacteriaceae; genus Maritimimonas; species Maritimimonas rapanae. Next base: position 743,982 of record NZ_JBYQFI010000001.1, on the reverse strand, counting down.
TATTCTTGATACAAGAAGCGGATACACTGAAATATGGGATCGACTTTCTGTCTGAAAAAAATATGTCATTGGTTTATTTGCCACGGGGAAACACTCATCTTTATTTCAAAATGGAATAAAAAACGTTGTACAACACCGTGTATAGTTCATTGCTTCGGATTTTCCCTTCGGAAAATCACTCGCAAAAGAACTATCGCCGGTTTTATTTATTAATTTAGTCGCTAAACCTAACGCAACGCAACATACACAAACCGTTGTAGTGCATTACGATAAAATGAAAATAGACGCAAAAAATATTGGTAGAATTTCATTCTTTAAATACATAGGAATAACTGTACTTATCCTAAGTGGAATGCTGATTTTGTCTATGTATTTATCTCCAGAGTTAAAGAAACTGATCAATAGAAATTTGATTAATCCGTACTTGAACGAAACTGTGTATTTTTCAATCCAAATAGTGTTGGACTTAATAATAGCATATTTTATAGCAGGGAAAATTGGCGAAGCAATAATTAAAAATAATAAAAGTTCTTTTCTAACGACTTTTCTAGGTTTCTTGAAATTATGGTTTGGAATATTTATAGTAGCAATGCTTTCTGAAATGATACCAAGACTTATTGAATATGGATTTAACTTAGAACATATTGGACTCGGCATACTGATGTGGCTGCTTATGGGTGGTCCATTATTTATAATAATCGGAGCTGCTCAAGGAGGATTAACAGGTTGGTTCATTGGAAGGGAAATTGAAAAAAGAAAAACGCACTACAACACTGTATATAGCAAATAGGGCGTTCGGTGGTTTACGAAAGTTTAGTGCTATTTACAAACACCGCCAAATCGTTGATTTGGCCTTTAAGAATGAATAAATTAAAAACAAAATACAACCCTTTGGCTCAGAGCAAAATTGAAAGTTTATCGCTTTCTACTGCCCTACTTGCCATATACTAAACGTTGTACGCAAGCTCAAAAAATATGAATTGGACTAAGTTCCTCATCCTTTTGTTCTTATTTATGTCAATCATTAGTTGTAAAAACTATTATAATGATACAATAGAATGGATGGACAAGCTTGAAAGCGGAATGAATATTGAAAGTGTGCAAAAAGTGGAGCCTGATTACTTGGAAATTGACTGGAATAATCCTATGACTGTTGGAAATGAAAAATGGTATTTAGTGGAAAAAATTAAAGGAAATAATGATGTTCTGCGAATGTCCCATTACTTGGTTTTTGTTGAGAATGAATATCAATATCGGGAATCAAAAAAATAAAAAAGCCAGCGTACAACAATGGCTATAATCCATTGTTACTTCTTTCTAAACAAAAAACATTACTTTTAAATGCATGATTCCTAAAGCGGACAATTCCTGCGGAATTACCCACAACGGAATCATAGCCGAACCGTTACCACACATTTGAAAGTAAGAAAGCTTAGATATATAGTGTTTTTGGTTTTGGGGTATTTTATACTCAAACCCATTGTGCCTTATGGAGATTATTGCAGCGGCCTTGGAGCGGCAATGAATTTTTTCTTCTTCGGTGCTTTGACTCTACTGTTGTTTCTCATCATCGCAATATTTGATATTGTTGGAATGATAAAGAATAAATCTAAATTTGATTTTATTCCTCTTTTAATAACTATAACAATCGGAATTATATATTTCACAATTTTGGAACTGGACGATCGGAAATTTTGGACAAAAAAAACTCTGACTGCCAGGATTGAAATAGAAGCCACTCCGAGAAGTGGATCTCTTAATTTGTATGAAAATGGGACTTTTTCTGCGACTTTACATAATGCCGATAACAGTTGTACTTTTCAAGGTAAATATTTGATTAATAACAACAAACTTGAGCTAAATAGGTCGGATTTATCTGATATGACGCAAAGAGTATTTACAACACAATATATACTTGACGACAATAATAAAACTCTTAGTCCATTTGACAAAAGTTACGGAATATTGGAAATAAGAAAATAAACGTGTGGTAACAACGTGTATAATTAATTGCTACGGAATTTCCTACTCGGAAATTCACTTGAATTAATTACATTTGAGTACGTCGGAAAATCCTAACGGATTTCCCGCAACTAACCATACACAAACCGTTGTACGCAAGCTAAAAAATGAAACTAAACACAGTAATTCTAACTTTATTTTTGACATTGAATCTGATTGCTCAAACAAAAACTGAATTTAAAAGCGGAATGATAAATATTACAGCTGACCAAAATATTGATACGAAAAAACTAACAATAAAACTCGTGGAAGGTTTTGGTTGGAATATTACCTTTTATGACTTATTTCGAGGAAATAAAATCGCGGAAAACAACTTTCCGAAGGAAAAGGGGATTTATACTTTGGTCATTAATTATTCGAAAAATCTAGTTTATACGGAATTAGTTCTGTACAAAACAGACCCGAAAAACGAATATTTGGAATTTGATTTCTATAAGGAAAATGATAGAATATTTTGCCGAATCAAATCTGATTACTCAACTGAACTGAATAAAGAAATTGTAATGAACGAATTGGACCCTGAAATGAAAAAAATATTGGGAACCATAAACAAGGAAAAAAACTAAAAAGCCAGCGTACAACACCGTGTATAATTAATTACTACGGTGTTTAAAGAGTGTCTCGGAAATCCTGGCGGATTTCCTTACTCCTGCCCTTTTTGCTATCTTAGTCGCTTACGCAACTAACCATACACAAACCGTTAGCCACAAGTACCAATCAGAACTCAAAATGAACGACAAATTAATCGGACATAAATTCAAATTAGTTAATTCTGAAAAAACAGGAATTACACTTGAAATGAATAGTTGGAGTACTGAAAATTTCATTGAAAAGTATTCAGTAAGTTTCGACAATGAGAAAATAATTGAGCGAATAAAAGCAGAAAATATTTCTTTCGGAGAAAAAGTTTCAAAGATTGACTTTTTTAATCGTTTAATAAGAGATATTCAATCAAAAGACGAAAAAACAAAAGAGTTTGCTTCCGAAATTCTTTGTGATTTTCTTGAATTTGATATTTCTGATTTTGAATTAAAAACCTTGAAAATCGGAATTGAGAAGATAATTGAACAGTTAAAAACAGAAAAGAATATTAACGCTGAACAAAAATTAGCGGAAGGACTTTTTGAATTTATTTGCTCTGGAAAATTAAATAATAAAGAGAAATTAAAACTATTGGAAAGATTGACTGAAATTGATTCTTATCAAATATGTCTGTATTTAGATGACGAAGATTATTTGAAAATTCCGAAAGTAAAAAGATACGTTGAAAAGAATAAAACCAGTGGCTAACACCGTATAAAATTAATTGCTAGTTTTGGCTCACTTGGGAAATTCCTTCGGAATTTCGCCGTTCGTGATTTATCTAGTAAATTAGTTGCCTGAAACACGCAACTAATCTTATACCAAACCGTTGTAGTGCATTCAGGAATGAAAAAAACCACATTATTATTTATCATAATTTCAGTCACTTTTTTAAGCTGTAAAAGCTCTAAAATGGAATTGGAAAAACTTAGAATTAGTGAAAATACTGGGGTTGTTGTGAATAATGAATGGCTAGTGCTTAATCCAAAGGAATTTATTGACGGACTGACCAATCGGAATTCAATAAATGTTGTTCAAATACAATTATCCGAAATAAATTACTCAAACAACTATGATCAAATAATCGGATTGACAAATGTTGCGGAATTCAATTCCGAAATGGGAATTGATTTTGAGTTCATTAAAAATATTGATCCCAAAAAGAAGGTCTTATTCTTGGTTGACGGAATACCTTCGCACAATTATGATTTCGTTGCAGAATATCTGATTTCAAGAAAAATAAAGGAACTAGATAAAATTGGAATAAATGAATCCATTGCAATTTGGGGTAAAAGAGAAGGTAAGAATGGCGCGGTTAGAATTAAGACCTTTGAAAAGAATGAAGTAATCGTTCCAATAATTATAAAATAAAAACGCACTACAACAATGGCTATAATCCATTGTTACTTCATTCTAAACAAAAAACATTACTTTTAAATGCATGATTCCTACAGCGGACAATTCCTGCGGAATTATCCACAACGGAATCATAGCCGAACCGTTGTACACAAGCTGAAAAAAATCACTCGAATTGATTAAAAAGACTCTTATTGGAATTTTAATACTCGGAATTATTACCATAATCGGATTTTTCGTTTTAATGGCAAACTTTGAGATTTTTGATGAACCAACCGAAACGGAATTAAAAGCGGAATGCGATTATGAAGGATTGCGGAAAATAAAAATGACCCAAGAAAGCGGAAATGCAACAACAAACCGTTCGATTATAATTTATGCGACTGAATGTGATAATGAAGAAAAAACATCGGAATTAATTTTTGTCGCAAGCGCTGGATTTATTAAACCAAAAGATGTCGATTTTAAATGGAAAAACTTTGACACTTTGACTATTAGATATAATAAGAAATTGGAAATTTTTGAGAAAAAAACGGAATCAAAATCTGTAAATCCGAAAATAATATTTGAATATATAACTGAATAAAAAAGCCAGTGTACAACAACGTGTATAATTAATTGCTGCGGAATTTCCTCGCCGGAAATTCACTTGAATTAATTAACTTGCCAATACGCCGGAAAATCCTAACGGATTTCCTGCAACTAACCATACACAAACCGTTAGGCAACATATGAAACCGACTTCAGAATTATATAATAAATCATTCAGAATTCTATTCTTCGACGAAATGTGGGAATATGAAAAAACAATATCGGAATTGAATGAAAAACTGAAAACGGAGAAAAATAGCAATGCGTATAATAATTTAGGAGTTGCTCATTTTGAGATTGGACAACTTGAAAAAGGAATTGAAAATCTGAATGTAGCAATTGAACTTGATAAGCGGAATTCTATAGCTTACTCAAATCGTGCGGAATTGAATAAAAAGTGGAATAAAAATCACGACGCTGAAAACGATTACGGAAAAGCAATCGAGTTAAACCCAAAAGACGCAACCTTTTGGAGATGTCGAGCTTATTTGAGAAAAGAAAATGGAGAATTAGAAAAAGCGTTATCTGACTTTAAAAAAGCAAAGAAAATTGAACCAAGATTTCAACCGACAAAGAACGAAATAGCTGAATTGGAAAAAGAACTCGGAATCAAACGAAAAAATTGGATTGAAAAATTAATCGGAAAATGACAAAACAAGAGTTCTTATTTCATTTAAAAGGTGCAAGTTTAGTTGCTTTAAAATTTGCGGAGAATTATATAAAGAATAAGTTGACAACTGATTTCAAGTATAATGTAATTTTAAATGCTTCGACAGATGACCCAAATCTCACTCAATTTGATATTTATCGAGAAGATGATGGAAAAATGGAATTGGATTTAACTGACCAAGAGGTTGTTGAATTACTTTATCGGAATGGAAAAGTGCCGGTTTGGATTGATATTAATGTGCTAAAATCGAGTAGAAAAAGTACAACTTTCAATCTGCTTTGTTCAGGTAGATATTCGGACGATAAAAAAGAATATTATTATAATGACAATGGTTCTGGACCATTTGGAATAAAAAGTCCAAAATTGCCAGTTGATTATAAAGAAGGAAAGAAGTTTAAACTAAAATAAATACGTTGCCTAACAATGGCTATAGGTAATTGCTTGTTCTCGCCTACTTCTGAAAATCCTCGCGGATTTTCAGTTTGGTGTGTACTTGCCAAGTTAAGTGCTAATCCACGCAACTACTCATAGCCGAGACCGTTGTGCTTCATTATAACCAACCGCTAACCAATGATAAAATTCTTTAGAAAAATTAGACAAAATCTGATGACAGAAAATAAATTCAGCAAATATTTACTTTATGCAGTTGGAGAAATTATTCTTGTGGTAATTGGGATATTGATTGCATTAACAATAAATGATTTTAATCAGAATAGAATCGATAAAGAGGAAGAAATTTCACTTATAAAATCAATTAAAGACGATTTTATTGAAACGAAAAAGAGAGCTCAAAACACTATAGGATTACAAAATAGAGTCGTAAAGTATTGCGCTCAACTTGAAACTATAATGTTTGATAAGAATAATGAAGTAAATATTGACTCTATTGGGAGATATATAGTTGTTGGAGCCTTATCTTATTGGAGAATAGAGCCTGTAAATGGAACTTATGACGCAATTATTGGTTCTGGCAAAATTGGACTTATTAGAAATAAAAAACTTAAAAAACTTCTTGCCGAATTTTCAGCTGAAATTAAGTTCGGTTTTGAAGATGAAAATTATTGTATAGAATTAACAACGCTACTTACAGAAAAATCGAGTGAATATTTATATTTGTTACTGCCAGAATATAGACGGAGACAAGGAGCTTCTAAACGGAAAGTGAACGATAATGAAAGAAAAAATGCTTTAAATCAGCATTTGAATAATAACTCATTTTTAGGAATATTGAATTCTAAAACACAAATGGAAGACAATAGATTAAACTATCAACAGAATATATTAAAAACAGTAGAAAATATATTATCTGAGATTGAATCAGATTTGAAAACCTAAAAATAACGAAAGCACAACAACGTGTATAATTAATTACTTCTGAATTTCCTAAACGGAAATTCCTCGGAATTAATTAACTTGTCTACTCATCGGAAAATGACTCACGTCATTTCCCGTAACTTAATCATACACGAGCACGTTGTGCTTCATTATTGACCAACCAATGACTAATGATAAAATTCTTTAGAAAAATTCGCTACGACCTTATGGAGAAAAATAAAACTGGAAAGTATTTAAAATATGTAATTGGAGAAATTGTGCTTGTCGTCATTGGGATTTTAATTGCATTACAGATTAACAATTGGAATGAGGGCAGAAAGAATAACGAAAAAGAGACTATTTTGATTAAGAACATCGTTGATGATTTAAGCTCAGACACTGAGCATATGAATCGAGCTTTATTCGAACTAAAAGAGCAATTAGGTATTGTAGATTCTTTAATAGCTAAGTCAATGGATTCTACAAAAAGTATAAATTATGATAATATGGGACTGGTTCGTTATTCCTCAGATTTTCGTCCGAAATCTCAGCGCAATCATACTGCAGCTGTAAGTAATTTAGAAAATGAATCTATACGTAAAGTACTTCAGAGCTATTTTATTGAAGAAGATCAGGTTGTAGATATTTTTCTGGAATATGAGAAGATAGTACATAATGAAATTAGACCTTATTTGAGGGAATCAGGAATGCACAACCTTAATTCACTATATTTCAGAGAAGGTGCTCTTAAGATTCCAATGATGCTCCAACCTGAAATTCTTGATGCAAAATTAGAAGACGTGAAATTTCAGCAACTACTTTATGAGAGACGACTTAAAACAGAATCTTTCAATAGACTTTTAAATGAACTCAAGATGAAGAATCAAGAACTTATTAAAATATTAAAATCTGAAAATAAATAACGAAAGCACAACAACGTGTATAGTTCATAGTGTCTAAGAACTATCTCGGAAATTCTGCCGAATTTCCTACACGTTGGTCTCTTTTTGCTATCTTTAGTCCTAACACCACGAAACCATACACAAATACGTTGTGCTTCATTATCAGAAACCGCTAACCAATGATAAAATTCTTTAGAAAAATTAGGCAAAACTTACTTTCAGAAGGAAAAACTGGAAAGTATTTGAAATACGCAATCGGAGAAATAGTACTTGTAGTTATCGGAATTTTAATTGCCTTGCAGATTAATAATTGGAATGAGCAAAAAAAAGAAAAGTCTTTAGAAAAAGAACTCATTAATTTACTAATTACGGATTTAGAAGAAAAAAAAGATGAGAATATATCAGATTTGAAAAATAGTGCCGGAATTATCCAAAGATTTCAAAGGTCAACTGATATGTGGGATTATGAAGAAAAAATCGATACTACAAGTCTAAAGAGAAATCTTGAATTACTTGGAATTGACAGATATTTTCAAAATCAAAGTTCACCTATTTATTCAGGACTATCATCTACAAACCTTTGGAAGCAAATACCAGATAGTTTGACCAAACAAATCGACAAGGTGTATCGCATTCGTCTTAAAAGAGTAGGCGTTTCTTTTGACAAATTAACCGAATATGGGACATTTTGCAGACTAAATTTCCTAACCCCAAATGATTTAATGGACTTGGATAGAGATACAGATGTAATTCTGCAAAAATTAGAACCCGTAAAAAAAGAATATATTTTAAACTCAAAGTTGTTCATTAGCGGTAAAAAACGACTTAGAGTCAGCTTAGAAGCTTCCGCGAATGAAATTGAAGATTTGATAGAAAATTTACGTCAATATAACGAGACAAAATAGAAAAATAACGAAAGCACAACACCGTATATAATTTATTGCTAGTTCTAGCCTACTTACGAAAATCCTCGCGGATTTTCTATTCGGTTTGTATTTGCTAAAATCGGTGCTTAAAACACGCAACAAACCATATACAAACACGTTGTTGTATGCAATATCGAAACACCGAAAAGACAATTATGTTAAACAAAATTATTAATCTTAAACAACTTTGTACATTAATATTGCCTTGTTTAATATTTTACTCTTGTTGTCATCAAGACAAAGCTAAATTAGAGGTTACCGATTTTTCTAAGACACGAACGGTCTTCGTCAAGCCTTGTGATAATGATTCATATGCTATGATGAACGTATGGATAAACGGACGGACAAATGATACAATCTTAATTAAGCTCGGAACTGAAGAAAGTTTGCCCATTTTAAAATTATCAGGAAAAATAAAAGAAAGATGGTATACAGATTATTACGGCGGATTTGACCAAACCCTAATTTTTGACCCATATAAAGCAACTCAAGGGAATCTGGAAATCAAGTTTGAGTTGAACTAAAAAAATAAAATACAGCATACAACAACGTGTATAATTAATTGCTGCGGAATTTCCTTCTCGGAAATTCACACGCATTAATTATCTTAGCCAACAGCGGAATGTTTCTCATGAACCATCCCGCAACTAATCATACACAAACCGTTAGCATACATATGAGACTGAAATTTTTTATCATAACGTTGAGCCTATTTTTTGGCACGTCCTATTCTCAAGAATTTGATGAAATTAAGTACGATTTAAAACTTCAGGTCAAACACAAAGATTCGTTGCAAAGTATTGAAGAGAGACTAGCAGGAAAGTGGAAATATCTTGGGAATCGAAATAATGGAATATTGACCGATACTTTATTCGCAAGATTTTGGAATAACAAGAGTACTTATGGGGTTGTAGAAAACGGAATTATTTACGAAATAATAAATGGAAAAAGGAAAAAAGCGAACTACTATTACGAAGTAACATATAGCTTCAAAAAAGGAAAGGGTTTTTATTCAAAGGAAAGAAAATATTTGAATAGCGAGATTATTGAGATAACCAATCATCAACCGATTCCTAAATTGGTTTTTTATAAAAGTAATTTTGGAATTCTTTTTACCGGAATGGGAGAACAATATTTTGAAAAAATAAATAAACTTACACCCAAAAAATTAGTACTTGAAAATGGAAAAGAATACTTAAAAATGGAATAATACGTATGCTAACAACGTGTATAGTTCATTGCTACGGATTTTCCATTCGGAAAATCACTCGCAAAAGAACTATCGCAAGTTTTATTTATTAAATTAGTCGCTAAACCTAACGCAACGCACCATACACAAACCGTTGCCATTAATACCGAAATGAAAATAGAGTTAGAAAATTTACAATCCACAATAAAAAGAAAATACAGTTTTAAGTACAAACCTGAATTTTCTGAATCTTTCAAAACGGACATTAAAGAAAGTCAAATAATCCCTCTAATAATCGAGGTTTTTGAAAAATTGGAATGGCCAATTGTTTATACAGATAAAAACTCTGTAGAGGCGAAAAGAAAAGGAGACTGGAATAAACTAACCGAAAAAATAACAATTAATAAAAAGTCGGCGGGACGAATAGAAGTTCATAGTAAAACAATCGAGGGGAATTTTACTGACTTTGGAAAAAATTCTAAAAGAACAGGTTTATTCATTGCTCTTTTTAAAAAGTTAGTGATTGAATATAAGGAGAGTGGAAAATTATCTGAATTAGAGTCTGAATTTGAAAAGCAAAATAGTTGGGCGGATTATGAAATTCCAAACGAATTGCCCAAACCAAAACAAACTGCAAAACCAAACATGGCATTAATTGTTATCAGTGGGCTTTTAATAGCAATTGGAATAGGACTTTTAACTGGTTTTTTAATTCAAAAATTCACATATATTGTATTTTTATTTGAGATAGGTATCGGATTCTTGTTTGGCTATTTGTTCAGTAAAGTTATCGGGAAAGCTCATTATACTGACTTTAAAATAGCCAGAATTTTGACCGCGATTTTCGTTTTTGTGATTTTCACTGTAAATCAATATTTTCAATTTCATTTGATACTCATAGAAAATGACATTCCAAATTTTGGCTTTATCGAATTTCAAAAATATCTTTTAGATGAGGGGTTCACGATTGACAAAATGAATGTTGGCTGGATAGGTTTAGTTGTAGTTTGGGTTTTACAGTTAGTTATTCCATATTTTGTTGCACAAATAAAAATATTGAACGGCATCTTGACTTATTCCATCAAGAAAGTTCCGGAGAAGGTAATTGAATATTCAATATATCTTTTCGAAAATAACAAAACCGAGAGTGAGGTTCGAGCGGAATTGGCATTGAAAGGTTGGAATAAAAAATCTGACCAAGATGATGTTTTTGAGGCTGTTGGTGCAATCGCAGGATTTAACCAATATATGCGCGAATAAGTACTAATGGCAACAACGTGTATAATTAATTACTACGGAATTCCTTCGCAGGAATTCACTTGAATTAATTAACTTAGTCGTACGTCGGAAAATCCTAATTGATTTTCCGTAACTAACCATACACAAACCGTTGGCATTCATTTAAAAAAAACGAACTTGAGACAGAAATTTTTAATTTTTTTATTCATTCTTTTTTCATCTTTCGAGTTATTCGCTTGTAGTTGTTCTCGGAATTGGAATGATTCTTTTAGTTTAACAGCAGAAAATTCTGAATTCGTAGCATTAGTCAAAATAATATCATTTGATGAATATCTTGACCGTGAAATAACTGATTATGACGGAAAGATGCCTTACTCAATGACCGCCGAAATAATCAAAAAATACAAAGGAAAAGAAAGTAGAAAAAGAATTACAATTTTTGGAGACAATGGAATATTATGCCGACCTTACTTATCTGATTTTGAAATTAACGGATATTATTTAGTCACGCCAAATCCATTAGACAATTCTGAAAATACTGAATATGACTTTTTTTCCTGTAGAACTGAATATTTAAAAGTTGATATTGAATCAAATAAAGCTTACGGGAATTATTCAATGTTCAGGAATCAAATCGACCTTGATTCGTTTGAAAATAAATTGGAAAACGGTAATTGGGATTTAGTAATAATTATCACAATTGGAATTCTATTAATTCTTGTTCTGATAATTGTGCGAAGAAATAAAAAACGAAATGCCAACACCGTGTATAATTAATTGCTTTGGTCCTTGCCTATTTGGAAAATTCCTTCGGAATTTTCTCGCGTTCGTTTTTGTTTACTAAATTAGTTGCTTAATCACGCAACTAACCATACACGTACACGTTGGCATTAATTTGAGAAATGGAGAATTTTGACAAAATAAAATCTGAAATTAATAATTCAGTTCTGATAAAAATCTATCGGACTGAAGAGCCTTTTAGTGAATTTTGGTTTGATGGATTAGGGAATTTACTTTCATATAAATACATTATGGAATTGAATAACGGAAAGAAATATGAATTTCACTATGACTATTTATGTGACTGGGACGAAAGCGAAAAATTAGTTGAACTCGAAACTGAATTTAAAAACGATTTCGAAAAAAAGCGGATTGAAAATATTATTGCGGAAAATGAAACTGGTGGAATTTATTTCCGATTGGAAAATAATATGATTTTATATCACAATAATGATTTTGGTTCGGAGTTAGGATTTGAGCCATATTCGGAATTGTTTAATGAAAATGGACAACTTATATAGCGGAATAAAAAACTAATGCCAACAATGTATAAAAATAATCGCTCAATTCTGGGCTTAACCAAAGGTCGTTGCAAGTTTACTACGTCTGATTTTCCTGCGGAAAATCCTCGCACGTAAACACCGCAACTATTCTTATACGAGACCGTTGGGTTTAATACAAATGAAAAACACTTTATACATTTTAATATTTTTCATATCTATCTGCTGTTCAGCACAGAATAAACTGAATGATAGAAATTTCATTCCTAAAAAATTAGTTTTTAAGAAGTCCATCGTTTCTGAACAGATTGACTCATCAAAAATATACTCGGAAACTGATTACTTAGTTATTGGTAAAGACAAGAAATTAAAAGATTCAATAACTAAAAAAATTCGTGAAGAAATTCTAAAAGCGAATTTTATTCCAAAATCTCAATCATTAGAAATTCACATCGATATACAGAACGACTCAATATGGCGTCACAAAAGGGAAAATGGGAAAATGATTGGTGATTACTTTATGATTAAAAGAAGTAATGGAATTTTATATTATTACGATAAATCAAAATCTATTAATTATAGGAAATATGACCTGTTTGCTCAAAATGATGAATATCTAGTGTCGGAAAACAGAAAAGACAGGAAAGAAATAAATGGTTTTGATTGTTTCAAATTAACTTTAGTAAGAAAGGATTCGGAAAGTGATTTAGGCGATACGATTTACGAAATGTATGTAACGGAATTAATTGAATTACCTGTTCATTCTGTAATAAATTTAACTAAGGAAATTACAAATGTCTTTCCGTTGGAAATAAAAATTTCGGAAAAAAATTTCTGTGGAATGGCAGAGTTGTACGAGCTAATTGAAATGAAATAAATTGTACTAAACCCAACAACGGCTATAATTCATTGCGGCGGAATTTCCTAAACGGAAATTCTTATCTTGCAATGATCGTTTGGTTCTCGCGGAATAGTCCTCGTGGACAATTCCACAACGAAACCATAGCCCAACCGTTGTGCACAAGCTAGAAAATGAGAAACCTAATAAACATTCTTCTTTTGATTTTGATTTTGACCTCATGTAAGAATCAAACGGAATCCGACTCGGAATTGAATAAAGAAATTGCAGAAATGAAAAAAGAAGTTGTTCAAATTGAATTGCAACAAATAAATTCAATTTCTGAACAATGGAATTTAATGATATTTGAAAAAGGTGGATGCCTAGGAGGAGAGCAATATATTTCAGATAAGGAATTTAAGAGTGAACCCAAACGCCTTGTTTTTAGCGAAACGAATTGGAAAAAATTTGCGAAGAATGATAAAACAAAGCTGACGAAATTTTTGATTGGTAAACTTTCTGATACGACTAAAACAAAAGTTCACACTTGCCCATTTTTTGGAGCGACAAATGGAGAAATGGCTGTTTATTCACTACAGCACATTCATAATAAGAATTGGTTTGATTTTTCCGAGTTTAAAGAATATAAAGACAGAGAATATAAAAGCGCAACTGAACAACCTCAAATGTGGTTGCGGAATATACTAAAAAAGGAAACTGAGCGGAAAAAGTTAGCGGAATTATATTACAACGAGTTATAAAGATAAAGCCAGTGCACAACACCGTGTATAATTAATTGCTTGAGCATGGTAAGTCCTAATCGGAAAATTCTCCGAATTTTCCTCAGATTCGCCACCTTTTGCTATCTTAGTTGCTAAGCGCAACTAACCATACACAAACACGTTGTGCTTCATGCTGTGCTAATGAATACCATGAAATTTAAAAATAGAATAGGAATTATAGTCATTTTTTGTATTGGAACATTTTTTGCATCCTGTCATCATGATTCAAAATTTGAAAGTAATAAATGGAAGGAAAACGGAGGTGAGAACATTACATTGGACACCAGGGCTAATATGGTCAATGACTTAATTGAAAGCGGAATTTTAATTAAAAAAAGTCAATCTGAAATTGCTGAATTGATTGGGAATCCCGAAATATTAAATAATAAGTCCAATTCGGAGAAAAAATACTACCCTGTTCAAGAAAAGTATGGCTGGAATATTGACCCTGAAGAAATGATTTTTTTAGAAATCAGTTATGATGAACAAGGAATGTCAAAATCTGTTGAATTGATAATAAATTAGTCGAATTTAAAAAGCACGAAAGCACAACAACGGCTATAATTCATTGCGACGGAATTTCCTAAACGGAAATTCTTATCTTGCAATGAAGGCGTTGGTAACGCGGAATAGTCCGTGCGGACAATTCCGCAACGATACCATAGCCCAACCGTTGTGCATAATATTGAGAATGAAAAAAATAACGACATTAATTTTAATTTACATCAGTTTAGTCAGTTATAGTCAAAGTATAGAAACAATAACTGAAAAAATATCCAACAAAATTTGTGAATGCATAAGAGATGACATTAGCTCATACTCAGAAATCAAACCTGAATTTAATAGATGTTATGATAAAGAGTTCAATCAAATTTTCGGTATTGTTAACTCGGAAGAACAAAAAATATTAATACAGAAAGGAGCTCTGGACCAAATTAAAAATGGGATTATCCCATATTTAAATAACAAGTGTGAAAAAATTAGAAAAGTCATTAATTCGGAACTTGAAAGCTCTGTTGAACCTGCTGCTAAGAGTGACGTAAAAGCATTTCCAATAAATTTTACCGAAAAGGATTTAAGAAAAATTAAAAATTGGAAAAATAAAATTGTTGCGTTAGATGGAGAGGTAATGCAAGTAGAGAAAAGTAGGCGCAATACGCCTTACTCAAAACTAAAAATGGGTGAAGACGAAATTTGGATAATCTCGATGGTGGATAGTGGATATGAAAAAGCTGGAAATAAATTAAGAATTGCTGGTTATTTAATTGAAATTGATCCCAACGACAATGAATTCGAAAGAAAAATTCATAATGAAAAATATCACATTTTAGCTTTTGGAATAGTGAATTTAGAAAACAAACAGTTGGCATATTTTCCAGGCTCGGAAATGCAAATAAAGGAATGGATGAACGGAAAAATACCGAGTGGCGGAAAATAAAAATACTATGCACAACAATGGCTATAATCCATTGTTACTTTCTTCTAAATAAAAAATATTACTTTTAAATGCATGATTCCTACAGCGGACAATTCCTCCGGAATTATCCACAACGGAATCATAGCCGAACCGTTGTACAACATTTGTCAAAAAATGAAAAAACTGATTTTAATATTAACTTTTCTTCTTTCATTCAGCGGATTTGGTCAAGATAATATCAATCCGAAAAAGCTAATCGGATTTGGATGTTATGCAGGTGGGACGAGTTCGGACATCGTGAATGATGTGACTTTTGCCATTTACGACAAAAATTACAAAAAGGTTATCAAAAAACTAAAATCAAAAAATCCAGCGGAACGATTTATGGCAGTAATTGTAGCGGAACAGTTATCGGAATTGGACAAATACCAGCTGACGGAAACTGACAAAGAGTTTATTAAAAAAGCATACGAATCGACTGATTTAGTTTCTGTATGTTCAGGATGCACATATTTCGACCAAATTGAACTAAAAAAGTTACTCTTAAAAGACGAAGAAAACTTTATGTGGACTTATGCCAAATATTGGTTAAAGGATAATCTTAAAAAATAAAAACAAAGGAATTGACTGTCGAAGAAATAAGAATTGGATTTGAGAAATTCGTCGGAAATGAAAAATATAATCATTTTATCCTGACTCTATATGAGGCGTTTCCTTTGAGGGATAGACTTTTCTTTTGGCAGGAAAAGTTGTTAAAGGACTTTGCCAATAAATTTGACTTGAAACCAATCGAGTTCGGACAAATTCACAAGATATTTAATTATTGTCCTGTTCATAGTTATGAATTGAAGAATGACACAGTTCCGATAGTCGATGGAAATGAGATTAATTCTAAAGTCTCTAATGAAAGAGAAAAAGAGCTTTTTCCAATGGCAAATATAAATGCGCCACGAGATTTGGAAAGGTTTAGTTATCCTAAAACAGTTAACATTGTTTACTGTGATAAATGTAGAGAATTAAGTGAAAAATATAATTAAAAAACGTTGTACAACAATGGCTATAAGTAATTGCTTGTTCTCGCCTACTTCTGAAAATCCTCGCGGATTTTCAGTTTGGTGTGTACTTGCAAAGTTAAGTGCTAAACCACGCAACTACTCATAGCCTTACCGTTAGCACACATAAAAACAAAAATGAGAAAACTATTTACCCTACTAATATTAACATTTTTTTTTAATACATCATATGGACAAAATGAAAAGGATATCATCATTGGAAAAAGATTAACAATCAAATCTGAAATACTTAATTCAGATAGAGAAATTTCAGTATACCTTCCTAATTCTTATTATGAAAATAATTATATAAATTACCCTGTACTATATCTTTTAGATGGAAGAAAGTTTTTTAATTCATTTTCAGGAGTAATTACACAATTAAGTAGTGATGCCAGTCCACAAATACCTGAAATGATTGTTATAGGAATTACGAGTCAAGACCGAGTTAAAGATTCTTCTCCTACAAATTCCTTAATTGGTTACACAAAGGAAGCGGAAAAAGGATTAGAAGTTAGTGGAGGTGCAGATGACTTTCTGAAATTTATTCAAAAAGAGTTAATTCCATTTGTTGAACATAAATACAGGACTAATTCATATCGGACTTTTGTAGGTTATTCATTTACAGGTTTACCTGTTTTACAAGCTTTATTTTCAATTCCTGAAACATTTAACTCTTATTTAGTAATTGATTTTAGTGCGTGGTGGGACAATGAGGTAATGATAAAACGTCTCAAGAATTTTTCTAAAGAATACAAAGGTTCTAAACGAGATATTTTCTTCACAACCGTAGATAGGGTTTCGAATAAAGTTTACCCTGAAGAGTATAATCCTGGATGGACTTTTATTCAAGAATTTGAACAAACTCTTCCACCTAATATTAGTTTTGATTATAAAAAATATAAGTATAAAAAAGAGAATCATCATTCTATGCCTCTAATTTCATTTATTGATGGTATGAAATATATTTTTAGAGGGCATATGATAAATTATGATGAAATGTACACCAATCCAGAACTGATAAAAACAAAGTTTTCTACACTTTCAGAACGACTTGGCTATAATATTTATTTACCCGAAGGACTAATTAATTATTATGGTAATTTATTTCTATATAATCGACCAGATATTGAAAAAGCAATTTTTTACTTTAATTACAACACTCAAAACTATCCCTTATCGAGCAGTACTTGGAGTAATTTAGCTAAAGCTTATAAAATTAAAGGAGATAAAATAAATGCGGAAAGGTTTTATCAAAAAGCATTAAAATTAAATCCGAAAAGTATTGACATAAAGAAAAGATTGGAAGAACTGAAAAATTAAATACGTGTGCTAACACCGTATAAAATTAATTGCTAGTGCAAGCCTACTTACGAAAATCCTCGCGGATTTTCTATTCGGTTTGTATTTGCTAAATTAGTTGCTTAAACCACGCAACTAATCTTATACAAACACGTTACCTACAATTTTAGATTAAATGAAAAAGATAAAATATATTGTACTTACATCGAGCCTGATATTAATTCAATCATGCTATTTTGGAGCAAATGTTCCAGTTTATGATAAAAACTTACCTGGAAATCTTAAACTTTATTCCCTTTTTGAAAAGGATGAATTAGGATTGTTTGAATTTGATAATACTGGATATGGTTCTGCAATTATAAACCCATCAATAATTGAGATAGGTTGGAGCAATAATTTTATTATAGCTCGGTCACATCCCGAACCAAATAATATTCCTAAAGAAAATGAATTAACTGATTTTATTTCTGGCGAACTTAAAAATCAAGAGGACTACATGAAATTCAAAAAAGAGCATTTAGTTAATGTTAATGGGAAATGGACATTAAAATATGCTCATGTAAAATCAGGGACTGATACAGTTTATCCATACAAGATTGTGCCTTTTTGGAACATCATTGATGCAACGAATAAAAACAAATTATATCGATTCATCGAGAAGAAAAATTTTGATAAAAAAAGAAAGGAGCTTAAAATTTCTGACACTTTATCGTTCTTTTTGAATTTAAAGAAAGAAGGAATAAAAAAACAGTAGGTAACAACGGCTATAATTCATTGTGGCGGAATTTTCCACTGAAAATTCCTACCTTTAAATTATCGCTTGGTTCTCGCGGAATGGTCCTCGCGGACAATTCCACAACGAAACCATAGCCCAACCGTTGGCTACAATATCAAAACTGAACGCAAATTGACTTTTGGAATAGCACAATACTCGAATTTAACACAAGATCAGAATAATTGGGTGAACGACTTATCCGTTGAATTAAAATCTTTCTTCGAAAACCGAAATTATGGAAAAGACCTGAATGAACTCTATTTCGGACTAATTACTGTGAAACCTGAATTTGATCAGTTCTTTAAAAAGAAAAGACCAAGATTTAGACCAGGAGAAAGAACTTCTTATGTCGACGGAATAGAAATAAAATCAAATAATTGCGCGGAAATTGATTGCAAAATTGGATTCAGCGAAGTTTCGGACTTAAAAAAAACGGAACTGATTGAAAAGGTGTGTAAAGAGATACTAACTGAATCGGATTGCCTTACTCGATTATCAAAACTTAAAGAGTTTGATTTTGAATCTTACATATCTGATTTGGAAAACTATTTATTGGAGAAACAATATATAAAAGAAAAAATACTGTAGCCAACAACGGCTATAATTCATTGCGGCGGAATTTCCTGCCGGAAATTCTTATCTTGCAATGAAGGCTTGGTCTCGCGGAATAGTCCGTGCGGACGATTCCGCAACGATACCATAGCCCAACCGTTGCCACACATTTGAACGAAACCTATGAACAGTAAATTTCTGCTAACATTTTTCACACTTATTTCGGGACTTTCTGTTTTCGGACAGTTCAGTCGTGAAAATATTTCGACAGATTCATCTGATATTGAAATTGTCAGAAATTCGGTTTATCATATTTACGAAGAAAGCTATAAAAACAAGGATTCTGTTTGGTATAGTGTTCATTTCATAAAAGACACGACAAGATTAAATACCGAAGGTTGGACAAAAAAAAGTGGAAAGAGAATCGGAATCTGGAAAGAGTACAACTACAACAAACAGTTATTATTTACTCGCGATTATGACAATGCAATTTGTGAAGTAAACAAAAAACTATTTCCTTATCACGAAATACTTGAACGAATGAAAAAAACAGCCGACAGTTTAATTATTTCTAATTATGGTCAAGAGTTTTACGATAATCAAGTTCGTTTCAATTTTAACTGTTATGCTTACGATAAAGATGGTTATGTTGGTAGTTGGACAGAACCAATGAAAAGAAAACCAACTGAATTTCTTTTTCGATATCAAGTGAGACTAAAAAACTCGGATTGGCAAAGTGAAATGATAGGAATTAAACTTGATGAAAAAGGAATCTACATTCCGAGTCATGATAGATTCAACAACAACGGATTTGAAAAACTAGATTCAAAAAACAGAACTTTTGAAATTGATAAAGCAAAAGCTATTTCAATTGCGAGAAAACAAGGATTAAAAGAAGAAAACGTTTCTGAATTTTTAAAATGGGAGAGATTTAATAAAGCGACTTTTTATGATGGACAGTTCAAATACTATATCGCGGAATTGACAGACCAAATAGACGAAATAAAAAAAGAAGGTCGTTCGAGAATTACTTATAAGTTTAACGTTTATTCATTTAATCCTTGGACAGGAGAATTCTTGGAAACAAAGAAAATGAAACAAATAAAGGAATGGGGAAAAGATAGTGGATTTACATCTGACCTTTTACCTGATGAATAAAAAACGTGTGGCAACACCGTATATAATTTATTGCTAGTTCTAGCCTACTTACGAAAAATCCTCGCGGATTTTCTATTCGGTTTGTATTTGCTAAATTAGGTGCTTGAAACACGCAACAAACCATATACAAACACGTTAGAGAACATTTTGACAGAAATAAAAGAAGATATAATTGAAAAATTAAAAACGGATTTTCAAGAAGAATATCAGTTGGCGTTTGAAAAATTAAATTTAGCAAATGATAAATATGAAGATATTCGGAAAGAAAGAATCAATAGATGTATTGTTCATATGGCTAACGGCTCAATTACGGAATTGGACAACGCCATTCGGATTGCAAAAACGGATTGGAGAGATGCGATATTATATGCTGAATATCAATATTCGGAAGGCAACACCCCAAAACCGATTTTTGATTTCAGATATGGGTTCAATAAAATAAAAAACGTTCTCTAACAACGCCTATAGTTCATTGCGGCGGAATTTTCCTCCGGAAATTCCTATCTTGCAATGAAGGCTTGGTGATAGCGGAATAGTCCTCGCGGACGATTCCACAACGAAAACCATAGCCAAACCGTTAGGCACAATACCCAAAAATGAAATACACAAAATATTTAGTTTACATAATAACATTTGCCACAATTTTCTTTTTACAATGTAAATCGCAAACCGAAAGCAAACAAAACGGTACTGATCATAGTCAAATGAACAAGGTATATATTAATCCAAATTATAGTGGAGAGACCATTGAACCTGAAACATATAATGCCACTGGAAAAATATATCGTATTTTTATTTACAATGAAACTGAAAACTCAATTTCGGCAAACGAAAAAGTAATTATCAAGCCCAACGAAAGTTATTTATTTAAAATACCTGATACGATGGGTATTGCACTTGACAACGGAATTCAATTCTTCTTTGGTGAAACAGAAGGATTAGAAGTAATTGATAATAAAATACAAGTAACCGGTATAGGAGGAGAATGGCTGGATAAATTAAATGTTCCAAAGTCGACAGATTGGGCATTTTCAATTTTAAATGCTGGAGAAGGAGATCCTATGCCAGAATAACAATTCCTAACAACGTTTAGGACAATTTAAAAAACGAAATGAAGAAACTCTTTTTAGACGATGTCAGAACTATAGAAATGGTTTATGATAAATCAATGGAATCGGAATTTGATATTGTTCGCACCTACTCTGCTTTTGTTGATTATATAAAAACTAATGGGCTTCCTAATTACATAAGTTTTGACAATGACCTTGGACTTGGAGAAGATGGAAAAGTTGCACCTGATGGATTGGCTGCTGCGAAATGGCTTGTATATGAATCTGGAATTGATTTACGGGATTTGGAATTTAAAGTTCATTCAGCAAATCCAGTTGCAGCGGAACAAATAAGAGGACTTTTGAATAATTATATAAAACATTTAAAAACATCTGAATAAAACTGTGCCTAACAACGTGTATAATCCATAGCTACTCTCTTAATTCAAAGAATATTTACTACTTTTAATTTGTACTGATTCCTTACTCGGAAATCCCTCGGATTTCCCGCAACGGAATCATACACAAACCGTTGTAAAGCATTTGAGACTTGAAAAAAATAATAATTCTAATATCCATCTTTTTAGTAACTATCTCTTGTAAAAACAGTAACGGAGAAAGAGATGATTTTATACTTCTATCAGATCGTGAGGCGCCATTAGGTTGGATTTATTTTACAATTTATTCGGATAGTACTTTTAATTATACATCCCGCGGACTACGAGAACGGGATGAATATAATGGGAAAGCTATAATAAAAAAAGATTCAATATTTTTAAATTATTATGATTCAGTTCCAATAGTGGGAAAAAGAATATTTTATACGGAAAAGTATTTGGAATTTATTGATTTAGAGCATTCTGGTCGAATAAAAATTAGACTGAATAAATTGAATAAATAAAAATATCGGAATTGAAAGTTGGAACGGAAAAATTGAGATGAAAAAAATAAATAAACGCTTTACAACAACGTGTATAATTAATTGCTGCGGACTTTTCCTCGCGGAAAATTCACTTGAATTAATTACATTTGAGTACGCCGGAAAATCACAACTGATTTTCCGCAACTAACCATACACCAACCGTTGCCAGTAATATGAAAAAAACGAACATTCTACTTAAATTTTCAATTATCGCTTTGATTTTCACATCTTGTAATAGTCAAGTGAACCACATTGAAATTGACGAAATTGCACACATTGATATTTTTGATAACTACGAAGACAATGTTAAGTTGAGTAAAGATATCGTCAATCAAAATTGGAATGAGTTCTTGAAAACAAAGATTAATGGATTTGATCCAAATGACATTAAAGACTTAAAGTTCTTTTCTAATACCAGACCACAGGAAAAAAAGTTAATAATTCAGTTCAGATATCCGAAATTTGACAAACCAAAAAACTTGGAGAAAATCCGAGAAGTGACTGTTAATCAAATTGAGGAAATAAAGAGGTTTCAAAAGGAGAATGAAAAATTAATTCTTGAATCGACAAAAAAAGTTGAGGAATTAATTAAAATGTTGGATACAGAAAATTACGCTGAATTTTATAAAAATTTGCATTCCAAAGTGACGAAACAGTTTTCTTATGAACAGTTCCTGACTTTTATGGAACAGATAAAAGGAATGGGATTTAAAAAAGAGCAACGTGAATATCTGAATAAAGCGCTGATTAAATTCAATGATAATCCAGAAGAATTAGCTGACATAATTGAATATCATTATTGGCAGAAAGACAATAAATCAAAATATGAGTCTTTTAATTTTCAGCATATTGACGGAAAAATGGAACTCGTTGGATACAAAGTGTATTAAATACTACTGGCAACAACGTGTATAGTTCATTGCTTCTGAATTTCCTATCGGAAATTCCTCGCACTTTTACTATCTTGGTTTCTTAATCTGAAAATCCTCGCATATTTTCACGCAACGAAAACATACACAAGACCGTTGTGTTTAATTTTGAGAGAAACCCCTAGCCCTAAAATCAAATGAAATTTAATTCAAAAATTATAGTTGTTTTAATAGTTGTCGTAGGACTTGTATTCGGACTAATTTTTCGAAATTCAAATTTTAATGACATTGAAAAGAATAAAACAGAAACTGTAGGAAAAGTATTCCGAATCAGGCATGTCGCAGGAAGCACAACGGGAAAGAAAATTTACGAATATGAATTCGAGTATGGAGGAAAGACATATTCTGGAGAAATAAGAAAGAGACTATCTGACCCGATTGAAATTGGAGATTTTTATAAAGTCGTACTATCAGATAAAAATCCTGAAAATAACTTAATGGATTTTGACTATGAATATGAGCAACTAATTAAAAAAGGTGAAAACGGAATTACAACTGACACAATATTTGAATTGAGAAAAAACTAAACACAACAACGTGTATAATTAATTGCTGCGGAATTTCCTCACCGGAAATTCACACGCATTAATTATCTTAGCCAACAGCGGAAAATGACTAACGCCCTTTTCCGCAACTAATCATACACAAACCGTTGTAGCCAATGCTATGAAAAAAATTGCTTTCCTTATAACCCTAATATTGTTTGTTTCATGTTTTAGCAAGAAAAATAACTATTGGAATAATCCTTCGGAGCTTCAAGGAACTTGGGTCAATTTAGAAAGAGATTCGAGTGGATACCTGATATACGAACCATGTGATAGTGGGTTTAGTAGTTCGATAACTGTAAACGAAAAGGAAATCATCTATCAGATGGGGCATGAAGGCCCTTACACCCTAAAGATAGATTCAGTCAAAATTTTGAATTCATTAAATGAAATTGAAATTTTAGGCCATAATCAATATTACGCCATGAAATCATTAATGAAAATAATTGACATTGATGAGAAATTATTTCTGTGGAAATGGGAATTAAAGCCGAAAACTGGATCTTATCAAGCGCGGAACGGAAAAAGAATCATGACAAGAAAAGAATTCGAAGGCGATTTTCGATTTCTGGATAATCCTTGTGATTTTGGAAGAGTATCGGAAAAAGAGTTTCTTCCTGTTGAATACCAATAAAGCGGAATAAAATCACCGGCTACAACAATGGCTATAATCCATTGTTACTACTTTCTAAACAAAAAACATTACTTTTAAATACATGATTCCTCAAGCGGACAATTCCTCCGGAATTATCCACAACGGAATCATAGCCGAACCGTTGTAAACCATTTGAAAAAATTCTTAAAATATTACATTCCTATCTGTATTCTATTTCTTTCGATCGCAAGCGCTTGTAAAGCACCTTTAACTCATTACGAAAACAAGGAAATAATCACTCATTCTTGTGATTTAAAAAATAGTCTTAACGATACAATAGTTGTTAGTGGAAAATTCTGGCGATGTATGGAGTATGATGACTTTAGTCCAATTAAAAAAGATGAATGTATTAACGATATGGACATTGAATTGAATTTGAGCGGAATTGAACTTGACTCTATTCTAAGTCAAAGATTGTCAAGCATGTATGGCTGTAATTATTACATTAATATGATTATCAAAGGAGTACTAAGAAATGATGATCCGAAAGGATATGGTCATCTTGAATCTAATAATACGGAATTGCAAGTGTTGAAGGTTGTTGAATATGGAAAAGTAAAATATCAGCGAATTAAAACTAATAAATAAGAAACGGTTTACAACAACGTGTATAGTTCATTGTTACTTCTGAATTAGTCACAACTTTCCATAATCTTCGTATATTTCGTTAGCTATGCTGATCATTCTCTCAAGTTCGTATTTTACAATGGTTGCTTCGGATTTTCCAAAAGAAAAATACTTTAAAATCGCGCAGCGACTTTTTTCGAGTCTAAGGGATATATTTAAACTTACACCTTGGTCCAAATTAGAAATGAAAACATCGTCTTACTAAAAGAAAACATTATCTTTCAACTCATTTTCAACTGATCTTTCGAAAAGCCTTGTAAAAAAAGAAAAGTTAAATATTGTATTGGGAAATAAGTATTATATTAATTTACTCAAAGTCAATTAGAAAATCATTAAATTTATTACTCAATTTTCTTTTCTAAAAATTAGAATGTAAGTTAATGGTTTTGTATTATAAATACTAAAGACTCATATTAACCGTTTTTATATTGAAATTTGTAAACATATTATAACTATTTTAGCAAAAAATTTGAAAAATGAAAAAATCACCCCTAAAAAATCTCATAAACTATTTATTGTTTTATAGCCTTACTGTTATATTTATTTCATGCGGATCTAAACAAGATATTGTCTACTTTCAAAATATTGACTTAGTTGGCTCAAGTAAGTCAATAAATAAATACGACCCCACCATAAAACCGGATGATATGCTTGCGATTATTGTATCTGCATTAGATCAAGATGCAGCAAGACCATTTAATTTAACTTCAGTTACTTATGCTAATGAAACTGGAGATATTGGTAGACTTACTCAACAAAATTATCTTGTAGATAGTAACGGTTATATAGAATTTCCTGTTTTAGGTTCAATTAAATTAGATGGTTTGAGTAGAATTCAAGCAACAAGTCTTATCAAAGATCGTCTAAAAGAGTACATAAAAAATCCTATTGTAAATATCAGAACGCTAAATTTCAAAGTTACAATACTCGGTGAAGTAAATAGACCAGGTTCTTATACAATATCAAATGATAGAATAACTATTTTAGAGGCTCTTGGGTTAGCGGGAGACATGACTATTCAAGCTGAAAGGGAAAATGTACTAATTATAAGAGAAATAAAAGGAAAAAAACATTACACACGTATAGATTTAACTGCTCCAGAAATGTTTAACTCTCCAGTCTATTATTTAACACAAAATGATGTTATTTATGTTGAGCCAAATGACTCAAGAGCAAAGTCATCAAATGTTGGTCCCAATACATCTGTCACTTTAACATTAATTGGGACTTTAATTACCGCTGCTGCATTAGTAGTTAGTATCACAACAAAATAATCTGTAAAATAATTATGGGTAAAAATTTTAGCACTTCTGATCTAAATATAAATGATGGAAATTTAAGTATTAGAGAACAGGTAGAAAAATACCTTGCTCACTGGAAGTGGTTCCTTTTATCTTGTGTAATTTGTTTTTTAATAGCATTTTGGAATTTAAGTTTTAGTAGAAATTCTTATATGGCATCCGCAACTATACAGATTGATAATGAAAAAAACAAAGGCAATTCAGAACTTGCAGCATTACAAGACTTGAGTATGTCCGGACTTATGAACACTCAAGATCATATTGAAGATCAGGTAGAAATACTAAAATCTAAAAGTCTTATTAGTGAGGTCGTTAAGTCACTTGGTCTTAATGTTAGTTTTTTTAGTAATAAAACTTCTTTAAGTCATTTTGTTGATAATAATTTAGGATTAGACACAGAATTTTATAAGGATGAGAAATATTCTAATCCACCATTAAAAATAAACTTTTTTGCAAGTGATTCAACAATTTATCAATTAAGTGATCAATTTATTATTACTCCTTTATCAATATCAGAATTTATATATAAAGACGTAGGAACTGGTTTTGAAAAAAAACATTCTTTTGGACAAAAGTTTCCAAGTAGAGTTGGTGAAATAATAATCACCCCAAATATAGACTTAATAAAAAATAGTTTAATAAATAAAGGAATACTTATAAATATTGTTCCATTATCAATTTTAGTTAATTCCTATGCTATGGCTGTAAAAATTGAGCCAATTTCTGAAGTATCATCAGTCGTAAATATATCAATTGAAGACGGTACAAGAAAAAAAGCTGAAGATTTTTTAAATGAATTGGTTAAAAAATATAACGAGAGAGCTATTTTTCTTAAGGATGAATTAGCACAAAGTACAGCTAAATTTGTAAGTGACCGATTAGAAATAATTTCAGAAGAATTATCAGATGTTGATCTAAGAGCTGAGTCCATTAAAACGAAATATCAGATTTCTGATGTAGGTTCCTCAGCTGGTTTAAATATGCAAGCAGGGAAGGAAATTGAAAATCAGATAGTCCAAACAAATACCCAGTTGCAAACCACAAGGGCTGTTAAGGAATTTGTTGATGCCAAAGAAGATAATGACCTTCTTCCATTAGATATAGGTGTTAAAGACAATACTGTCTCTAATTCGATGAATAAATACAACGAACTGATGTTGGAAAAAAAACGTTTAATGAAAACATCTACAGAAAAAAATCCAACAGTTGTCTTCTTAAATGAACAATTAATCGATTTAAGGAAAAATATTAAACAAGGGTTAAATAACTTAGAGTCCACTCAACAAATTTCCTTAGACGCATTGAGTAGACAAGATGCAATAATAAACTCGAGACTTTATTCTGCTCCTAAGCAAGAGAGACAATATAGAGATATACAACGTCAGCAAGGTATAAAAGAATCATTGTTTCTATACCTCTTACAAAAAAGAGAGGAAACGGCCATTGCTTTAGGCGTTGTGGATCCAAATGCTAAGATTATAGATTATGCTGAAAGTTCGCCAAATAGAGTAGCACCAAAGAAAATGAAAGCTTATGCTCTTGCTTTACTTCTGGGATTAATCATTCCTTTTTCTATACTTTATGGTAAAGAGGTTCTTGATACAAAAATTCATTCAAGAGATGAAGTTGCAAGAATTTTGAATATTCCAATTATTGGAGATATCCCAAAATTAGAAAATGGGCAACAGAGGTATATCCTAAGAAAAGAGGATTATTCTAGTGTTGCCGAAGCATTTAGAATATTAAGAACAAACTTAAGCTTTGTTTTACCTGATGATGGTGATGAAACTAAAACCAAAGGAAAAGCCATCTTTGTAACTTCAACAATTGCACATGAAGGTAAATCATTAGTCTCAACAAATCTAGCAATGGCATTAGCTCATGCCGACAAAAAAACCTTAATTATAGGTATGGACATTAGGGCTCCTAAGATTAAACCTTATTTAGGAGTTCGAGGAAGCAAAGGAGTAACAAATTTTATAGCCGACAAAAATATTTTACCTAAAGATTTAGTTGTGACCGTACCAGATACAGATAACTTATTTATAATCTCTTCTGGTGATTTAGCTCCTAACCCGGCAGAGTTATTAATGAGTTCTCGTGTCAAGACTTTATTTGATTTCGCTAAAGAAAATTTTGAGTATATAATAGTTGATACTGCAGCGTTTAGTATGGTAACTGACACTCTACTAATAAGTAAGTACGCAGATGCCTTTATTTACACTATTAGATCAAATTACTTAGATAAGAGAATGTTACCATACATTAAAACTCTATATACTGATGAAAGATTACCGAATATGGTATTATTAATTAATGGTGTAGATTATAAAAAACTATATGGCTATGGCTATGGCTATGGCTATGGTACTAAATTTGAAAAATCTAATAGCCCTTGGTGGAAATTTGGCCTTTAAAGTCTTTACTTATTTTTTGTTTAAACACATTATCATACCGTATAGAAAAATAGCATTAATTAAGATCTCTAAATCTTAATTAAGATAATAATGGTAAATTTTATCTTTTTCTCCAATCATGAAATTTTACACTAAGCCCCTGCAGTTCAATAAATTAAATTTTAAACCTAGCATTCACAGCTATAGATGTTTATAAAGCTATAACAATTTCTTATAATTAGGCTGGACTAACAAATATTTTATTCTATTAAAAAATCTAACTTATACAAGAAAAATCCCATTATTCATCTAACATTTATATAAATTAAAATCTAATTAAATCTATACTATTGACATGATAGAAATAAAAAATCAAATAATATTATGCACTTCTCTTATTTAGAAAAATAATATTGAAAATAGCTTTAAAAAAATACTTAATATCGGTAGTAAATGGGTTCTTCAATTTTTCCAATAAGTACTCCTTTTCAGCTTCAAGGACACTATCTACAGAACTTATTCTATTTAGAGCCACATATGGTGGAATACAACCAGGTTTTTGTTTTAATCTTAGCTCTTGTATCTCTTTAGGAATATTATTAAAATAAGTTTGAGAAACAGGTCTAACACCAACTAATTTTAGTTCTCCTTTGAACACATTTATTATTTGAGGTAATTCATCTATCCAATATCTTCTTAAAAATTTAGCCCACGGAACAACACGAAAATCATTAGCAGGTTTACCTGTTCTAGCATATCCATTTAGCTTTAATACATAGTCTTGAAGATATTCAGAATATGGGTGCATACTTCTAAATTTATAAACACCAATTATTTTTCCGTTTTTTCCAACACGTTGCATTTTAAAAATAGGTCCATAGCTCGGGCTCATATCGTAACTTGGCTCTTTAACTTTTTTTGCAACAAAATAATGTACACCATCTATAACCTTGTAATCAACAATATCAAAACCACAAGAAACTAACCTTCCTAAGGACTCTGCTTTTGATAATAATCTGTTTCTACCTTTGGTTACATAAAAATAAATCTTCTTTAAAAAAGGTAACTTTGGTATAACTCTCTTAAAAATGAATTCAGTACTAAAATAAATTTGATTTATAATAGGTAATTTAGAAAGCTTACTCTTACTATACTTTGATTTAAATGTCTCAAAACACCCGAATAAAAGTCCGTCACTAGGTAATTTTAGATTCACTTCTTCTAAATACTTATTAATTTTTCTAAAATTATTCATCTTATCTAAGATGAAAACATTATGTATTGTGTAAAAATTGCTAAAAGTTGTAAGTTTTTCTTTATTAGGAATCACCAAACTTAGTTTTGAACTAGAGTCTTTAATATGTTTCTTATAAAAAGTATAAACTTTTTCACTTGTCAAATCTAAAATCAATCTCTTATTCGACTGTGCTATTCTTTCTCTAGCAAGAAACTGTTCAGAGTATCTTTTAAAAGCGTCTTGAAAATCACTCTTCCATTCATAATAAGTTTCTTTAGATATTCTTTCCTTTTTACAGATATCTTCAATACTCGTTTTTTCAATCAAACTATCTACAACTATTCTAATTCTCTCTAAAGATGAAAAGTTGTTAGATGCCTTGTTTGGTTTAATTACCTTACCAAGAAAGGAGATTTTTTTATCAGATCTATTATTAAAAACGAATTGACTTCGTTTTCTAATATAATCTTTTTTAAGATGAAAATCGTTCTTTACGAATTTGTCAATTTCCAGAGTATCGGTTAGAAATTCTTTTATCATAGCAAAATACTTAAAACCCAGCGAGAGGTTATTAAACTTAAGCGATAAAAAGAAATTTATATCCTATAAAACCCGCAAGCATATAATCATCAATTAGGGTATAACTCCAATATATACTACTTACTAGAAGGGCATTTAAGGGGACTTTCTTTTTTATAGCTTTAGCAAATATACGAGTTTTTTTTATCTTATCAGATAAAATCAACATTTTACTTTAAATTACAAGTATTCTACATTAATTTATAAATATTTGGTAAATCAACTTATTATTATTTTATCATAAACCAATACAAAATTAAGAATTATATATTTTATACCCATTCTTCTATATGAGTAGGTTATCTTTTTTTAAATAATTATATTCTTATCCTTTTTTTGATAGATTGTCAATACCCTATATGAAACATAAGTTTAAATCTTATATGCAAGAGAGGTGTTATATATATACATATTCTTCTTGAACACCTATATCACATTTTAAATCAACTTTCGAGTAGATTATTCAAATCTTTTACAACTTTGGCAGGTACTCCAGCTACTAAAGTTCTAGAAGGGACATCTTTTGTTACAACTGACCCTGTAGCAATAACCGCTTCATCACCGATAGTCACTCCAGGCGCAATAATCACAGCAGGCATAATCCAAACACCACTTCCAATCTTAGTAGGTAGAATATTTCTAGGGTAAATTTTTTTCAAAATCGTGTCAGTTGGAATATTAGCATGTGCGGATATAATTGTTCTGTCACCTATCGCAGAATTATCACCAATAGTTATTTGATCTGTAAAAACTCTATCAAAAATAACTTCATGCCCTATATATACTCCTTTGCCTATTTTGACTCCTCTCCATCTATGAATTACTGTTCTCCAAGATTTTATAAAAGTAAAGTACGCTATTTTATCTAAAATAAATCTTATAACAAATCTAATTGCATATATAATCGTTCCTAGTGGTGTGTTGAGATTATAAAATTCAAGTACTTCTTTTGCCGGCATTATTCTGATTATTTAATTTATATAAATCTTTACAAGTAATAAAATTATATTTTTTTTGCTCAAAGAATCTCAATTCTTTTTCATAAATGGGAATTGCTTTATTACCAAGATTCTTTACTTTTAGTTTATATCTCAAAACATCTCCTAAAACATAAGAAAACAAATTACTTGCTCTTCTATCTATGCTCTTTATATCTTTTAATTCATCTATAAATTCATTAGGATGAGTTAAAAAGACAAATGGCCTATTGTTTATCATAGATTCTAAATATAACATATTTCTAGTGATTCTATTTAATCTAGGAAATATTCTCATAAAAGTTCCAATATATGGAAATCCAAATGCAGAAATAGGGATCTCATAAATACTTGAATCACCCTTTCTAAAAATATTATCTTTTTTAGTAAAATAAGGCTTTCTAGGCGCATTAATCCAATTCATTTTTTTCGCGCTTCCAAAAGAAAAAAACATATCAAATCTTTGGGAAGACACGGAGCTATCCACCTTATAACCAGCCTCTTGTAAAGCAATGACTGTATTATAATTAACTCGCGCAGCTGGGGCTCTAAAGGATATCACCTCTTCACCAGAAATATCTTCCAAAATATTTTTAGACTTCTTTAAATGTTCAATTTGAGTTTTTACAGGGAGAATATCAAAAGCTTTAGTAACATCATGAGTTAAACCATGAGAAGCAACCTCATGGCCATATGGTAAAATCATTTTTACAACTTCAGGATATAAGTTAGCTATATATCCAGTGAAGAAAAAAGTAGCTTTAACATTATACTTCTCATATAAATCTAGTAGCCTAGGCATACCCTGCACAAGAACTTTTTTACCAGTAGAATCTAATAGCTTATGGTTAATAATTGACGTAGTTTCTACATCATTAGTAGCAAGAAAAAAATTTTTATTTTCCATGTTTTTTGATATTATTGGCTGTAAAATTTAATTAATCTATAACCAATTTTTTTAATTATTGGAAAATTAACCACAACTATCTTAACTCTATTTCTTAACCATTCTCTAATAAATAACCAATACCATTGAGTTATAGAATCTGTCCATAGTGTATGAGATTGAATTATTGCCCTATCTGGAAATTTTTTTTCTCTAATTGCTTCAATAATATCATTAGTTCTATGAAAAGTAGGATAATCATTATGAGTAAGCACAAAATCTCTAACACTAAATTTTCTACCATCCCAACATCTACCTGTATCAGTAATATAAAAAATATTAGAATAGTCAACTGATAAATAAGGTTCCCCAATAATTTCATAATCTGAAAATTTTTTATGTTTCCAAATATCTCTGTTATCGTAATCTGACATTGAACTGCCATGCATACAAACTGTTCTCACTGGGTAGAACTTTCTAAAATAATCCAAATTTTTTTTAAAGTTCTTTAATGCATTATAGATATTTCCATTAGCCATTGCATAATCTTCATAATGATAACCAATCTCATGACCTAGAGAAGCTATTTTCTTAATAATAGTTGGGTTATTACTTATCTTAACAATTCTAAAATAATATGTTGATTTGATTCCTAATTTCTGCTCAACAAGAGCAAGTTTTAGTGCATTACTCGGCAATTCATCAACATCATGCCTTAAAACAATAACTTTGTTTTCAGGAAATTCAATAAATTCTTCAAATGTTTGAAACGAATAACCATTTTCAACAAGGGCTTTTAATAATTTCGAATAAGTCAATAAAGTAAAATCTCTCATTTTTCTACTTCAGAATAAATAATATGATAAAACTGATCATTAAGTTTTGAAACATTAGTTTCTGAAAAATTTTCTTCTTCCATAGATTTAATAATATCAATCAAATTTAGAAAGCCATTTGGATTTGAATAATATATCCCTCTTGAGTCATCCCTTAAATAATTTCTAATACTTCCATAATTAGTCGTTATAACTGGTATTCCACAAGCTCTAGCCTCTAAAATAGATAAGGGCATTCCAATTGAGCTATTTAATCTCTCAACAGGAAACACATATACATCGGATAATTGATATATTTCTTCAATACTTTCAATATACTCATTAATAATTTTAATCCCATTCTTAACTAATTGATTTTCTAAAGGTTTTTCACCAAGTGCATCACTTGGTGTAGAACTACTAGCTACTATTAAGACTTGATTATTGTCTGTTTGCAGGGGCACTAATGACATAAGATTCCTTCCTTCATTTAAATGCCCCATATGACAAATAATGAACATATCTTGAGGGATTTTGTACTTTTTTCTCAATCTCTTTTTTGAAGCTACACCACCCTGAAGGGGTTTAAACTTTGATAAATCAGTTAATAATGGGATGAGCTTATTGTTAAACATGTTAATTTTCCAAAAATTTTGTAGTACCAACGATGGAGTTAAAGCTACTGTTGGTCTTGTATATTTTAAAAATAATTCTTGCCACTTTCTTATTCTTTTAGGTTGTAATGCAATAAAGATTGTTTTTACCTCTTTACCAGCAATAAGTGAAAAGAGCTTTAACCTCAAATAACTAGCAAAAGTACTAGATTGAAATGGTAAATAAATAATTACGTTAGGTTTATAACTTCTGAAAATATTTTTTAGTTTAAAAGGAGAATATAAAAAGTTAGAATTGATTTTGTTAACATTCGTTTCATTAAAACCATACCTGCAAATCACTTCCAAATGATATTTCTTTTTTAAATTAATGTATAAATTATAAACGGTTTTTTTTATGCCTTCATCAAATGGAGGATCAATGTATTCAGTAATAAGCAAAATTTTAATCAAAATCGATCTACCTATTAGTTTGTTAAACTTTATTTAATATTTGGGCTTCCTTTATAGATATTTTTAACTTATCGTGATAGAAATTATCCACTTGATTATAATGATCTAATAGAACAATAGGGTTTTTTTGTCCATTCGATCTATCTATACAATTTTTAGGAGAATCACAAATAAAAATATCCAAAGGTATTCTATTTAAATCTGCAATTTTTTTTTCTTTAACATAAAAAAGTGTTGCTTTTAACATATTAACAAGTCCAGGTTTTCTAATTAAGGAAACATCAATATCTGAATGTAAATTAAGAGTTCCTTTACATATTCCCCCGTGTGAAACACAATATAGCAACCAACTTTTATCTTTTAAATTTTCTAGTCGATTTTGAATAGCATAGAGATGAGTAAATAATTCTATTTTTGTTGTCTTTAACAACCTTGCTCTATGAATCAAAATAACATAAAAATTACAATTGACAAACCAATTTATAGTATGGGCAAGAATAAAGCTAAAAATTAAGCTTTTAATAAAACCATAAGATGTCCATTGAGAAAAAACCAAAAAAAATAGTATGCTAAAGAAAATAGTAAAAACAATTTTATACAATTTTTCAGATTTATCTGCATTCAAAATCCCTTGCATTAGCCAATTACTAAAAAATTGAAGCCAGCTAAAATATTTGTTTAACAATATCTTTTTAATAAATCTTATCATTAATTCTTAGAGTTCAATAAATAACTTAGTACTTTTTCTTTTCCAGATTTATAATCTATATTATTATCAACCACTTTAATATTAAAGTTGTTACTCAAGATTTTATATACCTCTACTTTAGAACTTAATTGTTCATCAAATAGTGTATCAATCTTACGTTTTCTGATTATATCTTCTTCAACATTTAAAACAATAATCTGAATATTTTCAGGGATAAGTCTTATAAAGCTCTCACCAATCCAAGTTTTATGTAATGTCATTCTTTTAGTATCTACCATTAAATCTGCCAAGGTATCTATACTAAACCTATCAAATAAAATAATTTCATTTGGTTTAATCTTTCTCTTTTCTAAATACCACTTTATTCTAAAATCTATTAGTTGTAAAATAGGAAAAATAAAGGATACAAATTTAGATTTATGAAATTCATGCTTCCCATATTTAACTCCGTTTATCCTTTTGTATTGTGTTAAACCCACCAATCTACAATACGCCATTAAAGGTTTAGAAAAAATTTTGGGTGATCTAATCCAAATATATCTAATCGGGAGTTTTTTCTCCAATAACGCACATTCTAAATCTTTTAAAAAAGTTGTCTTACCCGTACCATCAGAACCAGCTATATAATAAAAAGAATTCATCAATTTAACTCACTTAAAACATCTACTAACACATTAATATTTGTTTTAGAATATTTTTTTTTTATTATTGCTTGGTTTCTTTTACCCATGGATTTCCATTTATCTTGATTATCTAAAAGATATTCAATAGCATCAATTAACTGTTCAACATTATTTTCTTCTATTAAAATCTCTTTTACAAGTTCAGAATTTCCAGCATGGTTCGTGGCTACTACTGGCTTACCCCATGCCATGGCTTCCATAAGAGCCACTGGAATACCTTCTCGCTCTGAAGGGTTTCCATCTTTGTAATAATTTGTTAAAGATGGTAGACAAAAAATATCACAGGATTCAAATACAATATCTATTAATGGTGAACTTAATCTTCCTAAAACAGTTATTTTGTCATTTAAATTGTTTATTTCTATTAAATTAGATAAGTCTATAGAATCATGTGAAAAAACTGTTCCTCCAACAACCCATAAAACAAAATCGTCTCTTTCAATTTTTTTTAATGCCTTTAATAAAACATTATATCCCTTTTTCTCGACCCAGTTAGCAACTATAAGAATTTTTATTTTATCTTTTACCATATTATTATTGTCAATTTCTGGAAATAACCTCATTATTTTAATTCTATTTGATGAAACACCAAACTTTTTTTCAATAATTTTTTTGTTAAAATTAGAGATTGTTAAAATCTTTTCACAACTAGAATATAATTCTACAATACTGTTATTATTGTCATAAACTTTTCTTTGATAAAGCTCGTGTGCATGTACTGTAACAGTTAATTTTTTATTAATCATTTTTTTTAAAAAATAACCGACATACAATTTGTCATCTCCCATTTGACAATGTATCGAAGATATTTTATGTCTTTTTAGGTCAAAATAAAAACTCATTGCAATAAAAAAATATGCAACAACATTCTTATTTTTAGCTTCAAAATACAAATCAAAAGCTCGTTTTGGGTTAAAAAAGATTAACTTAAGAAATTGTTTAATAGCTTTATATCTATTAGCTACAACCAAATCCCAATTTGGTTTTGGCATCCAAGGGCCAGAATTAAGTTGTGTTAAACATAGAAAAAAATCAATATTATTTTGCGCTAATAATTCAAGTTCATTATATGTGAATCTATGTATTCCAACTTTTCCAGAAGTTATGTAAGCTATTTTTTTCAAAATCAAATTTGTTAAATTTTACAATTAAGGGCATGTTCTAAAATAACAGACGTAGTATTATCCCAATTTTCGTTTGATAAATTATTAATATTTCGCCTTACCACATTTTTATATTCTACTGTAAATCCACTTAATATCTTAGCTATATTTTTTAAATTACTTTCTTCAAACATAATCCCATTTTCCAACAATGGCTGATTCATCACCATAGATCTTCCTCCAGTATATAAGGTTGGAACGCCAAGTAATGAAGCTTCTCTTGCTACTGAATCACCAGATGAAATTGTGAAAAGACTGTTATAAATTAAAGAATAAAAATCTTCTACAGGTTCCTCTAAAATTACACAATCTTTAAATTTTTCTTTTAATTGGTCTTTTTCTAAAGAAATAATAGGTGTTAAATTAAGTTTGACAATCATTTTTATAATGTCTGGCAATATTGATTGATTCCTTTTATAATTTAGGCTAATATTATCAATTTCTCTAATAAAAACATATTTATTTGGTTTTAATTTATAATTATTTAGAACAGCAATGTTTGCCTTGAAAACTTCAGGGTGTAAATAAGCCAATTCTTTAAAACCTCTATATTTGATTGTTCTTTTAGAAGAGTATTTTATAAAATCTGGATATATATGCTTTGTAGCAAATAGATTGGCGTGGTAAAAAGGTATTTTATACTCATAATCATCATCGAAAGCTATAAATGGAATTCCCATAAATTTAGCCGCAATTACTGAAGTGGCTCCAAAACAAAGTATTAAATCAATTTTTCCCTTTTTTAAGAAGGAAATAAGGCGAAAATCTCTTTTAAGTTGAGAAATCACTTTACTAACAAACGTCTTTCTATGTCTACCAATTTCAGTAACCTGAAAATCTTTAAGTTCATGTTTCAAAATTGAAGCCAGTTTTCCTCGGTCTCTATAAATAATCTCAATTTCATGGCCTAGTCTATGGAGTTCATAAATGGAATTTTTAAAAAAATTCACATCTGCTGGGTGATTAATATCAAAGAGTATTATCATAATATACTATGAGATTTTAGCAATAACCTTTAAACCTAATTCACCAATTTTATATAAAAAGGGGTTTAGTATTATTCTAAATCTTCCATGTTCAACTAAATCACCTCCAAATTGTATTTTATACTTACGTACACCATAATCTACGCCAGGTTTCCCTGCCCCCATAAAATCAACTAAACCTATCTTATTATTAATTGCAAATTTTATTACTTCAATTATTGCAAGATGAGTTGGGAATATTTTTTTATGATAGTTTCTCAACCCCACATAGTACATAGTATTTATAGACATTTTTTTTGAAAAAATGCAGAATGCTCCACCAATTACCTTATTATTGTGAATAACAACAAAAACTCTTCCAATATTGCTATTAAAAACATTTAGAAAAAATGAGTATTGGAAAAGGGGTAATTTAACTTTTCTGTCATATAAATTTTTCAGTATTATATATAATTCTTTAACCTCATTTATCGTTTCAGCTTCTCTAGAAAACGCGCCTTGTTTATAAGACTGCATAATTTCTCTTCTTCTATTATACTTCATTTTAGATATAATGGAATCTAAATCAGTATTATTTTCTATTTTTAATTGAACATTCAAATGTGGAAGAAATTCAAAAGAACAATCAACAAAACATTTTAGGTAGTTTGAAAAATCGAAATGATTTCTAATCTCTAAATAAATTAGTTTCCTTCTATAATATTTCTTGATGTAATTTAAGAGCTTTTTTAAAGAGTGTTGATTTTCATCAACCAATACTCCTCCATAAACAATACCTCTTTTTGAAAAAATTCTTTTTATTCCTCTCTCTTTTTGAATAGTAACAACTATTAATACGGTATATTTACCATTTTCTTCGACCGCAAAAGAATTTGCAGATAAGCCATCCGTGCTATTATATAATTTTTGAAAATCTGACGTTTGAAATGGGGATGAAAAGAAATTGTTTTCGAGAAATTCTTTCCAAAGGTTTAATTTAATTTCTTCTCCTTTAACTATTTTCACTTTCCAAATTTATTTTATGTTTTCTATTTAAATCAACAACTAAAATTACATCCAGACGTAGATAATAAAAACATTATGATAATCAAATTTAATTACTACTTATTTTCAATGTTATTGCTTAACTGATAACGATATTTCTTTTTTTTAAGAAACCTTAATTTTAATCCAAAAGTTTTAATTATATAAGCTGGTAATAACATTATTATTGCAACTATTTTGCTCTTATTTCTTTTAAGACTTTTAATGACTTTTGAAATTGATTTTTTTATTGTAAAGGAAGTAAGCCATAGAAAAACAAACATGCCTAAGTATTCTGTTAAAGGTATATATTTTTCAGCCTTAGGGAAAATAAAATTTATTCTCCATGTAGTAAAAAAATTTTTCATTCTTACAAATTCCAAAGACTTATACACTGTATGTGTATCTTGGTTTCCAGCATCTTGGTAATAAATTCTGAGTGCCTCATTAATAAAAATTGTTTTATAGTTAAACCCAATTTGTGCCCAAATATATCTATCAGGAAAATAGGTCACATTAAAATTTGTTGGAAATCTATATTTCTTAAGTACATCCACTCTAACACATCCCCATTTTTCTCCACCAATTTTATGTTTATAAACAATATCCAGATAGCATGAAATTCCGTCAAAGGGAAATTTCTCTCCAACAATTTGACCATCTTTGTATTTACACAATACAGTTATTCCTGCAACTTTGTCGGTATTATATTCGGTCCAAATTTTTTGAAACCTAGAAAGTGTATTTGGCTCAAATCTATCGTCAGAGTCAGCTGGAACGAAGAGTTCACCATTCGCTAAATCAATAGCGCGGTTAAAGGCACCATATTTTCCAGAATTTTTTTGAAAAAAAAGTCTTACAGGAAAATCAGCACTGGATTGGTACTCTTCCAATAAGGGTCTGACATTATCTTCAGAACCATTATCAATTATTATCCATTCAAAATTTCGAAAAGTTTGATTATTCAAACTTTCCCAAACTCGATGAATAGTGTGCTTTCGATTATAAACTGATGTAAAAACGCTAAAAAAAGTAGACTCCATATTTTTACTTAGCAATTATTAATTTAGGTTATAAGAGGTAATTACTTACAAATGTCTTAAATTATTTTCATAAAGTTCAACAAATTTTTCAATCATTATTCTATTTGAAAAATTTCTCTTTATTTTTTCTTCGTTTCTAACTCCAATTTCTTGAGCATAAATTGAGTTATTCAAGAGATATTCTATTTTTACCACAAGTTCTGAAACATTCTGAACCTCAATTAAAAAGCCGTTTTCATAATTTGTTATTAATTCATTGGTGCCTCCTCCGTCTGTGGCAATAACAGGTTTTTTCATCACCATATACTCCATAATTGCGTTTGAAATGCCCTCTGTAAATGTTGTTAAAATGCCAATATCAAAAATATTTACAATACTTTCAACATCTCTTTTAACCCCCAAAAATTTAAAAAATTGCTTTTCTTTTTCTTCAACCATACTTTTAATTTTATTTAACTGGGGACCATCCCCAATAAAAACAAAAGTGATATCTTTTCTAAACTGTAATAATTTCAGAGCTGCCTTTATAAATGTTACATGATCTTTTTTTTCTGAAAATGATGCAGTCATCCCTACCACAAAATCCGTTTTAATATTAAGCTTTCTTCGAATCTCTTCCTTTATAATAATGTTTTTAATTCTATCAAAATCAAACCCATTATAAATTACTAATCCTTTGTTGTTTGGCACCCTAAAAGACTTCAATCCAGCTTTTGAATTAGCCAAAATATATGTGCTGAATGGATAAGAAATAGAATATGCTAAATACCTTTTTGAAAAAAAACCCAACTTAGAGGGTGCAGTGCTAATCATCGAGTTAATAAATGTAATTTTTTTAAAATGACAAATCGGCCCAAAATGAATGGCAGCTACGTTATCCCAACAGTGTACAATATTTGGTTCAAATTGATTTAATATTTTTAAGAATTTAGGTATTATTCTAATATTTTTAAATATGCTTCTTGGTAAATAATGAATAAATATGTCTTGATTTAATATTTCTTCATAATGTATTCTGTTGGACAATATTATTAATTCAAGCTTAAAAAAGTTTAAATTTCCTAAGCCCTTGATTAGTGACAATAACCTTCTCTCTTTACCACCAGATCTCATTGATTCTATTATAAATAGTATTTTCAAGAGTTCGTCTGTTTTAACCACTCATTTAAAAAAAGTAGGGACCAAATTTTTTGACTAAAATCTCTGAAACCTTTTTGATGATTATTAAGAAGATCTTCTACATATTTCTTGTCAAGATATTCATACAAAAATTTGCTTCCTGTTAAATTATCATAAGCAAAACTTTTTAAATCTCCTTTAAACCAAATGTTCAATGGTACAGCGAAACCTTGTTTTTTATGATATAATACTTCATTTGGTAATAAATGTTTAAAGGCTTCTTTTAAAATATGTTTTTTTTGTTGACCTTTTAATTTAAATTCAGATGGTATTTTAAAGCTTAATTCCGCAAATTTATGATCTAACAAAGGTACTCTAGCTTCCAAAGAATTTAACATTGACGACCTATCTACCTTAGTTAAAATATCATCAACCATATATGTACTAATATCCAATTGTTGAGCTTTACTAATAAAATCTCCACTAAATTTCTTAAGTAAATTACATTTAATTTTTTCAGAAAAACCTTTTTGTATTATTTGTTTAACATCTGGATTAAATACTTTTCTTCTCTCATAATCTCTCCAAATACAGAAATATGCCGCAATATCTAATTTGTTTTGCGACATGTAATAAGCTAACCCTTTACCATAAAAATAATCAGGTATGAGTTTGTTTAATGTTCCAAACAAAATTTTGTGATTAAACCTATTATTTTTTAATGTGATCATTTTATTGTAAGAATTATATCCTGCAAAAAGCTCATCCCCTCCATCTCCGGATAATGCAACTGTAACATAATCTTTCGTATATTTAGAAACATAATAAGTGGGAATAGCTGAACTATCAGCAAAAGGTTCATCATATCCCTTAACAAGTTTGGGGAGTAATTCTATTGATTCTGGGCTAATAATAAACTCATGATGTTCTGTATTATATTTTTCAGCTATTAGTCGAGCATATTTTAGTTCATTATATTTTTCTTCTTCAAAACCAATAGAAAATGTTTTTATGGGATAGCTTGAGTTCAACGCCATTAGTGAAACTATTATACTAGAATCAATTCCTCCGCTTAAAAAAGCTCCCAAAGGAACATCACTAATCATTCTTTTCTTCACAGCTTCATTCAGCAAATCATAAATAGCTTTTTTCCAATATTCTTCAGATTTTGAATAATCAGGTTCAAAATTTACTTTCCAATAATTAATTATTTTTAGTTTTTCTTTTGAATGTGGTTTTAATGTAAAAAAATGACCTGGTTCTAATTTGTTAATCTGCCTGTAAATAGATTCATTTTTAGGAGTATATCCATAGGCAAAATAATAATCTAAAGAATCAATACTTATATCTTTCTTAATATCTCTAGAAGCTAAAATTGACTTAATTTCAGAGCCCCAGACAAACTTTTCATTGTCTATGTAATAATTAAACGGTTTTATTCCAAACCTGTCTCTGGCTCCAAATAAAGTTTTTTCCTTTTCATCCCAAATTACAAAAGAAAACATACCAATTAAATAATCAACACATTTTTCTTTATACTCATTAAAAAGATTAACTATTACTTCAGTATCAGTGTTTGTTCTGAAAAAATAGCCTTTTTTTTGAAGAACATTCCTCAATTCTCTAAAATTGTAAATCTCACCATTAAAAGTAATCCAAAATCTTCCACTATTGTCAGTGAGTGGTTGATGCCCCAACTTTAAATCAATAATACTCAACCTTCTAAACCCTAAACCAACATTACCTCTAACATAATGTCCTTCATCATCTGGACCTCTGTGTACAATAACGTCTGTCATGTGCTTTAATTCGCCAAAAGAAACATGCTGTTCTTTATCAAAAAATATTTTTCCTGCAATTCCACACATTCTGTTTCAATTCTTTAATTTATATTTTATTTTTAATGATATTTCCTCAGAAAAAAAACTTGCGCCTAGATGATTCATGTGAAGCTGATCTTTGAAATATTTATTTTTCTGATGAATGCCTTGAAGACTAGATAAATTAAAAAAATATTGGTTGGAGGTTAAAAATATTGATTCAAATTCCTGAATAATTCTGTTATCCTTATCAAATTTCTCATAAGTGGGTGAAACTACTCCATATAATTTAATACCATTAATTTTACATACTTCAATTATCTTATTTAAATATTTAATCTTATTCTCGTCAATATTCATGTTTTCGTCAAGATAATATGGGTTATAATTGGTTTCATTAAATTCATCATTCAATGCTATATAACCATCCTCACTATTATTATTATCAAAAGTGTTTCTAATGAGGTCATATAAAATAGAGTTATGGACATACAAACTTGATATTAGTTTAAATTTATTAAATTGAGGGTCTAAAAGGATTATCTCTTTAAAAGAAGAATATTTTTTAAAATAAGGTAGCAACCTATTGAGTTTCGAATAAGAGAGGTTGTCATTTATAAAGGTATTAGGTGATAAATCTATGATTACAATTTTAGGTATATTATCTGTCCTTATCTTTTCAGAAAGAACTGCGTAATCTAAAAAAATTCCGTAACCGCCTGTTCCTGCATTATAAACTTTATAATTAAGTTTTTTTGATAATATCTTAGGGACATAATGATGTAATGCCCTAGAGCTTCCTAAAATAATGATTTCTGAATCAGATTTTAAACTATCATTAATATCTCCATAAAATCCAAAAGATAAATTATCAAAGTTTTTTTTAACTATCCAACCTACTAATAAATCAGTGAATAGAATTATTCCTAAGAAAAAAAATATGTGGTATAGAAAATGTTTTTGCATTAAAACTGAAAATAAATAAATTGACCTCCGTTAAAAACTCCAATAAATAATATTATACAAATCAAAAATGCAAAATATATATTTACTTTATATGTAAGTTTATCATTCAAAATATTTGAATTTAAATTATGCTCAATTAAAAGATCATTAATGAAAAGTATTAAAAGAGCAATAAAACCATAAAAAAATACTCTAGAGTCTATAAATATATTTTCTGTATTAAAGTTTAAAATATTTTTTACAATATAAAAGGCATCTTCTACACTATTTGCTCTAAAAAAAATCCATGCAAAATCTACAAGTATAAAAACAAAAACTCCTCTGATTACTCTCTCTATAGCTGAAATGTTCTTTCTAATTTCACCTAGTTTAAATAAATTTTCAAAAATTATATACAATCCATGTAAAGCGCCCCAAACAACG
The DNA here is from genome assembly GCF_057837205.1 of Maritimimonas rapanae. Taxonomy (NCBI): domain Bacteria; kingdom Pseudomonadati; phylum Bacteroidota; class Flavobacteriia; order Flavobacteriales; family Flavobacteriaceae; genus Maritimimonas; species Maritimimonas rapanae. The sequence continues at coordinate 700,115 of NZ_JBYQFI010000001.1, read as the reverse complement.
AAAGTCCAATTGGCTCCATGCCAAAATCCACTTACAAGAAAAGTTAAGAATAAATTTAAATACCACCTAGGAATACCAACTCTACTTCCACCCAAAGGTATATAAAAATAATCCCTAAACCATGTTGACAATGATATATGCCATCTATGCCAAAAGTCACTTATTGACACGGCAAAATATGGTCTATTAAAGTTTGTCATCAATTGATAACCCATTATTCGTGCTATACCAATTGCGATACTAGAATATCCAGCAAAATCACCAAAAATTTGAAAAGCAAAGAAAAAGGTAGCGAGGGCTAGTGAAATACTTGAATGTTCATATACATTATTATATACAGAGTCAACATAAAGTGACAATCTATCTGCTATCACAAGTTTCATAAAATATCCTATAATTATCCATTTTAGGCCTATAATTATGTTCCCAGAATTAATTTTATGTTTTAATTTAAACTGTGGTAGCAAACGAGTACTTCTTTCTATTGGACCGGCTACCAATTGTGGAAAAAATGAAACATAAAGTGCATAAATACCAAAATGCTTCTCAGTTTTAATCTTTTCATTAAAAACATCTATTGAATAACTTAGCGTTTGAAAAGTGTAAAAAGAAATACCTACTGGGAGTAATAAATTCATATAAGGAACTTCCAAAGAGGTATTATTAAAAAATAGAATATTTATTGATTCTCCAAAAAAGTTAAAATACTTGTAAAAAAATAAAACTGCTAAACTTGAGATAATAGAAATAGATAAGTATAGTTTTTTAAAAAAAACATCTCTTGATTGTTCAATTTTTAGAGCTGTAATATAAGATATAGTCGTAGTAAAAAGAATAAGAAAAACATAATTAACATTCCAACTCATATAAAAATAATAACTAGAGGCTAATAATACCAACCATTTATACCTATAGTTAATTAAAAAATATATAACTAAGACTGTCGTATAAAAATATATGAAATGAATAGAATTAAATAACACTCTAATTAGATTTTATTAAATTGTTAACGTAACTTTCAATAAATGATTCTTTCGACAAATTTTCTGCTCCCCAATTAGCTATTTCCTCTCTGTTATGAGTAAGAGAATTAATTAGATTTATATATTCTTCTTTATGAATTTTGTCTAGATCTTGTACAACTGTACCATAACCAGTCTTAGAAACAACTTCGGCAAAATCATAAACACCATAGCTAATTATCACTGGTAAACCAGTCATAAAATATTCAGCAAACTTTGTAGGAGAAGCTACATTATTCATAATAATATCTTCCCTTAAAAGTAAACCAATATCAGCAGCGTTTAAATAATTATTTACTTCATGGAATTCAACCTCTTTTATTATACAAGTGTTCGAAAATTCATCTTTCTCATTCAACAAAAACTCTCTTGCTAACTCAACATCAGGAGTTAACAATAAAATCTTAAAGTTATTATTCATGTTCCGTAAATACTTATAAAAGGAAAATATTTTATCGGGTATTTCCCATTTCATTTCTAACCTTCCAGAGTATACAATTAATATATCGTCATTTTTTAAATTGAGATTTTTTCTAACTTTTTTCCTAAATTCCTTATCATAAAAAAAAAGATTTGAATCTGCTGCACCTGGAAATACTACAAACTTGTTTATATTAACCTTAAATTTTCTCAAATAATAATTTTTTAATGCGTGAGATACGCAAAATACCTTATGTGATTTTTTGACCATAAGCTTTTCGCTAGTTTTAGAAAACCAATTTTTAATCCGTATTTTAAGGCTTAAATTTTGAAGGTTATTGTGTACATCTTCTTCATTGGAGGCAGCTCTTGCTTCAAAAATTAATTTAACTTTTGGTAACCATTTTAATAATATAAAAGTAAAACCAATAGAAGGCATTCTACTTTGAAATATTATTTTATCAAATTTTAAAAAATTTAAAATATAATGCTTAAACAACACTATAAATAATTTAACATCGCTGATTATTAATCTTTTAGGGTTCTTTATTTCAATGAATTTACCTAAAATTAATTTTTCAAATTCTTTTACATTTCTAGGGTCATTAACTTTAGTGGATAACGAAATACAATCTGTATCTACACCTTTATTATTGACTAATTTTATCCAGTTAAAAACTTGAGATTGGGTTACTGTAACCCATACGTCTGGCATTATATAAAATCTTTTAATTTTATCCTTGTCCATGCAACGTATTTTGAGCATATATTGATATTAAAGACGCATTGATATCAAAAATGGTATTTGGCACAATTGACTTTTCTCCTTTTAAATTTTTTATAATCTCGATGATTTGTCTTTCTCTTCCTTTATCTTGATAATTAAAATCTTCAATATGCTGATCATTTTGAAAATAATGTATACTCCTAATAAAATCTTCAATAACATATGATTCACCTTGGCAAAACACCTCAATTCGTTCTTTTAGTTGCTGACTATTACCGATTGCAGTATAAAAAATATTCGCTATTGACCCACGAGCATATTTTATAGTAATTATAAAATTGTCCTCGGTATAAATAAGTTTATTGTCAACTGGTATAGAAACAATATCTATTGACGTGATTTCTTCATCTATAATATAATTACTAAGATCAATAAAATGACAGGCTTCTCCCACAATTCTACCTCCACCAATTAAAGGATCTTGAATCCATGAATCTTTATGGATTTTTCCAGCATTGATTCTCATATTAATCATTATAGGACTAGAATGCTTCAATAGACGCTTCTTAATGTTTTGAATATGATTAGAGTATCTTCTATTAAAGCCAATAAAAAGTTTGGTTTTGTTATTACTTAGCTCGTCAACTATTCTTTCAACACCACTAATATCCAAGCTAAGTGGCTTCTCCACAAAAACATTTTTTCCACATTTCAAAGCTTCTAAAGAAAGATTAGAATGCAAATGATGTCTGGTGCCTATAATAATAAAATTGATAGTTTTATCGGAAAGTAGTTTTTTATAATCCCCTGTTATATATTTAAATCCATTTGCCTTACCTACTGCTAATGAACTATGTCCCGTTTTATTACATAAACCAATTAAATTTATGTTATCATTTTTAACTAAAGATGGTAGTATATACTCTTGAATGTAACTGCCAGCTCCTATAATCCCAACATTAATATCTCGAATAAAAGCTTTATCATTATTTAATATAATATTGTTATTAGTAAAATTGCCCTTTTTTAAATCCTCTTCATCGTTAAAATTAAAAAGCACTCCTATTTCATCACTAATTGGAGAAGCCAATCGTTTATATACTTCTGTTGCATCTAAAACATCATTAGTACTTGTAAGTAACTTTTCCACATTCACTTTATCATTAGATAGTAAATTTACAAACTCAATCATATTTCTATTTTCGGTCCATCTCACATATCCGATAGGATAATCATGTCCTTTTTCTTCATAATTCGGATCATATCTTCCTGGCCCATAAGAAGTTGATATTATTAAATTTTGTTCCTTTCGATAAAAGACTTCCCTTTCTAAATTCATTCCTACTGCACCTACAATTATAATATTTGCCTTTTCACGACATAAAATAAAAGAATCATTAATGGGGTTACTACTCGAAGTAGAGGCATAAATAACCGAAGCATCTGCACCAAAACCTAATGTAGCAGATTTTACAATATCTATAATATTCTTATCAGTTTGCCCATTAATAGTTATGTTAGCACCTAAAGATTTTGCCATATCAAGTTTATCATCTTTTATGTCTATAGCGATAACATTAATTCCCCAGCTATTAGCTATTTGCACAGCTATCAATCCTAGAAGACCAACTCCATAAATAATTATCCATTCTCCAGGTTGAACATTAGATCTCCTAATTCCATGCATCGCAATACTTCCTATGGTTGTGAAAGCCCCTGATTCATAAGTTACATTATCTGGTAACCGTACCACTAAATTTTTAGGTACAACAACAATTTCTCCATGTGCAGCATAACCATTACCTCCACATGCTACTCTATCACCAATATTAAAATTAGTAACAAGTCGTCCTTTTGCTATAACCTTTCCTGAATTACTGTAACCCAATGTATCATATTTTGATTCAATTTTTGAATCGTTTACTCTACTTAATAACTTGCTATAAACAGCATTTACTCCTTTTCCTTTAAATAGTTCTAACAATTTTTCAAATTGTTGCTTTTTTAATTCAACCTTATCGGAGAAGCTTTTAGGCTTGAGTGTACCAACCTCAGTACCTACACTAACTAAACTATTATAAACCTTTACTTGTATCTCATTATCGCTAGGCAATGGAATTGGTACTTCTTTAACTTTTATGCCTAAGTTTGTTTTAAAAATTTGCTTCATTATTTTCTACTTTCTCAATATGGGTTATAAATTCAATTTGACTATTTATTTTGAAATATACTATTATGTAATTAGCTAGTACCTTACTATTATACGATTTTGAAATATACTCTTTTTTTAATTCTATAAAATATTGAAAATCAGATTCAAAAGTGAGTTTAATATAATAGCCTTTTTTCTTACAAAACACAGTATTCTCTTCAATTCTAATCTCTACATTTTCATCAAAGTGAAAATGGCACTTAATTAAATGCTCTGCATTAGCAAAAATTTTGTCTACTATTTTCAGTTTATTTTCATCTTTTTTCAATTCAAATCTTCTAAAATGTTGAACAGGTCTTTCTAATCTTTCATAAGCAGAGTGAGTTCCTTCAAAAATATCAATATCTTCGTTCGAATACCATGATATTTCTCTAGGTAATCCATTTCTTTTTATACTCCAAAGATTAGCAACATTTAGATCGTTTTGATCTTGATCATCGACGGTTATAGTATTATGCATTGAAGTTGATCTGAACTTCAACCTTTCTTTGGGGTTTGAAGAGTATAAATAAGTCCCAGGGTCAATCAAAAAGAAAACTTCTTTATAAGCATAAACAAAAGACAACAAATCAGAATGTGTATGAGTACTACCTTTTACTTCATTATAATGACTTAACCCACTATTATTTATGAATAAATAACATTCATCACTTCTCATAATATAAAACCCGGCATCTGAAAAAGGTTTTGATTTTAAATTTTGAATATCCGGCTTCAAATTAAGATACTTTGACACACCTTGTTGCCCAAAAAGAAATAATACATCAATATTATTATCTCCAGAAAAATGCTTTAAATAGCTATCTTGAAATAAAACTGCACCTATGTTAAGAAGATATTGTTGATAGTTTATATTATAATTAAAAAAAGGCAGATATCTACCATTGTCTTGGTCACCAATTATAGGAGAATAACCACTAGATATGGTATAATTTGCAATAACGTCAAACATTTTATTCAAACGAAATAATATGTCAATTGGAATTTCAAAGTGATTCCTTTGAAGAATTATAATTGTATATGAAATCAGTTCAGTTACCAATCTATGATAGCTTGTAGTTCGTTCATAAGTAAATCCTGAAGGTAGAATCTGTAATCTAATTTCCCGAAAAAATTCATAAATACCATCTTCATTCCAAAGCTTCGTTTCATCAATTTTTAAATCTGTAAACAACATACTTATAAAAATTTGCCCAGCTAAGTCAGATAGATAATGATTATGATTATAAACTCTATTTTTTTCAGGGTGTTCATAGATGAATCTACCGTGCAAATAAAGAGATGTAAATATTTCTACATAAAATTCTTTGCTTAGTAAAGAGGATTTAGAAAACATAGGTAAAACAAATATCCAATTACTAGCTCGTATAGCTATATCCATGGAGCATGCCCAATTTATAGATCTTTTGTAAGGGTTTTCCTCTATCCAATCTCTTACTTGTGCTATAAATTCTTGAGTATATGATTCATTACCAGTTAAAATATAGGCCTGACCCAAGCTTAGAAAATGATGACACCTACTCAGTTCTCTTGGGAACTTAACATCTGCATTATTGTTAATATCTACCTGCTTATATTTAGAATAAAGCTTGCCTCTTGGCCATCTATATCCAGATTTAAAATCTAAATGCCAATCAATTCCTTCTTTAAAATTTACTTTTTTAGAAAAGATTTCAAATTTTCCTGATAGAATGTCATTAGCTTCTTCTAGAATATTGCTAATTTGAGACTTATTAATTACCCCAATCAGATCTCCTTTATCAACTTGAGGTATAACATTTAATAATTTATTTTTAATACTTGGAACATTGCGAAGTATTTTTTTTTTTACGTTTTTTTCTTGTAATTTTAAAAAAGAGTCGTATGGAATTATAACGAATTTTCTTATTATACCTGTAAGATTATAAGCAAATTTCTCATTTAAGTTTAATATTTTTCTAAGTATCAACGACATAAGTCATATGTAAGGGCATAATGCCTTAATTTTTTCTAATAAATTTATTCCACCATAAAGCAAAATTCAATATAAACCATAACTGAGGATCTTTATTTTGAATCATTCTATTGATTTCATTTTTATCAAAAAAATCTGTTTCTTTAATAAAACTTTCTATTACTTTCTGAGCATATTTTCCTAACTCCTCTTGAAACCAATCATTTAAAGGCACACCAAATCCTTGTTTTTCTCGATAAATTATTTCATGTGGAATTATACCTTCTGAAGCCTTCTTTAAAATATATTTTAAGGTTCCATTTTTTAATCTTATTGATTCTGGAATACTCATTCCGTATTCTACAAGCTTATAATCTAAAAATGGCACTCTAGTTTCAATACTTACACCCATACTCATTTTGTCCACGCGCATCAATAACAATTCAGGTAATCGTAGATTCAAGTCTAAGTATCCCATCCAATTAAATCTGTTTTTTTTGATATTCGATTTTTCAAAAGCTGTTTTGTATTTTTTAATAACCTCCCATGAACTCAAATTTTTAAATTTTCTCCTTAATCTTTTTGATAAAAGCTTATTCTTTTGACCTTCTGTGAAAACCTCTGCGCCTCCCCAAAAAAGATCTTCACCTTTACTAGCTCTTCTTAATAATTCATACTTGCTTGATCTTTCTTTTCCAAATATTTTTGCTATAAATAATAAAGTATTTTGAATAAACTTACCTGGTACTTTTTTATTCAAATAATAATAATCTATGTTTTTTTTCCAAGAAGGATACCCTATAAACACCTCATCGGAACCTTCACCAACATGACAAACTGTTACTCCTTTCTCTTTAGCTAGTTTTGATACATAATAAACAGGTACACATACTGGGTCAGCAATTGGCTCATCTTGTAGATATACCATTTTATCTAAAAAGTTTACCATATCATCTACACTAAGCTCATGTTCATAATGATCTGATTCTATTTTTTGTGAAACTATTTTTGCATACTTAGCTTCACTTTTATAATTACTATTATTATCGTCATATGTAATGGTAAATGTTTTGACTGGAAGATCTTCATTTTCTGAAAATAATGCAGCATTTAAACTAGAATCTATTCCTCCAGATAAAAAAACACCCGAAGGAACGTCACTAACCTTGTGCGAATTAACAGAATCTCTTAGTCGTCTCCTTAACTCTTCAACTATATCTTTCTCGCTATAGTTCTTATCAATAGATTCTTTTTCGTCACCTGGGCTCCAATACTTTTCTAAATTCATTGACAACTCCCCGTCATCTAAAAGGCTAATTTCTAAAAAAGTTCCTGCTGATAGTTTATTTATGTTTTTAAATAATGTGTTTGGAGCTGGTGTTGTTAAAAAACTAAGGTAATGATAAAATGACTCTTCATTAACTTGTCTATTAAAAGTTTTGTCTTTGAGTATTGCTTTAATTTCCGAAGCAAAAACAAATTTATCTCTTTGATTAGAATAATACAAAGGCTTTATACCCATCCTATCTCTAACAAGAAAAAGTTTGTTAAGATTTTCATCCCAAATTGCAAAAGCATATTGCCCCCTTAATTTATATATAAATTCTATACCCCATTGTTCATAAGCGTGTAATAGAACTTCTGTATCAGAGTGATCTGTTTTCCAAGAATAATTAAACTTCTGAAGTTCATTTTTTATTTCCTTAAAGTTATAAACCTCTCCATTGTAAGTAATAACAACTGTGTTGTTCTTATTACACATTGGTTGTGCAGCATTATCGCTTAGATCTAGAATTGACAACCGCCTGTGTGCTAATCCAACTCGTTTACCGTTAGAAATCCATAAACCGAACCCGTCAGGGCCTCGATGGATCATTTCATCTCTCATTTCGGTTAACAAATTTGATTCTACTCCATTTTCACCCTTACTTACTATTCCAACAATTCCACACATAATTTATAAACGCTAATAATCAATATTCATTTAAAACTTTTGCTATCATTTCAATCTCTTTTTGAGAATGGCTAAAAGAAATCGGTAAACTTAAAGTTGTTTTATGGATTTCATCAGAAATTGGAAAATGTTTTTCTGTCAGACTTGATAGCGCTTTTTGTCTATGGGGTGAAAGAGGGTAGTGAATGTCAGATTTTATCCCATTTTTAAGTAAAAAATCTCTTATCTCATTTCTTTTGGTATGCCTTATATTAAATATATGAAAAACGTCTTCATAATGTTCATTTCTTAGAGGTAAGATAAATTTTTTATCAAGCTCATCGAAATAGATTTGAGCTAATTTCTTTTTATGATTATTCATTTTATCAAGATATTTCAATTTCACTCTCAAAAATGCTGCTTGAATTTCGTCTAACCGGGAGTTATATCCAATTATTTCATTTATATATCTTTTTGATGATCCGTAATTTCTCAACATACGCATCTTATTATAAACATTCTGATTATTCGTTGTTACCGCTCCAGCATCTCCAATTGCCCCAAGGTTTTTGGTAGGGTAAAAACTAAATGCCGCAGCATCTCCAAAGGTCCCTGCTTTTCTCCCTTTAAAAGACGCACCATGACATTGGGCACAATCCTCAATCAGCTTCAAATTATACTTCTTTTTTATTGTTATTATGGAGTCCATATCACATACCTTACCATAAAGGTGTACAACTAAAATAGCAGAAGTATTCTTTGTAATATGGTTTTCAATTAGATTAGAATCTAAATTATAAGTAAATATACTTGGCTCTACAAGAATTGGCCTATAGCCTGCATGAATTATAGAAAGTATTGATGCAATATATGTATTTGAAGGAACAATAATTTCTGAGCCTTTTGGTAAATCTAAAGCTAATAACGACAGAGTTATTGCATCTAATCCTGAAGCAACACCCACACAAAATTTAGAACCAATATAGTTTGCATATTCATTTTCAAATTTTTTAACTTGTTCTCCTAGAATATACCAACCTTTTGTTATCGTTTTTGAAGCTGTCTCAATTAATTCTTTCATAAAAGGTTCATTAACCTTTTTTAGATTCTCATATTGTATCATAAGGTTCATCTATATAATCATTTTCAATAAAATCTTCTGAAGCCAATACAAGCAATATTGTTCCTTCATTTAAGTTCTTCATAATATGAAAATCTTCAGGGTAAAGAATTAGGCATTTATGTGGCTTATCTAGTCTATAATCTTCTTTAATAAAATTATTATCACAAGAAACAACACAACTTCCTTTAAGGCAAATCAAAGCTTGTGTTGTTATCTTATGCCTGTGCCCTCCTCTATCTTTATTATTAGTATCATAAATAAAATATACTCTTTTAATCTTAAAAGGTAGTATTTTTTCAATCACTGTTAGTTTCCCTCTAACATCACTAAAAGTTGGTAATTCTATTAAGGCAGCCATCTGTAATGATTTAAGTATTTATAGAAAAAAGTCGTGTCAGTTAATTTTGGTAAAATTATCCTTCTAATTTCACCTAATATGAACTTGGAAAAATTATATTGATAATCTTGGTATTCAAAATTTCTTCTCGATATATTTAATTTATTAATTAATTCTTTCTCTTTGTTTGATAATTTATTAATGTAATCTTTGTATATAAATTTAAAAAAATCTTTATCACTTTTATAAAGTCCAACATTCATTGCTCTATTTGAATATATTTTTAAACCTTCAAAATGATAAAATATTATATCAACATCTGTATGAATTTGACTATTGTAGGCTTTTAAGTTACCATTCTCTTCAAAAAAACGATAATAATTTAAATTCCACCTTGCCACCCCTCCACCTCTATTCTGCATTTCTATAACACCATCAAATAATTTCGTCCAGGTATTTAGGTAGCCTTGATCTGCCCACTTTCCATCTTCAGCTTTTAAATAACACCACTCAATACAACTTTTTTTCCACCACTCAATGACCTTAATGCCATTAGAATCATTAACAAAAGGAATAAATTGAACACAATATTTCCCACTTTCCATTTCTTTTTCTGTAGGGTTAAAACGCCAATGCTCAGTAATCAAAACCGAAGCATTTTCTAGTTCTTTAATTATAATTAAAGGGTCTTTGTAAAAATATAAATCTGCATCTAAATAAGTGACATGAGAAACTTCATATTTTTTTAAGACAAAGTCAATTATATGAGGTGTACAAGTGAAAAAATACTCTGATTTATTCCGAGAAGTAATCGTATCCTTTAATTCGGGATAAAATCTTTCCAGGTCCTTCAATTTTACAGGAATAATATTTTTATAGTTTAATTTGATTAAATAATTATAAGTAGAATCATCGAAAGTAAAATAATATAAATTAAATTTATTACTACATTTATCTGTTAATGAGTCATACATTACCAAAGCTTTAGTAATATAATTAACAGATGTCATTATACAAAAATTCAACACGTTATTTGTTCCAAATTCCATTAGCTTTATTGTTTATTATTTTTTTATATTGTATGGGCGCTATTACAAAACCTTCAATATTTGCTATAATAGATGCAATAACTAAACTAACTATGCCTAGGTTGTAATACTTTATCAAAACATAAGCAACAATAATAAATATTAGAGCGCTAATATTTGATAATATTAGCTGTAATTTTATCTTACCAGTTCCATTTATAAACATATTAAAAATACCTCCAAAAGTATAAGTAATAAAATAAATCAATAATACAAATGATAAATTAAAAGGGATTAAAATTTCATCGCCAAGCCATAATTTATAAAACTGTTTAGCGAATAATAACATAATTATCCCTCCAAGGCATAATAGCAACCAAATTTTAATTAATTTATTTATTGTGTTCTTAATCCAATACAAATCTTGTTTTACCCATGCTTCCGTATATGCCGACCAAAAAGGAGAAACAATTATTGTAAATGCCATTGTAAGAATAGAGAAATATTTATAAGCAACATTGTAAATTGTCACATCAGAAGGGCCAAAATATTGAGCTATTATTATATTAGTTGATTGATAAATTATTAAACCAGCTATCTGAATAGCGAAAAACTTTACACCTAAATTTAAAAGGTCTTTTGCATATTTTAATTTAACATACTTAAATGAGGGAGCTATTCGTTGATAGTCATTATTAAAAAAATATATCGTTGCAAGTACAAGTACGAAAAATGGTACAACACTTAATGTCAATCCTATGTAAATTAATGATCCGTTAGTAGTTTTGGTTAATACATAGATTATTATTAACGATATAAGATTGCCAATTGGTCCAAAGGTATTGGCAACTGCTGGTCGTTGGTCAGCAGTTAAAACGATATTTATAAGTTGAAAAATAAATCTCAAAAAAAAGAAACCAAATACTATGAACGATAAATAAGTTAAATCTTTTGCTAATGATTTGTCAGTATTTAAAATTGCTGTCCAGTCAACAAAGAAATTTCCGATAAAGAAAACCAAAATTAAAATCAGCATAATAAAACTCAAAATGGCGTAAGTTGTACTAACATAAGCCTTCCCTAAATTATAGTCTTCTATTGCTAAAGCTTCGGCTAATTTATTTCTTAATCCACTCCCCAAACCTATTTCAAAAAATGAAAACCATGTTAAAAAAGATGTAAGCGTGAGCCAAATTCCATATTTAGTTTGATCTAAATAATCTAGTGTAACTCTAACCATCAAAAAACCAACAATCATACTTAGCCCTTTGATAAATGCCGTAGCTAATATATTTTTCTTGGCCTTAACAGTTCTTTCATGACCTTTAAAAAAATCAAGAATAAATTGTCTAACTTTATTAAGCATCTAGATATAAATCTTGTTCATTAGTATTAGATACGTAAAATTTATTAACTAATATGGCAATTATTAATCCCATTTCCATCATATTAAATGAAACTAAAGTGAAATTTGCAAGGGCAAAACCAATAATGCCGAGCAAAGGCCCCCAAAAACCAGTAATTTTGGAATCATTGAATAATTTTTTAATCAAAAGAACTAAAAAAATAATGAATAAAGAGCCACCAACCAGCCCATATAGAAAAAACAATGCTAAAAATCCAACATGAATTTGAGAAGATTTACCCCCTAATGCTTGACGCAAATCAAAATTGTGTTGATCTCTATTCCCCATTCCATACTTAACATCTCCTGTTCCAAAAATCGGATTTTTCCAATATAATTTATTAAAAACTGTAAAAGCAAGAATTCTTGTACTTGCTGATTTTTGATGAGTGTATTTATTATTTGATTCTAAAATTCTGTCTTGTACAACTCCGCTCACGTTTACACCTGCAGAATTTAGTATAAAATATGTTGATATAAGTATTATAGGGACTATAACTGTATATTTTAAAAATAATCTAAATTTGTATTTCTCACCTATAAATAATAAGATAAAAACAAGTAGACAATTTACCATAATCCATCTTGCTTTAGTGAGAATAGCATACAATAATCCTAGTAAAATCCAAATCATTATTTTTTTACCTTTTTTACCATGTCTTTCAACTACAATTATGAAAACTGGAATAAAGGCAAATCCATTGGATAACAGATTTATCCATGAGTAAATCGAGTATAATCTATCCTCAGTACCGCTTTCAGTAGAAAAACTTTGAACCATATCAGTACGCATAAAAAAACTAATATTAAACAATTGCTGGTATAGAATTACAATAAAGGCTATCACTAAAATTTTTATACTAGCGTTCATAACGAAACGAAAATACTTTCTAGTAATTGGAGTATTCTCTATTATAAATAACAAATTAAAACCACCTATTAATCTATATGAGAAAATATACTTCAATTTAAAGTCTCGGTCTAGTTGAACAAAAGTTGAATAGAATATATAAGCAATAAATAAAAGATAAAAGATAAGATAAGGGGGGAAATTTATTGGTTCTTGTTTGCCCTTTTTAAATAAAACTAGCACTACACCCACATAAGTAACTAATTGATAAGTAGTTAAAAAATCCACTTTTAAAAAATTGTAACTAAAGTAGGCTACAAAAGGCGCAAAAATCATAATCAATAAGATAAATCGATTAAATCTATTAACTACAGAATAATCAGAATTCATCTTCACAACTTAAAGTTTTTGATTAAAAAAATTTTGTTGTTCCCACCACAAACTAGAGCAAAGTCTATCATTAGGAGGTTCAATATCATTAAAAGTTATAACATTATCTTTAGGAATATCTTTTATTACTTGACATCCTTCAGCCAGTCCAATTGGCAATAAGTTCTCTTTATAAACATTTTCTACATTTTCGCATAAGCCATAAGTCTTATAATAACCTAAACCATCTAAAATTTCGCCCTTTTTAATATCAACCTTAGCTGTTGCAACTACTTCAACAGTAGGTCCAGCTAGTGGAGCTAAAGCAGCATCGTTAAATAAAACTGCTCTTGCAGCTGTAAATGGGACTTCAAAATGACATAAATGATACGGGGTATAAAATAAATACAATGGTCCTTCACCTAATTTATATAAATTCAAATAATGTTTTTGAATAGGGTCATTGTGTGTACCTAACACAAAAACTCCTGGACCAGGTTCAGCTCTCACTACATAATCAACTATCCCAGGGCCTTCTAAAAGTTTTTCAAGAGGATAAATAGAGTGTACAACATCTTTTAAATGGGCACCAGGCTCAACAGTAGGGCCATACATTCCACGTTTACCCACTTTCATCCCTGTAGCATTTGCAACAATAGCTTGTTCAAAAGAAATTTTGGTACCATCAGCAAATGAAGTAACCATATGAGGCTTTTGTCCCCATTTTTCGGCAAATGCTTTTTGTGTTGTAGGGTTTCTATAAGGATCATGTAATCCTTTTATATTACCGCACAAAACTGGCTTTACACCTAAAGACTTGACGAACCTATATAAATTGCCTTCCACACCTGGCTGATCACCATCTGCCGAAGTTAAAACTACCCCATTTTTATCTGCATAATATTTCAGAATTGGCCCTACAGTTCCATCAACTTCAGGGTTCATCATAACAACATGTTTCTTATTATTGATCGCTCTCAATATAAGATGAGCTGCATATTCAACTGTACCAGTAACTTCAATAATAACATCAATTCCTTCAGCATCACAAATTAACTCTGCATTATCTGTTATACTAAATTTTTTATACTTAATATTATCGCAAAGTTGATTGAGATTATCAACCTCTTTTACTTCCTTTATTTGTGCCTCAGTATACGCTTTTCTTGCCTTTTCAATATTTCTATTAGCAATAGCTACCAATTCCATACCTGGTATATACTTACAGATTTGCAAAGCAATGCCACTTCCCATAAAGCCAGCTCCTATCATTCCAACTTTAACCGGATTATTTTCTTCAGCTCTTTTTTTTAGGGCGGTATCTACAATTATCATTATTTAATATTGATTAAAATCTGGATGAGTTTTGTCTTTTTCTGAAATGACTTTAGGTTCTAGTGGCCAATCAACCTTAAATGAATGATCATTCCATCTAATACCTAATTCGGCCCCAGGTGTATAAAATTCGGTAACCATATAAGTTACTTCAGAGTTGTCTTCTAACGTGATAAAGCCATGGGCAAAATCTTCTGGCACATATAACATTTTATAATTATTCTGAGTTAACTCAATACCAAACCATTGTTTATAAGTTGAAGAATTCTTCCTCAAGTCTATTATAACGTCAAAAATTGCTCCCCTAGTACATCTTATTAATTTAGTTTCCTGATAAGGATCATTTTGATAGTGCATACCTCGCAAAGTTCCTTTGCTTTTACTAAATGAAGTATTCGCTTGAGCAATATTAGTATTAAGTCCATACTTTTTAAGCTCATTCATGCACCAAGACCTGCCAAAGAAACCTCTTTCATCTTCTAGTTTTTGTATTTCAATAACGTAAGCACCTTTTAGTTTTGTTTCAGAAAATTTCATCTATTAAAATTTTAATTCCAAAAGCTCTACCATTTTTTCCATTTAGAATTGCCAGAATTCCAAAGACTTTCTAACATGTTTTTATCTCTTAGAGAATCCATACTTTGCCAAAATCCTGAATGTTTGTACGCAGATAAATTATCATTATTTGCTAAATTTTCCATAGGATCTCTCTCCCATATAGTACTATCATTCTCTATAAAATCAAATACTTCTGGTTCGAGAACAAAAAAACCACCATTAATCCATGCTACATCAAACCCATCAGACGTATCCGTAGGCTTTTCTCTAAAACTACTTATACGTGTTTGTTCAGCTTCTAAATTAAATGCCCCATATCTTCCAGGTGGTTGAACAGCAGTAAGAGTTGCATATGTTTTTTGCTTCATATGAAATTCTAGTAATTCAGTAATATTGACATCACTGACACCATCACCATAAGTAAGAAAAAACCTTTCATTCCCAATATACTTCTGTACTCTTTTTACCCTCCCTCCTGTCATACTTTCATCACCAGTATCAACCAAAGTAACTCTCCAAGGTTCAGTTTTTGTTTTATGTACTTCCATTGAATTCTTCTGAAGGTCAAAAGTTACATCAGAGGATTCAAGAAAATAATTTGAAAAATATTCTTTTATCATATTTCCCTTATATCCACAACAAATAACAAAATCATTAAAACCATGATGTGAATACATTTTCATAATATGCCATAAGATTGGTTTACCTCCAATTTCGACTAAGGGTTTAGGTTTTACTCTAGTTTCTTCACTTAGTCTAGTTCCAAAACCTCCTGCTAGTATAACTGTTTTCATAGAATTATCAACCTTTATATAGTATTATTTTTTCCATATAAGATCATTATCTAATTTATCATTATTCAATAAATGATCTAATTGTTTTAACCTAATAAAATATCTCCCATTAAAATGTTCATTATCCATTCCAAACTTCTTATATCCTTGGTAAATATCTTCAACTGCTTTTTTTAATTTCCACTTTGGTTTAAAATTGGGTAATTCTTCTGCTATCTTAGAAAAATCTACTCTATAAGAACGTGAATCACTGCCATGTTCACCTGTAATGACTACATCACAATTTGGTATTACTTCACCAACAATTCTAGCCACATCTTTTATTTGAAAATTCTCACTATTCTGACCAACATTAAAGGACTTTCCATTAACTTTTTCTTTGGGTGCTTCTACTACAGCAACAAAAGCTCGAGCTATATCCTCTGTATGTACCAAGGGCCTCCAAGGAGTACCATCACTCATAATTCTAATCTCACCTGTTGTCATAGCCCATCCTACCAAATTATTAACTACTAAGTCTAATCGTAGCTTAGGGGATAATCCATAGGCAGTAGCATTTCTTAAAAAAGTGACCGAAAAATTTTCATCACCCATTGGCTTAACATCTTTTTCAGTTTCAACTTTACTTACAGCATAAGCAGTTACTGGTGCAAAATCTGCGGTTTCGTCTAAAGCTTTATCTCCATCCGCTATACCGTACATACTACAAGAAGCAGAGAATATAAACTTTTTAACTCCTACATCTTTTGCTAACTTAGCAAGGTTTACTGAAGCCTTATGATTTATATCATAAGTCAAATTTTCATTTAGAGCCCCCATAGGATCGTTTGACAAACCTGCTAAATGACATATGGCATAAATATCTTCTAAATCAGACTTGTTAACTTCTCTAATATCTTTGATTAATTCTAAATCAGGCTTTTCGTAATAAGAAAATTTACAGCTATCATCAAAGTAGTTGGTGTCTATACCTACAACTTTATAACCTGCTTCTTTTAATAACCTAGTCAAATGAGGGCCAATGTATCCATTATGTCCCGTAACTAAAACCTTTTTCATGTTGTTCTTTTATTAATTTTAATTAGTTGATTTAAATATTTTCCAATAGCCAAACTAGAAGTTAATCCAGGTGATTCAATACCTATTAAATTATAATAATTTTCATACCCTTTATCTTTTTCTTCTTTGATTATAAAATCTCTAAATGGGTCGCCATTTTTTTGCAATTTAGGTCTTATCCCAGAGTAAGCAGGATATAAATCTTCTTTTTCTAAAAATGGAAAAAATCTTTTAGCTGACTTATAAAAATTATCCTTATGATTTATATCTACAGTATAATCAATCTTATTATTATCTAAATAAATAACGTTAGGACCTAGCTTTAAACCATTATCAATATCTTTGGTAGCATGTACTCCTAAACCAACTAAATTTTTATTTGGAACTGGATATATAAGCCTATTAATCAATCTATTTTTACCATTTCCTATGGCAAAATATTCTCCCTTACAATAGTAAAGATTATAATTTGTATCTCTAATTCCAACTAAATTAGATATTTTATCAGAATTTAAGCCAGCAGCATTAATTAAAATTTGAGTTGTAAAATCAAAAGTATCATCATCTTTGTCTATAATTCTTAATATATAACTATTATCAGCTACCTTTTTAATTTCACTTACTTCAGAATTATACACTAAATTGACTCCATTATTAACAGAACAATTTTCTAATTGCTTCATAAACCCATAAGAATCGATTACTCCAGTTTCGGAAACTAGAAGAGCTCCTACTGCATTAATATTTGGCTCAAGTTTACAGATTTCTTTCTCAGTTATTCTTCGAACATTTTCAACACCATTATTTTTACCTTGCTGAAAAATTTTGTCTAGCTCTTCCAACTCTTTTTGATTAGTAGCTACTATTAATTTTCCACATTTATTATATGAAACACTATAATTATCACAAAAATCATAAAGTAACTTTCTACCTTCAATACACAATTTAGTTTTTAAAGAATCTGTTGGGTAATAAATACCTGAATGAATTACTTCGCTACTCCTGCTCGATGTTTCTTCTCCAAACTTCTCATTTTTTTCTATTACAAAAATATCATCAAATCTTTTGGATAATTGATAAGCAATAGAAAGTCCTACTACTCCAGCTCCGATTATTGTAACTTGAGCATCGTACATTATCTTTTTTTAATTTTATTAAAAGGATGTTGGCTTAATGGTAATTTAGCCATAGGATGATAATCGTTTTTCAATGGACAGATATCTTTGTTTCTAATTTCATGTACAATATTAATTGAAGTTCTAGCATCCTCTAAACTAAAGCCATTATTACTTATAATATTTTCATAACTTTTAGTATGCAAATCAAAAAAACCATCACTAAATTCTATTTCTTCATTATCAACCGTTATAGATCTGTAAGTTGTTTGTCCTTTTTCTTTTATTTCATTAGGTAAAATATCATAATTGATAGATAAAAACCAGCGAACTCTTGCTCTTTCAAATTCTAAATAACCAGACGCACGATCATGATTATGCAAGTGAACTACATTACTTTTTAAGGATCCAAAAATCCATGAAAGCATGTCAAAAAAGTGAATCCCAATATTTGTAGCTATTCCTCCAGATTTAGCAATATTACCTTTCCAAGAAGTATAATACCAATTACCTCTAGAAGTTAAATAAATTAAGTCAACATCATATATCTTATCTTTAGGGCCATCTTCAATTTTTTTCTTTAAGTCAATTATACTTGGATGCAATCTTAATTGCAAAATTGTATTAACTTTCTTTCCATATTGGTTTTCAACATCCTTAAGAGCATCTATATTCCAAGGATTTAGAACTAATGGTTTTTCACAAATAGCATTAGCCCCACTTCTCAGTGCCATTCTAATATGTGAGTCATGTAAATAATTAGGAGTACAAATACTTATATAATCTAAAACAACACCTTTTCTCCTTAACTTTTCTATATGACGATCGAAACGCTCAAATTCGACAAAAAATGCTGCATTTGGAAAATAACTATCCATTACCCCAACGCTGTCAAACTTATCAAGTGTTACCAACAATTGATTATTAGTTTCCTTTATAGCTCGCAAGTGTCTTATAGCAATATAACCACCTACACCAATCATTGCAAAATTTTTATTTTTCATAATTAGAATAGCTTAAACTGATATTAGATAAGACAACTTAGACCAAAAAATTACTATTATTTTTTCTGATGAAGGCCTCTTTTTCTTTTAAAGCTTACCAAAAGTAATTTTTTTATTATAAAAAACAAAAAACCACTAATTTAATTTAGTGGTTTTTCCGTTATAAAAAAATCAATACTTTATTTAAGGATAATCTTTTTTGTCTTACTTAGATTCTCTCCGCTTAAATGAGCAATATAAATACCTTGCTCAAAACGAGATAAATCTATTTGTTTATAAAGTCGATTATCAGAGACGTTTTTAGTATCAATAACTTTTGAATAAATAATTTTACCACTTATACTCGTAATCGATAAATTTAATTTATCACTTAGCACTTTAGATTCTATGGTTAGAATACCATCAGTTGGGTTAGGGTAAATAACCATTTCTTCATTTAAATTATCCAAACATTTAGAGTTATCAATAATTACTTTTACTTCATCTTTTGTAACAACACCTCCTAATTTAGCTTCTACCGAATATTTTACATTTGAATTTGGTTGCACTTTTATACTAGCAGTTCTTTCTCCTGTACTCCATAAAAAACTTCCTTTTCCAGTAGCAGTTAAAGTAACAGATTCCCCTGGACAAATAGATATATCTTCACCGGCATTTACTGCTGGAACTTCTTTTACTGTAACTATAACTTCATCACTTTTAGAACAATTTTCATTTGTCGCAGTAACAGAATAAGTTGTTGTTTGAATTGGGTTTACAATTATACTTGCTGTTGTTTCTCCTGTACTCCATTGAAATGAGCCCGATCCCGTTGCAGTTAAAGTTACTTTATCTCCTTGATCAATTGTTACATCATTACCAGCACTAACAGTCGGAAGATTTACGACATATACTATTATTTGATCTGTGGCATTAGTACCACAAGGTCCACTTGATAAAATTGAATAAATTGTTGTTTCTTTAGGGCTAACAACAATGCTTTTAGAAGTCTTTCCATTACTCCATAAAAAATCACCAGAACCTTCTGCAGTTAAGGTTATACTTTCTCCATTACAAATAGTTTTATCAGCCCCTAAATCTACTGATGGTGGCATAATTATTTCTACCTGCACTTGGTCAGTACCACTACTTTCTTCTTCATATGCAGTTACCATATATGTAGTTGTAGTATTCGGGCTAACTGTAATAGATTCTGTTGTCTCTCCAGTACTCCATAAATATGAGCTACCGCCTGTAGCTGTTAAAATTGTGCTAGAACCCAGACATATTGATATATCGTTACCTGCACTAACATTAATGCTTGAAGAATTATTTACAATTACAAGAACACTATCTTCATTCTTACAGCCATATGCATCTTCTGCTATTACTGTATAATTAGTTGTAGAACTTGGACTAACTGTAATAGATTCTGTTGTCTCTCCAGTACTCCATGTGTAATTTCCTTCTCCAATTGCGGTTAAAGTCACGCTTTCACCTTCTTCTATTATTTTATCTGCTCCCACACTTACCACAGGCAAATCATTTACAGTAACTTTTACATCGTCAGTATCATTATTGACTCCATCTGACACCGTTACAGTATAGGTAGTTGTATCAGAAGGGTTAACATCAATGCTTGCTGTAGTTTCGCCGGTATTCCATAAATATGTATTTCCTCCAGATGCAGACAATGTAATGCTTTCTCCCTTACATATTAAAACATCTTCACCAGCGTATGCATCTATTATTGAGCCCGTAGTATTATCAAGATGTTCATATGCTCCTATATCAACTCCTTTACCTTGTGGTCTTGATGTTCCGACATAATCAATTCCTATCTCTTTTATTTTAATACCTTTATCAATTGCTGGACTATTGTGCTTTAACCTAAAATTTCCAGTAGTTTCATTTTCAAAGATTGGGTCAGCATTAATGTTAGAATTTCCAGGTATAAACCAATTATCTTTATTATTATAAAAGACCGAATTCTTAAATGATATACTACTTGGGATAACTTGATAACTACCGCTATCGTCATTAAGGGTTTTTGAATTTGTAGCTTGATCAACAAATATACAGTTAATTAATTCTAAATTCTTGATATCTTGATTTCCATAAAAACCGAACAAATATTGAGATTTATAAAAAGTAGTATTAATGATTTTGTTATTGTGCATTGTGGCAGAATTGTTACCGCCTAATCTTATTGACCATTTAACATTATTAATTACACAATCTCTTATTATATTATTATTACCTATTTCGTAACCTGTATAATTATTCTCTTCATTATCATCAGTAAATACAATCCCATAAGTACTGTCATTAATTTGACATCTTTCAATAATATTGTTATTAGCTCCACCCCATATAAATACACCTCCACTATTCCAACTCCCATAGATTTCATTGCCATAACTACCATTCCTGGTAGCTGTACAGTCTTTTATTACATTATTATCACAACCATAATTTCTAATTGCGAATGACTCAACAACACTTATAGCTGTACTTTTTGCAATCAAATTATAATCATTATCCAGGTTATGCTGACCTCTTAAAGTTATTCCATGAGTATAAAGACCGCTCCAAGACCCATTATATTGATTAAAAACTAAATTCTCTGCATGGCAATAAATAATAATATTATTGTGCCCACCAAAAGCAATGCTATAATCTTGAACTTCTGAAGGAGTTTCTTTTGTATTATATGCCTTAACATCTTTTATAAGATTATTCCCTGAGGATTGAACATAAAATGCAGCCATATTTGCATCAACTCCTACACAGTCAAGTATTTTTAAATTATTGTTACTAGTGGCCTTTAAAGTACCATTAATAAAAGTTTCAAAATATATATATCTACCATGGCTATCTCCCCCAGTTCCAAACTCTTTACCATTACATCTTTCTATAACTAAATTGCTATTAAATGTTCCATTACCTACAATACCATTATAATAATTTGTAAACTGAATATTCCTGAAAAAAACATAATTAACTCCATCTAAATTCAGAGCTGTTCCATTTGCTCCAGTTCCTGTTAAAGTTGGCATTTCATTAGAATCTAACTTTGGCATTGAATTACCAACTTTGTCATAATAATTAGATGAGATATCTCCTTTTACATTCTTGTAACCAATAAACTTAATTGGGGCTGTGGGTGTACCATCAACAGATGTTACCAATTGTTGATTTCCATAATTTCCAGACTTTATCCAAATTGTCATTCCTGAACGAGCTTGACTCATAGCCTGGTTTAATGTCCAAGCATTAGTTTCATTTGTACCATCCCCGCTACCATTTGCTGTATTAGTTACATATCTATCTACACTTGCAATAGGCTCAGAAATTTTGTTTTCAATATATGTCAAAGTAAATTCAAATAGTGCATTATTATTTGAATCAGTTATATTACTACCTCCCTCATACCTTACAGTATTATTATCCCAAAAAGTAAAAGGAGAAGAAACTGTAAAATAGTGTCCAACTGTTTGTTCATAATTAATGTACATATTTGTAATATCTTTTCCATTTATTATAAAACCCGCCGCAGAAGTCCCCTTTATTGGTTTATTGCTATCAAAATAAACTCTATTTTTATGAGAATCTTCTATTCTAAAATTTGAAAATATGGGAGAACTGGCTAGAACACAAATTGTATTAAAAAGTAATAATAGAAGTAATAATAAATTTTTAATCATAGTAGAACCTAGATAAATAATTAATAAATTGACTATTAATAGTTTATCATTTAGCAATATGTATCCTAACTAAATACCTGTAAGGCTTCATGCTTTACAGCTACTCAGGGAGATACAATTAATAAATGAACGGATTCTTTTCTTAGCGACGTTAATCTAAAACGGAAAAAAATGTGATAAATTGTATACTACTATTCACTCTAATTTCTATCTTAAAAACGAGGCGAAAGTATTTTATAATTCTCAAGAAAATCTGAAGATCTTAAAAATCTTAAACAAAATGTTGATTTTTGTTAATAAATGGTAAATTTTGTTAATAATCAGTCGCTTTGTTGTAATCAATAAAAATATTTGTAATTAGAGAATTTTTTTATTAATTTCTACATTAGCGCATAGAAAAAATTAAAAGATGAAAAAATTGCAGACTAAAAACTATTTTATAAAAAGAATTACTCGTTTTATTTTCAATGAAAAATGGTATAATAAAATAAAACTTCTTAAAATTATTTGGGATTTTAAAATTGGAAAAAACTATGAAATCTCAAAATTATTTAAAGATATAATATCAAGTAATGATATTATACTTGATATTGGAGCAAATATGGGACAATATGCTTGTCGACTAAATAAGGTAGTTAAAAAAGGTAATGGTCATGTTCATAGTTTTGAACCCGTAAAAGCTAATTTCGCAGCTTTAGTAGATATGAAAAATATATTACACTTAAATAGAGTAACTATAAATAAATTAGGAATAAGCAACACTAATAAAAATACCGAGATACACATCCCGATTTTTGATAGTGGTTTAGTAGTAGGAACTAGGGCAACTCTACTAGAAATAAATGACATTAAATATGATACTGAACAAATTGAAGTAAGCACCATTGACAATTATGTCAAAAAAACTAAAATCAAAAATGTTAACTTTATAAAATGTGATACAGAAGGAAATGAGCTTAATGTTCTCGAAGGTGGAAAGAAAACGATTAGTGCTTATTTACCTATACTTAGTTTTGAAATCTCGTATAAAGATAGTGATTTTAATTGGTTATTAAACCTGGGTTACAAATTATTCTATTACAATAAAAAAGATAATAAGCTTAAAGAAATTAATGATTTCCAAAGTGGTAATCTAATTTTTTTAAATATAAAGCATAGAGAAAAATTTAAAAAAATTATTGCTTGAACCAAGTTAACTTATATGCTGTGGGTACATTTGCTTGTAAGAATTTTTCTACATTAATCTTGGCATTATTATATAACATATTACTAATAAGTTGTAAAGATGAGACAAAATTATCTAATACTAACTACACTATTAATATTGATGGGCAAACTTTAAAAGAAAATTCAAAATTAGTTCTCAAAAAACAAGAAAACAATATTTCTATTCTAATAGATTCTACTTTTACAAAAAATGGAAATGCGACATTTAAGGGTAATATAGATTTACCTGAGGTTTATGGAATTTTTATTGAAGACTACAAGCAAGGTATTTTTCCAATAGTTGAAAAAGGCACAATTAATATAAAAGCTAATGTCAATGATTTAATAAATGCTCAAATAAGTGGTACAAAGCTTAATGATCAGCTGAGAAAATATAAAGACGAATCAAAAAAGATTTCATCAAAAATGAACAATCTTTTCCATGAATTTCAAAAAGCCCGGGCAGAAAATAATATCGTAAAACTAGCTAATATTAATCAGCAAATGAAAGCTATACAGACTGAAAATAATCAGCATGGTCTAAATTTTGTCAGAAATAATCCAGATTCTTTTGTTTCTTCTATGGTCCTATATTCTTTACTAAACAACAACGATGTACATAAAGACACTATAGCAAAACTATATTCTAACTTGACAGAAAATGTAAAAAAAAGTGAGTTTTCTAAAAACATTGCTATTGATTTAGAAATATATGATGTGAGTAAAGACCCACTACCTTAAAGTAGAAAGATCAATTTCTGGTTCTAATTCAATCGGTTCATGTTTTTTTCTAAACAATCTTGTTTTTAAGTTCCCTTTAAGAATAATTTTCTCATCCTTAACTTCTAACCAACTACCTTCTCGTAAACCTAAAACTGGAATATCATTATAAGCATGAAATTCTTTAATTCTAACTTCTCTAGTTTCTCCTTTATGAGTAGAATTTGGGTCAGGATCTAAATAATGTGCATTAATATTAAAAGGAATAATACCCATTGTCTCTAAACTTGGTGGATAAGTAATTGGCATATCATTTGTTGTTTGCATCGACAATCCACAAATGTTACTACCAGCACTTGTTCCAAAATATGGAGTCCCTTTTTCAATAGTTTCTTTTAAAACATTAAATAAATCGTATTTGTATAGTTCATTTACCAAAACAAAAGTATTTCCTCCTCCAACAAAAATCCCTTGAGAATTCTTAATTACTTCGTTATAATCGACAAATTCATGAATTCCTTTTACCTCAACATTTATTTGAGCGAAAGCTTTTCTAGCAATTTCTGTATACTCACCATATGTTATACCACTTGGTCTCGCGAAAGGAATAAATAAAATTTCGCTTACACCTTTGTATAAGTTTTTTAGAGCTGGTAATAAATATTCTAAATAACCACTTCCGTGAACTGTAGAAGTACTCGCAATTATTAAGTTTTTCATTTTAATTAATTAACATCTAAAAATAAACGTTTAACAAAAGTTTACAATAGATTTAATAATTATTTATGATAACTGATAATTACTTTGTGAAAATCAAGTCAGCCTATGCATAAAAAATTACTTCTATTTTTAGTCTTTGTTTTGTTTATTCAATATATAAAACTTCCTGCCCAAAATAATAGGAAAGTTTTGCATGGTAAAATCGTAAGTGATTCTTTATCTGTTGAAAAGATACATATAGTAAATAAAAATACTCAAAAAGGTACACTCTCAAATAGATATGGTGACTTCGCAATCCCAGTTAAAGTAAATGATACCTTAGTATTTTCGGCTGTTCAATTTGAAATTCACCGTAGAATTATTTCAAAAATAGATTTACAAAGAATACAAATTATTATAGAACTTAAGCCTAGAATAAATCAATTGGATGAAATTGTTATAAAACCTATTAGTGTAGCTAAACGTCTAAATCTACCAAATGCAGATAAAAAGCCTAAAACTAAACTTGACGCAAGGTTAGATGGACACACTAAGGCCAGTACTCCTATAGTAATTTTAGATGCATTATTATTAGGCCCATTATTAGGTAGAAAAGGAGGAATTGATAATTTATATTATGTATTATCTGGCAAACGTAAAAAAGATCGAAAATTAAAAAAATTAATTAAAGAGGATAAATTAAGAAGTATTAACTTGAAAACTATCAAAAAAATACGTCAACATTTTAAAGATGAATTCTTTATTAAAACTCTTCATATTCCTTTTGAAGAAATTGATGACTTTCTTAATTTTTGTCTAAAAGATAATATCGTTGCGCTTTATAACAAAAATAGAATATTAGAACTCACTAATATATTTATAGAAGAAAGTAAACCTTATTTAAAAGAAATCAAAAAATAATTTTTGGAATGTTTTTTGTTCAATCAAACTTGTTTAAAGACATTTGCATCTAATACTTTCTTGAATGAATACTGTTAAAAATTACCTATTACTGTCTATTAGCATTTTATTTTTATCATTCTCAGCACATAAATACTACATTAGTTTTACTAAAATTGATTACTCAGAAAAAAGCAAAGCAATACAGATAACAATGACCGTATTTATAGATGATCTAGAAAATGGATTAAAAAATCAGTTTGAAATTGAACCAGAACTCACCACTAAAGAAGAATTGACTAACATAGACGATTATATATCTAAATATATAGCCGATAAATTTTTAGTTACTATAAATAACAAAACAGAAGCATACAATTATTTAGGTAAAAAGTATGATTCAGATGAAATGAAATTATACATTGAAATTGAAAATATTAACAATATCCAATCAATTGAAATTAAGAATAATATGTTGATGGAAATATACTCCGATCAACAAAATATTATCAAGTTGAATATTAACAAGAAAAAGAAATCTTTTATCCTAACTTCTAAGAATGATAAAGATTTGTTAAAACTTTAAAGAGTATTCTTAAAATCCTCTTAAATAAGTACTTTCGGAAATTAAATTAAATCCACAATAAAAAATGAAAAAATTAGGTTATTTACTTTTATCTTTTCTTTTAATAACATCAGCATCTTTTGCTCAAGAAGAAGAAAAAAAAGAAAGAAAACCCGGTCATTTAAACATCAGTAAGTTTAGACAATTAAAGCAAGAATTACCGACTCCAGATTCGCAACACACAGCTTCTGGTGCACCTGGGCATGAATATACACAGCAGCAGGTAGATTATGTAATGAATATTACATTAGATGATGAAAACAGAAAACTATTTGGTGATGAAGTTATAACATATCACAATAATTCAAAGGATGCTCTAGAATATCTTTGGGTGCAATTAGACCAAAACATGAGAGCTCCAGATTCTAAAACTCCAGATGCTCAAGCCAGTAGCTTTAATGCTTCTTTTAATGGGCCAAGAACTTTTACTGGTAATTATTTAAAGAAGCCTTTTGCAGGTGGTTTTAATTTAGAATACGTTAGAGATGCTAATAACAAGCCTTTATCGCATTCTATAAACAGAACAATGATGCGTATTAATTTACCGAAGCCTTTAGCTTCTGGTGAAAAATATGTTTTCAAGATTAAATGGTGGTATAATATTAATGATTATATCAATGAAAGTGATGGGCGTTCAGGTTATGAGCATTTCCCAAAAGATGGAAACAACCTATATGTAATTGCTCAATTCTTTCCAAGATTAGCAGTTTATAACAATGTAGAAGGTTGGCAAAACATGCAGTTTTGGGGGCGAAGTGAATTTGCACTTGAATTCGGTAATTATACTGTGAACATTACTGCACCAGCTGATCACGTTTTAAATGCAACTGGTAAGTTATTAAATGAAAAAGAGGTTTTAACTAAAGAACAATACAAGCGTTTACAACTTGCGAAAAAGACTTTCGATAAGCCAGTAATGATTGTTACTCAAGCTGAAGCTGAAGAAGCTGAAAAAAGCAGATCTAAAAAAACTAAGACTTGGAAATTTCACGCAGAAAACGTAAGAGATTTTGGTATTGCAAGTTCAAGAAAATTTATTTGGGATGGAATGGCTGTTGAAATTAATGGTAAGTCAGTTATGGCATATTCATTATATCCTAAAGAAGGAAATCCTTTATGGGAAGAACACTCAACAAAAGTTGTAGCAAATACATTAAAAGTATATTCTAAATATACTTTCGATTATCCTTATCATAAAGCTATTTCTGTACATGCAGCACAACAAGGAATGGAATACCCTCAAATTTGTTGGAATTATGGTCGCCCAAAAGAAGACGGATCTTATTCTGATCGAGTAAAGAATGGAATGATTGGTGTAATTACACATGAAGTTGGTCATAATTTCTTTCCAATGATTGTCAATTCTGATGAACGTCAATGGACATGGATGGACGAAGGAATTAACTCGTTTGTTGAAATGTTAGCTGAATATGAATATGATCCTAATTTTGATACAGGTAATTTACCAAAAGACATCGTACGATATATGAGTATTGATCAAGATCGCTTATCTCCTATTATGTCTCAAGGTGATAATGTATATAATTTTGGGCCAAATGCTTATACAAAACCTGCAGCCGGTTTATGGATGCTTAGAAGCACTATTATGGGGCCAGAATTGTTCGATTATGCATTTAGAACATATTCTAAGCGTTGGATGTTCAAACACCCAACTCCTGCAGATTTCTTTAGAAGTATGGAAGATGCTGCTGCTATGGATTTAGATTGGTTCTGGAGAGGATGGTTTTACACAACAGATTATAATGATGTTGGTATAAAAGGTGTTAAAAGTTATTATTTAACAGATAAGCCAACAGATAAAGCTAAAGCAGATGCAAAACGCTTTGGTTTAAATCTAGATGATTACAAAGATAGACTAGTGTACTTTGCAGAAGGTGATCCTACTAAAGATGAAAATGCCAAAAAGGTAGGAGATTTTAAAATGTTAAATGACCATTTAGCCTCATTAACCGAAAGACAAAAAGAGCAATTAAAAGAAGCTCCAAATTACTTTTATGAAGTTACCTATGATAAACCAGGAGGACTAGTACTACCTTTAATTGTAGATATTACTTATGAAGATGGTACTAAAGAACGTAAGAAATATCCTGCCCAAATTTGGAATAAAAATGACGCAGAAGTAAAAAAGGTTTACGCAACTTCAAAAAGAATAACAAGCATTGTAGTTGACCCTGATCTAGAAACTGCCGATATAGATATGACTAATAACACTTGGCCAAAACAAGAAGGTGAATCGGAATTTGAAGGTATAAAGCAAGAATTGAAGAACTAATTCATTTATAGAAATAGTAGAAAACATCCTTAATAAAAATTGAGGATGTTTTTTTATGGAATAATATTTGAAACTGTAATGAAAATCAATTAATTCGACTATTAAGTAGTAATAAAATTAAAACTAAAGAAATGAAAAAAATAGTAATAACTCTTTTTGTATTAGGCTTGATATTAGTCTCTTTTAAAGGAATTGAATCGGAAACATATAATGCTGTTGTAGAAGAGTCTACCATAACATGGGCGGCATCTAGACCTGGTAAAACTCATGATGGTACTTTATCAATTTCGAAAGGAAATTTTGTTTTTGAAGGTGGCAAATTAGTTGGAGGCGATTTTGTAATTGACATGAATACTATAAAGGTATTAGATATAAAACCTGGAAAAAATAATGACAAATTGGTAAATCATTTAAAGTCTAAAGATTTTTTTGATGTTGATAATCATACTACTGGGTCTTATAAAGTAACAGGCAGCGAGGCAAAAGATGGTAAAACTCAAGTAAATGGTGAACTGACTATAAAAGGAATCACCAAAGATGTATCGTTTTTAGCTGATATTTCTAATGATGGAGACAATGTAACGGTGAAAAGTGGTGAATTTAAAATAGACAGAACTAAATGGGATATAAGATTTCGTTCTGGTAAATTCTTTGACAACTTAAAGAATAAGTTAATTTATGATGATATTGTAATTACCGTTAATGTAAAAGCCAAAAAGTAATATTACTTAATAATTAGAAACGACCAGCTTAAGGCTGGTTTTTTATACCAAAATTTCAGAGCTGTTTTTTAATTCACTTATAATAAAAATACTATGTGTACTGCCAATATGCTGCAACTTAGTAAGCTTAGTATTAATAAACTCGCGATAAATTTTCATGTTCTTCACCACAATTTTTAGAATATAATCGTACTCTCCACTCACGTTATAACATTCTAAAACCTCATCCAGCTTAATTACTTCTGATTCAAATTTGGTTAAGAATTCATTACTGTGTTGTACTAGTTTGATATGGCAAAAAACTACAAATGCCTTATCTACCTTTTCCTTATTTATTACAGCTACATATTTTTCTATTACACCTACCCTTTCTAACTTTCTTATACGTTCGTAAATAGCTGTAGCAGATAGATCTAAAGCAAGTGATAGTTTTTTAGTAGTAGCTTTACTATTTTTTTGTAGGAGAAGTAATATCTTTCTGTCTATTTCATCAAACTTCATAATGAAAATTTTTCTAAATAATCCATTAACACATATCAAATGTAGATTAATAAATTATTATATAGTTAAAATATAGATATATTATCTAAATATATTAATTTAAATTGATAAATATTCTAATAATTAAGTTCTTTGTTTAAAAATAAGACCAATGAAGTTTAAGCCAGCAGACAAAATTCAAGATTTACAGTACTTTGGAGAGTTCGGGGGGGTAAATCCATCAATTTCAGATTCATCAACTTATACTTTTTTAGCGGCCAAATCTATGGCAGACACCTTTGAAGGCAATTTAGAAGGGTGCTATTTATATTCTCGACATACAAGCCCAAGTAATTTATATTTAGGTGAAGCTTTAGCTGCCATGGAAGGCACAGAAACGGCTAATGTTTCAGCTTCAGGCATGGGAGCCATAACGCCAGTACTTTTACAATTGTGTAACGCAGGTGATCATATCGTTTCAGCTAGAACTATTTATGGTGGTACCTATGCATTCTTAAAGAATTTTGTTCCAAAATTTAATATTTCTAACACTTTTGTAGATATTACAAATCTCGAAAAAGTTGAAGCTGCTATAACTGAAAATACAAAAGTTATTTACTGTGAATCGGTTAGCAATCCTTTGTTAGAAGTTGCAGATATTCCTGCTTTAGCAGAATTAGCAAAAAAATACAATCTAAAATTGGTCGTTGACAATACTTTTTCACCTTTAAATATTTCTCCAGCTCAATTAGGCGCAGATGTCGTTATACACTCATTAACAAAATTTATTAATGGTTCTAGCGATACAGTTGGTGGTGTAATTTGTGGAACTCATGAATTTATCAATGACTTACGAAATGTAAATGATGGTGCCTCAATGTTGTTAGGCCCAGTAATGGATAGCTTACGTGCTGCGAGTGTTCTTAAAAATTTAAGAACGTTGCATATCCGAATGAAAAAACATAGTGAGAATGCTTTGTATTTGGCGGAAAAATTTGAGCAAGATGGTATTAATATCAGTTATCCTGGGTTAAAAAGTCATAAACAACACGAACTTTTTAAATCTATGTACAATGAAGAATATGGTTTTGGCGGAATGCTTGCCATCGGTGTTGATTCTTTAGAAAAAGCCAATGAGTTTATGGAAATGATGCAAGAGCGCAACTTAGGATACTTGGCAGTAAGTTTAGGATTCTACAAGACCTTATTTAACGTACCTGGCACTGGAACTTCATCAGAAATACCAGAAGATGAACAAACCGAAATGGGTTTATCAGACGGTTTAATACGTTTTTCTATAGGGCTGGATAACGATATAGAACGGACTTATCAAGAAATGAAAAAGTGTATGTTAGAATTAAGCATTTTAAATTTGACAAAATCGTTAATATATAGATAACATATAATATTTTAAAACCATTTCATTAAAAATTCAAGTTTTAAAATAACCCCGCAACTCAATCATTTTTAATTTTTTTATCATAATCATCTCCATCTTCAACTAAACGAATACGCTTAAGGTTAAATTTTTCGTTAAATAAACTTCTCTTCTCTTCAAATAGTTCTGTTTCTATTCCATTTAAATCCAATATAGTATGAAATAAATCATCAGATGAAAAAGGTTTACTCTTATTAGATTTTATAATGTTTACCTTACTACTATCATTTAAAACAAAATTTTGAGACAACCATACTATAAAAGGAATTTCAAAAAGAGATTTAGGTATTTTATTAGTAAAAGTATGCCCTAATCCGTTAAATTCGTCATATACGTTTTGACCATGATCAGATAAATAAATAGCTGAAGAAATCAAACTTTTATCTAATTCTGTATGGCTTTTAAGCTTACTAAAAAAGTTGTCTATTACAAAATCATTATATAACACCGAATTATGGTACTCAGATAAAATTATTTCTTTTTTCTTTCTTGACTTTATTTTAAAAAAGTCATAATGTGGTGGATATCTTTTATTATAAACAAGATGCGTCCCCATGAGGTGTAAAACAATAAATTTTTTATCAACACTATCTTTTAATACTCCGTCAAACGGGGCGAACAATTTTTCATCGTAAGATATTTTTTTTTCCCCTTCAAAAGTAGAATTGCTTAAACTGTTAACATAATTGGTATAATCAGATTTATTGCCTATTGAACTAATCAAATTTTCAGACCATCCTAGTCTTGGTTGATTAGAAATCCAATATGTTTTATAACCAGCAGAATGAAAAACATCAATTAAGTCAATAGTTTTATCAAATTGCATTTCATTTTCGATATTCGAATTAGAAAGCATTGATAATACAGATTTAATAGTAAATGGATGAGAAGAAATTACATCATTAAAGACAACTATATCATTCCTCAATTCTAATTTAGGGTTAGTTTTTTTGGAATAACCATAAATCGACATATGGTTTCTTGATGTAGACTCTCCAATAATTAGGACAAATATTCTTTTTTTATATTCATCTTTTAAGTTAACATCTATATTTTTAAGCTTATTATTTCTAACTGCGCTTTTATATTTTCTTAAATCAAATAAAGTAGAGTGTGAAAGCTTTACAAAGTTAGGAACTCCTTTAGCTAAAACTTCAGAGAGGCTAGATAATGAATACCATAATACTAAACCTGTGAATAATATTATAGGAATATATTTCAAATTTTTATTAAATTCAATTGAGGGTGTTTTTTTAATAGAAAAAACAAATAAAATAAAGTATGGTAATAATAATATAAGGTTGATGTCTGCCTTAGATTCAAAAAATTCGGTTGCTTCAGTATAATTCGAATCAGATATAACTAATAAACTATTAGCAGTAATGGGACCTCCAACAACTAACCAATGTGTTATTTCTAAGAGCCCAATAAAAAAATAAAAAATGACCACTAATTTGTAAAAAATCTTCCATTTTGTTAAAAAAAAAGGCAAAAGCAAAATCGGGATCCAGATTATATTAACTAGAGTAGAAAAAAAACCCTCAGAAGCATTATAATTAATAATAAAACCAAGTAAAATTGGAGCTAATGCCAACAAAACCAATCGTTTAGGAAAAGCGTTTTTTATAATATCTATCAGAGAGTAACTTTTCAAAGCAATTTATCATTAAGTAAGTAGTACTCAAATGATGTTGTAATATAGGCTTTTTTTTACAATTTGTCAAAAAATGAAAAAGTACATGATAGAATTAGATATTTTAAAAACTCATTCACGACCTAAGACTGTAAATATTTAATCACGCTATCATTAATACGCTTTGTAATGTTTGAAAGATCAGATTTCACAAAGCGTTCACCTGTTATATTTTCATAGAGTTCTATATAGCGATCTGAAATTTCAGTAATCTTTTCATCAGACATTTTAGGTATTTGTTGACCAACTTTACCTTGAAATCCGTTAGCAATTAACCATTGTCTTACAAATTCTTTTGATAACTGTTTTTGAGTTTCTCCTCTAGCTTGTCGGTCTTCATAACCATCAGCATAAAAATAACGTGAAGAATCAGGCGTATGAATTTCATCAATCAATACAATTTTTCCATCTTTAGTTTTACCAAATTCATATTTGGTATCTACAAGAATTAATCCTCTTTTTTCAGCGATTTCTGTACCTCTTTTAAACAAAGTTCTCGTGTATTTTTCTAAAATTTCATAATCTTCTTTAGAAACAATTCCTTTAGCTAAAATGTCTTCTCTAGAAATATCCTCATCATGTTCGCCATTATCAGCTTTTGTAGATGGCGTAATAATTGACTTAGGAAATTTATCATTCTCTTTCATGTCATCTGGCATCTGCACTCCGCAAAGTAATCGCTTACCAGCTTTGTATTTTCGAGCAGCATGTCCAGACAAGTAGCCACGAATTACCATTTCTACCTTAAAAGGTTCACAATAATGGCCGATAGCAACATTAGGGTCTGGTGTAGCCAATATCCAATTAGGTACTATATCCTCGGTTGCTTGCATCATTTTAGCAGCAATTTGATTAAGAATTTGTCCTTTATAAGGTATTTGGCGAGGCATAATTACATCGAAAGCAGAAAGCCTATCTGTCGCAATCATTACCAATAAATCATCATTGATATTATAAACTTCTCTAACCTTACCTCTATAGACCGATTTTTGTTTCGGAAAGTTAAAATCGGTTCTGTTAATTGTATTCATGTC
This sequence comes from Maritimimonas rapanae, assembly GCF_057837205.1. NCBI lineage: Bacteria > Pseudomonadati > Bacteroidota > Flavobacteriia > Flavobacteriales > Flavobacteriaceae > Maritimimonas > Maritimimonas rapanae. The sequence continues at coordinate 665,395 of NZ_JBYQFI010000001.1, read as the reverse complement.
GTGTTGTGCAATAATTGCACGCAAAAGTAAAGTAATCGTAAATGACTAGCAATAAAATTATTCAGTTTCAATACTCTTATAAGCAGCTATCACCTCTTTAACCAATCTATGGCGAATTACATCTTTATCATCTAAATACACCATAGCAATACCCTTAATATCTTTTAAAGCAAGTAGAGATTCTTTTAAACCAGAAACTTGCTTTCGCGGAAGATCAATTTGACCAGGATCACCAGTAATAATAAACTTAGCATGTTTACCCATACGTGTTAAGAACATCTTCATTTGGGCATGTGTAGTATTCTGTGCTTCATCTAAAATTACAAATGCATTATCTAGAGTACGACCTCTCATAAAAGCTAATGGTGCTATTTGAATAACCCCTGTTTCTATATATGATGCTAATTTCTCTGGAGCTATCATATCTCTTAGAGCGTCATATAATGGCTGCATATAAGGATCTAATTTTTCTTTTAGATCTCCTGGTAGAAATCCTAAATTTTCGCCAGACTCAACAGCAGGTCTAGTTAAAATAATTCTACGCACTTCTTTCTCTTTCAAAGCCTTAACAGCTAATGCAACCGCTGTATATGTTTTACCCGTTCCTGCAGGTCCTACAGCAAATAATAGATCATTCTTGTCAATAGCATCAACCATTTTACGCTGATTGGCGGTTTGAGCCTTTATCAATTTACCACTCACACCATGCACCAAAACGTCACCAGCTCTTTTTGAGCTTCGGTCTTCTATTTCGCTAGAAGTTAATAATCGTTCTATACTATTTTCGTCCAATTTATTATAGCGGTTAAAATGATTTACAAGCATCTTAAGGCGTTTCTCAAATTCGTCTAAAAGCTCTTTCTCACCATATATTTTTATTTTGCTCCCTCGAGCAACGACTTTAATCTTAGGAAAATACTTTTTTAATTGCTCAATATTACTGTTTTGTGTACCAAAAAAATCTTTAGGATTTATCTCTGTTAATTCAATAATTCTTTCGTTCAAATGAAATTGGTTTAATGTTTATTATATGTTTAAAACTACCTTATAATCTACAAATTTATAATCTATAAATCATTAGATTTGCACAATAAATTTACACAATTTATAATACAAACTACGAGTCAATTTCGGAAATAATTAACAAATGCCTTTAATAACTTTAACAACAGATTTCGGTACTAAAGATCATTTTGTTGGTGCAATTAAAGGAGCTATTTTCAACGAGTTAAATAATGTTAATGTAATAGATATTTCACATGAAGTTTCACCATTTAACATCACTGAAACTGCCTATATTGTTAAAAACGCTTATCAGAATTTTCCAAAAGGAAGCATTCATATTATCGGAGTAGACTCAGAATTGAGTATAGAGAATAAACATATTGCTCTACAACTAGATGACCAATATTTTATCTGCCCAGACAATGGTGTTATTTCTATGATCGCCTCAGAAATTAAGCCAGAAAAAATGGTAGAGATTACAATTCATAATGCCATTATAAGTAGTTTTAATGTGTTGGATGTTTTTGTAAAAGTAGCCTGTCATATTACTCGTGGAGGAACATTAGAAGTAATAGGGAAAGAGATAGAAAACTATAAACAATTAACTGAAGTGCATCCTTATATTAATGAGGATAAAACTCAGATTGTTGGTAGTGTAATTTATATTGACAATTACGGTAATGTTATTAGCAACATCAGCAAAAAATTATTTAATGAAATAGGTAAAGGGCGTGATTTTGAGGTGATAGCTCGAAATTATTCTTTTAATAAAATTTTCAGACAATATAATGAAGTAGTGAATTATGAAATAGCTAGTGAAAATCGTCAAGCTGATGGGAAAAAACTTGCTATTTTTAATTCAGCTGATTTTCTAGAAATTGCTATCTATCGCAGTAATTTGAAGACTGTTGGAGGTGCTTCGAGTTTACTAGGATTAGATTATCGCGATACCATAACCGTAAGATTTAAATAGTTATGTTTGTACGTATTGTTAAAATGACTTTTGTGCCAGAAAAAGTAGATGAATTTTTATCAAATTTTGATGAAATAAAGGATAAAGTACGAGGTTCTAAAGGGTGTAATCTCTTAGAATTATATCGTGATAAACAACATACAAATGTGTTATTTACATATAGTTATTGGAACACCGAACAAGACCTAGAAAATTATAGAAGTTCAGAATTATTTAAAGGAATATGGGCGCAAACCAAAGCACTATTTAATGATAAACCAGAAGCTTGGAGTGTTGATAAAATAAGTTCACAATTATAACGAATGAAAAAATTAAGTTTAATAATATATTTTTATTTATTTGCTATTAGTGCTTTTTCTCAAGAAAGTGACCATGATCAAATAGTAAATTCATTTAATTCATATAAAGAAGCTATTTTAAATGACAATGGAGAAGAAGCTATAAAGTATGTAGATTCTAGAACTATAAAATATTATTCTGATATACTGGAAACAACTAAAAAAGCAGATTCAACAGAAGTAGTTGGCTTAGGTGTTTTAGATAAGCTAATGGTCTTATCTATTAGACACAGAACTAGTGAGGCTGATATATTATCATTTGACGGTAAAGCTCTTTTATTATATGCTATAAAAGAAGGTATGGTAGGTAAAAATAGCGTAGCTAGCAACACTATTGGAGGAACTACAATTAATGAAAATTTTGCAAAAGCAGAATTTATATATAACGGACAAAAAACACCATTCTTTTTTCATTTTTATAAAGAAGATGATATATGGAAAATTGACTTAACAGAATTGTTTACTATGTCTAGAGCTGCGTTTAAAAAAATGATAAGCGATAGCGGTAAAGATGAAAATACTTTTTTCTTAGAAATTCTTGAAATTTTGACTGGCAAAAAACCTACTAATAAAATTTGGCAACCAATAGCGCAGTAATATGTTTGCAATTTTAAAGAAAGAACTTAACTCATTTTTTGCTTCACCAATAGGTTATTTGGTGATTGCAGTTTTTTTACTCATTAACGGACTCCTTTTATGGGTTTTTAAAGGTGAATTCAATATTTTAAATGCTGGGTTTGCAGATTTAAATGCTTTCTTTTTTATAACTCCTTGGTTTTTTCTTTTTCTAATTCCTGCAATAACGATGCGTAGTTTTTCAGATGAATTTAGGTTAGGAACCATCGAGATTTTAAAAACTAAACCTCTAACAGATTGGCAAATAGTTCTTGGTAAGTATTTTGGAGCTTTAATGTTGATTATTCTAGCGTTAATACCAACATTAATCTATGTGTTCAGTGTCATAAAGTTAGGCAATCCTATTGGCAATATAGATGTCGGCAGCACTATAGGCTCTTATATTGGCTTACTCTTCTTAGCAAGTGCATATACCTCTATTGGACTCTTCACTTCTACTCTATCTAACAATCAGATAGTCGCATTTATTCTAGCCATAATCATTTCATTTTTTATGTATTATGGTTTCGAAGCTTTAGCTGATTTAAATATCATAAATGGTATTCGAAATTTTGGTATGAAAGAACACTTTAACAGTATTTCTAGAGGTGTTATAGATACGCGTGATCTTATCTATTTTGTAAGTATTACCGCTTTCTTTTTATTCTTAACTAAATTAAAATTAGAACAAGAATAATGAAAAAGTATACCAATATAATAGCTTTAGCTATAGGATTAATTGTTCTAAATTTTTTAGCAAATAAATTCTACAAACGTTTCGATCTTACCGAAGATAAGCGTTATACGTTGTCTGAAACCTCAGAAAACATTCTCGATACTATTGATGAAACCGCTCTAGTAACTGTGTATTTACAAGGAGACTTTCCTTCAGAATTTAAAAGATTACAAACTGAAACACGCCAATATTTAGAAGAATTAAAAGCTTTAAATAACAACATTAAATTCCGGTTTGTAGACCCATTAAACCAAGCTGAAAAATTGATTAAGAAAGGGTTACAACCAAGTAGATTATCAGTTCAAGAAGATGGGAAAATTTCTGAAGCTGTTATTTTTCCTTGGGCAACCATAGAATATAAAAACAGAATGGAAAATGTTTCATTATTAGCAAGTCATTCAGCTAATTCACAAGAAGAACAATTGCAAGGCTCTATTCAAAATTTAGAATATGCTTTCGCTGATGCATTCCATAAAATATCATCAGATAAAAAACAAACTATTGCCATTTTAAAAGGAAATGGAGAATTAGAAGATGTTTATTTGGCTAGTTTTGGAATGAAATTAAGAGAATATTATCGTTTGGCACCTTTTACTTTAGATTCAGTTAGTGCCAACCCACAACTAACTTTAGATAAATTAACTGGATATGATTTAACTATTATTGCTAAACCAACAGAGAAATTTTCTGAATTAGAAAAATTTACGTTAGATCAATATATCATCAATGGTGGAAAATCTCTTTGGTTAGTTGATAATGTAGTTGCCGAAATGGATAGTCTAATGCAAAACGGGCAGGCTTTAGCTTTTAATCGTGATTTAGATATTACAGATTTATTATTCAGTTATGGTGTACGATTAAATTATGATCTAGTTAAAGATATGTACAGCTCAACAATTCGTTTGGCTGCAGGTCAGGTAGGTAATAGAACACAATTTCAAGATTTTCTTTGGCAATATTATCCTGTAATCACTTCTAAGAACGATCATCCTATTACAAGTAATACAGATCCTATTGGCTTACGATTCGCAAGTTCAATTGATACTTTAAAAAACAGCATTAATAAAACAGTCTTATTACAAAGTTCCACGCTTTCTAAACCAGTTGGTACACCAAGTATTATTTCGTTAGATGAAGTTTCAAAAAAACCCGCCCCTCAAGATTATAACAATGGCAATAAAATATTAGGTGTTTTGCTAGAAGGTGAATTTAAATCGGCTTATACGAATAGAATAAAACCTTTTGAAACCAATTTATTTAAAGATAAAAGTACTACTAATAAAATGATCTTGATTTCTGATGGCGATGTAATAGCAAATCAAATACATCAAGGGCAACCTTTAGAGTTAGGATTAGATAAATGGACCAATCTTCGTCATGGCAATGCCACTTTTCTTTTAAATGCTGTAAACTACTTATTAGACGATTCTGGTCTAATTAATTTGCGTTCAAAAACAATTAAACTTCAGTTTTTAGATAAACAAAAAGCTTTTGCAGAAAAAACAAAATGGCAACTGATCAACGTCTTACTTCCACTTGTTTTATTAGGTCTATTCGGATTTGTTTTTAGTTATTTCCGTAAAAGAAAGTATAGTTAAAGAAACGTTAAAGCATTCTTAATCCGCTTTTATTTATAGTATCTTTGAATCACTATAATAACCTAAATTTTAAAAATCATGATCAAAAAAATTTCACTGCTCCTATTGGTAGTAGCAACTAGCTTTTCTATCAATGCTCAAGTAAAAACACCGGCACCAAGCCCATCTTCTAAACTAAAACAAACTGTTGGTTTAACTGATGTTGTGTTAGAATATTCTCGTCCATCAATGAAAGGAAGAAAGATATTTGGAGAACTCGTACCATATGACAAAGTATGGAGAACTGGAGCTAACGCAAGAACAAAAATTACTTTTAAAGATGATATCACTATCAATGGTGATACTTTGAAAAAAGGTACTTACGCAATCTTTACTAAGCCAAATGCTGATAAATGGAAAGTATATTTCTATACTGATTATGCAGGCGGTGGTACTCCACAAGAATGGAGTGATGCAAAAGTTGCTTTAACTGCAATAGTACCTGTACAAAAAATGCCAATGCCAATTCAAAGTTTTACTATGACTTTTGACGATTTAAAAAACGATGGTGCTACACTGGGTATGCTTTGGGAAGATGTTTATGTAGGTGTTCCATTTAATGTTCCTACTGACGCTAAAGCTATTGAAAGTATTACTAAAGTAATGAAAGGCCCTTCTGCTAATGATTATTACAATTCTGCAGGATACTACAGAAATAACGGCAAAGATTTAAACCAAGCTCTTACCTGGATTAACAAAGCTGTCGAAATTAATGATAAAGCTTGGTGGATGAAGCGTGAAAAAGCATTAATCTTAGCTGGTTTAGGAAAGAAAACTGAAGCTATAGCTGCCGCTAAAGAATCTTTAGAAGGAGCTGAAGCTGCAGGTAATGCTAACTTTGTTCAAATGAATAAAGCATCCATCGCAGAGTGGTCTAAATAAAAAGTAATGAAACCAAACCTATATCGACAAACAATTTAATAACTTTTAAAATTTTAGAATGAAAAAATTAAGTCTATTAGTATGTTTTGTGTTAATCGCTTCAGTTGGTTGTGCACAAAAAAGCCCTAGAAAAAACGCTACGGGTACTATTAATTCTGTAAATGTAACTGTTGATTATGGTTCGCCTAGTGTTAAAGGTAGAACTGTTTGGGGCGGTTTAGAAAAATATGACAAAGTATGGCGTGCTGGTGCTAATGAAAATACTACAGTAACATTCGATAACGATGTAACTATTGGTGGTAAATCATTAAAAGCTGGTAAATACGGCTTCTTTATAATTCCAAAAAAGGATGGCGATTGGGTAGCAATTTTTAATACTAAAAGTGATGCTTGGGGAGCTTATTCTTATAAAGAAAGTGAAGATGTTGTTAGAGTAAATGTAAAGCCAGAATTTGTAAAGGATAACCAAGAGTCTTTAGCTTATACAGTAGCTAAAGATGCCATTAATTTTGCTTGGGAAAAAGCACGATTGAGTATTCCGGTTTCTACAAAGTAAAGAAACTTTAAATAATATTTTCAAACCTCAGCTTGTGCTGAGGTTTTTTTATTCTCCACTCCTAGTTGATGATTGTATTAACCAAGATATAATCATTACTGCTAAGCATCCTATTAAATTCAGCCATAAATAAGCTAATGAGATTGTACCTTGCTTATCTAATACAAATAGTGTTATTACTAATGTCTGAGCAATAATTGCTCCTATAAAGACAGCATTTGCTTTTACTTTTTTAACGAAGAAAGCCACTGCAAAAATTCCTAAAATGGTTCCGTAGAACAACGATCCTATAATATTTACAGCTTCAATTAAATTGTCAAATAAAGATGCTATAGAAGCAAATATTAAAGCAATAATACCCCAAATAAGTGTAAAAAATTTAGACATTTTTAAATAGTGCTTATCGTCTTTATCTTTTACAAAAGAACGCTGGTATATATCTACTACGGTAGTAGTTGCTAATGCATTTAATTCAGAAGCTGTTGAAGACATTGCAGCAGAAAAGATAACAGCTAAGAGGAGCCCTATTAAGCCAATAGGCAAGTGTTTTGTAACAAAAGTGATAAACACATAATCACCATCTTCAACTTCTAGATCTTGATTGCTCTTTTCGCTATAGTCGGCAATTAGATTTTTAGCAGATTTTCGAATACTCAATTCTTTATTTAATAAACCATTCATTTCAGCCACAGCAACAACATCATTATTATCTTCTACAACTTTATAAATAGCATCTTGTTTTTCTTTACTTACGGTTGCTAATTCATTTTCTAGCTGTTTGTATTCAGTAGCATATTCAGAATTCTGTATGGCATCTACATTTGCTTTATTAAAATGTAACGGTGAAGCATTAAATTGATAGAACATAAACACCATAATACCTACAAATAGGATAGCAAATTGCATTGGTACTTTAAAAATACCGTTAAACAATAATCCTAATCTACTTTCTGTAAGTGATTTTCCGGATAAATAACGCTGTACTTGAGATTGATCAGTGCCAAAATAGGAAAGAAATAAAAATGTACCACCAAGTAATGCTGACCATATATTATATCTATTTGATAAATCAAACTCAAAATCGACAACATTTAATTTACCCATTTTACCGGCAACGCCAACCGCTTCATTTAAAGTAATATCTGCCGGCAACTTAAAGACTAAAATTAAAAAAGCCACAAACATACCAGTCAAGATGATAATCATCTGTTGTTTTTGTGTTTGACTCACAGCAGTTGTACCTCCAGATACTGTATAAATAATAACCAATGCTCCAATCAGCACGTTAGTTACATTTAAGTTCCACCCTAAAATTGACGACAAAATAATCGATGGCGCAAATATGGTAAGGCCAGCTGCTAATCCTCTTTGAATTAAGAATAGAATAGCTGTAATTGAGCGAGTTTTAAGGTCAAATCTACCTTCAAGAAATTCATAGGCAGTATAAACTTTCAATCTAAAATACAGTGGTAATACGAAAATACAGAGTATCACCATGGCTAATGGTAAGCCGAAATAGAATTGTGCAAAACGCATACCGTCTTCATAAGCCTGACCTGGTGTCGATAAAAAAGTAATAGCACTAGCTTGAGTAGCCATGACTGAAAGCCCAATGGTATACCATTTTAAACTCTTATCACCATGCAAAAAAGATTCAGTACTATTTATATTTCGAGATTTCCAAACTCCATATACAACTATGAAAATCAAGATACTGATTAAAATGGTCCAATCTAGAATATGCATTAAGAGTATACTTTAGTAAAAATGGTAAAACAAAAAATGAGGAATATTTGAAATGCAAGTACAAAAATGTACACGTTTTTCCATGATCCTAAAAAAGGTGGTTTATCTTCTTGCATATTTAATTTTTAATTGGTTTTTCAACATTGTTCTTACCTACTGATAATAGATTTGCAAATAATCTATAAGCTCCTGGTACACCAGCTGGTAATTCTCTAAAAAAACTTAATCCTGTGTAAATAAAATGTCCTTTACCATGCTTCGCTATTAGTAAACTTCCTTTTTTTGAGGTTTCTCCTTTATCATTCATTTCTAAGAGTGGGGTAAACTCTGATCCCCATTCACTTGGAAAGTACAAACCTCGCTCTTGCACCCATCCTTCAAAATCATTATCGGTAATTTTATTAGGAAAACTCATCACTTCATGAGCAGGGTTTAAAATAGTGACCTTAGCATTTTCATCTGTTACACGGTCTCTAGACAGCTTTAAGTCAAACGGAGCAACTTTTTCTACTACTTGGCTACGGCTCGTATTATATTGAACCATTAAAGTCCCTCCATTCTCAACGTAATTGTGTAAGTCTTTTTGATAATATTTAGCACGGTCATTTACATTATAGGCTCTAATACCAAGAATAACAGCATCAAAATTTTGCAAATTATCTGCTGAGATTTGATCATCTTTTAATTCGATTACAGTATAGCCAATTTGGCGTAGGCTCTCGGGTATTTGATCACCTGCTCCTTGAATATATGCAACGCGCTGTCCTTTTTTAGCAATATTTAATCTTACAACTTTAGCCTCAGATGGTAACAATACCGACTGCTTTGGAATATGATCATAAGTAATTTCAATCAATTCTCTATCAAAAGACTCTCCATCTATAGTAACTATTGGATTTAGTTTTCCTTCGTTTTGTGTAGCTGGAGGAGTAACTTTAAAAATCACTGTTCTTTCTCCTCCTTTTTGCTCAATAGACACATCTATAGAAGTTGGGGTTACTTGCCATCCTTCTGGGTGATTTAATGATACTTTCCCTTCAAGATTTTTGGCATTTGTTTTGATCTTAACTGCTACCTCTTTTGACTTTTCGTTAGCAAAAATGATAACCTTTTCTGCAATACTCGAAGTTACTTTAGGTACGATCTGAAATGGCTCATACAATTCACCTTTATCTGGTTTAGAATAACGACGAATAATCTGTTTATAAATGTCTACTGATAAACCATTTATTTCGAATGAAAATTGCATCTGTAAAGGTTTTGTCTCTGGCGTGCCAATAAGTTCCTTATTGTTGACTTTATACATACCTAAAGTGCCTTTTTCTAATAACCAATAAGGAGCTGTAACTTGCTTGTTAGCATCTATCGATATGGTTTGTTTAGAAGTATACTTCTTATTATTTTCTAGATTTTCATTAATATCAAAAGAATTACCATTATAAGTCGCGCTCAATAACTTTACTTCTACTTCACTTCTATTTAACACTTCAATATTTATCTCTGCATCACCACTTGGGTTTGCATAATTATCTGAAGCCGAAGCCTCTAAATACAACCCAATACATGAAGCTATAATTTGTTTGATCTCTTGAGATTTTATTTCTTTCCAATGAACATCTTCTAATCTTTCTATTAACTGATAAGCTTCTAGTAATTTAGGAATATGAATTGAAGGATCTCTGAAATTGAAATTCTTCTCGACGTCGTTAAGAATATCGCCAATAGCTTTTCCGTCTTTTACACGATTCCAAGAAGTATCTATCCCTTCAAAAGCATTGTTTTTATTGTTTGGTAAGTCTCCTTTCAACAACTCGATATATTCTTCTTCTTCTCCTCTAGTTGTTAAGCGTCCGAATCCTTGACATAAATGTTGACTACTGGCAATTGCCGCTACTTCGTTATTAGATAATCCTTTAGTAGGGTAATACACTCCTGTATTAAAATTCAACATATTGCTTTTATCCGCTTCATCAAATTTTTCTCTACTACCGTAAAACCACCAGTGCGTATTAAAAAACAAGCGCTTTGGTTGCCATGTTTCTCCGAAATGTGTTATAAAATTCTTATCACCCGCAAGATCAAAAGCTTCCACACTCAACATAGCTGAAGTTGTGTGATGACCGTGTGTTGAACCAGGAGTTCTATGATTAAATCTATTAACAATTACATCAGGTTTAAACTTTCTAATAACTGAAACTACATCTTTTAAAACCTCATCTTTTCTCCAAATATCTAATGTCTCTTCTGGATGCTTAGAATAACCAAAATCATTAGCTCTTGTAAAAAACTGTTCTCCACCATCAACCTTTCTAGCAGCCAATAGTTCTTGTGTTCTAATAACTCCTAACAGTTCTCGAATTTCAGGACCTATTAAATTTTGACCTCCATCACCTCGCGTTAAAGACAAATAAGCTGTTCTGGCTTTTACATGATTTGAGAAATATGAAATTAATCTTGTATTCTCATCATCTGGATGTGCAGCAACATATAAAACTGATCCTAAAAAGTTTAATTTCTGTACAGATTCATAAATCTCAGAAGAGTTTTGTTTTAAGGGTTTTTGAGCAAAATTTAAGGATATAAAAAAACAAAAGAAAAGTAGTAAAATATACTGTTTCATAAAAGGTTTAACTATCGATTCCAAGCAAATCTAAACATAAAATTTACCAATAATAATTAATTGTGAAAACCTTAACATTTTTGTTATTAACTTATTAAATTGTGTAAAATTTATCCTTTGCAACTTCATATAAATGGAATATATTTGTATTCCATTTTTAAAAATTCATTTTAATGAAATTTATTGTTTCTAGTACACAATTATTAAAGCAACTTCAAGTGTTAGGTGGTGTTATCAACAGTAATAATACGTTACCAATTTTAGATAATTTTTTGTTCGATTTAACTAACAATCAACTAAAAATATCTGCCTCAGACCTTGAAACTACAATGAGTACTACTATAGCTGTCGAAGCTGATGAAGTTGGTTCTATAGCTGTACCTGCACGCTTATTACTAGACACTTTAAAAACATTCCCAGAGCAGCCTTTAACTTTTGTTGTTGAGGATAATAATACTATAGAAATCAGTTCAGATAGCGGTAAATATGCACTCGCTTACGCGGATGGAGCTGAGTTCCCGAAAGCGGTTGAATTAGAAGCACCAAGCTCTACAATCATTTCTGGAGATATTTTAGCAACTGCTATTAACAAGACTATTTTTGCTTCTGGTAATGATGACCTTAGACCAGTAATGAGCGGTGTATTCTTTCAGTTTTCACCAGAAAGTTTAACGTTTGTTGCTACGGATGCTCATAAGTTGGTAAAGTACGTTAGAACAGATGTTACTGCCAGTGAAGTGACCGAATTCATTATGCCTAAAAAACCACTTACTTTACTTAAAAATATATTAGCTGGTTCTGGCGATAATGTTACCATAGAATACAATGAATCGAATGCTAAATTTACTTTTGACAACAGTATTCTAGTATGTAGATTAATTGACGGAAAATATCCAAACTACGAAGCTGTAATTCCAAAAGAGAATCCAAATAAATTAACCCTAGACAGAGGTACTTTTTTAAATTCTGTAAGAAGAGTTTCAATTTTCTCTAGCAAAACTACACATCAGATTCGTTTAAAAATGGCTGGCACAGCACTTAATATTTCTGCAGAAGATCTAGATTTTTCTAACAAAGCAGATGAGCGCCTGCAATGTAATTATGAAGGTGATGATATGCAGATAGGATTCAACTCTAAGTTTTTGCAAGAAATGTTAAGTAACTTGAATTCTAATGATGTTTTATTAGAAATGTCTTTGCCAAATAGAGCTGGTATTTTAACTCCAATTGATGGTCTGGAAGATGGTGAAAACATCACTATGCTTGTTATGCCAGTAATGCTTAATAGCTAATTTTAACACTTTTTTCATTTAATAACTGCAAACTACCATTTGTTAGCTAAATAGTGTAATTTGTATATTATTTTCTTTTAAGAATAGTTTTTTTGTATATTGCACACAGTTAAGCTATGAACACCCCTTATAACCCATTAATTTTCAGGTGCTTAGTTTAGTTAAATATTCTATCTTTTTTGGTAGGATTTTTAGAGTTTATATTGTTATATAAATAGCAATTTAAACCGACATTTTAAAATGATGTCTAACTAAATAAAACATATGATTAAAAAACTACTATTCTCCCTTACATTTTTGGCCTTTACCCTATCTACTGTTGGACAAACAGATTACTCTAAAGTTACATTCAGTAGTAAGATATATAAGTACAAAAAAACAATACCAAGAACGACAGAGTTAGGTATTGATAGACAGCTATTATCCGAAATTGTCGATGTCCTAGGTAACTCTTTCTATAACGAAAAGCAAAAAACTGAGATTATTAATAAGGCATGGTTAGCTTTTAAGAATCCAGAGACATTTGATTTTGTTTATAAAGATTTCGCTATTAAGACCAACGATAATTGGGGAAAAGTTAATTCTAAAGGAGAAATGGTCTTAGAACCTAATCCTTATTTAACAGAATGGACAATTAATGACAATGAATACCCATATTTTCAATTGGCACTAAATAAAATTTTAGATCATTACGAATTGCTTGCACATGGTGATGATGCTATTACCGTAAAATCTTCTTTTAATGAATTATTGATTACAAAAAATATAAAATTGGAAGAACCAAAAGATGATGATTGGGCTTATTCTTACTTACAAGTTACTAATACCGAGCTAGCAAAAAAAGGACTAGTTGCCTTAGTAACAAAAGGTTATTACGATATTTTAGTTTGTAAAATAGATCAAAAAGATCGATTAACGGAGTTATTTAAAAAGATCAAGTGGGAACTTGTTACTCCATAAATTTAACGATAGATATAATTAACTAAAAAAAAAACCGTTCTACAAAGAGCGGTTTTTCTGCTAGTCAATAGATAATAAATAAATGTATACTAAATGAAGAAGTTATCCTTCCTTTTTACATTACTACTTTTAACAACTTTTACCTTACTAGGTCAAGAGCAGGAACCAGACTATACACAAATAAAGTTCAAACAGAAGATTAAGGAGTATAAGAAATCGACTCCTAATATTGAAAGCTTGCCTTTAGACAAAGAAATGATAGGTGAGATCGTAAAATTATTAGGTAAATCGTTTTATACAAAAGACGAAAGAGACGAAATAGTAGAAAGAATTTGGTTGTCATTTACTGATCCAAAAAAGTTCGATATGGTATTTAAAGATTACGCTATTAGAACTCTACCTAACTGGAACAAAAAGAATTTTAGAGGCGAAATTGTATTAGAACCCAATCCTTATTTGAGTGATTGGACACTTGCTGATAACGAAATAGAATATTTTAGAACGTCTTTACATAGAATATTAATGTATCATGGTTTACTTGGTTATGGCGAAGATGCAAAAAGCACCAAGAAATCGCTTAAAAACGTAAAATATATTTCTAAGTATAGTCTTCCAAATCCAACAAATAGAGACTGGACTCATTCTTACTTACAAAAGCTTTCATCAGCAGTCAGTGGTAAAGGATTGTCAGTACTTATAAGTGATGGAGCTTATGAATTTATGGTTTGCGAAAAAGAAAAAAAACAAGAGTTAATCAGTTTGTTTAGTAAAATGAACTGGAATTTTATACAACCTTAATAATAAACACCCAATTAACCAATCACACTTTTAAACAACTTTAAGTTTCTCTTAAAGTTGTTTTTTATTTGCTATTTTCACCGTATGAATTTTCTGGCTCATATTTATTTATCTGGTGACGATGAGTTAGTAACCATTGGTAATTTCATGGCAGATGGTATACGTGGCAAACAATACCAAGAATATCCGAAAAAAATACAAACTGGTATTTTACTACACAGAGAAATAGATACATTTACAGATGCACATATTACTGTAAGAAAGAGTACCAAAAGATTACATAAAAATTACAGTCATTATTCTGGCGTTATTGTAGATATCTTATATGATCATTTCTTAGCTAAAAATTGGAAAAATTATAGTAAAGTTCCGTTAGAAATTTACGTAGATAATTTTTATAATTCTTTAGAGGATAATTTTGAAATTCTTCCTGCTAGGATACAAAAAATGATGCCTTATATGATATCTGGCAATTGGCTACTTAGTTATGCTTCTATTGAAGGTATTGCTAAGGTTTTGGAGGGCATGAATAGACGTACTCAAAATAAGTCTAAAATGAATCATGCAGTAAACGAATTAAAAGAATTTTATATAGAATTTGAAGGAGAATTTACTTCTTTTTTTAACGAATTAATTGAATTTTCAAATAAAAAATTAGTCCAATTAACATGAAAAAAATCTTACTGATCACAGGTCTATTCTTTTTAGCTTTTTCATGCAAAAAAGCACCTGAACTAAAAGTTGAAACTCCTAAAAAAAGAGGATTAATTGTAGAAAAAGCTATGGTAGTTTCTGCCAGAGCAGAAGCATCAAAAATCGGTGCAGACATCCTTAAAAAAGGAGGTAATGCTTTCGATGCTATGGCAGCAACAGAATTGGCATTAGCAGTAGCCTATCCTTATGCTGGAAATATTGGCGGTGGTGGATTTATGGTATATAGAAAAAATAATGGTGAAGTTGGAGCAATAGATTACCGCGAAAAAGCACCATTAGCAGCATCTAAAGACATGTATTTAGACAGTGCTGGTAATGTAATTAAAGGAAAAAGCACCTTGGGTGCTATGGCTGTAGGTGTGCCAGGTAGTGTAGCTGGGGTTTTTGCGGTTCATGAAAAATTTGGGACCTTACCAATAAAAGATATTATTCAACCAGTAATAGATCTTGCAAAAAGAGGTGTTGTTGTTACCAAAAAACAAGAAGATCGCATTAAAAATTACCAAAAATATTTTCCCGAAGCCAATAAAGATTCAATTCCTTTTGATAATCATTGGAAAGAAAATGATACTATAAAGTATACCGCTTTAGCGGAAACTTTGACACGTATTTTAAAAAATGGTCGTGATGAATTCTATAAAGGTGAAACGGCTAAAATTTTAGCAAAATTTATTCAAGATAATGGAGGGATTATTACCGAAGAAGACCTAGCTAAATATGAAGTGCGGTGGAGAAATCCAGTATCATTTAATTATGATGATCTAAAAATTATTTCGATGTCTCCACCCTCAAGTGGGGGAATCTGTTTAGCACAAATTTTAAAAATGATAGAGCCTTACGACGTATCTCAATATGGACACAATTCAGTTAAAACCATACAGGTAATTACTGAAGCCGAGCGTAGAGCTTATGCAGATAGAAGTTATTATTTAGGCGACCCTGATTTTGTAAATGTTCCTCAAAACACTTTAATAAGTGAGGAATACTTAATAGGGAGAATGAGTGATTTTAGCTTTGAAAAAGCAACTTTATCTTCTGATGTTTCGCATGGCAATGTAGAAATAGTTGAGAGTAATGAGACTACCCACTACTCTATTGTAGATCAGTTTGGTAATGCTATTTCTGCTACAACCACATTAAATGGTGCTTATGGTTCTAAGCTTTACAGTAATGAATTAGGTTTCTTTTTTAATAATGAAATGGATGATTTTAGTGCTAAATCAGGTGTGCCAAATATGTTTGGTTTAATTGGTGCTGAGGCAAATAGTATAGCCCCTGAAAAACGTATGTTGAGTTCTATGACACCAACAATAGTTGAAAAAGATGGTAAATTGTTAATGTCTGTTGGTACTCCTGGAGGTTCAACCATTATTACATCTGTTTTACAAACTATTTTAAACGTTCATGAATTTGATATGACAATGCAAGATGCAGTAAATGCTCCACGGTTTCATCATCAATGGCTACCAGATGAAATTAAAATGGAACCAAAATTATTTTCAAGAGAATTAATTAAACAACTTGAGGCATTGGGATATAAGATCAATGAAGAAGATTCACCTGTTATTGGTAAAGTAGATGGCATTTTAGTATTATCAGATGGTAAACTAGAAGGTGGTGCTGATAGACGTGGTGATGATACCGCAGTAGGATTTTAAGTTATTTTAACTTCAGTCAATGTTTTCTTAAGCTTTGTAATTAGTGAAATAATTTCTTTTTCGTTGTATGTGGCAAAGCCAATTCTAATTGAATTATGCTTAGTATCTGCCATATCATAACGCTGCCAATTACCAATTTCTAGAGTATTCTTTTTTGCAATTTCAGAAACTTTATGCCAAGAGTATTTTTTATTTAAGGTAACCCAAACTGCCATCCCTCCTTTTGGTATTTCAAAAGTAAAAAACTCACTTATTTCTTCTTCTAAAAGTTTACAAAACAAATCTCTTCTTGTTTTATAAATTTTTAGAACTTTACGTATATGCCTATCTAAATCTCCAGATTTTATAAACTCCGCAAAGGTCAGTTCTAATAAAGCATCACCTTGACGATCTACTATTCTCCTTAATCGCGCAGCCTCATCAACAAAATCTTTAGGAGCAATTAAATACCCTATTCTAAATACTGGTGCTACAGTTTTACACACGGAACCTATATAAACTACATTTCCACAGGTATCATGACTTGCAAGAGGCAAAATTGGCGCATGATTATAGTTAAAATCATAATCATAATCATCCTCGACAATAGCAAAATTAAATTGCTTAGCAAGATTAAGTAAATGAATTCTTCTTTCAGCAGAAAGTGTAACAGTTGTTGGATGATGGTGATGAGAAGTTACATAAACTGCTTTCACTTCTTGCATTCTACATAGTTTTTCGATTTCATTAGTTACCAATCCATTTTCATCAACATTAACTCTTATTAACTGAGCTTTTTGATGCTTAAAAGTAATATCTGCAGCAACATAATTTGTTTTACCAACTATTATAATATCATCTTTTTGTAATAGTAATTGAGACGCCAAATAAATACCCATCTGGCTTCCTCTAGTTATTAAAATTTGATCTTTAGTGATTTTCAACCCTCTAGTTTTATTCAAATAATCAACTAATACACTTCGTAATTTTTCATTACCATAAGTTGAACCGTAGGATAAATATTCAAAGCTATTGTTGCGACCAGATATTCCTCTATAAATTCTTGCAAGTTCATTAATTGGTGTTAACCTTTCATCTGAAACTCCATCATTAATTTTTATGAATTTTTCTCCAGTTGAAAAATGAGGATTGTTTAAGTTCTCGTCTATATAATAAGAGAATCCCAAATTTTTACTACTTCTATTAGCTGTATCTTCAATAAAATCTCTTTGGTGTAATTCTGGCAAACTATTGTGTACAAATGTTCCTTTTTTAGGAATGCTTTCAGCCCAGCCTTGTAATACCAATTCATCGTAGCAAGCAACAATCGTTTTTCTGTGCACGTCTAAAAGTTCTGATAAGGTTCTGCTACCTGGTAATTTAGTCTCTGGTGGTAGCTTTCTTTCTTTGATCAATTCTATAAATTGATTGGCCAATTGAAGGTAGATAGCTCTAGAGCTATTTCTATTAACATTTAAGCTGGTTTTATATGGAAACATCTGGACTACTCATTATATTTATTCTGGATGAAAATAACAGTCCATAAATGTAGTATTTTTGATTAACAAAATTAATGGTCAATGAAAAAATCTGAACTTACACCTAATGAATTTAATGAATACTATGGAAAGTATTTAGATAAATTATCTGACGACGCAGCTCTTATAGAGAGTTATAAAACTGGTAAAAAGAATGTCATAGATTTCTACGAAAGTATTCCTAAAGAAAAGCTAGATTACCGTTACCAATCTGATAAATGGAGTATTAAAGAAGTATTGCAACATTTAATAGATACAGAACGCGTTTTTATGTATAGGTGTTTGTGTATTGCTAGAAATGATAAAACACCTTTGGCTGGATTTGATCAAAACACATACATCGTCCCTTCAGGTGCCGATCAAAAATCTATTGAAGATTTACTAACTGAATTTAAAATCAATAGAGAAAATTCAATTATTCTTTTAGAAAGTTTATCTGATAAAAATCTAAAATTTATCGGCAGTGCTAGTGGCTTTGATCTTTCAGCTAGAGCGGCAGCGTTTATTATACCTGGTCATGATATTTGGCATATGGAAATTGTAAAAGAACGCTATTTATAATATGTTAGAAATAAGACCAAATTGCGAACATTGTGGTAAAGACTTACCGAATACTTCTACAGAAGCAGTGATATGTTCTTTTGAATGTACTTATTGTAAAGATTGCGCTATAGGGTTATTTAAAAATGTTTGCCCAAGTTGTGGCGGTAACTTTGTTGAAAGACCTATCCGCTCAAAAGCAATGTTAAGAAAATATCCTAGCGCTATTAAAAAGCTAGTGGAACCAAAAGATCTAACAAAAGCAAAAAAAATGATTGAAAAATATGGAAGCATTGATCCAAAAAACAGATAACAAAGAGTTCGATCAATATCAAAACAGAAAAATTGAATTCATCAGAAATGTAATAGTTAATGATTTCAACATCAAAATTTATACTATTACCAATAGAACAAAATTTGAATCAGAAGAGTCGCTACAAGCTTCAATTGCCGCATTGCCAGAATGGATTAAAAATGCTCAAAAGTCAAGTATACCAACTCATGAGCATGCTTTTTTAATAGTACATGAAGCCAGAGAAGGCGTATTGATATTATTAAATTGGTGGACTGGTGAGAATATGGTAGAAACAGGTATTTACTTCGCAAGTTTTAAAAACCCTTCGAAAGTAATTCCATCGATATATAAATCTAAGGCTTTAGTTTGTATTTGGGAGTTGGAAATCTTTTACCATGAGCGCAAAGCTTGGATAAAACATGTTTTGTCTAAATCTAACAACCCTGACTTCAAAAATTATATAAAAGACATTTATAGACAAAAAGATGAAGGAATACACTAAATCTAAATTAAATCGTATTAAACGAGGTGCTAATAGAGCAACGTACGATGTAAAAAAGATAAATTCAATTCTAGACGCCGGTTTTATTGGTTATGTAAGTTATGTTTATGAAGGCGGCGCTATAACTTTACCAATGGCATACGGCAGGTTAGATAGTAAAATATATTTACATGGTTCTCAGGGCAATAGAATGCTGCTAACTCTTTTACAAGCTGGTGAAATGAGCATGACTGTAATGCATCTAGATGCTTTGGTTTTGGCACGATCTGGTCTGCACCATTCTGTTAATTATAGGTCCGCTACTTTATTTGGTTCAGTTAAAAATATAGAAAATGATACTGAAAAAGAAGCTGCACTTGAATGTTTTATGGAGCATATGATGAAAGGTCGTTGGGGTGGTGTTCGGTCAATGCATTCTCATGAGCTCGATAGAACTATGGTGGTAGAGATGACTATAGAAACAGCTTCAGCTAAGATAAGAGATGTAGGTGTGGCTGATGAACCAGAAGATTATAATTTACCAGTCTGGGCAGGATTAGTACCTATAAAACAAATTGCTGAATATCCAATTTCAGATGATCAACTTCCAAAAGGTATAGACATACCAGAGCATGTGTTAAATTATTATGAAGCAAATAAAAGATAAGCAGGTTCATGACAATATATCAGTAAGAGAACTAGAATTTAGTGATATAGATAGTATTGTTGATTACTTTTTAAATGCTGATCATCAATTTTTACTGGGTATGGGTGCCGACCCAAATAAACTACCAGCTAAAAAAGATTGGCTAAAATATATGATTGATGAATTTGAAAAAGAAAATCAACAAAAATCGATTTACTACGTAATCTGGCAATTAAATAATGTTGCAATTGGTCATTGTAATATTAACGATATTAAGTTTCGTTCTGAAGCATTTATGCATTTACATATGTGGGAAAATTCAAAACGAAATAAAGGATTAGGGATAGAGTTTGTTAAGAAAAGTATACCATATTTTTTTAAGAATTTTCAATTACAAACTCTGTATTGCAGACCATATGCTATGAATCCCGCTCCAAATAAAGCACTGCTAAAGCTAGGTTTTAATTTTCTTAAAACGCATGAAATTATTCCTGGTAGAATAAGCTTCAAGCAAAAAGTAAATCTTTATGAATTAGATAAAGAAAAGTTTAATCTCATATACTCAAAATAATAAACAAATTGAGTATCATTGAATATTAAAAATAGCTTTCCAATCTATGAAAACTTATGATGTAGTTATACTTACCGATCATCGTTATGTAAATACAACAAAAATTGACAATTATGATCGTAACGTACTACTAGAAGATAGTTTAGTGCAAATTGCTCTCAAAAAAAAAGGACTAAAAGTTACACGTCTTTCTTGGGATGATAAAAAGTTTGATTGGACTACAACTAAATATGTACTATTTAGATCTACTTGGGATTACTTTGATCGTATTGATGAATTCTCTATATGGTTAGAAAAAGTAGGAAATAAGACCAAAATGATCAATGCAGAAAGCACAATAAAATGGAATATAGACAAACGTTATCTTAAAGATTTAGAACAAAAAGGTATTCATTGTGCTGAAACAATTTATTTAGAGCAAGGAGATAAAAGAACGCTAGCAGAAATCTACACTGCACACAACTTAAACGAAACTGTTTTAAAGCCAGTATTTTCAGGCTCAGCTAGACATACTTATAAAATGAGCAAGGAAATATTAGCAGATTACGAATCTATTTTTAACGAATTGATTACTAATGAGCCTATGTTGTTACAACCTTTTCAATATAAAATAGTTAACGAGGGTGAAAAATCATTGGTATTAATAGATGGTAATTATACACATGCAGTTTTAAAAATTCCTAAGGAAGGTGATTTTAGAGTACAAGATGATTTTGGTGGTTCTGTGTATGAATACCGTCCTACAAAAGAAGAAATTGAATTTGCAGAAAAAGCTGTAAATGCATGTGAACCTAAACCTTTGTACGCAAGAGTAGATATTTTTAATGACAATACAAATAAAATTACGTTAGCAGAGCTAGAATTAATTGAACCAGAGTTGTGGTTTAGAAATAATCCTTCTGCGGCAGACGATCTGGCTATTGCTATAAAAAAATACTTCTAAATATATTCTCTGCCAACCTATCTTTTGGAATACTCTTTGAATTATTGAATTAGCAAGAGTGTTTTCAATTTTTATATTGATCATTTTATTAATCGAATTAGAATAAAAAAATGAACAAAAACAGGCTATTTGGTCAGTTTTTTATACTTTCGCGCAGTAAAAATCTACAATCTTCTTTTGACTGTTTGTCTGATTTTTAACCACTTAATACTAAACTATTTATGCCATCTTGGCATTTAAACATATGGAAGAAAAAAAATTTGATCTAAATTCTCTTATAGGATTCTTTTTATTAGGATTAATTATGATCTGGTATTTTCAGATGAATAAACCTACACCAGAAGAACTAGAACAACAAAAAGAAGAACAAGTACAAGATTCTATTCAAAAGACTCAAGTAAATACTGCTCCTGTCAACCAAATTTCAATTGACACCCTTGCAACCTCTATTCAATCAGATTCTCTAAATCAGATAAAAATTCAGAATCAATTAGGCGCATTTGCTTATAGTGCAACTTTATCTTCTGCAAAAGAACAAGAGACTACTATAGAAAATGATCTGGTAAAGATTAAAGTGAATAATAAAGGTGGACAAATTACTGAGGTTGAGTTAAAAAAATATAAAACTTGGAAACAAGCTCCTTTGTATTTGATAAAAGATGCAAATGCATCATTTAACCTCAATTTCGGAACAACCGATAATCGTATTTTAAACACAAAAGACTTATACTTTGAACCGTCGTTAACAAATAATGATGGAAATCAAGTACTTTCTATGAAACTAAAAGTTGATAATAATCGATTTTTAGAATATCGCTATGTGTTGAAACCAGATAACTATATGTTAGATTTTGGGATTTACTCTCAAGGATTAAATAGCGTTATCAATTCATCTCAAGCTGTAAATCTAGATTGGCAATTAGATGCATATAGAAATGAAAAGAGTGGTTATGCCGAAGATATGTACACTTGGTATTATTACAAGGCTGATGATGATGTAGATTATTTATCTAAAGATGATGATGAAACTGAACAAGATGTAGATTGGGTAGTGTTCAAGCAACATTTTTTCACTTCAATTTTAAAAACAGATACTCCTTTTGCTTCAGCAAAAATAACATCTAAAAATACAGTTGAAGATGAAGATAAGGATACTATAACCTTCAGAAAGTTTACTGTAAATGCTCCATTAGAAATGAAAAATGGCGAATTAAATTATGCCATGAACATGTATTATGGGCCAAGTGATTATAAAATTCTAAAACAATATGAAGGAACTGATCTAGATGAAACTGTAGATCTTGGCTGGGGAATTTTTGGTTGGATCAATCGTATCATATTTGTACCAGTATTTAGCTTTTTAAGCTCATTTATGAGTAACTACGGTTTACTAATAATTTTAATGACTATAGTTGTTAGAATATTAATGTCTCCAGTAGTTTACAAATCTTATCTATCAAGTGCTCGTATGAAGGTTTTACGACCAGAAATGAAAGCTATTACAGATAAATATCCTGGTAAAGAAAATGCAATGAAGCGTCAGCAAGAAACTATGGCACTGCAACGTAAAGCAGGTGTTAGTCCATTGTCTGGCTGTATACCAGCATTGATACAAATGCCAATATTCTTTGCCTTATTTAAGTTTTTCCCAACAAGTATAGATTTAAGGCAAAAAGGATTTTTATGGGCGAATGACTTATCATCTTATGATACTATAGCAAAACTTCCTTTTAAAATTCCATTCTATGGAGATCACATAAGTTTGTTTCCAATATTAGCTTCGATTGCTATTTTCTTTTATATGCGTATGACGCAAAGTCAACAAGCTAATATGGCCCCTCCTGCTCAAGAAGGTATGCCAGATATGGGTAAAATGATGAAAATGATGATGTATTTTTCACCATTATTAATGTTGTTTTTCTTTAATAATTATGCTAGTGGTTTGAGTTTGTATTATTTCATTTCTAATTTATTGACTATCGCTATTATGTTAGTAATTAAAAATTATGTGATTGATGAAGATAAAATCCATGCGCAAATTCAAGAAAACAAGGCAAGACCTGAGAAAAAGAAAAGCAAATTTAGACAGCGTTTAGATGATGCTATGAAGCAGGCACAAGAACAACAATCTCAGCAAAAGAAAAGAAAATAATTTTTAATTTATAATATAAAAACCGAAGTAATGCTTCGGTTTTTTGTTTGGTTTTTATAAAAAAAGGGCGAACTTAGTAGCTACCTAACTAGTAGATTATGAAACTAAAATTACTGTATGTAACGTTTCTTTTAAGTTACTCTATATTCTCTCAAAACAAAATTGCAGATTTTACTTCTGTTGAGCCTTTAGCACAAACTACAGACTTTATAATACCTTCTTCACATACTTTTCAAAAAATAATAGAACATGGGGATGCTTTGACAGAAGGAGGAGTGTTACCAGATAATGCCGACTTTACCGCCTATGTACCTATAAGTGGAAGTAGTAAAAATGGATACTTAAGTATCAATTCTGAATCACCTATTGGTGGTGTTACTGTATTAGATATTAATTATAATGATGCTACTAAATTGTGGCAAACAACTTTATCTAAAGCTATAGATTTCTCAAGTGTGGTTTTCACAACTGCAAATTGTTCTGGCACAGTTACTTCATGGAATACAGTAATATCATGTGAAGAAGCTGTTTCTGGCACAGATCTAAATAGTGATGGGTATATTGATACTGGTTGGTGTGTTGAAATTGATCCTGCAGCAAAAACCTTAATAGACAAAAGATGGGCGCTAGGTAATTTTAAACACGAAAATGTTGTAATACATAGTAATGATAGAACACTATATCAAGGTGCAGATTCTGATCCTGGTTATTTATATAAATTTGTTGCAGATAATGCACAAGACCTTAGCTCCGGAAAATTATATGTATACAAAGGTTCTAAAAGTGGTTCTGGAAATTGGATAGAACTTAATAATACTTCTAAAACGGAAAGAAATAGCACCTTAGATCAAAGTGGTACAAGTGGTGTAGATGCGACAGTCTTTAAAGGTATTGAAGATGTAGAAATTGGCCCAGATGGATGGGTATATTTTGCAGTAAAGAATGAAGATCGAGTTTATCGATTTCAAGATTCTGACCCAATAACTGGAACTACAGTATCACAAATGGAAACGTTTGTAGGTGATTCAACTTATGATATACAACATGAAAATGGTACTACAAATGTAAATTGGGATAGAGGTAATGATAATCTAGCTTTTGATGGTGATGGAAACCTTTGGGTACTACAAGATGGTGCAAATAATTATATTTGGGTAGTTGAAAACGGGCACACACAAGCTTCACCTAAAGTAAAAATATTTGGTCGTACCCCTACAGGATCTGAACCAACTGGAATTACTTTTTCACCAGATTATAATTTTCTATTTATGTCAATCATGCATCCTAGTAGCGGTAACAATTCAACAACTCAAAGTGATGCAGCAGGTAATTCTATTGGTTTTGAAAAAGATATATCTTTAGTAATCGCTAGAAAAGAAAATTTAGGCACTACGCTATCTCTAGACGATGCAAGTTTATCTGTTAATATTTATCCAAATCCATCTAATAGTAATTTTACACTAGAGTTTGGTAAAACATTTCAAAAATTAGATGTTCAATTATTCAACCATTTGGGTCAAAAAATTCTAAATAAAAAACTAAACAGTGCTCAGACTATAAATCTAAATTTAGAAAGTTATAATTCTGGAATCTATTTTATTAAATTAAAATCTGAAGGAAAACAAATTGGCAGTTATAAAATTCTAAGAAAGTAGGTTTTTTAAAACATCAATTGTATAATCAATATCATCTTTTGAATTGTACTTACTTAAAGAAAATCTAACGCAAGTTTTCATAGCATCTTCTTTAGATAAGATATTATTTAACACATGTGATCCTTTATTACTTCCGCTTTGACAAGCACTGCCTCCTGAAGCTGCAATTCCTTTTAAGTCGAGATTAAAAAGTAGCATTGGTAACTCTTTAGTAAAACGAACATTTAAAGTTATATAAGTACTTTTATTTTCTTCTGCCGAGCAACCATTAAACTCAATTCTTTTATCTAATTGCTTTAATTTTTCTATAAAATACTTCTTTAAATTTCCTATATATCTTGAATCATCTTCCATATTAGCATAAGCAATATCAAGTGCTTTATGCATCCCAGCAATATTATGCACATTCTCTGTACCCGCACGAGCACCTCTCTCCTGCTCACCACCAATTAAAATTGGTTTAATACCGAATCCTTTTTTGATAATCGAAAACCCTACTCCTTTTGGTCCATGAAACTTATGTGCGCTGGCTGTTATAAAATCAATCGGAGTTTTTTGTAAGTCTAATGGGTAATGACCTATAACCTGTACAGTATCTGAATGAAATAAAACATTATATTCTTTACATAATACACAAATATGATTCGTGTCTAATATGTTTCCTAATTCATTGTTAATAGCCATAAGGCTTATTAAAGCTTTTTCGTTAGATTTTTGAAGTAATTTTTCTAAATGTTCAAAATCTATTTCTCCCTTCCCGTTAAGGTTTGTAAAACTTACATTAATCGAATATTCTTTTTCTAAGGCTTCAATTGTATGTAACACAGCATGATGTTCAATTCTGGAAGTAATAATATGTTTCACTCCTAAATTTTCAACCGCATTCCGTAAGATCAAATTATCGGCCTCGCTACCGCCAGCCGTAAAAACAACTTCGCTAGAAGTTACATTAAAATGTTTTGCTATACTTTTGCGAGCTTCTTCAACAATAACGCGTGCTTTTCTACCAAATTGATGTGTAGAAGAAGGGTTGCCAAAAACATCTGTCATAACTTCAGTAATTCGTTGAATTACTTCAGGATGAATCGGTGTTGTAGCAGCATTATCTAGATATACTTTTCGCATAATTGTTAAACTCGTGCAAAAATAGCTAAAATAAGTTCCATATGTTTCGCTTAGTTTAGCAAAACAGTTATTTTTGTTTAGATGAAGAAAATACTTATTCTCTTTTTAACGATTTCCTTTTTAGCATGCAACGATGGTGATGTTGAAGTGCCTAGTTTTGATTTTGAAACTAAAATCAATGAATGTAATGACAATACCGTTTTGTTTAAATTAGGGAACAACAATAGCTTAGAAGCTTTAGTTTTGACTCTTTCTGAAAGTGATATACCAACTGAAGCTCCAGCTGAGCTTTCTAAAACTGTTTCTTTAGGAGGTGATAGAACAATTATTTACAGACTTTTTACTGAGAGTGTAACAACTAGTTATTTTTGCCAAAATGTTCCACCTACTACTCCGACAATAGCTAGAAATTGGGAAGCAACTAACGGCAGTATAGTAATTGAAACCGAAGTTATTAACGATACAAACGGCTTACCCAGTAGTTTATCAAACAAAATTACTTTTTTAAACCTAGTGTTAGAAAGTAATGGAGAAACTTTACAGTTTGACACTTTTGAATTTGGAACGCATCCCTCTTCATTAATTACGCCTTAATTGTTCTGATAGATATACACTTCTGTAGCACCAAATCCATATTTTTGAAACGAAGCTGGATACACTTCTACATTATATTTAGCTAATAAAAATTCTAATTCGTTTTTTAAAACGCCTTCTCCAACTCCGTGTATAAAAACTATTCGAGGAATTTTCTTTTTTATAGCAAAATTAAGTCTTTTTTAGCTGTCTCTAATTGTAAAGTTAACATATCATAGTTAGTCATTCCCTTAATTGAATTGGTTAACTGGTGAATATGTAGATCAACTTCTAAAGGTGGTGTTCTTTTCGGTTTTTTCTTAGATACGAGCGCTTTTTTAGGTCTCTCTTTCTCAATTAAATCTTTATTTTTTATATCGACGTATTTTGAATATTCCTTTTGGTCTCCATCCATGAGAACCAATTCTGAAGCATCATAGGTGAGTGAAAATCCATCTTCTGTTATAAAAGTAATCTTGTTTCGGTTAACTTCAGAAATTTTCCCTTTAATAGTATCATCCAAAACAGCTACCACGTCTCCTATTTTAAAATCTTTATTCACATGTGTAAAAGTAAAAATAGTAGTATAATTTTTTATACTTTTAAATAAATTTTAATGATGAGTAGGATCATTTCATTTTTAGAAAAGAATATGTTCAGCTGCCAAGTAAAAAAACAAATTGGCGCCGATTGTATTGGCTGTGGTATGCAAAGATCTATTATTCATTTATTAAAAGGTGAATTTATAGATGCTTTTTACATGTACCCTGCAATTTATACGCTAATTATTATGTTTGGCTACTTAATATTACATCTAAAATTTAATTTTAAAATAGGGCATAAAATATTACTCTATCTTTTTATTAGTAATGTTATAATTATGCTAACTAGCTATATTCTTAAAATCTTTTAATCGAAAACAACCAAATTATGGAAAAACAAAAATTACCTCATTCTCAATCTGCACTTATACTAGGAATATTATCAATTGTAACAGCTTGTTGTTGTAATGGATTACCTGGTATAGTATTAGGTCTTATCGGAATGAATGAGGCCAAAAAAGCTAAAGCATTGCATGATGAAGATCCGGATGTGTATGACGGTATAAACAATGCAAATACTGGTAGAATTACATCTATTATAGGATTGGTTTTAGGTATCTTGATATTATTGTATACTATATATTTTATTTACTCTGTCGGTGGAATAGATGGCTATATGGAAAAAGTAAATGAAATGATGGAACAATATCAATAAATGTAAAAGGCCAGCTTAAAAGCTGGCTTTTTTTATACTTCTAAATTCTTATCGTAAGGTATAGATTTTAGAACATGTTGTATTGCTGCAATACGAGCAGTAGTTTTTCTATTAGCTTTTATGATCTTAAAACGAATACCCCCATTGATATTATCAAACATCTTCTTTTTGTAATCTGTATAAACATCCCAGAGCTCTTGTGCTCTTTCATCAACCGGTGTCATTTTCCATTGCTTTAACGGATCATTTTTAATATCTTCAAAACGTTTTGCTTGTTCTCTTTTTGATATTGACATATATATTTTGACCAAACGAATACCAGATTCGGTAATCATTCGTTCAAAATCGTTCACCTGATTCATAAAAATCTCATATTCTTCTTGAGTACAAAATCCGTTTACCGGTTCAACTACAGCACGATTGTACCAACTTCTATCGAAGAAAACAATCTCTCCTGCTTTTGGAAACTGATTGACATATCGTTGAAAATACCATTGAGTTTTTTCCTCTTCAGTTGGCTTAGGTAATGCTACTATTCTAAAGTGACGTGGATTGATACGTTCGGTCATTCTTCGAATCGCTCCACCTTTACCAGCAGCATCTCGACCTTGAAACAAGATTATTATACGCTCATTATTTTGTATAGCCCATGTTTGTAGTCTTATTAACTCAACTTGAAGTCTTGCCAAACGTCTTTCATAATCTACATAGCGGATTGCTCTTTGTATATTATATGGTTTACGAGAAATTAATGCTAATAATCCTTTTTTAGAATTGAGTTTTTTAACCTCTATTTCATCCAAAACAAATCTTTCCATAATTAATCAATTTGACGAGATGAACGGTGATAACGCATTACTATATTTGGATCTGGAAATAATGTAGTTGAAGCTGTTTCTTTTCCATCATAATTAAATCTAGATAATACATAGCGCATACTTTCTAAACGAGCTATTTTCTTATCATTAGCTTGAACTATCATCCAAGGGCAATAGGTTGTATGCGACTTGCTAAACATTAATTCTTTATACATTGTATAACGATCCCAATACTCTTGTCCTTTTTTATCGACTGGACTAAACTTCCAACGCTTTAATGGATTATCGATACGAGCGTTAAAGCGTTCTAATTGTTCTTCTTTAGATATTGAAAACCAAAATTTTATTACATAAACACCATCTTCATACAACATATGTTCAAAATCTGGTACTTGTAACATGTATTTATCATATTGCTCTTCTGTACAAAAACCCATAACAGGTTCAACTACAGCCCTGTTATACCAACTTCTATCAAAAAAAACGATTTCGCCAGGATTAGGTAATTCTTTAATATAACGTCTAAAATACCATTGCCCCTGTTCAATCTCAGTAGGTTTATTTAGAGCTACTGTACGAGATGTTCTTGGATTTAAATGTTCTATAAATCGACGAATTGAGCCTCCTTTACCAGCGGCATCTCTTCCTTCGAAAATAACAGCAACACGTTTTTTATTATTAACAATCCATTGTTGAAGTTTAACCAGTTCTACTTGGAGTAATTTTAATTCACTCTCATAATACATACGCCTGTCTAACCAATTAGCATGTACATCTTTTTGCTTTATTACCTTAAGTAACTCAGCATTAGAATTAATTGAGTTAAACTCTTCTAATGTTATTTCATTTTTAATAACTTCTTCCATTAAGAAAATTAATCTTTTTTACAACCGTTTCTACGTCTAGTGTCAATTAAATATATAATCTTCCATTGATTATCTTGTAAAAATAATTGAAAAGAATTTACACCACAATGACTAAAGTCATTGTTTAAAAAAAACTCATAAGGTGTCCATACATTAGCCATATTACCATCTACTTGTATAGTATAAGATAGTAGTTTCTCTTCCCAAATATCTTCAGGCTTCTTATTTGCAATAGAATTTAAAACTTTATTTATATCGTCAGTACGTAGAATAGATTTTCCTTCTTTATTCTTATAAGCTGTTTGTAAAATCACATTTTCAGCTAAAGTACTTTTTAGTGTAAGAGTATCACCATTTTGTAATCCTTTAAAGAAAATGCCGATAACTTCTTTAAGTTCTTTTTCTTGATTATTTTGTGCGGAAATATTTACTGAAAAAGATAGCAGCATAATAGCTGCTATCATTGTTTTATAATAAGTTCTCATTTAATTACTTTTCAAATTCAGAAATAGTATTAATAATAATTGATATACAATCTTCTAATTGTTCTTCGTTAATCACCAATGGTGGAGCAAAGCGAATAATATTGCCATGTGTTGGCTTTGCTAGTAAACCATTATCGCGAAGTTTGATACAAATATCCCAAGCGGTAGAACTATCTTGAGAATCATTAATTACGATTGCATTTAGTAAACCTTTTCCTCTAACTAACCTTACTAAATTATTAGTTTCTGAAAACTTTGCTATTCTATCTCTAAAAATTTTTCCTAAACGTTCTGCATTTTCAGCTAAGTCCTCTTCTTCTACAACTTCAAGAGCAGCTATTGCAACTGCAGCTGCAACAGGATTACCTCCAAAAGTAGAACCGTGATTTCCAGGTTTAATAACATCCATAATATTGTCATTAGCTAAAACTGCTGACACTGGATATGCTCCTCCTGAAAGTGCTTTCCCTAAAATTAAAATATCAGGATTAACATTTTCGTGATTTACAGCTAATAACTTACCAGTACGTGCAATACCGGTTTGAACCTCATCAGCAATAAATAAAACATTATACTTTTCACATAAAGCTTTTGCTTTTGCCAAATAACCTTCACTTGGTACATAGACACCTGCTTCACCTTGAATTGGCTCTACTAAGAAACCAGCTATATTAGAATTATTTTCTAATGTTTCTTCTAAAGCTTGCAAATTGTCGTACTCTATTTTAATAAATCCTTTTGTAAAAGGACCAAAATTCTTACGTGCTACCGGATCATTAGAAAAAGAAATAATTGTTGTTGTTCTACCATGAAAATTATTTTCACAAACAATTATTTGTGCTTCATTTTCTGATATACCCTTCTTTTCGTAGGCCCATTTTCTACAAAGCTTTAAAGCAGTTTCAACAGCTTCAGCACCTGTATTCATTGGTAGTAATTTATCGAAACCAAAATATTGGGTTGCAAATTTTTCGTATTTACCGAGCATATCATTATAAAATGCTCTTGATGTAAGGGTTAATGTTTCTGCTTGACTTGTCATTGCTCCTACAATCTTAGGATGACAATGCCCTTGGTTTACTGCAGAATAAGCTGATAAAAAATCATAATATCTTTTTCCTTCAACATCCCAAACATATACACCTTCACCTCTACTTAACACCACAGGTAGTGGGTGGTAATTGTGCGCTCCATACTTGTTTTCTAAATCAATCGCTTGTTGCGAAGTTAATTGGTCTAAAACAGCCATTTTAATAAAGTTTTAAAGTGAATAAAATAACCATTCCTTATCTACCTTTATCCTTTCGAAGTGTTCGAAAATTCAGCGTGGGAAAGAAATCATCCCTATATTTTAAGCTAATTTCGGAAATTTTCTAAATATAAAGAAAAATCCTACCAAAACTAGTGGAATACTCAACCATTGCCCTGTATTTAATTGAACACCTAGATCGATCCATTCTTCAAGCCCACCTTGCCATTCTTTAAAAAATTCAACAACAAATCGTATCGACCAAAGAAGCACCATAAATAGTCCAAAAAGAAAACCTAAATTTTGCTTTTTATCAGTTTTCCAGTAGACATACCATAAAATAGCAAAGGTTAATATATAACCCAAGGCTTCATATAACTGTGTAGGATATCTATTAGGCACTTCAGCCAATACTTCTTTAAAACGTGAACTGTTTGCTATTAGGTCATAAGCCTTTTCTACAGATTTAGCACCAGTTTTACTTATTGCCTGATATTCACTAATATCATTTCTAATAAATTTAAAACCAAAGTCAGACCCAGTGGGTTTGCCAACAATTTCTGAATTGAATAGGTTTCCTAATCGAACTAATGCAGCTATTAAAGCAGAAGGAATTACCATTCTATCTAATATCCATAATAATGGTTTTTTTAAAATCTTTTTACTATAAAAATACATGGCTAAAATAATACCTATTATGGCCCCATGACTTGCCAAACCCTGAAAACCTGTATATTCAAAAGGGTTTGTTTTAAAAGGTAAAAATACTTCAGCTAAAGTATAATCTTCTTCATAAAACAAGTAATGGCCTAGTCTAGCACCTATTAGCATTGCTAATATTGAGTAAATAAATAAAGGATCTAGCTTGTCCAATGAAATACCATCTTTTTTATAGATATGTTTCATTATTTGTAAACCTAAAATAAAACCCAATACATACATTAAACTGTAGTATTTTATAGGGAAAGAGCCAAGTTTAAATAGGTCTGGATTAAAATTCCAATCAATTGCTAATAACAAATTCATGTATAAAATTTAGAGCCGTAAATATAGGTTTTATAAACGAAAAGCTAAAGTTAAGATATCGCTAAGAAGGTTATTGTTTGGGTTTACTTTTTGGTTCTGGTACTGGATCATACCCTTTACCTCCCCAAGGATGACAACTACCTATTCGTTTTATAGCTAACCAACTTCCTTTTAATAATCCATGCTTATCTAAGGCTTCAATGGTATAATGCGAACATGTAGGTGTATATCTACAACTGGCTGGTAAATACGGGGATATAGCTGCTTGATAAAAGCGAACAAGTAATATAAAAGGATATGTTAGAAAACGTTTAATTGACAGAGAAGGTTGTACCATCCTTACCATCTTTTAATTGAATACCAAGTTCTAGCAATTCATCTCTAATTTTATCAGATAAAGCCCAATCTTTATTTGCACGAGCATCATTACGCATACCAATCAGCATTTCAATAACACCAGAGAGTTTATCAGAATCATCTTGTACAGAGACATTTTCTAACCCTAGCACATCAAATATAAAAGCATTCATTGTATCGATAAACTCTTTTGAGTCTTCAGTATTCAAAGTGGCTTTGCCCTCCTTTAATTGATTAACATATTTAACCCCTTCGAATAAATGAGCAATTAATATAGGCGTATTGAAATCGTCATTCATGGCATCATAACATAATTGTTTCCATGCTTGAATGTTAATAGAAGATGTACTTGAGTTTGATAAATTCTTTAAATCATTTACTGCATTCATCAACCTATTATAACCTTTTTCAGCAGCTTCTAAAGCATCGCTTGAAAAATCTAAAACACTTCTATAGTGTGCTTGCAACATAAAAAATCTTGCAACTGTTGCTGAAAATGGCTTACTTAAAATATCATTATCACCAGAAATAATTTCGCCAGGTAAAATATTGTTGCCTGTCGATTTTGCCATCTTCTTACCATTTAACGTCAACATATTGCCGTGCATCCAGTAACGAACTGGAGAAATTTCTTTATTAGCCTGCGCTTGTGCTATTTCACATTCGTGATGAGGAAACTTTAGATCCATTCCTCCTCCATGAATATCAAACTGATCACCTAAATATTTTGTACTCATTGCGGTACACTCTAGATGCCAACCAGGGAAACCTACTCCCCAAGGTGATGGCCATCGCATTATATGTTCTGGTTGTGCTTTCTTCCATAAGGCAAAATCTTGTGGATTTCGCTTTTCAGATTGCCCATCTAGTACTCTTGTATTGTGAATGGCATCCTCTATATTTCTTCCACTAAGGATACCGTAATGCTCTTTTTCGTTATACTTTAAAACATCAAAATATACTGATCCATCTACCTCGTAAGCCAATCCTTTATCTACAATAGTTTTTATAATCTCTATTTGTTCAACTATATGCCCTGTAGCTGTTGGTTCTATACTTGGAGGTAAAAAATTAAATTGTTGCAACACATTATGAAAATCTACAGTGTACTGTTGTACAACTTCCATAGGTTCTAATTGCTCTAAACGCGCTTTCTTTGCAATTCTATCTTCGCCAACATCAGCATCGTTTTCTAAATGGCCAGCATCTGTTATATTACGCACATAGCGAACTTTGTAACCTAAATGTTTAAAATAGCGAAAAATCATATCAAAAGACATGAATGAGCGAACATTACCTAAATGTACATTGCTATATACTGTTGGTCCGCAAACATACATGCCAATATAACCTTCAATTAAAGGCACAAAGTCCTCTTTTTTGTTACCTAACGAATTATAGATTTTAATTTGCTGACTCTTGTAAAGCTCCATTAATTATTCTTATTTAAGAGCCGTAAAGGTAACAACATTTTAGTAACAAAAAAACCGCCATAAAGGCGGTCTTTGGCTAATTTTTGAACCAAACTATTTTGGAAAACTCATAGAACCATAACGAACATTCATATTGAATTTTGCATCTTTTGGAGCTCTTATAACTATGTGTCTTTTAATTTTTACATTATCTCTTTTCTTAAGGAATGATTGTATTTCTTTACGTTGTTTTTCTCGTGCTTCTTGACGTTTTACTAATGCTAATTTGCGTGCTTCAATCCTTTCCTTTGTTCGCTTTTTAAATTCTTTATTTCTTTCCTTCATCTCTTCCTTACGCTTTTCTAAAGCTTTCTTGCTTCTTTCATAAGCTTTCTCTCTAGCTTCTTTAGATCTCTTTAGAGCCTCTTTAGATCTTTCTAAAGC
Organism: Maritimimonas rapanae; assembly: GCF_057837205.1. Lineage (NCBI taxonomy): Bacteria > Pseudomonadati > Bacteroidota > Flavobacteriia > Flavobacteriales > Flavobacteriaceae > Maritimimonas > Maritimimonas rapanae. Next base: position 630,453 of record NZ_JBYQFI010000001.1, on the reverse strand, counting down.
TCTCTCTACTCTTTCAGCAATTACTTCTGCACGTTCTTCTTCATCATCTGTTGAAAAATCCCAATTATAAACCGATTTGTTACTTCCTTTTTTAGATTTAATTGAAATTGAATTTTTACTTACTGTTACATCAGCATTTTTACCTATTAGATCTTCATTCTCTTTTTTCCAACGTTCTAAATAACTTTTATCTTTTTTATATGCATCATAATCAAACTTAGAAGGCATAGGCGGTAAATCTGGTATTACAATATTTAGTTCTGGTAATTCTGGAAGTTCTGGGAGTTCAGGTAACTCTGGGATCTCAGGAATAACAAAATCTATAGAGTCTAAAATATCTAAACCTTGTATAGAAATATCTGGCATTACAAATGTAAATCCATTTTTACCGTCAGATTTTTTATGAAAAATATCATAATCGGGCGAATCGAAATTAAAAGAGCTAATGTCTATAAAACTATTAGAATGAGACTTTACATGAACTTTACTAGAGTTTCCATAAGCCTCAAACTTCCACTTGTCATAAAACTCATCGCGCATTTTGTTATCAATCTCTTCTCCTTCTACTTTCATAAAAGCTTCAACTACAACTTCATTTTTATCCCAAGTAATAATTTCAATATCAGTATGACGCGTATTTATATCTATTACTACGTCTGATTTTACTTTAAACTCCTCTCTAAAGTCTTTCTTGTTTTTTTGCGCGTTGCCAGTAAGTATAAAAGCTACAACTAGTAAAGCGACTAATTTAAATTGTATTATCTTCATTTTTAATGTCATTTCTTGTTTTTAATTCATTTAACTGATCTTTTAATTGCAATAATAATTGCAGGCGAAGTTGAAGATTGGTTATTAAAGCATTTATAGTTTTTTCGTTAATTCCGTTTTCAGTCAATTCTTTATTTAGTCTCTTATAATCTTCATCTAGTTTGCCAATTTTTTCTAAATAATCATCTAATAACTTTTGATTTTCTGGTGTTTCTTCTAAACTAGCCAATTCATAATTTATGGCCGATAAATAATAATTTTCAACCTTCTGCATTTCAGGAGAAATACTACCTAAACTTGCAAACTTAACTTCTGGTGTTTGTTCTATCTGTTCAATAGGTTTATCAGTATTCAAAGCAAAGTATCCTAAACTTACTAGTAATACTAGCGATGCTGCAATCTTTAAAAAGAAGAAACTACTCGTCTTTTTTGGTTTATGTAATTCTGACAATCTACCTTCGAACCGTTGTCTATGATCTTTAGGAAGTTTTAATTGATTATGCTCAGCATCCTTTATTATCTCTCTTATATCTTTAGGCATAATTATATTGTTTTAATAGTTCTTTTAATTTATTTTTTCCTCTATGTAATTGCGACCTCGATGAAACCTCAGAAATATTTAATATTTGCGAAATTTCTTGATGATCATATCCTTCTAATAAAAATAGTTTTACAACTACTTTATATTTTTCTGGTAATTGATGAATAGCATCTTTAATATTATCTATTGTAGTACTATCATCTACTTCCCAATTATCTTCATCAGCTACCTGCATTTTTTGATTATTAATAGAAACAATTGTCAGTTTCCTTTTCTTTAACCAATCTAAACATCGGTTTATCACAATCCGCTTCAACCAGGCTCCAAATGAAACTTCTCCGCTAAAAGCATCCATGTTCTGAAAGGCTTTTATAAAAGCTTCTTGCGCCATGTCTTCAGCAACAGCGACATCTTTCACAAAATTATAGGCTGTATTATACATCGCAACACAATACATGTCATACAATTGTAGCTGTGCTTTTTTATTATTTTTCTTGCATTCGGAGATCAAACGAGATTGCAAAAATTTAGTTTGGCTCATGTTCTATTTTTGATTCTATTCTAAATACGACGAATAACATCTTGCGTTGCACTTTTCTAAATATTTTTATTATAAATTTACATTTTATCGCTTTCGCGGAATGAATAAACGATCAAAACATACAAGTGCTTTGCATGAAATTGAAGGAGTAGATCAACCAAAATCAACTGATTCATCCTCTATAAATAGGGTAAAATTAAGTAGAAATAAACTTCCGAACACTAAAGAATTTATAGAACAAATTTTACAAGGAGATCGAACTTATTTAAGTCGCGCAATTACTTTAATTGAAAGTACAAATTCTAAGCATAAACAACAAGCATCTGAAATTATATCGGCTTGTCTACCATATTCAAATAAATCCATTAGAATTGGAATTACTGGCGTACCTGGAGTGGGTAAAAGCACTTTTATAGAAGCTTTCGGTAAACATCTAACAGGTTTAGGTAAAAAAGTAGCTGTACTAGCTGTAGATCCTAGTAGCTCAATTAATAAAGGGAGTATTTTAGGTGATAAAACTCGAATGGAAGCATTAGTAAAAGATGAAAATGCTTTTATACGCCCATCACCTTCTGGTGAATCTTTAGGGGGTGTAGCACAAAAAACAAGAGAAACCATTATACTTTGTGAAGCAGCTGGTTATGATACCATTATTATAGAAACTGTTGGTGTTGGTCAGTCTGAAACAGCAGTACATTCTATGGTAGATTTTTTTCTACTTTTAAAATTAGCTGGTGCTGGCGATGAGCTACAAGGTATTAAGCGCGGTATTATAGAAATGGCAGATGCTATTGTAATTAACAAAGCAGATGGCGATAATAAAAAAGCTGCAAAATTGGCAAAAACTGAGTTTGCTAGAGCCCTGCATTTATATCCATTAAAAGATAATAAGTGGCAACCAAAAGTGGCTACTTGTAGTGCTCTAAAAAATGAAGACATCGATACTGTTTGGAAAATTATTGAAGATTATCTAAATCTAACAAAAGAAAATAATTACTTCATCGAAAAGCGGAACGAACAAAATAAATATTGGTTGCTAGAAACTATTAATCAGCGTTTAAAAGAAGAATTCTACAATAACCCACAGGTTAAAAAGGAACTAAAAAAACAATTAGAGAAAATTGAAAATACTCAAATCACCCCTTTTGAAGCTGCTAAAACACTATTGACTTTATCAAAAAAATAGACGAACTTCGTTATCAGTCGCTAAATGGAATTAAAACTCCGCTTAGCTTAACGTTGTCAGCAATCCCAATAAATTTGGCACTTAAAAGTTTTATTCTTGGTCTTGACTTTCGTCCACAATTTCTATAATAAAAATTAGATCTGTATTTGGTGGTATAGCCCCAGAACCTTGAACACCATATCCTAAATGTGAAGGAATAAATAACATCGCTTTATCACCATAATTCATATTTAGCATACCTTCTCTAAAACCAGGTACTAATGTAGCTTCCTCACTATAAACCATTTGAAATGGATTATATAATCCTGCAGCTTCTTTACTAGGGTTAAACTTATTCATCTTTTTGGCTAACTCGAGGTAACTGGTATCAAACAAATTACCATCCGTAAAGTAGCCTGCATAATTAATACGAACGGTTGTTCCTTTTTTAGGTTTTATACCAGTACCTTCTTTAATAATCTTCATTTTTAATCCAGAAGGAAGAGATTGTGCACTTGTTTTATTTAATTCTACTTTTTTTAAAAAATTAGCTTTTAACTTAGCTAGCTCTTCATTTTTAATTCTAGTCTTCTCCTCTAAACTGGCAAAATATGTTGTAAATACTTTTGTAGCATCAAACCGATTTGCTTCTTCACCAACTCTTAGAATATTTATCTTGTTCATTTTATCACCAACTTCGATGCTATCTACCACATTTTGCCCTTCCACTACTTGTCCAAAAATGGTATAGCCACCATTTAAACTCGGATATTCTACATGCGTTATAAAAAACTGACTTCCATTAGCATCTCTACCACTATTAGCCATAGCTAAAACCCCAGCTTTATCAAACACAAATAATTCTGTAGTATCATTTTTTTTAGGATGCTCGTTTTCGAATTTATAACCAGGCCCACCTGTTCCGTTTGCATTTGGGTCACCACCTTGAATCATAAAATCAGCTACTACACGATGAAAAGTTAATCCGTCGTAGAATCGTTTCCCTTTGTATTTATCTTGTACATACATGTTACTACCCTCTGCCAACGAAACAAAATTTGCAGTTGTGATAGGTACGTTTTTATACTCTAATGATAGTAAAATATCGCCTTTACTTGTTTCTATGTCTGCATACAACCCATCAGGCAAATCTTTATATTTTGCTTTATTACATGACAATAAAGTGATATTTAAAATCAAAAAAATAATACTTAATCTACTCATTATTAAAATATTAATTCTCAACTATTTTCTTTAATGTAACTGTATATTTTAAGGGCTGATTTCCACCTATTTTTTGATACCCAGCATAACCATAGGCTTTGTGAGAAGGGAATAGAAATGTTATTGTTTCACCTTCTTTCATTAACTTAATAGCATCTTGTAAACCTGTGATCAATTCTTGCTTATCTACCACATAGCTACGCTCGCCCAGTTCTTCTTTAGCATAGATTTGTTTTCCGTAAATATCTGCAATTTCGTATTCATAAATTACCTCATCACCTTTTACAGGGAGTTTAGTTTTAAGAGAATCTCTAACTTTGTAGTGATACCAAAAACCATTTAATGAGGCTATATAATTGGTTGTTGAATCTTCTTTCATTAAGCGAAGTAATTCTTCCTCTTCTAGCTTGTTGATCGTTTTATTTCGTTCTATTGATTCTTTTAAAAATGTAGATGTTTTACGAACTAAAGGCTTTCTTGGTTTTGGTTGAGCACATCCTATCATTAATAAAACTACTACTAAAATTAAGCTATTCTTCATATGACTCTTGTAATTCTTTTTTATACTCTGGTACAATTTTCAAAAATTTATCGACGGTATCCTTCAAACTTAATTCACTTCTTCCGCCAGCCGCGTTATCATGTCCACCTCCATTAAAATGATTTCTAGCAAATTTATTAACTGAAAATTTCCCTTTAGAACGAAAAGATATTTTAATAATACCTTGTTTTTGATCTTCTATAAAAATAACAGCTAAAACAATTCCTTTAAGTGATAATCCATAATTTACAAATCCTTCAGTATCCCCTTTTTTAAAGTTATATCTATTCAGTTCTCGTTGAGACACAGTAATATAAGCTGCTCTGCAATCATTTATGGTTTTTAGATTTCTTAAGGCAGTTCCTAATAGCTGTAATCTATTGTAAGAATTAGTATCGTATAAACTATTATGAATTTTGGTATGTTCTATACCTCGGCTCATTAAATCTGCAGCGATATTTAATGTTGTTTTAGTGGTTGACGGATATTTGAATGAACCTGTATCTGTTAGAATACCTGTATATAAACACGTTGCAATATCTGCATCAATTTGATCTAAAACATCTAATTTATCAAATACATTGTATACCATTTCACTGGTAGATGACATAGAAGCATCTGAATATGTGATTGCTGCATAATCGTCAGGTTGCTCATGGTGATCTATCATAATGTATTTAGCATCCGCTTTTTCTAAAACCTGTTGCATATCATTCCCAACGCGATGTAATGCATTAAAATCTAAGGTAAAGATTACTTCTGCTTTATCAATATAATCTTTTGCAACTTCAGTTTGTTCTTCAAAAACAACTATATCTTTTTGAGACGGTAGCCATTTTAAAAATTCGGGACAATCATTTGGTGAAACAACTGTAGCATTTATTTCATTCTTTTTTAAATAATGATATAATGCTAAACAAGATCCATAAGCATCGCCATCAGGATTTCTATGTGGTACTATTACTACGTCTTTAGATACGGAAAGTAACTCTTTGAAGTCTTTAATTTGATCTGAATTCATTGCTTGCGAATATACAATAAATTAAAATCTATATAAATTGATTTTATTAATATACAGAGTAAAATATTAATACTAAGATAATTTTGGTAAACCATAAAATACGCTATTTTTGCACAGAATTTTTCAAAAGATTATAATGACAACAAATAGAACATTTACAATGCTTAAGCCTGATTCTGTTGAAAAAGGTAATATAGGAGCAATTTTAGAAAAGATAAATGCTGCTGGTTTTAGAATAGTAGCTATGAAATTAACGCAAATGACTAAAAGAGATGCTCAAGCATTTTATGCAATCCATAAAGAAAGACCTTTCTTTGGCGAATTAGTAGAATATATGACGCGTGGGCCGATAGTTGCTGCTATTTTAGAAAAAGATAATGCCGTTGAAGACTTTAGAGCTTTAATTGGTGCTACGAATCCTGCTGAAGCTGCCGAAGGAACTATTAGAAAAATGTTTGCTGAATCTATTAGTGAAAATGCTGTTCATGGTTCTGACAGTGATGAAAATGCTGCTATAGAAGGCGCTTTTCACTTTTCTGGAAGAGAACTATTTTAATAAAGATTTTAACTTAAGATATGGAAGCCTGCTTTTTAGCAGGCTTTTTTATTTTAGAGACTTAAAATACTCTTTAAGTATTTTATCATTCAATTCTTTAGGCGTATTGATCTCTAAAAGTTTTGGTTGATTTGTAACATCATAAAAATCTTTTAGTTTTTGTTTCAAATCTGCCTCGTTAACTGCACATTCGTAATCAAATCCGAACATAGTGCATAAATGTGATGCATTTAGTTTATGTTCAGTTTCAAAATAATCTATAGCATCAGTAGAAGTTGGCCCAGGAATAAATCTAAAGATACCGCCTCCATCATTATTTATTAAAATAATTCTGAAATTACTTTTAATATATTTATTCCACAACGCATTACTGTCGTAAAAAAAACTAATATCGCCAGTTATAAAAACAGTTTGGTTATTGTTTACTAAAGCTGCACCGATAGCTGTTGAAGTACTTCCATCTATACCGCTTGTTCCTCTATTACAGAAAACTTCTAATGTTGAATTTACATCAAACAGTTGCGTGTACCTAACTACTGAACTATTACCCAATTGTAACATTACATTATCTGGAATTGATTTTAAAACTATATCAAAAACCTTTAGATCAGAATAATTAGTTTTTGCTAAGTAATCTTCATGTTTATTGACTCTATCTTGTTTTAAAGACATCCAATTACTTCGGTAGTTACTATCAACATCTTTAACTAATTCTTTAAACTCATTAAAGAATATATTTGGGCTAACTTTAAAATATTTACTTAAGCAGTGAAAAGTGTTTAAAGCTTTTTTCTGATCTATATGCCAATGATGTTTTGGCTGATACTTTCTTAAAAATTGTTTTATTCTTTTAGAAACTACTAATCCACCCAGCGTTAATAAAACATCTGGTTGTAATTGTTGAAACTCTTGCTCATTTAAAGACATTATCAATTTATCAATACCATTAATAACATTTACATGATTAAGATTAGAAGTGGTTTCAGTAAAAATTAAAATCGATTTATCATCAGCCAAAGAGTTTATATGATTTTGAAGCTCTTTATTAGGGAAATTAGATCCAACAAGTATCATCTTTTTATTGGAAGCATTCCATATATCGGTAAATTCTTTTAGCTCTTCTTTTGAGATTAAATCATTACTTTGTTTTCTTTTAGGATGAATCTCTTTAACGGATAATTCTTTTGTAGTTTCATACAAAGGTTCATTAAAAGGTACATTAATATGAACTGGGCCATTTTGCTGAACTGCAGTTAAAAGTGCTTCTTCAATTAAAGAAGAATTAGCAGATGAATAATCATCACTTTCAACCAAATTGGCATTAAATAATGAGTGATTCTGAAATACATTTTCTTGCCGAATGGTTTGCCCATCACCAATATCGATCAAATATCTTGGACGGTCAGCCGAAATGACTACTAACGGAATATCGCTATAAAAAGCTTCCGCAATAGCGGGATAATAATTTAATAGTGCTGAACCCGAAGTACAAACAAGGGCAACAGGTTTTCGCTTTTGCTGAGCGATTCCTAAAGCGAAAAATGCTGCACAACGTTCATCTACAATGCTATATGTTTTAAAATTTTGATGACTTGTAAATCCTATAGTTAAAGGAGCATTTCGTGAACCAGGAGAAATTACAACATCCTCAATATGATAAGCTGCACAATAGGAAATAATAAGTTGAGCCAGTTCTTTTTTAGGGTAACTCATTAATTCTATTTAATACCATATTTATCGAACATATAAATGATAGAAGCCATAGAAGCCGCACCTAATTCTAGCTCGCGCTTATTTACTTTATCGAACGTATCTATTTCTGTATGATGATAATCAAAATAGCGTTGAGAATCTGGTCGTAAACCTAAAATAACGTTATCATCTTTCTTTAAAGGACCAATATCTGCTCCTCCGCCTCCTCTTGCAAAAATATGTAGGTTATAAGGCTTAAAAAGATGTGACCAACCTAGAACTTGTTGGTAATTGGCATCATTACATGTAAACCCAAAACCTCTAGGCGTAAATCCACCAGAATCTGATTCTAGAGCTACGATATGTTTTTCATTCTTCTCTTTAGCAACTTTTGCGTACTCTTTACCACCTCCTAATCCGTTCTCTTCATTGGCGAAAAGCACAACTCTTAATGTTCTTTTAGGTCTAATTTTTAATTCTTTAAACAATCGGATAACTTCCATAGACTGCACTACACCAGCACCATCATCATGAGAGCCATCACCAACATCCCAAGAATCTAAATGCCCTCCAACCACAATAATTTCTTCAGGAAATTCTGAACCTTTTATTTCACCAATCACATTGTAAGACTGTGCGTCTGGCAAATTTTTACAATTTTGTTTAAAATAAAATTTAAGTTTTAGTTTCTCCTTCTGCTTAAGAAGTGTGCTTAATAAATCTGCTCCATTTGTACTAATAGCTGCTGTAGGTATTTTTTCAGCTTCAGTATTTTCTCCATAACTCATCACACCAGTATGAGGGTGATTATCGATACTTAGATTCATAGAGCGTACAATAACTCCAACTGCACCATATTTACCTGCTACTCTAGCGCCGCTATAGCGTTGATCTACACTAGCACCATAAGCTCGCATGGTTTCAATCTTATCTGCAGGCATAGGCCTATTATAAAAAACAATCTTTCCTTTTACTTTCTCACCTAATTCTTCTACTTCCTTTAAACTCTTTACCTCTATTACCTCAGCTTTAACACCATCATTTGAAGTTGCTATTGATCCTCCTAAAGCTAATATTGATACTTCATAGTTGCCAAAATTCGTTTCAATTCGAGCTTCCTCTTTTTCGCCTCTTACCCAATGTGGTACAGTAACAGGTTGCAACCATACCTTGTCTAATCCTAATTTATCTAATTCAGCTTTTGTCCAGGCTACAGCTTTTTTATCGCCCTCAGAGCCAGATAATCTATGCCCAATTCTGGTAGAAAGGTATTGAAGCCATTTGTAACTTTTCCCGTTAAGGAGTGATTCATTAAATATTTTTTTAATCTCAGCAGAATCTTGTTTAAATTGATTTGTTTGAGCGGTGACTGTTAGGCAACAAAAAATAATTGCTAGTTTTAATATAAGTTTCATAAATGTAATTACTCGTTTTCTAATTGTTTTTTGAATTCGGTTAGCTGACTTCTAGTTTCTGCATCAAGTTCGGGTTCTTTAATATCTCTATATTGCTTAAGTGTATCTACTATTGTCTTAGCAACTATTAATCTGGCCGTAGGTTTATCGTCTGCAGGAACAATATACCATTGCGCATGTTTTTTTGAAGTTCGATTTAATAAATCTTGATAACACTCTTGATACTTATCCCATAATTTTCGTTCTTTTAGATCTCCAGCAGAAAATTTCCAATTTTTTTCTTTAAGATTAATTCTACGTAATAATCTATTCGCTTGTTCTTTTTTTGAAAGATGTAAAAAGAATTTTAAAACTATGGTGCCATTTTCGGCAATATGCTTTTCAAAATTATTAATGTGCTCCATTCTTGTATGATAAAAACTATCATCTAGATCTTTCACACTTTTTACAGAAGGAATATTCTCTCCCATAATATAACCTGGATGAACACGAGTAACTAAAACATTTTCGTAATGTGTTCTGTTAAAAACACCTATTTTACCTCGCTCTGGTAAAGCTATATAATGACGCCATAAAAAATCATGTTTTAACTCTTTATCTGTAGGTACTTTAAAACTATACACTACCACTCCACGAGCATTAACGTCTTTAAAAACTTCACGAATTAAACTGTCTTTACCCGCAGTATCCATTCCTTGCAAGCAAACTAGCATACTGTATTTACCATGAGCATACATTCTATCTTGTAATTCGCTTAGCTCTTTACGTAAGGTTTTTAACTTCTTTTTCGCATCATTATTAACCTCTTTAGTAGCTATTTTCTTTAAGTCAACCTTCTTATCAACTCTGTATTTATCTGTGCTCATAAATTGTAAAAATGAAAGCTAAAGATATAAATAATACCTTTTCTTTTATTAGAAATATCTATACAATTTCTTGAGCTAAACAAATTAAAAATAATTCTTTTATAGTATGAAAAATAAGACAGTACTAATTCAGGCAAGTTCAAGAAGTGATGGTGACACTAATACAGTTATAAACTATCTAAATTTTAATGAGCAATTTGATATTATAGATCTTAAAACTAAGAATATTAGTCATTACGATTATGACCATAAAAATAGAAATGATGACTTTCTTACATTAATGGAAGAGATTATTAAATCTTATAACACTATCGTTTTTGTTACACCCGTTTATTGGTATAGCATGAGTGGCATCTTAAAAGTATTTTTTGACAGGATATCTGATTTACTAACCATAGAAAAAGAACTTGGGAGACAATTACGAGGTAAAAATATGGCTATGATAAGTGTTAATAATGCTAATGATCTAAAAGAAGGTTTTGAAATGCCCTTTGTAGCGTCTGCTGATTATTTAGGGATGCATTATTTAGGTGATATACATACTTGGGTTGAAAATGGAAAGATCAACAGTGAAGTTAAAAAAATAATTGATGCCTTTAGAGCGTTAATTTAACTTGATTCTTAACTTCTTTTCGGCTAACTTCGCTTATCGACCGATATAGCTCATTGAAACGGAGCCATATCTAAACATTGTATGCAATTAAACCCAACCATCAAAAATAGAAGAAACATCAAAATATGAGTAGTTCAAGACCAACCAAATCTATTGAGGAATTAATAACAATGTATGACAACGGAAAGCTACTTCTTCCTGAATTTCAAAGAGATTTTAAATGGCCTTTAGAAAAATCTGAAACCTTATTTGATTCTATTTTTAAGGACTTATTTATTGGCTCTTTAATTCTTTCGAAACCACAATTTGATTTAGCCTGTAAAAAATTGGATTTACGAGAAAGAGGCTCAAAAAAAAGAAGACCAATTCCAGAAAAATATACAGAACAACAATTTGAGATAGATGATATTTACACCATTTTAGATGGGCAACAAAGAGCTACTTCTATTTACAGAACTCTTAAAGGACCAGATGTTGTAAATCTTTTATTTAAAGATGTCGACACACTATTGTCAGACGACTACTATGATTATGAGAATAAAAAAATAAAAGTCAGTTATGACGAGTATGTAGATGGTTTTGATTCAAGCAAACCAGACGAAAAGACTTTGTTTATTAGTCTAAAAGATTTATACGAAGCGAGAAATAATAGAGAAACACCTTTTTTAGATGAATACATAAACCCAATTCTTGATACTTTTTCTTTAGACAATGAGAAAAAAGAAGTACTTCGAGATTTTGCAATCCAGTTGAAATCCGATTTTAATTCTTCGATTCTCAAACAGAAAACTTTAATTTCAGTTCAATTACTTGATATGAGCATTGAAAAATTCTGCTTATACTTTGAGCGTAGTAACTCACAAGGTTTAACACTTTCTTTTACTGATATTATAACAGCTAAAGTTTATACAGAATTTAATTTGCGAAGTGAGATTGATAATGCTGTTAAAACACATACTTACTTTAATGAGAAATTAGTAGATTCATCAGTAAGATATATAAATTATGTTGCCAACGATGCAGTAACAAAAAAATCCATTTTAAAAGATTTAAACGGTTCGCATTTTAATAAATACTGGGCAGATACTGTAAAGGATTTATCTACAATACAAGGTTGGCTAATTGAAAATAATTGGTTGTTTAATGTTGAGCAAATCCCTTACAAAACTATGCTCTTACCAATTCTATCGTTTTACCAAAACCTAAAGCATAAAGAATTTTCTCAAGCAAGTCAAAAACAACTTGATTTGCTTAAATTTTGGTTTTATGGCTCAATTTTAGACACAAGATATGGAGGTGCAAGACACGGTTCAACCAATGTCGTTATTAAAGAAGATTGTGACATAATGAAAAATTTAGCACAAAATAAATTTCCAGATAAAACATATTGGCAAAAAATCAGAATTGATTATTCATTTGACGAACTCAAAAAAATAGATAGTAAATCAAATGCAAAATTTATGGCTCTGAATTACTATATGTGGAGCAAAACACCATTTAAAAACCTGAATAATTTTGCAGATGTTAGTTTCAATGAAAAAGTAGATGTTCATCATATTTTCCCATCAGATTATATAGAAACTGAATTTGGTAAAGATTCAGCAGAATTTGATTTTTCAGACACTATTTTAAATAAAGTTAGGATTAACAAAATTGAGAATATCAAAATCAGCAATAAACCACCAAAAACTTACTTGGGCGAATTAAAAACTAAAAATTCCAACATTAAACAATCATTAAGTACACATTACATTGGAGATACTGAAAAGTTAATTAATGGAGATTATGATTTAGACTATTTCGGATTTTTAAAGAACAGATTCGATGCGATTGAACCATTATTACTGGAATTAAAAAATGCGAGTGAAAAATTGAGTTCTGGAATATCGGACAAAATATGGAAAAAATAACTGCATACAACAACGTATAAAAACAATAGGGCAATTGGTGCTTAACCCAATATTCACAGCACTTTTAGAGGTCGCCAAATTTTTAAATTTGGCTTATTGAGAAAAAAGATAATAATTAAAATTTAAAAATTCGGCTTGTGTCTAACCGAATGGTTCGTCGTTTTTTCTGCCCTACTGTTCTTATACACGACCGATAAGCGAAACTCTAAAATAAGCTATCATCCTTTCTTTTCTTCTTTTATCTCATTCCATACTTTAATAGCATCATCTTTAGCAACTCCTTCTTTAATTTCTACATGTATACCATCACTTACACCTAAAGTCACGTCTTTTCTATCAAAGCCTTCGCCATTTTTCACCTCAACATAAGGTGCTTTTGTGTCTTTATCAAATTGCACCAAAGCTTCTTTAATAGCTAAAACGCTATCTGCTCTTGCTAAGATAATAGAAGCATTGGCACTTAAACCAACACGTACAAAAGTGGTGTCTTGTTTATTTAGTGTTCCTTTTATTTCAAATTGGATAGCGCCATTTTCTAACTTTCCTTTTGGGGCTATATAATCTAATACTGCATCAAATTTTGTGTTTTCAACTGCACCAACAGTAATTTCTAATGGTAAACCTTCCTTTATTTTACCTACATCAGATTCGTCTATTTTACCTTCAAAAATCAACTTATTTACGTCGGCCAAAGAAGCAACGGTTGTACCTTCATTAAAATTATTAGCTTCAATTACTTGATTACCTACTTCAACCGGCACCTCTAAAACCATACCCGAAACTGTTGCTTTTATTAATGTGTTAGCTGCGCTACCCAATCCTCTCGTTGAACCTGTACGCACAATATCGTAACTTCTATTTGCTGCATTATAATCTTGTTGAGCTTGCTTGTAGCTAACTTCTGCATTTTCGAAATCTTGTCTAGATATTACTCCTTTTTCAAATAACGATTTTTGACGATCGAAATTAAGCTTCTGGTTATCTAAAGCAATCTTATTGGTCTGAATCTGATTTTTTGCATTATTTAATGATGTAAGGTTAGGTATCACCTTAATTTTTGCAAGTAGATCTCCTTTCTTTACCATATCACCCCCTTTAACATATACTTCTTGAATAACACCAGAGATATTTGGCTTTATTAACACTTCTTCTAGTGGTAAAATGCTTCCTGTAGCAACAGTTTTTTTAACAATAGATTGCTTAGATGGTTTCTCGGTTTTATAAACCACCGGGTCTTCAGCATTTTTTGAATACAAATAATACATCGCCCCTGCAAATGTGACAACAATAAAAATTAATATAAATATGGTTACTGATTTTTTCATTTTAGTCGTTTCTAGTTTTGTTATTAATCTGTTCTTAAAGCTTCTATAGGTCTTATCTTAATAGCGTTTTGGGCAGGAATAAAACCTGCTAATAATCCTGAAATAATTAATATGGTTAGAGCAATTGACACCACACCAATATTCACACTTGGGTTTGCAAACATATCTACAGGTCCGCTACTTTCTAATGCCATGTTAATTAAATAAATAAGTAAGGATGAAAATACGATACCTGCCATACCAGAAATAATAGTTAGAAATACAGATTCAGTTAAAATCTGACTTCTAATGTTCCATGGTGATGCACCTAAAGATCTTCGAATACCAATCTCTTTAGTACGTTCTTTTACAACAATAAGCATAATATTACTCACACCAATGATACCCGATAATAACACCAATGTCCCTACAAAATAGGCGATTACTCTTATGGCTACAAAAAGGCGTTGAACACGACTATATTCTTCGTGCAAATCAAAATGACCAACGGCTCTTTCGTCATCTGGATGAATTTTATGATTTTTTCTTACAATATCGAATATCTTCTTTTTCATATCAGTAATTGGTTTACCATCAACAGCAGTTATAGCCATCCATCCTACTCTATCTGCCTTATTAAATGCTTGAGAAAAAGCTGTGAAAGGAACAAATACTTGTTTTTGATCTTCTTCTCCATCGCCACCACTATTCTTCTTTTTATAAGTGCCAATCACCATAAAATTGACACCTTGAATCTTTATATAGCTTCCTAAAACTTCTTCTTCTTTTTCATACAATTCATTTCGTACACCTTCACCAATTATTGCAACTTTTCTATTCTGGTTGATATCATTATAGTTAATAAATCTACCAGAAGTGATATCCATAGGTTCTTGTTTAATAATTTCAGGATAATCTCCATACACATCATAAGCTCCCGTTTTAATACCTCGCACTACATTATTAGAGCCATTAAAGCCACCTAACTGATTTCTTGGTGATACATATCTAAGATCAGGAACATTTCGTTTAATATCCTCTACATCAGAAAGGCGATAACTAAAGCGTCTATCTTTAGGCATACCTTGATAGGCTTTTGTAGCAGTTCTAGTCCACATAAACATGGTATTTGTAGCTGTGTCACCAAACTCCATATTTACACCATTTTCAAATCCTTTACCCGCTGCCAGTAAAATGATTAATATAAATATCCCCCAGAACACACCAAAAGCTGTCAATACAGTTCTAAACCAGTTACCTGACAATACTTCGATTATTTCTTTCCAGCGATCTCTACTAAACATATTATTCGTCTCTAAGGGCTACAATAGGTTGTACTTTTGCTGCACGCCATGCAGGGAAAAATCCTGCTATTGCTCCAGCTATTATTAATAAAACAACCATAGTCATGGCTATTGAAAAATTTACTGTTGGGTTCGATATATAATCTACCTCAACATTGGGACCAACGATTTCTAACAAGCCCATGCTAAATATTAATCCTGCAAAACCAGAAATTGCCGTTACAAAAATTGCTTCATGCAAAATCATTCCTACAATCGACCAAGGCTTAGCGCCTAAAGCCTTACGAATACCTATTTCTCTAGTTCTGTCTTTTACTATAATGAGCATAATATTACTCACGCCAACAACACCAGCAATAATCGTACAAATACCAACAAACCAAAAAAACATAGCAATATTATTTGTTAAAGTAAAATAACGCTTTGCTTCCTCTTCCGCACTATAAACATTTATTGCACTATTGTCATCTGGTGCAACCTGATGGGTCTTTTTTAAATATGTTTTTAGTTTTTCAGTAAACTTATTCGCAGCAAAAACGGATTCGTCAAATGTTTCCTGTGGGGTTAAAGTAAATGACATATTATTCAATTTATTCTGCCCATTAAAAACATTTTGTGCGGTAGTCATTGGTATATATACTCTATTCTCTTCTCGTTCACCACCTTCATCAGCATACACACCTATAATTTTAAAATTGATTCCAGAAAGTTGTAAATATTCATTTAACGGATTTTCAACTTTCTTCATCATCTCTCTTTTGATCTTCTTACTGATCACTACCACTTTTAAACCAGCATCCATATCTAACTGATTTAAATAGCGACCAGAAATCATTTTCATATTTTCAATCATTTGATAATCAGGGCTCACACCTTGAATACCATAAGAACCTGATTCTTGCTTATAATTTATGGATACTCCTCTTACTCTAAAAACACCAGATTTATATTCTAAATCTTCAGCGAAAGCGTTATTAGAATATTCAAAATTTTCATTTTTTAATTGGATGGTTCTACCAGGATTTAAGCCATTATGTTCTTTAGTAGTTACTTGAGTCCATACCCAAACGCGATTTGTAGCGTCTGCTTCAAACTCTTTTTTAATACCATTTTGGAAGCCTTGACCAAAGCCTAATAAAATTACAAGGATAAATATACCAGAAGCCACAGAAAGCCCAGTTAGGAAAGTGCGCAACTTATTCTTACGAATAGTATCAAATATTTCTTGCCATCGATCGATGTCGAACATTTGTGATCTATTTTGGTTAATTACAGTTAATAGAGAGTTGCTTTTATAATAGACGCCGTTAGGTTGACATTTGTTACAGTAAAGAATAGATTTTTAAAAAATATTTTTTACCCAACTTTTTTAAGTCCTAATTTCTTTCCTTCTTGAATCATGAATTGATAAGCTTCATCATACTTATTGGGAATGTCTCCTTCAAGAATTGCATCTTTTATAGCTTCTTTAATCTGACCAATTTCTCTACATGGTTTTAGATTGAAAGTTTTCATAATGAGTTCACCAGAGATAGGTGGTTGAAAATTTCGGATACGATCTCGTTCTTCTACTTCTTTTATTTTTTGACGAACAAGCTTAAAATTATTTAAATACTGCTTTTGTTTTTTAGGGTTCTTTGTAGTGATATCAGCCTCGCAATGTGTCATAAGATCTTCAATATCTTCACCTGCATCAAAAATAAGTCTACGTACTGCAGAATCTGTCACCTCTTCAGCAAGAATAACAGGACGTGAGCTTAACAATACCATTTTTTGAACATATTTTACCTTATTGTTCAACGGCATTTTTAAGCGTTTAAATATCTTGTAAACCATTTTAGAACCTACAAACTCATGTGCATGAAACGTCCATCCAATTTTTTTATGGAATTTTTTTGTTGGTGCTTTACCAATATCGTGCAACAAAGCCGACCAACGTAACCATAGATTATCAGTGTTCTGTGCAATATTATCTACAACCTGTAAAGTGTGATAAAAATTATCTTTGTGTTTTTGCCCTTCTACTTCTTCAACGCCTTTTAAAGCAATTAGTTCGGGTAAAATACGCTGCAATAAATTAGTTTCTTCTAATAATCTGAACCCTATTGAAGGTTTTTTAGTTAATAAAATTTTATTTAACTCATCAACTATACGTTCGCGAGTAATTATATCTATCCTCGAAGCGTTTTTCGTAATTGCTTTTAAGGATCTTTCTTCAATATTAAAATTCAATTGAGTTGCAAATCGTATTGCACGTAACATCCGCAATGGATCATCTGAATATGTAATATCCGGATCAAGTGGTGTACGAATTATTTTATCTATTAAATCTTGAATTCCATTAAAAGGATCTAATAATTCACCAAAATTGTTATCGTTTAAACTTATAGCTAAAGCATTAATAGTAAAATCTCTACGATCTTGATCATTTTTTAATGTACCCTCTTCTACATGCGGATTTCTACTATCTTTTGAGTAAGATTCTTTTCGCGCACCTACAAATTCTAATTCGATATCATTATATCGTAACATCGCCGTTCCATAGGTTTTAAAAACCTGTACTTTAGGATTATTTGGTAATAATGAAGCTACTTTTTTTGCTAATTCAATACCGCTACCGATTGCTACTATATCAATATCCTTTGCATCACCTCTTTTTAAAATATGATCACGTACAAATCCGCCAATAACATAACTCTCTAACCCTAATTGATTAGAAGCCTTGCTTATTATCTGAAAAATTTTAGACGAAATAGCTTCCTTATAAAAAGTGTGCTGCATAGATTTTAGTCTCTAATAATTTCAACCTTATCCTCTTCATTAAACTTAATGATTCTCGAAGATTGTGTTGAAATTTTTTCTTGATGCAAATTTACCACATAATCAACGGCATCCAAAATAGAAGTATCTATTTCTTTAAATGACTTTGGGGTTGGGTTACCACTAATATTTGCTGATGTAGAAACTATTGGTTTACCAAACTTTGAAATAAGTTTTTGGCAAAATTCGTCTTGCACAATTCTGATAGCTATCGTATTATCTTTTGCAATTACGTTGCTCGCTAAATTCTTAGGAGCATTGTAAATAACAGTGGTAGGTTTTTCTTGATCTTTTAAAATATTGAAAATCTGTTTAGGCATTTTGCTTACATAATCTTGCAACATCTCTAAAGAATCAACTAAAATGATTAAACTCTTGGTTTCTTCACGCTGTTTAATCTTATAAATTTTAGCAACGATTTCCTCATCAGTGGCGTCGCAGCCAATACCCCAAACGGTATCAGTTGGGTATAAGATCACTTTACCTTCATCTAAAAACTCTAGAGTATTTTTTAATTCGGTCTTCACTAACTATTTTTTACTCGAGCAACGGTAGCATATTGAGGGTATTTTATATCCATTGCAGTGAACAAAAGAGGTATATTATATAAAATTGGTTTAATAGATCTACTACCATTTATACCATGATGCTTAACAACTTCATAACCTAAATTCTCATACATATTTCTAATACTTTTTCCTGTAAAAAAGCGCATGTGGGTTTTATCCATCACACCAAAACTTTCGTATTCAAACTTTCTTTTAAACAATAATGGTATTAAGACATTGTGATACCGTATACTTGGTATAGAACTTATAACAATACCTTTATTAGAAAGTTTATTCTTTATTTTATCTAAGACCATGTAAGGGTCAACTAAATGCTCTAAAACATCATTAAAATAAATCACATCAAAATAATTCTCTGGCAATTCATCTATAAAGTCTTCACAAGGTCCAGAAAAAACCCTGTCTAATAATCTTTCAGCCTTTTTTGCTTCAGCATCCATGTATTCAATACCCCACACTTCAGCATCATTCATTTTTTTTACAATGCTAGCAAACGCACCATCAGCACAGCCTACATCTAGAATTTTCTTAGCATCTTTAGGTAAGAAATCTAACATTTCTTGTCTATCGTTACTATAATAATCGTCTGGTTTGTTATTGTAATCCATATAATCTAATACGTTACTTTACCTAAAATGCAAATAAACAAATAACTTTACATATATCTTTTGATTCTTTTTAAATTTGCCTCCTAAGAAAGGGTACTATTTATGGATGTTTCCATTATTTCGATAAATTACAACAACAGTCAACTTACTTTAGACTTTGTTAAATCAGTTATAGAACACACACCTATTAACATTAAATATGAAATTATAGTTGTAGATAATTGCTCAAAAATTGATGATTATAACAATTTAAAATCTATTTTATC
The DNA here is from genome assembly GCF_057837205.1 of Maritimimonas rapanae. Taxonomy (NCBI): domain Bacteria; kingdom Pseudomonadati; phylum Bacteroidota; class Flavobacteriia; order Flavobacteriales; family Flavobacteriaceae; genus Maritimimonas; species Maritimimonas rapanae. Next base: position 610,729 of record NZ_JBYQFI010000001.1, on the reverse strand, counting down.
AGATTATAAAGAAATTGTTAAAGTCGTTAGAAGTACTATAAACACAGGTTTTGGTGGGGGTAATATGTTTGGAACTCAATTTGCCTCTGGTAAATATTTGGCCTATATAAATAATGACATCGTTTTTATAGAAGATTGTTTTTCTTCTTTGATTAAATTTATGGAAGGCAATCTAGATGCTGGTGTTTCAACACCTCAACAATTGAACGGACAAAAGAAACCTGTTTCTTGTTTTGACTATTTTCATGGAATTAGGAAAGAACTATTTGGAAGATGGTTAGTTGAACTAACTTCGAATAAGGTAAAAAGAGAAAATAAAATTTATGCTGAAACAGTTTCAGCTGATTTTATTCAAGGTTGTTTTATGTTTTTTGATGCTCAAAAATTCGATAAAATAGGTGGTTTTGACACCAATTTATTTTTGTATTACGAAGAGATGGATGTTTGTTATAGACTAAAACAAAAAGGGTATAAAAGCTATTTATATCCAGAAACAAAATTTATCCATTTACATGGAGAAAGCACACCTAACAATTATCTAATTAGAAAAGAACTAAAAATATCTCAGTTATACTTATTAAGGAAGAATTATAATTATATTAAATATTCTATCATTAGATTTTATACTTTAATTAGAATATTCTTTAAAAGTATTTTTAAACCTAAATATTGGAATTTAACTGGTATTATTTTATCTGGGAAATATTTAGAAAATTCATTAAAACAACAACAACAAATTGTCTTTCTAGGTGAAGAATAGTATTACAACATCATTACTTATTTCCACTTATAACTGGCCTCAAGCTTTAGATTTAGTATTATTAAGTGTCAAAAGGCAAAGAATATTACCAAGCGAAATTTTAATTGCTGATGATGGTTCAACTAATGAAACAAAACAATTGATTGAGTCTTACAAAAACCAATTTTCAATACCTGTAAGACATTTTTGGCATAAAGATGATGGATTTAGAAAAGCGATTATCCTTAATCAAGCAATAGCGGCAAGCAATTCAGAATATATCATTCAAATAGATGGTGATTGCATATTGCATAAAGAATTTGTCTCTGATCATCTAAAACTAATGTCTAAAGACACTTATTTATTTGGGTCTAGGGTAAATATTCAAAAAGAATATCTCACTGAATTATTTAATTCTAAAAAGACAAATTTTAATCTATTTTCTAAAGGAATCAAAAAAAGAACAAGAACTTTACACATCCCTTTGTTTAGCAGATTCTTTAAAAAAACTGATGAATTACCACATAAATTTAGAGGATGCAATACTTCGTTTTGGAAAGATGATATTATTGCAATAAATGGTTATAATGAAGATTTTAAAGGATGGGGAAGAGAAGATTCAGAATTGATCGTTCGTCTAATTAACAATGGTGTTTTGGGGAAGCGAATTCGTTACAGAGGAATTGTTTATCATATTTTTCACAAAGAAAATTCTCGAGCTCGTTTAGATCAAAATGATGATATTCAGCAAAATAGTATTGACAACAAACTTACTTGGTGTAAAAACGGAATTGATAAGTATTTAAAATAGCTTTGTTAGTGAAAATGAATTACAAAATACACAAAGGTTATCTTCATTTAAAAGATCATTTTGAAACTATAATTCAAGATTTTGAAACTTCTGGTAATTACGATTATGAGAAACGTAACAAAATGCGCTCAGTAAAAATTGATGGTGTAAATGTTAATGTAAAATCTTTTAAAATACCTAATATTTTTAATCAGGTAACTTATAAATTTTTTAGAAAGTCTAAAGCTGAGCGCTCCTATACATATGCAAATAAATTACTAGAAAAAGGTATTGGCACACCGAAGCCTATTGCTTATTACGAATATTTTTCACCTTACGGAATAAAGAACAGCTACTACTTTAGTGAACATATCGATTATGATATTATGTATAGAACTTTAGTGTCTGATCCTAATTATCCAGAACATGAAAAGATTTTAAGGCAATTCACTCAGTTCACTTACAAAGTACATGAAAAAGGTATTTATTTTAAAGATCATTCTCCGGGAAATACCTTAATTAAAAAAAATAGCGGTAATTATGACTTCTATCTAGTTGACCTCAATCGAATGAAATTTTTTGATCTAGATTTTGATTCGCGTATAACAAATTTTTCTCGTTTAACACCTAAAAAGGAAATGGTGGAAGTTATGAGCGATGAATATGCCAAGCTTATTAATCAACCATATGAAAAAGTATTTGAAAAAATGTGGGGTGAAACAGAAGCGTTTCAATATCGTTTCTTTAGAAAAAAACGTTGGAAGAAAAGATTATTAGGTATACCAATTAAGGTTGATTAGTATACAATTTTTTAAGCTCAATAAAACGCTGTTTTACGCCAAAAGCATTTAATTTTGCCATGGTATAACCTGCTTTTCTATCTAAAAATCCTCTTCTAATTATATAATGATGAAAAAATCTATATGCTGGTTTTATATAGAAATGAAAAAAATTAGGGCTAAGGTTATTTTCTTTTAATTCTTGTGCTCTCAGTTTTGCATATGATGTTAGCTTCTTCTTAAAATCTTCGTAATTTTTATAAGAATAGTGTAAAATTTTGCCGTTAAGGTTGCCTAATTCGCCATTAATTTTCAGCGTTTCATGTACATATTTGGTAGCTTCATATCTAGCAAAATTTTTATCAAATAAACGAGTTACGCTATCGGATTGAAAACCTCCATATTTAAGTGGTTTATCTACAAAATAGAATTGTCTAGGTATATTATAAGCCACAATATTGTTTTGTAATTTAAGAGCTTTTAGGGTTTCACATTGTAGATTCTTTGGTAAACGTTCATCAGCATCAACAAACAATATCCAGTTATTTGAAGCTTGCTCAATGGCAAAATTCCGCTGATCAGAATAATTAGTAAACTTATGTTGAATAAAATTCACGTGTGGGTAACCCTTCATTATTTCTGAAGTATCATCTGTACTGTAAGAATCTACAATAATGATTTCGTCTGCAAAACTTAAATTTCGTATTAAAGAGGATAAATTCTCAGCTTCATTTTTTGCAATTACTATAGCGGAGAATGGCTTTTTATCTTTTACATCTTTAGTTTTTATTAGAGAATTTAAATCAAGCTTGGCTTCATTATACAAATTGAAATCTAAAAATGTTTTTAAATCATCAAAAATGAATTCTGGTTTAAAATGCTGATATAATTCTATAGAATTACGTTTTAAATATTTTTCTGACTTTTCTTCAAACAAATCAGGCTTATACTCTTGTAAGTGAACAGATCTATGAAACTTTCCATCCTCAAAAGTTGACCACATTTGTTTTTCTATCCATGGTGAAAAAATTATAAAGGATGGTTTATTTAAGGCTTTAGCCATATTAATAGCACCTCCGTCATTGCCAATTATCATATCACATTCGTTCATTAGTGCAATATATTCTCGAAGACTATTACCCAGAAGATCAAAAAAGATTGCCCTTTGAGTTGATTTTTTACATCCCTTAAAAATTTCTCTTGCTTGTTCTAACTGGTTTGGTATATAATTAAACAAAACATTTGCGTTTATTTGCTCAACCACAAAATCTATAACTTTAGATATATAATTCAACGGATAGGTTTTAATATCTGAGCTACCAATTATAGAGATCATAATTGATTTTTTAGAGAAATCAACACCATGCTCATTCATTAACTTTTTTGCGTTTGACTTCTCTTCTGTAGTAACGTATAATTTAGGAATAGGGTCTAAATCTATATCTAAATTTAAAGGATCAAGTAAAGATAATCTCCGCTCAATAATTAATCCCAAATTACTTAGAGGCTCATTATAAATATCAACTAAATCTGTGTACAAAAAACTTCTACCAGGTTTTTTATAAGAAATTCTACGTTTAGCCCTAGAAAAAAAAGCAGTTAACCAGCTTTCTAATTTAGAATATGAATCTATTAATAAATCATACTCTTCTTGACGGATTTGTTTTAAAAATCGATAAAAAGCTAGTTTACTAGTACGATGAACATCTTTAAATAAAATTAGTTTATCAATAGCTGAATTGCCTTCTAAAACAGGAATAGTAGATTCATATACCATATAATGAATCTCAGCATCTGGGTAGGCTTTTTTTAAATTATTACAAAGAATAGAACAGACCAGTACATCACCGATCATCTTTTGCTGTATGACAAGAATTTTTTTCAATCAAAGATTTTAAACCGCTACATCATATTCGCGTAACGCATCATTTAAGGAAGTCTTTTTGTTGGTACTTTCTTTACGCTTACCAATAATTAATGCACATGGCACCTGATATTCTCCTGCAGTAAATTTTTTAGTATAACTTCCGGGAATCACAACTGAACGCGAAGGTACTCTACCTTTCATTTCAATTGGTGTATCTCCGGTAACATCGATAATTTTTGTACTCATTGTTAAAACAACATTAGCGCCTAAAACTGCTTCTTGTTCTACTCTTACTCCTTCTACAACAATACAACGCGAGCCAATAAAACAGCCATCTTCAATAATTACAGGTGCAGCTTGTAAAGGTTCTAATACACCGCCAATACCTACACCTCCCGAAAGATGAACATTCTTACCGATTTGGGCACAGCTACCAACGGTTGCCCAAGTGTCAACCATTGTCCCTTCATCTACATAAGCACCTATATTTACATAACTTGGCATTAGAATTGTTCCCTTTGAAATATAAGCACCATGACGTGCCACTGCGTGCGGTACAACTCGTATTTCTTTTTCTTTATACCCTCTTTTTAATGGAATTTTATCGTGATATTCAAAAATACCGGCTTCTAATACCTCCATTTTTTGAATAGGAAAATACAATACTACAGCTTTCTTTATCCATTCATTTACTCTCCAATCATCATTATTAGGCTCTGCAACACGTAATTTTCCTTGGTCTAATAATTCAATTACCTCTCTTATAGCGTTTTGAGTGGATTCTTTTTTTAAAAGGTCTCTATTATCCCATGCAGATTCTATAGTTAGCTGTAACTCGTTCATGTTTAAAATTATTTTTAGCAAATATAATTGCTTAGTTACTATTGGCACAATTTTAGCCAAGTAAAAACAGAAAGCTTATTTTTGTGCAAAATTTCAATATGGGTCGCATTCTTGCTGTAGATTATGGAAAAAAGAGAACAGGTATTGCTGTCACAGATCAGTTACAAATTATTGCATCTGGTTTAACTACAGTTAAAACTGAAGATGTCTTTTCATTTTTAAAAGACTATCTGATTAAAGAGGATGTAGAATTAATCTTGGTCGGTGAACCTAAACAAATGAATAATACTGCTTCAGAAAGTGAAACCTTAATTATTCCTTTTATTCAAAAACTTAAAGAATTGGTTGGTAATACTCCTATTAAGAGGGTTGATGAGCGGTTTACTTCTAAAATGGCTTTCCAAACAATGGTAGATAGCGGACTTAAAAGAAAACAACGTAGAAATAAAGCATTAATTGATGAAATTAGTGCAACAATTATTTTACAATCGTATCTTTACGCCCTTAAAAAATAAAACTTAAATGATATTACCGATTGTCGCTTATGGCGATCCTGTTTTGCGAAAAATTGGAAAGGAAATTGATAAAGATTATCCAGATTTAGATAAACTAATAGAAAACATGAAAGACACCATGAAAAATGCTCGTGGTGTTGGTTTGGCAGCTCCACAAATTGGCAAAGCGATCCGTTTGTTTTTAGTGGATACCTCTCCTTTTGCTGAAGATGATGAATTAGAAAAAGAAGAGCGAGATTTCTTGAAAAATTTCAATAAAATATTCATCAATGCTAAAATTTTAAATGAAGAAGGTAATGAATGGATTTTTAGCGAAGGGTGTTTAAGTATACCGAATATTAATGAGGATGTCTTTAGACAAGAAACAGTAACAATTGAATACTTTGATGAAAATTTTAAAAAGCATACCGAGACAGTAAATGGGCTAGCTGCTCGTGTAATTCAGCATGAATATGATCACATAGAAGGAAAGCTGTTTACGGATAAATTATCCTCACTAAAAAAAAGATTAATAAAAAAGAAACTCGATAACATTTCTAAAGGAAAAGTAGAAGTTGAGTATCGAATGAGATTTCCAAAAAAATAAATTATGACGATAGATAAAATTGTAGCTATTTCTGGTAAACCAGGATTATATGAAATCATTTCTCAAACTAAAGGTGGAATTATAGTAAGATCGTTGGTAGACAATAAACGATTTCCAGTAAACGCTGTTCAAAATGTAAGTGTACTAAGTGATATCGCAATGTTTACGTACGAAGATGAAGTTCCTTTAAGAGAAGTATTAAAAAATATCTCTGATAAAGAAAACGGAAAAGAAACCATTAACCATAAAGAAAGTAATGATACTTTATTATCATTTTTTAGTGATGTATTACCAAATTTCGATGAAGAAAGAGTGTATGCTTCAAATGTAAAAAAGGTAGTACAATGGTATAATATTTTAGTTGCTTCTAATTTTGATTTTTCTACCTTAATTGAAGAAGAAGTTACTCAAGAGGAAGAATAAATTGAACTCACGTAAAGAACAACTTTCAGCTTTTAATCGTCTACTGGACATTATGGATGAACTCCGTGAAAAATGCCCATGGGATAAAAAGCAGACCATTCAATCTTTGCGTCATTTAACTATTGAAGAAACCTATGAACTAGGTGATGCCATTCTTGATAATGATCTACAAGAAGTAAAAAAAGAATTAGGTGATCTTCTACTTCACATTATTTTTTATGCAAAAATTGGTTCAGAAACCAATGACTTTGATATCGCTGATGTCGCTAATTCTATTTCAGAAAAACTGATTGACAGGCATCCTCATGTTTATGGAGATATTTCTGTAGACAATGAAGATCAAGTAAAACAAAATTGGGAAAAGCTAAAATTAAAAGAAGGTAAAAAATCTGTTTTAGAAGGTGTTCCAAAAAGTTTACCTGCCATGGTTAAGGCAAATCGAATTCAAGATAAGGTAGCTGGTGTTGGTTTTGATTGGGAAGAACCTCATCAGGTTTGGGAAAAAGTACAAGAGGAACTTTCTGAACTCAATGAAGAAATAGAAAAAGGGTCTAAAGAAAATATTGAAAAGGAATTTGGCGATGTCTTATTTTCTATGATCAATTATGCCCGTTTTATTAAAGTAAATCCTGAAAATGCTTTAGAAAAAACCAATAAAAAATTTATCAAACGTTTTCAATTCTTAGAAGAAGCTGCTAAAAAAGAAGGTAAACAACTTTCTGAAATGACGCTTGCAGAAATGGATATACATTGGGAAAAGTCTAAAGGATTTTTTAAATAATTTCTATAGAATAATTCAAAAAAATTGTTCAAATAATCTTTGTACTTTTAACGAATAAACTCATTCGTTATGAAACGTATCATTCCATTTTTTGCACTTACTTTTTTTATATTCATTTCTTGTAAAAATGAGCAACCAGAAGCTCAATCTGCCGAAAATTCATCTTCAGTGGTAGAAACTCCAAAAGAAAAACACTTCGCTATTGTAATTCATGGTGGTGCGGGTACCATTAAAAAAGAAAATATGACACCTGAACAAGAAGTAGCTTATCGAGATAAGCTGCAAGATGCGTTAGATGTTGGGTATAAAATTTTAGAAGATGGCGGAACTAGTTTAGATGCCGTGCAAAAAGCAATTAATGTAATGGAAGATTCCCCTTTATTTAATGCTGGTAAAGGTGCTGTTTTTAATAGTGCTGGTAAAAATGAACTAGATGCTTCTATAATGGATGGTAAAACATTAAATACTGGAGCTGTAGCAGGTGTAAAACGAATTAAGAACCCTATTAACGCTGCGCGTATAGTAATGGATAGTACACGCCATGTAATGATGGCTGGTAAAGGTGCTGAAGACTTTGCAAAATTGAATGGAATTAAATTCGTAGAAGATAATTATTTCCACACTGAAAAAAGATATAATCAATTATTAAAAGCTCAAGAAAAAGAGAAAGTAGTTTTAGATCACTCTGCCATGGTAATCGAAAATAAAGAACTAATTGATGACCATAAATATGGAACTGTTGGTGCTGTCGCACTAGATAAAAATGGAAATATAGCTGCCGCTACTTCAACTGGTGGTATGACAAATAAAAAATATGGGCGTGTTGGTGATGTACCTCTTATTGGTGCAGGCACGTATGCCAATAATAACACCTGTGGTATTTCAGCGACTGGAACAGGTGAATATTTTATAAGAACTGTTGCTACACATGAGGCTTCAAGTTTAATACAATACAAAGGAGTATCTTTAAAAGAATCACTAGATAATGTTATTAAACAAGTTGGTGATTTAGGTGGTAGCGGTGGTATGGTAGCATTAGATAAAAATTGTACCGTAGCATGGTCATTTAATTCTGCTGGTATGTACAGAGGTTATAAAAAATCTAGTGGTGAAAACGTTGTCAAATTTTATGAAGAATGAGATCAATCATTATTCGTATAATCGTCTTTTTCTTTTTTCATTTTAATATATCTACTCACTAGTCGAACACCTAATCGTGCAAAAAGGATTATCGCAATAACCATAACAATGTCAATTGTGTTCATAAAAGAATATTTTATATGTGCCTATATCTTAGATGATTAAATCTAAGATTTTTTTAAAATAAATTATATTATAGTGAAGTTTCTTGATAATATTTTATAAATTGATACAGTAACCGTATTACTATGAAGAAGCAAATGCATGTCCTTTCTCACTTGTGCTTACTTTTATTCACAACTTTTGCTTTCGCTCAAAATTCAACTATCGAAGATTTTAAGGGTAAAGAGACTCCACTGTTTCAAAATACAACTATTCTACCTATTAAATTGCAGATTTCTTTTAAAGAGATAAAATCTAAAACGAATGATTCAACATTCATTACCCACAAGTTGGGCTATTTGAAAGATGGTAAATGGGATTCTATTAATGTTGAACTACGTAAAAGAGGGAACTACAGGTTAAAAAATTGTTATTTTCCACCTTTGAAAATGAAGTTAACTAACGAAAACCGTGATAACACCATCTTTAAGAATGATAAAAAATTGAAGGTCGTTTTACCCTGTTTGGTACAAAAGGATTGTAATGATAATATTATTAAAGAATATATAGCTTATAGACTCTTCGAGCATGTAAGTCCTTATCATTTTGATGTCAGGCTCCTTGACATCACCTTAATTGAAAAGCGCAATCGAAAAAATAGGATTCATAATGTTAAAGGAATATTTGTTGAAGATGTTAATAATTTAGAGGATCGTTATGATGCAAGGGAGCAAAAACGTAAAGTACATCCGGTAGCACAAGATAATCTAAGTTCGGTGAGGAACGACATTTTTCAATACATGATTGGTAATACTGATTTTTCAACAGCCTATCGTCATAATGAAAAATTAATTTACAGGAAAGGAAAAACGATTCCGATCCCATATGATTTCGACATGTGTGGTTTAGTGAACCCCAGTTATGGAGTTGTAAGCCAGATAGGAAAGAAACAATTACCGATAAGCCGTGTTACAGAGCGATATTTTAGGGGCTTTAAAAGAGATCCTGCCACCTATGAAGAAGTTAGACAGTTATTTCTAACAAAAAGAACAGACATCTTAAGTACCATGTCAGAAGTAGAATCGTTATTTAAAATTCAGTCAGAATACGACGACGCAAGGCAATATATAATTGATTTTTTTAAGATTCTGGAAAATGACCAGAGGTTTAAAAGTCAGATTTTAGAGAGGGCTCGAAAATTATAAAATTGAGGTTTAATTAAAAGGTAATCGTTCACCATTTTTTAAACCACGATAGTATTTATTATTTTCAATAATTAAGAGTTCACCTTTATCACCCAATTTTATACTTGAGTCTACCCCAAATATTTTATTGTTATATAGTGATACGACTTCGTTATTAGAGCAATGTCCTACAATTATTTGCTTACTTTTAATTGTTTTCAAGATATCATCGATTTCGCTTTCCGGAAGATTATCATAAAAATATCCGCGATACCAAACAGGTCCGCTATTTCCAAAATAATTTTCGTATAAGAGTGTTGGTTGAACACTGTCCCTAAAAACATCGATTTGACTTGACATAGTTCTATTAATACTCTTTATTTTAAAGGGTATTGATAAAAAAGTCTTTGAAATTCCACCATGAAGAAAAATTTTATCATCAATTTTTAATATCGTAGATTTAGACCTAAGCCATCTGCCTAATATTGTTTCTCTGTTGAATAGCTCGTCATATGGAGTTTGTAAAAGTTGTGAAGTTGCCACATACTTTTTATTTAAATAACGTAAATCACCTTGCAAAACCATAAACTCATGATTTCCCAATAGGTAATGGACCTTCCCCCCTTTGGCTTCAGCCTGCTCTTCGAGATTATAAATAAACCATAACAATTCCATCACTTTTTCTCCTCGGTCAAAAACGTCACCAACAATAACTAAATGGCCTCTGCCAAAATTCCAAGAAAGATCCGGATTGATGATACTATTTTTTATTAATATTTCAATAGCTAAATCAAACTGCCCATGAATATCACTTAAAGCGGCAATTTTATCAACCTTTCTAAAAACGGAAGGGTCTGACTTAAATTTTAATGGATAAGCATTAGGTTTTAAATCACGTGTAAAAAGTTCACCATTTCTAATAGTTTTTTCAATGAGTTTCTTGTTATCTATTAATACATATGGGCCATCATTAAGATCCTTAATATTCTTATATATAGAATCCGTTTCATTCTTCTGAACCTTCTTTTGTGAGTATCCATTTATTAAAAGAAGTGATAGAAATAAAGTGAAAAATAAATGTTTTAAAGTCATTACTTTCTGAGATTTATAGCTTAATAACAAATAGCGTTCCAAATATATTTGGCTTTATACGTAACAAACAAGAATTCATAATAGCTAGTTTTATATTAAGAAGTATATGTATTCGCTAGGATTAATTACTGTACTGTTTTGTGCTGCTCTTCATCTTTAACCATCATTGTAATCTCAATTTTCCATAAATCCTGATGAATTTTCAAAGTAAAATCAGAGGACTTTTATAAAATATATTTTTAGGCATGATAGCCTACTCGAGGCTACAGAAGAATATCGCATGGTTTGTTAAGTTGATTTATTTATACATTGCGTCATATTTCAAAAAAGTTCAAATCATCTACTAACCCCAAAGTAAATATAGTATAAATTCTGATTCTAAATTTTTACCTTTACAAGAAACTCAAAAAAAAGAAAATGACCATAAAAGAAGTAACTACAACTATTGAAGAATTAGCACCCTTAAAATACGCCGAAGATTTTGATAATGTTGGATTGCTCATTGGTGATTATCAAACGAAAGTTAAAGGAATTTTAGTCACATTAGATACGTTGGAAAATGTTGTAGATGAGGCTATAGAAAAAAAATGTAATCTCATAGTCAGCTTCCACCCTATTATCTTTTCGGGTCTTAAAAAAATTAATGGTAATAATTATGTAGAACGAGTTGTACTAAAAGCTATTAAAAACAATATTGCAATTTATGCAATACATACTGCCTTAGATAATTCAATCAAGGGAATTTCGGCAAAAATGGCAGAAGTATTAGGTTTACAAAGCACGAAGATCTTGCTACCAAAACAAGGGTTGATTAAAAAACTAACTACTTATGTGCCGAACAAAGCTGCTGACATTGTTAGAAAAGCACTATTTGAAGCTGGTGCAGGGGCCATTGGTAACTATGAAAACTGTAGTTATAATATGCGTGGTATTGGCACTTATTTAGGCAATGAAAATTCTAATCCTACCATAGGTAAAAAAGGAAAATTACATCAAGAAAATGAAACCTTTATAAGTGTTGTTTTTGAAAAACATTTAGAAAATAGTATACTAAAAAACCTACACGAGGCTCATCCATATGAAGAAGTCGCTTATGACATTGTAACTACCGATAATGTTCATCAAAATATTGGTATGGGCATGGTTGGCGAATTAGAAAATACCTTATCTGAAACAGATTTCTTTTCTCTGCTAAAGGATATATTTCAATTAAAATATATCCGTCACTCTAGACTATTAAATAAACCCATTAAAAAAGTGGCTGTTTTAGGAGGTTCGGGCAGTTTTGCGATAGAAGCAGCCAAACGCTCTGGGGCTGATGCTTATGTGTCATCAGATTTTAAATATCATGAATTCTATAAAGCCGATAATCAATTGGTATTAGCTGATATAGGTCATTACGAAAGTGAGCAATTCACAAAAAACCTTTTAGCTGATTATCTTACAAAAAAATTCCGTAATTTTGCAGTCGTTTTATCGGAAATCAATACAAATCCCATCAATTACACATAAAACATGGCAAAAAAGACTGAAGTTACCGTAGAAGAAAAATTGAGAGCATTATATGACTTACAATTAATCGACTCAAGAATAGATGAAATAAAGAATACGCGCGGTGAATTACCTTTAGAAGTTCAAGATTTAGAAGATGAAATTGAAGGTTTAAATACTAGATTAACAAACTATAATAATGATGTTGAAAGTTTAGAAACTAGTATTAAAAATAGAAAGCAAACTATTGAAGAAGCAAATGCGTTAGTAAAAAAATATACAACGCAACAAAAAAATGTAAGAAACAACAGAGAGTTTGATTCTTTATCTAAAGAAGTTGAATTTCAAGATTTAGAGATTCAATTGGCAGAAAAACATATCAAAGAATTTCAAGCAAAAATTGAACAAAAAAATGAAATTATTACTGCTGCTAAAGAAAAAATTAAAGAGCGTAAAGATCATTTAAAGCATAAAAAAGATGAGTTAAATGCTATTATTGCTGAAACTGATAAAGAAGAAAAATTATTAAATAAAAAATCTGAAGAGTTCAGTAAATTAATAGATGAGCGTTTACTAACAGCTTACAGAAGAATTAGAGCTAAGGTTCGTAATGGTTTAGCTGTTGTACCTATTAAAAGAGGTGCTTCTGGAGGTTCTTTCTTTACTATACCACCGCAAAAGCAAGCTGAAATAGCTAATCGTAAGAAAATTACTACAGACGAACATAGTGGTAGGATTTTGGTTGATGCGCAATTAGCTGAAGAAGAAAAACAAAAAATGACGGAATTATTTTCTTAAAAATAATCTTAACTCAAATATTTAAAAAGCCTTTCATTTCGAGAGGCTTTTTTTATGAAACCATAACTAACAAAAACCAAATTATAGGAATAGCCTCTATAAAAAGTGCACTATAATACTTATGCTGTGTCACTTTAGCTCTCAATAAAAATACTAAAGATATAAGCGCAACTAATAATTCAATTCTAAAAACCTCAGTATCATAGTTTGATTTTAAGAAGTTAAGTCCAAGAAATAGCATTAAAAATAATAACCCTAATCGCTTTGACTTTTCTATGCCAATCATTTGAGGTAAAGTCATCAATGACTCAGAATCAAAATTAAGATCGCGAATATCAAAAGGAATAGTAATGGCCAACACAAATAGTAGTCGCTGTAAGAAAATGATTAATATATCTTTTGTAAATATTATTTCATAATTTATCACTGGTAATAAAACAGTAATTCCAGCCCAACAAAATCCAATTAAAAACAATTTAAACCTTGATATTGCTCTTAACGGTTTACCCTTACCAAATGGTAACACATAAAATAAAGTAGCAAGCCCAAAAGGTACTAACGTAAACAAAGCATTTCTGCTTAATTTTAATCCATAAAATATTACACCTAAAATTGAAATTAAAGAGACAACAATTAATATCTTTTTGTGGTTGGCAATCCACTCGGCAAACCAAAATGTTCTAATTTCTGTCCTCCTATAAAGTCTGATATAATTATAAGAAAGTACTGTTGAAAAGAATACAAACCAAGCAACATAATTTGATTCAATATTAAATGAAAGTAGCGTAATCTTAGTTAAGCAAAATGTTACAAGAGCTACATGGATATTGCTAAAAACATAAAAATCTAGTAGTCTTTCTAAATGTCGCATCACACAAAAATACTGAAAAGTAAACGGTTGAAAAATATTCAATTAGCAACTCAACAAATATGTAGTTTTTACTTACTTTTGATAAGCAAAATTTACAGTTTTAAAATCGTATAATGAAGACAGATTCTTTCGTATTAAGACATTTAGGCCCGCGAGAAAATGAAGTAGAACAAATGTTAGCAACTATTGGTGTTTCCTCTTTAGAAGAACTTATTTACAACACCATTCCGTCACACATAGAATTAAAGAAACCTCTAGACTTACCAAAAGCAATGAGTGAGTTCGAATTCAGTGATCATATTCAAAAACTAGCAGCAAAAAATAAACAATATAAATCTTATATTGGTCTAGGATATCATCCTACCATTTTACCCGCTGTTATTCAAAGAAATATTTTTGAAAACCCAAGTTGGTATACTTCCTACACACCTTATCAAGCTGAAATTTCGCAAGGCCGTTTAGAAGCGTTGTTAAATTATCAAACAATGGTTTCTGAACTAACAGGAATGGAATTAGCCAATTCGTCTTTATTAGACGAAGGTACCGCAGCTGCGGAAGCTATGGCAATGCTATTCGCATCACGTTCTAGAACTCAGAAGAAAGAAGATGCAAATCAGTTTTTTGTTTCAGAAGATGTATTACCACAAACTATTTCCATTTTAAAAACAAGAGCTGTACCAATTGGTATTGAATTGATCTTTGGTAATCATAAAGATTTCGAGTTTACTTCAAAAACATTTGGTGCTATTGTGCAATACCCTACCAAACATGGACAAGTTTATGATTATACTGATTTTATAACTGCTGCTCACCAAAATGAATCCAAAATAGTAGTTGCAGCAGATCTTCTAAGTTTAGCTGTACTTAAATCACCTGGAGAAATGGGTGCTGATGTTGTTGTAGGTACTTCACAGCGTTTTGGTGTTCCTTTAGGATATGGTGGTCCACATGCTGGTTATTTTGCTACTAAAGAAGAATACAAGCGTTTAATCCCTGGGCGTATTATTGGTGTTACAAAAGATGCTGATGGTAATCGTGCGTTACGTATGGCTTTACAAACGCGTGAACAACATATTAAACGTGAAAAAGCAACATCTAACATCTGTACTGCACAGGTTTTATTAGCAGTTATGGCAGGTATGTATGGTGTATATCACGGGCCAAATGGCTTAAAATATATTGCTAATAAAGTCCATTCATTAACCAATATTTTAAACGGAACTATCCTTAAATTAGGTTTAGATCAAGTAAATACTGTAGCATTTGACACACTTCAAATAAGTATTGCTTCCGCGGATACAGTTAAGAAAATAGCTGAAGCTCAAGAAGTAAATTTCTATTATCCTAATAATACTACCGTTTGTATCTCTTTAAATGAAACAACATCTTTAGAAGATGTAAATCAAATAATTAATATTCTAGCAAAAGCAGAAGGAAAGGAAACTATAATTATCAATGAATATGTTGAGACTTCTTCGATATCAGAAAACCTAAAACGTACAACACCTTTTATGACCAATGAGGTTTTTGAAAATTCACATTCAGAAACTGAAATGATGCGTTACATTAAAAAACTAGAACGCAAAGACATTTCTTTGACAGATTCTATGATCTCATTAGGCTCTTGTACTATGAAATTAAATGCAGCTTCAGAAATGTTACCCTTAAGTTCTAGTTCGTGGAATAACATCCATCCTTTTGTACCTATAGATCAAGCTCAAGGATATCAAGAAATGTTAAAAGGTCTTGAAGATTCATTAAATGTAATTACTGGTTTTCACTCAACTACTTTACAACCAAATTCTGGTGCTCAAGGAGAATTTGCTGGATTAATGGTTATTAGAGCCTATCATAAATCTCGAGGAGATTATCATAGAAATATATGTTTAATCCCTGCTTCCGCGCATGGTACAAACCCTGCTTCGGCTGTTATGGCTGGTATGAAAGTAGTTGTTACAAAAACTACAGAAGAGGGTAATATTGATGTGAATGATTTACGAGAAAAAGCAGAATTACATAAAGATAATCTCGCTGCATTAATGGTAACGTATCCATCAACGCATGGTGTGTTTGAAAGCGCAATAACTGATGTAACAAAAATAATTCACGACAACGGAGGGCAAGTTTATATGGATGGTGCCAATATGAATGCCCAGGTCGGTTTAACAAATCCTGCTACTATTGGTGCAGATGTTTGTCATTTAAACCTGCATAAAACATTTGCTATACCACATGGTGGTGGTGGCCCCGGCGTAGGCCCAATTTGCGTAGCAGAGCATTTATCAGAGTTTTTACCAACTAATCCTGTTATAAAAACTGGTGGTAACAATGCCATCACAGCAATTTCAGCAGCTCCTTGGGGCTCTTCTTTAGTAGATTTGATTTCTTATGGATATATAAAAATGCTAGGTGCAGATGGGTTAAAACTAGCTACCATCTATGCCATTTTAAATGCCAACTATTTAAAATCACGCTTAGAAGAGCATTATAAAATTTTATATACAGGTGAAAAAGGTTTTGCTGCGCACGAAATGATCGTAGACTTTAGAGAGTTTAAAGCTAAAGGTGTTGAAGTGGCTGATATTGCCAAGAGATTAATGGATTTCGGTTTCCATGCTCCCACATTGTCATTCCCTGTTGCTGGAACATTAATGATTGAACCAACAGAAAGTGAAAATAAGAAGGAATTAGATCGTTTTTGTGACGCTATGATTCAAATAAAAACAGAAATTAATACTTACATTGATGGTGAAGATTCAGTTTTAAAAAACGCACCACATACCCAAGAAATGATCACATCAGATGATTGGAATTATAACTATTCTAGACAGGAAGCTGCTTTTCCATTAGAATCTGTTTCTGAAAATAAATTTTGGCCACCAGTTAGACGTGTTGATGATGCTTATGGTGATCGAAATTTAATCTGTGATTGTAATCCAATAGAAGATTATATTGAAGCGTAAAAACTAATTTTATAAAAAAACATAAAACACTACCTTTGTGGTTCGCTTTTTTTAAAAGACAAATAGAACATGAAAAAAATCACTAAAGAAACCTATTTAAAATGGTATAAAGACATGCTGTTTTGGCGTAAGTTCGAAGACAAACTTGCAGCTGTTTATATACAACAAAAAGTACGAGGTTTCTTACACTTGTATAACGGTCAAGAAGCTGTGTTAGCTGGCGCTTTACATGCAATGGATTTGTCTAAGGATAAAATGATCACTGCTTACAGAAACCACGTGCAACCTATCGGCATGGGTGTAGACCCAAAAAAAGTAATGGCTGAATTGTTTGGTAAAGCGACTGGTACTTCGCAAGGCTTGGGTGGTTCTATGCATATCTTTTCTAAAGAGCATCGTTTTTATGGTGGCCATGGTATTGTAGGTGGTCAAATACCTTTAGGTGCTGGTCTTGCTTTTGGTGATAAATATAAAGGTTCCGATGCTGTAACACTTACCTATTTTGGTGATGGTGCAGCTCGCCAAGGATCATTACATGAAACCTTTAACATGGCAATGCTTTGGAAGCTTCCAGTAGTATTTATCGTAGAAAATAATGGTTACGCTATGGGTACTTCAGTTGAACGTACAGCAAACCATGAAGATATCTGGAAATTAGGATTAGGTTACGAAATGCCTAGTAAACCCGTAGATGGTATGAATCCTGTAAAAGTTGCTGAGGCTGTTCATGAAGCTATTGAGCATGCCCGTAAAGAAGGTCCATATTTCTTAGAAATGAAAACATATCGTTACAGAGGTCATTCTATGAGTGATGCTCAGCACTATAGAACTAAAGAAGAAGTCGCAGAATACAAAAAAATAGACCCTATTACTCAAGTATTAGATGTAATAAAGGACAATAAGTATGCTACTGACAATGAGATCGATGCAATCAACAAAGAAGTAAAAAGTATGGTTTCTGAATGCGAGAAGTTTGCAGAAGAATCTCCTTTTCCAGATAAGAATATAATGTATGATGTTGTTTACCAACAAGAAGATTATCCTTTTTTAAAACATAGATAGATTATGGCAGAAATCATAAACATGCCTCGACTTAGTGATACCATGGAAGAAGGTACAGTGGCTAAATGGCTTAAAAACGTAGGCGATAAAGTTGAAGAAGGTGATATTCTTGCTGAAATAGAGACCGACAAAGCTACTATGGAATTTGAATCTTTCCATGAAGGTGTTTTACTTCATATAGGCATAGAAGAAGGTGGTACTGCCAAAGTTGATTCATTATTAGCGATTATAGGTAAAAAAGGAGAAGATTTTTCTTCGTTATTAACCCAAGTTGATTCAGTCGCTCCTTCTAAAACGGAAGAGAAAAATGATAAAACTCCTGTAAAAGAAGAACCTGTAATAGAAGCTAGTAGCAATGATGGTGTTGATCTACCTGATGGAGTAGAAATAATTACCATGCCTCGCTTAAGTGACACCATGACAGAAGGGACTGTAGCATCATGGTTAAAGAAAGTTGGTGATAATGTTAGTGAAGGTGATATTCTTGCTGAAATAGAGACCGACAAAGCTACTATGGAATTTGAATCTTTCTATGAAGGTAACTTGCTATATGTTGGTATAGATGAAGGTGGTTCTGCCCCTGTAGATAGTGTATTAGCAGTAATTGGTAAAAAAGGAACTGACATTTCTTCGGTTATAGAAGGTATTAAAAAAGGCGTTTTTTCTAAAGTTGAGAATAAGCCTGCAGAAGAGAAAAAAGAAACTATAAAAAAAGAAGAACCCCAACAATTAAAATTTGAGCCGGTTTCGACTACAGCAATTGAAACTATAACTACAGTTTCTAGTACAAACGGTCGCGTTATTGCATCTCCTTTGGCTAAAAAAATAGCTAAAGAAAAAGGTATTAATCTATCACAAGTACAAGGAACTGGAGAAAATGGACGTGTAATAAAACGTGATATTGAAAATTACTCACCAGCAGCAAGTACTGCTACAGTAACTCCATTTGTACCTGCTGGACAAGAAAGCTCAGAGGAAACACCTAATTCTCAAATGCGTAAAGTGATTGCTCGTAGATTAGGCGAATCTAAATTTACTGCTCCGCATTATTACTTAAACGTTGAGTTTAATATGGATAATGCTATTGCTTTTAGAAAACAATTCAACTCATTACCAGATACTAAAATATCTTTTAACGATATGATCGTTAAAGCCACTGCTTTAGCATTAAAACAACATCCACAAGTAAATTCGCAATGGTTTGATGATAAAATAAAACGTAATCATCATGTGCATATAGGAGTTGCCGTTGCTGTTGAAGATGGTTTGGTGGTTCCTGTTGTTCGATTTGCTGATGAACAAAGCTTACCTCAGATTGGTGCTCAGGTAAAAGATTATGCCGGTAGAGCAAGAAATAAAAAACTAACACCTCAAGAAATGGAAGGTAGTACATTTACTATTTCTAATTTAGGGATGTTTGGAATTACTGATTTTACTTCAATTATAAATCAGCCAAATTCAGCAATTTTATCTGTCGGAGCAATTGTTCAAAAACCTATAGTAAAAGAAGGACAAATAGTAGTTGGTAGCACTATGAAACTTACTATGGCCTGTGATCATAGAAGTGTTGATGGAGCTACCGGAGCTGAGTTTTTACTAACACTAAAAGGGTATATCGAAAACCCGGTAACGATGTTGGTTTAAAAAGATTTCATAAAATAAAAAAGCTCTCTACAAATAGAGAGCTTTTTTATTTTACTATATATCTTATTATTCTACTTCAACTAAATTTAATCCATCATATCTTATTAAGTACACGCCGTTATTCACAAACCCACCACCAGAATTATTTCTTTTATAATAAAACTTGGTACATAACCTTTCAGAAACACCAGCATTTAAAGCACTATCTACGTTCTCATAACTACCAAACCTCAATAAACTATCATAGGTAAGGTCAAATCCTCTAAAAGCATATTCTGAAGGTTCTACATAATTGATTCTTTTATAAGACTTAACAAAACGTTTAATCGAATCATTCTCATAATTTATAAAGCTATAGGTAGGGTAATGAAAGTTAACATGTGCCAAACTATTATTAATATCATTTTGGTCATCAAAATTCCTTCCTTTTTCTAGGGCAAAAAGTGTTGGCATAAATTCTTTAGGCAACACACCAAGGTTATTTATAACATCTCTAGTTACCACTGCATCTTCAGTAATCAAAACAACCCAGTTATCTTTATTTTTTATCAGCTTTTTTCTAAAAATTTCAGGTTTTATATATCCCTTTTTTGGCTTAATAACTTCAATTTTATTAATGGTATCTATCATTTGCAAATCATTAACAATAGCATTTAAAAAAGGAATTGTCTCTTCTTTATCATCAGTTATTACTACCAAATTTTGTTCCTTATAATTATCCTTTATATAAGAAAGTACTTTTGCAGATAGTCCTTCTCTGGAAGGAATCTCTTGTATTAGGTCTGAATTATAAATTTTTGAATGATCCTTTTTTGACACAGGAGAAATTATTGGAACATTTCTACCTCTCAATAAACTGGAGACATATTCTATGTTATCATAAAACATCGGACCAATAATAACATCTATATCAGAAATATCTAGAGCACTAAAAATAGTCTGTATTCTTTGTTTATTATTTCTTGTATCAAAAACTTTTACATTTACAGACAAGCCCTGTTTTTTTAAAGAATCTAATGCCATTTGAGCACCTAAATAAAAATCTGAAACAATATCACTCGTTCTATTCTTCTCAAAATCCACACTCGCTTTATTACTCATAAATGGTAACAATAACACTGCATTAATTTGCTTATCTGGAGTTATAATTGGCGTAAACATCTTCTCAGAATCTAACAAGTCTAGTGTTGGAATTTTAATCAACATTCCTTCTATAAGTCCTTCTCTAAGCTCAGGGTTAGCAGTAATTAGTTCTTCTTCAGAAATATTAAATTTTTGGCCTAAACTAAAAATGGTCTCTTTTTTCTCAACTTGATGTGTTACAAAATCTTCACTTTCATCAGGAATTTCAGCTGAATTAGGCACTAAAATAATAGCATCTTTTTGTAATCCTTCAACCTTTATTTTTGGGTTTAATTCTTCAAGCTTTTCAATACTAATTCCGTATCGTCTCGAGATGCTGTATTTGGTTTCTTTAGCTTTAACTAAATATGGTTTTGTATTAGAATCTACCATATTTTCAGTTGTGCCAGACAATTGAAAATTACGATCAACTGGAATTTTAATTATTTGTCCTACTTTTAAATCTTCTCTTCTTAAAATCGGATTGTGTTTTCGTAAAATTCTTTTGGCAACACCATATTGTTTTTTTAATCTAAAAAAATTCTCTTTTGGTAAAACTTTGTGGAATAAAAACCCATTTTCTACATAATCTTTATGATTTTCAGGTAATGCTTGCTTATAATTTTTATTTGGTATGATCAATACCTTAATACCTTCTAATCCATTTTTAAGATCAGGATTTAATTTTAATAAGTCGTGAGGCGTTATCGATAATTTTTGAGAGATACTTTGTATAGTTTCACCTTCTTGTACTAAATACTTAGTATACTTTTTCTCTTGCGAAAAAAGAGAAACAAAACTAAAAAGGAAAACAATTATTAAAAACTTTATCTTATTCATTGGTTGATTATATACTATTCCCATTCAATAGTTGCTGGTGGTTTAGAGCTAATGTCGTACACTACTCTATTTACACCAGGCACATTATTAATTATTTTATTTGATGTTTCTTGTAAAAACTCATAAGGTAAATTTACCCAATCTGCTGTCATACCATCTGTAGATGAAACTGCTCTTAAAGCTACAACTTTTTCATAGGTGCGTTCATCACCCATTACACCAACTGAATTTACTGGTAGTAGCATCGCACCAGCTTGCCATACATCATTATACAAATTCCACTTCTTTAAACCGTTTATAAAAATAGCATCTACTTCTTGAAGAATTCGAACTTTTTCAGCTGTAATATCACCTAAAATTCTAATGCCTAATCCTGGACCAGGAAAAGGATGTCTTCCTAGTAAATCTGGACTCATTCCTAAAGACTTACCTACTCTTCTTACTTCATCTTTAAAGATCATTCGTAATGGCTCAACAATCTTCAACTTCATAAAATCTGGTAATCCTCCAACATTATGATGACTTTTAATTGTAGCAGAAGGTCCTCCAGTAACTGAAACAGATTCAATTACATCAGGGTAAATTGTACCCTGACCCAACCATTTTACATCTTCTATTCTATGAGCTTCATCATCAAAAACATCAATGAACGTATTACCGATCGCTTTTCGTTTTTTCTCAGGATCGGCAATTCCTTGTAGGGCTTTCAAAAAACGTGCCGAAGCATCAACACCTTTTACATTTAAACCCATTCCTTTATACTGTTCCAGAACGCTATCAAACTCATTCTTACGCAGTAAACCGTTATTAACGAAGATACAATATAAATTTTTACCAATAGCTTTATCTAGTAGAACGGCTGCAACACTAGAGTCTACACCTCCAGATAAACCTAGAACAACTTTATCGTCACCCAACTTTTCTTTTAATGAATTAACTGTAGAATCAACAAAAGAATCTGGAGTCCAACTTTGCTCAACTTGCGCAATGTTTACTAAGAAATTTTCGAGTAGTTTTTTACCATCTGTTGAATGATAGACTTCTGGGTGAAACTGAATAGCATAGGTATCTTCATCCTCAATTTTATAGGCAGCATATTCAACATCATGTGTACTAGCTATACGCTTGTAATTTGTAGGTATTTCTAAAATAGTATCTGAATGACTCATCCAAACTTGAGAATTATCCTCAACACCATTAAACAATGTATTAGAAGCGTCAATGGAGGTCAGGTTCGCCCTACCATATTCTCTAGTATTTGAAACACCAACTTTACCTCCATAAAAATGAACTAAATACTGTGCTCCGTAGCAGATTCCTAGTAGCGGTTTTTTACCTTTAATATTAGTGAGATCAGGTTGAGGTGCGTTTTCACTTCTTACTGAATGAGGGCTTCCAGACAGAATAACGGCCTTATAATCATCTGAGTTAACCTTTTTGCTGTTAAAAGGATGAATTTCACAATAAATATTCAGTTCTCTAATTCGGCGAGCTATAAGTTGAGTAAACTGCGATCCGAAATCTAAAATAAGTACCTTCTGTTGCATTTGCAAAAGTAAAATTAAATTGAGAAATCTTGAACCTCTTTCTATAAAAATATTTAGTAATTTGTTGTTCTATAAAATTTATTCTAATGAAAATTATTTACCTATTCCTAATGTATTTTATTGCTGGAACTTCTTTCTCAACAGCACAAAGCGAAGCATATACCAAAAAGAAGCGAGAAAAAATTGAAAAAGGTTCTGTATTCACTAAAATTATAAAAAGGGAATTGCCAGCAACCATAGAATATGAAGATGATGATGTTATTGCTTTTGTTCCTTTACGTTTGCAAGCTCCAGTACATTTACTTATTGTGCCAAAAAAAGAAATTTATACCATTAATGATGCAACAGAAGAAGATACCAGAGTGCTTGGTAAACTTTTTTTAGTGGCTAAAAAGCTAGCAAAAGAAAAAGGAATTGCAGAAACAGGGTATCGGCTTTCTATGAACAATAATGAAGATTCTGGTCAATCTGTCTTTCATATTCACTTACATTTATTAGGTGGTAAAAAACTTGGGCCTATGGTAACTCAAGATTATAAAAAAAATGTTGATTAACTTAGCGAATCTCTAACCTTACTATATTATGAAAAAATATTGCATCCTTCTTATCTTAATTATTAGTTTTTCTCTTGTCGGATTTTCACAAAACGATCAAAATTTTAGTGAAGGCCCATTTTCACAGCTTATTATTAGAGGAGTCACACTTATTAATGGTAATGGAGCACCTCCAATAAGTCCTGTTGATATAGTAGTTGAAAATAATATCATTAAGGATATAAAAGTTGTAGGATATCCTGGAGTTAAAATAGATGAAAGTAAACGACCTAAGCTAAAAGCTGGTGGAAAAGAATTGGATGCTAATGGAATGTATCTATTACCAGGGTTTGTTGACATGCACGGTCATATTGGTGGAAAAGCTCAAGGAGCAGAACCAGATTATGTTTTTAAATTATGGATGGCTCATGGAATAACAACAGTTAAACAACCTAGTGGTCGCAATGCAATAGAACTCAAACGTCAGAGTGCAGCTAATGAAATTATAGCACCCAGAATTTTTGAATATACGGGCTTTGGTTCTGGAAGTGATAAACCTATTAGCACGCCAGAAATGGCAAGAGTCTGGGTAAGGCAGAATGCAAAAAATGGTGCAGATGGTATCAAATTTTTTGGTGCAGAACCAGAAATTATGGCTGCGGCATTAGACGAGAATAAAAAATTAGGCCTAAGATCTACTGCTCATCATGCACAAATGAGTGTTGCAAGATGGAATGTGCTACACTCTGCTAGAGCAGGAATGACATCTATGGAGCATTGGTATGGTTTACCTGAAGCTTTATTTGAAGATAGAACCGTTCAGCATTACCCTCTAGAATATAACTATAACAATGAACAACATCGTTTTGAAGAAGCTGGTAGACTATGGCAGCAAGCTGCCAAACCTTATTCTGAACATTGGAACAAAGTAATGAACGAATTGCTTGAACTAGATTTTACCCTAGACCCAACATTTAATATCTATGAAGCAAGTAGAGATCTTCAAAGAGCTAGAAGGGCAGAATGGCACGAAGACTATACTTTACCGTCCTTATGGAAATTCTATCAACCAAGTAAAATATCGCATGGTTCTTACTGGCATTATTGGGGTACTGAGCAAGAGATCGCATGGAAAAAAAATTACCAATTATGGATGACTTTTATAAATGAATATAAAAATAGAGGTGGTCGAGTTACAGCTGGTTCCGATTCTGGATTCATTTTTCAATTATATGGCTTTGCTTATATACGAGAATTAGAGTTACTCCGCGAAGCCGGATTTCATCCATTAGAAGTAATTAGAGCAGCTACTCTAAATGGTGCTGAAGCTTTAGGTTGGGATGATAAAATAGGCTCTATTGAAATAGGAAAACTAGCAGATTTTGTCATTTTAGAAGAAAACCCATTGTTAAACCTTAAAGCATTATATGGTACAGGAGCCATTAAGCTTACAGAAGATAATGAAGTAGTTCGAGTTGGCGGAGTTAAATACACCATAAAAGATGGAATTATTTATGACGCAAAGAAACTACTAGCCGATGTGAAAAATATGGTTGATGAAGCAAAACAAAAAGAAAATTTTAAAATTACTCAACCTGGTGTGAAAAATTAGCTTGTAATGATTTTTAATTCTGGCGTCTAAAAATTAGAAATAATTAAAATTCCAGACCATGAAAAAATACTTCCCTTTAATAATAAGAGTTGTAATTGCTGTTTTATTAATTCAAACTCTTCGCTACAAGTTTACTGCACATCCAGATAGTGTTTATATTTTTGAAAAAACCGGGTTAGGTGATGTGGGAAGAATTGGTTCAGGTATCGCAGAATTAATTGCTGCTATTTTAATTTTAATTCCAAGAACTGCATGGCTTGGCGCTGCAATGACGTTGGGCATTTTAGCAGGAGCAATATTTATGCATTTAACCAAATTAGGTATAGAAATTAATGGTGACGGTGGTACTTTATTTGGTATGGCTGTACTAATTTTTGTACTTGCCCTTATTACTTTACTGTTAAATAGAAAAAACATACCAATTATTGGTGAAAAGTTGTAAAATGTTAATTTCTATAATTTTAAGCCTTTTTTATTAATATATTTGAGATAACCATTAACAAATTAGTGGTTAAAATTGCTATAAAAAAGAGGTTCTCTCTCCTTAAATTTATTGTAAAACATAAGTAAGAGTACGTCTTGTAACCCTATTGTGCTATGAATATATTAAAAGAAGTAAAAGAGGAATTCTTTTACACTACTTACAACATTGATCGACTAATTTCTAAGTATTTAATTAAGCGTTTAGGTGTAAACGATATAGAAACAATTAATGCCTTAGGATTAAAAGGACGAATGACCTTTAAAACTAGATTAGACCTGTTAATGCAAATTAGATCAGTTTCTAAACTAAATAAGCAAAAACTAAAGATTTATTCTTTACTATATCAGGCGCTAATGCTCAAGAAAGATACTTTTACTGCATTAAATTCTGAACACTTTTCTTTTTTAGCTGAGCATTATCCTCAAGACAAAATGATCTCTTCAGACAAGAAAGTAGGTAAAATTCTTACCGACTTCGTTTTAGATATTCAAAATATTATAGAAAAAATATCTAAGATCCCTACTTTACAAATTATGGATGAAGATAATAATAACGTAGAACGCGTTATTCACTTATCAGCTATCTAGCAGCGACTTAAAATAATTGTATTTTTGAGTTATGATGAAGAATACTTTTCGCATAGCTGTTTTAGCCGTACTTATCAATAAAGATAATAAAGTCTTAATTGGTTCGTCGCCACGTGATGGTGGCTATAAATTTCCTCAAGGTGGATTGAATCCTGGAGAGGATATTATAGCAGGCGTGAAACGAGAATTGAATGAAGAGTTAGGAATTTCAATTTCTGAAGATGATATAGAAATTCTATTTAAAGAAAGAGTTAGATATATCTATCCTCCTGAAGACCCATATTATATCTATAAAGGACAAGAACTGGCTGTAGTAAAAATCAATTACAATACTTCTTGGGAGCTTATACCACAAGATGATGAGTTTGAAAAATTGTATTGGATAAACCCAGAAGAATTACAAAATTTTGATGTGAAATTTAGACTAAAAGCATATACAAAAGCTCTAGAATTATGTCAATTATTGTAACCAATCTATTTTTTCTTTTTCATTCAAAAATGTCCAAGCTACAATGCGTGTAATTTTATTACCTTGGTGTAAAGGTATCGTTTCAGTATTAGTAGCACCTAATTTTTCTAAAGAAGCATACATACTTTTTAAGTTATCTTTATTAGAAACTAAAGTTGTATACCAAAAACATTGTTTTTTAAATAGTGAACTTTCGTATAAATAAGTATGCAAAAACGCTTTTTCTCCACCTTTATAACTTAGTTCATTCTCAATACCTGCAAAATTTCTTTGATTAGACTTATTATTCAGGCCTTTATTTTTTCTTATATTCTGCCTCTTAGCATCTTCTATGGAATTATAAAAAGGTGGATTACAAAGTGTAACAGAAAATTTATCCTCTTGATTTAGTATTCCATTAAAAATATTTGTTTTATCCTTTTGTAAACGTAACTCAATTACTTTTTCTAATTTATTCTTACTAATATTTTGGTTGGCATGATGTAATGATTCTTCGTTAATATCTGTTGCAACAAATTCCCAGTTGTATTCAGAATTTCCTAATAATGGGTAAATACAACTTGCCCCAGTTCCTACATCTAGAGCTCTCACTTTTTTAATATTTGAGCTTTCTAACAAATCCGACAAATGATGAATATAATCAACACGCCCAGGAATAGGTGGACATAAATTTGCATCAGGAAATTCCCAATAGATTATATTATAATGCGCTAGCAATAATGCCTTATTTAGTTTTTTAACAGCTTCAGGCGATGAAAAATCAATAGTAGAAGTATTATACTTATTTATAAATACAATTTTTTTTAAGGTAGGATAAACGTCACAAAGTTTAGAAAAATCATACCCTGACTTATGTTTATTTCTAGGGTGCAAACTTAGCTGCTTTTCCATGAAATTATAATTGTACTATTGAAAACTCTCCGATTAATGGATCTAAACTTTCTGCCAATTTCGGAATTAGCTGTTCACCGTATTCTAAATAATATTCAGAAAAATTACGTTGCCGTTCTTCTAAACTCTGATTAGGAAATAATTCATCTTGTAAGACTTTAATTCGTGTACCTAATTCAGAGTGTCTGCGTTTTTCAGCTTTTAACAAACGTTTTTCGAGGTTATCTAATCCGTTTAATTGTTTTTTGGTTTGAGCTTTTACCGCACCAATAAATGATTTATCGGTTTGCTCTGCAATCTTTTCTAATTCTGCAAATTGCTTTTTAAGCAGTTCTCTCTGTGCAGAAAAATCAATTTCAAATTCAGAGATTTCTTTAATCTTTTTATTGACTAAATCATTTTGCTTTAAAAATATCTCATCTTGAGAAATAGTTAGTTTTTCTAACTTATTGTATTGTTTTTCAGACTGTAATAATACAGAATTACGCAATAGCAAAATAGGGAATGGGATTTCTACTGCCTCAAAATATTTTTTTAATTCAAACCAATAAGCTAATTCGCCTCCACCACCGATGTAACATAGATTTGGCAAGATAACCTCTTGATATAATGGCCTCATTATTACATTAGGCGAAAATCTCTCTGGTTCCTCGTTGAGGCAATCTAATAACTCACTCCTGCTGAAAAAAATATCTGTATTATTTACCTTATAAACTCCACCCTCAAATAAAATTCGTTCTCTTAAATCGTCGGTTAAATAGAATAAATTGATTTCACGTGGATTTACCTGAATTTTATAATCTTTTTCTAACTTAGAAATTGTTTCAGTAGCTTTTATATAACTTGTTTGATTGATCAATTCTTCTTCAACAAACGGAATAAATAAGCGCTTCAATTGTCTATCATCACCGTCAACGATTACAAGTCCGTACTCACTAAATAATTCATTTGCAATATATCGAGTTGCTTCAGCTAAGCTATTATGCTCTAAATATCCTTTTCGGAAAAGGCTTTTTAAATAATTTGCATTTTTGGTAGAGCCAATTTGCTTAGAAAATTCATTAAAAACCTCTCTTAATCCTTCTGTAGATAGTCTACCGACTGCACCTTTACATTCTCTCTCCCAGCTCAATTTCTTCCCGTTAAGGTTAAAAAAATTAATCTCATCAAAATCGTGATCTTCTGTAGCCATCCAATAAACAGGAACAAAATTATTTTCAGGAAATTCTTCTTTCAATTTTTCTGATAAGTTGATTGCCGAAATGATCTTGTATAAAAAATATAATGGGCCAGTAAATAAATTTAGTTGATGACCTGTGGTAACCGTAAAAGTATTCTCTCTAGAAAGGCTTTGAATATTTTGTTTTGTTTTATCTGAAACAGATACATTCTTATACTGATTATTAAGAGAATTAACTAAAATATTGCGATTGTTCTGTGAAAAATGACGTTTTTCTTTTAGCTGATTTTTGAAGCCGTTAAGATTAGGAAAATTATTATAAAAAGGTTTAATACTTTCTACTTGATCTAAATAATCACATATAGTTTTAGAAAAATAACCAGTTTGTTTAAAAGGAATTGTTTGAACTTTAACTTTACAATCTTCTTCGGTCATTAAAAATGCATTTGATCTTGCTAAAATTACTAAAATTTAGAGCATCAGTCGATGTCTAACAATATTACTAACATTTTTTTAACTAAACAGGTATTCCGTTAAGATCGAAATCGCCTGCCGAAGTAATTTTTATATTAACAAACTGACCTATTTGAACATAATGCTCACGAGCATCAACAATTACATCATTATCTACGTCGGGCGAGTCAAATTCGGTACGTCCAAAAAAGTAATTGCCCTCTTTTCTGTCGAAAATACATTTGAATGTTTTACCTATTTTTTCTTGGTTTAGCTCCCAAGAAATTTGGCTTTGAATCTCCATAATTTCAGAAACACGTTGCTCTTTAACATCATTAGGCACATCATCTACTAGTGTAGCAGCATGTGTATTTTCTTCATGTGAATAAGCAAAAGCACCTAAACGATCAAAACGGGTATCAATTACCCATTGCTTTAACTCTTCAAAAATTTCATCTGTTTCACCAGGATAACCAACAATTAAGGTTGTACGAATAGCCATATTTGGTACAGAAGCACGAAATTCTTTGAGTAGTTTATTTGTTTTTTCAAATGTTGTACCTCGACGCATGGATTTTAAAATGTCGGTATTGATATGCTGCAATGGGATATCTAAGTAATTGCAAACTTTTGGCTCATTTTTCATAACCTCAAGTACCTCTAATGGAAATCCTGTAGGAAAAGCATAATGCAAACGAATCCATTCGATACCATCAATCTTTACTAACTCTTTTAATAGATCAGCTAAAGCACGTTTTTTGTAAATATCAAGCCCGTAATAGGTTAGATCTTGGGCAATTAAGATTAATTCTTTAATGCCTTTTTCGGCTAATTTGGCAGCTTCAATAACCAATTCTTCAATTGGAGTTGACTTATGTTTACCTCGCATCAATGGAATTGCACAAAACGAGCATGGTCGATCGCAACCTTCAGCAATCTTTAAATAAGCATAATGCTTAGGTGTGGTAGTTAAACGTTCACCTAATAGCTCATGTTTATAATCAGCTTCTAAGACTTTTAAAAGATTTGGTAAATCATGTGTGCCAAAGTATTGGTCTACATCTGGTATTTCTTTCTCTAGATCTGGTTTGTAGCGTTCACTTAGGCAACCTGTTACAAATACTTTATCTACTTCTCCTTTTTCTTTTTTATGAGCATAATGTAAAATGGTATTGACCGATTCTTCTTTGGCCTTACCTATAAATCCACAAGTATTTATTACGACAATATTACCATCATCATTTTCATCCTCATGTACAACTTCTTTACCATTAGCTTGTAATTGCCCCATCAATACCTCAGAATCATAAATATTCTTTGAACAACCTAGGGTTACCACATTGATCTTATTCTGTTTTGTAGTTTTTGTACGCATATCTCTATTTTACATTTAAATCAAGTGTAGAATCACCTAGCATCAAATCAAAAATAAACGGTCCAAAAACAAAAGTCGCAATCAACAAAACAGCTAAAACTATTAAAAGTGATTTAGAAAATCTTTTCTTTATCAATACTCCTAAAGAAATTAAGGCTATTGCTAAATAAAAGAATGCTATTGTATAAAATCCTTTAGAAAAAACCTGAATAACTTCTTGGGTAGTTTTTGGATCATCTAGCGATCTTAAATTAAAAACCTGAATAATATTTAATGCTACACCGGCAATAGATAGAAAAGCAACTATACCGTATAAAACCATTAAATTTCTAGTTGAACTTTCCATTATTTGAAGAAAGAGTCTACGAATTCGTGTTTATTGAATACTTGAAGATCGTCAATGCCCTCACCTACTCCAATATATTTTACTGGAATCTGAAATTGATCTGAAATACCAATAACCACACCTCCTTTAGCTGTACCATCTAACTTAGTAACGGCTAAAGAAGTAACCTCTGTAGCTTTTGTAAATGCCTTAGCTTGTTCAAAAGCGTTTTGACCAGTTGAGCCGTCTAAAACTAATAGCACATCATGTGGCGCGTCTACAACTGTTTTTTGCATTACTCGTTTGATCTTAGTTAACTCATTCATTAAATTAACCTTGTTATGCAAACGACCTGCAGTATCGATAATTACAACATCTGCGTCTTGATTAACTGCAGATTGTACTGTATCAAATGCTACAGAAGCCGGATCTGAACCCATCTTTTGTTTAACAATCGGTACATCTACTCTATCTGCCCACACTTGCAATTGATCTATAGCCGCGGCACGGAATGTATCACCCGCACCTAAAACTACTTTTAACCCTTGTTTTTTGAATTGCGAAGACAGTTTACCAATAGTAGTGGTCTTACCTACACCATTTACACCTACCACCATAATAACGTATGGTTTTTTATCTTTTGGAATTGAAAATTCAGTTTCGTTGCCAACATTAGTTTCCGAAAGTAAAGCAGCAATCTCTTCACGAAGAATTTGATTCAACTCTTCAGTTCCTAAATATTTATCTCGAGCTACTCTAGCTTCAATTCTATCAATAACCTTTAAAGTAGTAGCAACACCTACATCAGAAGATACTAATACTTCTTCTAAATTATCAAGTACATCATCATCTACTTTAGATTTTCCGGCAACGGCTTTAGATAATTTTCCAAAAAAAGAAGACTTACTCTTTTCTAAGCCTTTGTCTAAAGTCTCTTTTTTCTCTTTAGAAAATATGTTTTTAAATAAACTCATTAATTATATAATCAATTTTAATATAACTTTCTTGTGCAAAAGTTAAACCATTTATTACTATATGAAATTATGGCATAAATATAAAAAAGAAAAGCTACCTTCAAATGTATGAAAGTAGCTCTTTTATATACGTTTTAAAGCGACTATTTCTTTAAGAAATCGTTTACTTTAGACGGATCCATAATAGCCTCAACAAAAGTGTAAGCACCTGTTTTAGGAGACTTTACCATTTTGATGGCTTTAGTTAATCTTTTAGAACCTGTTTGTAACGACGCTACTGCTTTCTTTGCCATGACTCAATATTATTTAATCTCTTTATGAACTGTCATTTTCTTTAAGATAGGATTGAATTTTTTCAATTCCATTCTATCTGGAGTATTCTTTTTACTCTTAGTTGTAATATATCTAGAAGTACCTGGCATACCACTATTTTTATGCTCAGTACATTCTAAGATAACCTGTATTCTATTACCTTTCTTTGCCATTTGATATTATTTTTTTAAAAAGCCATTTGCTCTGGCTTCTTTAATTACAGCAGAAATTCCTTTTTTATTGATATTCTTTAAAGCAGAAGCTGACACTTTTAAAGTAATCCACTTATCTTCTTCTGGAATATAAAAACGCTTTTTCATTAAGTTAGCGTCGAACTTACGTTTCGTTTTATTCATGGCATGAGAAACGTTGTTTCCTACCATTGCTTTTTTTCCTGTTAACTCACAAACTCTTGACATTTCTAAACTGTTTTAATGGTTGTTCTAAAACGAGGTGCAAAAGTAATAACTTTTTAAAGAATTAACAAACTATATTACTAATTTTTTAAGATAGAAGTTTTTAACAATTCTAACGCTTTAACGGAAGCTTTTTGAATTACTTTTTGGCGTGGTGGCCCGAATTGATAATCTTTTACATAAATTCCTGATGGTGATGCAATTGCAATATAAACCTTACCAACAGATTCGTCTGTTTTGTCTTTGGTAGGACCAGCATTACCTGTTATTGCGATGGCATAATCAGATCTGTACAACTTTTTAATCCCTAAAGCCATAGATTCTGCTACTTGAGAACTAACGACTGTATGATCATTAATTAATTTATTTGGCACATTTAAGATATCTGTTTTAATACGTTCATTATAACTAGTGACAGAGCCAATAAAATATTTTGATGCACCCGAAACTGAAGTAATCATTTTAGCAATATTTCCACCTGTACAACTTTCAGCAATAGCCAAAGTTCTATCTTGACCAACTAATAATTTACCTATTTCTGCTTCTAAACTTTCACCTTCATCATAACCTACTATAATATCACTAATCAATTCGGTTAGTTTAACTACTTCGTTTTTTAGTTCATTCTCTAAAAACTCGTAATTATCACCTTTTGCAGATAATCTCAATCTCAATCTACCATAATCAGGCAAGTATGCCAACTTGATAAACTGAGGTAGATTATTCTCCCATTCTTCTATGCGTTCAGCAACTTTACTTTCGCCCATTCCATAAGTGAGGATAGTTTTATGAATAATATATGGTAATTCAAAAGATTCTTGAAGCACTGGTAACACTTTTCTAAGCATTAGTCCTTTCATCTCATTGGGAACTCCAGGTAACGAAATAAATACTTTTCCATTTTTCTCAAACCACATTCCTGAAGCGGTACCTAAGTAATTCTTTAGAACCTTAGCCTTAATAGGAAGTAAAGCTTGTTGTTTATTTAACTCAGTAAATTGATATCCAATTTTTTCAAACATAGCTCTTATGTGTTCTACAATTTCTTCATTCAACTCTAGATCTGAATTAAAATATTCAGCTATAGTGTGCTTTGTGATATCATCTTTTGTTGGCCCTAAACCACCAGTAAGAATTACAATATTTGCATTACTCTCCGCTTCCGATAATGCTTTCAAAATATGTGATTTTTTATCTTGAATGGAGGTAATCTGAAAAACAGAAACTCCAATTTTATTCAACTCTTGGGCTATCCATTGTGAATTAGTATCGGTTATTTGTCCGATTAAAATTTCATCCCCAATAGTTATTATTTCTGCGTTCAAATCTTTTTTTATAAAAAAGCAAATTTAACGCTATTCCTCATAATTTTGTAACTTTAATTACTAATTCATCCTTAAATTTCTTTAAAATGCCAACTAAAAAATATATTCGATTATTTACATTATTAGTGCTTTTTACAAGTTGTAAAAATGACACTAAAACCGAAGAACAAAATATTATCGAAACTAAGGCAAAAATTATAAATGAGATTAAACCTCAATATACCTTAACTAAAGACCAAACACATAATAAATTTAGTAGCACTATTAAGCCTATTTTAACAGTGAAATCTGGAGCAATTATAGAAGCATTTACAGAAGATGCTTTTGATGAGCAATTTGATATAAACTCTACTGTTGAAGATCTTAAAAATTTTAATTTAGATCTTGTACACCCTCTTACTGGGCCTGTTTATGTCGAAGATGCTCAACCAGGAGATGTCTTAAAAGTTACTCTCCTTGAAATTGAAGTTGGTGATTGGGGTTGGAATGCTATTCTTTCGGGATTTGGTTTTGTTGCAGATTCTATTGAAGGATCCTATTTTAGAACTTATAAATTAGGAAAAGATATAACTCATGTTAATTTTAACGACAATATAAAAATTGAACTAAACCCTTTTCCAGGTGTTATGGGGGTTGCTCCGGCCACTACCGAACTATTATCAACAATTCCACCAAGAGCAAATGGTGGTAATATGGATGATCCAAACTTAACTAAAGGTACTACAGTTTATTTTCCTGTTTTTGTTGAAGGCGGCTTGTTTTCTTTAGGTGATGGTCATGCTGTGCAAGGTCATGGAGAAGTTTGTGGTACTGCAATTGAAGTTCCTCTTAGGGTTGTCTATCAAATAGAGTTGATTAAAGACAAAAGCATTAAAGAACCACAATACGAAACAGAAGATTATTATGCTACAACTGGGTTTGGCACTACTATAGATGAAGCTGCAAAAAAAGCTACATTATATATGATAGATTATTTAATTAAAGAACATAAACTTTCTAAATTAGAAGCTTATGCTTTATGTTCCCTGTCTGGTGATCTTAAAATAGCTGAAACTGTAGATGTTCCTCACATGCTAGTTACTATGCATATGAGTAAAGAAGTATTAGGAATTGAATAGTTTACCTTTTGTGTTAAATATTTGAAATTCATACCTTATTCAGCTACCTTTAGCGTCCTTTAAATTTTAATTATGAAAAAAACATTACTACCATTTGCTTTATTACTATCCTTTTTTTCTCTAGCTGGGCAAACAGATCTAGAAAAAACAAAAGCTACAATTTCAAAAAATGATATAGAAGGACATATTTATTTTTTAGCTTCAGATGAACTTAGGGGGCGTGAAACTGGAACTCCCGAAATAGATATTGCAGCTTCATATTTAGCCAATACTTTAAGAAGATATGGTGCTAAACCGGCTAATAATGGTAGCTATTATCAAGAAGTAGAATTAGAAAACACATCTGCTCCAACTAAATTGGGTATTAAACTGAATGATTTTTCTTCTAATAAATTAATGCAATTAAGAGGGCACAACACATTTTTTAATGGAAAAGCGATATACCTCAACTATGGATTAGAAGATGATTATAAAGATAAAGATGTAAAAGGAAAACTGGTTATTGTTAAATCTGGAACGCCAGAGAGTAATAATCCGCAAGCGGCTTTTGGTGCCGGAAGAAAGAAAAGAGAGCTAGTAAAAAAATATGAGGCAGCAGGTTTAGTCGAGCTTAGTAGTGCTAATGACCAATTATGGGATCGTTTTGCACATTTTTTTAATACTGATAAAATGGGGTTAGCTGGAAATGATAATGAAAAATCTATTCATCTATGGCTACAAGACACTGATGGTTCTATCTTAAAAAAATTAGAACCTACAAAATCAATCAATGCTAGTTTAAACATAGATGGTATTAATAAAACTCCTATAAAAGGTAGAAATGTTGTGGCCATGGTTGAAGGTTCAGATCCTAAATTAAAAGACCAATTTGTTATATATTCGGCGCATTATGATCATGTAGGTGTTGGTGAGCCAAATGCTGAAAAAGACTCTATCTACAATGGCGCTAGAGATAATGCTGTAGGAACAGTTACTGTACTAAGTGCTGCAGAAAACATTGCAAAATATCCTACTAAGAGATCAGCCTTATTTATACTATTTACTGGAGAGGAAAAAGGATTGTTAGGCAGTAAATGGTATGTAGAGCATCCTGTTATTCCATTAGAAAAAATGGTATATTGTTTTAATAGTGATAATGGAGGATATAATGACATAAGCTTAGCAACCATAATTGGTTTAGGTAGAACTACAGCTGATAAACACATTAAAAAAGCAACTGAAGCTTTTGGATTAAAAGCTATCGATGACCCCGCTCCAGAGCAAGGTTTGTTTGACCGATCTGACAACGTACACTTTGCAGCGAAAGGTATACCAGCTCCAACTTTTAGTTTAGGCTTTACTGCTTTTGACGCTGAAATTGGTAAATATTACCATCAACAAGCTGATAATCCAGACGGTTTAGATTACGACTATCTCGAAAAATTCTTCAAATCGTATGTGCTAGCTTGTAGGTTAATAGCAAATGATACTGAAATTCCTTTTTGGAAAGAAGGTGATAAGTACTATGATGCAGGAGTAAAGCTTTACAATAGAACAGCTATTAAAAATTAATTTATTTAATTTTTATTTGGAAGGCTTTATTGCCTTCCAAAGTTCCAGTTAATATATCATTAGGTGCAACTTTACCCACTCCAGCAGGAGTTCCTGTAAATATAATATCACCTTTTTTGAGTGTAAAAAATTGTGATACATATGTTATTAATTCATCAATCTTCCAAAGCATAGCGTTTGTATTACCATCTTGCACTATTTTATCGTTCTTTTTTAATTGAAATTTTAGATTATTAAGATCAAATTCATGTTTAGGGTAAAAAGTACTTACCACAGCACTACCATCAAAGGCTTTTGCCTTTTCCCAAGGTAATCCTTTCTCTTTACAATTTGATTGTACATCTCTAGCAGTAAAATCTATACCTAATCCAATTTCATCATAATACTTATGTGCGAATTTTTCAGTTATATGTTTACCAACCTTATTGATCTTAACTAAAACTTCTACCTCGTAATGAATATCATTAGAAAAAGGTGGGATAAAAAAAGGCATCTTTTTTGGCAAAATTGCCGAATCAGGCTTTAAAAAAATAACAGGATTTTCAGGTTTTTCATTTGCTAATTCTTTAATATGTTTAGCATAATTACGACCAATACAAATAATTTTCATACTAATTTATTTTCCTTAATTAAGGAATCCATTTTTTTTCAAAATTTGGTTTTCGTTTTTCAAGAAAAGCATTTCTTCCTTCTTTGGCTTCATCTGTCATATAAGCTAATCGAGTTGCTTCACCAGCAAAGACTTGTTGACCTACCATACCATCATCTGTTAAATTCATTGCAAACTTCAACATTTTAATAGAGGTAGGAGACTTAGCCAAAACCTCTTGTGCCCACTGATACGCAGTATCTTCTAATTCAACATGAGGAATTACTGCATTCACCATACCCATTTCATAGGCCTCTTGTGCGGAATAATTTCTTCCTAAAAAGAAAATTTCTCTTGCTTTTTTTTGACCTACCATTTTAGCTAAATAAGCGGAGCCATAACCACCATCAAAACTAGTAACATCTGCATCAGTTTGCTTAAAAATAGCATGTTCTTTACTAGCTAGAGTCATATCACACACAACATGTAAGCTATGCCCGCCTCCAACTGCCCATCCAGGCACTACAGCAATTACAACTTTTGGCATAAAACGAATTAATCGCTGTACCTCTAAAATATTTAATCTATGATAGCCATCCTCACCAACATAACCTTGATGTCCTCGAGCTTTTTGATCTCCCCCACTGCAAAACGAATAAACACCATCTTTTGCTGACGGTCCCTCTGCTGAAAGTAAAATAGCACCAATACTTGTATCCTCTTGAGCATCATAAAACGCATCATATAATTCACTAGTGGTCTTTGGTCTAAAGGCATTACGCACATCTGGTCTATTAAATGCTATTCTAGCCACACCATTACACTTCTTATAGGTGATATCTTCAAATGTCTTGGCTATTTGCCAATTGGGTTGATCCATAATATTTAATCCTTTTTTGCGTTTGTAAATATACAATTATGAAAAACAATAAAAATTGATAAGAATTACTTAAAAAACATACAAATGAAAAAATTGTTCGCTAAACTATTTTTGCTCTTCTTTACCGTTTATGGATTCTCTCAAAACACTCATTTAGAGAAATTTACATCTATCGAAATGTCGGGAGAATTAAATAATGAACGTGTACTAAAAATCTACGTTCCAGACTCTTATAAAGAAGATTCTACAAGGGTTTACCCTCTTGCTATTGTGTTAGATGCAGAGTATCTGTTTGATATTTATGTTGCTAATTCAAAACTTTTTGCCTCAAAAGATAAAGCCCCAGAGCAAATTGTAGTGGGAGTTTATCAAAATCAAAAAAATGAACGGAAAACTGATTGTGAAATTAGTATTGCAAACGGTCTGTTAACAGAAACCAGTTCTAAATTCTATAAATTTATTAAAAATGAGTTATTAGATCATATAGAAAGTAAGTATCGTATTTCTCCATTTAAAACTATTGTGGGTAATACATTAACAGCCAATTTTATTAATTACTATTTAGTAGAACAGAATCCGTCTTTTACAGCATATATTAATATTAATCCGCTGTTTCCTCCTGATGTGGCAGGGCTTTTTCAAGGAAAAATACCTGGTTTAGAAAGTAACACATATTTCTACATGAACACGGGTAAATATAATGGTGTTAAAAAGGATGAAGCTATTGAAAAAATTCATTATATCTTAAATAATATTGAAAATGAAAGTTTTATTTATAGGTTTGATGAATTCGATAATTCAACCAAAATATCTTCTATCGGACAAGCAATTCCTGGTGCAATTGCACATATATTCGAAATGTATTCTTCAATATCTAAACATGAGTTTGATAACCATATTGCAGAATTAAGCCCGGCTGAAGCTATTGAATACTTAGAACGTAAGTATGTTGAAATTCAATATTTGTTTGGCTCAAATTTAAAAATAAGACAACGTGACATTTTTGCGATAGAGTCTATTGTTTTAGATAAAGAGGAAGGAGCTTATTTAGAAGAATTTGGTAAAATGATTAATCGTTTATATCCAGAATCGCCAATTGGTGATTATTACATTGGGCAATATTATGAAACCGCTAATTACCTTAAAAAAGCATTAAAATATTATAAAAATGGCTATGCAAAAATATCTTCTGATGACCCTAATGCAGATGGCTATTTTCAAAATGTTGAACGTGTTTTAGCAAAAACAAAAAAGAAAAATGAACCAATTGAAGATGAAGCTTTAGAAGAAGAGTCTACTGAAGAAGAAACTGAAGGTGGTAAATAATAGTAAATAAAGTTATATATTATAAAGGGTAAGTTTTATAAACTTACCCTTTTACTTTTTTAAAAGATATATGGCCTCATCTGTTATATTTATTCTTTTCTGTTTATAGAGATTACCA
The DNA here is from genome assembly GCF_057837205.1 of Maritimimonas rapanae. NCBI lineage: Bacteria > Pseudomonadati > Bacteroidota > Flavobacteriia > Flavobacteriales > Flavobacteriaceae > Maritimimonas > Maritimimonas rapanae. The sequence goes on along the minus strand of NZ_JBYQFI010000001.1, from coordinate 571,032 downwards.
ATCGCCTTTTTAAAATTCTTTTTACTCATCTGTAACTGATCTTTGATATCATCTGGTGAACTTTTATCAGTAAGATATAAAACTCCTGTATTCTCTTCTAAAACCTCTAATACCTGATTAGAAATATTGTTTATAATATTTTTAAATCCTTGTGGAGATAAACTAACATCAATCTTATCATCTTCTCTAACCTTTTTTATATATCCTTCTATTCTTTGTCCTTCTTTTATGTCTTGATAAATTTCATTTCGATATAACAACCCTTCAAATTCCTCATCAATCAACACTGAAAAACCTAACGGCGATTCTTTACCAATTATAAGATCGACTTTATCACCTTCTTTCATTATTATAATTTATTAAAAAAGCCTCGCAGTTGCGAGGCTTAAATTTATATATTTTAAAATCAATTAATACTTAATTGCTTTTTTACTTACTTCTGCGCCATTTTCTAACACTGCGTTAAGAACAAGAACTGTACCCTTAGCTATACTTTGGGTATTCAAATAAAAATCAGATTGATTAGGTTTATTATCAATTAATAATCTACCTAACATATCATATACCTTCATTTCTTTAATCTCATTGTTAGATCTTATTCGTAGTTCACCATTTTCACTGAAAACAATAAAGTTGTTATTTAATGCCTCATCGTTAATTCCTAATACAGATTTATTGAACTGTAAAGTAAAACGATCAGAGAAACTACCTACTTCAGTAATTTCAAACTCATAGCCAGAAGCCTTTAAGTCATGTACAATATTCAATTCATTATCTACTAAGTAGATTTCTTCGTTATCTAGTATACCCTCGGTCTTATCAATAGAAATAACAAATTCTTCTTTAACATAAGAATCAAAACCAATAGATACTTTCTTGTCGGCTGAAAAAGGTCCAAATCCTTGAATCGCATAACGCTCTTCTTCCATATTAGAATATAAACTAATAAAGTTACCTCCGTCAAATTTTAATCCGTCATATCCTCTATCGAATCCATCACTTGCATTCTCAAAAAATCCAACTAAAATTTGATTAAAAGCACCGCCTTGTTTACTATTAACATTTAACCACATTCTATCTTTTGGCTCCACATTTTTGATTTTTTTAGTTTTGCCTCTAAAGAATTGATCATTATTACCTTCTAATTGCATAGAAGGGTCAAAGTATATAAAAGGGTCGTCTGTAACTGTATTTACTAAAAATCCTTGTCCAGAAGCGATATTTCCATCACCTGCACCACTTCCACTACCAACAGCAGTTCCTCCTGCTAAATTGTAAGTAGCATAATCATTAACTGTATAATCATCATCTTCTCCGGGGTTATCTTGATAACCTGTAGCATGTGTCCAAAACCATAAGGTTCCGTCTATAGCTTTATTATCGAAAATATTGTTTTGATCATTATCTGTAAATTCTATAAAAATATCGGCATCAATAGCAGAAGGATACGGATTTCCTATTAAATTAAACCCAAAACCACCGGTTGCCGCAAAACTATTATCATAACCAATTTTTTTATCAAAAAACCCGTGATGAGGTGTTCCAGTAAAGGAAACATTATGTTGCAATACACCCTCAGGAGCTTCTGCTATGTACCCTCTAGCTTTTTCCATGACTCCTGCATTTGCAGGCACCCAAGCACCTGGATTTCCAGTATCAGGATCACGCCAATAGAATACTCTTTCAACACCACTAAATACCGTTCCTAAATCTGCATTTTCTACTGGTGATGACCAATAGGTAAAATCTCTAAAATGCCCCAAAGGAGTAGAGTTTTCAAATTTTGTGATTGAACCGGTTACTGCATTTAAATCAGAACTGGTTGTAATTAATGATTCAGTATCACCAATTATAAAACTTCCGTTAATATTTAAATTTTCAGCAACCTTTATGGTAGTGGATGTACCTCCATTAATATTTATACTACCATTAATTGTTAAGTTACATGCATCAAATGAGCCTGCAGATTCATTGTACGTCCCAGTTATTATAACATTTTTGGTTCTATCAGGAATGCCGTTAGACCATGAACTTCCATAAGTAGTTGAACCTACCGTTTGTGTACCTAAAACTAAATTTGTGCCAGCGGTAGCGTTATCTACCTCTTCTAATTCTAATCTGATATAATCATTTACATCTACCCCAGCTTGTGTAATTGTATAATCAAAATCTTTGCTTGGTATTTCATTGGTACCACATCCTTTTATATAGGAAACGTTTGCTCCCCATTGAGGAGGAGGCGAGCTTGTTGAGACCCCCATCATATCAATTCTAACACCATAACAGTCATCTTCATTAGATTCGGAAATTAAAATAACATCGTTTCCATCAAAACTCAATTGGTCTGTAGGTGTACCATTACCACCTGCATTTATATTTTTAAGTAAAAACACACCTCCAGCAGGGATAATAGTATTTATCCGATAGCTTAAATCTGGAGCTTCTGTAGTTATAATATTTGTTGTTGTTCTATTATCAGAATATATAGCTACAAAAAAACTTCCAGGTGTAACAGGCGAAGAAGAAACATTTTTGATCTCTAAGTATTGTTCATTTCCACCACCTTCGTAGTATTGAGTTATTAATAGAGGGCTACCAGCTGGTGGACCAGTACTGGCATCACCGCTAATGTCAAAAACATAAGGATCAGGGCTAGCATTATTATCAATATTTATTTCTGCATCTTTAGTGCCAGCTGGAGCACTAGGGTCAAACTCTACCACAAAAGTAGTAAACCCTCCTCCTGGTGCTATGGTAGTATCTGGATTAGTAATCACAGTATAATCTGAAGCATCAACTCCTTCAATTCTTACAATAGGAATACCATTTAAAATGAGATCTGAAGTACCATTATTAACTATTGTATAAGTACGAGTAGATGTCCCTCCACTTACTTGCACATCTCCAAAATAAGTATGATTAGTTATACTTGGAACATTCAAATCATCACCAGTAATTGGGTTATTATTACCAAACACCTCAATACTTGGTGTAGCTGGAATACCAACACCCAAGACTTCAAAAACAAGGTTAGGAGTGTCACCATCATTACTATCTATTCTAATAAATTCATTAATAGAATTAGGAGATGATGGAGTGAAAGTAACATCAAAAGTTAAAGAGCCTCCAGAGATAATATCCTGAGGAAAACTTACACCTCCGGGTAAGGTTATATTGAAATCTGGTTCATTAAAGATCCCAAAAATATTAGTAATAGTTAAAGTACCAGTTCCGGTATTTTCTATTGTAAACTGTCTTGTTAACGATTGACCCACGACTACGTTACCATAATGAGTATTATCTCCAGGACTAGGGTTAAGGGTGAGGTGAGGAATTTCTGCATTATCATCCCCAAATAACTGAATGTTTGGAGCGGCGGCCGAAGCTGTAGCTCTAATATTGAAGAAAAAACTTTCAGAATCAAAGGTAATTAAATCAGTAACTGTAACCTCAATAATAGCATTCTTTTCTCCTTCTGAAGTTGGAACAAAATTAACATTAAATGTTGATGTGGCTCCTACACTATTAGTATTACTTGGATTTGGAGAATCGTTATTGAATTGGTCGGCATTGGTTCCGGTAATTCCACCAATTCCTATTGCCAATAGCGAGCTAGAATTACTTGTAAAAGTAAATGTCTCTGCTAAAGTATTTCCTACGCTTGTCGAACCAAAATCAGTTCCTTCAGCTGTAATAGGTATATTTGTAGGTGGTGCGGAACTAGTCGTTTCAATTTCATCTAGAGGCATACCTCCACTTACATTGCCTAATACCTGAGCTTGTATAAACCCAATGGAAAGAACAGCAAATAAAATTGAACATAGTAATTTTTTCATCATGAGTAGTATATTAAAATTCCCTTTTTAATCTTTTTCTTAATGTACAAATATATAAATTCTATCCTGTTTTACAGGAGTTTTATCTTATTTATAACGGTTTTCTTTAAGTTTTCGTTCAACATTGTTATAATCTTATCTTTACCATAACTCAACTCTTCTCGCAAAGTTGAGGAAGAAAGCTTAACAATTAATTCATTTTTTCTCAATTCGGTAGAGATAGTATAACTCATAACTCCCTGACCCATAACCTCTAACCAAGCATCTTTTACAGCAATTTGATCTATGCCTTTTTGCAATTTATTTTCAGTTAGCATTTCCTGCATCGCTTCACTAATAGACTGAAATTCATTATTCCGTTTCGACATTGCTCAACTTTTTTAATTCAAACATTTTAAAGGATTGACCTGTTTTTTTAATCACTTCTTCTGTTCTGTTTATATGTGTGTCAGATATAAATAATTGCCCAAAATTATCATCATTTACTAAAGAAATTAGCTTTTCTACCCTTGTTTCGTCCAATTTATCAAAAATATCGTCTAATAACAATATTGGTGTTGTCTTTGATTGTTCTTTAATCAAATCGAATTGCGCTAATTTCAACGCTATAAGATACGATTTTTGTTGTCCTTGCGATCCAAACTTCTTAACTGAATAATTATCTATAGTATATAACAAGTCATCTTTATGTATTCCTACTGAAGTATATTGCAATAATCTATCTCTTTCTAGATTACTTTCTAACAAAACATCTAATGAATCAGATTCTAATTGAGATTTGTAAATCAAGTCTGCATTTTCTTCTGTTTCAGCAATTAATTGATACCGTTTTCTGAATAAAGGAATAAAATCGGTTAAAAACTGTTTACGCTTCTCATAAATTTTATGACCAAAATCAACTAATTGTTCATTATATATCTTCAAATTTAAAGCATCAAATGTGTGATTTAATGCAAAATATTTTAATAACGAATTTCGCTGGGAGAGCACCTTGTTATAAGCAATTAAATTCTGTAAGTATAATTTGTCTGACTGAGAGATTACACTGTCTATAAACTTTCGACGGATATCGCTTCCTTCAATTATCAAATTAGTATCTGAAGGTGAAATAATGACCAATGGTATTAATCCTATATGATTCGATAGTTTTTCATATAATTTACCATTTCTTTTTACTGCTTTTTTCTGGCCTCTCTTTAAACTACAACTAATCACTTCTTCACGATCATCCTTTTCAAAAACACCTTCAATTAAAAAGAAATCTTCATCATGCTTAATATTTTGCAAGGCAATGCTATTAAAATATCCTTTAGCAAAAGCCAAATGATAAATTGCATCTAAAACATTCGTTTTACCTACACCATTATTTCCAACAAAACAATTTATCTTTTCATCAAAGCTGTATTCTGTAGAATCAAAATTTTTATAATTAACTAATGCTATTTTCTTAAGATGCATAATGATATCTGTACAACTACAAAAAAACAAAAATTACAGCAATTATAGGCTTCTGAATTCGATAAAAAATTATATTTTTGCGCATTCAAATTTTGAAACGAATGGCAACTTATAAGAAAAGAGGAAAAAAAGCGAATAAAGAAGTAAAGCAAAATATTGAAGCTAATAGTACAACTGCTGAAGTATTTAATACACTTGATGAAACTGCTTCAAAATCAGAGCAATGGGTAGAAAAGAATAGTAAGCCGTTATTTGCAGGTTTAGTTATTGTAGCTGCATTGATCTTAGGATATTTAGCTTATAACAAATACATAAAAGAACCTAAAGAATTGGAGGCTGCTGATGAATTAGCATATTCTAAAAGCTTTTTTGATCAAGCTCAAACGAATGCTGTGGCTGCAGATTCTTTATATAATCTAGCTTTAAATGGTGCAGACGGTAAATATGGGTTATTAGACATTGTAGATAATTACGGAAGTACTAATGCCGGAAATTTAGCAAAGTATATGGCTGGTATTTCTTATCTAAAAATGAAAGATTATCAAAATGCCATCACCCATTTAAGTGATTTTTCTACTGATGATCAAATTTTAGGTGCTTTAGCTTTAGGTAATATTGGTGACGCTTTCGCGGAAATCAATCAGCCAGAAGAAGCATTAGAATATTATGAGAAAGCAGCAGATTTTAAAAGCAATGAATTTACATCACCTATATATTTAATGAAAGCTGGTAGAACTGCTATGGATTTAAAGGAATTCAAAAAAGCAGAAGGCCTATTTAAAAGAATAAAAGATAATTATTCTAAATCTGAAGAAGGCTTAGAAATAGATGTCTTTTTACAAAGAGCTAAATTTGCACAGCAGTAAATAGCTAATATGGCAACAACTAATTTATCATACTATGATAAAGCTACAATCCCAAATGCGAAGGCTCTTCGATTTGGGATTGTTGTTTCTGAATGGAATAGTTCTATTACCGAAAATCTTTTTAATGGGGCTAAAGAAACACTAATTGATTGTGGCGCTTTACCTGTAAATATTTCTAGGTTAGATGTACCTGGTAGTTATGAATTAGTTTACGGGGCCAAACATCTACTAAAAAAACAATCTTTAGACGCTGTAATTGCTATTGGGTGCGTTATACAAGGTGAAACCAAACATTTCGATTTTGTTTGCGAAGCTGTCTCACAAGGCATTAAAGACCTAAACATTCAATACGATACGCCAACTATTTTCTGTGTGCTTACAGATAATACAATGCAGCAATCTATAGATCGTTCTGGTGGTAAATTAGGGAGCAAAGGTGTAGAATGTGCTATTGCCGCCATTAAAATGGCAACTTTATGATAGGTTTAACGTGCTTGTTATAAACAAAATTTGACCACTCTTTTTAATTTTGGTACTTTTGATTTACCATCAAAAAATGGTAGGATTTTTGTGATAAAAATCTAAATTATAATTTTTTTGCCTTATGGGATTCTTTAAACGCAAACCTAAAAAATTTGAATATCAACCAAGATATTATAAAGGAGAAGGAAATCCTTTTGAAATTAAGCATAAGTTTGACGAGTTTAGAACAACTACAGGTAAAAACAAAAATCTAAAAGCTAAATTTATTGATGCTGTAGACGAATTAAAAAGTTCAGAAAATAAAGGTTCTAATAAAACTATTTTTATAGTAGCTGGAATCTTAATTTTAATATTCTTATATCTCATCGATTTTGACCTTTCAATCTTCCTAACAAAATAATGCCAGATATCATTCAGCTTTTACCAGATCATGTTGCAAATCAAATTGCAGCAGGCGAAGTAGTTCAACGACCATCTTCAGTTGTTAAAGAATTATTAGAAAACGCTATTGATGCAGAAGCTACAGAGGTGAAATTATTAGTAAAAGATGCTGGTAAAACATTGATACAAGTTATTGATAACGGCATTGGCATGAGTGAAACTGACGCTAGATTAGCATTTGAACGTCATGCAACTTCTAAAATAAAATCTGCTGATGATCTCTTTAATCTTAGTACTAAAGGATTTAGGGGTGAGGCATTAGCTTCTATAGTTGCCATTTCTCATGTAGAACTAAAAACTAGATCAGAAAGTAATGAATTAGGTACACAGATAAAATTTGAAGGAAGTAAAATCATTTCTCAAAATCTAATTTCTACAACAAAGGGAACTAGCGTAGCAGTAAAACATTTATTTTATAATATTCCGGCAAGGCGTAATTTTTTAAAATCAAATGCTGTAGAAATGCGGCACATTATTGATGAATTTCAAAGAGTTGCTTTAGCACATCCTACTGTTGCTTTTTCTCTGTATCATAATGATGGTGAACTTTTCAATTTAAAATCTGGTAATCTTCGTCAGCGCATAGTAGCAATTTTAGGAAGTAAAACCAACGAAAAATTGGTTCCGATAAATGAAGAAACAGACATCGTAAAAATAGAAGGATTTATAACAAAACCCAATTTTGCTAAGAAGAAAAGAGGTGAGCAATTCTTTTTTGTAAATGATCGTTTTATAAAGCATGGCTACCTACATCATGCTGTAGTAAATGCTTTTGACGGATTATTAGCACATGGTTACCATCCTTCGTATTTTTTATACTTAAAAGTACCCACAAACACCATAGATATTAATATTCATCCTACAAAGACCGAGGTGAAATTTGATAATGAACATGCATTATATGCAATATTAAGATCTACCATAAAACATAGTTTAGGGCAATATAATGTAGCACCGGTACTCGATTTTGACAAAGATGCCACACTTGATGTTCCTTATGATTTTAAGGAAAAGAAAGCTACATCACCTAAAGTAACTGTTGACCCTAGTTTTAATCCGTTTGAAACGGAGAAAAAATCATCCTCTATTTATAGAAAAGAACAAAATACCAACTGGAGTTCTTTATATGTTAATGTTAAGGATGATGCCCTAGCTATAGAAAATATAGAAGTAGATGCGCAAGAAGTCACTAAAGAACTTTTTGATCAGCAATCTGCTAATAGGGGCACAAAAACATTTCAAATACATCAAAAATATATACTTAGCGTTATTAAATCTGGTATGGTAATGATCGATCAGAATTTAGCACACCAACGCATTTTATATGAAGAGTTTTTAACCAAGATTACTATTGATGAAGCAGCCTGTCAACAATTATTATTTCCAATAGATTTAAGTTTTACACCTGTTGAGATACAATTGCTTAGAGATATGAGGTCCGATCTTGAAAGTATTGGTTTTCAGTTTGATAGTATTGTTTCTGAAAATGTTGTTATTAATGGTATACCAACTTTAATTAAAGAAAGTAAAATTCGATCTATTTTAGAAGAACTACTAGAAAATGTTCGACACGAAATACCAGAAACAAGTTTTAGTCAAATAGATGTTATTGCTAAGAGCTTGGCTAAAAGTTTAGCCATTAAAAATGGTGTAAAGCTAGATACAGTTGAGCAAGAAGAAATCTTAGAAAAATTATTTTCTTGCAAAGAACCTAATCATTCTCCTTATGGTAAAAATACTTTTATCACTTTACCATTAGAAGAAATTCAGTTAAAATTTGATAATTAAATGGGACGATTAACCGAAGCTATAAAACATTTACTTATTATAAATGTATTATTCTATGTTGTAACATATTTTGTTCCAAACATGGAAGATAAAATGTTTGAATTATTTGCATTATTTTATCCATCTAGTGAATTTTTTAAACCTTGGCAATTTATAACTCATATGTTTATGCATGGTGGGGCAATGCATATTATATTCAATATGTATGCACTTTGGGCGTTCGGTTCTCCGTTGGAACAAATGTGGGGTAAAAATAAATTTTTCTTCTTCTATTTTTCTGCAGGACTAGGTGCAGCATTAATTTACACATTAGCAAATTACTATTTTGAAGATTACGGTGCTGTAGCTGTTGGTGCTTCTGGAGCTGTTTATGGTGTTTTGGTAGCTTTTGGAATGAATTTTCCAAATGCAAAATTAGCTTTGATATTTTTTCCTGTTCCGATAGCTGCAAAATATTTTATTCCTCTAATTGTTTTTGGTGATTTGTTTTTTGGTTTTACCAGTTATTCAGTTGGAAATATTGCGCATTTCGCACATATTGGAGGTGCCCTTATCGGTTTTTTAATTATGCTTTATTGGAAGAAAAATCAATTTAAGCGTTGGGATAAATAAGTTCAAAAAATTGAAGTTAAGAAAAGTTAATGAACAGTTCAGTAGAGCAAATAAAACATCGTTTTCAATCCGCAACCATCGTTGAGCAGATTATAGTAATAAACGTATTTATTTTTATTCTTACTTACCTATTTAAAGCTATTTCATCTCTAATGCAGTGGGGTAATAACTTTTTATTTAATTGGTTTTCTCTACCAGCTGATTTTAATTTGTTTCTCTCAAAACCTTGGACTATCATTTCTTATGGCTTTCTTCATGGTGATTTTTTACATATACTTTTTAATTCACTCGTTTTATATTATTTTGGTATTTTATTTTTAGATTTCTTCTCTAAAAAACAATTTTTAACTTATTATTTTTTAGGTATTCTTTTAGGCGGAATGGTATTTTTGTTAAGCTATAATTATTTTCCCGCATTAGAGAGTCATTCTTCTTATTTGGTTGGTGCATCTGCTGGTGTAACTGCAATTTTAGTAGGGTTGGCTACAAAAGTCCCTAATTATGCAATGCATTTTCGATTTATTGGAGCCATTAAATTATGGCATGTTGCTGCGGCTATTGTTTTAATAGATATTGTTCAATTACCCATGAGTAATACCGGAGGTCATTTAGCACATTTAGGAGGTGCATTAATAGGTTTTTTACTTACAAATCAATTTAATGATGGAAAAAACTTCAGTAAGTTCTTCTCAAATTTTTCCAAAACAAAAAAACAAAAGCCACTAAAAACCGTTTATAAAAAAGCTAAACCAATTAAAGCATCTTTAGATAAAAATGTTCAACAACGAAAGATTGATACAATTTTAGATAAAATAAGCAAATCTGGTTACGAAACGCTGACGCAAGAAGAAAAAGATTTTCTATTTTCGGTCGGTAAAAAGTAAGCTAATTATGCCCTGCAAAACTCTATGAAAAAGCTCTCTTTTATAAATAAAGCACTGTTTTTCATCAATAGTATTTTTGCTATTGTATTATTGTTATCATATGCTGTGCCTTATGTTAAACCTAGTTCGTTTTCTATTGCACCAATTGTTGGGCTAACTATTCCTGCACTCATTCTAATAAACATTCTATTCGTCTGTTACTGGATTATCATTGGTTTCAAGAAACAATTTCTTCTTTCGGTTTTAGTATTACTTCTAGGGTATTTTATTGCTTCTCCTATTTATAAGTTCTCTTCTCCTACAAGTAAAAAAGCTGACCTTGAGATTTCAGTTATGAGTTATAATGTTAGGAAATTTAATCGAAATAAATGGATAAGTGATGAAAATATTCCTCAAAAGATTCAGAGATTTATTACGCAAGAAAATCCAGACATAGTAGCTTTGCAAGAATTTAAAGAAAATGAGAATTTTTCTTTAAACTACCCATATAGTTATAATCCTAGTATTAGTAAACGTAGCAAATCTGGCCTAGCTTTTTTTTCAAAATATCCAATAATTGCTAAAGACAAAGTTAATTTAGATGAAACTAAAAATGATCGTTTTATTTACATTGAAGTTCTTAGAAATAATGACACTATAAGAATCTATAATTTTCACTTACAATCACTTGGTTTAAAACCCGATCAAGAATATTTAGGGCAAAAAGATTCTGATAAATTGATTAATCGCTTAAAAAGTGCGTTCAAACTACAAGAAAACCAATTAACTCCTTTAACAAAATCTCAAAAAACATATGCAGGTAAAAGTATTGCTGTTGGAGATATGAATAATACTGCCTCCTCGTGGGTTTATAAAAATTTAAAAGCTGATCTACAAGATTCCTATTTAAAGGCAGGTAGTGGTTTTGGTAAAACCTACGATTTTAAGGGTTTTCCTTTACGGATAGATTATATTTTTGTTGATTCTGAACTAGAAATACTTGAACATAAAAATTATAATGTAAAGTACTCTGATCACTACCCCATTATGGCTACTGTTTCATTTTAGAAACATGTTTGAGATTCAATAAATTGATTGGATTTATACCAAGCCCTTTTACATTTTTTTGAGAAAATCGCACTATGGCATCATAATATAGTGGAACTATCGGAGCTTCCTCAATAATTATACTATCCATTTTTTGATATAGTTTATATCTTTTTTCATTTTCGACGGTTATAAAAGCTTCTTCATATAATTTATCAAAATGATCATTCTTAAAATGAGTGTAATTTGGCCCGTTGGGAGCAAAATTTTTACTGTAAAACAATGATAAATAATTTTCAGCATCTGGGTAATCGGCTATCCAACTAGCTCTAAAAATGGGTAATTTTCCGTTTGCCTTAGACTGTCTTAAAGTAGATGGAGGTACTACATCTACATTTACTTTTAATCCGATCTTTTCTAATTGTCGTTGTATATATTCACATAAATCTAAATACTGACTATTTGTAGTAATTGAAATTTCAGGAGTTAGATTGCCAGTTTCTTCTCTGAATTGGTTTATTAAAGTTTTTGCTTTTGAAGGATTGTATGTATATCCTTCAAATCCATTAAAAGATGGTAAGCCTTTCGGTATAAATCCATTTAAAGCAGGAGTACCAATACCATTACGCATATAAAGAATCATCTTTTCTCGATCAAATCCATAATTGATTGCTTTTCGGAGTAAGTGATTTGAAGTTGGGTAATTACTATCAACATCCATTAACAATCCTAAATACTCTGTGTTTAAATAAGACCCAGTAATTAATTTCAATCTATCTTCATATACATCCTTTAGTTTTCCGTCTGTCGTTAGTGCGTCATCCTTATAAGAAGCATCTAAACCTGAAAGAAAATCAATATTACCTTGTACCAACTGCAAAAATTCACTCTGCTTATCTGGTAAAAATGTAATGGCTACGGCTTCTAAATATGGTAATTGTTTTCCGTTGTTATCTCTTTCATAATAATTAGAATTCTTACGATACACCAATTTGGTATTTTCTACCCACATTTTAAATTGAAATGGGCCAGTACCTATGGGATTAGATCGAAAATCATTACGATAATGCTCCACAATTTCTTTAGGGACTACAGAACAATATTTCATTGATAATAAACCTAAAAAAGGTGGAAATGGTTTTTTTAAATTAATTATAAACACGGAATCGTTTTCTGATTTAAAATTTTCAACATTTTGAAGAACCCAACCTCCAGGTGATGCAACTTTCTTATCTAATAACCGATTAAAGGAGTACTCAAAATCTGTAGCATTTACATATCTAATAGAATCTATACCAAATAAATGGTGCTTGTGAAACTGGACATCATCTCTAAGAGTAAACGAATATGTTTTTCCATCTTCAGTTATTTGCCAATTTTTTGCAATATCTGGTTGCACATGCAAACTATCATCTAATTGTACTAATCCGTTATATAATTGATTTACAGCCCAAATATCTGCTTGTTTTTTTGCAAAGGCCGGATCAAGAGAGCTTATATTAGAATGTTCATTGTACCTAAATACTTGAGAATCATCAAATTTTGATGTTTTCTTCTTACATGAAATTAACACCAATACAAAACCAATAATTAAAAATTTACTTTTCAAATTCATAATCACGCTCTACTTTACAAATACGAACTTTGAAATATTGATACCAAATACCTCTACCCTTTTCTCTAGCAATAGTATGCTCGGCATTCATTTTCCAATTTTTAATAGCTTCTAAACTATCCCAATAGGAAATCGTAATACCAATTTCTTTACTTGCTTTTTCAACTCCTAAATACCCATCTTGTGTAGCTGCTAGTTCAAACATTTTATCTGCCATCTCTCCATAGCCTTCTTCGGCTTTAGATCGAATGCTAGAAAATATTACAGCATAATATGGCGGACTTGGAGTGTTTGCTATCATAGAATTAATTCGAATTTAGTTTCTGGTAATTTAATATCCTCACTTATAAATTTCTTTACCACTTTAAAGTTTAACCTTTTAAGAATTTTAGCCGAAGCTACATTTTTATCAACTGCGTAGGCTATCAGTTTCTTAAATCCTTTTCTTTTACAAAAATCTATTAACCCTTTACATATTTCATTACCATAACCGTTTCCCCAATATTCTTGTAAAAAACGATAGCCAATTTCGTCATCATCTCCGTCTTTAACCAAAGCACATGTTCCAATAAATTTATTATCATTTTTACATTCAATGGCATAAATCCAAAAGTTATTGATAGGATTTTGATACTTTAAAATTAACTCTTTAAGTTCTTCTTTATGAGCATTAATACTTTTAACTTTCCCTTTAGCATATTGCATAACCAAAGGATTACTTTGCATTTTATGAAACGGATTTAAGTCAGTTAATCTCAATAATCTAATTGTTAATCTTTCCGTTTCAAAAATCACTTCCATTATGGTAGAATGCTAATATTATTGTAGTTTTGCAAACCGTAAATGTACAGTAATGAGTGCACAAAAAAAAGTTGCTTTTTACACTTTAGGATGTAAGCTAAATTTTTCTGAAACTTCAACTATCGCTCGTAATTTTACTAGTGAGGGTTTTGAACGTGTTGATTTTGAAAATAAAGCTGATATCTATGTGATAAATACTTGTTCTGTTACTGATAATGCAGATAAACGCTTTAAAACTATTGTTAAATCTGCGTTGAAACAAAATGAAAATGCATTTTTAATTGCTATTGGATGCTATGCTCAGCTAAAATCTGAAGAACTTGCTGCTATTGATGGTGTCGATCTAGTTCTAGGTGCTACCGAAAAATTTAAAGTAACAGATTATGTTAACGATCTTTCTAAAAATGATATTGGTGAGGTTCATTCTTGTGAAATTTCAGATGCAGATTTTTATGTTGACTCTTATTCAATTGGTGATAGAACTCGTGCTTTTTTAAAAGTACAAGACGGTTGCGATTATAAATGTACTTATTGTACCATTCCTTTAGCACGAGGAATTTCACGAAGTGACACCTTAGAAAATGTATTGAATAACGCTAAGGAAATTTCTGAGCAAGGTATTAAAGAAATTGTGCTAACTGGTGTAAATATTGGTGATTACGGAAAAGGTGAGTTTGGTAATAAAAAACATGAGCACACATTTTTTGAACTTGTACAGGCTTTAGATAAAGTAGAAGGAATTCATAGACTTCGTATTTCATCTATAGAACCAAATCTACTTAAAAATGAAACAATTGATTTTGTAGCAAATTCTAATAGTTTTGTACCTCATTTTCATATTCCATTACAGAGTGGAAGTGATGAATTGCTTAAAAAAATGAAGCGTCGTTATTTACGAAAAATATACACAGATAGAGTTGCAAAAATTCGTGAAGTGATGCCAAATGCATGTATAGGTGTAGACGTAATTGTAGGTTTTCCTGGAGAAACAGATGAGTTATTTTTAGAAACATATAATTATCTAAATGAATTAGACATTTCTTATTTACATGTGTTTACCTACTCAGAAAGGCCAAATACTGAAGCAATACTAATGGAAGGCGTGATACCAAAAAACATTCGCCATAAGCGAAGCAAAATGCTGCGTGGTTTGTCTGTCAAAAAACGTCGTGCTTTTTATGAAAGTCAATTGGGTAATGAGTCAACTGTACTTTTTGAAAATGAGAACAAAGAAGGATATATTCATGGATTCACAGAAAACTATGTAAAAGTAAAAACACCTTGGAATCCTGAATTAGTAAATACTTTGCATAAAATTGAGTTGACTGAAATCGATTCAGACGGATTAGTTCGTTTAAACTTTGTAAAAGAACCTGTTTTAAGTTAAGATGAATAAAATACCTATATATTTTGTTCCAGGATTAGGTGCTAATATCAGTATTTTTGAATATTTAGAATTCCCTGAAGATCAATTTGAAATTTATTATTTAGATTGGTTAATTCCAGAATCTCTAAATGAGTCTATTCAGCATTATGCGCAGCGTATGTGTGATAGAATTCAACATGAATTTCCTGTTCTAATTGGTGTTTCCTTTGGTGGTGTAATGGTTCAAGAAATGAGCAAGCTTATTAAAACTAGAAAAACCATTATTATATCTAGTGTTAAGTCTAAAAAAGAGCTTCCGAAAAGATTAAGATTAGCAAAGGCCACAAAAGCATATAAATTATTTCCAACCAAAACAGTTAGTAATATCGAGGCATACGAAAAATATGCTTTTAGCGGATTTACTAAAAAACGTGTTGAACTTTACAAAAAGTATATGTCTATGAATGATGAATTGTATTTACCTTGGGCCATTCACAATGTGTTACACTGGAATCAAGAAAACCCTTTAAATAATGTAATTCATATTCATGGAAATGCAGATGGTGTTTTTCCTATAAAACATATAAAAAATTGCATTCATGTACATGGTGGAACTCATGTCATGATCTTAAATAAAGCTAAGAAGATTTCACAGTTATTGATCGAACATATTTAGTAAATTGCACCAATGAACATTGAAAAGACATTTATAGACGGATTACTGGTAATAACACCAAAAGTATTCTCAGATGATCGTGGTTATTTTCTAGAAAGCTATAATAAAAAATCTTTAGAAGATATTTTAGATGTAGAATTTGTACAGGATAATGAATCTGCTTCTCAAAAAGGTGTTTTAAGAGGATTGCATTTTCAAAATCCTCCATATACGCAAGGAAAACTGGTTCGTGTTATTAAAGGAAGCGTACTGGATGTAGTTGTAGATCTTAGGAAAGATTCTGAAACTTATGGTAAACATTATAAGCATGTACTTTCTGGTGAACACAAAGAGCAATTGTATATACCAAAAGGTTTTGCTCATGGTTTTTTAGTGCTAGAAGATGATACTATCTTTAGCTATAAATGCACAGAATATTACAACAAAGACTCTGAAACATCGTTGTTATGGTGTGACGAAACTCTAAATATAAATTGGCAAGTAGAAGATCCAATAATTTCTGAAAAAGATAAAGTTGGTCTAAAGTTTGCGGACTATAATTCATTATTTTAAAACTCCTCTTAATGCTTAAATCACATAAAATAATCCTCTTGATCGCTATAATTATTGTTAGCGGAATTTTAATTAATGCAACGCAACAGGATCCTGATTACAAACCTCAGGAAAAGAAAATATCTTTAAAAAACACGAGTGACTCGTATAACATAAAAGCATTAAAAATACCTGAGAATTTATCTTTTGCAGGAGAGCGTGTTCCGCTAGAGCGACATGATGTAAAAGAAAGGATAGATAGAGAATTATTAGTAAATACCTATTGGCAATCCAACGCTTTATTATGGTTTAAAAGAACACACAAGTATTTTCCGATAATTGAGCCTATTTTAAAAGAAAAAGGTGTGCCAAATGATTTTAAATATTTAGCAGTTATAGAAAGTGATCTAAGAAATGTGACTTCGCCAGCTGGGGCTAAAGGTATGTGGCAAATGCTTAGAAATGCTGCTCGCGAAAATGGATTAGAAGTAAACTCCAATGTAGACGAACGCTATCATCTAGAAAAAGCCTCAAGGGCAGCTTGTGATTATTTAATAACTGCGAAAAAAAGGCTTGGTAGTTGGACTTTAGCTGCTGGTGCTTATCATGCAGGTAATCATGGAATCGATAAACGAATGAATACGCAAATGGTTGATAATTATTGGGATGTATTAGCTGGAGAAAATACAGAGCGATACGTGCCTAGAATTGTTGCCGCTAAAGAAATTCTATCGAACCCTAAAAAATATGGTTTTCAATTTGATAGGGAAGATTTATATGTTTTACCTGATAGTTATCAAGTAAAAGTAGATACACCAATATCAAATATTGCAGCTTTTGCTAAAAAGTTTGACACACACTACAAAGAATTGAAGATTCACAATCCTTGGTTGCGTGAAAATCATTTAAATAATAAGAGTGGAAAAGTTTATTATATAAATATTCCAGAAAAATAGTTAAAGCGTTTCTAGTAATTTCATAGATTCTCTTTTTAAAATACTCGCATTATCTTCAAATAATTTAATTAGTATTTCGGGCTTATTAAATATATAAACCTTGGCCTTATCTTTCGCTGAGATTTCGATAGTCTCTCGAGCATTTATATAAGAATCTGATTTACTTCTCGCATTAACGGTAACTGTATTAACAATAAGTTCTGCCCCTTTAAACGTAGCATTAGCATTAGCATTTAAATCTAGGCTGGTTACCTTACCTGAAAATTCAGAATTAGAATTACCAGAGTTATTAAGAATCAATCTTTCAGAAGTTATACTAGATTTTAATTTTGATGATTCTTTTAAGTCAACTTCTAAGCTATCAGCCTTTATGGTGAGTTCTCCTTTTGAGCGTTCGTTTGTTTCTACCCTTAAAAACTTAGAATCAACGATCATTTCTAGATCAGATTTATCATTTAAAACAATTTCTAGATTAAAAAATTCAGACTTTTCGAGCGCGATTACTTTACTATCGTCATTTAGTTCTATATAGTCTAAATCTTCAACATAAAGTACTAAATCAAATTGTTTCGCTCTTGTAATTTTTTTGTTTAGTGATAAAGTCAATGTACTATTTAATACATCTGTATCTAAAACATCGAGTAAATTTTCGTCTGCTGTAATTTCCAGTTTATTTTCATTTCCTTGCCTTAAAGTAAGTTTAATTTTATCGTTTACTTCAAGTTTTGAGAAATAATCGAACGTACGATCTTCACTGGTAACAATTCTATTTCCTTTGATTTTTGTTTGAGCTTCTAAGCACAAAATCGATAATAATAGAGCTAATAGTAGGGGTAATTTCTTCATAACTTAGAAATTGTCTGTTTTATATATTCATATTCTGTAATAATATCTTTCAAAATCTGTGCCGCAGGTTTTATATCATTAACTAATCCAGCTATTTGTCCTATTTCTAATTCACCTTCAATAAGGTCCCCTTCAAACATACCTCGTTTAGCTCTGGCTCTACCTAACAATTCTTTCAATTCGTCAACTGAAGGGCATTTCTGATATAATTGTTGAACATCATCATAAAATTTGTTTTTCATCAATCTAACAGGAGCCAATTCTTTTAAAGTCAATTGTGTATCGCCTTCCTTGGCTTTAACAACTTCTTCCTTAAAATTTATATGTGAAGAAGCTTCATTACTAGCCACAAAACGACTCCCTATCTGAACTGCATCAGCACCAAGAACCATTGCAGCTAACATACCTCTGCCAGTCGCAATACCACCAGCAGCAATTAAAGGTATAGAAATTTGCTCTTTAACCATCGGAATTAATGTAAAAGTAGTTGTTTCGTCTCTACCATTATGCCCACCAGCTTCAAAACCTTCTGCAACAATAGCATCAACTCCAGCATTTTGAGCCTTTAATGCGAACTTTACACTACTAACTACATGCACAACGGTAATTCCTTTTTCTTTAAGGAAAGAAGTCCAAGTTTTAGGGTTACCGGCAGAAGTAAAGACAATCTTAACATCTTCATCTACAATAATTTTCATGATCTCTTCTATGTTCGGATATAACATAGGGACATTTACTCCAAATGGTTTATCAGTTGCCTTTTTACATTTTTGAATGTGTTCTAATAATACTTTAGGGTACATCGATCCTGCGCCTAGTAAGCCTAATCCACCTACATTACTTACGGCAGAAGCTAACCTCCAACCACTAGCCCAGATCATACCAGCTTGTATTACAGGGTATTC
Source organism: Maritimimonas rapanae (assembly GCF_057837205.1). Taxonomy (NCBI): domain Bacteria; kingdom Pseudomonadati; phylum Bacteroidota; class Flavobacteriia; order Flavobacteriales; family Flavobacteriaceae; genus Maritimimonas; species Maritimimonas rapanae. The sequence continues at coordinate 551,942 of NZ_JBYQFI010000001.1, read as the reverse complement.
AATATTAAAAAGTGAGGTAATTCGATTATTCATGGAGTTAAATTTAAGAAATAACTCCAGAACCTAATAATTCATCTTCTTTGTACCAAGCTACAAATTGGCCTTCGGTAATAGCAGATTGATCATTTTCAAAATCAACATATAGACCATTCTCCACTTTAAAAAGTGTTGCATTTTCTAAAGCTTGTCTGTAACGAATTCTAGCTTTAACATTTAAGGATTCACCATTTTTTAATTCTAGATCTTCTCTAATCCAATGAATTTCTTCATTTAAAACAAACAACGTACTTCTATAAAGACCTCTATGATCTTTACCTTCACCTGTATAAATAACATTCTCTTTAACATCAGTATCAATTACAAATAAAGGTTCTTTTGTACCACCAACAGCTAATCCTTTACGTTGACCTTTCGTAAAATAATGAGCACCTTGATGTGTACCCACTATTTTTCCGTCTGTTATTGTATAGTTAAATTTTTCAGCTTTATAAGCAAGTTCTTCTTCTTTAGAATTGAAATCTTTTTCTTCTTTATTTAGAATGCCAGCACCATCAGGAATTTGGATAATTTTTCCCTCTTTCGGTTCCAGTTTTTGTTGTAAAAATTCCGGTAAACGTACTTTACCAATAAAACAAAGTCCTTGAGAATCTCTCTTCTCTGCTGTTATTAAATCTAGCTCGGAAGCGATTTTACGGACCTCGGGTTTTGTTAACTCACCAATTGGGAATAAGGATTTAGCCAGTTGCTCTTGTGAAAGTTGACATAAAAAATAAGATTGATCTTTATTATTGTCCTTTCCTGCTTTAAGCTGATAAATAGTTTTTCCATCTTTTTCAAATTGATCTTTTCTACAATAATGACCAGTAGCCACATAGTCAGCTCCAAGATCTAGGGCAATCTTCATAAAAACATCAAACTTAATCTCTCTATTACATAACACGTCTGGATTAGGTGTTCTACCCATTTCGTATTCTCTAAACATATAATCTACAATACGTTCTTTATATTGCTCGCTTAAGTCAACAACTTGAAAAGGTACCTCTAATTTTTCAGCAACTAACATGGCATCATTACTATCTTCTAACCATGGGCATTCATTTGAAATAGTTACAGATTCATCATGCCAATTTTTCATAAAAAGACCTATCACTTCATAACCTTGCTCTTTTAATAAAAAAGCTGCAACGCTAGAATCTACACCTCCAGAAAGTCCAACAATTACTCGTTTCATTATTCTAAATTGAAGCTGCAAAGATAATTATAATTGAGCATAAAAAAACCATAGCATCAGCTATGGTTTGATTAGTTAAATGTTTAGCGCTAACTCAGTTAGTATTGAGGGTATTTTAATTCTTTTTTGTTTTAGTTTTCTTCTTCAAAGGGGGTTTCTTTTTATTAGGTTGCTCTGTGCTCACTAATTCTCCATCTACATAATTCTCCCAAGTACCAACGCGAACATCATTTATAAATTGCCCTTTAGTTGTAATTTCTCCTGTTTTTCTATTATAATAAACAGCTTTTCCATACAACTTTCCACCTTTATAGGTAAAGTGTTGAAATAAATGTCCTTTAATCGAATACTTTTTATAGGTACTATCTAATTTTCCATCATTATAATAAGCAATTTCGGTTGGCTTACCAGATTGATAAAATGTTTTATATGATCCATGCAATTTCCCAGCATTATAATTTTCTTCAGACATAACGGTTTTTCCATCTACATGAAAATATAACCATTTACCAACTCTATTTTTACCCAACATTAATCCTTTGCTCTCTATGACTCCCTTTTGAGTGTAAAACTTAACTTTCGCAGTATCGTTTTGTGTATTATATTCTTTTACAACCACTGGAAAGTCAGAACTAGCTGCCGAGTAGAACTTAAACGTTCCTATTTCTTTACCATGTTCAAACTGACCAACATAACGTACACGGCCATTGTTATAGAATTTTTTCCAAACACCATGGCGCTTACCATTTTTATCAAGCTGATTTGTAGCGCTTTGTGCGTTAGAAAAATCTACACTTAAAAAAAGGATAAAGCAGAAAATTAATATTTTGTTTTGCATTTTCATATTGTTAATAACTCAATAAAATCTTTTTTGTTGTGTAAACAATATCCTTGCCATTTCAGCAAAACAATAACGAATATTTTGATACTTTATTTTCAAATAGCACAAAATATAATCCTAAAAAATACATAGAAGTATATAATAAAAAGCGGAAAAATGAGTTTTTAGATATCCAGAACTTTTACAAATTAACCTAACCCAATTTGCCAAAAAAAGAAATGGGAGCCATAACTAAAATGACAAAATATTCTTTAATCAAAGAATTAAATGCTATAAAAACTATGAGTAAGTCTCATAGAGATAAAGTGAGTCGTGCTGTATTAAAAGACGAAGCTCTTTTTAAATCTCTTATAGAAATAGCATTTGATTATAATGACGAAACTTCAGTAAAAGCCGCACTTATTTTAGAAAATGCCTGTGAACAACGATTAGATTGGATCGCTTACAACCTTTCTCACTTTACAGAGAACATAGCATATCTTAAAAACGAAAGTGCTATTAGACCAGCTGCCAAGATCTGTAGTTTGATCGCCCAAGAAGTGAATTCTAAATTTGATTCACCAGTTAAAGTTATTGTCACCAAAGATCAGATAGAGCAAATTATAGAAACTTGCTTTGATTGGTTGATTAAAGAAGAGACCAAAGTAGCAAGTAAAGCTCATGCAATGGAAGCTCTTTATTTCTTAGGCAAACAATTTCATTGGATACACTATGAATTAAAAATGATCATTAAGCGTGATCTTGAGGTAGAAAGTCCTGCTTATTCTTCTAGAGGATTAAAAATCTTAGAAAGAATGGGAAAAAATAATGCTGCCTAAAATCTTTAATTTTTCATTTAGCAACTTCTTTTAAATCATTATTTTTGCGTTTCTAACAACGCAATGAATGGATTTAAACAGCCTAAGTGCTATTTCGCCTATAGATGGACGCTACAGAGATAAAGTGTCACAATTCGCAAACTTTTTTTCAGAAGAAGCTCTTATAAAATACCGTGTAAAAGTTGAGATCGAATATTTTATCGCACTTTGCGAAATTCCATTACCTCAACTTGAAGATTTTGATAAATCTGTTTATGATGACCTTCGAAGAATCTATCAAAATTTTTCATCTAAAGATGCACAAGCAATAAAAGAGATTGAAAGTGTAACAAACCATGACGTAAAAGCTGTTGAATATTTTATAAAAGAAAAGTTTGACGATCTAGAACTTCAAAAACATAAAGAATTCATTCATTTCGGATTAACGTCACAAGACATTAATAATACAGCAATTCCACTATCATTGAGAGATGCTATTGGTGATGTTTATGTGTCAGAATATTTCAATATTTTAAAAAAACTGGAAGAGTTAGTAGAAGAATGGTCAACAATCTCTATGCTTGCTCGCACTCACGGGCAACCTGCATCTCCTACCCGATTAGGTAAAGAAATTGATGTTTTTGTAGTTCGCTTAAAAGAACAATTTAATTTATTAAATGATATACCAAGCGCAGCTAAATTTGGTGGAGCTACAGGTAATTTTAATGCGCATAAAGTTGCTTACCCAAATATTGATTGGAGAGAATTTGGTAATAGTTTTGTACAAAGTTTAGGTTTACAGCATTCGTTTCCTACTACTCAAATAGAACATTATGATCATATGGCTGCTTTGTTTGATAATCTTAAAAGGATTAATACTATTTTAATCGATCTAGATCGCGATATATGGGCCTATATTTCGATGGATTATTTTAAACAAAAAATCAAAAAAGGTGAAGTTGGTTCTTCTGCTATGCCGCATAAAGTGAATCCGATAGATTTTGAAAATTCTGAGGGAAACCTTGGTATAGCGAATGCAATTTTTGAATACCTAGCTGCAAAATTACCAATCTCTAGATTACAGCGTGATTTAACAGATTCTACTGTATTACGAAACGTGGGAGTTCCCTTAGCACATACCATTATTGGGTTTAAGTCAACATTAAAAGGATTGAACAAATTGCTATTGAACAAAGAAAAATTCGAACAAGATCTCGAAAATAATTGGGCAGTAGTTGCTGAGGCAATTCAAACTATTTTACGTAGAGAAAGTTACCCTAATCCTTATGAAGCGTTGAAAGGATTAACTAGAACAAATGAAAAGATTAATCAAAAATCAATCGCTAATTTTATAGATAGCTTAGATGTTTCTGATACTATTAAAATAGAATTAAAAGCTATCACACCAAGTAATTATACTGGTATTTAATGAGATATACTTTATTAATCATAATATCTTTTTTTATAATTTCATCCTGTGGAAACAGTAATAATTTAGATGCTTCTAAACTTAGAACTGGAACTTTTGAAACACATTTAGATGAATCTGATGAAATTTCGACTGCCGAGAGAAATGAGACCATACAAATAGAAACTTATAATAATAAAAAGGATACTTTTAATATAGAATGGAAATCGAACTTTGAGTATATACTTACCAAAGCAAATCCTAAAAAAGGATTAGACAGTTTACCATTTCATGTAAAAATTACAGGAATAAAAGGAAACACTTACACATTTAAAGCCTATTATAAAGGTTCCAATTTTAAACAAAAAGGGACAGCAATAAAATTAAAAGATTAAGATCATGATAGAAATGTTTTCAGATCCAAATATTTGGATGGCCTTATTAACACTTGTTTTTTTAGAGATTGTGCTCGGTATAGATAATATTCTATTTATTTCGATCGCGTCGAATAAACTACCCGAAAGTCAGCAGAAAAGAGCAACTAATATAGGGTTATTCTTAGCTATGTTATTGCGTGTTATTTTGCTTTTTGGTATCTCTTACTTAACAGCTATGAACAAGGTTATTTATCATCTAGATACTTCTTGGCTTAAAGTTGGTATTACAGGTCAAAGTTTAATTATGCTAGGTGGCGGCCTATTCTTATTATATAAAAGTGTCCAAGAAATTCATCATAAAGTTGAAGGGCATGAAGAAGATGATTCTAAAAAATCTAAAGGAAAAATAACTCTTAATAGTGTTATTTTTCAAATTACAATGATCAACATCGTTTTCTCATTCGATTCTATTTTAACTGCTGTTGGTATGACAACTGGTATAGATAAGCAAACTACATCTATTGACGAAGCACTTGTAGTAATGATTATTGCTGTGGTACTTTCTATGATAATTATGATGTTATTTGCTAACCCTGTAAACAAATTTGTAAGCAAACACCCAACAGTACAAATGTTAGGGCTATCTTTCTTGATCTTAATAGGATTTATTTTAATTTCTGAAGGTGCACATATGGCGCATTTAGAGATCTTTAATCAAAAAGTTGGTGTAATACCAAAAGGCTATTTATACTTTACTATTGCTTTTTCATTAGGTGTAGAAGCTTTAAATATGAAATTACGTAAGACAATAACTACATAAATTGTATATTTGAAGTCTTGAAGAAAAGCTGCCAACATAGAATTCTAGGATTTATTCTTACAATTATTGTATTGTTTCCTTTTACATTACAAGCTTTTCATGCCTTAGAGAACCATGAACATAAAGTTTGTAACGCCAAAAATGTAAAGCATTTTCATAGCCAAGAATTCGATTGTAGTATCTACCACACACCTATTGAACAAAACTCATCTGACGGTAATTTTTTATACTCCATTTTTATAGCTAAAGAGTTTAATGAGCCTATTTTAGTAGATCAACAAAATTACAATTCTCTCTACTCTAAACTTAAACCTTCAAGAGCTCCTCCATATTTTATTGTTTAAATATTCAACCACAAATAATTAGGTTTCCACTTTTGTGGAAAAAACAATAAAATACTTTAAAATGAAATTTAATATTACAATCCTTTTTTTAGGATTATCAATTATAACATATAGTCAAAACAGCTTACGCGGAAAAGTTACCGACGTAAATCAAAATCCATTATTTGGTGTAGAAATATATGCTCCAAAACTTCATAAGGGAGTAACCTCTAACGAAGATGGTTCCTACGAATTTAACAACCTCCCAAAAGGAAATGTAGATATTGTCTTTGCATTTATCGGATATCAATCTGTAATTAAATCTGTATCATTAGATGGCACCGAACAAGAATTAAATGTAGTTCTTGAAGAATCTGTTTTTGAAATGGATGAAATCATCGTTTCTACGCCATTTAACAAACTACAGAGTGAAAATGTGATGAAGGTTGAACATAAAACCATAGAGCAAATTCAAAAAGCAGGCGCCCCAACTTTAATTCAAGGTTTAGCGACGATTCCTGGCGTTTCACAAATCTCTACTGGCACAAATATAGGTAAGCCAGTTATTCGAGGATTAAGTAGCAATCGTGTTTTAGTTTATACGCAAGGTGTACGCTTAGAAAATCAGCAATTCGGTGATGAACACGGGTTAGGTATAAACGAAGCAGGTATTGGTAGTGCTGAAGTTATTAAAGGACCTGCTTCTCTTCTCTATGGCTCAGATGCTTTAGGTGGTGTTTTATACTTAAACCCTGAAAAATTTGCTAATGCAAATTCTGTGAGTTCAACCGTTGGTTCTAAATATTTTTCGAATACAGAAGGCACAAACACTTCATACGCATTTAAAGCTTCAGGTGAAAAACTACAGTTTTTAGGACGTGGTACATATAACCGTCATATAGATTATAAAACAGCTAACGATGAGCGCGTTACCAATTCACGTTTCGATGAGTACGATTTTAAAACCGCGATGGGCTTAGAATTACAAAATTTTCGTTCTGAATTACGATATAATTACAACTTATCTAAAATTGGTATACCCGAAGAAATAGGTGAACAAAACACCCATATCTCTTTAGAAGCTCCGTTTCAACGTATCGATAATCACATTTTAAGTATGCATAATCATGTCTATTTTAAGAATTCAAATCTAGATGTAAATATTGGCTATATAGCTAATAACAGAAAAGAATTTGAAGAACATCATGAAGAAGATGAGCATGAGGAAGAAGAACATGAAGAGGAGGAACATGAGGAAGAAGAGCATGGTGAAGAAGAACCAGAGTTGGCTTTACATATGAAGCTAAAAACGCTTACATACGATGTAAAATATCACTTACCAAAGTTCGGCAATCTGGAAACTATTATTGGTGTTCAGGGGCTGCATCAAGAGAATAAAAACTTTGGTGAAGAAATTTTAATACCAAATGCCAAAGTAAATGACTTAGGTGCTTTTGGAACTATAGCATACAGCTGGGATAATAATTATCTACAAGGTGGTCTTCGCTTTGATAACAGAAACATTACTACCGAACGTATGGAAATTGAAGAACATGGACACGAAGAAGAGGAACATGAAGATGAAGAAGATCATGAAGAAGAAGATCATGAGGAAGAAGAACGTGTTTTTGAAGCTATAGATAGATCATTCAATAGCTTCACTGCTTCTTTGGGTTATAAAACAGAATTATTCAAAGTTATTACCACTCGATTTAATTTGGCAACAGGTTTTAGAGCACCTAATTTAGCTGAGTTAACTTCTAACGGTGTTCATCATGGTACTAATCGCTTTGAAATTGGTAATGCAAATCTTGATAATGAACAAAACTACCAAGTAGATTTAGCTTTAGAGTATAAAAATGAGCATATAGAATTTTTCGTTAACGGATTCTACAATAAAATTAATGATTATATTTTCTTACGCCCTACAGGTGAGTTAGAAGAAGGTAATCAGGTATTTGAATATGTACAAGATAATGCCAAATTGTATGGCGGTGAGGCAGGATTTCACTTTCACCCTCACCCGCTAGATTGGTTACATATAGAGAGTAGTTTTGAAATGGTAGTAGGTAAACAAGACAATGGCGATTATTTACCGTTGATACCGGCCAACCAATGGAATAATACCTTACGTACTGAATTTAAAGATACTAATTGGTTAAAAAACAGCTTTGTTGCCCTGACTTTAGAAACTGCATTTAAGCAAAACAACATAAGCCTGTTTGAAACAGAAACTGATGGTTATAGCTTGTTAAACTTTGGTTTTGGTGGAGATTTCTCTTTAGGTAAAACTAAATTTAATGCTAGCTTAAATGTGAACAATTTATTAGACAAAGAATATATTGCGCACCTTTCTCGCTTAAAAGCAGATGGTATACAAAATATGGGTAGAAATATAGTAATAGGTCTACAATTTAATATTTAATCTAATGACTATATAAAATACCTTCTACAGCAAAAATTGTAGAAGTTTTAAGATTAAAAATAAAAGTTATAATTTATCTACGGTGAATAGAAAACTTCGCATAGCGACAGGTGTTCTAGCAATGTACATTTTATCATTGCCAGCTTTTCTTGCAATACATGCACAGTCACACTCTGTACATTCAAATTTTGTTGATTTTAATCATTTGAATAGTGATGTTCTTAATAATGATTTAGATTGCGAAATATGCGATCTTTATTTTGATAAACAACTTTACAGCGAAAGTGTCTATTCATTTAACCTTATAGAACACTCGAATTTTTCTCCGGAAAATTTAGCCGAACTTGTTTTCTCTGTCTATGGAGAGCAACTATACCTTCGCGGCCCTCCTCAAATCTAATTTATTTACATTTTACCTTATAATAGCTTCTGCGAATATTATTCTGTCAGTTGCTAAGAGTATATGATGATTTGGTATTATATACCATCAATTACTACAAATATTTAAACTTCTTACAATGCTTGAAGCAATTAATCTTACCAATTGGTTGATCATAATCATTTTATTGCCAGCGGGAATTAATGCCTATGTTTCGTCAAAATATCCAATGCCAGAGGCGTTGACTACAACAATTGCTCAGCGTGATGGTTATCATGTCAAATGGGATACCGATAAACGTGAAACCATTAAAAAGTTCTATGCCCATTATCCTCAGTTTGAAACTTTTGGTTATCCAAATGAAGGTTTCAATTGGCTCTGGTATTATGCAATGCAACAAATGGGAGATGATGATTCAAAAGATGAACAGGAAGCAATGGATGCAAAAATTAGATTGCGTGAGCAGACCAGCCGATCTATAGCATCTTTAATACCAAATATGCATGTACAACTAGCTTTCAATCAGCTTGCAGGTACCAGTTCTCAACAGCATATTGACTATTTAGATGCTGCTGAAGCTTTTCATGAAAAATTACGCTTGTACTTCTATCCTAAGATTTTTGAGCAACGGAAGGCAGATACTATTGAATGGAAACAATTTGTACCTGAATTCTATGATGTTGAAACTAGGGTAAAATCTTTGAAAATATTGTTTCCGCTAGTAGTAGCCATCTTCTTGATGATTATATGTTCAATTTCAAAAGCGAGACGATTATGACTTTAAGTATTCTAATTATGAGATTTTGCTTAGTTGTAGCGCTGATAGGTGTTAGTCTTTCTTTAGTAGCTCAGGAGAAAAAAGAAAATAATTTTCCACCACCTGATGTACAACTCGAAGTAAAAGTATCAAAAGTTAAAGAATCAATTAATCTTGACGGAAATCTAGATGAAATCGATTGGAAAAATGCCGAAATCTTAAGCGACTTTTTTAGAAGAGAACCAAGGCAGGGCGGAAACATTGGCTATAAAACCGAAGTACGTTTTCTCTATGATAACAAGAATCTCTATATAGGTGCTTTCTGTAAAGATTCACTAGGCCTAAATGGTATTCGTATTCAAGATCTACGTAGAGATTTTGACTGGGGAGATAATGATATTTTTGGCATTGCGTTAGACCCTCAAAATCTAAAGCAATATGCTCAAGGATTTCAAACTACACCTTATGGAAATCAACGAGATTTTCAAAACTTTAATGGGAATAGCTATGACAATGGGTGGAACACCTTATGGCGTGTGAGAACCCATAGAACAGATTTAGGTTATTTTGTTGAAATGGCTATTCCCTTTAAATCTTTACGCTATAATCTTACTAATAATTCAAATCAAATTGAATTAGGTTTCACCCTCGTTCGTTATTCTAGAAGAGATATTGAAGTATCTACATTTCCCTCAATACCACAATCTTTTACTCCCTATAGAATGACTTACGCTGCAAAATTAATAGGTATAGAAGCACCTCCACCTTCAACAAATATACGCGTAGAACCTTATGCTTTATATCAATACGATGAAAGTAAGGAAGGCAATAAAATATCAAGTACTTCCAGTGAGCCAAAGGTTGGTTTCGATGCAAAATGGGCCATCAACCCTAAAACCGTTTTAGATTTAACGGTAAATACTGATTTTGCCCAAGCTGATGTTGATAAAGCAGTAAATAATTTAGATCGTTTTAATATATTTTTTCCAGAAAGAAGACAATTTTTTTTAGAAAACTCTGGTATTTGGGCTGGTGGTTTACAACGATCTATTCGCCCATTTTTTAGTAGAAGAATTGGTCTTCAAGGTGCATTTAATGCTACACCAGCTCCAATTGATATAGGCGCTCGATATACACAAAGAACCGAAAAAAATACTATAGCTGCATTGTACGTCAGACAAAGAAAAACAAATAACTCTGCAGCTGCCAATTTTGGTGTACTTAGGTATTTAAAAAACTACGGTAGAGAAAACAATGTAGGAGTAATGGTTACTCATCAAATGGATGAAGAAAGTGAAGAATTAAATCAGGAAGAAAATAACAATACAACCATCACAGTTGATGGACAGATTAGACCCACAAGTAGTATAGATATACAATACCTATTCTCAACATCTGTTGATAAATTATCAAGAGAGACGGGATTTGCCGGACGATTGTTTGCAGGAAGTAGGACTAACAATCATTATTTTGGTTGGGTTACAGAGTATACTGACTCCAACTATAACCCAAGTATGGGTTTTGTTCGCCAAAAGAATGTTATTAGACATAATCCTGGGGGATATTATATTTGGAGACCAAAGAAAATTGACTGGATATGGCGTTGGGACCCTGGTTTTTTTGCAGACTATAGTCATGATGCATCAAATCCATCAAATTTTCAACAAGCAAGTATATGGCTATTTCCTATTTGGACTTACTTCAAGGATAGAAGCTTTCTAGAAATGTCAATTACACCTACGTGGCAAAACATAAATTTTAATTTTGCTCCTTTAGGGTTAGAAATTGCTCAAGACAACTATTATTATACACGATTTAAAGTACGTTATAATACTGATAAATCTAAAAAATGGTCTATAGGTAGTTCTTATAGCTTTGGAAAATTTTATGATGGAACACGTAGTACTTACGAATTTTCGGGAAGATTAGCTCCGATTCCACATATTGCCTTAACTTTTGATTATGAACACAATAATTTAGAAAATATAGGATCAACTCAGCAAGATTTATCGACAAACCTATACGCTATTGGATCACGGTTAGCTTTAAATCCAAGAATTCAATTGTCAACTTTTTATCAATACAACAGTTTTGACAAACAAGGTCGTTGGAATGTTAGATTTAGTTGGGAGTATCAACCTTTATCTTTTATCTATTTGGTGTTTAATGATACTCAAACAGATTTTTTTGACCCTAAGCAACAAACTAGACAATTCATAAGTAAAATAACTTTTTTAAAACAGTTTTAATAAAACTTAATTATATTTACATAATGATGAAACACAATAAACAATTTATCGCTTATTTTCTACTGCTTTGTTTATTGATAACTCTGCTACCTTCAAATCCCTTACATGATCACGAAGAAGAGCTTCATCAATGTGAGATAAATGCTGAGATAGAAAAAAACTTATGCCACATTAGCATTTATCATAGTGAATTTCCAGAAAAGCATTGTGAGCACAATCATCATCTTTCTAAAAATTTAGAAGATTGCGATTTCTGCAAATTTATTAGTTCAAAAAGAGAATTAATTGATCTCAAAGATTATAACTTTGTTCTAATAGCTCCTTTTTTAGAGTTATCTGAGAGTCAAGAACTTTCTTTTATAACTTCAAATACTAATAAGCATATTCTTGGTAGAGCGCCTCCTGTTCTTTAAAGGATATATTGCTCGTATACTACATTTAAATTTTAAATATCAAGCTTATTATAATTAGGTGTAATGCATTGCGCATTACAATAGTATATAAGTAAGATTATTCATAAATATTTATTAACCAGGTCGATAATATCTAATCTGTTTTTATGCGGCCACAAATTTCAAAATCATGAAAGAAACATTAAGTTTTTACGATGTGAAAAGTAAGTCTAAATTCGATTCTAACGAATACGAAATAACCAAAAAAAACAATCGCTACTTTGCGGTAACTCCCTCTCAAAGTGGAACCCATAAATGTTGGAGAGTATTATCTAAAGAGCAAGGCGAGCGGCTTAAATAATACTATGATAATAAACAACGCTACATTTTTAAGTTCAGAATTAATAGAACAATGGAAGTCTTTGCTTCAAATTTCAGATTGGAAGATTACATGTAAATCTATTTCAGAAATGCAAGTAGTTGATTCTTTGTATGAAAATACTCCGGGTCATGAATTTGTTGGAATAGCTATAGACTCATTAGAAAGAAGTGGAGTTATTTACCACACTAGACCACTTCTCGAAGATGATATCATTCATGAATTACTACATGTTCGTTTTCCAGATTTCACTGAAGATGAAGTTAACTTTTGGACTAATTTATTAATGAAAAGAGCTAGATTGGAAGAAACTCCAATTAAAAATGCAATTGCCGTTAATGAGTAGGTAATTTATTTTCTAAATAAAAAAGGTAAGCATTTTTGGCTTACCTTTTTTAATAACTTATAATGTTAATTAGCCAAATCTAGTTTGCTTAATTTAGCTTGAATCTTAGCTTATTTTCGGCTAACCTCGCTTACCTTCGAATATAAATCATTAAAACGGATTCATATCCTAATATTACCTACAAGCTGTAAAAAAGCATTGAACCAAAATTGTGATTTTTTGGGCTAAAAGCATAATTGATTGATTATAAACTGTTTTAGTTTTGGAGTATCAATAATTAAAATATTAATAATGAAAACAATCAAATTAATTTTAGTGCTAATCGTGTTTACTCTCAATTATACACAAGCACAGCAAAAAGAAAATCAAACAACAATTAAAAACAATGTCACAATGAAAACGTATGTAATCGAACGTGTTATTCCAGGAGCAGGAGACTTAACATCAGAACAACTAAAAGGAATTTCTCAAACATCTTGCACAGTATTAAAAGAAATGGGGCCAAAAATTGAATGGCAACACAGTTATGTTACTGGAGATAAAGTGTATTGTGTTTACAAAGCAGAAAATAAAGAATTAATTGAAGAGCATGCAAAAAAAGGTGGTTTTCCAGCAAACACTATAAGCGAAGTTGCAACAGTAATTAGTCCAGCAACTGCAGAACAGTAAAAATTAAAGAGAAGCTACATACAATAGGTAGCTTCTCTTTTCAAGATTATTAGTAAATTACTTAAAATTTAAAAACCTATGCCAATATATATGGATTTTCATGATTTGCCTGATGGAGTTACTGCAGCACATGTTGCAGAAATGCATCAAGCAGATTTAAAAATACAACATAAATACAATTGTCGCGGATTAACGTATTGGTGTGATGAAAGAAGACAAACTGCATTTTGCTTAATGGAAGCGCCTAATAAAGAAGCCATTAAAGAACTTCATGAGCAAGCACATGGAGCAATACCACAACGAATAATCGAAGTAAATGATACTCTAGTTGAATCTTTTTTAGGTCGTATAGAAGACCCCGAAAAATCACAGAATATTGAACTCAATATTATAAACGATACAGCTTTTAGAACCTTAATGGTCGTTAAATTCAATAAGAATACTTTAAGAACTAAAAATATTGAAACCTTACAGGCAGCCATTCGTGGCTATAATAAATCGATTATCAATATTGTAAATAAGGAAAAAGGGCGTGTAGTTAAGCAAGAATCCAATTCATTTTTAATGTCTTTTTCTTGTGTCACTAATGCTGTTGAAAGTGCCATAAAAATTCAAGAATTACATAATTGTGTTATTACACCAGATTTAGATTTCAAAATTGGCATAAGTGCAGGAATACCTATTACTAACAAAGAAAGCATATTTGAAGATACCATTAAAAAAGCGGAGTACTTGACTTATGTTACTAATGGGAACATAATATTAACACCAGAAGTCAAAGATCTATACGAAAGTGAAAATCAAAACAATCCAATTAATATTAAAGGTATTAAACCATTAAATAGCACTGAAATGGAATTTGTAATTCGCTTATTTGATTATACTGAAAGCGTTTGGACAAATTCGAATATAAGTGCCACAAATTATAATAAGAATTTAGGTTTAAGTAAATCAAAACTATATAGAACTATAATGCCAATTATAGGGAAATCACCAAACAGTTTCATTAAGGAGTTTAGATTAAATAAAGCACTTGAATTATTGGATAAACAAACATCAAACATTTCTGAAATCGCTTATCAAACAGGGTTCAGTAGTCCAACATATTTTTCAAAATGTTTTTATGAAGCTTATGGTGTTTTACCATCAAAATATAAGAAGTAACAATTAGCAAAAGAAAAAATGATAAAAAAGTGCCTTATTTCCGATTATAGCTAGTGTATTAAAAGAAAAGCCAGAAGGTACAAAGTGTAAAATTAATTGCTTGGTTTTAGACAATTTACGAAAGCCTCGCTGATTTTCAATCTGTGATTTATTGCTAAATTTAGCACTTAAACTACGCAACTAATCTTATACAAACACGATAAGCGAAACTTAAAAATAACTTATTAAGCAATTTTATTATCCACAAAGGTCTCCCTAATTGTTTATTTTTGCCCAATGCGTATAGATATTATTTCGGTTGCTCCAGAATTGATTGAAAGCCCGTTCGAGCATTCTATTATTAAAAGAGGTATCGATAAGGGTTTGGTAGAAGTTCATTTTCATGATCTTCGCAAGTATGGCGTTAATAAATATGGTAAAATTGACGACTATCAATTTGGTGGTGGTGCCGGTATGGTTTTAATGATAGAGCCAATAGATAAATGCATAACTCAATTAAAATCAGAACGAAAGTACAACGAGGTTATTTATATGACACCCGATGCCGAAATTCTCGACCAACAAATAGCTAACAACTTATCTTTAAAAGAGAATATTATTATTTTATGTGGTCATTACAAAGGTGTCGATCAACGTGTGCGCGATCAATTTATCACCAAAGAAATCTCTATTGGAGACTATGTCTTAAGTGGTGGCGAATTAGGTGCTGCAGTTTTATGCGATAGTATCATTCGATTAATACCTGGTGTTATTGGTGATGAAACCTCTGCCCTATCAGATTCTTTTCAAGATGGATTATTAGCTCCACCTGTTTACACCAGGCCTTCAGACTATAATGGTGATATGGTTCCAGACGTTTTATTATCTGGTAATTTTCCTAAAATAGAAGCTTGGCGACACGAAAAAGCAATAGAAAGAACCGAAAAGATTCGGCCAGAACTCCTTAAAAAGGAAAAAAAATAAACTTCAATTAAATCATTGAAATAAAAACTTTTAATTATCTTTGCACTCGCAAAATTAACCTCTGACGAAAATCGTGAATGTTGATTTTGGTTAACCATTAAAATTATTAAAATGGAATCGTTAGTAAAATTTGTACAAGACGAATTTGTAACAAAAAAAGAAATTCCTGAATTTTCTGCAGGAGATACAATTACTGTATACTACGAAATTAAAGAAGGTAGCAAAACTAGAACTCAATTCTTTAGAGGTGTTGTAATTCAAAGAAGAGGAACTGGCACATCAGAAACTTTTACTATTAGAAAAATGTCTGGTACCGTTGGGGTTGAGCGTATTTTCCCTATTAACCTACCTGCTATTCAAAAAATAGAAGTTAACAAGAAAGGTAAAGTAAGAAGAGCAAGAATCTATTACTTTAGAAACCTTACTGGTAAAAAAGCAAGAATAAAAGAACAACGTATTTAATTCTAGTCTTAAAAATATGTAAAAAGCCGCTTCAATATTGAAGCGGCTTTTTGTATTAACAAATGTTGATAAATACTTCTAATATCTCATTGAAAACTTATTAATAACTAAGCACCTATTTTTCTTGACTAAATAAATTTACATACTATTTTAGCAATAGAATTTACAAAGGGTTAGAAGTTGAGAAATGGTTTAGCCTTCGGATTAAAATATTTTGAAACTAATAAAACGTAAATTCTAAAAAGAACGTTCTTTTGTTTTTAATTTCTATAGAATAGAACCAAGTATTTAGCATGAATAATTGGAATTATTGAAGAGATTAAAAATTTGTTAATCATTTTAAATACAATATTTGGTTGTTTTTAACAAACAAAAAGTATCAAAAAAAGGTTAACCGAAATATATTAGCAGAGTGAGCTGTTTTTATTAATAGTAAACTGTAATTAAGCAATTAATTACAAACTCGTGTTAAATGTTTCAGCTAAAAGCCGAATATGAATTTCATGTTCGGCTTTAGTTTTATATATAACTATTATTAACAATTGTTAATAACTCATGTTAAAAAGTAGTTAGTAAGTTGATTTACTGATAGATGTATTTAAGATACTTATTACTTTAAATTTACTCCTGAATCTAAATAAAATTAAAATTACCCCTTTTTTAATTAGGCTATGAAAGAGAATTACTATGAGCTATTTAGATTCGGTTTTAAACGAGAAATCGTTTATGTTGTTTTTAACATTTCATAATTCAGTGTTTAGCGCACAATTTTTTGATAAAAAATAATAAAAACAACAACCTAAAAGCACCTTAACCGCATAATTAAGGTGCTTTTTATTTGCACATTTTCTATTTTCTTTTTCAATAGCTTTATTCAAAAAATTAACGCTATAAATAGTATATTTGCTTCGCTAATTTTTTAGCCTATAAAAACGCACTAGTTTTTATTTAGAGAAAATTAAAACATTAAAACATGTCTGAAACAGCAAAGATTATTTACACCATAACAGATGAGGCTCCGGCTTTAGCAACACATTCGTTTTTACCAATTGTGAAAGCTTTTACCAAATCTTCTAATGTAACTGTAGAAACCAAAGACATTTCTCTAGCAGGAAGAATTTTAGCAAACTTTTCAGACTACTTAAATGAAAATCAACGTGTTGAAGATGCTCTTGCTCAGTTAGGTGAATTAGCAAAAAAACCTGAAGCAAATATTATAAAACTACCAAACATTAGTGCTTCTGTACCACAATTAAAAGCAGCAATAAAAGAACTTCAAGGTTTAGGCTACGCCTTACCAGATTACCCAGAAGAAACAGAAAGCGAACAAGATAAAGTTGTTTTAGCTCTCTATAATAAAGTGAAGGGGTCTGCTGTAAATCCTGTATTGCGTGAGGGTAATTCTGATCGACGTGCTCCAAAGGCAGTTAAAAATTATGCTAAAAAGAATCCTCACTCTATGGGTGTTTGGAGTTCAGAATCTAAATCGCATGTATCTACAATGTCGCATAGCGATTTTGCACATAACGAAAAGTCTATCACTATAGAAGAAGCTACATCAGTTAGTATTCAGTTTGTTGGCGAAAATAAAAGTACTTTCCTGTTAAAGAAAGATATACCATTATTAAAAGGAGAGATAATAGATGCTACTGCAATGAATAAAAAAGCACTTTTAGCTTTTTTAGAAGAACAAGTGCAAGATGCTAAAGAAAAAGGTGTACTCTTTTCTTTACACATGAAAGCGACAATGATGAAAGTATCTGACCCCATAATTTTTGGTCATGCAGTTCGTGTATTCTTTAAAGAATTGTTTGAAAAACATGGTGATACTTTTAAAGAGATTGGTGTTGATGTAAATAACGGTTTTGGAAATTTATTGAGTAACCTTGATGAATTATCTAAAGATAAGAAGAATGAAATTTTAACAGATATTGAAGCTATTTATAATAAGAATCCTGATCTGGCAATGGTAAATTCTGATAAAGGGATTACTAATTTACATGTTCCTTCTGATGTAATTATAGATGCATCTATGCCAGCAATGATCCGTACTTCTGGGCAAATGTGGAATAAAGATGGTAATCAACAAGATACCAAAGCTGTAATACCAGATAGTTCATATGCTGGTATCTATCAAGTAACTATTGATTTTTGTAAAAAACATGGCGCTTTTGATCCTGCTACTATGGGTACAGTGCCAAACGTAGGATTAATGGCTCAAAAGGCCGAAGAATATGGGTCACACGATAAAACTTTTGAAATAGAAGCAAAAGGTAAGGTTCGGGTTATTGACTCAAATGGTGTAGCTTTAATTGAACATGAAGTAGAAGAAGGTGACATCTGGAGAATGTGCCAGGTTAAAGATGCCCCAGTACAAGACTGGGTAAAATTAGCTGTATCTAGAGCAAAAGCAACGCAGACTCCTGCTGTTTTTTGGTTAGATAAAAATAGAGCTCATGATGCTGAATTGATTAAAAAAGTTGAAAAATATTTACCAAATCATGATACTTCTGGTTTAGAAATTAAAATTCTATCTCCTGTAAAGGCAACTCAATATACTTTAGAAAGAATAAAAGACGGTAAAGACACTATTTCGGTTACTGGTAATGTATTACGTGATTATTTAACCGACCTCTTCCCTATTCTAGAATTAGGCACATCAGCAAAAATGCTATCGATCGTACCTTTAATGAATGGTGGAGGATTATTTGAAACAGGTGCTGGTGGTTCTGCACCTAAGCATGTACAACAATTTGTTGCAGAAAATCATTTGCGCTGGGATTCTTTAGGTGAATTTTTGGCACTAGCAGTATCTTTAGAACATTTAGGCGAAACTACTAATAATAAGAAGGCATTTGTATTAGCTGAAGCATTAGATGATGCTACCGATAAGTTTTTAGATAGTAAGAAATCTCCTTCGCGTAAGGCTGGTGAACTAGATAATCGTGGTAGTCATTTTTATCTAGCAATGTATTGGGCACAAGCATTAGCTGGTCAAGATAAAGATGCTGAGTTAAAAGATCAATTCGCTAGAATTGCTAAAGAGATGGAAACGAATGAATCTAAAATTATAAATGAATTAAATGCTATTCAAGGTAATCCTATAAATATTGGTGGTTATTATGAGCCAAATGAAGATTTGGTAAGCACAGCTATGAGACCTAATACTATTCTTAATAATATAGTAGCATCAATTTAAATAAAAAATTGAATTCATAAAAAAAGCGGGTGAAATTTCACCCGCTTTTTAAATTACCATCTTTTCCTTTTTTAATTCAAAGTAGTCAGAACTAAAAAAACACTAAACCAACTTTTCCTTTTTCATATTTTATGACACATACTTTTGTTAAAAGTCACATTTGATTCTAAAAAATAGTTACATATTTCTTTTATGAGTATTTTTGAATATGAGTTTTACCAAAACTACCGAGCAAGATTCTAATTACAATCACTTAGAAAAAATGTCTGTTTCTGAGTTGTTAATAAACATTAACAATGAGGATAAAACTGTAGCTCATTCCGTTGAAAAAGCTATTTCGCAAATAGAAAAATTAGCTGAACAAATCGTTAATAAATTAAAAAATGGAGGCCGATTATTCTATATAGGAGCTGGAACAAGTGGCCGTTTAGGAATAGTAGATGCCTCTGAATGCCCTCCAACTTTTGGAGTTTCACATGATTTAGTTATCGGATTAATGGCTGGTGGAGACTCAGCAATAAGAAAAGCCGTAGAATTCGCTGAAGATAGTACAGAACAAGGTTGGAAAGATCTACAAGAATATCAAGTTTCAGAAAAAGACGTAGTGGTTGGTATTGCAGCTTCTGGCACCACGCCTTATGTAATTGGAGCATTACAAAGTTGTAATGAACATAATATTATTACCGGATGTATAACTTGCAATCTAGAAAGTCCTTTAGCTTTAACTGCTCAGTTTCCAATTGTAATAGTTGTAGGGCCAGAATTTGTGACAGGAAGTTCGCGAATGAAAGCAGGTACCGCTCAAAAATTAGTATTAAATATGCTTTCTACTTCTGCTATGATACAACTTGGAAAGGTTAAAGGAAATAAAATGGTAGATATGCAACTTTCTAATAACAAATTGGTAGATAGAGGTACTAAAATGGTTATGAATACTCTTAATATTAGTGAAAGTTCAGCCAACAAATTACTACTAAAATATGGTAGTGTACGCAATGCAATTAATAATTACAAGAAATGAGCAAACAAAAAACACCAGTTTCTAAGGGATTGAAATACTTTGCATTGGCTTTACCATTACTTTTTGGAGCTCCTATAATAATTACTATGGGGTTTAAAGCATTAGCAAAAGACAATTCTTATATTATTTTAATTATCGGAATATTGCTGGCTCTTTTAGCCATAATAATTACTGCTAAGGCTGTTATTAGTATTATGAGAGCGATTTTTGAAAAGGATGAAGAATAAGGTTTTTTATACAAAACTTACTAAATGGGAACACTGGCCTACCTATATGTTTTATGTTCCATTAATACCTTATTACATCTGGAAAGCAATAAAAGCTAGAAACTTAATTTTCTATTTAGCCACAAATCCAGCAATAAAATATTCTGGCAATGGCACTGAATCTAAATACAAAACGATTCAATTAATACCTGAACAATTTAGACCAAAAACTGTTTTAGTTGCTAAATCTCAAATCTTTAATGTTACTAAAGAGCTCGTTAAGAGTCAAGGAATTGAATACCCTTTAATAGCAAAACCAGATGTAGGTTTTAGAGGGTATTTGGTGAAAAAAATAGATACAGAAAACGAGCTTGAATCTTATCTAAAAAGAAATGATATTGATATCATTATTCAAGAATTTGTAGATTATAAAAACGAGTGTGGTATTTTTTATTCTAGAGTGCCGGACACCAAGAATGGCGAAATATCATCTATTACATTAAAGAAATTTTTAACTATTAAAGGCGACGGAATTTCTACCTTATCGAATCTTATTTTAAATGATAAGCGTGCTTATCTTTATTATGATCTTTTAAAAAATATTCATAAAGATTCTATGGAGGTAGTTCTTAAAAAAGATGAAGAAAAAATACTTACTGTTATCGGTAACCATTCTAAAGGGACTCAATTTTTAAATGGTAATCATCTTATTTGTGACGAATTAATAAAAACCATAGATACGCTGAACCAGCAAATTAATGGTTGGTTTTATGGAAGGCTTGATATTAAATATGATACTTTCGAAAAATTAAAAAAGGGTGAAGATTTTAAAATTTTAGAAATCAATGGTATTATTTCTGAACCCACACATATTTACGACGCCCAAGGAGCTACATATTTTGATGCTCTAAAGAGTATTAAAAGTCATTGGAAAGTGATGAATAATATCGCTAGAAAAAATCATGATGTTTTTAACGTGTCTTACCCAAAACTAATACCATATCTTAAAGATATTTTTTGGTTAAGAAAGTATTCAAAAAAAATAATTGGTTTAAATAAAGTAAACTAAGAGCCTATTCTTCTTTCGAACTTTGGAGTTGTTGGGTTATAACCAAAATCAGCATCTGGTAACTCAATACCCAACTCTGCAATAATATATCCTATGCTTGCGAAATGGTGAATAGCATGGCTATGGGCCTGAATTAAAATAGAATTCAACGTATAATTAGCAGTAACTTTTCCTAAACCTAAATCATCTGTAACTTCTACTAACTGATTTAAATCTAATTCTTTTATGGTTTCTACTTTAGAAAAAATTTCATCAAAATAAGCTAATCCAAAGGCAATTTTATTTTCGGCTAATTCATTACGCTTTCTAGCTGTAAGATCTATTTGCCGTGTTTCTAATCCATCAAAAATACAGTCGAACACATCTAAAATATGGCGCATATGCCTACCAATACTAGAGTAATAAGGTTTTACAGATTCGTCACTATACTGAATATCTGTTATATTATTCAATAATCTTACTCCTCTATTAAGATTGTGTTGAATAGCATTAATCATATTATAAGGGTTAAAATTTGACGGTTAGTCGCAAATATAATAATTAATTTACGCGATACTATTTTTAGATTTATCATTAATCAACTTATTATCAACAACTATAATTTAAAGAGTACTATTTATAATTAGTGTTACATTCTTTCTTTTGGTTACATTAAAAATATTAAACTTTTTAAAATTTTGATTGTCAGCGATTTAATAGCTCATTTTTTTACCATCGATGCTTTGAAAATTTTCTTTGGCATGCTCTTTGAAAATTGTATAGAAAGTGGAAGCCGAAAAACTGATAGAGTAGGCATAATCCTTAAAACCATATATTATGAAAAAAGGACTACTATTAATTTTAGGAATGCTCATGATGGTTTCTACTGCTGAAGCCAACGAAGGCATTAAATCGAACAGTACTAAGGGTTATTTTAACTACTATGGTACTAAACCAATTAAGTTTACCGAACGCGGTATTAAGTTTTTTGTGTTCCCGAATGGCGATGTAGATTTTAATACACATTCTCGCAATTATAGAACACAGTATTACTATAGAAATGGCAGACGTTATTCTAAACGAATTCCGCATAGAGGTGTAAAAATAGATAGAGATTATTTCGGTCGAGTTCGTAGAGTGGGTAATGTATTTATCAATTATAACAGATACGGTAATGTAACCAGGGTTGGTTCTGTTTTTATCGATTACCATCGAGGTAGAAGATTAAAACGTGTAGGAGGATTACACCTTAAATATGATCGTTCAGGTAGAGTAAGATATTTTGGTCAAGTAAAATCACGTTTTGGATATGCAAATAACGATTATTACTTTGATGACTTTATCTATGATTATCATGATGATTTCTTCTATAATGATGATTTTTATACTGATTATGAAGATTATGGAGAAGATGATAATTATTACTACTATAGATCTAAAAGTGGCAAAAAAGGATATAGTAAAGGATTAAAAAAAGGTCACAAAAAAGGAAAGATCATTAAACGTAAAAAATTGAAAAAAATCGATGATTTCGATGATGGTTATAAAGAGAGAAAAAAGAGAAGATAATTAGACGATGGCTAAAACCCGTATCATAAATTTTGATGCGGGTTTTTTATTTCGTATAGTTTCTAAACACTTCTTGAATATCACTCGATATTTTTAGTCTAATTATTAAAAACAGATAAATAGCAGAAACTATTAAAGTCTTTAATAAAATATTTGCTATTGGATGAAACGGAAAGTTCCAGAAATAAAATGTTAATAGTAGTAATAGTATAACAATCATTATTTTTAGCGTACCCTCAGTAAAGGGTTGCATCTTCAATTTTCTTTGCACGTAAACAACTTTAATAATACTATAAATAAACACTACAATTAAAGTAGCTAAAGCTGCTCCGTTAATTCCATACAATCCAATTAACCATTTATTTAAAATAATAACACTTATAGACATAGCAACTGAAAAATAAAAGAAGGCTTTATAGTATTTAGAATTTGTTAAAATGGCTCCATTAGTACCAATAGCAGTTTTAATAATTTCGGATAATGAGATGATAAATACGATAATAATTCCTACAGAAAATTCTGATTTATTAATAAGTAAATAAAGATCTTTTACATTTAAATTAATAAGTAAAAACAATAAACCACCACCAATTAAAAGGTTTAATGAACTCTTTTTATATAAAGAATCTACTTCGTCTAAATTGTCTTCATTCAGTTCTTTTGCCGTAAGAGGGTTAATAATTTGTTTCATTGCTCTAGATGGAATAGAAATAACAGAAGCGATATAGATACCTACAGAATAATATGCAACTTTTGCTATTAGTTCTTGTTGCGGTATCATAAACTTATCTATTTCTAATAAAATGCCAGCTGCAGAACCCGCGAGAATAATATAGAGTGAATAGGATAAAATTTCCTTTATATTATCCGGTAGTTTAAATGTAAAAGTTGGTTTATAAACAGAGAACGCGTATATCATCATAATTAACATTCTTATAAAATAGACCATTACAATTGCGTAGATAAATTGCTCTTCGGTAATCTTATCTAAATAAACTAAGACTAATAAAATAGTTGCTGAAACACGGGCAAAAACTTCTTTTATAAAATTACCAAAGACAGATTGTAGCCTAATTTTCGTCCAAGAATAAAATACTTCGAAATAACCCATAAAAATAGCTACCAAGAAAATAAGGTATGTATACGGCTTTATTATCGCGTTCTTATTAGACAACCACCCTGCAATTGTTTCATAAGTTAATGCACCAATTAACCCTAAAGGAACTATAATTAATAATGGCAACACCAAAGATGTTGTTAAAAATTGATCTTTTTCAAATTTTGTTTTATAAGCACTAAAAAATTTAATTATGGTATGCTGCATACCAAAAATTAATAAGGGTAAAATAATATTAGCAGAAGAAAGTAAAAAGGTAACTAATCCGTAATAATCTTCGTGCAAGAAATGAGTATATAAAAACAGTACATTCATCCCGCCAATAGCGAAACCTAAAAAAATAACAATGGTGTTTTTAAAAGATTGCTTTAAAACGATACCCATATTAATGCTTCTGAGTGATCAATTTTTTAGTGAGATAATTAAACCGAATATACAACATAATTGCAGAAGCTGTTAAGCCTGCCAATAGACCAATCCAAATACCAACACTTCCATAAACATCTTCTTTTCCTAAAAAATAACTTATAGGGAAACCTATAACCCAATAAGCAATAAAAGTTATAAAAGTAGGAATCTTTACATCTTGTAATCCACGCAAAGCACCTAAAACTACCACTTGAACTCCATCAGAAATCTGAAACACCGCCGCAACCAGTAATAATTTAGCAGCTATACCAATCACAGTCATATTATCAACTTGATTACTTAGATCATTTTGATCAAGGTATAACAATGGTAAATCTTGATTAAAGATCATAAAAATCAATGCAAAGAAAATATCTAGAATAACTACCAAGAAAAAGATTGAAATTGCTATTCTTCGCAATTCTTTAAAATTTTGTAGGCCTTTTTGATTTCCAACTCGAATCATAGCCGCCACACTTAAACCCATGGCAACCATAAATGTCATAGAAGACAAGTTTAACGCAATCTGATTAGCCGCCTGTGGGTTTTTGCCTAAAGCTCCAGAGAGCCAAATAGCAGCAGTAAATATGGCAACTTCAAAAAGCATTTGTAAAGCAGAAGGAAAACCTAGATCGATAATTTTTTTGAGTATTCTTTTTTTGATATTACTAAAACTAAAACGCTCCATGTAAGGCTTGAACTTATCTTTTTGTTTGAGTAGAATCCAAATAAAGATTAACATTATTATTCTTGAAACCAACGTTCCGATAGCTGCACCGATTATTCCTAATTGAGGAAAGCCAAACTTTCCAAAAATTAACAAATAATTCAAAATCACATTAATTACATTCGCTAAAATGGTTGCCCACATTGCGTATTTTGTTTGTGAAAGCCCATCTGCAAATTGCTTAAATCCTTGAAACATTATAAGCGGAATCAACGAAAAAGCAACCAAATTCAAATATGGCATTGCGTACTCTACCACTTCAACAGGTTGGTTCATATGGTACATTAAGGGCTTGATGAGTAAAATCATCAAGAAAAGTGACACTCCTAAAATGGTGCAAAGAAATAGCCCATGATTAAATGCTTGTTTGCCTTTTTCTATATTTTTTTCGCCATCAGCTTCAGCTACCAAAGGAGTAATCGCTGTAGAAAAACCAATACCTAAGCTCATTGCAATAAAAATAAAACTGTTACCTAAAGAAACTGCAGCTAATTCTGCTGTACCCAATTGACCAACCATAATATTATCTATAAAACTCACTAGCGTATGCCCTATCATACCCAACATAACTGGGTAGGCAAGCTTTAAATTATAGCGGAATTCAGAAGTATAGGTGCTTAAATTCAAGGTTTGATTATTCAGCTGATAAAGGTAATAGATTCATTACTATTTATTAACCAAAACATCTTAAACTGTAACTTTTATGTTTTTTATACGACTTTAATGTAAAGCTTTATTAAATAATGGTCTTTAAGCATTTAACATCACTTATTAAGGTAGTCACATTTTGGAGTCTTCTTATGATAATTCCTGTTTTAGGGAGTTGTCAAGGCGATGATAGTGTTACAACTCCAATTGATAATAATCCTCCTTCTATAGATGGATTTAATACTGAACTATTGCAAACAGCAATTAAAAATGCTTCTACACTGAATAATTTTTATGCTTTATTGGTTTTAAAAGATAACAAAATAGTTATTGAAGAATATTATAATAATAAGAATTCAAATTCTTTGTTTCACTTACGTTCGATCACTAAAAATTTTACTTCAGCATTAGCTGATATTGCAATGAATGAAGGATTAATAGATGGAGTGAATAGCTCGATTAAAAGTTTTTACCCCAATTTAATTACAGGTGATAAAGAAGCGATTACTGTACAACATTTGCTAAATATGTCATCTGGCCTTAGTTGGAATGAAGAGCAAGAAGTAATTGATTTTTTAAGCAATAATAAAACCAATTCAGTTACAAACTTACTTTCTAGAGAGCTTACAGCTACACCTGGTTCTACATTTAACTACAATACTTTATCTCCACATGTATTGAGTTACATTATCAGTGATCAAGCCAACACTTCTTTTGAAGATTATGCTAAGGAAAAATTATTATTGCCCCTAGGCATATCTCAATATGAATGGCAAAAGGATACGGAAGGTGCTGCTTGGGCGGGGGCTGGATTACAATTAAAAGCACGAGATCTTGCTAAATTCGGACAATTATATTTAAACAATGGTGTTTTTAACGGACAACGATTAATATCTCAAGAATGGATTGATGCTTCAAAAACTACTCAAATTCAAAGTTCATCTTCAACTACTGGTTATAGCAATCAATGGTGGATTGCTCAAAACTTAAATACGTCGTTATATTATGGACAAGGTTTTGGAGGTCAAACCCTAATGCTATTACCCGAAAAGAATATTATTATTATCGCTTTTCAAGAATATCTAGTGAGTTTTACACAAAGCAATAAACAATGGAATGATTTTTTAACTAATGTATTTAATCCTCTTTTTCAATCTATTGAATAAATAAGCTACATTTTATATACGAAATTAGCTTTTAAGTAGTTATATATTTAAACTTTTTTATATGAGTAGAAAGATTAAACTCTTGATACTCCCCTTATTATTTATCGTTTTATCATGTTCTCAAGACGAAGAAATTATTTCTCCTGAAGAAGAAGTCATTTCTAATAGTGAACTATCTGTTGAAGAAGAAATATTAAAATTAGTAAATGAACATCGTGAAAGCATCGGTAAATCAAAGCTAAATCGAAGCTCTGTTGCTGATAATTTAGCAAAAGAACATACTAATTATATGATAAACAAAGAGAAAATCAGTCATGATAATTTTAACGATAGATTTAATGAATTACAACAAAAAGTAAACGCTAAAAGTGCTGGAGAAAATGTAGCTTCTGGTTATCCTTCAGCAAAAAGTGTAATGAATGGGTGGTTAAATAGTAGCGGCCATAAAGCTAATATTGAGGGCAGTTTTACCCATATTGGTATCGCCGCAATTAAAGATGATCAACAGCGATACTATTATACCCAGCTTTTCTACCGTAAATAGTTATACAAAAGTATACTAAAACCTTTAAAATTGAGTTATATAAACTAAGCTAAACAATTTATAATTATCATGAATAAAAAATTATTTTTATGGGTAATCCCAGTCGCTTTATTATTATTGTCTTGGTCTGATGGCAAATTAGATCACAACCCAAATGTGGCAGATGAATTTACAGTTGCTAACGAATTAATAGCATTAGTGAACAATCATCGAGCTAGTATTGGCAAGCCTCTTTTAAAGAGAAATGCAACAGCAGATAAGTTAGCTGCGCAGCATGCTGAATACATTGCCAAAAAAGGTGTAAATCATGACAATTACGACTCAAGGTGGGAAGTGCTAGAAGAAAAAGAGAATGCAGAAGAAGTTACTGAAAACATTGGCTTTGACATAAGTGCTGAAAAAGCATTAGCCACATGCTTAGAAAGCATCTGGTTAAAAGCAAATGTTGAGGGTGATTTTACACACACAGGTATTGCTGTAAAAAAAGATAGCAAGGGTAGATATTTCTACACCCAAATCTTCTTTAAGTAACATTTCAAAAAAGGATATTATTGTACATTAGCTATACATAAAAGTATGGCTAATGTATATTGATATTTATCAAATAGATGCCTTTACGGATACACACTTTGGTGGAAATCCTGCTGCTATTTGCCCACTTGAACGATGGCTTTCTGACGATATTCTTCTAAAAATTGCTAAAGAAAATAATCTAGCAGAAACAGCTTATTTTATAAAGTTAGATAATGGCAACTATCATTTAAGATGGTTTACGCCAGAAATAGAAATGGACCTATGTGGTCATGCAACTCTAGCTTCAGCATATGTTTTATTTGAACATTTAGATTACAACGAGGATACAATCTCTTTTGAAACTCAAAGTGGTATTTTAAATATTAAAAAAGAAGGTGATTTCATAGAAATGAACTTTCCTTCTCGCCCACCTCAAAAAACTGAATTACCCAAAATTATATCTAATGCTCTAAATATTCAACCAAAGGAGGTTTATAAGGCTAGAGATTATTTATTAGTTTATGAAAATGAGGATGATGTTAAAAATTTAAAACCTAATCAAGCACTATTAAATCAAATAAACTTAGATCCCGGTGGTATAATAGTTACAGCAAAAGGAAATAATGTGGATTTTGTTTCTCGCTTTTTCACACCACAAGCAGCTCTGTTTGAAGATCCTGCTACAGGCTCTGCACATTGCACGTTAGTTCCCTTCTGGTCTGATAGATTAGGCAAAAAAGAATTACATGCTTTACAAATCTCAGAACGCAAGGGAGAATTATTCTGTAGATTAGAAAAGAATCGAGTTTTTCTTAAAGGAAAGGCAGTAAAATATTTAAAAGGTCAAATTACTATTTAAATAAGAAAAGGTTATAATTTATAATTACATGAACAACTATTGATTAACCAAACTTTGTGTAAAATTATTAATCGGTTTTATAACATCAACCTTAAGAAAGAAGACCAATTAAAGAATTTCTGTAACTTTACATTAATTTAATTCATTCATGTAGTTATTATTTACCCCTAAGCTAAAACCAAATCTAGTTTCGTTTTCGCTACCCAATCTATGAATAGCTACTTTACCTAGTGAAATCTTTCCAAATTCTTTATTCGTAATATTTTTTGAATTAAAAAATAAACCTCCTGTAAATTGCTTCTTGGTATTATACTCACTCTTTATTTTATTATTTTGATAAAAATTAATCGACAAAATCTTATCTGCATTATTATAAGCACATATAATACCTAGAGCATCCCAAAACATGTAGTTTTTACTCTCTTGTAATTCTCGACTTGGTTTACCAAAAGTTTCAATAAGAGTGTTGTAATTAGCTGGAAACATTAATTTACGTCCATCTATTAAAACTTCATCTGAAATACAATTTATTATAATATACTTCTTTTTCTTTGTAAAAAACCTAATCATACTTTCAATATTTGGAGTAAACTTAGTTTCTATTTCTTAAGTTTTTCTAAAGTCACTACTATATCATCTATAGTTCAAAACAAAAAAATCCCACTCAAATGAGCGGGATTTTTTTATACTAAATGTAGTCTTAGACTACTCTTCTTTTACTTCTTCGAAGTCTACATCTTGTACATCATCACCTTCGGTTGCAGAACCGTTTGCGCTAGCATCTGGACCAGCAGCTCCACCTGCTTGAGCTTCTTGTTGTGCTTTGTACATTTCTTCTGAAGCTACTTTCCAAGCTTCATTGATCTTCTCCATTGCAGCATCAATTTGATCTAAATCTTTAGATTCATGCGCTTTCTTCAATTCTTCTAAAGCAGCTTCGATTGGTGCTTTTTTATCATCAGATAATTTATCACCAAATTCGCTTAATTGCTTTTCTGTTTGGAAGATCATAGAATCAGCTCCGTTTATCTTATCAGCAGTTTCTTTAGCCGCTTTATCCGCTTCAGCGTTAGCTTCTGCGTCAGCCTTCATCTTTTCGATTTCCTCATCTGTTAATCCAGAAGAAGCTTCAATTCTAATGTTATGCTCTTTACCAGTACCTTTATCCTTGGCAGATACATTGATAATACCATTCGCATCAATATCAAATGTCACTTCAATTTGAGGTACGCCTCTTGGCGCTGGTGGAATTCCATCTAAATGGAAACGACCAATTGTTTTATTATCTCCCGCCATAGCACGTTCACCTTGTAATACGTGAATCTCTACTGATGGTTGGTTATCAGCAGCTGTTGAGAATACTTGAGATTTTTTAGTTGGGATTGTAGTATTAGCTTCAATCAATTTAGTCATCACATTACCCATAGTTTCGATACCTAATGATAAAGGAGTAACATCTAATAACAATACATC
This sequence comes from Maritimimonas rapanae, assembly GCF_057837205.1. NCBI lineage: Bacteria > Pseudomonadati > Bacteroidota > Flavobacteriia > Flavobacteriales > Flavobacteriaceae > Maritimimonas > Maritimimonas rapanae. Next base: position 521,462 of record NZ_JBYQFI010000001.1, on the reverse strand, counting down.
TTTTACATCACCTGTTAATACACCACCTTGAATTGCAGCACCTACAGCAACTACCTCATCAGGATTCACTCCTTTACTCGGTGCTTTTCCAAAGAATTTTTCAACAGCAGCTTGCACTGCAGGAATACGAGTTGAACCACCAACTAAAATAATTTCATCGATATCACCGGTTGATAAATCAGCATTCTTTAATGCAGTTTTACATGGCTCGATGGTTCTTTTAATTAGATCATCAATTAATTTTTCGAAATGCGATCTAGTTAATGTTCTTACCAAGTGTTTTGGACCGCTTGCTGTAGCTGTAACATATGGCAAATTGATTTCTGTTTGTGCAGAAGAAGATAATTCAATCTTCGCTTTTTCAGCAGCTTCTTTTAAACGTTGTAAAGCCATTGGGTCTTCACGAAGATCCATGCTTTCATCTTTCTTAAATTCTTCAGCTAACCAATTGATTATTTTTTGATCAACGTCGTCACCACCTAAATGCGTATCACCATCAGTAGATAACACTTCAAAAACACCATCTCCAAGCTCTAATATAGATACATCATGCGTACCTCCACCAAAGTCAAAAACAACAATTTTCTTGTCTTCATTCTTTTTATCCATCCCATAAGCCAATGCCGCAGCAGTAGGCTCATTAATGATACGTTCTACTTTTAATCCAGCAATTTCACCAGCTTCTTTAGTAGCTTGGCGCTGTGCATCATTAAAATATGCTGGTACAGTAATTACCGCTTGAGTTACCGAAGTACCTAAGTAATCTTCAGCAGTTTTCTTCATTTTCTGCAATACCATAGCCGATAATTCTTGTGGTGTATATAAACGACCATCTATATCAACTCTTGGTGTATTGTTATCGCCTTTTACAACTTTGTAAGGCACTCTTTCAGCTTCTTTTTGAGACTCAGAGTATTTATTACCCATAAATCTTTTAATAGAATAAACTGTTTTTGTCGGGTTTGTAACCGCTTGACGCTTTGCAGGATCACCAACTTTAATCTCTCCACCATCTACAAAAGCAATTACAGACGGAGTTGTTCTTTTTCCTTCAGCATTAGGAATTACAACTGGCTCATTACCTTCCATTACAGAAACACATGAGTTGGTTGTTCCTAAATCTATTCCTATAATTTTACTCATAATATATTTTAATTGTTTTTTTGATTTTATTTACTAATTCGATTAGTTAGTGTCAATCATTATGCCAGTGGCCAATTTTAAAGGTTTTGACAGAAAAATTTTAATAAAAATGACAGAGTGTCATAATTTTTAAGAAGAATAAAATATTTATACTATAAAAGCTGTCTTAATTAATCCTTTTTTTACTTTAGCCGAAAGTATCATTATAATGGAAAGCATTAGTGTTTTTGACATGTTAAAGATTGGCGTTGGACCTTCAAGTTCTCATACACTAGGGCCTTGGCGTGCTGCCGAACGTTGGATACAAGAACTAAAGGATGCTAAGCTTTTTAATAAAGTTGATAGCGTTAAAGTTGACTTATACGGTTCTTTATCCTTAACGGGAAAAGGGCATGCTACTGATTTAGCTATTTTACTAGGATTATCGGGTGCTGACCCAGAAACGGTTCCTGTTGAGAATATATCAAAGATTATTGATGAAATAAAGAATACCGAAATCTTGAATTTAAATAATGAATTAAAAATTCCATTTAATATAAAAGATTCTATCATATTTAATCGTGAATTCTTGCCTTTTCATGCAAACGGATTAACTTTTACAGCCCATACAAAAGAGGATGATCTCTCTTCTACCTTCTACTCTATTGGTGGCGGTTTTGTAGTTAAAGAGGAATTAGAAAATTCAAAAAAACAGGAAAAAATTTTTAATACAGTTTTTCCGTACCCCATTCAAAAAGCAAATGAATTATTAAAATATTGTAACGATCTCAACAAATCAATTTCTGAGGTTGTTTTAGAAAATGAAAAATCAATCCGCTCAACTGAAAAAATTGATAATGAAATCAATCGAATTTGGAACACTATGCTCGAGTGTATGTTCATTGGTTGCCACACAGAAGGAAACTTGCCCGGCGGATTAAATGTACGTCGTAGAGCTTTTGATACACATCAAAAATTAAAAGGTGATTTTGCATACAACTCATCTCAAGAATGGTTAGAAACTATTCGAAAAACTGAAGTTAAATTTCGACAAATTTTAAAATGGGTAAGCTGTTTCGCCTTGAGTGTGAATGAGGTAAATGCTTCTTTAGGACGTGTGGTTACAGCTCCAACAAACGGAAGTGCAGGTGTAATTCCTGCTGTATTAATGTACTATTTAGTAATTGAAGATCATAAAGCTGACTTCAAGCATATTAAACAATTTTTATTAGTAGCAGGTGAAATAGGTAGTATCTTTAAAAAAGGAGCGACGATATCTGCAGCCATGGGGGGTTGTCAGGCAGAAATCGGTGTGTCATCAGCGATGGCTGCAGCAGCTTTGTGTGAACTGTTAGGTGGAAACCCAGAACAGGTAATGATAGCAGCAGAAATAGCTATGGAACATCACTTAGGATTAACTTGTGACCCAATTGGCGGACTTGTACAAGTACCTTGTATAGAGCGTAATTCTATGGGTGCCATTAAAGCAATTCATGCTGCAGAATTAGCTTTAGAAACCGACCCTAAAAATGTAAAAGTGCCTTTAGATAAAGTAGTAGATACGATGTGGGAAACCGCTAAAGACATGAATAATAAGTACAAAGAAACTTCAGAAGGTGGCTTAGCTGTAAAAGTTAGTTTGTCTGACTGTTAATCTATTATTACTTTATCACCTAAAAACTTAGGCTGTACATTAAATAATATATCCAAAAAGACTTTTGTTCTAGCTAGATATTCTCTCAATTTCACCTTAAGACCATAACGTCCCGAAATATCTCTTGCGTTAAACCCAATAGCTTTTATTCCAAAATTTTCGGCTAAATATATAGCCCGTTCATTGTGGAATTGCTGTGATATTATAGTTACTCTTTCTTGTTCGAAAATTTCTTTAACGCGAACTACTGAATCCAGTGTTCTAAATCCTGCATAATCCAAATAAATTTTATTCTTTGGTATTCCAGCAGCAACTAAATCATTTTTAAAGGTGGTTGGTTCATCATACGTTTTAGAACCATTATCCCCGCTAACAATGACATAATCAATTTTTCCTGATTTAAATAATTTTATTGCGGCTTCAATACGGTATTTATAATATAAATTGATTTGTCCGTTTTGCAAAAACTTGGATGTACCCAATACCAACCCTACTTTGTTTTTTGAAATTGATTCAATTGTTGAAAACGTTTTGTTCTTAGCAGTTTTTTCTATTTTGTAGTTTGAGAGAACAATAAATATCAAAATTACAAAAGACAGGATTACACTTATTCTAAAAAATTTGATAAGTTTTTTCTTCATTTATCTAGTAAAAACCAATTCAGTTTCTGTAGACATATTTGCGTCGTAAGCATAACCTTCTCTATCGAACCCTTTTAATCCTTCTATATCCTCAATATTATTATTAACAATGTAACGCACCATATAACCTCGTGCTAACTTAGCAAATGTCATAATAGTTTTGTATTGCCCATTTTTAAAATCTTTAAAAATCGGTGTAACAATAGGCACTTTTAATACTTTAGGTTTAATTGCTTTAAAATATTCTGCACTAGCTAAATTAACAAAGAGCTCACCCTCTTCTAACTCATCATTTAAAGCTTCTGTAATAGTGTTGTCCCAAAACTGATATAAATTATCTTTTCTACCAACTTTTAAGCGTGTTCCCATTTCTAAACGATACGGTTGCATTAGATCTAATGGCTTCAACAACCCATATTGACCGGAAAGAATTCGTAATTTATCTTGTAATTGATCTAATTTCTCTTCTGGTAACGTATCTATATCTAAGCCACGGTATACGTCTCCTTTAAAGGTATAAATAGCTTGTCTTGCATTATTGATAGTGAATGGTAAAGACCAATTCTGATTACGTTCATAATTCAATTGACCTAAATTATCGGATATACTCATCAGCTTAGATAATTGCTTGGCACTTTTCTTTTTTAAAACATTCGACAACTTTTCTGATTGTTCTAAAAAAGCTGGTTCTGTATATCTATTGGTGGGTATTTGGGTTTCGCAATCGAGTGATTTTGCTGGTGAGATAACTATTTTCATTTTTACATTTATTTATGTTATAAAAATACAACCGAAAATAACAATCATCAAACTTTTATCAATTTTAAAAATTGATATCAAAATCACAAGAATTGATGCTTTTAATTAAACTTGATTCTTAATCTATTTTCTGTTAACTTCGCTTATCGACCGATATAGCTCATTGAAATGAAACCATACCTAAACATTGTGCTTAATAAAAAAAATATGACTACGCGATCACTATTATTTATTCAAATGATAATATTATTTATTAGCTGTTCAAATGATGATGAAATAGAACAATCGTCGAATATCTCAAAAGACTTCATAGCGCAATATTCATTAAATAATAATACTATTGATACTAGTAAAAATGAAAATCACGGAGAGATTACTGGAAATGTATTACCCACTAACAACCGATTTTCGAATGAACTCTCTGCCATGTACTTTAAACCAAATCAGGCTTACATAAATGTAGATGATTCTGACGAACTCAACCTTTTGGAATCCTTTACAATTTCTGTATGGGTAAATTCAGCTCCTACGGAAAAAGGTCGTTGGAAAACTATTATTAGCAAATGGGGTTGGGGAGATGGATATTATTTAGGCATAAATCCGGATAATTTGAACTTTCGTTTCAATATGGGTGGAATTCCAATTGAACTAGATAATTTCCCAATACGTAAATGGACCCACATTGTGGTTTCGTATGATTCGTCAATTCTTAAAATTTATTTGAATGGGATAATTTCTATGGAAGTTTCTGTTAAGAATATTATGGAGGGAACCCATTATCCTTTCAGAATAGGAGAGCAAGATGGCTTTAGCAGTGGTACGGGTTTTAATGGTAGTATAGATGATGTTTTGATTTATGACAGAGCTCTTGATATGGACGAAATAAACGAATTATTTGTTGGTAATTACTAAGCACAACTACGGATATAATTAATTGCTTGACTTTAGACTACTTACGGAAATACTTGTGGATTTTCAGCTAGGTGTGCACTTGCAAAGTTAACAGTTATACCACGCAACTACTCATAGCCAAGACAGATAAGCGAAATTGATATTTACCTCCTAGAATAATTAGGTGATTCTTTAGTAATCATCACATCATGTGGGTGGCTTTCATTAATACCAGAAGATGTAATTTTTACAAATTTTCCGTTTTCTTTAAGTGCATCAATATCTTTGGCTCCACAATACCCCATACCAGCTCGTAAACCACCTACAAATTGGTGAATACTTTCAAATAATTCGCCTTTATATGGTACTCGACCTACAATACCTTCTGGTACTAATTTTTTAATATCGTCTTCAACATCCTGAAAATAACGATCTTTTGAACCTTGTTTCATAGCTTCTACCGACCCCATCCCTCGATAAGATTTGAACTTGCGTCCTTCATAAATAATAGTCTCTCCAGGTGATTCTTTTGTGCCTGCTAACAATGAACCTAACATTACACTATCCGCTCCAGCGGCAATTGCTTTTGGTATATCGCCTGTATATCGAATTCCACCATCGGCAATTACAGGTACCCCACTATTTTTAATAGCTTCAGCAACATCTAAAACAGCAGAAAATTGTGGAAATCCTACTCCTGCCACTACTCTAGTTGTGCAAATAGAACCAGGTCCGATACCTACTTTTACTCCATCTGCTCCAGCTTCTACCAAATATTTAGCAGCTTCTGGTGTGGCAATATTACCCACGACAACATCTAATTGAGAATATTTTTTCTTGATTTTATGAAGAACAGTTACTACTCCTTTTGTATGACCGTGAGCCGTATCAATTATTACAGCATCTACACCAGCATTAACCAAGGCCTCTGTCCTATCTAATACATCTGGTGTAACACCTAAAGCGGCGGCAACTCTTAATCGACCATACTTATCTTTATTTGCTATTGGTTTTTGTGTAACCTTAGTAATATCTCTAAAGGTTATTAAACCTGAAAGTTTATAATTATCATCAACAATCAATAATTTTTCAATTTTATTTGCTTGAAGAATAGCTTCAGCATCATTTAATGAAGTTCCTACTGCCGCAGTAACCAAATTTTCACTTGTCATTACATCAGTAATTGGTCGGTCATTATCTTTTTCAAAACGTAAATCACGGTTTGTAACAATACCCAATAATTTTCCTTCATCATCAACAATCGGAATTCCGCCTATCTTATGCTCAGCCATATTTCGTTTTGCATCCCCAACTTTAGCAGATAAAGGCAAAGTAACTGGATCTATAATCATACCAGATTCGGCACGTTTTACCTTACGCACTTCGGCAGCTTGTCTCTCTATAGACATGTTTTTATGCAATACACCAATACCACCTTCGCGAGCGATGGCTATAGCCATGGCAGATTCAGTCACAGTATCCATTGCAGCTGATACTATAGGAACATTAATGGTAATGTTTCTTGAAAATTTTGTTTGAATATTTACTTCTCGCGGTAATACTTCTGAAAAGGCCGGAACTAAAAGTACGTCGTCGTAGGTTAATCCTTCTCCTACAAACTTAGATTGGTGGGATGTCATGATGCAATTAAGATTTAATTGCGAGCAAATATACTTCTTTTAGAGGAATTTATATTATTTAAAATCAAAAATCTAGCAACCACAATTATCATTACCACAATCATCAGTTTTCTTCTTCTTTTTAAGGAATTTATCGTATAAAATCCATAAAGCAAAAGCTACCGCTGCAATTAATAATATGTTCTGAACTAAGTTCATTTACTTTAAAAACTGATACACTATTAAAGCGACTACATAAGCTATAGTCGTCATACCTACTAGTTGAATTACAGGCCACTTCCAACTATTTGTTTCTCTCTTAACTATTGCTAAGGTACTCATACATTGCATAGCGAAGGCATAAAACAGCAATAAGGAGACACCTGAAGCAAAATTATAAATTGGTCTGCCTGTTATACTATCTACATCTTTTCGCATTTTATTTTTGATAGGAGTTTCATCTTCTGAACCAACGCTGTAGATGGTTGCCAAAGTGCCTACAAATACTTCTCTAGCAGCAAAAGAAGTAATTAAAGCAATGCCAATTTTCCAATCATAACCTAAAGGTTTAATAACTGGCTCAATTGATTTTCCTAAAATACCGATATAAGAATTTTCAAGCTTGTAAGAAGCAATTCGACTTTCTAATTCTTCGGTATTTAAGCTTGAATATTCTTTTCGAACAATCTCGTCTGCATTTTTAAAATTATTTGTTGGACCAAAAGAAGCAAGCATCCATAATAATATTGATATTGCTAAAATGATCTTACCTGCACCAAAAACAAAAGCTTTTGTTTTTTCGATCATGTGATATAGCACATTCTTAAATAATGGCAATTTATAGTCAGGCATTTCGATCACGAAATATGATTTAGACTTTATTTTTAACACTCTATTTAAAATAGATGCCGCAAAAATGGCAGAAACAAAGCCTAAAAGATATAACAACATTAAAGTAATACCTTGCAGATTGAAAAGACCACCAAAGACTCTTTGGTTCGGAATTACCAAGCTGATAATAATAGCATAAACAGGTATTCTAGCAGAACATGTAGTAAAAGGTGTTACTAAAATGGTGATTAAACGTTCTTTCCAGCTTTCTATGTTTCTAGCTGCCATAATTGCCGGAATTGCACACGCCGTACCTGAAATAAGTGGTACTACACTCTTCCCGCTAAGGCCATAACGCTTCATAATTCTATCCATTAAAAAAACTACACGACTCATATAGCCAGTCTCCTCTAAAATGGATAACACCATAAATAAAAAAGCAATTTGCGGTATAAAAATGACCACACCACCAATACCAGGAATAATACCTTCTGCTAATAAATTAGTAAATACGCCTGGTGGTAAATTATTTTTAACCCATTCGCTCATTGATGCAAAAGAAGCATCTATAAAATCCATTGGAGCTTCTGACCAATAGAATAATCCCTGAAAAATTAAAAAGAGAATTGCAAAAAAGATGATATAACCAAAAATAGGATGAGTTAATACAGCATCTAGTTTAGCTCGCAAATCAGTTGCTTTATTTCTACTTACTGTATACGATTTATTTAAAGCATCTGTTAAGAATTGATATCTCTTTATTGTTTCGCGATGCTTGATCTTTTTTTCATCATTATCTTGTTTATCTAAGATTCCGTACACATTTTGAAAACAAGGTTCTAAATTCAGCGATTGATAGTCAATAATCTCTTTTTTTAACTCTTTAATACCAGTGTTTTCTTTGGTACTAATTAGTAAAATCTTAGTTTTTAGATCATCCTCTAAACTTTCTATATCAATAGAAATCCCTTTAGCTTTCATCTGATCTTGCATATTTATTGCAAGAATAGTAGGTAGCCCAAGATCTTTAACTTGAGTAAATAATAGTAGATTTCGCTTTAGATTTTCTACATCTGCTATAACAATTACGACATCTGGAAAATTTTGATTGGACGACTCAGATAACACTTTAACTGCTATATCTTCATCAATAGAACTAGCATTTAAACTATAAGTGCCTGGCAAATCTATTACTAGAGCTTTCGTTTTATCTGATATACTACTTATACCGGTCTTTTTATCTACTGTAACACCAGGATAATTACCTACTTTTTGATTAAGACCAGTAAGCCTATTAAATAACGATGTTTTACCTGTATTAGGATTACCTACCAAGGCAACCTTTAGCTGCCTTTTCATACTTTTTCCACTTGAATTTTAAAGGCAGTTTCTTTACGGATCGCTAAGTAAGTACCATTAATATTTAAATATAATGGGTCTGCAAAAGGTGCATGTTGAACCAGCTCTACATAACTACCTTCTATACATCCCATTTCTATTAATTTTAATGGAATTTCTTTAACAGTAACTCTCTTAATAATTGCTTTCTCTCCTTTATTTAAATCAGCTATGGTAGTCTTGTTCATTTTATTTTCTTTTAAAAAGCTGACTTAAAATTATAATTACAGATGTAGAAAAAGAAAGTGTCATTAAAGTACCCGAAAACATAACTAAGTATTTCATCCATAAAATACCTTTCCATAAGAAATATATCCCTCCGAATGTGAGTAGAACTGAGGCAAAAGGTTCTAATAATAAGAATAGTTTTAAGTGATAATTTAATTTTGCTGTTACTAATATAATCCCAACTAAAAAGAATATTAAAGACATTGATAATATATGAGAATGTACAATCGTTAACATTTCTCTATCAGATTTTTTGAATTTCATTACCTCTACATCATCAATATCTTCGTTACCTAGATAATTTTCTTCAATACCACTTGGTTTAGTCCCAGAGGTTTCATCTACAAAGGACAAACCTGTAAAAAAACCAACACTTAACACCAATAAAAAAGCTCCAATTAGGAGTTTAATTTCTTTTGGGAAAGTAAGTAGTAGTCCGTTTAATTGCATATTGATTATATCACTTTATGCTCTTGAAGTTTTTCGATGGTTTTTAAAAGATTATTTACAGCTATCGTCATAGAATTTGCGGAAATAGTGGCTCCGGAAATTGCAATAATATCTTTTTCGTATTTTAATCTGTCTGTTTTATTTTTACCAATGAATTGTTTCAACCATCTTTTGCTACCTATTTCTCCTCCATAATCTTCTCTATAAATCAGTACTTTTGCTTTCTTAATAATAAAATTTTCATCAAATAAGACTAAATAATCAAACTCATCAGTTTTACTAGGAGCTTTTTCTACAAAAGCATAACCTATAAGTTTTTGATCATGATAAATTTTTAAAAAATTCTTATCACTTATTTTTTGAATTAATTCTTTATTAACTTCTGGTGAAACGGTAATTTGTTCTAAAGAAAACTCTTCGATGTTAAAAGCAATTTTTATTTCTTTAGAAACTTTTTTCTGTAGTTTAGAGAAAGAATTAAAAGACATTAAAGCAATTGAAATTATTGCCATAAAAAGAAATAAAATCTTCGATTTATTCATGCTACAAAAGTAATATTTTTATTTAAAATAAATCTAAATAAACGTAAAAACCGTAGCAAAAAATATTATTTACTACGGTTTACATTTAAAAATAAGAAACTAACTCAAATATTATTTTTAGAACCAAACACCAACACCAAAGTTTAACTGATTTGTGTTATTATTGGCTGCATTATCTTTGATTTGATAGTCTGCTTTTACTACAGCTCCGGGTGCTAACTTGTAACTTAAACCAAATGTCCACTCGTCTCTATCGTAAGATAGATTTCTTTGTAAATTTCCATCTACGGAAGCATGAGTATCATAATCTTCGTAACGTGCAAAAGCAAATAATTGCTGTTTTTTAGTTAGTGGTAATAAGTTGTATGCAGCTTCTAAATACCATCCTTGTAATGCACTACCTAAATTCTTACCAGTTAAATTATTGTAAGCTTTAGAATCTGTAATATTTGCGTGAATAAATTGTCCTCTTGCGGTAAAGCGTTGGTAAGCATAACGTGCATCAGCTCCAACCATAGCGATACCAACATCAGCCCCGTCGATGGCATCTACATCATCTTCGGCTTGTGTTCTACCTAAATAAGTAGATAGGCCTAAACGCAATCCTGGTATTCCGTAATGATCTAATTTTGCAGCAAATGTTGGTTTATTTATAGTAGATTGAATTCCTTTTTGGCGACCTCCACGTAAACCTTTGCTTCCTCCTAAGAATCCATTAACACCTCCGTTGCCGTCAGATTCTGTAGATTTAAACCCGTTCATAATATAAGCTTGATAGCGTAATGAAGCATTGTTAATTCTACCAGATACACCAAAACCAATTTCACGCCAAGTTGTAGGTACAATAGCTCCGTCTATACTGGGTCTTTCTACACCATTAAAAGTTGTTGGTTCATGGTATTCGTTTACTATACCCATAGGTACTAACATTAAACCGGCTCGTAAGTTTACATTATCACTAACGCTATACTGTAAAAAAGCTTGTTCTACAAAGACCTCTTTTACATGTTCAAATTCTATTTCAGTTACAAACTGTGTTCTGTCATTAAACTTATAACCGAAAAGAATTACTAAACGTTGCACATCTAGCTCGCCATTTCCTCCTTCAGGTTGATTATATAATATCTCTCCATAACCACCAACAGTTACACCTGTATTAATGTTACCAGATAAAATACGTTGTGCAGCATTTTGTTGATTTTGAGGATTTGTATTTAATGAATCTGGAACCGTTTGACCAAATGAAAACACTGTTAAAAAAAGTGTTATTAAAATTAAGTTGATTTTTTTCATTTCTTTTATTTAGACTTATTATAAATAACGATTTGTTTCGATGACAAATGTATATAACAGAATTTTTATAGCAAAATATTATTTAGAATAATTTTAAATAAAAATATAACACACTAATAATCAATACTAAAAATTAATTCATAAACAATTTATAGTGAATTTTGTCTAAGTTAATAAGATTGTAGTCTTGCTCTAGTTTATGATTAAAAAGAAGCTTTAATTCACTTAATTCTTTGCAATTAAGTGCTATTAACAAATTTTTATGGCCAATTGGTAGATGAATTTTTCTTCCATTTATATCATCATTAAAATGATTATCGTAATGGCCAAGATCTATACTTGAAATATATTTTGAGAAATAAAAATATTCTTTATCTGTAAAACTAAAATTTAAATTATTGAACACTATCTGATAATTTTCGCAATTCTTACATTGAAAAACTATACCATTTTTTGTCTTACTAATAATATTGATTTCAGCGCACATATATTTATCATTTTAAATGACAAATATAGAAGTATTTTTATTATTTAGAATAATTCTAAATAATTATTTTATAGATTTAAGATAAGCGATTACTGTTTTACGAATGTCTGAACCTAACTCTTCTTTTTTGGGTGTATATATAGACAGTACACCATCATTATCGGGTTTAAGAAAAGGTATATCAAACCCTTTTAATAGATAATCACTAAAAGCAACTTTATACGTTTTTTCAGGATCAATAGGTATATTATTAATTAACCATTCGTTATTATAATCAGCAAGATACCTCTGTAGGTAAGCTCCTTTACCAGTCTGCGACTTTCCATATTCTAAAACTTCTTTTAAAAGAGAACCTTTTATATCAACTTTTAAAATACCTCCGCCAAAAGGTAATACTCTAAAAATATCTACACTATTAATATTGCCTTCTAATTGATCATCTAATCGAATAGAACCTCCATTTACAATAGCTGCATCTACCTCATTATTAAAACCATAAGCCATTGCTCTGGTTATCAATTTTCCTAAATTAGTTTGTTCACTACGAATAGGTTTATCTCTACCATCTAAAGGAACGCTAGCTACATGTATTATTTCATTAGGATTTGAAACTATCTTCTTAATTTCTTTATCTAAAATAACATTCCATCTACTTACAATTGCTTTTACTTTTTGATCTTCACCTGTTTCTTCATTTATAGGAACCAATTCTGAATTTAAAGTATAATTCTTCGTTTTTTTATCATAAGATATACGATGAACATACACAGTTTTAGCGTTGGCATCTGCTTTTGCAATTTTAGTTTTACCAACATCTAACATCATATTATGATGCTCATGTCCCCCCATAATTAAAGGTAACTCAGATAACATCTCTGCTATCTTTTTATCTTGTTCAACTTTAACATGTGTAAGCCCGAAAATTATATCTGCTTTACTCTTTAGGTTATTGTAAGCACGTTTAGATTGTTCGAACATATCTGTATATTCAGCATAACTTACAGGGTTAGAGGGAAGCACTACTCCGAAAAATCCAATTTTAATAGTAGTTCCATCTGCATCTTTTGCTTCTATAATATGAGTATCTGTTGCAAATTCTTTTATTCCGTTTCTTTCCTTATAAAAAGGATATGTGGTACCACACACCTTTTGTCTTACATTAGCTGACGTCCACGCAAAATTTGATTCGTTCATTCTTTGTTGCAAATCGTTCTTACTTAAATCAAACTCATGATTCCCAAAAGTTACCAAATCCATACCTAAGGCATTCATAACTTCTATCATTTGCTTACCTCTAATTCGTTGCCCATCATACTTAATAGTACCCAGTAAAGAAGGATTTAAAAAATCACCAGCCATAAATGTAAATGTGTTCTGATTCTCTTTTATTAATTGATTTCTCAAGTTAGCAACGCGAGCCATTCCTCCTACTTTTCCTCCTTCTAAAGGAGCAATTTCATAAACATCATTTAATTGTAAAAAAGTGAAACTGATCTTACCATCATCTATTACAATCTGTTGAGTTGTAGCTTGTTTTGTTGATGAGCAAGAAATTAATAATCCTAAAAAAAGAACTGAAAGAAGTAGTTTAAAATTTTTCATAAATCTATTATTAATGAAACACCTTAGATGATTGTATATAGGCTTTTTTGAATTTATCAAAATCTACGTTTGTATTAACATTTTCCTCCTTAAAATAGGCAACCAAATGTTCTGTTGGCATATTACCCGTTAGTTCGTCTTTTGCCATTGGGCAACCACCATATCCTTTAACGGCTCCATCAAAACGTGTACAGCCAGCTTTAAAAGCAGCATCAACTTTCTCATGCCACTTTGTTGGAGTAGTATGTAAATGAGCACCAAATTCAATATCAGGATATTGTGGAATTAAATTTGAAAAGAGATAATCAATTATTTCTGGAGTGGAGCTCCCTATAGTATCTGACAATGATAAAATTTTAACACCCATACCTGCCAATTTCTCAGTCCATTGAGCAACAATATCGACATTCCAAGGATCTCCATAAGGGTTGCCGAAACCCATTGATAAATATGCAACAACCTCTTTATTAGTCTTAGTTGCAATTTCTAAAATTTCATCTAAAACTTCAACAGATTGCTCTATTGTTTTACTAGTATTACGCATTTGGAAATTCTCTGAAATAGAAAAAGGGTATCCTAAATAATCAATCTCATCAAATTGTGAAGCATCATTTGCACCCCTAACATTAGCTACAATTGCCAACAATTTACTATTAGTTTCAGAAAGATCAAGCTTGCTTAAAACCTTTGCTGTATCTATCATTTGCGGAATTGCCTTAGGCGAAACAAAACTTCCAAAATCTATTGTATCAAAACCAACTCTAAGCAGTGAATTTATATAGTTTGCTTTAATATCTGTATCTATAAATTCCTTAATACCTTGCATAGCATCTCTAGGACATTCAATGATTTTTACAGCTTTACTCATTAAGGATAAAAATAGTACTTTTTAAAGAAGTAAAAATAAAAATCCTGCCAAAGCAGGATTCTATATTACATTTATATTTATTCATTTTAAAGTGTAGCTGCATATTCAACCATATCTACAATTTTGGTTGCATAGCCATACTCATTATCGTACCAAGAAATAATCTTAAAGAAATTTTCATTCAATTCTAGACCTGCACTAGCATCTATAACAGATGTTCTAGTTTCTGAAACAAAATCTTGCGATACCACTTCGTCTTCTGTATAACCTATAATTCCTTTAAACTCATTTTCAGAAGCTTCTTTTAAAGTTTTCATAATCTCACTATAAGATGTTGCCTTTTTAGTCTTGAAGGTTAGATCGACTAAAGAAACATCAGCTACAGGAACTCTCACGGCCATACCCGTTAATTTTCCTTTTAATTCAGGAATAACCTTAGTTACGGCTTTTGCAGCACCTGTTGTTGTAGGAATAATATTATTCACAACTGAGCGTCCTCTACGCCATTTTTTATTTGGTCCGTCTACTGTACTTTGGGTAGATGTAGCTGCATGTACTGTAGTCATTAAGCCTTCTGTAATAGTAAAATTGTCGTTTAAAACCTTAGCCAATGGTGCTAAACAATTTGTAGTACATGAAGCGTTAGAAATAACTTGTTGATCTGGTTTAATATCTTTATGATTAACACCCATTACATACATAGGTGCATCTTTAGATGGTGCAGATATAATTACTTTCTTGGCACCAGCTTTTAAATGCTTGGCAGCATCTTCTTCTTTAGTGAAAAACCCTGTTGATTCAATAATGTATTCAGCTCCAACTTCATCCCATTTTAAATTTTCTGGATTTTTATCTGCAGTTACCCTAATGGTCTCTCCGTTTACAATTAATTGTCCATTCTTTACCTCAACAACTCCATCAAACCTACCATGCACGGAATCATATTTTAAAAGGTAGGCCAAATACTCAACATCTAATAAATCATTAATGGCAACCACTTGTATATTTGATCTTGATATAGCAGATCTAAAAGCCAACCTACCAATACGACCAAAACCATTTATTCCTATTTTAATCATTTCTATTATTCTTTCTATTTATATAATTTCTAAGATTTTTAAAAGCAAAAATCCTGCCGAAAGCAGGATTTAAAAGTACTATAAATTTCAGATATTCTATGCTAAAACTGTTTCCAATTTTTCCTTTTCAATTTTTGCAGCATGCTCTACCAAATCAACTATTTTTGTTGAATAGCCATATTCATTATCATACCAAGATACCACCTTTACAAAATTATCTGATATAGCAATTCCAGCCTTGGCATCAAAAACAGATATATTAGTCTCACCAACAAAATCTTGTGAAACAACTGGTTTTTCAGTATACCCTAAAACTCCTTTCATTTCATTTTCTGAAGCGTTTTTCATCACTTTGCATATCTTCTCGTAAGAAGTTGGTTTGGCTAAATTTACCGTCAAATCTACAACAGACACATCCATAGTTGGTACTCTAAATGCCATACCTGTTAGTTTACCATTCAATTCTGGTATCACCTTACCTACTGCTTTTGCGGCACCTGTTGAAGATGGAATAATGTTGTGTAATGCAGCTCTACCTCCTCTCCAATCTTTAGATGAAGGACCATCAACTGTTTTTTGAGTAGCAGTAGTTGCATGAACCGTTGTCATTAATCCTTCTTTGATACCAAATTCATCATTCAATACTTTAGCTATAGGCGCTAAGCAATTGGTGGTACAAGAAGCGTTAGAAATCACATTATCTTCTGCCTTCATTTCATCATGATTAACTCCCATAACAAACATAGGAGCATCTTTAGATGGCGCAGAAATAATTACTTTTTTTGCTCCAGCTTTAAGATGTAATGCTGCTTTATCTTTATCAGTAAAAAAACCTGTGGCTTCTATAATATACTCGGCTCCGACTTCATCCCATTTTAAATCTTCTGGATTACGTTCGGCAGTAACTCTAATTTCATTTCCGTTAACTATTAACTTACCATCTTTAACAGATATCTCTCCATCAAACCTACCATGAACAGAATCATACTCTAGTAAATAAGCCAAATAATCTACTTCTAATAAATCATTAATTGCAACAACTTGAACATTTTTTCTAGCTACCGCAGATCTTAAAGCTAATCTACCTATTCTTCCAAAACCATTAATTCCAACTTTTATCATTTCTTAATCTATTTT
This sequence comes from Maritimimonas rapanae, assembly GCF_057837205.1. NCBI lineage: Bacteria > Pseudomonadati > Bacteroidota > Flavobacteriia > Flavobacteriales > Flavobacteriaceae > Maritimimonas > Maritimimonas rapanae. The sequence continues at coordinate 504,861 of NZ_JBYQFI010000001.1, read as the reverse complement.
AAATTGATAATATATCTGATATTCTTAGTAATTCTCTATCTATATCGTGTTCAACTTTTATGGCCTTTTCGATACTTGTAGTTTCTATAATGTTATTGATTAAACCAACCATTAAATTTGACTTACCATCTAATAATAACTCTACTGCTTTAACACCAAGTCTACTAGCTAACACTCTATCAAAACAAGTCGGTCCACCACCTCGCTGCATGTGCCCTAAAACCGAAACTCTGGCTTCGTATTCTGGCAGGTGCTCTTTTATATAATCGGCTAATTGAAAAACATTTTTTCCAATTTTATCTCCTTCAGAAACTACAACTATACTCGAAGACTTTCCACTTCTTTTACTACGCTTTAAAGACTCGAGTAATCGCTCTAATCCTAAATCTTCTTCTGGGATTAAAATTTCTTCCGCACCAGCTCCAACTCCTGCATTTAAAGCAATAAAACCTGCATCACGCCCCATAACTTCGACAAAAAACAAACGATTATGAGAAATTGCTGTATCTCTAATTTTATCGATTGCATCTACAACAGTATTTAAAGCTGTATCATACCCTATAGTATGAGTTGTGCCAGCTATGTCGTTATCAATAGTGCCAGGAACTCCAATAAAAGGAATATTATACTCTCTACTAAAAATCACACCTCCTGTAAAAGTACCATCCCCACCAATTAAAACTAAGGCATCAACTTCATTATTATTTAAATTATCGAAAGCAATTTTTCTACCTTCTTCTGTTCTAAATTCCTTAGATCGTGCTGTTTTTAAAATGGTACCTCCTTTACTTATAATATTCTTTACACTACGTGCATTTAACTTGACAAAATCATTATCAATAATTCCTTGGTAACCTCTATAAAAGCCTAAGCATTCAACATTATAATAAGAACATGCTCGAACTACTGCCCTAATTGCAGCATTCATACCTGGAGCATCTCCTCCGGAAGTGATTACACCTATTTTTTTAATCTTCTGTGGCATAATAAAATGGTTTGGTAAAATTATATATTATAATCATGTTTTCTCTTCAAATATCGTTTTTTGTACGAAAACGTTATCGCTGAATTCGCCTAATAAAAGCTTATATGCAAGATTATTTTTGGGAAGATTTTGAGCTAGTTTTAGCAGTATCTTTCTTTTTAGAAGTAAACTTAATTAGCTTATTCTTTACTTTTATACTATCTCTTTTCTTCTTTTTAGCTTCGTTTTTACTTTTTGTGCCAAAAATCTTTTCTTTTAATTCTTTACCTGTATCAAAATCTACGCGATAAGACAAACCTACTCCTTGTGTATAACCTTCTTCATCTGCTACAGCAAATTGTACTTCATTTTGTCTATTGTACATTTTTGCTCTAAATGTTTCTGCCTTGTTCAATGGTAATTCAAGTTCCACTTCGCCTACAATTCTAGATTGTGTATTTCCACCTACTGGAACACCCACTTTGCCATTCCAAATTATTTTTTTTCCTAAACGACCCGAAGCAGTTATACCTAATTGATCATCTGTATTTAGTGCCTGATTTAAATTATTATCCTCGCCAATTCTATAAGATACACCTACATTAAACTTATCACCTCCACTTTTTAATAAATTTGATAAAACACTTGATATCTTTTCTGAAAGTAATGAAGTCCCCGCGGCTCCAGCATCAAAACCTAAACCGCCACTATCTACATTGGTAAATGAACCCGCCACTAACAAAGAGAAAAACTGGGTCATCTTACTATCTTGATCACTTAATTTAAATTGCAACTCAGAATTAACTAATGAGGTAGAATTCGGTATTTGTAAATCGAACTCTATGCTTGAATTAAGTAATTGTCCAGATATTTTTGCAATTAAGTCTATATCAATTTCTCTTGAATTTACATTTTCTAATAAAACATTTGGATTTGCTTGTGTTCGGTAGATAGCATCTATATTTAAATAAGCATCAAATGGGTTACCATCCCAAACCACTGTTCCACCAGGTTGCACAATAAAATCTTTATTTACAATGTTTCTAAACTCATAAATTCCTTCACTTACAACATAGGTGCCAATAACTTCAAACTTTCCATTAGTGTTAATGGCTATATTTAAATAACCATTACCTCTACCACTTAATACACTACCTGTATTTTTATCAATTACAATTTCTGCTCTAGCATCATCTGTAGCCTCTAAATCAAAATTTAAAGTCAATCCTTTTACTGCATTAAATACCAATTCGTCAGCAACATTTTCATCAATACCTTTTTGAGCTTTCGAAATAAATTTTATCAATTTAGAATCTCCAATGGCACTTACATCACTCAAAGGAATAATAAAATTAGTACCTGGATTTGTTTTACCTACCACATCAATAACCAATTGATCTGTATAGCCTTTTATAGATGCTTCTCCTTCTAAAAAACCTATTCCGTAGTACGGAATATCTTCGTTTTCTTCCGTATTTAATACTAGTAAATTACTGGTGTTTAAATCAAAGTTTAGAAACCATCTTTTAAACTGTTGATGTGTTATACTTCCTCTAAGTGTTGCTTCTGTATCGTGTGCCACATCTACAAGTGTGGTTGGCGCGAATGTAAAAGTTTGTTTTTTTAGATTAACTTTTGTGTTACCTATAAAATCATAATCAACATTTAAATAAGGGAAAGCTAATCCAGCATTTTCTAATATCAATTCTCCATCTATATCTGGGTTACGTAGTAGTCCTGTAATAATACCCGTACCAGACACATTTCCTCTTAAATTATCTAGAACTCCTTCTCCTAAAGGGTTAAATGGTCTTATAGCAAATTTATCTAATGAGAAACTACCCAAAATAGTTGGTGATTCTGGAGCGAAATCTACCTCACCTTTAATAGCTAAACTATTAATCTGTTTGTTTTTAAGTGAGGCATCTATGGTATACTTTTTAAAGGAATTATCTCCTCTAGCAGTAATTAAAAGATCCCCTTTTCTAAAACTATTCACTTCTAAATCATTGATACTTAGATTAGCGATTGGTAGCGATTCTCCTTTTAACTGTTTATAATTTATTGTACCATTTACTAATCCTTTTAAGGCTAGGCTATCAATTTTTGGTGTTATACCTTCTAATTTAACATTCTCTAGATTTAATTTTAAATCTTTATCATTTTTACCGGTGATAACACCAAGTAGATCAATTTTCTGATTACCAGAAATAGCATCAATCTTATCAAAAGCAAATGTTTGGAATCTTTCGTCAATAACAACTTTATTCTGCTTATTATTAGTTGGATTTATTTTCCAATCATTGCCTTTAAAATTAATATTCGATCTTTTTAAGCCAATAACAGATTGGTTATTTTCATTAAGTGTATGAAAGAAACTCAGGTCAAATTTTTCACTTAATTTATTTCCACCAACAAAATCAGTTCTAAAGAATAATGTGTCATTTAAAGTAACATTTACTAAGTTTAAATCAGCAATGTTGTAATATTTAGTATTTACCTTACCGAGACTAAGTAAAGTATTATATAATGGGTTTTTATTATCTATCTGTAAACGAATATTTTCAACAATATTTTCATAAGCATCTACTTTAGGAGACTTTACTAATAACTCAAATTTTTCATTATCCGCATTGACTTTACCTTTAATAGTAGTATTTGGGCCCAAATTAACTTTTGGGAAAAAAACTTCTACTATCTTATTATAGATTTTGAAATTAAAATCTAAAAATTGCCCAGATTCAACTACATCTGGTTCGAAGTTAGTATAAATACTACCCAATGAATTTTTAGCAAGTTTAGCGAGTTGATCAAATTTATATTTACCTTTTAAAGTACCATTAACAATATCTGTTGAATTTACAGTAATTGTTCTTATTGAATCTAAAAAGGTAGAGGTTATATTAAAATCTTTAAAAAAGTAATCTCCTATGTGGTTTGTATACGATGCGTTTCTAAAATCAATAACTCCAGCAATATTATCAAAAGTATTTCCTGTAACTTTAATATCAATCTTACCTTTAAGAATTGCTTTTTCGTGTTGTTTGAAAAGATTTAATTTATTGAAGTCTGAATATTCAACATCTGCCTTAAAATCAAATTTATAATCTTTGCTGGATAGATCTGCTAATCCATTAAAAGTCATTTTTAGATTTTCATCATTAGTTGTTAAAGAACCATCAAATAATTGGTTTTTAACTACACCATTAATATCAATATTACTATACGTATATCCTTTATATTGATGTTTAGAAATGTTACCCTTTATTTTGGTGTCTAGTTTGTCTAGTGTAAATCCTTTTCCATCAACATCAGCAACTAAAGATAAGTTTCCTATTAAACTGTCATTGACAATTTCTCCAAAATTCAGATCAATAAATTCAACTTTTCCTTTATATCTGGCATTATCTATATCATCAATATTTGTAAGTAGAAGATCTGAAATTGTTCTTCCCAAAGCACTCTTTATTGTAATGTGAGCGTCAACCTGTTTGTCAGTTATGTACGATTGACCAGCTACAGAAAATCTACCAAATTTTTGAAATGTAGACGGCAAAGTCTTTCCTAAAATATTAGGTAGTAATTGTTTAAGGTTTTCATAAGTAGAAGATAATTCATATAACTTGGCGTTTAATGAAAATCCATTTTCTTTATTAACTACATTTTTAAAGTGTAAGTCTCCATCTATAATAGAATTGCGATTGGAAACTAAATGCAGACCTTCAAGTTTAAAGTCGTTAAGAGTTCCTTTTAGTTTCGTTTTAAAATTGATCTTATCATTTTTACCAAACTCGTTGTAAAATTTATTTAAGTCGATCAACGATATAGCCGACTCATTAAAGTCAGCTTCAACATATACTTTATTGTTAAAATCTGCTAAATCCTCTCTATTATACTTGAAAATAATATTACTATTTAATAATGAGTTCTTCGTTTGAAGCTTTGTGTTTTCAAACTTCATATACTGTTTAGTGTACTCGAAATCTGTAGTGAGGTCTGTTACTTCAATATCATGATCATTGATTAAAGCGAGTCTTCTAATCTTAGCATAAACATTTGGGCCATCTACTTTAAAATCTTTAACCTGTCCAGTTATATGCTTGTAAAAAACTATAGGACCTTCTTGCTTATTCTTATCATATAAAATAAAATTAACATTCGTTAAATTTAATTTAGATGATGTCATTAAAAACGGAAGAGAGTTTGTGGCTTCTTTCTGACTCTTATCAAAACTTTCTGCAAAAATGGCTAGGTTATCTGTTTCTTCACCTTTGTGAGTAATCATATTTAGCGTTACTCCTTCAAGATCTACTTCTCCTAACTCTAATCTATTATTTAAAATATTCCTATAACTAAAAACTGATGTTACTAAGCTTTTTACATAAACAAGAGAATCTTTTTTATGATCGTTTATCTGTATATCCTTAAGCTCAACATTCCCTAAAAAAGAAAGGTCAACTTTCTTAATTTGCATATCTGTACCATAACTGTTATTGAGATAGGTTGTAACGCGCTTACCAAGATATGTTTGCACTACCGGAAGTCGTAGCAAAATAACCGAAACTAATAGAAAAAAGATAATTCCTAATAGAATTCTTAAAGTTATTTTTTTAAATCTTTTGATAGTGTTTAATGTTATAAATTTGCAACTTTAAAAGTACACATTTTATACGCACAATTTTTGTGCCTTTTTTAAATAATTGATGAGTAAAAATTTGATCTATATTTTAGCGATTGAGTCTTCTTGTGATGATACAAGTGTGGCTGTATTACACAACGACAAAGTATTATCTAATGTTGTGGCAAATCAAGAAATTCATTCTCAGTATGGCGGAGTAGTTCCAGAGCTTGCTTCTAGAGCTCATCAACAGCATATTATTCCAGTAGTAGATCAAGCTCTAAAACAGGCTAAAATTGATAAAAAAGATCTAAGCGCCATTGCATTTACAAGAGGGCCTGGTTTACTAGGTTCGCTACTTGTAGGAACATCATTTGCAAAGTCAATGGCTATGGCTTTAAATATTCCGTTAATTGCAGTGAACCATATGAAAGCTCATATTTTAGCTCACTTTATTGAGGATGAAGCTCAGAAAAAACCAGAATTTCCTTTTATCTGCTTAACGATTAGCGGAGGACATACACAGTTGATTAAAATTAAGGATTATTTTGATATGGAAATTCTTGGTGAGACAATAGATGATGCCGTAGGTGAAGCTTTTGATAAATCGGCCAAAATTTTAGGACTTTCATATCCTGGAGGACCATTGATTGATAAATATGCTCAACTCGGTAATCCGAAAGCATTTAAATTTCCAAACCCTAAGACTAAAAACGAATTAGATTTTAGCTTTAGCGGATTAAAAACTTCTATTCTTTATTTCATTCAGAAAAAAGTAATAGAGAATCCAAGCTTTATAAAAGAAAACCTTAATGATATCTGTGCTTCTATTCAGTATACTATTATTGAAATTTTGATGAAAAAATTGAAGAAAGCTATTAAGCAAACTAATATTAAACATATTGCTATTGCAGGTGGTGTTTCAGCAAATTCTGGAATTAGACATGCTTTAAAAGATGCCGAAAAAAGATATGGTTGGAAAACATATATACCCAAGTTTGAATACACCACAGATAATGCTGCTATGATAGGTATTGTTGGTTACCATAAATATCTAAAGCAAGATTTTAATACAGCTTCTATTTCTGCCAAGGCAAGATTAAGTGTTTTAGAGTAACTTGTCTATAAATTTAAATTGCTTCTTAACATCTTTTTATCGAACTTCGATATCGGTAGATATAACTTCATATTCTTAAATCGTTGTAGCCAATTAAAAAATAAAACTCAAAGCTTGGTAACATTTTTTAATATTTTACGTCTCTTTGATTTAGAATGTCAAATTAAGAGAATAAAAATTTTATTTATTAACCCTAAAGAGAATGAAAAAACGGATAATTGGAATTGATGTGGCGAGAGCTCTAGCTATAATCGGAATGATAATAGTGAATTTTAAAGTCGTTTTTGGTAATACTGGTTCGAATTGGGTAAAATCTGTAGTAAGTGTTTTTGAAGGAAAAGCAGCTGCAACATTTGTTGTTTTAGCTGGTGTTGGACTTGCTTTAATTACAAACTCCGCTATTCAACAAAAAGACAAAGCAAAATTAAAGATCGCTCGGAGTAGGATTGTCAAACGAGCTTTATTTTTGTTTATCGTAGGAATTTCATATATAGCAATTTGGCCAGCAGATATTCTACACTTTTATGGTATTTATATGGCAATAACGATCTTGCTATTATCTAGTAAAGAAAAAACTATTTTAATTTGGGCTATTTCTTTAATTATGGTTTTCCCAATACTAATGATATTTTGGAATTACGAAACAGGTTGGAATTTTGACACATTAAACTATCAAGGGTTTTGGACTATAAAAGGGTTTATTAGAAATCTATTTTATAATGGTTTTCATCCGATAATTCCTTGGGCTGCTTTTATGTTATTAGGTTATTGGTTTGGAAAACAGAATTTATATAGTGGAAAATTCTTAAAGAAGATATTTTGGATTAGTACAATCATTTTTATTTCTATTCAAGTACTGTCTTATTTGTCTATTTCATTTTTATCAGAGGGAAACCAAGAATATGCAAAGCAATTATCTGAAATTCTTGGAACCAATCCAATGCCGCCATTACCAATTTATATGTTCAATGGTATTGCAATTGCTTTCGCTATAATTTCTGCTTGTATAATAATTTCCAAACGATTTGAGAATAGCTTTATAATTGATGCTTTAAACAAAACTGGACAATTAGCTTTGACTTTTTACGTGGCACATGTCATTATCGGAATGGGAATAGTAGATGCGATAGATTCTTCTGAAATGGGAAAATACTCTATTGAATTTTCAGTGATTTATGCGTTAGGATTTAGTTTGTTATGCGTTGTATTTGCAGTAATTTGGAGGAAGTATAAAAAATATGGGCCATTAGAATGGATTATGCGAAAGGTAACGGATTGAAAAAACTGTCTACAACAACGTGTATAATTATTTGCCAATAGTAAGTAAAGTGTAAGACATAAATTCCGATGGTTTTCCTTTCTGTTGACCTTTTTGTTTATTAATACCTACTGCTAACCATACATGAAACCGATAACGAAACTTTAAAATTCTTTTACTTCTTAAATTAAGATTAATCACAAAAAAATCCGCTTAAAGCGGATTTCTAATTCTTATCTTAAGATATCTTATGCCTGCATTGCAGCCGCAATACGTTTATAAATACCTCCTTCGAGTTTACTTCTAATTGCAGAAAATGCCTCGATTGTTTCTTTTACATCTTCCATAGTATGCGTAGCAGTAGGTATTAATCGCAAAATAATTAATCCTTTTGGTATCACCGGATATACAACGATCGAACAAAATACACCATGATTTTCTCTAAGATCATGTACCATAGCCATTGCTTCTGGTATATCTCCTTTTAAGAAAACTGGTGTTATACATGTTTGTGTAGTACCAAGATCAAAACCAGCTTCTCTAAGTCCGTTTTGTAAAGCATTGGTATTCTCCCAAAGTTTTTCTTTAAGTTCAGGCATGCTTCGCAACATATCTAAACGTTTTAAAGCTCCTTTTACCATTGGCATCGGTAAAGATTTAGCAAACATTTGCGAACGCATATTGTATTGTAAATACTGTATAATGTCTTTATCACCAGCAAAGAAAGCACCAATACCAGCCATAGACTTCGCAAAAGTTGCGAAATATACATCTATATCGTCTTGAACACCTTGCTCATAACCTGTACCTCTACCTCCATCTCCTAATGTACCAAAACCATGCGCATCATCAACTAATAGTCTGAAATTATAGTTCTTTTTTAGATCAACAATTTCTTTAAGCTTACCTTGCTCACCACGCATACCAAAAACACCTTCAGAAATCACTAAGATTCCTCCATTATTTTCGGTAGCCATTTTTTCAGCTCTTTTTAAGTTTTTTTCTAAACTTTCTACATCGTTATGTTTGTACACAAAACGTTTACCAGCATGTAAGCGAACACCGTCTATAATACATGCATGCGTATCCATATCATAAACAATCACATCATTTTTAGAAACCAAAGCATCTATTGCAGATACCATGCCTTGATATCCGAAATTCACTAAATAAGCAGCTTCTTTACCAACAAATTCAGCACATTCTTGCTCTAATTGTTCATGGTATTTGGTATGACCAGACATCATTCTGGCTCCCATAGGGTATGCCATTCCGTGTTGCATAGCTGCCTCACCGTCTACCTTTAAAACTTCTGGATGATTAGCTAAACCTAAATAATCATTTATACTCCATGTAATTACTTTCTTTCCATTAAAAGACATTCTATTAGAAATAGGTCCTTCTAATTTCGGAAACACATAATATCCTTCAGCTTGTTCTGCCCATTTACCTAGTGGTCCTTTATCCTTTATTATTCTTTCAAATAAATCCTTCATCTTCAATGATTTTTAGACGATTGCAAAGTAACCACTTTTTTAAGGCTATACAAAACGTATTATTTATTTTTTTCAACAAAAAAAGAGGTTCTACATTGCAGTGAACCTCTAGTTTCATTGTATAAATTGAGTCTTATTTTATATACTCTATTGCTTCTTGAGCGTGTTTTTGTGAATCGAAAAATCCTTGAGCAAGCATCCAGTCATCACTATAAACCTTAGCCATATATCTAGAACCGTGATCTGGAAATATTACTACAACTTTACTATCTTCATTAAATTCATCTTTATCAGCCAATTGCATAACGGCTTGCATAGCAGCTCCACTAGTATAACCAGCAAAAATCCCTTCAGTTAAAGCTATCTGACGTGCTCTATGAGCACTATCTTCATCATTTACCTTTTCGAATTTATCGATAATATCGAAATCTGTGGCTGTAGGAATTAAGTTTTTACCTAACCCTTCTATTCTGTAAGGATAACTTTCTTTCGGATCTAATTCACCCGTTTCGTGAAATTTTTGCAATACAGACCCAAAAGCATCAACACCTATAATTTGAATATTAGGATTTTTCTCTTTTAAGAAACGAGCAGTACCAGAAATAGTACCACCTGTACCACTTGCAGCTATTAAATGAGTGATTTCTCCTTTAGTTTGTTCCCAAATTTCTGGGCCAGTAGTATTGTAATGAGCATCTATATTTAACTCATTAAAATACTGATTAATGTATACTGAATCTGCTATTTCTGAATGTAATTTCTTTGCAACATTATAATATGAGCGAGGATCGTCTGCGCTTACGTGAGCAGGACATACATATACTTTTGCACCTAGAGCCTTAAGCATATCAATCTTATCCTTCGAAGATTTAGAGCTTACAGCTAAGATACATTGATACCCTTTAATGATACTTACCATAGCAATACTAAAACCAGTATTACCAGAAGTAGTTTCTATAATAGTATCTCCTTTTTTAAGGATTCCTTTTTCCTCAGCTTGTTCAATTATATGAAGTGCTATTCTATCTTTAGTTGAATGGCCTGGGTTAAAACCTTCAAACTTTGTGTAGAACTCTCCTTCTAATTCCTCCGTAATCTTGTTTAGCTTGATCATAGGAGTGCTACCAATCAGTTCTAACACATTTTGGTTTACACCTAAATTTTGTTTCATAATAATCTAATCCGATTAATATTTAAATAACCGCGCAAATTTAGTATTTTTTTTTTAATTACTGTTTTACCCCTTCTAGGTCAAGGAAGAAAGCATAATCGCGCGCAGTCTCTTTTAATGCATTAAATCTACCCGAAGCACCACCATGACCAGCTTCCATATTCGTATGCATTAATAAGATATTATTGTCGGTTTTATATTCTCTAAGTTTTGCTACCCATTTTGCTGGTTCATAATATTGAACCTGGCTATCATGCAGGCCAGTTGTAACTAACATATTTGGATAATCTTGCTTTTTTACCTGATCATAAGGCGAATATGACAACATGTAATCGTAATATTCTTTTTTATTAGGATTACCCCACTCATCATATTCAGATGTGGTTAATGGTATCGTTTCATCTAACATAGTAGTCATTACATCTACAAACGGAACTGCTGTTAATACCCCATTAAATAATTCAGGGTTCATATTAACAACTGCACCCATTAATAAACCACCTGCTGAGCCTCCACTTGCATACAAGTGATCTGCAGATGTATATCCTTTTTCTATCAAACCTTTTCCAGCATCAATAAAATCGGTAAACGTATTCATTTTATTAAATAACTTACCATCCTCGTACCATTCTCTACCTAAATATTGACTTCCACGAATATGGGCTAAGGCAAATACAAAACCTCTATCTAGTAAACTTAAACGAGTTGTACTAAAACTATCTGGAACAGTATAACCATAAGAACCATATGCATATAATAATAATGGTGTCTCACTACTTAGTTCTGTATCCTTTCTTCGCACAATAGAAACAGCAACTTTTTTACCATCGCGTGCTTCTATCCAAACACGTTCACTGGTATAATTATCCTTGTCAAACTTGCCACCAAGTACTTCCTGCTCTTTCTTCACATCTTTTGATCGATCCTTCATATTAAAATCGATCACAGAAGCTGGTGTAGTAAATGAATTATAAGCATAACGAATTATATCCGTATCAAATTCAGGATTAGTATAAACTCCTGTAGAATATGTTTCTTCATCAAATGGCAAATAATAATCTTCGGTTTCGTCCCAGCGTTTGATTCTGATTTTATTCAACCCATTGTTGCGTTCTTCTAAAACTAAATAATCCTTAAAAATTGAAATATCTTCTAAAAGCGTATCATCTCTATGTGGAATAACATCTATCCAATTCTCTTTAGTAGTCTTATTTTCTGGGGTTTTCATCAACTTAAAGTTAGTTGCATCATCTTTATTAGTCAAAATATAAAAATGATCTCCATAGTGAGAAACACTGTATTCTAATCCTCTAACTCTAGGTTGAATTATCTTTAGTTCTGAATTAGGGTTATTAGCATCTAAAAATTGATATTCGTTAGTTATCGTACTATACGAACCAACTATAATATACTTTTTAGATTTGGTTTTATAGACAAATGAATCAAATGTTTCATCTTTTTCATGAAATACAATTTCATCTTTTGCAGGATCAGTACCTAAAACATGTTTGTATATTTTTTCGCTACGTAATGTTACTGGGTCTTTTTTTGTATAAAAAATTGTCATATTGTCGTTTGCCCATGTAGCTCCACCAGTAGTATTTTCTATCTTATCAGGGTAAATTTCACCAGTTTCTAAATTCTTAAATTGAAGTGTATATTGGCGACGACTTACGGTATCTACTCCAAATACAGCAATCTTATTATCTTCACTTACATTAAGCCCGCGTAAGGCATAATAATCATGTCCTTCTGCCATTTTATTTACATCGAACATAATCTCTTCATTTGCACCAAGGTTTTCTTTTTTGCGTGAATGAATCGGATATTGCCCTCCTTTTTCATAACGTGTTATGTAGTAATAGCCATTATTTTTATATGGTACAGACTCATCATCCTCTTTTATGCGAGCTTTCATCTCTTGAAAAAGTGATTCCTTAAAATCTTTTGTATGAGCCGTAATAGTATCATAATAAGCATTTTCGGCATTTAAATAATCTAATACTTTTTGAGTATGCTCATCTGGGGTTTTAGCATTTTTCTGCTCATCGGTTAAACGCATCCAATAGTAATTATCGATGCGTACATCGCCATGCTTTTCTAACTCTTTTGGCTGTTTATCGGCTATAGGGGCTTGCACATCTGGTCTTTTCATTTGTTCTTGTTCGGGTTTACACGAAGTTGCAAAAGTAAGAGATATTACAACTAAAATTCGAAATAAATTCTTCATTTATTAATGATTTACGTTATTCGAAAATAGTAATTTTGCGCTAAGAAAATGTTAAAACAAAATATATGTTTGGAGATTTATCTGGTATGATGCAAAAGTTAAAAGATGCTCAACAAAAAGTTGAAGAAACTAAATTACGATTAGATACTGTTTTAGTTGATGGTGAAGCCAAAAGTGGTGCCATAAAAGTTACAGTTACCGGAAATAGAAAAGTAAAATCTATTACAATTGCTGATACCCTTTTACAAGATAAAGAAGAATTAGAAGATTATCTTATTATAGCTCTTAATGATGCTATAGATAAAGCTACAAAAATTAACGAAGTAAAATTAGCTGCGGCTGCTAAAGATGGAATGCCTAATATACCAGGAATGGATCTATTTAAGTAGTCTCTGCACTTTTTACCATATACCGACATATTAAGTACTGTGCTATTATATAAGTACCCATAATACTAAGGTTTAATTCTAATTCTCTATAGTCTGTTTTAAACTTTTCTATAGCGATAATTCCATCTGAAACTACAAAAATAAAAGCTCCTAAAAACAATAAAAGAGCTATTCTATTTCTTTTCTCTAAATAATTGTAGAAAGCTAATGTTCCAAAAATTGCTATTATAATTGCATAAACAAAAACAGGTATTAATAATGTTCCTAAACTATCCTTAACAATTAATAATATAGTAACTAGAGTTAATAAGTAAGGCGCTGATGTTATAATTAAAGTTTTTAATTTATACTTATTAATATTCTTATTAATAATTAAGATGTAAATTAAGTGCATTATTAAAAATGCAAATAATCCATATAGAAAAAAGTTATCGTTTGTATTGAGTAATGTCACATCACCTAAAAAAGCAAAGAAAAGAGCTAGCAAATAGAGTTTATTAACTTCTTTAACAGAAACTACATATAGTAGAGTAAGTATTGGTATAATAAGAGGTTTAAGTACACTTCGAAAACCAGTATCATTTAGAATAACTCCATATAAATCTAATGCTCCAACTATAAAATATAGAGCGGTAAAAATTAAAATAAGATGTTTTTTCTTCATAGCATAGAAAGATAATCATCTTCGGTAATAATAGGCACACCTAAATCTTCAGCTTTTATCCGCTTACTAGGCCCCATATTATCGCCAGCAATTACATAGGTTGTTTTTTTTGAGATAGAACTAGAAACTTTGCCTCCGTTATCTTCAATTGATTTCTTTAGTTCGTTTCTAGATAATTTTTCAAAAACTCCAGATACAACAAATATACTACCTTTTAATTTATCTGTATGCCCCTCTTGTGATTCAGCGGAAAGCTCTAGTTGTAGATCATAATTTCTGAGGCGATTAATAATCTCTATGTTTTGAGGGTTTTGAGAAAAATCAATAACACTTTTTGCTATACGGTCACCAATTTCATCAACAGCGATGAGTTCTTCAAAGGATGCTTGCATTAAAGCATCCATACTCTTAAAATGCTTAGCTAATTTTTTTGCAACTGTTTCACCTACATATCTTATACCTAACGCAAATAATACTTTTTCAAAAGGGATCAGTTTTGAAGCCTCTATACCAGCAACTAAATTTTGCGCAGATTTTTCGGCCATGCGTTCCAAAGGCATTACCTGTTCAATAGTTAAATCATATAAATCTGCATAGTTCTTTATTAAACCCTCTTTAAAAAGTAATTCAACAGTTTCGGCTCCTAAACCGTCAATATCCATTGCTTTTCTACCTATATAATGCTGAATTCGACCAGTAATCTGAGTAGGGCAACCATATTCATTCGGACAATAATGCTGTGCTTCACCTTCTTTTCTAACAAGTTCTGTATCACATTCTGGACAATTCGTAGCATAAAAAGTAGGTTGAGAATCTTTAGATCGCTTTGATAAATCGACACCAACTACTTTAGGTATGATCTCACCTCCCTTTTCAACAAAAACTATATCATTTTCTCTAATATCTAACTTTGCTATTTGATCTGCATTGTGCAATGATGCACGTTTTACGATGGTTCCTGCTAATTGTACAGGTTCTAAATTTGCAACTGGAGTGATAGCCCCAGTTCGACCTACTTGATATGTAATCTTATTTAACACCGTACTTTGCTGTTCCGTTTTGAATTTATATGCAATTGCCCAACGTGGTGCCTTAGCTGTATAGCCTAATTCTTCTTGCTGATATAAAGAATTTACTTTTATAACAACACCATCTGTTTCGTATGGCAAATCATGACGTTCAATATCCCAATGATTAATAAATTCTAAAACCTCATCTATACTTTTAGAAATTTTTATGGCAGTTGGTACTTTAAAACAAGCTTTTCTAGCATTTTCTAAAGCTTCATAATGTGTTTTATATGGTAATTTACCAACCATATGATAGAGTAAACAATCTAAAGGTCGTTTAGCGACCTCAGCACTATCTTGTAATTTTAAACTACCACTAGCTGTGTTACGCGGGTTTCTATATGGTTCTTCACCTTCTGCAATACGCTCTTCATTCATTTTATTAAATCCCTCAAGCGGTAAAATGATCTCGCCTCTAATTTCAAAATCGGCAACATCGTTGCTTTTTAATTTTAGCGGAATAGAACGAATGGTTTTTATATTGGTAGTAACATCATCGCCTTGAAATCCATCACCTCGAGTTACCGCATTTTTTAATTCACCATTTTCATAGGTTAAGTTAATAGAAGCACCATCGTATTTTAATTCGCAGGTATATTCTATATCTGTACTACCTAATATTTTTTGTAATCGTTTTTCCCAGTCGAGTAGATCTTCTTTAGAATAGCTATTATCTAAAGAATACATTCTGTTTTTATGAGTGATCGTTTTAAAATTCTTAGTAATCTCACCTCCTACACGTTGTGTTGGTGAATTAGCATCAAAAAATTCTGGATGAGCAGCTTCTAAAGCTTCTAATTCTTTCAATTTTATATCGAACTCATAATCTGAGATAGTAGCATTGTCTAATACATAATAATTATAAGAATGCTCCTCTAACTCTTCACGAAGTTGCTCAATTTGTTCTTTTGGGTTAGGCATTGATTGGATAAAATAGAGAAGCTAAATTTAATGAAATATACCGTTAAAAAAACAGAAAAAATCATATTGACTATCTCATTAAAAAAAGCGAACTTCGTTATCAAAGTTA
Organism: Maritimimonas rapanae; assembly: GCF_057837205.1. Taxonomy (NCBI): domain Bacteria; kingdom Pseudomonadati; phylum Bacteroidota; class Flavobacteriia; order Flavobacteriales; family Flavobacteriaceae; genus Maritimimonas; species Maritimimonas rapanae. Next base: position 488,854 of record NZ_JBYQFI010000001.1, on the reverse strand, counting down.
TAACTGGCTGTAATTAAAATAATTCAAAAAATAAAAATAAATGATAAAACAAATTTATTTATTAATTAAAAGTATAAAACATAAGCCTCTTAATCGTTACCCGTTAGGGCATTTTTATTCGCCTATTATCTCTAAAAAAGAGTTTTTAGAATTTGAAGATCTAATATGGGCAGAAGCCGAAAGTAAAACATTACCAGGAATCAATTTAAATCCTGACAAACAAATTTCTTTAATAAAAGAATTTGAGAAATATTATGAAGAGATGCCCTTTGAATATGAAGCTTCTCCTGAAAAAAGATACTGTTTCAACAATAATTCCTATGAATATACTGATGCAATCATGCTCTACTCATTTATTAGGCATTTTAATCCTAAAAAAGTCATAGAAATTGGTTCGGGATTTTCATCTGCATTAATGCTTGATACAAAAGAGACCTTTAAAATGGAAACAAGCTATACTTTCATTGAACCGTATCCTAAATTACTCTATAGCCTTTTAAAAGATGATGATGAAAACTCGTGTAAAGTTTTAAATACTAAAGTACAAAAGGTACCTATTGAAATATTTCGTGAATTAGAAGAAAATGATATTTTATTTATAGATAGCAGTCATGTCTCAAAAGCAGGTAGTGACGTAAATTTTGAATTGTTTAAGATTTTACCTAACTTAAAATCAGGTGTAATAATTCACTTTCATGATGTTTTTTATCCTTTTGAATATCTTAAAGAATCGATTGTAAGAGGACGAAACTGGAATGAAGATTACCTTTTAAGAGCGTTTTTGAGTTATAATAACGAATTTGAAATATTACTTTTTTCTCATTATATTCATAAACACTTTAAAGATGCGTTTAAAAATATGCCTCTAACTTATAAAAATACTGGTGGAAATTTGTGGATAAGAAAAAAATAACTACCTCCATCGTTCTATATATCTCAGAGTGATGATTTGACTTTAAATTAATTTATAAAGTAAAAACCGAAACAAAATTGTTTCGGTTTTTACTTTATAATGATTAACTACTAATAGTAAGTATAACGTCTTACTTTGGCAATATGTTTAGCTAAACGTATTACTTGATGACTATAACCATATTCGTTATCGTACCATACATAAATAACACATGTTTTTTTATCTGGTGTTGCAATGGTGGCATTACTATCAAAAATAGATGGTGCAGAAGTACCAACTATATCAGAAGACACTAACTCGTTACTTAAAGAATATTGTATTTGTTCTACTAAGTCTCCTTCTAATGCATATTTTTTCATTGTAGCATTTAAAGCATCTGCACTAGCTGCATTTTCTAATTGTAAATTTAAAATGGCTAATGAACCGTTTGGCACTGGTACACGTATAGCATTAGAAGTTAATTTCCCTTCTAGTTCTGGTAATGCTTTAGAAACTGCTTTACCAGCTCCAGTTTCAGTAATTACCATATTCAAAGCTGCTGCTCTACCTCTACGGTATTTTTTATGCATATTATCTACCAAGTTCTGATCATTAGTATAAGCATGTATAGTTTCTAAATGCCCTGATTTAATACCAAAGCTATCATTGATTACTTTTAATACTGGTGTAATTGCATTTGTAGTACAAGATGCAGCTGAATAAATATCTACTTCATCTGGATTGTGCTCTGTATGATTAACACCGTGAACAATATTTGGCACCCCTTTACCAGGAGCAGTTAATAATACTTTATCTACACCTTTCCCGGCAAGGTGTCGACTTAATGCCTCTTTATCTCTAAAAGCACCTGTATTATCGATCACTAAGGCATCATTAATACCGTATTGTGTGTAATCTATATCTTCTGGCGCATTAGCAGAGATAATATGTACAGTTGTACCATCTATAATCAACGCGCTGTTTTCAACATCAGCTTTTACAGTTCCAGGAAAATCACCATGTACAGAATCACTACGCAGCAAAGAAGCTCTTTTTTCCAATATCGTTTCGTCTATAGCACCTCTAGTTACAATAGCACGTAAACGCATCTGCTTACCTTTACCTGTTCTTGTCATTAATTCTCTTGCTAACAAACGACCAATACGACCAAAACCATACAATACAACATCTTTTGGTTGAATACCATTGTTTTTATCAGCATCTTTTAACTTATCAGAGACAAAGTCAAGCACTTTATCAGAATCATCCATATGGAATTCGTATGCCAGTTTACCAATATCTAATTTAGATGGAGGTAAATCTAATTGCTTAATTGCTCTCGCAATTTCAACAGCATCGAAGATAGAAATAGGTTTTTGTACAAAATCGCCAGCATATTCAGTAAGATTTAGAATTTCACTTACTTTTCTATCAATTAATTGATTTCTAAAAAGTACTAATTCTATAGCATTATCGTACCATAGATCACTAGTAATATTGATAAATTCTACAGCAGCTCTTCTGCGGTCGGCTTGAAAAGCTAATTCTTTTTCATACGTTTCGTTTGTATGCATTTTTTTAAATTTTGTTGTGTTTAAATTTTGGCGCAAAAGTACTCATTTCAAACGTTTTCGTAAAAGTTTTTACAAAAAAAATCCCTCGACAAAATCGAGGGATTTTTACATGAGTTAAGTTTTTTAACCTTGTACAAAAGTTTTGATATATTCAGCATAGCCTTCTTGGTTTATTACCTGAAGGATAACAATTTTTCCTTTATTTTTTCTTAAAATTACTTCTACATCATATACATCATATACTTTAACATCATTAGCTTTAAGAATAATGTCGCCAGATTTAACTCCTTGATCGATTAAATATTGATGCATTCCTCCTATAATTTCTACACCGTAATTTACTCTATACTTAGAAGCTATTTTTTTAGAAACCTTTTTTAAATTACCAACATAGTTTTTTGTGTAATCAAGTTTATCAACAGTTTCTTTACTAAATTGATTCTTTAATTTAACATTAAAATCTTTTTCATATCCATTCCTTAGAACTGTCACGTTGATTTTATCTCCTGGGCGTTTAGAACTTAAAAAACCTTGTAAGTCAGCAAACTTTCCAATTTTTACGTTTTCTACTCTTACAATAACATCATTCACTTTAATCCCAGCTTCTTGAGCTCCGCCTTTTTCTGTAAGACCAGTAATTAACACACCCTCAGTAATTTCACCTAAGTCAAATTGTTTGGCTTGTTCACTGTCTAATTCAGCAAAATTTATCCCTATATAGGCTGTCTGTACATCCCCAAATTCCATAATATCTTCAATTACTTTTTTAGCAATATTAGAAGGTACGGCAAAAGAATAGCCAACATAGGAGCCTGTTTGAGAGGTTATAGCTGTATTTATACCAACCAATTCGCCTCGAACATTTACCAAAGCACCGCCACTGTTGCCAGGATTCACAGCTGCGTCAGTTTGAATAAATGATTCTATTTTAGAATTGTTAGAAATATTAATGTCTCTTGCTTTAGCACTTACAATACCAGCAGTAACCGTCGAAGTCAAGTTAAAAGGATTACCAACTGCCAATACCCATTCACCTATTCTAACATTATCAGAATTTGCAAAGGGTACAAAAGGTAAGTCTGTATCATTTATCTTTAATAAAGCAATGTCTGAACGTTCATGAGCGCCAATAACTTCTGCTTTATATGTTTTTTGGTTGTTTAAGGTGATCTCTATATCCTCTGCTCCTCTAATTACATGATTATTTGTAATAATATAACCATCTGGTGAAATAATAACACCTGAACCAGCTCCTACTGTTCTAGGTTTACCAGATTTTCTGCTACTACCAAAAAGAAATTCTTCTAAAGAATTTGAGCCTGCTACCGCCTTGTTCTTAACATGCACAACAGCATTAACTGTCTCTTCTGCTGCCTTAGTAAAATCTATAGCCTCACCATCTAAAGTTGCTACAGTTGTAGGTACATATTTTGTTTGAAATACTTTAGGATTTTGATTCGCATCCTTCACTACTGATCCATTTTCTGGCGAACCATTTACTAAAAAGTAACCTCCTAAAGCCAATGTTCCTCCAAAAACAGACGCTAAAATTAAACTTGCTATTCTTTTCATGTTTAAAAAATTTAATCTTTACAAATAAGTCGTTAATAATCAATCAAAATAACACTCAAAAATACTAGTTTATTATGTACAAAAAATCACTTTAACGATACTTTAACAAGCATTTCATCTTGTGAAATAATCATTACATTTGCCCTACTTATGAACCTCAATTTTTACAAATATCAAGGTACTGGAAATGACTTTGTAATGATCGATGATCGACAAGAAATTTTTCCCAAAAATAATACCAAACTTATTTCACGACTTTGTGATAGAAAATTTGGTATAGGAGCTGACGGATTGATCTTATTACAAAATGCAGCAAACGCTGATTTTAAAATGGTCTACTTTAATTCAGACGGTAATACGAGCAGCATGTGTGGTAATGGTGGTAGATGTATTGTCGCTTTCGCAGAATATTTAAAAATTATAAAAGATATTGCTGTTTTTGAAGCTATTGACGGTTTACATGAAGCAACGATTGAAAATAATATTGTGAATTTAAAAATGAGTAATATTAATGAAGTTCAAGAATTTGAAAGTCATTTATTTTTAGATTCAGGTTCACCACATCATGTCACTTTTGTAGAAAATATTGAGAATATAGATGTAAAAAATACGGGGAGTACGATCCGATATGGAGCTCCATATTTTGAAAAAGGAAGTAATGTGAATTTTGTAGAACAAGTAAATAAGAATGTATTTAAAGTACGTACTTACGAACGTGGAGTCGAAGACGAAACTTTAAGTTGTGGCACTGGGGTGACAGCTGTCGCTATTGCTTCACATAGAGCACAAAAAACAACTAGCAAAATTGTTATTCTAGAAACACCTGGTGGTGAATTAGAGGTTACTTTTGAATTCGATAATAATTCGTATAAAAATGTGTTCTTAAAAGGAGTAACAAACCAAGTTTTTAAAGGAACTATTAAAATTTAATGCAAGTACTAACTGGCAAACATATTTATTTAAGAGCTGTAGAATCCGAAGATTTAGAGTTTTTATTCTCAACAGAGAATAATGAAACGTTTTGGGAGGTTAGCAACACTCTAACACCATTTTCTAAGCATTTATTAGAACAATACATCGCTAATGCACATTTAGATATTTATGAGGTGAAACAATTGCGATTGATTATAGTAAATAATGAAACCAACAATGCAATTGGTATGGTAGATCTTTTTGATTTTAACCCTCAACATCAAAGAGCTGGTATAGGTATCTTGATCATTAAAGAGTATCAACAAAAAGGGTATGCCACTGAAGCTTTACAATTACTAAAAAATTACTGTTTTACTGTTTTAAATTTGCATCAACTATATGCCAATATAACTGAAGACAATAAAAAAAGCTTGTCTCTGTTTAAAAAAATAGGTTTTAAAAAAGCGGGTTCAAAAGAAGATTGGATTTTCTCTAACGGAAAATTTAAAAATGAAGTTTTATTCCAATTAATAAAAGAATGAGTTTAAAAAAAATCATATTAATTTTATTTGTAATTGCGTTAGTAGTAGGTGGATTTATAGGCTATAATTATTACAATAAAATATATAATGGTAATGTAAAAGAAGATGCTTCACTTTATATTTCTTCAGAGGCAACTTTCGAGGAAGTAATAACTGCTGTATCACCATTTATAAAAAATGAAAAAAGCTTCGAATGGGTCGCTAAACAAAAAAACTATCCCAACAAAATAAAAGCTGGACATTATGTTTTAAAAAACGGGATGAACAATAACGATCTTGTTGATCTATTAAGAAGCGGAGAGCAAACACCAATAAAAATATCATTTAACAACCAAGATACTATAGAAAGACTAGCTGGTAGAATTGCAGAGCAACTAGAAGCGGACTCTATAGAATTGGTTGCTGCAATTTTAGATACTGATTTTCTTAAAAAGAATAAACTCACAAAAGCTACAGTATTAGGGATATTTGTTCCTAATTCCTATGAGTTTTACTGGAATACTTCACCAGAAAAATTTCGAGACAGAATGTTAAAAGAATACGATAGATTTTGGAATAAAGATCGTCTCGCTAAAGCTGATAGACTTAATTTATCTAAAAATGAAGTGATTACATTAGCATCTATTGTACAAAAGGAAACATCTCAAGCAGAAGAAAGACCAATAGTAGCTGGTTTGTACTTAAATAGATTAAGAAGTAGATGGCCATTAGGTGCTGATCCTACCATTATTTTTGCACTGAAACAAAAATATGGACAAGACAAAGTATATAAACGCGTATTGAACAAAGACCTTGAAATAGATTCACCTTACAATACATATACAAATCAAGGTTTACCACCTGGCCCAATCGCAATGCCAGATATCTCTTCAATCGATGCAGTTTTAAATGATAAAAGACATGATTATTATTACATGTGCGCGAGTGTTACAAAGCTTGGTTACCATGAATTTGCAAGAACATTAGCACAGCATAACATCAATGCCGGCAAATACCACAGGTGGGTAAGTCAGCAAGGTATAAATAGGTAAATATGTGTCCTAAAAAATGGGTCATATTAAGCTTTTTAATAATTAGTTGTCTTATCGGGTTTGGTCAAAAAACAACTACTTTCTGGCAAAAATCAGATACCTTAAATAAATCACGCAGAAACACTGTTTATATTACAGAAGTAGCTGTGGCTGCGGCGGCACTCACAGGTATGAATCAGTTATGGTATGCCGATTATCCACGCACTTCTTTTCAAACAATAAATGACAATAGTCACTGGCTACAAATGGATAAGATAGGGCATGTTATGTCATCTTATTATGTAGGCAAATTAGGTATGGAAGTTCTCGATTGGGCTGGTGAAAGCAAAAAAAATCAGTTAATTTATGGAGCTCCTTTAGGTTTTCTGTTTTTAACTTCCGTTGAAGTCTTGGACGGATTCTCAGAGCGATGGGGCTTTTCAACTGGTGATTTGATAGCAAATGCAACCGGAACAGGATTACTAGTAGGGCAAGAGTTATTATGGAATGAGCAAAGGATTACTTTAAAATACTCATTTCATACTACTTCTTATGCAGATTTACGACCAGAATTGCTGGGAGAGAACTTTTTAGAGCAAACTTTAAAAGACTATAATGGTCAAACATACTGGTTATCAGCTAATTTATGGTCATTTAATAAGCAAAGTAATTTGCCGAAATGGTTCAATTTGGCCTTTGGGTATGGTGCAGAAGGTATGATCTCTGCTAAAAAAGAGCTACCCTTAGAAACCAACCTACCTCAAATCGATCGATACAGGCAATTTTACTTTAGTTTAGATGTAGATCTTACTAAGGTAAAAACACGCTCTAAACTGCTTAAAACAGTGTTTTCTACGATCAACTTTATCAAAATTCCTGCCCCTACACTCGAAATAAACTCAAAAGGCAAGCTCAAATTTCATATTTTATATTTTTAAATTACTGATTTACAGAATATTAAAATTTTATTAATTTTTTTGTAAATTTGACCAATTGCTATATATTTGCACGCTCAAATTAAATCAGCCTAGTGTTGATTTTTAATTTGCAATATCATGAAAAGGAAAGTACTAAAGGTATTCAGTATTATTACAGTGATATACTTTATTACATCAGGTTTTACCACCTGGAAACAACAAGTATCTGTAAAATATAACGTACCAACGGAAAATGCAATCTATACGGTATACCCTACCGGATTGATTGAGACACAAGTAGAGCCCTTACTACCTGTAACTGGTAGATCGTTCATTGGTTTTAAAGAAGCATTAGGCTTTAAAGAATCTCAAGGCAAGTACAACACTGTAAACACTTTAGGTTATTTAGGCAAGTACCAATTTGGTAAATCTACACTAAAACGCTTTAAAATTTACGACACAACAGAATTTTTAAAAGATGCTAAACTACAAGAAGATGCATTCTCAGCATTGTGTTCAGTAAATAAGTGGATCTTAATTAGAGACATTAAACGAAGTGTAGGTAAAAGAATTAATGGAATTAGAATTACTGAATCTGGTATTCTAGCAGCAGCACATTTAGCTGGGGCTGGAAGTGTAAAAAAATATTTAAGGAGTAATGGTGAGTTTGAATTTACTGATGCCTATGGCACAACAATTGAACATTACTTAAAAAAGTTTGCTGGTTACGATACTTCATTAGTTGAAGCAAATAGAAAACCCGCAATTTGATTGGTTATAATTATTGGTTAGTTAATTAAAAAATCCTCGGCTATTGTCGAGGATTTTTTATTTCTTATGTATTATAAAAATTGCAGGGCGTTTATGCAAGCCTGGTTTTTTATTTTTCCATTCTTGAACACTATAGGTATGTATATATTCTGTAGCCAACGTAATATCCGCAGCTATACAAAGGCTTGTTATTGGTGTTAATGTTTGCAATAGATCTGCAAACATTTTTTCGTTTCTATATGGTGTTTCAATGAATATTTGAGATTGATCTTTTTCTGAAGATAGTTTTTCTAATTGCTTAATTTTCTTCTTACGATCAGATTTATCGATAGGTAAATAGCCATTAAAAGCAAAATTTTGACCATTTAAACCTGATGCCATTAAGGCCATTATAATAGATGATGGACCAACTAATGGAACTACTCTAATTTCTTTTTGATGCGCTAACTGCACAACTAACGCGCCAGGATCTGCCACAGCTGGAACACCAGCTTCAGATAGTAATCCTACATTTTTACCATCTAAGCATGCATTTAAATAATCTTGTATCTCTATGCTGTCAGTGAATTTATCTAAAATATAAATGTGTAATAATCCCTGTGCCTTTTTTGGTGTGATCTTTTTAATAAAACGTCTGGCTGATTTTTCATTCTCTACAATAAAATGACGTGTTTTTTCAATCACTTGTCTTACCGAAAGCGGTAATACTTCTAAAGGCTCATTATCTCCTAAAGTAGTAGGAATCAAATATAATTTACCTAAACTCATAATTTCTCAACAATTATATCACAAGCTTTATCTAGCATATCGTATACACTTTCAAAGCCAAATTCACCACCATAATAAGGATCGGGAACATCTACATTTTCGTTAGGAAATATTTCGTTTAAGATCATTTTTACTTTATCCTCATCTTCTTTACTTCTAGCTAAAGAAAGTATATCTCTCCTATTCGAATTATCCATAACAAAAATTATGTCAAAATCATCAAAATCCTGTACAGTGAATTTTCTACAACGTTGATCCGTAATATCTATGCCATGTTTCTTGGCTACAGCTATAGATCTTTTATCTGGTAATTCACCTATGTGATAACCTCCTGTACCAGCAGAATCAATATAAATATTATTGGAATCGACTTTAGATTTTAGAATACCCTCTGCTAATGGTGAGCGACAAATATTGCCCAGACAAACCATTAGAATACGAGTCATATCAATAAATTAAAACGAAAGTTTTTTGGTAATATCTTCTACGTATTTTCTAAACTGTTTATCAGTTTCAGTAAGATTATCAACCGTTTTACAAGCGTGTAGTACTGTTGCATGATCTCTGCTACCTATCTGAGAACCAATACTTGCCAACGAAGCTTTTGTCATTTTTTTAGCAAAATACATTGCTAACTGACGCGCTTGAACAATATGACGTTTTCTGGTTTTAGATTGCAATGTAGTAACATCCATTTCGAAATATTTAGATACTACTTTTTGTATATAATCAATAGAAACTTCACGCTTAGTATTCTTAACAAACTTATCTACGATCTGCTTCGTTAAAGCTAGCGTAAATTCTTTTCTATTAAATGATGCTTGCGCTATCATAGAAATTAGAACTCCTTCTAATTCTCGAACATTTGTTTTAATATTCTTAGCAATATATTCAACAATTTCATCAGGCATTTCTACTCCATCTCTAAATAGCTTCTTTTGAAGAATAGAAATTCTTGTCTCATAATCAGGCGCTTGTAATTCTGCTGACAAACCCCATTTAAAACGAGATAATAAACGCTGTTCAATATCTTGCATATCTACAGGCGCTTTATCTGACGTTAACACCACCTGTTTGCCATTTTGGTGTAAATGATTGAAAATATGGAAGAATACATCCTGAGTACCCGATTTACCAGATAAGAACTGTACATCATCAATAATTAACACATCGATCATTTGGTAGAAATGAATAAAATCATTTCTAGTATTTCCTTTAACAGAATCTATATATTGCTGTGTGAATTTTTCAGCTGAAATATAAAGAACCGTTTTTTCAGGGTATTTATCTTTAATATCTACACCTAAAGCATGTGCTAAATGTGTTTTACCCAATCCAACACCACCATAGATCAACAAAGGGTTAAAAGAAGTGCCTCCAGGCTTATTGGCAACAGCCATGCCCGCAGATCTGGCTAATCTATTAGAATCACCCTCTATAAAACTATCGAAATTGTAATTAGGATTTAACTGAGATTCGATCTTAACTTTTTGAATACCAGGTATAACAAATGGATTTCTTAATTCACGTTTATCAAATTCTAACGGAACTGTTACTCCTTGCGAATTAAATGGTTTTCTATTTGAGCTAGGTATTTTTACTGTGTGAGGATTCTTACTACTGTAAGCATTTTCCATTCTTACATCATAAATCAACTTTGCATCATCACCCAATTCTCTAACTAAAGCAACCCTTAATAATTTAATATAATGCTCTTCTAACCACTCATAAAAAAATTTGCTAGGAACTTGAATAGTTAATGCTTCTCCAGTAATTTTAATCGGCTTAATTGGTTCGAACCAAGTTTTGTATGCTTGAGGCTTAATATTATCCTTTATAAAGGACAGGCAATTATTCCAAACTGAAGTTGCAGTTTTTGTCATTATTTAGGGTCTAGTTTTTGTTTTGGTTAAGGGTAAAAAATCAAGAATTCTTGGGTGAGAACTCTTTCATTCTTCGGCGTTACAAAAATGTGAATATTTTTTGTCATAAAAAAATAAAATTCCTATTGATTATTAATTTTTTTTTACGTAAACTCTCGCACCTAATTTACAAAAATTAATGTCCTCACATACTATTCAATTCCGCGTCAGATACGGAGAAACCGACCAAATGGGCTACGTTTACTATGGTAACTATGCCCAATATTTTGAAATGGGGAGAGTCGAATGGTTACGCAACCTAGGCCTATCTTATAAACGTATGGAAGAGCTTGGTATTATGTTACCAGTTTTAAATTTAAATATCGATTATTTAAAACCTGCAAAATATGACGATCTGCTTACCTTAAAAACAACCTTAATTAAAAAACCTTCTGTACGAATAGAATTTAATTTTGAGCTATATAATGAAGACAATGAATTACTTAACAAAGCGTATTGCTCTTTAGTTTTTATTGATATGAAAAAAAACAAGCCAACTAAAGCACCAGATTACATTTTAGAAAAAACAGAAAACCTGTTCGGTTAAATTTCGTTAATTTTTAAACAACGTAGGTTTTCGAAAGCTGTTCTTACCATTTCAGCATCACTTTTTCTTATTGAAATCACTAATTCACAATTAAGCTCCATTTTTTGTTCTAAGATATTTATGTGTTTCTCTTTTATAACACGCATTACTCTATTCATATCTTTATAGTCAAAAACAAGCTTAAAAGTAGTTTCAATTGTTCTTTCAATAATTTTTGATGCATTTAAAGCCATTTCAGCAGCAGTCTTATATGCATTTATAAGCCCACTAACACCTAATTTAGTGCCACTAAAGTAGCGAACTACTACAATTAATACATTTGTTAAATCTTTTGAAAGAATTTGACCATAAATAGGCTGACCTGCAGAATTATTAGGCTCACCATCATCATTTACTCTAAATCTTATAGTGTTTTCCTCAATTCCTATTCTATAAGCATAACACCAATGCCTTGCTTTATGATGCTGTTCTTTTAAACCAATAATAATTTCTTTTACTTCTTCTTCTCTAAGAATTGGAAAAGCATAACCCAAAAATTTACTGCCTCGATCTTTAAAAATAGCCTCTTCTGAAGGTTTTGAAATTGTTTTATAAGTATCAATCATTTCTAAAAAGAAACATTTTTAATGATTTTTAAAACATCTTTTTGAATGTTAGTTTCAGAAATCAATTTTCCTGAGGCCCTTGGAGCTCCAATTCCATTTGAAAAATTAGTGCTTCCAGTAAAAATGCGAGCTTCATCCCAAAGATTTGAATCAATAAAAGATTGCAACGTTTGTTCACCACCTTCTACAAGTACAGATAATAAATTATGTTTAAATAAAACCTCACACACTTGTTTGGCTACATTTTTAGAGAAATCAATTTGTTCAAAAACTAGATCACTTGAAGAATCCTTTTCTTGTTCTGTTAAAATTATCGTTTTTACACCTTTATTATATATATGGTAAGAGGTAGGAATTCGTAAACTTTTATCCAAAATTACTCGAACAGGATTTTTACCTTTATAATCCCTCACATCTAATTTAGGATTGTCTTTTACAGCAGTATTAGTTCCGATAAGAATAGCATCTTCCTTAGCTCTCCATTTATGCACTAATTGGCGTGAATATTGATTCGTTATCCAATTCGGTTTTGCATCCTCAATATCATTAACCTGTCTATCAATATCTATAAAACCATCTTTAGTTTCTGCCCATTTTAAAATAATATATGGTCGTTTTTTTGTTTGATAGGTAAAAAATCGCTTATTACTTTCTCTACATTCTTTTTCTAAAACTCCAACAGTAACACTACACCCATTATCTTTTAACTTTTGAATTCCGCTACCAGCAACTTTTTCGAAAGGATCAACACAACCGATAACCACATTCTTAATTCCGCTTTTTACAATTAAATCGGAACATGGTGGTGTTTTACCAAAGTGATTACACGGCTCTAAACTAACATACAATATAGCCTCATTGAGTAAAGATTTGTCCTCCACAGAATTTATGGCATTCACTTCTGCATGATTTCCGCCATAAGCACTGGTATACCCTTCGCCTATTATTAAATCATTATGAACAATTACACAACCAACCATCGGATTTGGACTTGTATTTCCTAATCCGTTTTTAGCTAATTCTAGGCAGCGTTTTATATATTTTTCGTGTATATTCACGTCACAAATGTACAGTTTTAAGATATAGTATTTATATGATGAATATTAGAAAAATAGAACCCAAAGACAATCAAAAAATTGAACAAATTGTCAAATCTACCATTGTCGAATTTGGCTTACCAACTACCGGAAGTGCTTATGAAGATGACGATACAAAAGCCATGTATGAAGCCTACCAAGCCAATGATCAAGCTTACTTTGTACTTGAAGTTGATGAAGAAGTAGTTGGTGGTGGCGGTATTAAAGCTTTAAAAGGATCAAAAAGTGAGACATGTGAGCTTCAGAAAATGTATTTAATGCCTAAAGTTCGTGGTAAAGGTTATGGTAAAAACATATTTGATACCTGCATACAAGCCGCTAAAGAATTAGGATTCAAGCAATGTTACTTAGAGTCTGACCCCAGTATGTTATCTGCTATTAAAATATATGAGAAGAACGGATTTAAACATTTAAATGGCCCCTTGGGTAGCACTGGGCATACAGCTTGCGGAGTTTGGATGCTAAAAGATCTGTAACATGACCTTAAAAGAATTACGATCTAAATTCGATGTCGGTTTAAAAACTCTATATCCTAAAGAAGAAATAGCTTCTTTTTTTCAGCTATTGATCGAATATAAATTAAGATTGACCAGAGTTGATCTAGTTATGCAGCCAGGTCTTAAAATAAATGATATCGATTTAGATTTTTTTCTACACGCTTTCGCGGAATTGCAACAACAAAAACCTATACAATATATTATAGGTGAAACTTTGTTTTTTGGATTAAAATTTAAAGTCACAAAAGATGTTTTAATACCTCGACCAGAAACAGAAGAATTGCTGGATTGGATTATTAAAGAAACTAAAAACAAAAAAGGAAATTTAAACATTCTAGATATTGGTACTGGTAGTGGCTGCATAGCAGTTTCTCTTGCTAAAAATTTACCAGACGCAAAAGTTTTTGCTTTAGATATTTCGACTGAAGCTTTAGCTGTAGCCAAACACAATGCCGATTTAAATAAAGTAGATATAAATTTTATTCAGCAAGATATTCTAAACACTGATGTTATTTCGAGTGAAGATGAGAAATCCCTCATGTTCGACATCATTGTTTCTAACCCACCATATGTTTTAGAAGATGAAAAACAAGAAATAAAAGCTAATGTTTTAGATAATGAACCACATCTTGCATTATTTGTAAATTGCAATAACCCCTTATTGTTTTATGATAAAATAGCTGCTATTTCTAAAGTGCAGCTTACCAAAAATGGACTTTTATTTTTCGAGATCAACCAATATTTAGGTAAAGAAACTGTTCAACTATTACAACAAAAAGGGTTTGCAGATGTAGCATTACGAAAAGACCTTTTTGGTAATGATCGAATACTAAAAGCATGTTATAATTCAACTTGATTCTTAACTTGTTTTCTGCTAACTTCGCTTATCGGCCGATATAGTTCATTAAAACGGAACGATATCTAAACATTGTGCTTCATTATGACCAACCAATAACCAATGATAAAATTCTTTAGAAAAATTAGACAAAATTTACTTTCAGAAGGAAAAACTGGAAAGTATTTTAAATATGCAATTGGAGAAATTGTACTTGTCGTTATTGGAATTTTAATAGCCTTGTCAATTAACAATTGGAATCAAAATATTCAGAAAAAAGAGCAGGAAAAAATCTACTATTGTAAAATCAAGGAAGATTTAGAAACTGATAAAAATAATATCAAGGCAAGTATCGAATCGTTAGATAAAAGGAAGTCTTCTGCTAAAAGAGTGTTAACTAATTTATATTCTGGAGTAAATGATAAATCAGATATAATGAAAGATTATTTACCAGCAATAAGGTCTTATAATTTTGTGCCAAGTAAATTGGCAATACAAGATATTACATCGTCTGGTAAATTAGAAAATTTAAAACAATCGGATTTAAAAATAGCAGTTCTACAACATTATGCTGATTTAGAATTTGCATTGAACACCATTAATCAAAATCGCATAGATGTAAACCAATTTATATACAAATATGAAGATTTAGCCGATTTTGGACTTCACCAAACACCTCTGTATAAAAGTGAATTTGGTGATGAGTTATTAAGTCAGATGCCAAATGTCAACTGGTATATAGATAAAAACAACGTAATTTATAAGCAATTCCAAGAACATATATCACTTTCTATAATTGTCAGTTCTAGAGAAAAACAATTACTTAATCAAATACTTTTAAGTACTCAAAAATTGAAATCTGAACTAGAACCATATTGTGATTCGAATCATTAAAATAACGAAAGCACAACAACGTGTATAATTAATTACTACGGAATTCCTTCGCAGGAATTCACTTGAATTAATTACATTTGAGTACGTCGGAAAATCCTAACTGATTTTCCGTAACTAACCATACACCAACCGATAAGCGAAACTTGAAAATACAAGACAACATAGCATCTGAGTTTGACGAGTTTTCTAAAAACTATACCAGCGATATGCAGAAATGTGTACCGCACTACGATTATTTATTGTCTTGTTTTTCTAATAATTATTCTAAAGATTTTAATCCGCTAACCATTTTAGATTTGGGTTGTGGCAACGGTAATGTTACAGAACAGTTATTGCTATTGTTTCCTAAAGCACAATACACTTTACTAGATGCCTCGCAAGAAATGCTTTCTAATTGCCAGATGCGTTTTAAAAATGTAAATATCGAAACCGTTAAATCTTATTTTAATGATTATGATTTTCCTAAAAATCATTTTGATCTAATTGTATCAGGGTTTAGTATCCATCATTGTAATCAAAAAGAAAAGCAAGAAATTTTTAAACGCATTTACCAATCTTTAAAACCAAATGGTGTTTATGCTAGTTCAGATCTTATGACCGATAAAAATGCTGCCGAGCATAAACAATTGCTAAAATATTGGCAAAATTTTGTTCTCAATAACTACCCCAACAACAAAAAGTGGGAGTGGCTCATGGATCATTATAATGAATTTGATAAGCCAGATAATGTAACCGATCAACTAGATTGGTTAAAAGAAGTAGGCTTTAAAAATTTTGAGATATCTGTAAAAGATGTTTATTGGACTCATTTTAAAGCTCAGAAATAAATAATCTTTAAATTAGGTAGGAGTTTTTGAACCATGATTGTTTTATAAATAGAAAACTAAAAACAAAGTATAATAAAGGGGTTAAGCCTTAGCTTTTCGCTAAGGCTTTTTTTATGTTTTAAACCAAACTGATCTTCATCACTTTCGATTTTTCTACAGTCTCTTGCCATTCATTTTCGGCAATACTATCTTTAGTAATGCCACCACCAACAAAAATTGATGCGGTATCGGTATTAATTTTCATGCAACGTAGATTTACAAATAAATTAGAAGAATTATTCATGTTTAGCTCTCCTAAAAAGCCTGTGTAAAAATCTCTATTGTAATTTTCGTTTTCTAAAATATATTGCTTAGCAATAGTCTTAGGCAACCCACATACTGCTGGAGTTGGATGTAATTCTTTAACTAAGACTTCTAAATCTTTTTTGTTATTTAATTTTCCAGTAATATCTGTTCTTAGATGCAAAAGATTTCCAGCCTTAACTGTATTCGGTTTGCCAAAGCTCAATTCTATAGTTACTTCTTTTAATTGAGATTCAATATAGTTAGTCACATACTGTTGCTCTTCTATTTCTTTTTGCTGCCATGCTATATCTAAACTACCTTTATAGGATTGAGTTCCAGCCAATGCCATGGTTTTAAATTCATTATTAGTAACAGAGATCAAGGTCTCTGGCGTGGCTCCCATCCATAATCCAATTTTAGGATGACACCAAACGTATACCATAGCATTCGAATAGCTTAATACTAATTTTTTGAATACAGATGCAATCGAAAAATTATGTAATTCAACATCTTCTTTTCTTGACAGAACAATTTTCTGAGCTTTACCAGATTTAATAAATTTTATTCCGTTATTGACTAAATTTAAATGCTGATCTTTAAATTTATTAGTTGGTTTAGGAAAATTTTTGGCACTAAGTAACACTTCTTTATCAGGAAAATGTGTTACAATTCTTTCAGCCTCGCTCCCTGGGATTACTATTGTTTTTTCGCTATCATCAAAAGGTGCGAAAACAAACCCTGAAGTATTAAAAGAATCTAAGTAAAATAAATCATCATTCTTTTGAAAAAAACCTATAATTTCTTTGCTATTAGGCTTATTATATGCAACAAAAGGGAGTCGATTTGTATAAGAAAATACTATTTTATTTAAAAGCTCTTGAAATTCCAACTTAGTCTACTGTTTTTAAAATTTCAGCCTTAATCAAATCAAAATCAGTCCAGATAAGATCATGGCCTCCACCATTTATAGTTACCATCGTAAATTTATCTTTATCAATAACTTTCTCTAAAAATTCAGAATTTTTATAAGGTACTATCCAATCTTTGTCACCATGAATGTTGATGATTTTTGAAGGACTTTTATTCCATTGATCTTTATACTTCGGAAACTCTTCTACATGTGCATATTTTTCTTTAGCGGCTGCTTTTACTTTTGCAGGAATCAACCATCGAGTTAATCTCCATTTATAAAAATTTAGCACTTTAAACATAGGTTCATATTCACCAACCACAGCACTAGCCATAGAAACTTTGTATTTATAATTTTTATCAGATGCCAATATTACGGGGCCGCCATAAGAATATCCTGCCAAGACTATCCTTTCTTCAGGATAATCTTTAATTAGGTTATGTAAAACTCCTAATTCGAACTTTAAAGTAGGTTGGACATTACCTGTGTTTTTAGGTCCATACCCCACTCTATCATAAGCTAATATATTGGCTTTGATATTCAATAAAGAATCTCTTAAATATCGCTGATAATCCATTGCGTCACCAGGTGAACCATGCACAAAAATCAAAATAGGTAATGTTGTATCTATTTCTTTTTGCATAGATATCACACGGTAATCAAAACCTTTATAATTATTATATGCTATAATTGGTTCAGAAAAATTATTGGTTAATTTTTTTAGCACTTTTCTATCTGAGTCGGGGCTCATAAATACATGCGTTGCTATTAGCAATCCAGAAAGAAGTACAACAACTACAATTAATAATATCTTAAAAATACGCTTTAGAATACGCATTTTTAATCCGATTTTTTATCTAAAACAATCGTACTAAGCTTGCAAAGAGAAATTAGTCTTTGTTCTTCATCTTCTATACGTATTTCCCATAAATGTGTAGTTCTACCTTTATGTAATGGTTTAGCCGTTGCAGTAACCCACCCTTCTTTAATCCCCCGCAAATGATTTGCAGAAATTTCTAAACCTCGTACCATTTTTTTCTCTCGATCTATAGATAAAAACGAAGCAAAACTACCCACCGTTTCTGCTAAGGCAACACTTGCTCCACCATGTAATACACCATCTGGTTGATGTACCTTTGAAGACACGGGCATCCTAGCAACCACCTTATCTTGAGATACATCTATAAACTCAATACCCAATGTTTGCATCAACGTATTTTGAGAAGCTTGGTTCATTAATTTTAGCATCGCTTGCTTATCCATAAAGAAAATTTAGAAACGTAAAAGTAATTAAAACTATACTATTTTATCCTGTTAAAATAGCTAACTTTGCACAGTATTTATAACTATTTATGGTTTACAAACTACGCATTATATTAGACACAGAACAGGATGTGATTCGTGAGATTGCCATCAATCAAAACGATTCATTAGAAGATCTGCACAATGCTATTATTAATGCTTTTGGTTTTGACGGATCGGAAATGGCTTCGTTTTTTACTACAGATGATAATTGGAATCAAGGTGAAGAGATTCCTTTGTTTGACATGAGTGAAGATGGTGATGCTATCACTATGCAACATATTTTGCTATCAGAAATTATAGATGAAGAAAAATCTAAGTTGATCTATGTGTATGATTTCTTTTCGATGTGGTCATTTTTTGTAGAACTAGTAGGTCTTGTAGATAACCTAAGTGAAAGTGAATTACCTCTATTACTTCTATCTCTTGGAAATGTGCCGGACAAGGCTCCAGAAAAGGAATTTAAAAGTGAACTAGTTGATGATGTTTCAAATGTAGCAGACGATGATATAGACATTGATGAATTCGACTTCGACAACTTTGATGAACTTATGAATTAATTGATTTTTTTGTTACAATTCCTAAATTTGGTCGTCATACTATACAACAACCAAAACGATAATACACTTGGAAACAATCTTATCTCTTAAAAATCTCGATAAAAAATACGGGAAAGTACATGCTGTAAACAACCTTTCATTCGATATTAAAAAAGGAAGCGTCTATGGAATTCTAGGTCCAAACGGTAGCGGAAAATCTACAACTTTAGGTATCATTTTAAATGTAGTAAACCGTACTTCTGGTGATTTTAGCTGGTTTGATGGAAATATCTCTACGCATGAAGCTCTAAAGAAAGTTGGAGCTATTATCGAGCGACCTAATTTTTATCCGTATATGACAGCAACTCAAAACTTAAAGCTGATTTGTAAAATAAAAGGAGTAGCATACGATAAGATTGATGAAAAATTAAAGGTTGTTAATCTGTATGAACGTAGAGATAGTAAGTTTAAAACCTATTCTTTGGGGATGAAGCAACGTTTAGCTATTGCTTCTGCATTACTAAATGATCCTGAAATATTGATCCTAGATGAACCAACAAACGGATTAGACCCACAAGGTATTCATGAAATTCGTAAAATCATTAAAGATATTGCCAACAATGGTACTACTATTTTATTGGCTTCGCACTTGTTAGATGAAGTAGAAAAAGTTTGTTCTCATGTAGTTGTAATACGAGAAGGTATAAAATTATATGACGGTCGTGTTGATGAAATTGTAGCCACTAGTGGATTTTTTGAATTAAATACCGATGGTGATGAAAATAAATTAAAAGAATTGTTAGAACAACATGCATCCATAAGTTCAGTGAAACTAGACGAAGGAAAATTGATTGCTACTTTAAATGAAGAAATGTCTGCTACAGATATCAATTCCTACTTATTTAAAAATGGTATTACACTCTCACATTTAGTAAAACGTAAACCTAGCCTTGAGCAACAATTCTTAACCCTAACCAACAACAACTAATCAGCCATGTTACGTCTTTTAAATATAGAATTTCATAAACTAAAACACAATAGAGCTAGTAGAGTTCTATCGATCATATATTTTGCCTTGTTAACGTCAATTGCTTTGATTGCAGCTATTAAATTTGATATTGGCCCTGTACAATTTCATTTAGCAGATCAAGGTATTTTTAACTTTCCATATATCTGGCACTTTAACAGTTTTATGGCTGCTATTTTTAAATTCTTTTTATTACTAGTTATTGTTTCTATGATGGCAAATGAGTACAGTAATAAAACACTGAAACAAAATTTAATAGATGGACTAAGCAAGAAAGAGTTTATTCTATCTAAGTTCTACACAGTCTTAGTTTTTGCGGCTGTATCTACAATATTTGTTTTTGTGGTTTCTTTAATTTTAGGATATGCTTATTCTGATTACAATGAGCTTGGCATCGTGTTTTCTGACTTAGAATATTTATTAGCATTCTTTATAAAATTAGTCGGGTTCTTTTCTTTCGGTTTATTCATGGGTATTCTTGTAAAACGTTCTGCATTTGCTGTAGGAGGCATCTTGGTTTGGTTTATTATAGAAAGTATCTTTAAAGGATTTCTTTTTTGGAGATTTAGAGATACAGGTTTTGAAAATATCACTGAAAAAGTGAATCAATTTATGCAATTCTTGCCATTAGAATCTATGTCTAATCTTATTAAAGAGCCATTTACCAGATTAAACGCTGTACAAAGTGTAGCAAAACAAGTTGGCGAAGACTTATCTAAAGATTTTTCAGTTCAGTTAACAGATATACTAATAGTATTGTTTTGGACATTTCTTTTTATCTATTTATCGTATCGTCTACTTAAAAGAAGGGATTTATAGTTTAGAAAAATCTTGTCAGTTTGAGTGAAATTGCGACAGCAATTTTGTATAGAAAACGGAAGATTTCTCGATATAATTTTCTTCGAAAAATCACTCGAAATGACATAAAGTTTGTTTTATTCTGAATTAAAATCAATACAAATTACCGTATTTTTGTAGGATGCAGTTTAAACTAAAATCAGAATTTAAACCTACCGGAGATCAGCCACAAGCAATAGAGCAGATTAGTAAAGAAATCTTATCAGGGGAACGTTATCAGACACTTTTAGGAGTAACTGGCTCTGGTAAAACATTTACTGTAGCTAATGTTGTTAAGAATATTCAGCGACCTACACTGGTTCTAGCACATAATAAAACGTTGGCTGCACAATTGTATTCTGAGTTCAAACAATTCTTTCCGAACAACGCTGTAGAGTATTTCGTTTCATATTATGATTATTATCAACCAGAGGCCTATATACCCGTTTCAGGTACTTATATTGAAAAAGATCTATCTATAAATGATGATATAGAACGAATGCGATTAAGCACTACTTCTTCCCTACTTTCCGGTAGGCGTGACGTATTGGTAGTAGCATCGGTTTCTTGTTTATATGGTATTGGTAATCCAATAGAATTTAAAAAGAATGTTATTTCCATTGAAGTTGATCAAAAATTAGCTCGAACAAGATTCTTGCACCAATTAGTTCAAAGTTTATACTCTAGAACAGATTTTGAGATAAAAAGTGGAACTTTTAAGGTAAAAGGCGATACCATTACTATTTTTCCATCATACGGAGATTATGGCTATCGTGTACATTTTTTTGGCGATGAGATTGAAGAAATCGAAAGCTTCGATATAGTCAATAATAAGGTCATCGAGAAGTATGAGAAGCTCAATATATATCCGGCCAACCTGTTCGTGACCTCACCAGATGTGTTGCAAAATGCCATCCATCAGATTCAAGAAGATTTAGTAAAACAAGTTGATTATTATAAAGAAATTGGCAAGCATTTAGAGGCAAAACGCCTAAAAGAGCGTACAGAATTTGATTTAGAAATGATCCGCGAATTGGGTTATTGCTCTGGTATCGAAAATTATTCTCGTTACCTTGATGGAAGAGAAGCGGGTACAAGACCTTTCTGCTTATTAGATTATTTTCCGGATGATTATTTAATGGTAATTGATGAGAGCCATGTAACTATACCCCAAACACATGCAATGTATGGCGGTGATCGATCTCGAAAGGAAAATTTAGTTGAGTACGGATTCAGGTTACCAGCCGCCATGGATAATCGTCCATTAAAATTTGAAGAATTTGAAGCCATACAAAATCAAGTGATCTATGTAAGTGCTACGCCTGCAGATTATGAATTGCAGAAAACAGAAGGTGTCTTTGTGGAGCAAATTATTCGCCCGACAGGATTGTTAGATCCTGAAATTGAAGTGCGACCAAGCCTAAATCAGATTGATGATTTGATCGAAGAAATTCAAGTTCGTGTAGAAAAAGATGAACGAACATTAGTGACTACACTAACTAAAAGAATGGCTGAAGAATTGACTAAATATTTAAGTAGGATTTCTATCCGTTGTCGATATATTCATAGTGATGTAGATACCTTAGAGCGTATTGAGATCATGCAAGATCTCCGCAAAGGGTTATTCGACGTATTGATTGGAGTAAATCTTTTACGTGAAGGGCTAGACTTACCAGAAGTTTCTTTAGTTGCTATTCTAGATGCCGATAAAGAAGGTTTTTTACGCAGCCACAGATCATTAACGCAAACAGTCGGTCGTGCAGCACGTAATGTGAATGGAAAAGCTATTATGTATGCTGATAAGGTTACGCGAAGTATGCAATTGACTATTGATGAAACTAATCGGCGGCGCGAAAAACAAATCTCTTATAATACCAAGAATAGTATTACACCTACACAAATTAAAAAGAATATTGATGATAGTTTAACGAAGAATAATATTACTTCTTTTCACTATGATTCTGCAGCTTTAAAAGCCGCAGAACAAGATTTAGAATACTTACCAAAGCCAGAAATAGAAAAGCGTATTAGAGATCGCCAAAAATTAATGGAAGAAGCTGCGAAAGCATTAGATTTTATCGCTGCGGCGCAATTGCGTGATGAGATTAAGTTGTTAAGAGAGCAACTATAATCTAACTTGACTCTTAATTCCTTTTCCGTTAACTTCATCATTTATCGGAAAACTACCAATCAATTCTATTTAAATTTCTACTTCTCAAAAAATCATTTGTTTTAGAAAAATGCTTGTTACCAAACCAATACCCTCTATTGGCACTTAATGGAGACGGATGACCAGAAGTTAACACATGGTGTCTGGTAGTGTCTGTTTTAGCTCCTTTTTTCTTAGCATAACCACCCCACAGTAAAAAGACGACATTTTCTTTTTGTTCAGAAACTTTGGCAATAACAGCGTCTGTAAATTGCTCCCAACCTTTATTTTGGTGAGAACCAGCCTGATGTGCTCGTACAGTTAACGTAGCATTTAATAGTAATACTCCTTGATCTGCCCATCGTTCTAAATTTCCGCTTGACGGTACTGGTAAACCTAAATCGGTTTCTAACTCTTTAAAAATATTAATCAACGATGGTGGATGTACAATACCATCATTTACCGAAAAACATAAACCGTTTGCTTGGCCTACACCATGATAAGGATCTTGACCAATAATTACGACCTTTAGGTCATTAAAAGAACAATGATCGAAAGCTGCAAAAATTTGACTTCCATTGGGGTAGCAAGTATAATTTTTATATTCAGTTTTCACAAAGTCAGCTAGTGATTTAAAGTAAGGTTTCTCAAACTCATCTTGTAAAATAGCTTTCCAACTTTCGGCAATCTTAACATTCATAATACTCGTAAAAATAGTTACTTTGCAGTTCGTTTGTAAAAATACAGTTTTGAGTAGTAAAATCACCCAAAAAACATTGAATGACCTCGAATTTTATACTGTTATCAACAGTATAAGTGAATTCTGTGTTTCTGATCTTGGGCGGCAAGCTGTTCTAAGCATAAAACCCATAACCGCTAAGCTCAAATTACTAGATGAATTACAACAGGTAAACGAATATCTAAGTTCTTTTGAAAACGAAAACAAAATACCCAATCATCATTTCGAAGAAGTTACCAAAGAGATACATTTGCTAGGTATTGAAGACAGCTTTTTAGAAGCCGAAGCTTTTTTAAGAATTGCTGCAATCTCTGAAACGGTAAATATTCTATTAAAATTTTTAAAAAAATTTAAAGAATATTATCCGACACTTTACAACCAGTCTTCTGAAATTGAATTAACATCTGAATTAATTACTGCAATTCGAAAAGTCATCAATAATTTTGGTGAAGTAGATAATAAAGCCTCAGATCAATTAAAGAGTATTCGTAAAGAAATGAGTTCTGTTCGTACTAAGATCGGCTCAAGTTTTTCTGGTGCTTTAAGTAAGAATGCTAAAGCTGGTTATTTAGATGATATTAGAGAATCGGTTATTGAAAATCAACGGGTTCTGGCTGTGCAAGCCATGCACAGACGTAAAGTAAAAGGTTCAATTTTAGGAAATTCTAAAACAGGAAGTATAGTTTTTATAGTACCTGAATCTACTACTAATTTGAATCGTGAACTGCA
The DNA here is from genome assembly GCF_057837205.1 of Maritimimonas rapanae. Classification (NCBI taxonomy): domain Bacteria; kingdom Pseudomonadati; phylum Bacteroidota; class Flavobacteriia; order Flavobacteriales; family Flavobacteriaceae; genus Maritimimonas; species Maritimimonas rapanae. Next base: position 464,155 of record NZ_JBYQFI010000001.1, on the reverse strand, counting down.
AAATCTAATTCATGAAGAGCAAGAGGAAGTTATTAGAATTTTAAAGAAGTTAACAAACGATATTCGCCCGTTTATCTCGTTATTAAACGATTATCAAACATTCCTTACACAATTAGACTTGGTTGCTGCAAAAGCTAAATATGCGCAATCTATTAATGGTATACTCCCCAACATTTCGAATACAAAAAGAATCTTTTTAAAAGATGCATATCACCCAATTCTATTAAAAAGTAACAGAGAACAAAATATAGAGACCATTCCACAAACTTTAGAGCTAAATAATGAGCAACAGATCATAGTAATATCTGGTCCTAATGCTGGTGGAAAAAGTATCACTTTAAAAACTATTGGCCTACTACAAGTAATGATACAAAGTGGTATTTTAATACCTGTACACGAGCGCAGCGAAGTTTACTTTTTTGACACTATCCTTACAGATATTGGGGATAATCAGTCAATACAGAATCAATTAAGCACTTATAGCTACCGCTTAAAAAACATGCGTAATTTCTTAAAAAAATGTAATGCAAATACACTTTTTTTAATTGATGAATTCGGTACTGGTAGTGACCCTGAACTAGGCGGGGCTTTGGCTGAAATTTTCTTAGAAGAATTCTATGAAAAAGGTGCTTACGGTATTATTACTACACATTATGCAAATCTAAAAGTATTGGCAGATGAGTTAGAAAACGTGACCAATGCCAATATGCAGTTTGATGAAAAGACCTTAGAGCCGCTTTTCAAATTATATACCGGTCAAGCCGGAAGTTCTTTTACATTTGAAGTTGCTCAAAAAAATGGTATTCCGTTTAGTTTAATTAATCGTGCTAAGAAAAAAGTAGAACGAGAAAAAATACGTTTAGATAAAACCATTTCTAAGCTACAGCAAGAGCGCAACAAACTAAGAAAAACATCAGAAAACTTAGAGAAAGCTCAAAGTAAAGCTCAAGAGCACACCGAAAACTTATCTGATAAAGAACAAAAAATTCAAGAAAAGTTAGCAAGTTTTCAAGAACTGTATGACAACAATCAAAAGATGCTTTCTGTTGGTAGAAAATTTAATGAGCTCAGCAATAAATATTTTCAGACCAATAACAAAAAGCAGTTTTTAACCGATTTGATGAAATGGGTAACTATAGAAAAATCTAAGCATCAAAAGAAGAATAGACCTAATACTAAGACTGAAAAAGTAGCACAAAAAAAACAAGAACAACAACAAAAGCAAAAACTAGAAACTGTAAAAAAAGAAGTGTTAGAAAAGGTTAAGAAGGTCAGAAAAGAAAAAGATATAGAAGCTAAAAAGGAGGCTAAAAGAAAATCTGATTATAAATACAAATTGAACGATCGCGTTCGACTTATTGACAGCAGATCTGTTGGTATCATAGAGAAAATAGAAAAGAATACCGCTACAATTAATTACGGTCAATTCACTACAAAGGCATCATTAAATAAATTAGAATTGGTAGAAGCTTCAAAAAAGCCATAAAGCAATAGTGACTTTTTATAATATTTTGTGTCTTAATATGATAAACGAGAAATGCTCTTTCAAACAAGCTTTGAATTAAATTCATTTTTCTCTATATTTATAACTAATTAACCAAATCCCCTACCATGAAAAAATTCTGGCCAGCCTTTCTGGTTTTTTTGCTTTGGGCCATTTTTGCATTACTTTTTCACCAATATGTTAGCAATACTATTTGTGGAGAATGTGCAACCGCCCATAATCAATTAGAAAAACATCAAACCAAAGAACAACCTGTAGTAACAAAAGATCTTAAAGAAACTCCTAAAGCTGCATTCTCTATTATGACAGCCGATGGGACCTCTATTTTTAACTTTCCTAAAGGATTTTCAATAAACTCTTCAAATGGAAAGATTGACATACCTGACGAATTGCTAGGTTTTAAAGACTCCATTTACAATTATTTAAATGCCAATCAAGGTAAAGAATTATTAGTATCTGTTAAACATTTAGCTTCAGAAGTCGGTGGTTCAAAGAATATTCACTTTGGTAATTCTAGAGTTGAATTCTTAAAAAATATTTTAGTTAAAGCAGGTATAAATCCTGACAGGATAGTTCCTAAAACTATTTTGTCTGAATTTAGCTACGATGAAAATGGAAATTATTATGATGGAGTTTCAATGTTATTTCAAAATATTAGTAAAGAGCGTGTAACAGAAATTGAAGCAGGTATTGCAAATAAAACATTGTATTCAGATTTTGCCGTTGCAGAATTTAAGCCAGATAGAACTTTAAGAGCATATACTATAGAGCTTAAAAATTATTTACAAAAGTATCCTAATAGAAAAGTTTTAGTAACAGGGCATACAGATAGTGTTGGTGTAAATAATTATCAATGGGGACTAGATCGTGCGAACAATGTGAAAAATTATCTAATTTCACAAGGAATTCCGGCCAATATAATCGAAGTAGTTTCAAAAGGTGAATCAGAACCTGTAGCAACAAATAGAAGTGAAGAAGGAAGAGCTAAAAATAGAAGAATAGTAATAACCATAAAATAATAACCATGACCTTATCAATATTTTCAAATCAAAATACTGCACACTTAGTAGAATTATTTTTATGGATGTTGGGCGCCTTTTTAATCGGATGGTTTTTTTGGCGCTGGTGGTATAATAATAGATGCCAAAATGAAATTGAAGAATGGAAAACTAAGTATAGAGATTTAGAACACGAACAAAGCACAATCATTAAAGCAAGAAAAGTTACTGCATCTGGTATTGCAGATACTGGGGATATTGCTACTAGTTTTGTAGATGGTGTTGCAAAAATAGATGACTCTGTAAAGGATGATCTTACTAAAGTGGAAGGTATTGGCCCTAAAATAAAAGGATTACTAAATAATGATGGTATTTGGAGCTTTAGGCAATTATCTGAAGCGACTGTTGATCGTATACAAGGTATTTTAGATAATGCTGGGCCTCGATATCGAATTCATAACCCAGGCACATGGTCTGAACAAGCTAGGATGGCCGCTAATGGTGAATGGGAAGCATTAGAAAAATGGCAAGATGAACTAAAAGGTGGACGTTAAATTACGCCACATATAAAAGTTAAATCCTCAATTGTAATATTGGGGGTTTTTTATTCAGAATAACGTTCCATTTCTCGATCATAAAATTGAGAAGCTTTCTCTATCAAGTCATTAATTTCATTTGTTAATGCAGTTTCGTTGTCGCCTCGTACATCTTCAAACCATTCAATTTCGTCATCTTTTAAATTAATAACAAATTGAGGATATTCTGTGTGCAGGATAAAAATATCATCTGGATAGTCAGTATTATCACCTAATAAAAATTTTGGTAAAGTCATTACTCTTAATTTACAAGTTCTAGTATTTCGTTATATATTTTTTCTCCAACATTATCACCATAAAGATTATTTGAAAAATCAGTATTACTATTCTTAAATTCATTAAAAGCGGAAAACATTTTTTGTTGATCGCTACCTACAATTTTAGCAAAACCATTGTCAACTAACTCTACCCATTCTGTTTCATCTCTAGCAATAATACAATGTTTCTTATTAAAAAATGCTTCTTTCTGCAAACCACCACTATCAGTAATAACCATTTTACAATGCTTTAAAAGCTCAAGCATATCAAAGTATCCCACTGGATCTATCATCGTTATTTTAGGATGTATATTATTTGAAGTGAGTATTTTCTTTGTTCTAGGATGTAGCGGAAGAATAACTTGAGCTTCATTATTGATTTGTTCTAATCCTTTAAAAATTGAAGATAGTTTCTCAATGTCATTAGTGTTTTCTTGGCGATGTATTGTCGCTAACACAAAATCAGTTAAACTTAAATTTTTGATGATCGAAGATTTCTCTGATGAAATTCGTCCATAAAACTCTACAGCATCTTTCATAATATCTCCGCATTTTACAACTTTTGCTTCAAAATTATCAAAACCTTCTTTCTTAAGATTATTCATAGCAGCTTCTGTTGGGCATAATAATAGATCTGATATTCTATCAGTAACTATTCTATTGATTTCCTCAGGCATTTTTATATTAAAAGATCGCAGACCTGCTTCAATATGTATTACTTTAGAATTAAATTTTCTTGCAGCTAAAGCGCCAGCAATTGTTGAATTGGTGTCGCCATAAACTATAACAGCATCAGGTTTTTCTTTAATTAAAACTTCCTCTATTTTTTCAAGCATCTGCCCTGTCATCGCTCCATGGTTCAGGCCACTTATTCCTAAATTATAAACAGGTTTGGGTATCTGCATTTCATCAAAAAAAACAGAACTCATATTAGCATCATAATGCTGACCCGTATGCACAATTACCTCTTCTAATTGATTATTATCAGTAATAATTCTACTTAACACCGCAGCTTTAATCAATTGAGGTCTTGCACCCAATATGGTTACTATTTTCTTCACGATACAACTTCTTTTAAAATATTTGCCAATTGTTCGGTTAAAGACCGTCTATGGTATTGCTCAATATTATTAGAATTAATAATCAATGATCTCTTTTTATATTCTTTATATAAACCTACTATTTTTTGTTTTAGATTATTCTTATCATCAAAATCAACTATAACTCCAGCATTAGTGTTAGACAAGATTTCTGCCAAATCGCCTTTAGTTGGTCCAATTGCTAAAATAGGTCTTTTAGCTTGTAAATATTCGAATATTTTTCCTGTAATAATACCTTTTGAACTTGGTACATTATTTACAGAAAGTAATAAAACTTGAGCTGACTTTTGGTGATCTAAAACCTTTTGATGTGGTAGATAATCTATAATCTCTGAATAATTTTTTAAGTCGTTTTCTTTTAGAGACTGATTCACTTCATCAGCCAATTTACCTATAAATTTTAATTGTAAGTCATTAGCAAATTCATCATTTTCTAAGCATAGTTCTTTTAAGGATTTCCATAAAATATTATGATTTCTATCTGCATTCATCATACCTATATGAACAAGAGAAAACTTATCATCTAGAATAATTTCTTTGCCAGAAATTTTAGAATCATAACCATTGGTTATGATGTAGGTATTATTATTAAACTTTTTATAATTTTCTGCCATTGTTTTACCAACAACTAAAACGGCATCAGCACTTCCTAAAACTTCTTGCTCTAGCTTTTGATGCTTTCTTTTTGACGCATTACTTAATGGTAATTGGTGGAAGTAATCAATTTCTGTCCAAGGGTCTCGAAAATCAGCAATCCACTTGTTATTTAATTTTTCTTTTAACCCCAAACCAATCATATGAAGGCTATGAGGTGGTCCTGTACTAATTATTGCGTCGACAGGATTCTTTTCTAAATAGTTAGATAAATACTTTATTGATGGTTTTATCCAAAATTTACGTGCATCTGGTATAAAATAATTAGCTCTTATATATTGAGCAACTTTTCCAAAAAAAGATGGATTAGAATCTAAAAATCCAGCACTTGTACTCTTTTTTTTATTTCCAAAAATGGAAAATAAATTATTTGGTTCCCAAATAGGATATTTTATTAATTCTATATTTTCAGGAATATCATTAGATAACGATGTGTCTAAAATTGGATATTTAGGATTATCTACAGTATACACAACAGGTTCAATACCAAAATCACGTAGATATTTTACAAATTTCAACCATCGTTGAACTCCAGAACCACCAGCAGGAGGCCAATAATATGTAATAATTAGTATCTTCAATTAATTGAATTTGGTGTATAAATCTATCAAACTTTTAGAAGTTCTTTCCCAAGAAAACTCATTTTCAATAAATAATTTTCCATTTTTTCCTAACTCAGAAGCAAGGCTTTTATTTTTATATAGCTCTAGTACCTTATCCGCTAAATCGTCTACATCTTTTTCTATATGAACCAACCCACTTTTAGCTCTCTCAATTAGATTTTTCTGCGCTATAGCATTGCTAACCAAAATAGGTTTACCGAAACTCATATACTGAAAAAGTTTATTTGCATAAGCAGCATCGTGATGAATATTACGGTGTAATGGCGAAATACATACCGAGCTTGCCAAAATGTATGAAGGAAACAGGCTAATATCTTGCCAACCTTGAAAATCTATATAATTTTCAATTTTTAATTCTTTTACCTGATTTTTTAAAACTGTATCTGTTGTATTTCTACCAACTATTACCAACTTTAGATTTGATATGTTCTCTTTTAGTATACAAGTAGCCTCTATAGCAGTTTGCAAGCCTCTACGCAAACCTGTATCTCCCAAATATAGTACCACGAAACTATCCTCATATTTTTCAACAATATTTTCATCTAATACAAAATCATTATAAAAAGATTGTCTCACAGTATTTGGCACAACAACAATTTTATCTTTACTAGCGTTGATTCTATCAATAACTTCATTTTTAGATTCTTCAGTAACTGTAATGATTTTTGTCGTCTTAGTTATAAATTCTTCTTCTTTTTGTTTCCACCTTCGTGGAGAAATCAAATACTTACCCGGAAATTTCTGAAGGTGAGGATACAGTTTCATGATTTCTGGCATATTATCATGTAAATCAAGAACAGTTGGTAAATTAAGTTTTTTATTAACTTTAAAGACTGCACCAGCTATTCTAATGTCGTGAATATGAATTACTTCAATCGAATTTTGGTTAATAAAATGACTAATTTTTTTAGCCATACTATTCGTATAAAAAGGTAAAGTATATGCCAAGGCTGATAATTTATACTCTAATTTATTCGATCTATACCGTCTAATTTCAATCCCGTTTATGATCTCATTTCTAGGCTCTTCATTATATTTTAAGCAGAATAAAAAAACTTCATGCCCAGCATTTACCAAAGAAATGGCTTCATTTTCTACCCTTGGGTCGGGTGGAAAAATTTTATCTAAGATCATACCTATTTTCATAGTCTATCTTTCTGCATAAACTGCATAATATCTCGGTGTGAATCTCCTTAGAATAGGACGAAATCCTATTTTATTTACAGGGCTTGTCCATTTTTGAGCTTCCTTAATATTCCATCCAGATTTTTTTAGTAGCCAATCGAATTGCCAATCTTCAAACTCGTGATAATGTCGATCCCATTCTTCTGTTTTAGATCGATATGCTTTCGCAAACCATAAATTTAAAGGAATAGTAGTTATCAATTTAGTTGATTCGATTGACCTGAGAACATTAAAAGGAGCTATTAAATGTTCAAAAATCTCAAAAGCAGTAACTGCATCTACATTATATTTTTTTACAACTTCTGGCAGTGTATCTAAATCTTCACCTTCGGTATTATAAACTTTATAACCATATTTCTCCATGATCTCACTAAAATCATTTCGAGTTCCCAGATCTAAAATAGTTGCTGGGGTTGGAAGCACTTTTTGTAAAAACTCTATGGTATGATTGTAGCGTTTATTGTGGTGACTCATGTTTTTCTTCTTTCAACAAAGAACCAACCTAAAGGAATTAATAAAAGTAAAGCATATGATACTAATGTAATTTTATTACCAGTTTTGATCACTGAAGGTTCAAACTTAAATACTATTTCATGATTGCCAGCTGGAACTACTAATGCTCTAAGTACATAATTTGCTCTAAGGATAGTCGATTCTTCACCATCAATATACGCTTTCCAACCGTTTTTATAATAAATATCTGAAAATATTGCTAGTTGTCCTGAACTCGATTCCGTTGCATATCTTAATTCATTAACTCCATATTTGGTCAAAGAAATTGTAGCCGTTGAGTCTTTAGGATAATTAGCCTTTTGTAGCAAGTCTTTAAATTCTGTAGAAATAATAGCTTTTTCTTTAGTCTTTAAACTATCTAAAGTCTTAATCTCTTCATCTGCTGAATTAACAAACTCAACTTGATTTACAAACCAAGCATTACCATTAGCTTCTTCATTCTTTTGAAATTGAAGATTTCCTTGCTGATCACCGAAAATAATATACTTAGTATTGAGCATATTCAATACTTCAAAATTATTCTTGGTAATTTGGTATTCAAACAGTTCTTCAAAACGTCTTGGTTTAGCCGCATGGTAACCACCTATAGAATTATGAAAATAAGATGTACTACCATCATTTATGGGATTAACTGCAAAATTTGCAACACGATAATAAGACTTGTCTTTTAAAATTTCTTTATCAATTTCTGAAGCTTGAAAAGGTTTTTCTTCTTTAGTTTTAGCTACAAAATCATCTTTATTTACATAACGCTTATCGACACCAACCAAATCAAATAAAATTAAAAAACCTAATATACCTATGGTTATATTCTTATTGATTTTTTCCTTTAAGAATGCCCATAATATTGCCGCCAATATTAAAATTAAGATTAAAGAACGTAAGCTATCATTAAAAAATAATGATTTTCTATCTATTATAAACGCTTCTGATATTCCATTTAATTGTTGCTCCCATCTGGTGTCTCTAAAACTTTCGAAGCTAAATAAGCTAGTTCCAGCTAATACAAATAACAATGTAATTCCTCCTACTATATACAAAGTATACTTTAACCATTTTAGTTTTTCTTCTTTATTAGTATCTAAATTTAAAAACTTATTTAAGGCTAAAATACCCAATAAAGGAATTGCCAATTCTGCAATTACTTGAATTGAAGAAACTGCTCTAAATTTGTTATATAATGGAACATAATCAATAAAAAAATCTGTCAAAAAAGAAAGGTTCTTACCCCAACTCAATAAAATTGAAAAAATAGTAGCTGCTAATAACCAATTTCTAAGTCTACTTTTTAAAACGAATAAACCTAATACAAATAAGAAAATTATCGTTGCCCCTATATATGCAGGAGCTTCAACTATTGGTTGATCTCCCCAATAACCAGGAAAATTTTCTGAAAAGTCTTTGGCCTGACCTCTACCAATTTTATCTTTCAAAAATTCATATGTTTCAGAATCTTTACCTAAATTTTCTCCACTTCCACCACCATAAAATCTTGGTATTAACAAATTAAAAGTTTCAGCCTTTCCATAGCTATATTGAGTAATATAATCTCTAGATAAACCACTAGTTACCTTGTCTTTTGATGTTCCATCAGTCTTAATAGTCAATTCACTTTTACTACGTGTACTGTGACTTGCATATTCTTTAGTCGCTAAAAGACTCGTAGAATTTAATCCTATAGCAATTAGTACAGCAGCAACTAATATTCCGATCGTTTTAAAAAAATTAGGAATCTCTTTTTCTTTAATTGCATCAACTAGATACACTATACCAAAAATGATAACTATCCATAATAAATAGTAAGTCATTTGAGGATGATTAGCGTTAATTTCAAATGCCATACCTAGAGTCGTTAGGATAAACCCAAACAAATATCGTTTTTGAAAAGTTGCAATAATACCAGCCAAAACCACAGGCATATATGCAATAGCGTGGGCCTTAGCATTATGTCCAGCTCCAAAAATAATGATCAAATAAGTTGAAAAGCCAAAGGCAAGCGAACCTAAAATGGCCAACTTCCATTCGATTTTAAGCACATATAAGAGAATAAAGAATCCTAAAAAATACAGAAAAAGGTAATCGGCGGGTCTTGGTAAAAACCTTAGTAGTAGGTCCGCTTTTTTAATATAGTTGTGAGGGTAATAGGCACTTAACTGGTATGCAGGCATACCTCCGAAAGCTCTATTGGTCCAGTAGGGTTCTTTATTATTTTCTTTACGAAAATCTACAATCTCTTTAGACATTCCTCTAAACTGAGCAATGTCGCTTTGAAATAATTTTTTTCCTTCAAGTACAGGAGAAAAATAAACCAAAGAGGCTATTATAAAAATAAGAATAGCTATAATAAACGGAAGTAGTTTGGTTTTTAAATTTTTCATTAAAATTATTTACTCTTCAACTTCTTCAAAATCAACATATTCTCCAACCTTATCATTACTTTTTTGCATTGACCTTGGTGCTTTATCGATTACAGTCTCACCAACCTTTGTCTTCTGTTGATTTGTTTGATATTGTCCTTGTTGCTCTTTAAATTTCTTTTCTACATTATTTACAAATCTTTTCATCACTAACGGAAATAAAAATCTAGATAAGATCTTAAATCCATAATAGATTAATAATATGATAAGTAAAGTCCTTAATAAACCCATCTATACTGCTTCTTTCTTAAATTTTAAATAATATGCCAAAAGTAACAATTTGAGAGCAACTTAAACGTTAGTATATAGATAAAATCTTTAGAATTTAAATACGAAATCCTATTTATGAGACGTCTCCTCGTTATTTTCATCTGTATTTTCAGCTTTCAAACTATCATGGCTCAATATACTAAGGTAATCAATTCTAGAAGGCCTGGTTTTTCCGATAGCCCGTTTAGTGTGGGTACTGATGTGCTACAATTTGAACAAGGTTTGTTTTATAAAGACATTAATGACCGAGGTAATAAAGTCAATTCTATAGGTTCAGATTTTATGGTTCGTTATAGTAAGTTTTTAGATAAGCTAGAAGTAAATTTAAATGTTACTTTTCAACATGATAAAATTGACTTTGACCCAAATACTTTTATCATAAATCAGCCTGTAGATGATGTATCTGCTTTTAGCTTTGGTACATTTAGAATAGGTGCAAAATATTTAGTTTATATGCCTAAATATTTAGATCGTTCTAAAGAAATACGAAGTTGGAAAAAGAAAATGGCTTTTGATTGGAAACGATTGATTCCATCTGTTGCTGTCTATGCTGGAGCCAACCTACCAATTACAAAAGGTTATATTGGAGGTAATGCACCTGGGTATAAAAAGGGTGATTTTAGTCCTAGTCTTGGGCTTTATACACAGCATGATTTTACCGATCGATTTGTATTTATTACAAATTTGATAATGGATAAAATAGGTTCTGATCAGAAAGAGAATTCTTACATATTAACAGCCACATATTCTATTAATGATAAATGGTCTATATTTGGCGAACATCAAGGTATTTTTAAGGATCAGCATATCCCAAATGATTTTCAATTCGGAGGCGGTGTGGCATATCTCTTTAGTAAAAATATGCAACTTGATGTGGCAGCCAGAGCTATTAGTGATCGCGATGGTTCTAGTTTATTACTTAATGCTGGATTTTCTTGGCGTATAGATAAACATAGAGATAAGTTCAAATTAATTGGTGCAGACGGACAGGAAGTTAAGAAAGATCGTGATGGAAATTTCTTTTCTAGACTATTTGGTAAAAAAGATAAAGATGGTAAGCAACGTAAGGTTAAGAAAATTAAAGCCAAAAAGCGTAAGATAAAAAAGGATAAAGCTCCTAAAAAGACCAAAGCACAAAAGCGTAGAGAAAAAGAAGCTCGTAAAAAGACTAAAGAAGACAAAAAGAAGCTAAAGAAAAAAGCTAAAGATTATAATAAAAATTACGATCCGAATCAGGATAAAAATAATAATTGATGATAACCATAAAGGAAATTTCAAAAAAATCTGATCTTAAAAAATTTGTAAAATTTCCTTTTAGTCTTTATAAAAATAACGATTGCTGGGTACCACCTATAATTAATGAAGAAGTTGCCACCTTTAACAAAGAAAAGAATCCTGCATTCGAAACTGCTGATGCCCGTTTCTTTTTAGCTTATTCGAACGGCTCTATAGTTGGTAGAATTGCAGCCATTATTAATCATACTGAGGTAAATCAACAAGGCATTAAAAAAATGCGTTTTGGCTGGTTTGATGTTATTGATGATGTAAATGTCACTAAATCATTACTAAACAAGGTAGAAGAGATCGGAATCCAAAATAACTTAGAATATGTTGAGGGGCCGGTTGGTTTTTCTAATCTTGATAAAGTTGGCGTCTTAATTGAAGGATTTGATCATATAGGTACTATGATTACTTGGTATAATCATCCTTATTACAAAGAACATTTAGAAAAATTAGGGTATTTTAAAGAAAAGGAGCATTTAGAATGGAAGTTTCCTTTTAAGAATATAAAAGCGGAACATTTTGTTAAAGCACAATCATTAATTAAAAGAAGATATAATTTAAAGGCGTTAAACTTTAAAACTACTAAAGAAGTTTTAAAATATGCCGATGCGATGTTCGATTTATTTAATGAGTCGTATTCTAAGCTTTCAACATTCACACCAATTTCTAAAAAGCAAAAAGAGTATTTTAAAAAGAAATATATTAGCTTTATTAACCCAGAATACATAAAATATGTAGTCGACAAAGATGATAATTTAGTTGCTTTTGCCGTTACTATGCCTTCGTTCTCTAGAGCTTTACAGAAAGCAAAAGGTAAACTTTTCCCTTTCGGTATTTTTCATTTATTAAAAGCAAAGAAACACAGTAAAGATGCTATCTTTTATCTTATAGGTGTGCATCCTGATTATCAAAACAAAGGAGTACATGCTGTTCTTTTTAATGAGTGCTTTGAAACCTTTCAAAAGTTAAATATGCAAAATTGTATTAGAACACCCGAATTGGAGGATAACATTGCTGTTCAAAAAATTTGGAAACGTTTTGATCCTACACTTTATAAGCGAAGAAGAACATATCGTAAGAATTTATAATGCAACTTTTTTACAATTCACAATTACAACTAACTGATAAACAATTTACTTTCGACAAAGTAGAAAGTAAGCATATAGTACGTGTATTAAGAAAGAAAGAGGGAGATACTTTGCATATTACAAATGGTAAAGGGTTATTGTTTATATCAGAGATTGTTATAGCTAACAATAAGAAATGTGTAGCCAATATTCTAAATGTAGAAGAAAAAACAAAACCTTGGAATTACCATTTACATATTGTTATCGCCCCTACTAAGAATAATGATCGTTTTGAATGGTTTTTAGAAAAGGCTACTGAAATTGGTATTGATGAAATAACACCTATAATTTGTGATCGTTCTGAACGTAAAATTGTAAAACATGATCGTTTACAAAAAATAATAGAGTCTGCCAGCAAACAATCATTGAAATATAATTTCCCGAAGTTGAATGATGCTTTAGCTTTTAAAGAATTTATAAACTCAGATCTCGGCGATCAAAAATTTATAGCTCATTGTGAAGATGATCAGAAAAGAAATTCTTTAGAAAAAACTCTTCACTTTGACAGTAATATTATTATCCTAATAGGTCCAGAGGGTGATTTTTCTTCTAACGAAATTGAAAAAGCAATACAAAACAATTTTACACCTATTACACTTGGAAAGTGTAGGTTAAGAACAGAAACAGCTGGAGTAGTTGCAACCCATACTGTAGCTTTATTAAATAATATCAAATAAAAAAAGCTGCCCATAAAAGACAGCTTTTTATTTTTGAAAACTTAAAAACTATACTTCAGTTTTCTTTGCTTTAATATTGAATGAAATTTCAACTTCATCCTTTATTAATTTATCTTTTAAATCTTCGAAGAACTTACCTGAATTGTACTTTACACCCCACTCTGTTCTATCTATAGTGAAAGGCTCACTTACAAAAGAAGCTTCATCACCATCTATAGTAATTGTAGCAGGAAACTCAATATTCTTTTGAATTCCTTTAATAGTTAAATTACCTTTAACTTTTACTTTACCGCTCTCACCATCTACTCCAGTAATAGCAAAAACACTGTAAGGGTTTTTCTCTACATCAAAAAAGTCTGCACTTTTTAAATGGCCTTCTAATTTTGCTTTGTATTCAGCACTTTCAATAGAAAGGTCTGAAATTGTATTCATGTCAACAATAAAGTTACCACCAGCTAACTTACCATCTTCTAAAGCTACATATCCTTCAGAAACCTTAATCGTTCCATTATGAGATTCTGTAGGTTTAAAACCTTTCCAAGTAATTGTACTGTTATCAGCATCAGCTACAAATCTAGCAGCAGCTTGTGCTATCTGTTGTACATCTTCAGCTTCTTTTGCTTCTACTTCATTTTTAGCTTTCTTACAAGATACTATTGCTAACCCTAAAAACAAGATTGAAGCGATTTTTACAAATTGATTTTTCATTTTTATACTATTTATTTAATTGTTTGTGTAATAAAGCTGCGAATTTAAAAAGAAAATCTATGCAAATTCTAAAGATTCTAATTCAAAAAATTAATAAAACGTTAATTTTTCTTATCTAAGTAGAATAATTTTATATTTGATTTACAAAACTTTGATCGTTTGAGAAGCTTATTTATAATTGTTATTTGTTTTCTGTGCAATATTCTTACTGCTCAGAAAGTAGCAATTTTAAAATACGATGGTGGTGGCGATTGGTATTCTAACCCTACGGCAGTACCTAACCTTATTCAATTCTCTAATGCCAATATTAATACAAAAGTCAAGGAAAAACCAGAGACTGTAGCTATAAATAGTGTAGATATATACAACTACCCTATTCTATTTATGACTGGTCATGGTAATATTTATTTTTCGGAAAATGATTCAGAAAATTTACGAAACTATTTACAGGCAGGTGGATTTTTACATATTTCTGATAATTACGGATTAGATCAATACATTAGAAGAGAAATGAAAAAAGTGTTTCCTGATCTTGAGTTTCAAGAAATTCCTTACAGTCATTCTATTTATCATCAATCATATGATTTTGAGTCGTTACCTAAAATTCATGAACATGATGGGAAGCCACCACAAGGATTCGGTATCTTTTATGAAGGAAGATTAGTTTCCTTTTATGACTATGAGTGTGATCTGAGTGATGGCTGGGAAGACCCTGAAATACATAATAACCCTCTAGATGTGCGTGAAAAAGCATTAAAGATGGGTGCCAATATTATAGAATATGCCTTTAAAAACTGATTCTCAAGGCGTCTTAGATGCTTTAAAAATAAATTTTGATACCGAAGGATTATGGGTTTTAAACATTACACTTGCTATTATAATGTTCGGTGTAGCATTAGGCATAACTGTAGAAGATTTTAAACGCTTATTTAGTAATCCTAAAATTGTGCTAACTGGTATTTTTTCTCAGTTTATTTTATTTCCACTTGTTACTTTTTTATTAGTTAATATTATAAATCCCTACCCTAGTATCGCATTAGGTATGATTATGGTTGCAGCTTGTCCTGGTGGTAATATTTCGAACTTTATGACGCAACTTGCTAATGGTAACGCTGCTCTATCTGTAAGTTTAACAGCCTTTGCTACTTTGGTAGCTGTATTAATGACACCTATTAATTTAGCCTTTTGGGGAAACTTATATGAGCCCACTGCTCAAATTTTAAGAACAGTAGAACTTGATCCGTTTGAACTTGTCAAGTTGGTAACGCTGATACTAGGCATTCCATTAATTGCGGGCATGTTAGTTAGAAAATCTAAACCAGAGTTAGCAAAGAAACTTTCCAAGGTATTAAAACCGTTATCAATGATCATATTTCTAATTTTTATCATAGTAGCTTTTTCACAAAACTTAGAAATTTTTACGGAGTATATTCATTATGTACTTTTTATAGTAATACTACATAATTTTTCTGGTTATATAGCTGGATTCTTTTTTGCCAAATCTATGAAGCTATCTTATAAAGATCAAAAAACATTAGCTATTGAGACTGGTATTCAAAATTCGGGTCTAGGTCTTCTACTAGTATTTGCATTTTTTGAAGGATTGGGAGGAATGGCACTTTGTGTTGCTTTTTGGGGAATTTGGGATATTGCTTCTGGTTTAGGATTGGCTTATTTTTGGTCTCGCAAAACAGATAAAGCTATCGCCTAATTTTGAAACGTATCTGGTATCATATTGTTAAAATTTATATTACTACAGGGTTATTTTTCTACCACAAAAAAATTTCGATTTATGGTAAAGAAAATATTCCAAAAAAAGGTGCTTTACTTTTTGTTTCTAATCATAAAAATGCATTAATAGATCCTTTATTAATTGCTACAACTACCACACGAAACATTCACTTTTTAACGCGTGCAAGTGCTTTTAAAATTAAGTTAGTAAAGTGGTTACTTTCTACCGTAAATATGTTGCCCATTTATAGGATAAGAGATGGCAAAGAAACATTGGCGAAGAATGAAGAAATATTTAAAAAATGTTATGACCTTTTTAATAAAAAACGGTCTCTATTAATATTCCCGGAAGGAACACATGATATACGTAGATGGGTTCGCCCATTAAGTAAAGGCTTTACCAGAATTACTTTTGGTGCTTTAGAACAGAATCCTAATTTAGAACTTACCATAGTGCCGATAGGTTTAAATTATAGTAAAGCAGAAGAATTTGCCGAAAGTGTATCTATTTATTATGGTGAGCCAATTGCTGTAAATCCATTCTTAAATAATAAGAACAAAAATGCCGCTGCTTTAGCTTTAAAAGAAGAAGTTAGTTCAAAAATGAAGGAGCTTACTACTCATATCGAGGATATTGAGAAATATGACTCAATTATTAATGCTTTGGGTGCTATAAATTATTTAGAACCAACTAGAGTTAATGAAAAATTAAAGAACCTTAAGATAACTGAAACCAATTCAATTAAGATAAAAAAGCCTAATCTTCTTTGGCAATTAGGTTATTTTTTAGTCTTAATAAATAGTATTTTTCCTTATTTGATTTGGAAAGCTATAAAACCCAACATTAAAGAAGTTGAGTTTGATTCTACTACAAGATTTGCAATTGGCATTACTGCTTTCCCACTATTCTATTTACTTCAAACTTTAGTAATTGGTTATTTCTTTGGAAATAAAATAGCTCTAATTTATTTATTTGTAAGTATATTCTTTGTGTTAGTCTTAGCAAAAACTAAAAATTAAGACTGAAGTTTAAATCTTCTATTCTACTATAGCCTCTTGAACCAAACGTTGAACAATAGTACGTATATTTTCGTCTACCAATTTAGTGTTTTGCGAAGAAGGATGTACTCTATTTGATAAAAACACATATACTAATTCGGTTTCGGGGTCTGCCCATGTATAAGTACCTGTATAACCACTATGCCCGAAACTTTTAGAAGAAACACAGCCGCAAGTAGCCTTAATCTCAGGGTCTAATTGAGGCTTATCAAAACCTAAACCTCTACGAACGTCTTGATTTTCGAAATGTCTTTTATTAAATGTATTGATTGTTTCTTTACTAAAATATCTTTTACCTCCATAAAATCCTTCTTGAATATACATTTGCATCATCTTAGCAATATCATTTGCATTTGCAAATAATCCTGCATTACCGTTAACGCCATCTAACATAGCCGCACCTTGATCGTGAACATAACCATGTAATAATTGCTTTCTAAATACATTATCAGCTTCAGTAGGAATTATTCTACTCTTCGGAAACTTTTCAAGTGGTTTGTAAGTAAGTGTTGTGGCTCCTAAAGGGTGATAAAATAAAGACTCATTCAACATATTTAGTGATTGATCGAATTCACGTTCGAAATAATCCTTAAAGAGATAAAATATTAAGCCACTGTATTTATAGTTAGATTTTTCCCGTAAAGGGGAATCTGCAATCATTTTATAAATAGAATCTTTAAAACTGGTTTTTAAAAATAAATTTTTAGCAATTCTAATATTAAACTTTCTAGATCTTCTGGTATGATAATAATCTTTAGAAGGTTTATTTGTAATACTATCAAAAGTTCTTAAATAATAGGGAATCCATGCTTGAAAACGACCATTGTGAGACAATGCTCGTCTTAGTTTGATAGTATCTTTATCTGAACCTTTTAAAACTGGCATAATCTCGCCTAATTCAGTATCAAGTGTAAATTTACCTTCTTCGTAAGCTTTCATTATTGGCGGTAATCCGCCTAAAATCTTGGTTAAAGAAGCTAAGTCATAAATATCTGTATTCTTTACTTGCCTAATTCTTTTATAAGTATGATTGCCAAAGCTTTTACGATAAATCACTTTACCTTTTCTAGCAACTAACAGCTGTAACCCAGGGGTCATTCTTTCTTGTAAAATTACATTAGCCATAGAATCAACTCTCTGCAACTTTTCTGTACTTATACCTACATTTTCTGGCACATCGTAAGCTAGTCTGTGTAAATCTGTAGATGTTAAACAATGACCTGCTTTAAATTCACTATTTATTGTTACTGGTAATTTTCCTCTAGTTTGTAACGCTCCGAATATCATTTGAGCAGAAATATCTTGAGCAATTTTACTGTTTTGATAAGAAACAACAACACCTTCTATATTGGTAAATGTTTTGATGGCCTGCAAACTATAAGGGCTTGCAAACACATCTAAAATAACACGCTTATTTCTCGAAATTTCTTGTAACCATACCAATTCTCTATTTTGGAATTTAAAATCTTTCCAAGGGTTTGAATTTGACTTATGATATCCAATAATTACCAAATTATATGGCTTTAGTTTCTCGATAACAGCATCTAGGGTTTTACCAGAAATTACATCGACATTAGTATAATCTTTTAGTCTTTCTACAAAAGTGCCAGAAATTGCATCTCCTAGCTTTACATATGCAATATTATTATGAACTAAATCTTTAATAGGAAAAATTCCGTTTTCATTTTTAATTAAGGTAATTGAGTTTTCGACTAGTTGTTGATGCAAAGCATCATTTTCTACTGCATTAAGATCACTAGATAAATTCTCTTCTGGTATTATCTTATAAGTACGCAAACCTGCCCAATACTTAGCTTTTAATATACGCTTTACCGAACGATTTAAACGATCTTCAGTTAAAACAGAATCAAGAACCGCTTGTTTCATTTTGGCAACTGTACCAGGTATATCATGAGGTATCAATAACATATCATTACCAGCTTGTATAGCTGCTAAATTAATATCAGCAGAAGTCGAAAAGTCAGCTGCTCCTTTCATGTTTAATCCATCTGTTATAACTAATCCTTCAAAACCCATTTTATCTTGTAACAAATCTGTTACTACATTATAAGATAAAGATGAGGGTAAACTTTCGTTTGGTTCTAAGCTTGGTATGCTTAAATGAGCTGTCATAACACTACCTAAGCCAACATCGAATAGTTTTTTATAAGGATATAATTCTATAGAATCTAATCGTTGTCTTGTAAATGGTATTGTAGGTAATGTATGATGTGAATCGGCGTCTGTATCGCCATGACCTGGAAAATGTTTACCACAGGCTAATACGTTTTCGCTTTGTAAACCTTTTGTAAATGCTATTGCTTTGTTAGTAACATTTACTCTATCCTCGCCAAAAGATCGATTACCGATAATTGGATTTTTAGGATTAATATTTATATCTACTACTGGCGCAAAATTGATATGAATCCCTAATCTTTTACAATGTCTCGCTATTTGTTTACCAAATTCTTCTATTAATGAATCATCTTCAATTGCTCCTAAAGTCATATTCCAAGGGAACTTGTAAACATTTTTTAAACGCATATCTAAGCCCCATTCTCCGTCAAAGCCAATTAACAAAGGTATTCTAGACATACCCTGATAATGATTATTTAATGGTAATTGTTTTTCTGGCGAACCTTGCATAAAGATCAGACCACCAATGTGGTACTTTCTAATAAGGTTTTCAATTTCAGTCTTATGCTTTAAGTTTTTATTAGAATAAGCTTGCATCATAAATAATTGACCTATCTTTTCGTCAATAGTCATTGATTTTAAGATACTATCTACCCATATTTGTTGCCCATGGCTATCCTTTTTAATTAAAGGATCTACGTTTTGGGCATATACGTAGGCTCCGAAAACTAAAAGAAAAATTAAGAGAATGTTTCTTTTCATAGTTATATAAAGCAGGATACAACCTGCTATTAATAGTGTTTTTTAATTTAAAAATCGTGAGTGCCAACTTTGGTTTGCTTCAACTTCCCAAGCAGTTTCAAATGCTGCTTTAGAAGTTACCATGTTATTAAACACAATTGTATCACTGTTTATTTTATCGAGTTTAGCAAATTCTTTAAATTGTTTCATAGAAACTGTATTAATATTGTTTCCATCTTTAAAACTAACGTTCATTTTATTTAATAAATCTACTTCGAATTCTTTTTGCAATTCTTTAATAATATGAACAGAAGCATCTATAGAACAGCCCGAAACATTATTAAAATTCTCATCAACGGCAAGTACAATAAACTGATTGTATTTTACTTGATAAGACGCTTTTAAATCATCTCCATGACGCTTCCAATACTGTACAAATACAGCTAGTTTTTTTGAAACTTGCTCAACTTCAACATTAGAAAATGGTCTATCTGCTTGGTAAACCCAAACTCTAGAACTATCTGGAAGGCTCTTAAAATCTACAAACATATTCTTACAATTATACTGATAAAATTACTTAAATTGTATTAACGCAAATTAAATTTTTGCTGAAGTGCTTTCAGCTTTTCTTCTTCAGATAAAGAATCATTCGGATTCATCATATCTTCTTTAATCTTTCTTAATACTTTCTTGGTATACAAAGGAAAATCCGCATTCTGTATCCAAGAAAAGTAACCCTTATCTTTCTCTAGTACATCAGTTACTTTTTGACCTCTGTATTTACCGAATGTAAAAGTTTCTTCATCTTTATCGTTATACACAATAAATCCCGCAAAATCTGCACGTTTTTTATGAGATGAAAATTCATTTAGAAATTTAACATCATTTTCTAGATCATCATATTTATCTAATTGTGCTTTTAATATTTCATAAGTAGCAACAGTATCAGCTTCAGCTGAGTGTGCATTTTCTAATTCTTTATCACAATAAAACTTATAAGCTGCACTTAATGTACGTTGCTCTTTTTTATGATAGATCACCTGCACATCTATGGCCACTCTATTATTCATATCAAAATCTACGCCAGCACGTAACATTTCTTCAGCTAAAAGTGGAATATCAAAACGATTAGAGTTAAATCCTGCTAAATCACAGCCAGCGATCATAGTGCTTACTTCGTTAGCCAGTTCTTTAAATATAGGCTCTGTTACTACTTTCTCGTTTGTAATTCCGTGAATATCTGATGCTTCTTTTGGAATTTCAATCTCAGGATTTACCAACCATGTTTTTCCTTCTTTATTTCCGTTAGGATGCACTTTTAAAATAGAAATCTCTACAATTCTATCTTTCGCTATATTAACACCGGTAGTTTCTAAATCGAAAAATACAATTGGTTTTTTAATGTTTAGCTCCATTTAATTTGTTTAAGATTCAAATATACAATATGTCTTATGATATTTTTAACAATTAACATTTTTGATTTTTAGTAATTTTAAGCTGTTTACCAAACTCTTAAACTATGAAATATTCTAACGAAATTGAAATTGACCTACCTAGAGAAAAAGTAATTGAGTTGTTTGATAACCCAGATAATATGTCTAAGTGGCAAAAAGGATTTATAAGTTTTGAACATGTAAGTGGTGAAGCCGGACAAACTGGTGCAAAGTCAAAATTAAAGTACGATATGGGTAAAAAAGGAGGAAAAGTTGAAATGATTGAAACAATTATGAGTCGTAATTTACCAGATGAATTTAATGCTACTTATGAAGCTCCTGGAGTATTTAACCAGATTGAAAATCACTTTATTGAAGTTTCGCCTAATAAAACCAAATGGGTAAGTGATAATATATTTAAGTTTTCTTCTTTTAAAATGAAAGTATTCGGTTTTTTAATGCCTGGGGCGTTCAAAAAACAATCTTTTCAGTATATGAAAGATTTTAAAACTTTTGCGGAAGGAATAAAATAATCAACTCTCTTTTAGCTTGGTATATCGTTAATGCAATTTTAGTTATCTTAGCTACAATGAGTTAACTCTATGTCAGATTTAAGATCTAAAATATACCTACAACCCAAAGCCGAGTTTCACAATCATTTACACTTAGGTGTTAATATACAATTTTTAAGAAAAAAATACTCTAAACATGCTCCAATTATCCCAACAAAATATAATGGTTTAGATGGAATGATTGATTTTATACAAACTAGTATAAACAAGCTATTAAACTCTAGTGAAGATGTGATTTATTTTATGGATAAATCCATTCAATCAGCCATTAATGACAACATAAAGTATCTTGAAGCCAGTGTTGATATCAATCTAGTTAGATACTTTGAAGGTTCTATTGAAAAATTGATTGAAAGTGTTGCTGCATTAATAGCAAAATATAAGCATCAAATAGATTTTAAACCAGATATTGGCATTAATAAAGAACTAGATTTAGAACAAGTTTATTCTAATGGATTAAAATGTGTAGAAAGCGGCGTATTTAATGGTATCGATTTATATGGTAGAGAATATGGGCAGAAACTAGACGGTTTTCTTGATATCTATAGACGCGCGAAAAGCCATAAGCTAAAAACAAAAGTTCATATCGGTGAGTTTACAAACCCAGACACTATAGAAGAAGTGATAGATTTATTAAATCCTGACGAAATTCAACATGGTATTAAAGCTGCTGATTCTGAAAGTGCTATGGCCTTAATTAAAGAAAAAAACATCCAATTAAATATTTGCCCACAAAGTAACATATCCTTAGGGTCAGTAAAGAGTCTCACAGAACATCCGATTAGAAAATTATACGATTACGGTATTGATATAACTATTAACTCTGATGATTTTCTTCTATTTAATGCTTCAATTACAGATCAATGCGTATCATTAGTAGAAAGTAATATCTTTTCTTATGAAGAAATTAGAAAACTTTTAAAATCTAGTTTACAAGATTAAAAATCTTGGTTTACATCCCACGCTTCTAAAGTTTCTTTAAGTGTTTTAATAAACATACCGCCTAAAGCGCCGTTTACCACTCTATGGTCGTATGAATGTGATACAAACATTTTATGGCGTATGCCTATAAAATCACCTTCTGAAGTTTCAATAACAGCTGGTACTTTACGAATTGCCCCTAATGCTAAAATCGCTACTTGTGGCTGATTAATGATTGGTGTACCCATCACGGAACCAAAACTACCTACATTGGTAACCGTATAGGTACCATCTTGAATTTCATCTGGCTTTAATTGATTTGCTCTAGCTCTATTGGCTAGATCATTCACAATTTTGGTCATGCCAACAAGATTCAAAGTGTCAGCATTTTTAATAACCGGTACAATTAAATTACCATCTGGTAAAGCGGCAGCCATACCTAAATTGATATTCTTCTTTTTTATAATGGTATCTCCATCAACAGAAATATTTATTAACGGAAACTTTTTAATAGTAGATGCAACAGCTTGCATTAAGATTGGCGTATAAGTAAGCTTTTCACCTTCTCTTTGTAAATAAGCATCTTTAACTTTAGCTCTCCATTTAACAATATTAGTAACATCAATTTCTATAAATGATTGTACATGAGCAGAAGTTTGCACAGAAGCCACCATATGTTTAGAAACTAATTTACCCATACGAGTCATTTCTATAATCTCGTCTTCTCCACTAACAGAAATCGGAGTTGAAATTTTAGGTTGTTCTGATGGAGTAGGTTTAGAAGTTTCAATTTTAGCCACTGATTGTACAGAACCATTTGTTCTATTCTCTACATAAGCTAGAATATCATTCTTAGTTACACGTCCTTCTTTACCTGTACCAGTTAATGTTTCAAGTTCGTCTAAAGAAATGTCTTCTTTTTGCGCAATATTTTTAACTAATGGCGAATAAAATTTACCTGTTGGTGAGCTTTTTATTTCTGTAATAGCAGCAGGTACTACTTGTTCAGCAACGGCTACTGGTATTAGCTCTAACGCTTCTTCCTTTACCTCAGCTGGAGTTGGTTCTACTGCGGCAGAATCGTAGGTGTCTGATACGTTATCTGCATCTGTTTCTATAACAGCTAAAGTTTGCCCAACTGCAACGACATCATCAACATTAAATAGTTTTTCAACTAAAACTCCCTCTACCTCAGATGGCACTTCAGAATCTACCTTATCTGTAGCTATCTCTACAATTGCTTCATCTAATTCAATGGTGTCACCTACCTCTTTTAACCAAGAAGTAATCGTTGCCTCAGCAACACTCTCTCCCATTTTAGGTAATTTAAGTTCAAACTTTGCCATTATTTACTATACTATTTATCGCCGCAAATTTAGTAAATATTAAGATGTGAAAATTAAATTTATACCATTAATCTAATTGTTAATTATGAAATTATTAAAAATTGAAGCAAATAAAAGGTTAGCCTAAAAATAAATCAGAAAACATTGCTTTTTATTATTAATCTGATAATCAATTCCAATCTCTAGGTTTTTTAAGAACTTCTAAAAGTTTTGCCTCTTCACTTCCTTTTTCGGGATGATGGTCATAGACCCACTGTACATGTGGTGGTAAGCTCATTAAGATACTCTCAATACGGCCATTGGTCTTCAAACCAAACAAAGTACCTTTATCATGTACCAAGTTAAATTCTACATAACGACCTCGACGAATTTCTTGCCAGTTGCGATGTTCTTGAGTGTATTCTATATTTTTTCTTCTTTCTACTATTGGAACATAGGCTTCTAAAAAACTATCACCTACTTCGGTTACAAAATCATACCAATTTTGCATGGTCATTTCTTCTGATTTCTTACAATAATCAAAGAATAAACCACCTATACCTCTCGCTTCGTCTCTATGCGAATTGTGAAAGTATTCATCGCATTTCTTTTTATATTCAGGATAAAAGCTAGTATTATGTTTATCGCAAGAGTTTTTACATATACTGTGAAAATGTTCGGCGTCTTCTTCAAACAAATAGTATGGTGTTAGGTCTTGTCCTCCGCCAAACCAACTATCTACAATCTCGCCTTCTTTATTATACATTTCGAAATAGCGCCAATTAGCATGCACCGTAGGAACAAAAGGATTATTAGGATGTAATACCAAGCTCAATCCGCAAGCAAAAAAGTCAACCTCACCAACATTAAAATAAGCTTGCATGGTTTTTGGCAAAGACCCATGCACTGCAGAAATATTTACACCTCCTTTTTCAAACACATTACCATCTTGAATGACTCGAGTTCTACCTCCACCACCTTCTGGTCGATTCCATATATCCTCTTTGAATTTAGCTTTTCCATCTACCTCATCTAATTTAGAGGTAATAGCGTATTGAAGTTTTTGTATGTAGCTATAAAATTTATCTTTCATTATTATTTTATGTAAACTAATTCAAGAGGATGCTTTTTTATTTCATTAACACTTTTAACTTTTTGTGCACTTTCCATTTTAAACTTAATCTTTTCAGAAATCTGATCTACAGATTTAAAACCAGAAGCTATAAACAAATCTCTACCAATTCTATTATTATGTAGGTCCATTTTTTCATCTAATGGTTCATTTGGAGATAATTGTTCGTGCTTGTCTGTTATTAATTTTGTCCAAGCCATAATACGTCTTCTATCCTTACTCCATTTATAGCACTCGAAACAAATAACTGCACTCCAATATGCATGCCTATATGCATTTGCTTTTCCCTTTTTTCCATGGGTATCTGGAAATTCAATTTTTGCTTGTAAAAAGCTATGTGAAGTTGCTTTTAAAGTTGGATATACATACAATGGATACTTAATACTCAACTCAAAAAGCTGCCATAGTTGTCGATATCGAAATCGCCTTATGATACTCCAAACGGTCATTTCTTTTTTACTAACCTTTATATTCTTTTACTGCATCTATAAATGCTTTAGCGTTTTCTACAGGAATATTTGGTAATATACCATGACCTAAATTTACAATATATTTATCTTTACCAAATTCATTAATCATTTGGTGTACCATTTTTTTTATTTCCGCTGGCGGTGAAAATAATCTTGAAGGGTCAAAATTACCCTGTAAAGTAATATTACCTCCTGATAAATAACGAGCATTTCTAGCCGAACATGTCCAGTCTACACCTAAAGCAGAAGCATTAGATCTTGACATTTCTTGTAATGCAAACCAGCATCCTTTACCAAAAGCAATAACTGGGGCATCATCCTTTAAGGCCTCAATAATCTGATTGATATATTGCCAAGAAAACTCTTGATAATCGGTTGGTGAAAGCATTCCGCCCCAAGAATCAAAAACTTGAACCGCATTTACACCTGCTTTTACT
Source organism: Maritimimonas rapanae (assembly GCF_057837205.1). Taxonomy (NCBI): domain Bacteria; kingdom Pseudomonadati; phylum Bacteroidota; class Flavobacteriia; order Flavobacteriales; family Flavobacteriaceae; genus Maritimimonas; species Maritimimonas rapanae. The sequence goes on along the minus strand of NZ_JBYQFI010000001.1, from coordinate 438,285 downwards.
TTTTCTTTTAAATAAGCAATTGTAGTATCAGTAATCTTCTGCAATAACTGATGAGCGGCAATGGGATTTGTAAAACAAAATTCTTTTGCTTTATCAAAGTTTTTTGAACCTTGACCTTGTACTACATAACATAAGATCGTCCAAGGCGAACCTGCAAAACCAGTTAATGGGATTTCATCATTCAGTTTCTCTTTAGTAGCTTTAATGGCATCCATTACATAACCTAATTCTTCTTGAACATCAGGAATAATTACGTTATCTACCCCTTTTTGGTCACGAACAGGGTTCGGTAGATAAGGCCCAAAATTTGGTTTCATTTCTACCTCAATATTCATTGCTTGTGGTATTACCAAAATATCACAGAATAATATCGCCGCATCCATACCAAATCTTCTGATAGGTTGCACAGTGATTTCTGAAGCTAGTTCAGGTGTGCGGCAACGCGTAAAAAAATCGTACTTTTTACGAATCTCCATAAACTCTGGTAAATAACGCCCTGCCTGACGCATCATCCATACAGGTGGTCTTTCAACAGTTTCTCCTTTTAGAGCCCTTAAAAATAAATCGTTTTTAATCATATCTTACATATTAGCAACGGCTTCCATTGCTTTATCTATTGCTTTTGATGTTTTCTGAATGTCTTTATCGCTTAAAGCGGATGATAAAAACCATGCTTCAAATTGTGATGGTGGTAAAAAGATACCATTCTTAATCATTTCCCAGAAAAAGACAGCAAATTTCTTGGTGTCAGACTTTTGAGCTTCCTCAAAATTTGTCACCTCATTTTTAGCAAAGAAAGGATTGATCATCGAGCCAAAGCGATTTACAGTAATATCTACCTTATGCTTTATTGCTTTCTCCAATAAAATCACTTCTAAAATACTTGCCGTTTGGTTAAAGTATTCATATGGGTTTTGATTCTTTAACTCGATCAATGTAGCTATACCAGCAGCCATCGCAATCGGATTTCCACTTAAAGTTCCTGCTTGATACATATCGCCTAAAGGTGCAACCATTTCCATAATTTCATTACGTGCACCATAGGCTCCAACTGGAAAGCCTCCACCAATCACTTTACCCAAACAGGTAATATCGGCTTCAACATCAAATAGTTCTTGAGCGCCACCGAATTTAGATCGAAAACCTGTCATTACTTCATCAGCAATTAAAACTGCTCCATTGGCACTTGCTAATTCTTTAAGACTCTTTAAAAAATCATTCTTGGGTTTAACTACACCCATATTACCAGCAACAGGTTCAATAATAATCCCTGCAATATCATCATGTTTTTCAAAATGAGCTTTTACACTTTCTAGGTCATTATAATTAGCTATTAATGTGTTTTTTACAGCCCCTTCAGGAACACCCTTGCTGCCTGGCAAGCTTAACGTAGCTAAACCTGAGCCTGCAGCAACCAATAAAGCATCTTGATGACCATGATAACATCCTGCAAATTTGATGATTTTATCTTTGCCTGTAAAGGCTCTTGCTAATCTAATACCACTCAAAACAGCTTCTGTACCAGAATTCACAAAACGTACTTTATCCATACCAGGAAAAGCATCACACACTATTTTGGCAAGTTTAATTTCATTATTAGTAGAAGCACCGAAAGAATAGCCATTTTGCAAAGCTTTTGAAATTGCTTTTTGCACTCTTTTATGACGATGCCCTAGTATCATTGGTCCATAAGAAAGTACATAGTCTACATACTCATTATCATCAACATCTATAATCTTACTTCCCTTAGCTTTTTTAATAAACAAAGGATTACCCCCTACAGAGGCAAATGCCCGTACTGGAGAATTAACTGCACCAACAAGATTTTTTAATCCTTTTTTATATAATTTTTCTGAATTCTTAAAACTCATAATGCTATTTTTTTGCTAATAATTTTGCTGCTTCCTTAGCGAAATAGGTAATGATAATATCGGCTCCTGCACGTTTCATAGAAAGCAAACTTTCTAGCATTACTTTTTCACCATCTATCCAACCTTTTTCAGCTGCAGCTTTTATCATGGCATATTCACCACTTACATTATAACATGCAATTGGTCGATCAAAATTATTCTTTATATCTCGAATAATATCTAAATACGATAAAGCTGGCTTTACCATTAAAATGTCTGCACCTTCATCATCATCAAACGTAGCTTCACGTAAGGCTTCATCTCTGTTCGAAGGATCCATTTGATATGTTCTTCTATCACCAAAACTTGGTGCAGAGTCAGCTGCATCTCTAAACGGCCCATAAAATGCAGAGGCATACTTTACTGAATATCCCATAATTGGCAGATTAGCAAATCCTGAATTGTCTAAACTTTCACGAATCATGGCTATAGTACCGTCCATCATTCCTGATGGAGCAACCATATCTACTCCTGCTTTGGCATGTGAAATAACTTGCTTCGCGATATTCACCAAAGTTGCATCATTATCTACATCATTATCATGTATAATTCCGCAATGTCCATGTGATGTATATTCACAAAAACACACATCAGTAATTACGTATAAACTTGGATAATTTTTCTTTATAAAGCGAATTGCTTGTTGAATAATTCCGTTATCGTTCCACGTTTCAGTACCTTCTTCATCTTTTTTTGATGGAATTCCGAATAATAATACAGCGGGAATATTAAGAGCTACTACTTCATCTAATTCCTTCGAGATAGTATCTAAAGAATAACGCTTAATACCAGGCATTGATTCAATTTCCTTTTGAATATTCTTTCCCTCTTCAATAAACAAAGGATAGATAAAATCATCTACGAAAAGTTTGGTTTCTCTAACCAATCTTCTAATATTTTCTGTTTTGCGAAGTCTTCTTGTTCTATACATAATGAAGATTTACAAGTTCTATAACACTCTCTACAGTGGGAACTTTGGCAACTTCTACATTTCCGAAATGCTTTCTGGCTTCTTTAGCCGTACTCTCACCAATACAAAAAGCAACTTTATCTGGTAGATTTTGCTTCATATAACTTTCTACAGTTGACGGACTATAAAACAACACCCCTCCAATATTATCATCCATTTTGTTAGGACTATATATTGTTTTATAGGCTTCAACTTCATTTACAACAATTTTGTTTTCAGCTAAAACTTTAGGTAATGTATCTAATCGTAAATCGCTACAAAAATAGGTTACTTCCTGCCCTTTTATTTCTTTTGATAAATATTCAGCAAGTTGTTGTGCATTCTTCTCAGAATGCTTCACCTCACCTATTTTCTTCTCAATCAATCTTTTGGTTCTTCTACCTACGCAGTAGATATTCTTAAACTGTAATTCTACTACTGAAAAATTTGTCAGTAATGATTCAACACCATTTTTACTAGTAATAATTACATTTTCGATCTCATCTTTAATAAGCTTTGGAGCTAATCTATTAAAACGGATTTTTATAAAATCACTACTCTCTACAGCTATATCATTGTGAAATAATTTTTCTTGACTTTCGGAAAGCTTTTTAGTTGAAAACACAGTAGTCTTTTTAGGAAGTAATCCTTCATCTTCTAACATGATGCGCTTACCTCCTCTTTCTATGATTTCACCAGCACAATATTTGGCAATAGTTTGCCAATCTCTGAATTTTGTTTTTTTAGTAGTCTCTACTTTCTTTTTACCGTCTTTACTTAATAAAACACCTTTAAAGTGAACTTCATTTGGGGCGTCTTGAACTTCTTTAATGTAAGCCAATGCTCCAATAGGTGCGGTACAACCACCTTCTAATACATTTAAAAATTCTCGTTCAATTGTTGTACAAATTTCAGAGTCCTCATCATTAAGTTTAGCACTAGCCTCTCTGGCAAATTCATTTTCTTCTAAGGCAGCAATCATAATAGCACCTTGCGCAGGTGCAGGAACCATCCATCCTAATTGGACAGAATTTTCTGGTTTTTTGTTTATACGTTCTAATCCCGCGGAAGCGAAAATGGCACCATTCCAATCATTACTGTCTAACTTCTCTAAACGTGTATTTACATTTCCGCGAAGGTCTACAACTGTATGTGTTGGGTATCTATTTAACCATTGTGCCTTTCTGCGTAAACTGCCAGTTGCAATTACGGCATCTTTTTGCGCCAAGAACTCTTCGTTATTATTAAAAACTAACAGGTCATTATTATTACCACGCTTTAAAACTGCTGTTTGTACAATCCCTTTAGGTAAAACTGTTGGCACATCTTTTAGTGAATGAACTGCAATATCTATTTCTTCATTCAATAAAGCAATGTCTAAATTCTTGGTGAAAATTCCTGTAATACCTAATTCATATAAAGGTTTATCTAAAACTAGATCACCAGTAGATTTTATAGGAACAAGTTCAGTAGTATAACCTAAATATTCTAATTGTTGTTGAACAGTAGTTGCTTGCCATAGTGCTAACTCACTATCGCGAGTTCCTATTCTGATTGTGGAATTCATGAATTACTTTCTTCTAGTTGAAAAACTTTAGAAATAAGCTCTATACTTTCGCTAGAAGAATCATCATCTTTTAAATGATTTGCGAAGTGCTTTGTTATTTTTTGAATGATTCTATCTGACAACAATTTAGCCTGTTGCTCATTAAAATCTAGCTGTTTTTTACGTTGATAATTTATTTCTTCTGATTGAATTTCCTTCAACTTAGTCTTAAGAGCTTTAATGGTTGGTGCAAATTTTCTGGTTTCTAACCAAGCTGTAAATTCAACTTCAACTTCATTAATAATATCTTGTGCTCTTGGTACTTGTAGTTTTCTTCTTTCTAAAGTTTCGTCAGTAATTTGTGATAAATGATCTAAATGAATTAAACGAACGTTTTCTAATTCTTCTACATCATTTGAGACATTTTTAGGAATTGATAAATCTAAGATCAATAATTCTTTATCAATTATTATTTGGTCTTTAGTAATAGTTGGATTTTGCGCACCAGTGGCAACAATTAAAATATCTGCTTTACTAATTTCTAATTGCAAATGATCATAATCTTTTACAATTAAATTAAATTTTCCTGCTATTTGTTCAGCTTTATCTTTAGTACGATTAATCAAAGTAATTTGATCATTCTGGGTATGTTTTACTAAATTTTCACAAGTATTTCTACCTATTTTACCAGTGCCAAAAAGAAGAATATTTTTATCGGAGATATCTGAAACATTATTGAGAATATATTGTACAGAAGCAAAAGAAACAGAGGTGGCACCAGTAGATATTTCTGTCTCATTCTTAATGCGTTTGCTTGCTTGGATAACCGCATTGACCAAACGTTCTAAAAATGAATTGATCAAATTATATTCTTGAGAAAGTTTAAAACTTTGCTTTAGTTGACTTATAATTTCGAAATCACCTAAAATTTGACTATCAAGCCCAGTACCTACTTTAAATAAGTGACTGATTGCCTCTTTATTTTTACGCACATAAGCAACCTGCTGAAATTCTTCAACCGTACCAACTGTATTATCACACAATAATTGAATTAATTGAAATGGATGTTCGGCAAAACCATAAATTTCTGTTCTATTACAAGTAGAGATGGCTACTACTTCTTCTAAACCAGATTCTTTAGCCTGTAGAAGAATTTCTTTTTTTGTTTGAATATTAACAGAAAATTTACCTCTTATTTCGGCATTTGCTTTTTTATAACTTAAACCAACACAGTAAAATGAATTATGTTTTGAAATGTTATAACGCTTCATGTACTTTTAAATTCGTTAGCAAAAATATTATTAGTGTATAAAAAAAAATAACGCTAGAAGAACTTTTAATGTCGCTTCACGAATTTTAGATGTGATTCATTTAATAAAGTTACAAAAAAGTATATTTTTGCAGTAAAATAAGGGCTTACAGAATATATTATGTAGAATGATTCTAAATAAGCTTGTTTTTTAAAACAATTAGATCGATGTCAAAAAATGTCGCACAAAGTACATTTAATGAAGTAAACCTCGAAAACGGTTTTCATCTTTTAGAATTCCAAAATGAATCAAATAAAATTCAACATTTTGAACGAGATATTGATACTACTTTTATACAGTTACACTTTTGTTTACGAGGCAATTGTAAGTTTCATTTCAACAATGGTTCTTATACTTTTGATGTATTAGATAAGCATTCTATTTTACTCTATAATCCACAGCAAAAACTTCCACTCGATTTAGAGATTATGCCCAAAACATCTCTAGTATCTCTATTAATAAAGATTGATAAATTTCATTCTTTATTTTCAAAAGAAGCCGGGTTCATTCACTTTTTAAGAGCAGAAAACGCAAACAAAAAATATTATGATGACACTATTATAAAACCAACAGTTTTAGTAGTATTACAACAAATCATCAATTCAAATAGTAATAGCTCGATAAGAGATTTATACATAAAGGGAAAGATTTATGAGCTATTGAGCTTACATTTCCAAAAAGATGAAACTTCTATTGGTGAATATTGTCCGTTTTTAGTGGATGAGCAAAATGTATTAAAAATTAGACAAGCTAAAGATATTATTATTGCCAGAATGATTGAACCACCTAGTTTGCAAGAATTAGCAAATGAAGTAGGCTTAACCCTTAAAAAACTCAAAGAAGGTTTTAAACAAATTTATGGAGATACTGTTTATAGTTTTTTATTTGATTACAAAATGGAACACGCTCGTAGATTGCTAGAAAGTAACCAGCATAATGTAAATGAAGTTGGTCATAAAGTTGGCTACAGTACAGCTAGCCATTTTATAGCGGCCTTTAAAAAGAAATTTGGCACTACCCCAAAGCGATATGTTAGCGCTTTACAGAATAATTAAATGAGGCAATTACACCATACAGAAATAGAAAATAACACACAGCAATTTCCAATTACTTTAGTCTGTGATGAATTGAGAACACCTGAAAATATTGGGATGTGTTTTAGAATAGCAGATAGTTTTGGTGTTCAAAAAATCTATTTACACGAAAATTCTCCATCTATAGAAAATAGAATCGTTCAGCGTACCGCCAGAAATACATTAGGGAAAATTTCATATGAAAAGTATTTAGATTTTAAAGCCTTAATTTCAGGGCTAAGAGCAAAAGGAAATACCATTCTTGGTATAGAAATAACCGATAAAAGCATTCCTATTCAATCCTATAATTTTACAGAACATGAAAAAATTGTATTGCTACTAGGTAGTGAACGAAACGGAATTAAAAACATAAATCTCGTAGATAAAAGCATAGCCATACCTATGTACGGAAAGAATTCATCAATGAATGTCGTACATAGTTTGGCAATTTCTCTATATGAAATAACAAATCAGTTAACCGAAATAAAAAGTTTAATTTAAAATAGATTCCCATTTTCGTGGAAAAATGAATATGAAAAAAGGAGTATTATTAGTTAATTTAGGATCACCAGATAGTACAAAAATCAAAGATGTCCGTAAATATCTAGATGAATTTTTAATGGATGAGCGCGTAATTGATATACCTTACTGGAAACGTCTTTTACTTATAAAGGGAATTATTTTAAGAACACGACCAAAAAAAACATCTGAAGCTTATCAAAAAATTTGGTGGAAAGAAGGCTCGCCTTTAGTGGTTATATCAGAACGCTTTACAAAAAAAGTCGCCGAAAAACTTGATATACCTGTAGCTTTGGGCATGCGCTACGGTTCGATGAGTATTAAAAAAGGAATTCAACAACTAAAAGACCAAGGCGTAGAAGAAATTTTATTGCTTCCATTATACCCACACTACGCAATGTCATCATACGAAACGGTAGTTGAGAAAGCTAAAGAAGTAAATCGCTCTGATTTTCCAAATATTAAAATGGACGTTTTTCCTGTTTTCTACAACGATAAAGAATATATCAAGGCTATTTGTTCTACAATAAAGAAGAACCTCGAAGGCTATGACTATGATCATATTCTGTTTTCTTATCATGGTATACCTGAAAGGCATATTTATAAGTCAGACACCACCAAATCTCATTGTAAAATAAATGGCACATGCTGCGAAACACCTTCTAATGCGCATAGAACTTGTTACAGGCATCAATGTTTTGAAACAACAAAAGCTATTGTAAAAGAGCTTGATTTAAAAGAAGGAACATACAGCAATTCATTTCAGTCTCGCTTACTAAAAGATCCGTGGTTAAAACCTTATACCGATTTTGAATTTGAACGTTTACCAAAAGAAGAAGGGAAAAAGAAAATAGCTGTAATTGACCCATCTTTTGTTGCTGATTGTTTAGAGACATTAGAAGAGATAGCCATGGAAGGAAAACATCAGTTTATTGAAGCTGGTGGTCAAAACTTTAAATACATACCTTGTGTTAATGAAGATAAAGAATGGATAAATACCGTTATTCAATGGATTGAAGAATGGTCAGAAAAAACTGTTTTAGTGTAACACTATCATTCAACCTGTTTTATTCCCGAAACATGAGAAGTGATTGCTTTCCAAACGCCATCTTTTTTAATAAGGATATTGCTAGATTGATAGATCGTTTTAACAGAGTCATTTAAGATATGCCCTGTGCCAGAGACCACAGCAGTTCCATTATCGTAAATATCTAAGCGTTTAATTTCAAATCGAAAGGAATCATAGGTCGGTTTGTTATTTTTAATCCAATTCATTTCATCAGTTCTCGTTCTCCATCGACCATCGGCTCCGATCATTTTAAAGTCATCGTTTAAAATCCTATCTAGTAAAAGCGTATCTTGTTCTCTATAGGCCTTTGGCCATTCTACTTCTTTTAGATATGTAAGTGTTTTTCGATCGTCATCGCTAATAATAGATTTTTTATCTTGCTGAGTATTAGTACATGAGATAATTAAAATAAATGTACATAAAAAAAGAATTGACTTTATAACTGGCTTCATAATTAGTAGTTTAAGTGGCTAATTAATAAATAATTACTAAAAGTTTATGTTACAAAACTGTTAATCTGCTATTTTTGTCGATATATAAATTCAATTTCATTTGGACTTTCTAAATCTTAAAGCGCTTCACATAATTTTTGTTATTACCTGGTTTGCAGGTCTTTTTTATATAGTTCGCTTATTCATTTATCATGCTGAAGCGGAAGAAAAGTCTGAGCCAGATAAAAGTATACTCCAGAAACAATATAAATTAATGAGTAAAAGACTTTGGCTTATTATAACTTGGCCATCAGCAATATTAGCGAGTTTATTTGCTTTTTGGATGCTCTATCAAAACCCCTCATATTTAGATATGCCTTGGATGCATGTAAAACTTGGTTTTGTAGCATTATTATATATATATCATTTGATCTGTCATAAAATCTATTCTCAATTGCAAAATGATATTGTAAAATATTCGTCTAACAAACTCCGTATCTGGAATGAAGTAGCAACTATAATTCTCTTTTCTGTAATTTTCTTAGTAGCTCTTAAAAACGCAGTAAACTGGATTTATGGAGTAGTTGGATTAGTTTTATTTTCTACTCTATTAATGCTTGGGATTAAACTTTATAAAAAATTAAGAAGTAAAAAAGGTTGGGAGAAAGAGAATTAATACAGTAAATTTCTAATAATTAAAAATAAGCGAAAATGCGAAAATATATAATATCAATCAGCTTAGTTATACTAATGTTATCTGGATGCAAATCAGATCAAATATTCTTTGAAAATGCTTTGTGTATAGAAAATATTACAACAATAGATGCTAAAAATGGTTTAATTGAGAATCAAACTTTAGTTATTAAAAATGGTAAAATTCATAAAATAGCAACAACAAGTGAGCTTAATTTATCACCAAAAAATAAAATTATAAATGGAAGTGGTAAATATCTTATTCCTGGTCTTTGGGATGCGCATATACATTTTGCTTTTATAGAAGAATTAGCACCAAGCATGTTCGATTTATTTTTGGCTTATGGAGTAACTGGAGTGAGAGATACTGGTGGGCAAATAAATTATGTTAAAAAATATAAAGATGAATCATTGAGTAAACCAACAACTACTCCTAGAGTAATGATCGCTGGCCCACTGTTAGATGGAATGCCAAACGTTTATGATGGTTCAGCTCCGTCACGTCCTCATCTTTCTGTAGGTTTGAATTCTACTGATGATCTTATTAAACAAATCAATTTTTTAGATAGTTTAGATGTAGATCTTTTAAAGGCTTATGAAATGCTTACTCCTGAGCAATTTACCAAAATAACTGAACTCGCTAAACGGAAAGGGCTTAAAGTAACAGGACATGTTCCATTAAGCATGGATGTAATTAGTGCCTCAAATGCTGGTTTAAACAGTATGGAGCATATGCGTAATCTTGAACTATCTTGTGCATCAAATGCAAACGAGCTTTTAGAAACCCGTAAACAACTTTTAGCTTCTGGTAAAAATGATCCAGGGGGTGTTTTGCGTTCTCGTATTCATTCTACTCAAAGGATGAAAGCAGTTGAGAATTATGATGAGAAAAAAGCTCAAGAGGTATTACAAGTGTTGGCCAAAAATGATACATGGCAAATACCAACATTAGCTTTATATGCATCAACTAGATTAAAAGAAAACTTTAAATACATACCAGAGCCTATTAAAACAGAATGGCAAAAAGGGTTAGAAGCATCTCAGAGTAGAGAAACTCCACCAGAAAGAGTGCTGTATGCCGAATGGATGTTAAAAATGACAGGAGAAGTTCATAAAAATAAGATTGAAATTATGGCAGGAACTGATACACCAATTGGTTATTTAACACCAGGGCTTAGCTTACATGAAGAATTATATCAATTAGTAAAATCAGGGTTATCACCATTAGAAGCTATAAAAACTGCAACTTTAAATCCTGCAAAGTATTTCAATCTAGATGAAGAACTTGGTTTAATTAACGAAAACATGTTGGCAGATTTAGTTATTCTTGATGCTAATCCGCTAGAAGACATTAATAATACCAAGAAAATTAATGCAGTTTTAAAACAAGGAAATTATTTTGACAGAGAAAAGCTTGATAAAATCTTAGAAACGGTAAGTAAAAAATAACTTAATTTTTAAGCCTTCAAACTACCCTCAAAAGGTATTCTGTTTAAAATACTACGCCCAAGAGTAACCTCATCTGCATACTCTAATTCATCGCCAACAGCAATGCCACGAGCAATAGTAGACACTTTTACATCATATTTTTCTATTTGTCGAAAAATATAAAAATTAGTTGTATCACCTTCCATAGTAGAGCTTAACGCAAAGATGATCTCTTTAATTGAACCTTTTGACACTTTGTCTACCAATGATTCTATAGTTAAGTTTTGAGGGCCTATTCCTTCTATAGGCGATATCTTTCCGCCTAAAACATGATACATACCCCTAAACTGAGCAGTACTCTCTATAGCCATTACATCACGTATGTCTTCAACCACACAAATCAGTTCTTCATTTCTATTCTTGTTCGAACAAATTTCACATAGATCAACATCAGAAATATTATGGCAATTCTTACATAATTTTATATCATTTCTAAACTGTTCTAAAGCACTTGCCAAATAGCTAGTTTGCTCTTTGGGTTGTTTTAATAAATGTAGTACCAAACGCAAAGCAGTTCTTTTACCAATTCCTGGTAGTTGCGACACCTCATTTATAGCATTTTCGAGCAATTTTGAAGAAAAATCCATAGCAGCAAATGTACAATTTAGATTTTCTTTAAAAAAACTATCTTCGTGTTTCAAAACATCCTTTTTTAAATGCAGCCCATACATATTTTAGTACTCATCTTAGCCTATTTTGGTGTATTAATTTTAATCTCATTTTTTACTGGTAAAGACGATAGTAACGAAGTGTTTTTTAAGGCAAAAAAGCAATCGCCCTGGTACATCGTTGCTTTTGGCATGATTGGCGCATCATTATCTGGTGTCACCTTTATTTCAGTACCGGGTTTAATTGGAGGTCAGCAATTTGCTTATATGCAAGGTGTTTTTGGCTTTTTTGTAGGCTACTTAATAATAGCATTAGTATTACTGCCTATTTACTACAAACTCAATGTAACCTCTATTTATGAATATTTAGAACAACGCTTTGGTAAAGTGAGTTATAAAACGGGGGCATTTTTCTTTTTGCTTTCAAGAGTTACAGGTGCTTCTTTTAGATTATTTCTAGTAGCATTGGCTATGCAATATATTGTGTTTGAAGAAATAGGAATTCCTTTTTGGGTAACGGTGGTTATTTCTATTCTTTTAATTTGGATTTACACATTTAGAGGTGGCATAAAAACCATTGTTTGGACAGATACGCTGCAAACATTAGCTATGCTTGTTGCTGTAGGAGTTGGAATTTATTTAATAAATGAAAAATTAGATTGGTCATTTTTTGAGTTTTTAAACTCAGATGAGTTTTCTAGAAAAGGAAAAATTTTCTTTTTTAATGATTTAAACACTACAACATATTTCTGGAAATACTTTATTGGCGGTATATTTATCGCTATTGCCATGACAGGTTTAGATCAAGACATGATGCAAAAAAACCTGACTTGCAAAAACAAAAAAGATGCTCAAAAAAATATGATTACTATGGCAACTTTATTAGTTGTAGTAAACTTCATCTTTTTATCATTAGGGGCACTTTTATTTATTTATTCAGAAAAATTCGGATTGCAAATTCCAGAGGTAGATGGCAGGTCGAGAACTGATTTATTATTCCCAGAAATAGCTATGAATCAAGACTTAGGCACTGGCTTAGCAATAACATTTATTATAGGATTAATTGCCGCTGCTTACTCAAGCGCAGATAGTGCTTTAACGTCACTAACAACGTCATTTTCAGTTGATTTTTTAAATATTGAAAAGAAACCAAAAGCTGAACAAAAACCACTTCGTAAGAAAGTGCATATAGGCATTTCAATTCTATTAATTTTAGTTGTTATTTTATTTAATAATCTTGATGGAAACGTAGTTGATAATCTGTTTAAATTTGCAACATATACCTATGGCCCTTTATTAGGTCTATTTGCGTTAGGTATTTTAACAAAGCATCAAATTAAAGATAAATATGCATGGATTGTCGCCTTACTTTCTATTATACTAAGTTTAGTAATAACTTCATTACCAGAAAGTATTATTGGCGATTATAAATTCCACTGGGAAATATTACCAATAAACGGACTGATTACTTTTCTAGGATTATGGCTTATTCGAAAAAAATAAAAAGTAATTTTACAGTATGGAGAAAGATCTTAGTAATTATAGACAATCTTACGAAAAGGATGCTTTGCTAGAACAAAACACTCCTGAAAATCCTATTGAATTATTTAGAGATTGGTTTCTAATTGCTGATTCATCTGAAATAGTTTCTGAAGCGAATGCTATGAACATAGCTACAATAGGACTAGATGGTTATCCTAAAAACCGGATGGTTTTACTAAAGAAATTTACTTACGAAGGATTTATTTTTTATACCAATTACAATTCCGAAAAAGGTAAAGCAATAGCAGAAAATGAAAATGTTTGCTTATCATTTTTTTGGCATGGTTTAGAACGTCAGATCATTATTAAAGGAAAAGCTGAAAAGCTTTCAGAAAATTTGTCTGACGGTTATTTTGAATCCCGCCCAGACGGCAGTAAACTAGGTGCTTGGGCCTCTAACCAGAGCGAAGTAGTCTCTTCTAGAAATGAATTAGATTCTAAATTAAAAGAGTACGAAGATAAATTCCGCGAAAGCGAAATACCTCGTCCTGAAAATTGGGGAGGTTATCTTGTAAAACCAACATCTATTGAGTTTTGGCAAGGACGCCCTAACAGAATGCATGATAGAATTCGTTATGCATTACAAGAAAATTTTGATTGGAAGAAAGAACGATTAGCGCCGTAAACAATAAACAATTATATTTGAAAAGTAGAAACCTAACAAACTACTCTGCTTACATAAAATGAAGACACTTTATATTGTTCGCCATGCTAAATCTTCATGGGAATACCAAGGCGTAAGTGATATAGATCGCCCGTTAAAAAAAAGAGGGATTAACGATGCCTATTTAGTATCTAACGTACTAGAAAAAAAAGTAGAAACACCAGATGTTTTTATGTCTAGTTGTGCCAATAGAGCTTTACATACAGCTATGATTTTTAGCTATACGTTCAACTATCCGTTGGCTAACTTAAAAATTAGTAAATCGTTATATAGTTTTAGTGACGGTTATTTAATTAAAACAGTAAAAGCGTTAGATGATGGGTTCAATTCGGCTATAATTTTTAGTCACGACCATGGAATTAGCACGTTTGTAAACAAATTTGGTGATAAATATATTTCTCATGTGCCTACTTGCGGTGTTGTAGGTATTAATTTTGACATAAAGCATTGGAAAAATCTTAAAAAAGGAGAAACTTTTTTAGTTGAATTTCCGAAGCATCATAAACCGCCAAAAAATAGCTAAAGTTTGGAAATAAAAAAGTACGCTGCAATCGATATTGGCTCTAATGCCGTTAGGTTGTTAGTGGCGAATATTATTATAGAAAAAAATAAAGAAGCTCAATTTAAAAAATCTTCATTAGTACGTGTTCCAATCCGTCTAGGTGCTGATGCCTTTGTTAACGGCAGCATTAGTGAAGATAATATTGATCGAATGATAAATGCTATGGAAGCTTTTAAGCTTTTAATGAAAGTACATGGGGTTGAAAAATTTAAGGCATGTGCTACTTCTGCAATAAGAGAAGCCTCTAATGGTAAGGATGTTGTAGAAAAAATCTATAATAATACAGATATTAAGGTTGAAATTATAGATGGTAAAAAAGAAGCTGCTATAATATCATCTACAGATCTTGATGAATTGATTAATAGTGATGATTCTTATTTATATGTAGATGTTGGTGGTGGTAGTACTGAGTTCACTATTTTTTCTAGAGGAAAGATCATTAACTCCAAGTCTTTTAAAATGGGTACTGTTCGCTTGATTAACAATAGCAAAGCAGAGAACAAAATTATGTTCAAAAAAGTAGAAGCTTGGATTAAAGTAAATACCAAAGATTTAAAAAGACTCTCTCTAATTGGTTCTGGCGGAAATATTAATAAACTATTTAAAATGTCCGGTAGAACAATTGGTAAACCATTGTCTTATATTTTCTTAAATGCTCAATATCAGTTCTTAAAGAAGATGAGTTATACAGAACGTATTTCTGAATTGAGTCTAAATCCAGACCGAGCCGATGTAATTATACCTGCAACCAAGATCTATTTATCTGCCATGAAATGGAGTGGCGCTCGTAAAATTCATGTACCAAAAATTGGCTTGGCTGATGGAATTATAAAAGGATTATATCAAGGAAAATTAAAATAAAGCCATTGTAAAATATTCATTTGTTAACCTCATTATGAATACCTATGTCGAAATCGTACAATGGCTTATTATATTTTTAACTTGCAATAAATGATAGTGTATCATTAATAACATTATCGTCCCATAACATACGATAATGCCCTATTTTGTTATAAACTTTTAGTTCAGCTTTTTCAGTATTATTTTCTTTTATTTTTTCAGAATTACGCAATGGTATAATCTTATCAAACTTATCGTGCACCAATAAAAGTTTTGAATAAGATACTTTTTGTAATTTTTCATCAACGCTTACATCTCTTACGTCCTCATTCAGTAATGACTTTGCTTGTTTTAACACGTGAGAGAATGATTTATCATTCAGACCAATTAGTTTTTTAAAATCTTTAAAAACTTCCAAAATTGAGTTAGGTGAAGTCAGAAAAACAAACTTATCAACCTTATAATCAAGATATGATAATGTATATGTTGAAACCGCTGACCCAAAAGAATGCGCAACAACGGTAAAAGGTTTTTTTGGCTCAATGAAATCAATTACACTTTTAAACGCTTCTTTACATTCATGTAAATTTGTATATTTAGATATAGTATTTGCATGACCTGGTAGATCAAAACTAATAACTCTATATCCTTTCTCAGCTAAATCAAAAGCAAATCTAGACATGCTACCAGAATTTGATTCCCAACCATGTACTAGAAAAATTAAATCTCCTTCAATATTACCTAATTCGTAACAATGAACATCTTCACTTAATGATGGAATTTTAAAATGCTTTGCCTTGTTGTAAAATTCTTGCTCTCTTTTTCTAACACTCTTTTTTCTTACTTTTTGAAATACCTTAAAAGCTTGTAACCCACTTAACTTTGGAGAAACAAATGAAGTTATTCTAAAATAGAAACGTATTACTTTTAATTGTAAACTCATAATATATTATTTTATACCAATCGGTATATTATTTATTAAAAAAATTATTTTTTTAGCTCATTTTGTATCATATTATCTACATGATTCATCATATCTTTAAGTGACTGTTCATCCTGCGACATCATAGAAGTAAATACTGCTCCTTGAATTAAAGAATAAATACGAACACCATATTTCATAGCATTAATATCTTCTTTAATTTCATTTTTAAAAATACCATCCTCAATAATCGAAGTAATACTACTTTGTATTTTATCAATCACGTGTTTAACTCTTACGAACAAAGCAGGATTTGTATGATTAGTATCAACACCAACATTTACAATAGGACACCCACCATATTCAATTAATTTATTATAGTAATTGCGATGAAAGTTAGTAATAGCAAAGAGTTTAGCTAAAGGAGATTCGATTGTATTAATAATCTCCTTTATCTCATCCATCTGATATTTGATAGTATAATTAAATGCCTCTAAAGCCAATTCCTCTTTGTTCTTAAAATTACCATAAACAGCACCTTTAGTTAAGCCGGTTGCTTCTGTTACATCAGACAAACTCGTACCAGTATAACCATTTCTATTAAATATAGCTGCAGTTTTTTCAATTATGTATTGACTTGTTTTTTCGGCTTTTGTCAAAATCATAAGACAAATATATAAAAATATACCAATTGGTATAAAATATATTAAAAAATTAATTCAAGTATTTTATTAAAATCCTAATTCCAACAAAAGCTATTAATACGGCCGTAGTTCTTTTTAATATAAAAGGCGAAATCTTTGTGGCACTTAACCTAGAGCCAATTTGTCCTCCAAAAAATACAATAACCATTAACAAGAAAGCTATATTAGGTTCAAAATAAAAATCAGGATTTTGAATTTGTCCTAATAACCCAGCAATAGAATTTGCCAGAATAAAAAAGCTAGCAGTAGCTGCTATTCGTTTAGGTGTATCCCAATTTGTAAGATGTAATAATGGGGCTAAAAAAATACCACCTCCTATACCAACCATGCCAGATATAAATCCTATAAAACCACCAATACTACCATCTACTATCTTAGATTTAACCCCTTTGCTTTCTTTTGCTTCGCTCACTATATATTTAGAAATCCACATTAAAATAGCAGCAATTAACAATGTAGCACCTAATAAAATGAAGAAAAATGTTTCACTAATCTTTAAATAACCTCCTAGAAATGCTAACGGAACACTCAACAAAACCAGCGGTAATACTTTTTTCCAATTATAATGCCCTTTTTTTGCAAAAATATAGGTTCCTCCAGATACCACTACAATATTACAAAGCAATGCTATTGCTCTAAATTGAATAAAACTCAACCCTGTTAAAGCCAAAATGGCTAAGTAACTAGAACCTCCACCAAAACCAACCGAAGAATATAAAATGGCAATTAGAAAAAACAATAGAACTACCTCCCAATTAGCAATAAAAACACTTAATAACTGAGAGAATTCGATCATTTAAAAATACTTTTAAAAATAAAAGTAATAAATATGTTTTTTATACTAGTAAATATGACCTTTAACCTTTTAAGATTGTTGCTAATAGAAAAGACTATTGTTTTACAATAATAAATTTTATCTTGCTAAATAATTAATAAACCTTACCTGTGAGCTCTGCATCTGAAAAAAAATATTGGAAAGAAAATTTAAAATATTTATCCATATTGTTAACCATATGGTTTTTAGTATCATATGTTTTCGGAATCTTATTAGTAGATCAACTAAATACCATAAAACTAGGTGGTTTTAAGCTAGGTTTTTGGTTTGCGCAACAAGGTTCTATTTACGTGTTTGTAATCCTCATTTTTGTATATATCAGACTCATGAACAAACTCGATAAAAAATACAACCTCAACGACTAAGACATGGATATACAAACTTGGACTTGGGTTATCGTTGGAATTACATTTGCATTATATATTGGTATTGCCATTTGGTCAAGAGCCAGCTCTACGGGCGAATTTTATGTTGCTGGTAAAGGCGTGCATCCTATTGCTAATGGATTAGCCACTGCTGCCGATTGGATGTCGGCTGCATCTTTTATTTCTATGGCTGGCATTATATCTTTTAGCGGTTATGACGGCTCGGTATATTTAATGGGCTGGACAGGTGGCTATGTGCTTTTGGCTTTACTTTTGGCACCATATTTACGAAAGTTTGGGAAATTTACGGTGCCAGATTTTATTGGTGATCGTTACTATTCTGATATAGCCCGCGTAGTAGCAGTTCTTTGTGCTTTATTGGTTTCTTTTACATATGTTGCAGGTCAAATGCGTGGAGTAGGCTTGGTGTTTTCTCGTTTTTTAGAAGTAAACATTAATACTGGAGTTCTCATCGGTATGTTTATCGTATTGTTTTATGCTGTCCTTGGTGGGATGAAAGGAATTACCTATACTCAAGTTGCACAATATTGTGTATTGATCTTTGCCTTTATGGTTCCAGCAATTTTTATTTCCATACAAATGACTGGAAACCCTATACCTCAAATAGGATTTGGAAGTACCGGTAGTGATGGGCTTTACCTCTTGGATAAACTGGATGGTTTACATCGCGAATTAGGTTTTCATGAGTATACATCTGGCAGTAAATCAAAAATAGATGTCTTTTTTATAACTGCGGCATTAATGATTGGCACAGCAGGTTTACCACATGTAATTGTTCGTTTCTTTACAGTAAAAAAGGTAAGTGATGCTCGAAAGTCAGCTGGCTGGGCATTATTATTTATTGCCATTCTATATACAACTGCTCCTGCAATAGCAGTTTTTGCCAGAACTAATATGATAGAAACGGTAAGTAATAAAGAATATGAAGAGCTACCAGAATGGTTTAATAATTGGGAAACCACTGGATTAATAAAATTTGATGATAAGAATAAAGATGGAAAAGTTCAATATGTTTCTGACGCTTCTAAAAATGAATTGACAGTCGATAGAGATATTATGGTGTTAGCTAATCCAGAAATTGCTGACTTACCTAATTGGGTAATTGCTTTGGTTGCCGCTGGTGGGTTAGCCGCTGCATTGTCAACTGCTGCTGGTTTATTGTTAGTGATCTCATCATCAATTTCTCATGATCTAATTAAAAAGATTATTAAACCGAGTATTTCGGAAAAAGGCGAATTGGTAGCTGCTCGTTTATCCGCTGTTGTAGCTGTAGTAATTGCTGGTTATTTTGGGATTAATCCTCCCGATTTTGTCGCAGCAACAGTCGCATTAGCCTTTGGGCTAGCCGCAGCATCATTCTTTCCGGCTATAATTTTAGGGATTTTTTATAAACGAATGAATAAAGAAGGTGCCATAGCAGGCATGGTGGTGGGTATCTTATTAATGCTTTACTACATGCTACGATTCAAATTTGATTGGTTCGGTGGTGGTACCAAAGAAGATTGGTGGTTTGGTATATCACCTGAAGGTTTTGGTACAGTAGCTATGTTTGTTAATTTTATAGTGTCAATAGTGATTTCAAAATTTACACCTGAGCCTCCAAAAGAAGTACAGCAAATTGTGGATAATATTAGAATACCATCTGGTGCTGGTGAAGCTACTCATTAATTCTTTACAAATTTGACAGTTTTTTGACGTCAATTATAGAAAAAAATTCATTGAGATTAGTTTTTTTTATACATTGAGCTATCTTAAAATATTCGTATGGTATCATTATCTACTTTTGATTACGCTCTCATTATACTATTTTTTGCCATTACCTTATTTATTGGTATTTGGGTTTCAAAAAAATCAGGTAAAAATTCAACCGAATTTTTCCTTTCGGGACGTAATATGCCTTGGTGGTTATTAGGGTTATCAATGGTAGCAACCACTTTTTCAACTGATACTCCTAATTTGGTAACAGATATTGTTAGAACTAATGGCGTTTCCGGAAACTGGGTGTGGTGGGCTATGTTACTAACTGGACTTCTAACAGTTTTTGTCTATGCAAAATTATGGAGAAAATCTAATGTGAAAACTGATCTAGAATTTTACGAATTAAGATATGGAGGCAGACCAGGTATATTTTTGAGAAAATTTAGAGCTATTTATTTAGGTGTAATCTTTAATGTAATTACTATGTCGGCAGTTACCTTGGCCGCTATAAAAATTGGAGGTATTATGCTCGGGTTAGAGCCATGGCAAACAGTGGTAAGTGCAGGTCTAGTAACTGTAGTTTTTAGCGCAGCAGGTGGGTTTAAAGGAGTTGTTTATACAGACTTTTTGCTATTTTTCGTTGCTATGGGTGGTGCAATTGGTGCTGCCTACTATTTAGTGAACTTACCTGAAGTTGGTGGCATAGAAGCAATAATTACTCATGAAAATGTTGCTAATAAGCTATCAATAATTCCTGATCTAAATGATAAAAATGCTCTTATTACACTTTTAATCATACCACTTGCAGTACAATGGTGGAGTTCGTGGTACCCAGGATCGGAACCAGGTGGAGGTGGCTATATAGCACAACGAATGTTAGCCTCTAAAGACGAGAATCATGCTATTGGTGCTACTTTTTTCTTTAATATCATGCATTATGCCTTAAGACCTTGGCCATGGATTATGGTTGCTTTAGCATCTCTAGTTGTATTTCCTGATCTAGCAAGTATTCATGAAGCTTTTCCTAGTATACCAGAAGACAAATTGGGGCATGATTTAGCTTATTCTGCTATGCTTACAAAACTACCAAGTGGACTACTAGGATTAGTTTTGGCTTCTTTAATTGCTGCATATATGTCTACAATATCTACTCAATTAAATTGGGGCTCTTCATATATAGTTTATGATTTTTATAAACAACAAATTAATCCTAAAGCTTCAGAAAAGAGATTAGTAGCAGTTGGTAGAATATCTACTGTAGTGCTAATGGTTTTAAGCGCTTTACTAGCATTGCTTTTACAAAACGCTTTACAACTTTTTAACTTGCTTTTGGTATTCGGTGCTGGTACTGGATTAATATTTATTTTAAGATGGTTTTGGTGGCGCATTAATGCTTGGTCAGAAATTACTGCCATGTTTGCATCTGGAATAATTTCATTATTATTAATTGTTCCATCTATACAGTCGTCTCTATTTGGTAAAAATGAAGGTGTTTTTCCTGAATGGTTTCAATTTCCATTTGTTGTTTTCGCAACAACATTTATATGGTTATTGACTACATTTATTACGAAACCTGAAAGCAAAGAAGTACTTCAAAATTTTTATAAGAAAATACAACCCGGAGGTCCAGGTTGGGCAAAAGTTATTAATGATGCAAAAACTGAACAAATAGACTTAGTCGAAGGTAATGAAAAATGGAGTGTCCCTTCTGGAATCTATGCAATGCTATTAGGTTGCTTATTAATTTATAGCACAATGTTCGCTACTGGGTATTGGATATATGGGAAAACAAAATTAGCACTGATATTCACTACGCTAGCTATAATATCAGGATTTTTATTAATTAAGGTTTGGAAAAAAATTAAAGCTAAAATATTATAACAATAATTATATTTCTCTTATAATTTAATATCATTTTCTTAAATCGTAATCAATATCGCTTCTTTTAGCTTCATTTTTTGGTTAAAGAGGCTATAAGTTTTACTTTTAAACGAAATTAGATCAAGTTTAAACTATGAGCAACTACCACATAAAACATTTAGAAGAATACTATCAAGTTTATAGAAAATCTATTCGTAATCCAGAGGTTTTTTGGGAAGAGATTGCCGAAGAACATTTTATTTGGAGGAAAAAATGGCACAATGTTTTAAGTTGGGATTTTAGCAAACCAGAAGTTAAATGGTTCAAAGGTGCTAAATTAAATATTACCGAAAATTGTATAGATCGACATTTAGCAACTCGAGGCGATAAAACTGCAATTTTATTCGAACCTAATGATCCTAAGGAAGCTGCAGAACATATCTCTTACAATCAATTATATCATCGTGTAAATAAGTTTGCTAATGTTCTAAAACAACAAGGAATTAAAAAAGGTGATAGAGTTTGTATTTATGTCCCCATGATTCCCGAATTAGCAATTGCTGTATTGGCTTGCGCTAGAATTGGCGCTATACATTCAGTAGTATTTGCGGGCTTTTCCTCAACTGCTTTGGCTACTAGAATTAATGATGCAGAATGTAAAATGGTAATTACCGCTGACGGTTCTTACAGAGGTGCTAAAACAATCGACTTAAAAGGAATTGTAGATGAAGCTTTAAAAGAATGTTCTTGTGTAGAAACTGTATTGGTTGTTAAAAGAATTAATTCTGATATTGATATGATAGAGGGTAGAGATAAATGGTTACAACCTTTATTAGATACTGCCTTAGACCAATGTATTGCAGAAGTGATGGATGCAGAAGATCCGCTTTTTATTCTGTACACATCTGGTTCTACAGGAATGCCTAAAGGAATGGTACATACAACTGCAGGTTATATGGTATATACAGCGTACACGTTTAAAAATGCTTTTCAATATAGAGAGGATGATGTGTATTGGTGTACAGCAGATATTGGCTGGATTACTGGCCATAGTTATATCGTTTACGGTCCATTAGCTAATGGAGCCACCACTGTTATGTTTGAAGGCGTTCCTAGTTATCCTGATTTTGGACGTTTTTGGGATATTGTCGAAAAGCATAAGATAAATCAATTTTATACGGCGCCAACAGCCATCCGTGCCTTAGCTAAACAAGGTGTAGAATTAGTTGAGAAATATGACCTATCATCTCTAAAGGTATTAGGAAGTGTCGGTGAACCAATAAATGAAGAGGCCTGGCATTGGTACAATGAAAATATTGGTAAAAAACAGAGCCCAATAATAGATTCGTGGTGGCAAACAGAAACTGGTGGAATGATGATCACACCAATTCCTTACGTAACACCAACAAAACCTACTTACGCAACTTTACCTTTTATTGGAATTCAACCATGTTTGATGGATGAAAATGGCAATGAACTCAAAGGAAATCAAGTAGAAGGAAGATTATGTATAAAATTCCCTTGGCCAAGTATTGCTAGAACCATTTGGGGAAATCATCAACGATACAAAGACACTTATTTCTCTACATTTGAGAATATGTATTTTACAGGCGATGGATCATTACGAGATGAAGTAGGTTATTATAGAATTACAGGTCGTGTAGATGATGTTATTATTGTTTCTGGGCATAATTTAGGTACTGCACCGATTGAAGATGCTATTAATGAGCACCAGGCAGTTGCTGAAAGTGCTATTGTAGGTTTTCCTCATGATGTAAAAGGAAGTGCACTATACGGATATGTTACTTTAAAAGATACTGGTGAAAGTCGAAATCATGACAATTTACGCAAAGAGATCAATCAATTAATAGCTGATAGAATTGGCCCAATTGCAAAGCTAGATAAAATTCAATTTACTGCTGGTTTACCAAAAACACGTAGTGGAAAAATTATGAGAAGAATTCTACGAAAAATAGCAGAAAAAAATACTGACAATTTAGGAGACATTAGTACACTTTTAAACCCCGAAGTTGTACAAAATATTATGGATAACTCGTTATAGTTTTCTGTCTTTTTAAAAGGAAAAAAATTAATAAAGAAAGTATTCCAAACACAGAAAACCCAATGAACAAAGGCAAGACTGAATCTTTTACAAAAGAACCAATATAGTTAGCTATTGGCACTGCCATAACTGTAGATACAAATCCATTAATTGCAGCTCCAATACCAGCAATATGTCCTAATGGCTGCATGGCCAAAGCTCGCAGGTTTCCGAAAAGGAACCCTATCGCAAAAAATTGTATTGCAAAAAATCCAATTAAAACCGCCAAACTAGGATTTGTTCCTGACCAAAATAACACTACATACAATAATGAAATAACTACATAGGCAATAGTACCTATATAAGCAATACGCCACATTCCGTATTTAACAACCAACTGGCTATTTAAAAAAGTTGCTAATCCTACAGAAATAGCTAGGCTGGCAAAAATATATGGAAACATATCAGCCATATCGTATTGTTGTTCAAATATCTGTTGCGAAGTACTTAGATACACCATGAAAGAACCTGTTATAAACCCTGAAACCAAAGTAAAGGCAATTGCATCTTTATATTTTATAAATTCTTTGGCTCCGTCTGTAAACAAACTCCATGTAAATGGTATTTTATTTTCAGTTTTTAAAGTTTCATCTTGCCGTATCCAGAACCATAACATTACTAGCAAGCCAAATATTAAATTGACATAAAAAATTACTTTCCAGTGGTAATAGTTTAAAATAAACTGACCTAAAGCTGGCGCTATTACTGGCACTAGAATAAATACCATTACCACAATAGAAACAATTTTAGCCATATAATCACCACTATATCTGTCTCTTATAATTGCTATTGCCATGGTTCTTGGTGAAGATAATCCTACTCCTTGTAATACCCGACCAAGAATCATCATTTCAAAATTCTTAGTTGTTACACAAATAATACTAGCAATAATAAATAGAATAAACCCTACATATACTACTGGTTTTCTTCCAAAACTATCAGACAACGGCCCAAATATTAACTGACCAAAACCCAAGCCAAGAAAGATCATTGTTATTAATAACTGATTATCATTAGTATTAACAACACTTAAATAAGAGCCAATTTCTGGTAAAGCTGGTAATAATGCATCAATTGATAACGCTACAATAGACATTAATGAAGCCATTAAGGCCACAAATTCTAGTTGAAGTTTAGCTGTATTTTTTTGCATTGAGCAAATGTACTCGAATTCTATAGAGATAAATTACAAATACATAAATAAGTTAAACATTTGTAAAAATCAGTTTTGCATTCAACATATTAGTATTTTTATATTTCTAAATTAAAATCAATGCAATTCAAAAAAATCACAATTCTATTTTTAGCACTAATTAATATTAATTCAACTTTAGCGCAAGAATTAACTTTCGAAGAATACAATCCTAAATCTACTTTGGTTGTACCAGGTAAGATTATTAAAAAAGCAAAGTTTCCTTTTATCGATGTACATGGGCATCAATACAGAATGCCTGAACAAGACCTAGCGCCGGTAATCGCTGCCATGGATACCTTAAATATGGGTATTATGGTAAACCTTAGTGGTCGATCTGGCGAGAATTTAAAAAAGTCTGTAAAAAATATTGCAGATAATTACCCTAATCGATTTGTTGTTTTTGCAAATGTAGATTTTAAAGATGTAGGTACCGAAGGCTGGGCGCAAAAAGCGGCTGATCAATTAGAACAAGATATTAAAAATGGTGCTCGAGGATTAAAAGTTTATAAAAGTTTAGGTATGTATAATAAAGATTCTGATGGTAATCGATTAAAAGTTGACGATCCTCGCTTAGATCCTATTTGGGCAAAATGTGCAGAGATGGGGGTTCCGGTTTTAATACATACTGCTGATCCTAAATCTTTTTGGGATGAATTTAATGGTGATAATGAACGCTGGTTAGAATTAAAAACGAAGCCAAGAAGAAAAAGAGAAGCAGACAATCCTGCACCTTGGGAACAAATTATTGCTGAACAACATAATATGTTTAAAAAGCACCCAAAAACCAAATTTATAAATGCACATATGGGTTGGTATGCCAACAACTTAGGAAAATTAGGGCAGCTACTTGATGAAATGCCTAATATGTATGTAGGCATAGGTGCTATTATTGCTGAGCTAGGTCGTCAGCCTCGTTTTGCAAAAGCGTTCTTTATAAAATATCAAGATAGAATCCTTTTCGGGAAAGATAGTTGGAAACCAGAAGAATTTCCAACCTATTTTAGAGTCTTAGAAAGCGATGACGAATACTTTCCATATCATAAAAAATATCATGCTTTTTGGGCAATGTATGGATTAGATTTATCGGATGAAGTTCTAAAAAAGGTTTACTATAAGAATGCTTTAAAATTGGTTCCTGGCTTAAACAAATCGCTGTTCCCAAATTAAAATATTATCTATGAAACCTATTTTATATTTAGCAAGTCTTTTATTAATTATATCTTGTACTAAACAATCACAAGTTAAAGACAACTTAAACCTTGCTTCTAAATTGAGTGGTTCATGGAAAGCTGATGCCTTTTTAGGGGAATTACACGAAACTTGGGAACTTGATAAAAGTGGTTGGATGCAGCAGCAAGGTTATTATATTGAAAAAACCGACACAAGCTACAGTGCAAAAACTAGAATAGAAAAAGTAGGTCAGGATATTATTCTTTTTAGTGTGATAATAAATTCAAACCCTAAAATATTTAAAGCCATAAAGTCTAACGAAAATGAAATCATTTTCGAAAACAAAGACTATAAAAATCCGTACCAAGTAAAATATGAATTTATAGACTCATATAATTATAAGAGAACTATAACAGGATATGAAAAAGACAGCTTGGTTAGCTATGAATTCAACTTTAAAAAGCAATTACATTAACAATATTAAATTATGAAAACTATCCTTTGTACTTTATTCCTCACCGTATTTATGAGTAGTGTTTTTTCTCAGCAAATACCAGATACCACCTATAATCCAACAATCCAAAAGCCCATGTATACTACTGGAAAGGGTTCTGTAATTTTTATAGATGAAGGACATCATAATTTTCATACCAAAGATGGTAACTACTGGGCATTTGCAAACTTATTGCGAAGAGATGGTTATACTGTTAATGGATATACTGGAGAATTCGAAACTAAAAAATTATCTAAAGGGAAAATTCTAGTTATTTCTAATGCTTTAAATGAAATAAATGTTAGAAACTGGTATTTGCCTACACCTTCTGCTTTTTCAAAAAAGGAAATTGAAACTACTAAAAACTGGGTTAAAAATGGCGGAAGTTTGTTCTTAATTGCAGACCATATGCCGATGGCTGGTGCGGCGGAAGAATTAGCAACAGCTTTTGGGTTTGAATTTACAAATGGCTTTGTATTTAATACAGAATCTAATCGAGGTACAGCCTATTTTAATAAAGAAAACGGTACGCTATCAGAAAACGTAATTACCAAAGGAAATAATTCAAATGAGACTATTAATAAAATCACATCTTTTACGGGGCAAGGATTTAAGATTCCAGAAGATGCAACTTCTGTATTAACTTTTGAAGATAATTATGTAAACATGCTACCTGACACGGCTTGGGTGTTTAGAGACATCCCTAGAACACCTGTTAAAGGATGGTCACAAGGTGCTTATAAAAAATATGGTAAAGGTAGAGTTGTAATGTGGGGTGAAGCCGCTATGTTTACTGCACAATTAGCGGGACCTAACAGAAGACGTTTTGGTATGAGCCTAGATATTGCAAAAGAAAATTACCAATTACTACTTAATATCATCCATTGGTTAGATGGTAAACTAGATTAGATTTCAGATTTAAATTCTGAACTATCGTTATGTAATTTCATTGCTCTTCTAGATAAAAATATTCCGACTATTAGCGAAACAAAAGCCCCTGTCCAAATTCCTGGAACAAAAGGTATAAATAAAAAGAAATCATAAGCTCCGTGGAAAATAATGGCTAATAACAATCCTGTTAAATTCAGTACAGTTCTATTTTTAGAAAATTTAGCTTTACCCATAAAATACCCCATTAAAACACCAAAAGTTGCATGTGCTGGCACAGCTGTAAATGCCCTAACTATTGCAGTTTCTACACCTCCTTCTAAAACATAGAAGATATTTTCTGTTACTGCAAAACCCATTGAAACCATAACCGCATATACGATACCATCAAATGGTTCATTAAATGCTTTCTTTGGTTGCGCATAATAGCGCACAATAATGTATTTGCTAAATTCTTCGATCAAAGCCACCATAAAAAATGCTTTTAAAAATTGCTGAAAAACACTTTCTTTTTCGAATGGCGGAAAAATAGATTGAAATAAAAAATACAGAATAGTGGTAACTATTATACTAACAATAGCACCCAATAAAAAATTACTTATCAATAATTTTTTTGGTTCTTTTTCGTGCTTGTCTTTAATATAAACATAAAGAATTATAATTAATGCAGGAGCTACAGCTAATAATAGTAATTTCATAGAAAAAGAAAGCCTTAATTTGAGGCTTCTATTTATTTAAAGTAACTAAAAGTTTCTCCTTCTTCAATCTTTAATAACGATTCATAAATTAATCGAATAACATTTTCTACATCTTCTTTATGCACTGTTTCTACAGTTGTATGCATATAACGTAAAGGCAATGAGATGAGCGCCGAAGCCACACCAGAATTACTATACGCAAAAGCATCGGTATCTGTACCAGTGCTTCTAGACAACGCAGATCTCTGGAATGGAATCTTCTTTTCTTCTGCAGTGTCTGTAATCAAATCACGTAATTTTTGTTGTACTGCCGGTGCATACGCAATAACAGGCCCCTTGCCTATTTCACAATGACCCTGAACCTTTTTATCGATCATAGGTGTAGTAGTGTCGTGTGTAACATCAGTTACAATCGCGGCATTGGGCTGAATACGCTCTGCAATCATCTGTGCTCCTCGCAAACCAATTTCTTCTTGTACAGCATTTACAATGTATAAACCAAAAGGTAATTTCTTTTTATTTTCATGCAACAAACGGGCAACCTCAGCAATCATAAATCCACCCATTCTATTGTCTAAAGCTCGGCAAACGAAATTAGTTTTATTTAAAATATGAAATTCATCTGGATATGTAATAACACAACCAACATGCACGCCTAACTTTTCTACTTCTTCTTTCTTTTTACAACCTACATCAATAAAAATGTTGTCAGGTTTTGGCGGTACTTCTTTTGCTCTACTACGCGTATGAATAGCCGGCCAGCCAAACACTCCTTTTACTATTCCTTTTTTAGTATGAATATTTACCACCTTGCTAGGTGCGATTTGATGGTCTGAACCTCCATTACGAACTACATAAATTAAACCATTATCAGAAATATAATTTACATACCAAGAGATTTCATCCGCATGTCCTTCTATAACAACTTTATATTCTGCTTGAGGATTAATAACCCCGACTGCAGTACCGTAAGTATCGGTAACAAACTCATCTACATAAGGTTTAAGGTAATTCATCCAAAGCTTTTGCCCATCCCATTCATAACCTGTAGGTGAGGCGTTATTTAAATATTTTTCTAAAAAAGTAAGTGATTTTTTATTAAGAATGCTCTTTTTAGCCATTGTTAAAAATTATTTACACGAATGTAATAATTTATAGCTAAATAAACGTTAATGTTTAATATGAGTCTTATAAATATTATACTTTTGGAATGGTATTTGAAAATCATCCTATTAAAGGTAAAATGAAGTATATTTTAACATACATATTCGCATTTTTTATGCTGGGAATCTTTGCTCAACAGGTAAAGAAGGATACCATCATAGGCGACCTTATTATTATTAAAGGAGATTCGGTGGTTATTCCTTTAGATGAAGTTGTGGTATTGAGTAAACTCAAATTTGATTCAACTAAAGAAAAACGTTATTATTATTGGTATTGGAAAAAAGTTCAGAAGGCATATCCCTATGCGAAATTAGCAGCGGACAGGTTGATTCAACTAAATGATCAATTAGCTAAAATTCGCTCTAAGCGGAAGCGTAAACGGCATACCAAAAAAATGCAAAAATATATGGAAGGTGAGTTTACAGATGAGCTTAAAAAAATGACACGTACTGAAGGGCGGATACTTATAAAACTGCTGCACAGGCAAACTGGATTAACAGCTTTCGATCTTGTTAAAGAATATCGTAGTGGCTGGAAAGCTTTTTGGTATAACACCACTGCTAATATGTTCAAACTTTCGTTAAAAAGTGAATATCATCCAGAAAGTGAACCCATAGATTTTTTAATAGAAGATATCTTACAGCGTTCTTTTATAAACGGAAGTTTAGAAGAACAAAAAGCAAGACTACCAATTGATTATTACGAGGTTTCTAAAAAGTTTAAAGATATAGATGTTATAGCTACAATCAATAATCGATAAACTTCTCAAAGTTAAAACATTGTTAAAGTCTTTTTTTCTATTAAACCTTATCAATTCTTATCAGTCAAAGTGGTGTATAAAAAATTATTAATCACAAAAACTTACATTATGAAAAGATTATTCAGTATAGCATTAATAGCTTTATTTTCTATTGGTGTCTTTGCACAAGAACAGAAAAAAGAACGCAAACGTCTTAAATTTACAGCTGAACAGATTGCAGAATTGCAAACTAAAAAAATGACGCTAGATCTTGAGTTATCTGAGCGACAACAACAACAAATTTTTGAGATCAATAAGCAAAAGGCTATTGAGCGTAAACAAAAGATTACAGAGTTAAAAACTTTAAGAACTGAAGGCAAAAAGCCTTCTAACGATCAACTTTTTGAGTTAAAGAAAAATAGATTAGATAAACAAATTGCGCATCAAGCTGAGATGAAAAAAATCTTAAATGAAAAGCAATTTGATGCTTGGAAAAAAACCAGAAAACATCGCGCTCATAAAGGAAAACGGAAAATGGCAAAACGCAAGATGAAGAAAAGAAGAGTGAGGCATAGAAAAGCTCAAGATAGAAAATAAAAAAAGCGGCTAATGCCGCTTTTTTTATAATTCTACATATATTTTTTGACCTATCGAAAGTTCATTGCTTTTTAATCCATTTAACCACTTTAAACGATCTACTGTTAAGTTATAATACTTGGCAATAGAATATAAGGTGTCGCCTTTTTTAACTTTTATATAAGTGCCTGGTTTTGCTGGTTCTTTCTTTTTAACCTTAGTAACACCACCTGCATATTTTTTATTAAAATCATCGTATTTGTACAGCTCATATAATTCGATAAGGCCTATTAGTTTTTTTGGATATTTAGGATCTGTAGCATAACCTGCTCTTTTTAATCCTTTAGCCCAAGCTTTATAATTGGTTAATTTTAAATCGAACAAACCTTCATATCTTTTTCTACCAAATAAAAACAATGAATGGTCTCTAAAAGATGATAGTGGATGTTCATATTTTCTAAAACATTCCTGTCGAGCATCATCATCGTGATAAATACGTTTTCCTCTCCAGCTCTTATGGCATTTTACGCCGAAATGATTGTTTCCTTTAACAGTTAACCTACTTCTACCGCTATTCGATTCTAATATACCTTGCGCTAATGTTATACTTGCAGGAATCTGGTACTTCAGCATTTCCGCAATAGCGATATCATTATACTCTTCTATATAAGCTAAAGTACTTTTATGCAAATTGGGTTTACGCTTTTTAAGATTGTATACCAATTCGTCTGCCATAGGTACTCTTTCTACGCTTATTTCTTTAACAGGAATAGACTTCTTAACAACTGTTTTAGTGGAAATAGATACAGGTGGTTTACTTTTAGAAGAAACAATGGTTTTCTTTGAACTACAACTTGCTAAAAGGGATACTATAACAACTACTATTAAAAAAAATACTCCTCTCATGTCTTAATCAACTGCTTACTTTGCAACTTTAACTTTCTATTTACACCTTCTATTCCTTGCAAACCTCCGGTGTGAATTACTAAAATCTTACTATCTTTTTCAAAGTATTTTTTCTCTACTAAATCTACAATTCCGTAAAGCATTTTTCCTGTATATATAGGATCTAAAGGGATACTCGTTTGTAGTTTAAACTGATTGATAAACGTAATTAATACCTCATTTATTTTACCATAGCCACCAAAATGATAATTAGTATTTATTTGCCAGTTTCCTCTTCTTTTGGTGAGTTTTTTAACTTCATCAGTTAAAAAATCGCCTTTCAACGCCGAAAAGCCTACAATTTTCTGATAGGCTTTCGCGGAATTAATTAACCCAGCAACAGTTCCTCCAGTACCAACAGGCACACAAATATAATCGTATTTTGCATCATCAACTGTTAAAATTTCTTCACATCCTTTAATAGCATGTTCATTGGTTCCCCCCTCTGGAATCAAATAAAAATCACCATATTTTCCTCTAAGATCTTCTATAAAATCAAGCTCATTTTTTTTTCTATAATCTTTTCTAGATATAAAATCAAAATACATACCACAGTTTTGAGCATAGCTTAGTGTAGGATTATTAGAAATTGTATCTTTTAGCTCTTCTCCGCGAATAATTCCTATTGTTTTAAAACCAAATTTCTTACCTGCAGCTGCCACAGCTGTAATATGATTAGAGTAGGCTCCTCCAAATGTTAAAAGCGTGTCTTTTTGTTGGTTTTTAGCCTCTTGTAAATTGTATTTTAGCTTTCTATACTTATTACCAGAAATTACAGGATGTAGTAAATCTTCCCGTTTAACGGTTAAAAATATACCTTCAAATTCTATGGATTGATTGACGCTTTTCATGAATAATCGAGGCGAATATAGGCAATAATACTAAAGAAATATCTGTTTAGAATTGTGTAGCTTTGTTGCGATAATTTATAAAAATGTACAATAAATTACCTGAGTTAGAACCTGACGATTTTTATTATTCTGAGCAAGGTTATAAAGTATTTACCGAGAAATATCACTTAAAACGTGGTTATTGTTGCGAAAGTGGTTGTAGACATTGCCCTTATGGCTATAATAAGAAAACAAATTCTCAGAATTAATAAACCGTAATATTAAAGGAATTCGGCATGATTCTTGTTAATTTATTTTTACGTTTTCAACCATGTTTTGAGAACGATATTCAGTAAAAGATTATCTAAATATATATTAACAGCATGAAATTTGTAAAATTACTCTTACTGGCAATACTGTTTGCAAGCACATCGTGCGTTTCTGTAAAAGTGGCTTCAGACTATGACAGGTCAACAAACTTTAATGAATTTAAGACCTATGCCTTTTATAAAAAAGGAATTGACAAAGCTGATATTTCTGACCTTGACAAACGAAGAATCTTAAAAGCTATTGAAAAAGAATTGGCAGCAAAAGGATTTGCAAAATCTGAGAATCCTGATGTCTTAGTGAATATTTTTACCAAATCAAGCAATAAGGTAAATGTACGCAACAACAACTTTGGTTGGGGTGGCTTGGGACCTTGGGGTCTTTGGGGACCATGGGGTTTAGGTGCTTGGGGCTGGGGAGCTTGGGGCCCTTGGGGTGCTGGAGCTGATGATTATCAGATTACTCAATCCGTACAAGGTACTTTGTTTATTGACTTAATAGATGCCAAAAAAAGAGAATTGGCTTGGCAAGGTATGGGTACCAGTTCATTTCGTCCTACTCAAAAAATTGAAAAGAAAGAAGAACGTCTTAAGGGTTTTGTGTCAGAAATTATGGCAAATTATCCTCCTAGCGCAGAATAAAATAGAGATTAGTATTTAATATAATAATGATGAAAATTACAAAACTACTTGTACTAACCGCCCTTTTCATAGCCACTTCATGTGCCTCGGTTAAAGTTGCATCTAATTATGATGATAAAACCAACTTTGGCGAGTATAAAACCTTTGCCTTTTATAAAAAAGGGATTGATAAAGTCGATATTTCTGATCTAGATAAACGCAGAATACTAAAGGCCATTGAAAAAGAATTAGAAGGAAAAGGATTGACAAAATCTAACAATCCTGATGTATTAGTGAATATCTTTACTAAATCACGTAAAAAGATTGATGTCTATAATAACAATCGTTACTTTGGATGGTATCCGTGGTATTATGGAGGTTTTGGACCTTTAGGGTTAGGTTTTGGATCTAATGCTTACCAAACCGTTACTAAGTCTACTGAAGGAACCTTATTTATAGATCTAATAGATGCAAAGAAAAAAGAATTAGCATGGCAAGGTGTAGGTACCGGTGCTTTGCGTTCTGCAAAAAATATTGAAAAGAAAGAGGAACGAATTAGCGAATTTGTTACAGAAATTATGGCCAATTATCCACCAAGTGCCGAATAGGCAACGTTTATATTTTCTGTTTGATTGAAAATCCCGAAACGAACGAATGTTTGTTTTGGGATTTTCTTTTAGTCTTCTATCCTTTCATGAACGCTTTCCCACTCCATCATTAGCTTATCAGCTAAATCTTTTTTAGCTTGATATTTTGCAAAAAAATCAGCGTCTGAGGTTAATTCCTCGTACTTAGCTGCATCCATTAGCTGAGTATCTATCTCTTTTATTTCTTGTTCAAGGTCCGCTATTTGAGTTTCTAGTTTACTCAACTTGTTTTGAAGCTTCTTTAATTCTTTCTCATCTTCATAAGACTTCTTATTAGTTGAAGTCTCTTTAACTTCTTTAACTTTAGTTCTCTTTTCTACCTCTCGCAGATTTTCAAGATTATGTTCTTCTAAATAATAATCTATATCACCTAAATATTCTTTAATACGGCCATCTTTAAACTCATAAACTGTTTTAGCAGAACCTTGTAAAAAATCACGATCGTGTGATACAAGAATTAATGTACCTTCAAAATTATTTAAAGCTTCTTTTAATACATTTTTAGAAGCAATATCTAAATGATTGGTAGGCTCATCCATTACCAATACATTAAATGGAGATAATAACATTTTACATAATGCTAAACGATTACGTTCACCACCAGAAAGTACTTTTACTTTTTTCTCTACATCGTTTCCACCAAACAAAAAAGCACCAAGCATATCTCGTACTTTCACACGATTACTATCGTTAGAAGCATCTTCCATGGTTTGAAGAACTGTTTTATTGCCGTCTAGGTATTCTGCTTGGTTTTGAGCAAAGTATCCTATCTGAACATTATGGCCTAGCTTTAAATCTCCATCGAAAGGAATCTCACCAACAATCATTTTTGCTAATGTTGTTTTTCCTTGGCCGTTCTGACCAACAAAAGCAATTTTACTACCTCTTTCAATCAATAGATTAACATTACTTAGCACCTGTTTTTCTCCATAGTTCTTAGCTAAATTTTTAGCTTCAATTACTACTTTACCTGGATTTACAGATAATGGAAAACGTACCTTCATCACAGATTTATCTTCTACATCTACTTCTATACGTTCTACCTTATCGAGCTTTTTTATTAATGATTGTGCAAAAGCAGCCTTACTGGCTTTATAGCGAAATTTTTCAATTAGTTGTTCTGTCTGTTTTATTTCTTTTTCTTGATTTCTTTGTGCTTGTAATTGCTTTTCCATCAATTCTTTACGCTGAATCAAATATTTAGAATATGGGTACTTATAATCATAAATATTACCCATAGAGATTTCGATAGTTCTATTTGTCACATTATCTAAAAACATCTTATCATGCGACACCAACATAATAGCACCTGAATAACCTTTTAAAAACTCTTCTAACCAAATAATCGATTCTATATCTAAGTGGTTAGTAGGTTCATCTAACAACAAAATATCGTTATTTTGTAGTAATAATTTTGCTAACTCGATACGCATACGCCAACCACCAGAAAAAGTATCGGTCAGCTTATCAAAATCTTCTCGTTTAAAGCCTAGACCTTGTAATATTCTTTCGGTTTCTCCTTGATAATTATAACCACCTAGCAATTCATACTGCTGTGTATAATCATTTAAATCAATAATTAATTGATTATAAGCCTCACTTTCATAATCTGTTCTCTCTGCAAGCTGCTTATTGACTTCATCTAGTTTTCTTTCTAATGCTTTAATTTCAGTAAATGCCTCATACGCTTCTTCTAAAACGGTTCTGCCAAAGACAAAATCTATATCTTGTTTTAAAAATCCAATACGGATATCTTTTTCCAAAGCCAACGTACCACCATCTATTTCTTGCTCTTTAGCGATAATCTTTAATAGGGTAGATTTACCTGCTCCATTTTTACCAACCAAGCCTACTCTATTACCAGGATCTAATTTAAACGTGATACCAGAAAATAAATCTTCTCCTGCAAAAGAAACCTTTATGTTATGAGCATTTAGCATATTTTTTAAACTCTGTTTAGCTTTAAATTTTAACTTTGCAAATCTAATCAAATAAGAACATTAATGTTTAAAAAAGGAACGAAAGCCTATAGTATTTTTAAAAATAAATGTCCTAAATGTAATGAAGGTGAATTCTTCGAGGACAGTAATCCGTTACATTTAAAAAAGGTATTAAAAACAAATGAATACTGTATTAATTGCGGATTTAAATATCAAATAGAGCCTTCCTTTTTTTATGGAGCTATGTACGTTTCTTATGGATTAACAGTTGCTATTTCTATTGTTACCTTTTTAGTATTATACTTTTTAGGGCTTAACTTGATACAGGTGTTTATAGGAATTATTATTTCCCTAATATTATTTACGCCATTTACACTTCGCTTAGCTAGATTGATATATATAAATATGTTTGTGGGATATGATGCCAACTATAAAAACGAAGCAGGTATACAAGCAGCTAAGCTTCAAAACGACTGATAGAAACTTCTTTGGGTAATTCTTTTCCTATTTCCAAATAATTAAAAAGTAATTGGGCCATTTTTGGAGCCAACATAACACCTCTTGTTCCTAATCCATTTAAAATTGCTAATTGCTTATGCTTATTGTGTACACCTAATAATGGTCTGCGATCTTTAACTGTTGGCCGAATACCCGCAATATGATCAACAATTTCATAATCTATATTAATAACTGTTTCTAATTTATCAATTAGTTCTTCTTTCCCTTTTTGTGTAGGTTTAGATGTCTTATCACCCCAGTTAAAAGTAGCACCAACTTTATATAAATCTTTACCTAAAGGCATTATAAAAATAGAAGACTTCAACATTACATCTAGTTTTAAATCAGGAGCATGAATAGTTATCAATTCGCCTTTAGCTTCGTTCATAGGCAAATGATTGAAATAAGGGTTCTTTTTTAGACCAAATCCTTCGCAAAAAACGATTTGTTTAGCTGTAATGTCTTTATAATTAACTGCATTAGTATCATATTCAATCACCTCATAATCAAAAGATTTATTAAATAATTTGTTAGACTCTGTTAGATGTTTCTTATAATCTGCTATTAATTTTTTGATGTTAATTTTTCCAGTTTCTGAAAGTTTTCCGTAACCAAAAGGAGCTTTTATAGCCATATTTGAATTTTGAATCACACTAGGAATCATAAATTCCTTAAGCACAGGCTTATCACAAGCTACAAACCAATCATTTTGTTCTTCTAAAGACGAAAATATTCTATAAGTATCTTGCTTATAGTCGTATTTAGAATTGAATTTTTCTTCAAGTTTATTGTAAAATGGTAAAGCAATTTCTAATTGTTCTTTAGCACCCCAAACAGGTGTAAATCTCTTTAATACAACCGGGTTATAAGCTCCAGCTGCTACTAGTGAAGATTGTTGAGAAGCATCCTCAAAAACAACAAAAGATTTATGGTGTCTTTCTAAGGTTTCCGCGAAAGCTAAACCAGCCAACCCAAAACCAACAATAATATAATCTACTTGCACATTGCAAAAGTAAATGAATAGCAACAAAAAACTCCTGCCAAAAGACAGGAGTTTTAATTTTTACTTTATAAGAAACTTAGTAGTTCCACATATCTAGTTCTTTATTTCTGATATTCTCTTTGAGCTTATCAGCTTCTAGAACCTGAAACAATGCGTTTCCTTTAATATATTCTGCAACATCTCTGTTACCATATATATTTTCTTCTCTATAAATACTGGCTACAAATCGCCTAGCATTTAGTAAATGATCGTATGACAATGGAAATGCCGAATTCTTATTATTGAACACTTTCATGTTATGAGTTATCTCTCGAGCACCAGGATACCATACCCAAAATAATGGGATTAGTTCTTGATCAACAGCATCTTGGTCTAAGAAATTCACATCAGGCGCTACAGGAGCAAGACCCAGTAAACGATATTTTAGTTCACCTTGTCTTTTATCAAAGTACCACACACCTTTGATCTTAATTCCAGCAATCTCACCTGAAGTTAAATCAACTCTATCAATATACTCATCAGTTAATGTTTCACCAGCATTCAAAATTTCGATACCAGCATCACTCGTGTCAATTCTAGACAAACGCCCTTGAATTTCTTTAAATGTTAACTTATTCTCGAAATAAGAATCGTCATACACATCTACGATCTCTCCACTTCTAATTCCTCTAAGCAATGTATCATAAAGAGATCTTCTGCTAGAACTTATATTACTTGTATCTACAGGGTAGTAAAAAGGTAGATTGATCTTTTCGTTTAAATCTATATATTCCCATACTACTTTAGACCATAATATATCTCTATCATCAATATATCCATACGGCAACGGTCTATCATTATCTGCAGCTAATTGCTCAACAGTTTTTACTCCTACTTCTTCAGGAATCGTTGCGTTTAATAAATTAGCCTGTGCACTGATTGCATTTGTTGCTAGAACGATAGCACATATTGCTAAAAAACCTCTCCAATTCATAATATTACTTCTTATTATTTAATTTGTATACTCAAAGGATTCACTTTCTTTAAGTAATATCCGCTGTTACCTTGTAACGATGCCTTCACATCAAATATTGTAACCATATCTCCTTTTCTTGCTTTACCTAAAGCTCTAATAGCAGCAGCATTAAATTTTCTACCTTTTACTATTACAGTTGGCGAACCAGGTACTTTTACACTAAAGCCAGATACATTCAAATTAAGATCGAACACAAAATCTGGTAACGTTGCACCAATAGTTACTTTTTGTAACGTAGTCTTAGGCATTTTAATTACACCATACTCATTTCTAGCTGTTGCAGCTGGAGCAGGAATATCTTTAATTCTGAAAGTTTGACCTGAAGTTACAGGAGTGCCATCTGGTAATTTAGCAGACACGTTTATCTTAACCTCTCTACCTTTACCAGGACTCATCATATATTTACCAATTCCTTTTACTTTACGTAAACCAGCAGCAGTTGCTTTTACAGCATTATCTGGTACACCAGGCATAGATATAGTAATAGGGTTTTGTACACCTCTATATACAACATTCATTTTATCTGCAGAAATTACAGCGCTATTAGGCTTAGCAACTACAGCATAAGTTTGATTAATTGGTAAGCTAACTAGAGAATCTCCTTCTTTAAAAATAAATTCACCTTTAATGTCATTCTCACCAACATTACCAGCTGGGAAATCTAATACAGCTCCACCACCTTCGATGTTAGTAATCTCTTTACCGTTTATAATTACTTTATGAGGTTTTAATGTAGCATCATATTTACCTAATACTACTTTACCTTTAAAGTTGTTACCTTGCAGAGTAGCTGGTGTTTCAGGTACTAAGATTGTAGTGTAATGTTTCATAGAAACATCACTTTCTAACTGACCTTGAACCATTGAAGTCAACATTTCATTTTCAGTAGCCTTAACATCTGCTTGCATTTGCGATATGTTAGTAATCGTAGTAATTAATGGAAAACCTTCGTAACGATTGTTTATCCATGGTTGTGTACCGTCTTCTATTTCTTGATCAGAAGTATCAAAACGCTTATTTACATTATCTACAATTTCTTTATAATCCTTACCTAAAAGTTCTGAAACTTTTGTTCGATAATTATTAACTTTATCTACAAATGCTTGACCATCTGCTGTAAGGTTCTCACCTTCAAAAAAGTAGGTATTACCTTTATCTTCACTATCCATTGACTCATAATTAGTAGGATCTTCAATACCTTCTACTAGAGCCGATTTCATTTTTTCAAGGTGATTGTTAAAATCAATTGATAAAGCTTGCACTTGTTGTGCTCTCTCATTATGAGATTTATAC
Organism: Maritimimonas rapanae; assembly: GCF_057837205.1. Taxonomy (NCBI): domain Bacteria; kingdom Pseudomonadati; phylum Bacteroidota; class Flavobacteriia; order Flavobacteriales; family Flavobacteriaceae; genus Maritimimonas; species Maritimimonas rapanae. The sequence goes on along the minus strand of NZ_JBYQFI010000001.1, from coordinate 398,534 downwards.
TTCTCTGGTTGATCTTCAGCTTTCGTCGCTAAACTTGCATAAGTTGCAACGTTTCTTGTCTCTGACGTTGCATTAGCATCCGTCAGTTTTTCGTTCATGAAGCCAAAAGCTGATAAAACTTGTTTTGACATATTCATTGCTAACATCGCAATAAATACCAAATACATCAAGTTAATCATCTTCTGCCTTGGTGATAATTTGCCTCCTGCCATTTTTAATAGATTTTAAGGGTTAAAGTTTCGGTTAGTTAAGCCTTAATTAAGCTCTATTATTTGACATTGCAGACAACATACCGCCATATACTCCATTTAATGAAGATAAGTTCGTAGCTAAAGATTCCATTTGATCTTTTAATCTCTCAGTATTCTCAGCAACAGCATCACTCATTTGAGCTTGACGCTCTGCGCTATCATACTGTACTTTATATAAACTATTCAAAGACTCCATTTGAGTAGCAGCCAATGATAATTGCTCACTATACTTGTTTGTAGCGGCTACAGAATTTGCAGCAGGCTCAATATTTGAAGCAGCATCTGCAAAACTTTCTATACTTGTAGCAAGACGACCCATTTTTTCTGAATCTAAATTTGCTTCTGCTAACATTGAATCTAACTTATCAGAAAGTCCTTCTCCATTCATACCTTTCTCACCAGCTTCTCCGCCAGCTAACTCAGGATATACTAAAGACCAATCTAAATCTTCTTCAACAGGTTCAAAAGCTGAAATTACGAAAATAAATGCCTCAGTTACAAGACCAATAGTTAACATTACACCACCAGTTAATGGTCCGATGCTATAGTGTAAGATTTTAAATAATGCTCCAATTAATACTACTGCAGCTCCAAGGCCGTAGGCCATGTTCATTAGTTTTTTACTTTTGTGTGATTGTGCCATAATTTTTAATTTTAAGTTTTGGGTTAATGTTTATTAGGGTTAATTTAATTTTTATTCTTTTTCCCTTGAGTAGAACAATTCTCTTTAAGAAATTCCTACTTATAGGATTATTTTTTATCTTTCATTTTGGTTCCTAAATAATCTTGTACAGTTCTAAAACCGATGTAACTTCTTGCTGAATCTCCATACTCATAATCACGAGTACTTACTTCCAAGAAATATGCCACATCTTTCCATGAACCACCTCTAATTACTTTACGTAGGTTAGTAGCGTCATTTACGTTAGGATTCATAGTTGAACCTAAGTAATATGATGATGGATTGTAAGCTGTGTTCGTCCATTCCGAAACATTACCAGCCATATTATACAAACCATAGTCGTTTGGTGTAAATGATTTAGCTTCCATAGTATATAAAGCACCATCTATTGCATAGTCACCTCTTTCTGGTTTAAAGTTTGCTAAGAAGCATCCTCTATCGCTATATGTATAAGGACCACCCCAAGGATATTTAGCATACTCTAGACCTCCACGAGCAGCATACTCCCACTCAGCTTCAGTTGGTAGTCTAAAACTTGGTATTTTACCTCCATTTTTAGTATTGGATAAAAACTTATTCTTCTTTTGTGTTCTATAGTCACAAAATGCTTTTGCTTGTTCCCATTTTACACCCACAACTGGATAATCATTATATGCTTGATGCCAGAAATAATCTTGGTGCATAGGGTCATTATAAGAGTAATTGAAATCTTTTACCCATACAGTAGTGTCTGGATATACCTCAACTAAATTCTTTTTAATAAAATCTTTTCTGTTACCACCTCTTTTGCGAGCAGCAGCTTCTCTATCAAAAGTAAAGTACAAATACTTTAACTTTTTAGTATTAATGGTTCTTCTACCATCGTATGATTCTGAAATTGGAGCATATAAACTATCCATAGCTTCAGCATAATACTCATCAGGATATTCATTTACATTCCAAACTAAATCAGCATCCCAGTTTAATGCCTTACCCTCTGTAGGAGAATTTAAGTCACCTAAACTACCATAGTTATCCATCATATATTTATAATATACGTTGGCAGTGGTATCTGGTTCTGCGAATTTATATTTTTGAATACCTTCTCCACCTCCACTAGTTTGAGCTCCTCCTTCTATGTCTGCACTTTCAGCACCAAAACCTTGCTCTTCAGCAAGTAATGCTAATTGCGTTCTTAAAACTGAGTCTCTAACTCTTACTACAAATTCTCTATATTCTGCATTTGTAATTTCTGTTTCGTCCATATAAAATGGATTTACAGTTACAGTTCTTGTTGGTGCATTTAATGCTCCTGCAACATCTTCTTCCTCTTTACCCATAGTAAAAGCTCCACCAGGAATCAATGTCATACCCAATGGCTTTTCTGGAAAGAATTTCTTTTTAGATCGAACACCTACCAACTCACCTCTGTCTCCAGACTTACAACTGGATAATATTACTGTAACGGCTAGTAAAAAGTATACGGTTAATTTTTTCATAAATGTAAATTTATAATCCCGTTAAGGGGTACTATTACTCGTTTTTAATAAAACTTTTTAAGTTAAAATGATCTGAATTTTTGCTTCGAGATCACTTTAAGAACGTGAAAAAATTAGCTTTAGTGTATTACTAGTTTAATTTTCTAAAAGTTTTCCACCATCTTTCTGGAAAAACTTGTTTACCCGCTCTCAAGTAATCTTGATACGTACAAGGGATTAACGTACGTTTTTGGAATTTATTATTCTCGTGTTGTACCTCCATCCACCAACGATCACTCTTATTACTTTTAAAGAAATTAATCGTAGTGTCTTCTATAGGGACTATGTACTTTTTGTAGTCTTGTTTTGAAGTAAAAGGATATTCATTTGTTCTGAAATTATATCCTTCAATAAAATACCATATTATTTGTGCTATGAGTTGTGCAGTTTGATCTTGCTCATCAAACTTGGCATTATATTCATAAATACCAAAAGATGAAACCTTATCACTAATACCCGCATATCTAGATATAGAGCAAATAGGTTCACCATAAAAACCATTTGGTACTGCATTATTATTTGCTGGCGCTTCTGTTCTGCGTATAGCACCTAAGTCAATGCTAACAATATCTGAATCTCGCATAATAGGCTCAACAATTTTTACATTGTTAGCTACTTCACCTAATCTATAAATATCAAAATGAAGTTTATCTAATAATTCTATTTCGTCTTGTGAATTAAAAAAAGTTTGATAGCCTATATTACTAAAGTTGAAAAGATTATTAGGTTTCTCCATAATTATCTTACTTAAATAAGATTGTGAAGAAATATCATCCTCTAGATTTCCTAAATCAAATTTACTATCAACAACTGCTAGGTTAACTGTTTGCTCTAATTTATCGTAAGCACGATAGTTAGCATACGTTAAATCTTGACCGCCTCCTATAATAATAGGTATAACTCCTTTCTTTATTATCTCAGTTAATATTTCTTGAAGAGCAAAATAGGTGTCTTCTACAGTTTCACCTTTTTCAAGATTGCCTAAATCAATAATTTTAGCGAACCAATTACCAACATATAATTGGTATAGATTTTTTCTTAACAAACTAAGATCATTGCCTGTGCCAATATTATCAACTGCATTGCGATCTTCTGATACACCAATAATAGCTAGTTGCGCATTTTCGATTTCTGGAAGTCCATTTTGCTTCGAATGAATTTCGATAACCTTACCTATCGTTTGCTCAGTAAGTAATGTAGTATGAGCAACTACAGCTTCATCAATTGGTAAGAGGGTTTCTAAACTCATAGATTAAAAAATAGTAAAGCACAAAACTAAAATAAAAAGTAACATTATTTTTTAGTGGAGGCCTTTCTTTTTGTAGTTTTTTTCTTCGGAGTCTTTTTCTCTATTATTTCTTTAACTTCTTCTAAAGTCAATTTCTCAGCTTTAGTAGTTTTAGGTAATTCTATTTTTGTTTTTCCTTTTATAATATTAAAACGCCCCCAACGTGCTTTTTCCACACGAATCCCTTCTGATTCCCAATTATGGATTATCTTATCTTTTTCTTTTTGTAGTTTATCTTGGATTAATTCTACAATATCAGATTGTGAAAGATTATCAAAATCATATTTTCTATTCACATTGATAAACATTTCGTTCCATTTAATAAATGGTCCAAAACGACCAACACCTTTTTGCACAGGCATATTTTGATATTCTGCTATTGGGGCATCAGCTTGTTGCTTAGCTTTTATTAATTCGATGGCTCTATCTAGATCAACAGACATAGGGTTTTCTCCTTTATCTAAGGATACGAACATCTTATCAAAACGCACATAAGGACCAAATCGACCATTAGCAACTACAACCTCATTACTTTCATATTCTCCTAATGTCTTAGGCAATTTGAACAAATCCATTGCTTCTTCAAATGAGATACTACTTAATGTTTGTTCACCTTGAAGACTAGCAAATTTTGGTTTTTCTTCATCGGTTGCTTCACCAATCTGAACCATTGCTCCAAAACGACCTAAGCGTGCATATACATTTTTACCACTTTCAGGATCAATTCCTAGTAATCGCTCACCTTTAGCTCTTTCAGCATTTTGAGAAACTTCTTCTACATTAGGGTGAAAATCTGTATAAAAATCCTTGATCATTTCGGTCCAATTCTCTTTACCCTTAGCAATTTCATCAAAATCTTCTTCTACTTTTGCCGTGAATCCGAAATCTAATATTGTAGAAAAATTTTCTACTAAAAAATCATTTACAATTTTTCCTATATCTGTAGGGACTAACTTTCCTTTATCAGCTCCAACTTTTTCAGATAAAACCTTATCAGAAACCGAATTATTACTTAGTGTTATTTGTGTGTACTGTCTTTCTTTACCCTCAACCATTCCTTTTTCAATATACTCTCTACGTTGAATAGTAGAAATTGTTGGTGCGTATGTAGAAGGACGGCCGATACCTAGTTCTTCTAATCGCTTCACTAAAGAAGCTTCGGTGAACCTTGCAGGTGGTCTTGAATATCTTTCTGTTGCAGTAATAAAATTATTTTCAATTTGTTCATTAACCGAAAGTTTTGGTAACATTCCTGCTTGCTCTTCATCTTCTATATCTGTACCTTCTAAATAAACTTTTAGAAAACCATCAAATGTTATTACCTCTCCATTAGCAGTCAAAATTTCTCCATTAATATTATTAGAAATTTTAACATTAGTACGTTCTAATTTAGCTTCACTCATTTGAGAAGCAATAGTTCGTTTCCAAATCAAACTATATAAACGGTCTTGGTCATAATCAACCGACACATTATGACGACTCATATTGGTAGGTCTTACAGCTTCGTGAGCCTCTTGAGCTCCTTTTGCTTTAGATTTATAATTTCTTGGAGCGCTGTATTGTTCTCCATAAGAGTCAATAATTTCTTGTTTAGCTGCATTTTTAGCGTCATCAGAGAGATTAACGCTATCTGTTCTCATATAGGTAATCAAACCTGCTTCATATAAACGCTGCGCTATCGTCATCGTTTTCCCTACTGGAAAAAATAATTTACGAGCAGCTTCTTGCTGTAAAGTAGATGTTGTAAAAGGTGCTGCAGGGGATTTTTTAGCTGGTTTTGTTTGTAAGTCAGCAACTTTAAAATCGGCATTTATACATGAATTTAAAAAACTCTCAGCTTCAGCTCTTGTCTTAAAATTTTTAGGAAGTTTAGCTTTAAACTTCTTACCATTACTATTTGTAAATTCAGCATCAATTCTATAAGATGCCTCAGCATTAAAATCTTCTATTTGTCGCTCACGTTCAACAATTAATCTTACAGCAACAGACTGGACTCTACCAGCAGAAAGACCTCCTTTTACTTTACGCCATAATACAGGAGATAATTCATAACCTACCAATCTATCTAATACACGACGAGCTTGTTGCGCATTTACTAAATTATAATTGATACTTCTCGGGTTCTCAACAGCATTTAAAATGGCTTTCTTAGTAATTTCATGAAAAACGATACGCTTTGTTTTATCATCACTCAATTTTAATTGCTCGTATAAGTGCCACGCTATAGCCTCTCCTTCCCTATCTTCATCACTGGCTAACCAAACCGTGTCAGCTTTTTTAGCTAAGTCTTTTAATTTTTTAACCACAGCTTTTTTATCTGTAGAAACCTCATAACTAGGCTTAAAATCTCCATCGACATTAATCCCTAATTCTTTTGAAGGAAGATCTGCAATGTGTCCAAAACTAGATTCAACTTGAAAATCTTTTCCTAAAAATTTCTCAATAGTTTTTGCCTTAGCAGGTGACTCAACAATTACTAAATTTTTTGCCATATTTCTTAATATAATAAGTAGTCTTAATTGACAAAATCACTACAATGGAGCAATAATTTTGGATTGCAAAAGTATATAGAATTTTTTTATTAAGATTATTGAGCATAATTCCCAATCAATTTTTTCGCTAGTTTTTAACAAAATATTACGCTGTCATTTTGTCATATTTTTTAGAAATTGGTTGTATATTTGCATCCCATTTTTAACTAATGAGTGTAGAGAAAGTTATAGAAGAGCAAAAGCAAGGTAAAGCTTTAATTACGGATAAGGTTGAAGGAAATAGTAGAAAACTATTTATTGAGAGCTATGGGTGCCAAATGAATATGAACGATAGTGAAATTGTAGCATCAATTTTAGCTAAAGAAGGTTTTAATACTACTCAACAACTAGAAGATGCCGATCTAGTTTTAGTAAATACTTGCTCAATTAGAGATAAGGCAGAACAAACTGTTCGTAAACGCTTACAATATTATAATAAAGTAAAAGAGATCAATCCATCAATGAAAGTTGGTGTGCTAGGTTGTATGGCAGAACGCCTAAAAGCAAAATTTTTAGAAGAAGAGAAAATTGTTGATTTGGTAGTTGGCCCTGACGCATATCGCGATTTACCTAATTTAGTAGAAGAAGTAGAAGCTGGTCGCGATGCTGTAAATGTTATACTTTCTAAAGATGAAACCTATGGAGACGTTTCTCCCGTTCGCTTAAACTCTAACGGAGTATCTGCTTTTGTTTCTATTACAAGAGGATGCGACAATATGTGTACATTTTGTGTAGTACCATTTACTAGAGGTCGTGAACGTAGTCGAGACCCAAAAAGTATTTTAGAGGAAATACGAGAGATGCATGAGAAGAATTTTAAAGAAATTACTTTATTAGGTCAAAATGTAGATAGCTACTTATGGTATGGTGGTGGACTTAAAAAAGATTTTAAAAATGCTTCTGATATTGCTAAAGCTACTGCTGTAAACTTTGCACAATTATTAGATATGTGTGCTACTGAGTTTCCAAAAATGCGCTTTCGCTTTTCTACATCAAATCCTCAGGATATGACATTAGATGTAATTCATGTAATGGCTAAGCATCAAAATATTTGTAAATATATTCACCTACCTGTTCAAAGTGGTAGCAATAAGATACTAAAAGCAATGAATCGTCAGCATACTCGTGAGGAGTATATAGAACTGATCGACAACATCTATAAGATCATCCCAGAAATGGCTTTGAGTCAAGATATGATTGCAGGGTTTTGTGGTGAAACAGAAGAAGATCATCAGGATACATTATCTATGATGGAGCATGTAAAATATGATTTCGGTTTTATGTTTGCCTATTCTGAACGACCTGGAACATTAGCAGCTAAAAAATTTGAAGATGATGTGCCGTTAGCAATAAAAAAGAGGCGTTTAGCTGAAATTATTGCTTTGCAACAAGAACATTCTCATTATAGAACTAAACAACATGTTGGTAAAATTGAAGAAGTCTTGGTTGAGGGAACTTCTAAAAAATCTGATGCTCATTTTAAAGGACGTAATACGCAAAATACCGTTGTGGTTTTTCCTAAGGAAAGTTACAAATTAGGTGATTTTGTTAATGTAAAAATTGAAGATTGTACTTCAGCTACTTTAATAGGTAAAGCTGTTGGGTATTCTGATAATAATTAATATGGAAAACTTACAAACTTTAAAACAACGTTTCGGTATTATCGGTAATGATTTACTACTAAATAGAGCTTTAGAAAAAGCAACTAGAGTAGCACCAACTGATATTTCTGTATTGGTTACCGGCGAAAGTGGTGTTGGTAAAGAAAATATTCCAAAAATTGTACATCAACTATCACATAGAAAACATGCAAAGTATATTGCAGTTAACTGTGGTGCTATACCAGAAGGAACAATAGACAGTGAGTTATTTGGCCATGAAAAAGGTTCTTTTACTGGAGCTACTCAAACAAGAAACGGATATTTTGAAGTTGCCGATGGTGGTACTATTTTTCTTGATGAAGTTGGTGAATTACCATTAACTACTCAAGTACGCTTATTACGTGTTCTTGAAAATGGAGAATTTATTAAAGTTGGTTCTTCTAAAGTTCAAAAAACAAATGTTCGTATTGTTGCTGCAACCAATGTGAACATGATGGAGGCTATCCAAAAAGGAAAGTTCCGTGAAGATTTATATTACAGACTAAGTACTGTTGAAATTCATTTACCAGCGCTTAGAAAACGTAAAGAAGACATTCATTTATTGTTTAGAAAATTTGCTTCAGATTTCGCTCAGAAATACAATATGCCAACCATCAGATTAGAGTCTGAGGCTATTACAATTTTACTGAATTATGCTTGGCGCGGAAACATACGTCAACTAAGAAATATTACAGAGCAAATTTCTGTTATTGAGCAAAATAGAACTATTACTGCACAAACTTTAAAAAATTATTTACCTGAATATAGCGGAAATTTCCCTGCACTAGTTGATAATAAGTCAACCAGTGCAAGTAGTGATTTTGCTAATGAAAGAGAAATACTTTATAAAGTATTATTCGACATGAAAAACGATATCAACGATTTAAAGAAATTAACTTTAGAATTGATGGAAAGCGGCAATTCTGTTCAGGTTAAAGAAGATAATCAACGTTTGATACAAAAAATCTATGGTGATTCTGATGATAAAGAAGATAATCTTGTAGAAATTATTCCTGCTCAAAAGAATGATGTCTTTCAAGAAGAAGATAGATATATGCATGTAGAAGATGTAGAAGAAAGCCTATCTCTACAAGAAAAAGAATTTGAATTAATAAAAAAAGCTTTAGAGAGAAATAATAACAAACGTAAACTAGCTGCAAAAGAATTAGGTATTTCTGAAAGAACTCTTTATAGAAAAATAAAGCAGTTCGATTTGTAAATCAGTTAGTTTAGTCGTTTATTTGCTAACTCTCATTTTCTAAATACCCTAATGAAAAGAATTACTTTTTTAATTTCATTCTTCACATTACTCATCTTAACAGGGTGTGGGGTTTATTCTTTTACAGGTGGTAGTACCGGCGATGCTAAAACTATACAAATAGATTATTTTCCTAATAATGCTCCATTAGTTGAGCCAACTTTAAGTCAAAAATTCACACAAGATCTACAAGATCTTTTTTTGAGACAAACAAGTTTAAATTTAGTGAGATCAGGTGGAGATTTACATTTTGAAGGTGAGATTACAGATTATAGAATTATCCCTATAAGTGCAACGGCAGAACAAACTGCTGCTCAAAACCGATTGAACATTAGCATAAGGGTTCGTTTTTTTAATAAGCTTATACCAGAAGATGATTTTGATAAAACATTTTCATTCTTTTCGGACTTTGATGCTAATGCACAATTAACAGGTTCAGTTTTAGAAGGCGCTCTAGATGAAATTTTTGAACGCGTAACACAAGATATTTTTAATGCATCTGTTGCTAAATGGTAGTATGAAATTAGAAGATTTTACATATCTATTAAAGCAGCCTTGCGAAATCACGAAAGAGCAAACTAATGCTGTTGAAGATATACTAGAAAATTATCCATACTTTCAAGCAGCTCGTGTCTTACATTTAAAAGGATTAAAGAAACAAAGCAGTTATAAATATAATAATGCTTTAAAAGCTACAGCTGCTTATACAACTAATCGTACTGTTCTTTTTGATTTCATTACACAAGACACATTAGATGTTGTAAGAAAAGAAGCAAAAGAAGATAATTTGATTCAAGAATCTGAAATTGTAGATCTTGAGGTTGTTGAAGTAGAGCATGATGTTGTAGTAGCAGAAGCTGTTAAAAAGCCCGTTTTAGAAAGTTTACAAATTGGGCAGCCACTTGATTTTGACAAATCTGAAAAGCATTCTTTTAATGAATGGTTACAACTAACATCTTTTCGCCCTATAGAAAGAGTTGAGCAAAAAAATCCTGTACAAGAAGAAGAGAAAAAAGAGAATAAAAATTTTGATCTAATTGAACAATTTTTAGAAACTAAACCTAAAATTCAACCAAGCAAATCATCAGAAAAAATTGATATATCATTAGATAGTGTTTCAGAAAATGAAGAGCTAATGACAGAGACTTTAGCTCGTGTATATTTGGAACAAAAAAAGTATGAAAAAGCTATAAAAGCTTTTAAAATATTAAGTTTGAAATATCCAGAAAAAAGTGGTTTCTTTGCAGACCGAATTAAAGCGGTGAAATTTTTAAGAAAGAATAATTCATAAATCATGTCTTACACATTATTTTTAATATTAATAATTATTGTAGCGGTATTGCTAATTTTAATAGTGATGGTACAAAATCCTAAAGGTGGTGGGTTATCATCTTCATTTGGAGGGCAAGGAAGTCAAGGTTTTGGCGGAGGTGTGCAAAGCACAACTAACTTTTTAGATAGAAGTACTTGGACGTTGGCCATTGCATTATTTGCATTGATTTTATTGTCAAACTTTGCTATACCTAGAGCAAATTCTGTAGATAATAATTCAGCCATTGAAAATACAATAAATGATAGAGAAGTAACTGATGAAGTACCAACATTAAATGATGTTCAAAGTGAAACAACTTCTCAACAAGACTCAACGAACTAATTCAAATATTTTATATTTTGAAATAAAAAATGCCAACGAAAATGACACGTTGGCATTTTTTATTTCTGTTAAAAATTACAATTTGTCACTTTTTATGAGTTGGCACACTTTTAGCAAATTAATCTTCGATTATAATTAACATAAACTAATAAAAGATGAGTAAAATAAAAATCAAACCATTAGCTGATAGAGTTGTTATAGAACCTCTAGCTGCTGAGACTAAAACTGCTTCAGGAATTTATATTCCAGATTCTGCAAAAGAAAAACCTCAACAAGGTAAAGTTGTAGCTGTTGGTAAAGGCACTAAAGACGAACCAACAACAGTAAAAGTTGGCGATACTGTTCTTTACGGAAAATATGCAGGTACTGAGTTAAAACTTGATGGTGGTGACTATTTAATCATGAGAGAAAGCGACATCTTCGCTATTTTATAATATTAGAATTAATCAAAACAGAAATTAAAGATGGCAAAAGATATAAAATTTGATATAGAAGCACGTGACGGACTAAAACGTGGTGTAGACGCATTAGCAAATGCTGTAAAAGTAACTCTAGGACCTAAAGGTCGTAATGTGGTAATTGGTAAAGCTTTTGGCGGGCCAGCAATCACTAAGGATGGAGTTTCGGTAGCTAAAGAAATTGAACTAGAAGATGCTCTAGAAAATATGGGGGCTCAAATGGTAAAAGAAGTAGCTTCTAAAACGAATGATCTTGCTGGTGACGGTACTACTACAGCTACAGTTCTTGCTCAAGCAATTGTAAAAGAAGGATTAAAAAATGTTGCTGCTGGTGCAAATCCTATGGATTTAAAGCGTGGTATTGACAAAGCTGTTGGTGCTATTGTAACTGATCTAGCAAAACAATCACAAGTAGTTGGTAGTAAAATTGATAAGATCAAACAAGTTGCATCTATCTCTGCTAATAATGATGAAAGTGTTGGTGATCTAATCGCTCAAGCTTTTGAAAAAGTGGGCAAAGAAGGTGTAATTACGGTTGAAGAAGCAAAAGGGACTGACACTTATGTAGACATCGTTGAAGGAATGCAGTTCGATAGAGGATATTTATCTCCTTACTTTGTAACTGATTCTGAAAAAATGATCACCGATCTTGAAAGCCCTTACATTTTATTGTATGATAAAAAAATATCTGCGATGAAGGATTTATTACCAGTTCTTGAACCAGTTGCTCAAACAGGTAAGCCTTTATTAATTATTGCAGAAGATGTAGAAGGCGAAGCTTTAGCTACATTGGTAGTTAACAAATTACGTGGCGCACTAAAAATTGCTGCTGTTAAGGCTCCAGGATTTGGCGATAGACGTAAAGCAATGCTAGAAGATATCGCGATCCTTACTGGTGGTACAGTAATTTCTGAAGAAAGAGGATTTACTTTAGAAAATACTACCATTGATATGTTAGGTGTTGCAGAAAGAGTTACTATTGATAAAGACAACACAACAGTTGTAAATGGTAACGGTAAAAAAGCAGATATTAAAGGAAGAGTTAATCAGATTAAATCTCAAATAGAAACAACTACTTCTGATTATGATAGAGAAAAGCTTCAAGAACGTCTAGCTAAACTTGCTGGTGGTGTTGCTGTTCTTTATGTTGGCGCAGCTTCTGAAGTTGAAATGAAAGAAAAGAAAGATAGAGTTGATGATGCATTACATGCTACACGCGCTGCAGTTGAAGAAGGTATTGTTGCTGGTGGTGGTGTTGCTTTGGTTAGAGCTAAAGATGTACTTACCAAAATTACAACTGATAACTTAGACGAAGTAACTGGTCTTCAAATTATTGCTCGTGCTATTGAGGCTCCTTTACGTATTATTGCCGAAAATGCAGGAAGTGAAGGGTCAGTAGTAGTTGCTAAAGTATTAGATGGTAAAAAAGATTTTGGTTTTAATGCCAAAACTGACGAGTATGTAAATATGCTAAAGGCTGGAATTATTGATCCAACTAAAGTAACACGTATTGCACTAGAAAATGCAGCTTCTGTAGCTGGTATGATCTTAACTACAGAATGTGCTTTAGTAGATATTAAAGAAGATGCTCCTGTAGCTGGTATGCCTCCAATGGGTGGTGGAATGCCAGGTATGATGTAAGTCAAGAGCTTCTATAAATAAAAATTAAACGCTGCAAATTATGCGGCGTTTTTTTTGTCCTATATTTATATCTTTATAAAAATCAACCCTTTAAAATGAAAAAAATTAACTGGCAATATACTTTTGGGGAAATATTAATTGTAATTATAGGCATTACAATTGCTTTTAGTTTAAATAAATGCTCTGAAAGTAGTCAGAATCAAAAAGTACAAAAGTTATATCTTGAAAATTTAAAAAGTGATATTGAGACAGACAAAAAGAATTTAGAACAAAATTTAGAGAGTCTTATATGCAAAAGAGAAATTATAAAAAGTACATTTAAATATTTTAACCCTACATTTCCTAAGAGAGATTCTGCTTTAATTAAGAATTTTTTCGACACAGCTCAAATAATTGAATTTTCCCCGAAAACTACCACGCATCAAACTCTTATGAATTCTGGAGATTTAAAGCTGATTAATAATTTCGAATTAAGAACTTCTATACAAGAACACTATAGAAAATATAGTAGCCTACAACAAGATTATGATAGAATGGAAAATATTAGTAAAGAATATATTGCTGATTATTTTATCTATAATATCGATATGGATAAATTTCGACGAAAAGAAAAGGCCTTTGATAATGAAAAACTATTAAAGAGTATTATGCAAAGTATGTTTGGCGCTATAGGTTTAAAAATAACCTCTACCCAAAAAAGTATAGAAAGCTGTAATCAGATTTTAGAAAAATTAAACAACTCATTAAACTAAAAATGCGGCTTATTGCCGCATTTTTAAACTATTTTTGTTCAACCTTATTTGACCGAATCTTTATCATGCCCATCACCTTCTTCGTGATCTTTATGCATTTCAACTTTCTTTTCTTTTAGATCCATTTTACAAACCGGGCAAGTACTAGCTTCTGTGTAACTTTTACCCTTTTCGCAATCCATCGGACATTGATATAACACATCGTTAGAAGCTAATACTTCTTTTGCTTCTTCCTTAACTTCTTCTTTTACCTCAGCTTCAGTTTTTATATCTTCCTTTTTATCCTTTTTACACGATGTAACCGTAAAAGCTGTAAAACATACAACTGCTAATACTAAAATTAATTTTTTCATTTGGTTTAATTATTTATTGTTAATGATGTTTTTTAACTTCACCATCTCTATATCTACAACAAGCATCTAAACTATCATATGCTTCTTGTGTGGCTTTAACTTCTTTGGTATCGTGACCTACTTTAGCTAAAGCTTTTTTTATTTCTAATGTCGAAGTTTTTTTATTGTTATAGATGCAATATAACTCTTTTGTATCTACATTCCAAGAAGCAAACTTTACTCCTTTGGTCAAAGTCAATGCTTTTTCAATCCTGTCTTTGCACATTAAACAAACTCCATCTACTTCAAATCTAACTTTAGAGGTTTTAGATTTCTTTTGAGCTTCCGCGGAAAGCGTAAATGATATAATTGCTATAAGTATAAAAATGATTTTTTTCATATTATTTAATTTTAAAACGTAAACCTGCGTAATACATATTTTTTAATATCGGCGCATACACAATGCTGGTATCAAAATTCGGTCCAAACGGATCGCTATTTGCTAAAATAGGATTTTCTTGTATATAACCTGTTAAATTTTCTCCGCCAACATATATTTCAAATTTGTCGGAAAACACACGAGCGACTTGCGCATTCATTAAACTATAACTCGGTGAAAATTCTGGTAATCTATCTTCAATAGGATTTGTACCCGTAAATGGCAAGCGCTGTTCGCCTAACCAATTAAACGTATAATCGAAACGCCATTGTGCTCCATTTAATTTACGTTCAGTTTCGTATGATATGTTTGCAAAAAAGCGATGCTCAGGTAATAATGGTTTTTGTAATTTTCCTTTAAGATAATTTGTTTTTACATCATAATATTTATAGGCAAATCGCACTTCCATACCTTTTGCCAATTCATAATTTAGCTGAGCCTGAAAATTGTTTGAATAAGAATCTCCTTCTAAATTATAAAACAATAGTTGCTGTGGACTTTGATCCACATCAACAACTACTTGATTTTCAAACTGAGTGCTATAAAAATCTAATGTTAAGTCAGCTTTTTTACCAAATAAATTGAATCCTTGCAAGTAGCTAATTCCATAATTCCATGCAATCTCTGGGTCTAATCCATAAATCTTACCTGTAGTATTTAAGATGTTTAGATTTCTAGACGAACCGAATAATCGTTGATTTTCAGCAAAAATATTAGCGCTACGCTTACCTCTTCCAACCGAAGCTCTTAATACTCCCTTTTCCCAAGGAGCATAACGCAAATGCAATCGAGGTGTTACAAAAGTTCCTAAAAGGTTATGAAAATCTATACGAACACCAGCAACTACGCTAAACTTATCTAAATCATCGTAAGAATATTCGAAGAAGCCACCAACTGAATTCTCGTCTCTTTCAAAATCAGCAGCTGCATTTTGAATATTCACAAACTCATCGTACATATCATAAGTAAAACTTATACCAGTTTTGAATTTATGTAACGAGCTTCCTATAATAGAATTAAAAATGGCATTAGAATATACACTTTTATGATTGATATTATATTCATTAAATCCAAAATACGAATCTTGATTATGTCCACTATATGCTATTTGAAAGCCTACACTTTGATATGGAGTATCAGGAAAAACATAACCTAATTTAGCTGAAGCATCAAAACGCTCGGTGTCGATTTCTGAACCATATTTTGTAGTTGTAAACTTATTAATGTCTGGATCAAAATCTACATCACCAGTTTGCTTATCATCTTTTAAATATCTAAAATTGATAAAACTCACTAAACCTTTTTTAGCATTTGTGTACTGCCAACGATTCATAATATTAATCTGTTTTGCTAAAGGAATATCTAGAAAATTATCATCGTTTTTATCAATTTCAGCGGTTCGTTGGTTTCCATGTATAAACAAACTTGTACTCCACTTATCAGATACTTTTTGCTTAAACTGAGTATTCAACTCTTGCCTACCGTTTAGTGAAGAGTATAGATTGATAAATAACCGATCATCACGTAGTGGTTTTTTTAACTCAGTATTGATTTGACCAGCAATACTTTCATAACCATTAACCACCGAACCTGCACCCTTAGTGATCTGTATACTCTCAATCCATGTTCCAGGCGTATAGGTCAAACCAAATGCTTGTGAAGCGCCTCTAACATTCGGTATATTCTCTTGAGCAATTAATATATAGGGACTGGTTAATCCTAATAATTTGATTTGCTTAGTTCCTGTTAAAGCATCAGAAAAATTAACATCAATAGATGGGTTTGTTTCAAAGCTTTCGGATAAATTGCAACAAGCAGCCTTTAATAATTCGCCCTCATTAATAGTAACAATGTTAGCAGATTGTAAATAAGAGACAGCTGTATTTTTCTTTTCGGCTTGCACTGTAACCTCATCTAATTCACTTTCTTCTTTCATAAAATGATGAATCTCACGAGGTTCATTAACAGTAATAGTATCTGTTCGGTAACCAATATAGCTAAATACCAACTTTTTATATTCTGGTTTATACTTAATGGTGAACCAACCTTTATCGTTAGTTATGGTTCCTACTTCTGTACCAAGCCAATATACTGTAGCTCCAGGTAAACCTGCATGTTTACCATCTTTATTTTTTATCATTGCCATTCCGCGAATAACATCTTGCGAAGAAGCCATTAAAGGAATAAGAATTAATATTATTTTTAATATGTTTTTCATAATTTGATTCAATAAGATTAAAATTTACTTTTTAAATATTCGCATATGCGAATACATTAATTAAATTCTAATAAATCAAATTAAATAAGTTTCATAAAGAACCTGTATATCTTTAATGAGTAATGGAGGTGAGTGGTTTTGAAAAGGAATTATATTTTCAGGTAATCCCTCAAAAAGATAAATATAACTTGCTACAAAAGCTGCAACAAATTGAATTTTATCTATTGAAAATTCTTTAGCTATTTTTAATTCAGCATTAGTACCTTCAATAACCTCTAATACATCTTTACAACATGGAACTTTGGTGAATGAGGTTTTAGATTCTTGTTCTGAATCTTTAGACATTGGCATTTCACAACCATCTACATTACCCAGTAATGAGTAATCTTCTAATTGCCCCATGCAATAATGTTTTTCAACTGTAAAAGATAAAGTCGAAAACAACAACAATACCGCTAAAAAAATAGATACTATGTTGCTAAAATTTTGTTTCACGATGCAAAAATATGAAATTCAACTAGTTATTTTATAAACGAAAAGTTAAAATAATATTGTAATTTTAAATAAAACTAAAAATCATGAGTAGAAAAAAAGAAATTGTTAGTAAAATTAGAATTGTATTAACCAACCATTTTGAAACGCCAGAAAAAGCTTTCAGTTTTTTTGATAAAAACAGTGACGGTGCACTATCTAAAAAAGAAATTGTTAAGCTCTTAAAAGAAGCTGAAGTAAGTGGATTTTTAAGAGGTATTGTAGCTTCTAAGTTAGTAAGTGGTTACGATTTCTCTAATGATAACAAAGTTGATTGGAAAGAGTTTAGAAAAGCACTTAAAGAAATGGGTTAACCCATGGCCAGCATTAAAATTGCCATTACCAACATTACCGTATTTTCTATAAATGTGGCTTTGGTCATTGGTAATTTTAGTGCTGTACCTAAACAAGCACATTGAATACTCTTTTTATCTAATAAAACTTTGGTAACGCCAACAGTGGTAATTCCTAAAATTATTATTGTAGTTATTAAAGCTAATGGAATTTGTGTTCTTGTTAAAAACAGTAACCCTAGCACCAGTTCTAAAAATGGATATACCCATCCATAAACAGGTATTCGTTTCGCGAGTGGATCATACATTTTAAATGACTCTGGAAACCCTTTTAAGTCTAAAAATTTAAAGAAGCTGAATACTATATAGAATAACCCCATAAAATCGAGCATAAAGCCAGAAGTAGTTCCTTTTAAGTTTAACAATATTGAAGCCACTGTTATATAAGCGAAAATTAAAAACAACGGAAATAATTGCTGTAAATCACTTTTCGATTCTATTTCTTTTGAAATTTGATGAGTAACCTCTTGTTTTTCAGAGATTGTATATTTAGATGGCAAATTGTTCTGAAGTTCTAAAGTTGAAATATGTTTAGACATTTTAATCTCCGCTTCCGATCTTTCTAAATTCACCTTTACCTCTTCTACTCCACCTACTAAACTTAACTTTTCTTCTACCGAAGCCTTACAACCATCGCAAGTCATCCCTTCAATAATATATGTGTGTATCATAAATTTATACTTTTTTAGGCTTATATCTTCTAATTATCAATCGATTTCCTTTGTCGTATGAAAAATAGCTCCCCATCCAATTCAAACCTACTCTTAGCTTGTTTTTAAACCCACTAATTGACATTAAATGTACTGTTGACCAAATAAACCAGGCGAAAAATCCACGAAAGTGCAATTTACCTAGGTCAGCCACCGCTCTTTTTTTACCAATAGTAGCAAGTGAGCCTTTATCAAAATATTTGAATGGTTTCCAATTGCCTTTACTTAATAAATTTTTTGCTAAATGTTCACCTTGTTGAATGGCTGTTGGTGCCACCATAGGATGACCATGAGGATAAGCCTCAGTTTTCATAAAAGCTACATCGCCTATGGCGAATATGTCTTCTTTTTCTTTTATTCTATTATGCAAATCAACTTCTATTCTATTTCCTCTTACTATGATATCTGGATTAATGCCTTTAGGAAACTGACCTCGTACACCCGCTGTCCAAATTAGAGAAGTTGACAAAAGGTTTGTTCCATTTGATAATTCAACTTTATTACCATCATATGATTTCACAGCGGTATTTAAATGCACATGCACATCCAATCTTTCTAAATCTTTTAATGTGTCTCTAGATGATTTTTCCGTCATAGCGGACAACACTTTTGATCCCGCTTCGACAACATGAACTTCAATTGGAAAATTGACTAATTCAGGATAATCTTTGTCGTAAATATATTTTTTAAACTCAGCAATTGCGCCAGCCATTTCAACCCCAGCTGGTCCGGCACCTACAATAACGATGGTTGTGTTCTTTTTACGAGTTTTTTCATCTGATGCCTGTACCGCTTTTTCTATATTCTGTAAAATATTGCTACGTATATCTAAAGATTCTCGAATCGATTTTAAACCAATACTGTTCGCCTCTACATCTTGCATCCCGTAAAAATTGTTAGTGCTTCCTGTAGCCAATACAAGATAATCAAAGTTGATATCACCAATATCAGTTTCAACAATTTTTCTTTCAGAGTCGATATTTAGCACATCAGCCATTCTGAATACAAAATTTTTGTATCCTCTAAAAATTTTCCGAACTGGAAAAACAATAGAATCAGGTTCCAATCCACTAGTGGCGACTTGATAAAATAAAGGTTGAAACTGATGAAAATTATTCTTATCTAATAGAACAATTTGAAAAGGTTTATTTTTAAGGGCTTTTGCTAAATAGATGCCGCCAAAACCTGCACCTATAATAACTATTCTTGGATGCTTACTTTTTGGAATATAAACATCTTTTTGTTTATTCATACGTTCTTTATTTAACCGTATAATTAGTCGAAATTGCGACTATAAATTTACGATTTTAAAGACGATCTTACTAGTTTTTTTTGATAATAAAATGCCGGTAAAAGTATGAGTACAAAAACTGGGTGAACTAAAAATCTACGCACATAAAATGCGAATAAATGCCCATTGATCATACCCATCTTTAAGAGGATGTAATATGCAATACTTAAAATAAAAAAAGCCGCGATATAGAATTTTATCGAAAACTTAACTAATCCTCTTTTCTGAAATACCAAGTATATTATAGTTAAAGAGATTATAGTATTTAACGAATATCTTAAAAAGAGGTTAAAGAAAAGCTTTATTGTATCATATTTTGGAATTGGTAAATGCATATAATCATTTACGAAATAGTGAATAAATGGGTCATAAAATAATTTAGAACCAAATGCCCTAACTAGAATTAGAGAAATGAATAAAAGTACAATTAGTAATATTCTAATTTCTTTTTTCACTTTTAGGTTTTTTTAAATACGAGAATCTATTTACCCAAATCACCCACAATAAAAATACAGTTCCATAAATAATTGCAGGAAATAATAAACTATGTAAAAAATACTGATGTTCTGGGTACTTATACAACAAAAGACTAAGCACCATTATCCTTAAAATATTTACCGAATAAATAACTAAGCATCCTAAGGTGCCATAAATTATAGTTGCTTTTAAACTTCCAGAAAAAGCAATAATAAAAGATAAAAATAGTATTATTAAACTTATTGAATTGCAACCTTCAATTACACGTATAGCATATACATTACCTACAAAAAACTTCATAGACAATTCACTTTCATGTTGATACACAGTTGTATTATAGCCAAAAAAGTTTGCTAGCTTCTGTGTATGATAAGCAACTGTTTGAGTAATCGGCGAACAAGAAAAAACATCACCCTTTTGTTGGGTTTGTTTTAAATATATAGAATAAATACCTAGTAATAAAAAATAGGTAATAAAAAATTTTAGCAAAAAATTAATGATGACTTTCTTCTTCTTCAACTGAAAGTATTTTAAATTTGTTCGTCCAAAAATACAATTCCAAATTTAAGTATTACACATGCTACTGAGTCAACTAAAAGAAGAAATTATTAACATAATAGATAACACAGCAACTACTGAAGAAAAACTTCAATCAATTTGTGATTATTTAAAACAAGAAATCTATTACTATGATTGGGTAGGATTCTATTTTAGAAACGGAGCTAAAGAAGAGCTAAAATTAGCTCAATTTGCAGGTGAACCAACAGAACACATTATTATACCTTTCGGAAAAGGAATTTGCGGACAAGTAGCCGTAAGTAATAAAAATTTTGTTGTTCAGGATGTATCTGAACAAGACAACTATATTTCTTGTGGATGGAAAGTAAAAAGTGAAATTGTGATTCCAATTTTTGTTGATGGAGAAAATATTGGCCAAATAGATATAGATTCACATACTAAAAACCCATTTACAGAAGAGGACACCGAATTATTAGAATTTGTCTGTAAAAAAGTTGCTGAATTAAATTTAGTAGCTTTAACATAAATTATCACAATGAATACATCACTTGTTACTCTTTTTAATAGAGATTTAGATAGATTAAAAACAGAAATAACATTATATAAAACTGACGCTGACTTTTGGAAAGTAGAAAAAGAAATTAAAAATTCTGCTGGAAATCTTGCTATTCACCTTGTCGGAAACCTGAATCACTTCATTGGTGCCGTTTTGGGTGAAACTGGTTATATAAGAGATCGTGATGGTGAATTCAATAATAAAAATATTGCTCGAAAAATAATTTTAAACGATATTGATAAAGTAAAAGAGATTATAAAAAATGTAATTTCAAGTTTAACACCTAGTGATTTTCAAGAGATCTATCCAATAAATATTCGTAAAGAAGGAATGTCTGTTGAGCAATTTTTAATCCATTTATACGGTCATCTAAACTATCATTTAGGGCAAATAAATTACCACCGTCGACTTATCGATTAATGTTGATAATTTGTTCATTAATTAAGGTTTGCAATTGATTGCGAAAGCTTTTCTGTTTTAGTAGCTTTGCGCGGAAACCTCAACACAACAAATGAATACAACAAAAAAAGCAAAATCAGCTTTAATTTCAGTTTTTCATAAAGACGGATTAGCACCCATAGCACAAAAACTAAATGAATTAGGAGTTACCATTTATTCTACTGGTGGTACAGAAAAATTTATAAATGAATTAGGTATACAAGTAGAGCGTGTAGAAGATCTTACTTCATACCCTTCTATTCTTGGCGGAAGAGTAAAAACATTGCACCCAAAAGTATTTGGCGGTATATTATCGAGACGTGAAAATGATGGAGATGTTGCTCAAATTGAAGAGTATGAAATTCCAGAAATGGATATTGTAATAGTCGATTTATATCCTTTTGAAAAAACTGTTGCTTCTGGTGCGTCTGAACAAGATATCATTGAAAAGGTTGATATTGGTGGTATTTCATTAATTAGAGCTGCCGCTAAGAATTTTAAGGATGTGATCTGTGTTTCTTCAATGGAACAGTATGATGAATTCTTAGAAATAATAACCTCACAGAATGGAGAAACTACACTAGACCAACGGAAGCATTTTGCAGCAAAATCATTTAATGTTTCCTCGCACTACGATACTTCAATCTTTAATTATTTTAATGCCGATCATAGCATCGCTTCATTAAAAATTAGCGAAACACATGGGAAAGTATTACGCTACGGCGAAAATCCACATCAAAAAGGATTTTTCTTTGGTAATTTTGATGAAATGTTCACCAAATTACATGGAAAAGAACTGAGTTACAACAACTTATTAGATGTTGATGCTGCTGTTAATTTGATGAATGAATTTAAAGGAGAAGCTCCAACATTTGCTATTTTAAAACATAATAATGCTTGTGGTTTAGCTCAGCGTTCAACTGTTTTAGAGGCTTATAAAGATGCGCTAGCTGGTGACCCTATTTCTGCTTTTGGTGGTATTTTAATTTCAAACTATTCGATTGATAAAGCTACTGCTGAAGAGATTCATAAATTATTTTGCGAAGTAGTAATTGCACCTTCTTTTGATGAAGATACTTTAGAAATATTAAAAGGGAAGAAAAATCGAATTATTTTAACCCTTAAAGATATAGAATTACCCAAAACTACCGTTAGATCATGTATAAATGGTGTCTTAGTTCAAGATAAAGATAATAAAACAGATACTCTAGAAGATTTAAAAACAGCTACCAAATTATCTCCATCCGGCAAAGAAATTGAGGACCTTATTTTTGCTTCAAAAATTTGTAAACACACTAAATCTAATACTATTGTTTTAGCAAAAAATAAGCAGCTTTGTGCTAGTGGCACAGGGCAAACATCTCGTATAGATGCTCTTAATCAAGCTATTGTTAAGGCCAATACTTTTAACTTTAATTTAAAAGGTGCTGTAATGGCTAGTGATGCTTTTTTTCCATTCCCAGATTGTGTAGAGATTGCTAACAAAGCTGGTATTAATACGGTGATACAACCAGGTGGTTCAATTAAAGATCAATTATCGATTGATTATTGTGATGAAAACAATATGTCAATGGTATTTACCGGAACTCGTCATTTTAAACACTAAATATTAAGTTTATTTTATTAAATTTGGCAATTCGCAAAAATTACTCTAACCCAAATTAAATAACTCTATGGGATTTTTCGACTTCATGACAGAAGACGTTGCGATTGACCTCGGCACGGCGAATACACTTATCATACATAATGGTAAAGTTGTAATCGACAGCCCGTCAATTGTTGCCCGTGACCGCTCTACAGGAAAAATTATTGCTATTGGTAAAAAAGCCAATCTTATGCAAGGTAAAACGCATGAGAACATAAAGACAATTCGTCCTTTAAAAGATGGTGTAATAGCAGATTTTGAAGCGTCTGAGCAAATGATAAGAGAATTTATCAAACAAATTCCCTCCATCAAAAAACGCTTCTTTTTTTCGCCTTCATTACGAATGGTTATTTGTATTCCTTCTGGAATTACAGAAGTTGAAAAACGTGCTGTTCGTGATTCAGCTGAACACATGAATGCAAAGGAAATCTATTTGATACATGAGCCAATGGCAGCATCTATTGGTATCGGTATTGATATTATGCAACCTAAAGGAAACATGATTATAGACATAGGCGGTGGAACAACCGAAATAGCTGTAATTGCCTTAGGAGGAATTGTGTGTGATAAGTCTATAAAAGTAGCCGGTGATGTATTTACAAACGATATTGCATACTACATGCGCACACAACATAACTTATATGTAGGTGAAACAACCGCAGAAAAAATAAAGATAGATGCCGGTGCAGCAACTGAAGATATTGAAGAGCCGCCAGAAGATATTTTAGTACAAGGTAGAGATTTACTTAGTGGTAAACCAAAACAGATTAAAATATCGTATAGAGAAATTGCAAAAGCTTTAGATAAATCTATTCTTAGAATCGAGGATGCAGTAATGGAAACTTTATCTCAAACACCTCCAGAATTAGCTGCTGATATTTACAACACTGGTATTTATTTAGCAGGTGGTGGGTCTATGCTTAGAGGTTTAGATAAACGTTTGTCTCGTAAAACAGATTTACCTGTTTATGTTGCCGAAGATCCGTTAAGAGCCGTTGTACGTGGAACTGGTATTGCACTTAAAGACTTAGAAAAATACAAAAATGTATTGATGAAATAGTGATTATCAACTATGCAACAAATTGTAAACTTTATAATAAAGTACAAGTATTTTTTATTCTTTTTGTTGTTAGAAATTATTGCAATTTCACTTACCATTCAAAATCATTCATACCATAAAAGTAAATTTGTAAGTTCTGCCAATTTTATTACTGGCGGTTTTTATAAAAGGGTTAATTCATTTAGAGAATTTACAAACCTAAAGACTTACAATCAGCAATTACTTGATGAAAATACTCGTCTAAAAAATATTATTGCCCAGCAACAGATTGATACAACTGAGAATTTAGCAGCTGTAAATGATAGCACAAAATATTTTCAACGCTATCTTTACACTCCTGCCAAAGTAATTGATAATCAATTTCACAAAAAGTATAATTACTTAACAATTAATAAAGGAGCTAAAGATGGAATTCTTTTCGATCAGGCAGTAATTAATAGTAAAGGTATAGTTGGCATTACACAAACTGTGTCTGAAAATTTTGCAACTGTGCAGTCAATTTTAAATGAAAATTCCAAAATAAACGTGCGCCTTATTAATAGTTTACACTTTGGAACCCTACAATGGGATGCAAAGGACTATAATATTCTTCAATTGGCTGACCTACCCATTCAAGCAAATATTCAAAAAGGTGATACTGTTATTACTGGTGGAAAATCTATTATTTTTCCAGAAGGTATTCCTGTTGGTATTATCGAAGATTTTAGAGTTGAGAATAACGATTATAGTTTTGTGAATGTGCGGTTATTTAATGATATGAGTGCTATCGGACCCGTAAATGTTGTTGTTAGTTTATATAAGGAAGAAGTAAATCAATTACAAGAACAAACAAATGAATAACAATATTGCGCAAAATATTATACTATTTGTTGTGTTACTGCTTCTACAAGTGTTAATCTTAAACAAAGTTTTATTTCTTGGGTACATTAATCCTTTTCTATACGTTTTATTTGCTATAATTTATCCTTTTAAAAAAGATAGAGGCATCTTTCTTTTCCTTTGTTTCTTACTGGGTTTGTTAATTGATTTCTTTCAAAACTCAGGAGGTATCAATGCCGCGGCTTTACTTTTTATAGGATATATACGGCTACCACTATTAAAGTCTGTATTAAGAAAATCTGAAATTGATTTCCCTGTTTTTAATATTACCAAACAACCCTTCTTAAAAATCCTATCATTCGTCTCCATTCTTATTTTTATGCATAGTTTTATTGTCTTTGGTTTAGAATATTTTAAATTAAGTTTAATCGGAGTTATTCTTAAAAGGACAATTTTTACTAGCATTTTTACGATTATATTAACAATATTATGTATTAACTTGCTATCAAGAAAAAAATAAATGGAACGCAAATATTTAGCATATTTTTCGATAATTGCTATAAGCATTATATTTATATTTCGTCTATTCTATCTACAGATTTTAGATGATAGCTATCGAGTATCTCCGTTAAATAATGCTGCTGTTAAAATTCAATATGATTATCCGCAAAGAGGTTATATCTATGATAGAAATGGAATGCTTTTAGTTGCTAATCAACCTACTTACGACATCATGGTTATACCAAGAGATGTTAAAAGTATTGATACTACTGAATTTTGTAATCTTTTACAGATTAGTAAAGAAGATTATATTAAAAAAATTAAAAGAGCTACTACCTATTCACCCCGGATACCCTCACCTTTTTTGGAGCAAGTTTCAAAAGAAAACTATGCCTACTTACAAGAAAAGATGCATCATTTTAAAGGATTTTATATTCAAAAGAGATCATTGAGAGAATATCCTATAAAAAGTGCTCCAAATGTATTAGGATATATTGGTGAGGCTAATGAATCTTTTCTTAAAAAGAATGCTTATTATCAATTAGGTGAATATCGAGGTGTCAATGGAATTGAAAAACAGTACGAAGAATTATTAAGAGGTGTAAAAGGTGTAAAATTTATTCAACGAGATCGATTTAACAAAGATATTGGAGCTTATAAAGAAGGCATATATGATACACTTGCTGTAGTTGGTAAAGACCTTACATTATCTCTCGATATAAAATTACAGCAATACGGAGAACGATTAATGAGTAATAAAAGAGGTGGTATTGTAGCTATTGAACCTTCCTCTGGTGAGATATTATCATTAATATCTACACCAACCTATGACCCTAGTAGAATGGTTGGAAGAAAGCGCTCTAAGAACTCCGTTGAGTTGTTTGGAGACACCATTAATAGACCAATGTTTGATAGAAGTTTATTAGCTCAATACCCACCAGGTTCTCCTTTTAAGGCAATCACAGGTTTAATAGGTTTACAAGAAGGTGTAATAGATGTTAATACTCACTTTTATTGCTACAACGGTTATAGATACGGTAGAGGTAAAAGCGCCTTTATGGGATGCCATTGTGGTGTTTATGCTTCTCCTATTCGTTTAAATAAAGGAATTTATAAATCTTGCAACGCTTACTTTGCCAATGTTTACAGAAGAACGATCGAAAAATATGGTAAAGCTCGTGATGGGATGGACACTTGGAATAAACACGTCGAAAGTTTTGGTTTAGGAAATTTTTTAGGATCAGATCTTCCAACAGGAAAAAAAGGAATGGTGCCAGATTCGGAATTATATGATAGTTGGTATCCTGCAAAAAACTGGACATCAACCTACACAATTTCTAACGCAATTGGTCAAGGACAAATACTAACTACCCCAATGCAACTGGCAAATATGACAGCTGCAATAGCTAACCGAGGATTTTACTATACACCACATATTTTAAAAAGAGTAGATAACAAACCAATAGAAATAGAAGAATTTACAAGACCTAAGAGAACCACTATAGATCCTCAGCACTTTGAACCAGTTATAGAAGGCCTATTTAATGTTTTCGAAAAAGGTACTGCTCTGGGATCAAGAGTAAAAGGTATTGAAATTTGTGGCAAAACTGGTACTGCCGAAAATTTTGTAAGCTACAAAGGTATTAGAGAACAGCTTAAAGATCATTCAGTATTTATAGCTTTCGCACCTAAAGACAATCCTAAAATTGCCATTGCTGTGTTTGTAGAAAATGGTTATTGGGGTTCTCGCTGGGCTGGTCCAATAGCTACTTTGATGATTGAACAATATTTGAACGGAGAAACTTCAAGACCATGGTTAGAGAAACGAATGGTTGAAGGAAGTCTTAAGGAAGAATATGATAGAAATGTACTAATTGGTAAACAATTAAGGGCAGAGTATTTAAGACAACAAGAATTAGAAAAGAAAAGGTCTGCACTAAAAGAACTTGAAGTTGAGGAAACGGAAGAATAATATATTCGCTGGTATAGATATTGTTTTAGTATTACTGTTTCTAGTATTGGTCTTTTTTGGATGGATAAATATCTATGCAGCAACAGTTGGTCAAAACGATACATCGATATTTGATTTCTCTACTTTATCCGGTAAGCATTTACAAAAAATGCTTGTTGGGTGTGCAGTTATAATAATAACACTTTCTATAGATTCTAAATTTTATGAGCGCTTCTCTGGCGTTATTTATATACTTACACTAATAGCATTAATTGGTTTATTTATTTTTGGATCAACTATTAATGGTGCAACATCTTGGTACAGTATAGGAGGGTTCACGCTCCAACCTTCTGAATTTGCCAAAATGGGCACTGCACTTGCACTTGCCAATTTTTTATCTGAATCAAACAAAGACCTAAGAAATCTCAATACGCAACTACGTTCATTCTTGATTTTATTAATACCTGCTATATTAATTATTTTACAGCCAGATGCAGGTTCAGCATTAATATTTCTGTCATTAGTTTTTGTATTATATAGAGAAGGATTACCTGCTTATTATATTTGGATTGGACTGGGTGCAATTTTATTATTTGTTATCACATTAGCCTTAGGTTTAAGAACGACATTAATAGTTATTCTAACACTAATTACAGCGTTTTTTATCTACCTTTCTAAATCTAACTATGCAAATTTTAAAAGGCATTGGTTAAAATTTATAGTTGTTTATTTAGCTATAGGATTATTTATTTTTAGTGTAAACTATGTCTTTAATAACGTCTTTGAGCAACGCCATCGAGATAGGTTTGCCATTGTTCTAGGTAAAACATCAGACACTCAAGGTATTGGTTATAATACGAATCAATCTATGATTACTATAGGTTCTGGAGGATTAACAGGAAAAGGATTTTTGGAAGGAGATAGAACTCAAGGGAATTTTGTGCCCGAACAAGAAACAGACTACATTTTTAGTACAGTTGGTGAAGAGTGGGGCTTTTTAGGAACTACTGCAACTATCCTAATTTTTTCAGCTTTTATTTTACGAATAATTCAGTTAGCTGAGCGGCAAAAATCTAAGTTTAGTCGAGTTTTTGGATATTCTGTAGCAACTATATTTTTCTTCCATTTTATGATTAATATCGGTATGGTAATAGGTCTTATACCAACTATTGGAATTCCGTTGCCATTTTTTAGTTATGGAGGTTCTTCTCTTTGGGGTTTTACCTTATTACTGTTTATTTTTATTAGGTTAGATGCCGATAGAACCTATGTATGGTAAATTTATTATCTGAATAGTAGATTTAAAAATGATTTTTTCTTTTGTGTAGATCTAGGGCTACAAGAACGACTTTTTAGTAAATTATAGTCTTGCTTTGTAATTTCAACAAAACCATCCCATAGCTTAGATTCTTTAACAAAAACTCTTACACTAGAAAACGCACCGACACAAAATTGAACATCTTTGGTTGCTAAAAGCATTCTTGGTGAAACCTTGTATATCAACATCGCTTCCTTGCCAAAAAGCACATACGTAATGTCTTTATCTGTATTGTTTTTCATCATTCTACTTTCGAAATAAAACAATCGAAAAGCAAAAAGTCCTAAATTACCATATCTAAACCCTTATAAAAACGTTCAATTCAAAGCAAAAAAAAGCAGCTTAAAAAGCTGCCTAATTACTTAATTAAAAAATTTATTTTTTAAAGAGACGCAACGTGCTTTGTTAATTTAGATTTTAAATTAGCTGCTTTATTTTTATGAATAATATTTTTCTTTGCTAATTTATCAACCATAGCTACTACTAAAGGCAATTGAGCTTCAGCATCTTTCTTTTTATCTATAGCACGTAAATTTTTAATAGCATTACGTGTAGTTTTATGCTGAAACTTGTTTCTTAAACGTTTAGTTTCACTGTTTCTAATTCTCTTTATTGCTGACTTATGATTTGCCATTTATTTTGTTGTTTAAACTTTTGTAGCCCGTAGGGGAATCGAACCCCTGTTACCAGGATGAAAACCTGGCGTCCTAACCCCTAGACGAACGGGCCAATATATCACTTTTACTTTCTTAAGCGAGTGCAAAAATAAAACAAATTTTATTCTCTGCAAGTACTTTTTAAAAAATTTTAATATGCCTTCGCAAAAAGTACTCTCTTGTTCGATTTATTGCCTGAATAAACACAAATCCCATCCTCTTCATTAGCATCTAAAGGAATACAACGTATAGTAGCCTTAGTTAGATTTTTGATCTTATCTTCGGTTTCTGCTGTTCCATCCCAATGAGCAGAAACAAAACCTCCTTTAGTTTCAATTACTTCTTTAAACTCATCAAAAGTATTTACTTCAGTAATATGCGCATCTCTATATTCAAATGCTTTATTATATAAGCTTTGCTGAATTTCTTTTAAAAGTTCTTCTATTCTATTTGTAATACCTTCTTGAGGAACGATCTCCTTAGATAATGTATCTCTTCGAGCAAGTTCAACAGTTCCATTTTCTAAATCGCGTGGTCCCATAGCTATTCTTAATGGAACACCTTTTAATTCATACTCAGCAAATTTCCAACCTGGCTTGTATGTATCTCTATTATCAAACTTTACAGATATACCTTTAGCTCTAAGATTATCCATTATTTCTTTTGCTTTCACTGTAATGATTTCCAACTGCTCTTCACCCTTATATATAGGTACAATCACAACTTGAATTGGTGCTAGGTTAGGTGGCAATACTAATCCATTATCATCAGAATGTGTCATGATTAGAGCTCCCATCAATCTTGTAGACACTCCCCAAGAAGTAGCCCAAACATATTCTTGTTTTCCTTCTTTAGAAGCAAACTTAACATCAAAAGCTTTTGCAAAATTTTGTCCTAAAAAATGCGAAGTACCTGCTTGCAAGGCTTTGCCATCTTGCATTAATGCTTCAATGGTATACGTTTCTAGTGCACCAGCAAATCGTTCACTTTCGGTTTTTGTTCCTTTAATAACTGGCATAGCCATAAAATTCTCTGCAAAATCAGCATATACTCTTTGCATTTGTTCAGCTTCGACTATCGCTTCATCTTTTGTGGCATGAGCGGTATGACCTTCCTGCCAAAGAAATTCTGCAGTACGTAAAAATAATCGTGTGCGCATTTCCCAACGCACCACATTTGCCCATTGATTCACTAAAATCGGTAAATCTCTGTACGACTGCACCCATTTCCTATAGGTATCCCAAATAATGGTTTCTGAAGTAGGGCGTACAATTAATTCTTCTTCAAGTTTTGCATTTTCGTCTACAACAATACCACTACCATCTTCAGCATTTTTTAATCTATAATGAGTAACAACAGCACATTCTTTAGCAAAACCATCTACATGACTTGCTTCTTTACTAAAGTAAGATTTAGGGATAAAGAGCGGAAAATATGCGTTCTCGTGGCCAGTTTCCTTAAACATTCTATCTAATTCTGCCTGCATTTTCTCCCAAATAGCATAACCATAGGGTTTTATAACCATACATCCTCTTACACCAGAGTTCTCGGCAAGGTCTGCTTTTACTACTAATTCGTTATACCATTTAGAATAATCTTCGCTTCTTTTCGTTAAATTCTTACCCATAATGTCTGTTTGGCACAAATATTGTGTTAAATATTTCACAAATTATCTAGCTGCAAAGCTAATTATAATTTGTAATTTACAATAAGAAAAAGCCATTGGATATGAAAATTAATAATTACACTTCTAGATCACTATTCCTTACCTTAATTGGTCTATTAATACTAAGCTCTACTACTTCTTGTATTGTCTACAGAGATGCTACATCTGCTAACGAAGATGATGGTATTTATGAGTCTGACGACAAAAAAGTTGTTGTTGTAGAAAACCAGAGATCTAATAAATATCAAGACTATTTTAAAAGAGAAGCAGAAAAATATGCAGACATTACGGATGATGATATTTTTACTGATGTTGATGAATATGGATATGAAGATAATTTAGATGATGATGGTGATGGTAATGGCGCATGGGAATATACCGATAATGTAGTTGTAAACCTAAATGTAGGTAATAATTGGGGATGGAATAGATGGGGTTGGGGAAGCCCTTGGCTATATGGCGGTTATGGTATAGGTGGTATTTATTGTCCTCCTTATTATGGATATGGCGGATTGTATGACCCTTGGTATGGTGGTTTTTATGGCTATGGATACGGTTTCAGAGGATGGAATAATCCTTACAGAGGCTGGGGTTATCCGTACTACGGATATGGAAGAGGCTTCTACGGTAATAGATATAACAATTACAACTATGGTAGACGCTATGCGTATAATTCTGCAAGAACAGGTAATAGAAGCACTTTAAGTAGAAGGTATAGCTCATCAAGATATAATAGAGGTACAACCTCAAGAAATTCTGTTAATAGAAGATCTACTACTAACAGACGTACGTATGACGCTCGTAGAAGTTCTGGGGCAAGAAATAATTCTGGTGTAAGACGTTCTTCTACCCCAATTAGAAGAAATAGTTCGATTAGACGATCTACAAGCCCAAGTCGCTCTAGCGGAGTGAGACGTAGTAGTTCTACAAGAAGAAATTATTCTTCTGTAAATAGAATAAGTCCACAAAGAAGAACAGCGTCAGTTGTTAGATCACCACAAAGGTCTAACCGAACAAGAAGTTATTCTAATAGTACACAAAGAAGAAGTTATATTAAACCTAGAAGTAATTCAACATATAGACGAAGTTCAAGTTCTTCTAGTAATAGAAGTTATAATAGATCCTCTTCTTCAAGATCATCTGTAAGAAGTAGTGCACCATCTAGAAGTAGCTCTTCAAGATCAACAAGCCGTTCCTCAAGTTCAAGAAGACGTTAATAGAAAACATTTAATTTTAGTTATGAAAAAATTACTTTTCCTTTTAGGAGGATTGTTATCCTCTTGGGTAATTAATGCTCAAATTATGAGTCAAAGCGATGTTGCTTTACTCCTTTCAATCGAAGAAAATAACGGAACAGCTCGTTACAGCGCTATGAGTGGAGCTTTTGGAGCTCTTGGCGGAGATTTATCTGCAGGCGATGTAAATCCTGCAGGTTTATCAATCTTTAAAAACTCACAAGCTACTGCAACTTTTGGGTTGAGAAATACTGATATTGGAGCTTCTTTTGAAGGCAACTCGAATATTTTTGATGATAGTTATTTTAATTTTACACAAGCTGGTGGCGTATTAGTTTTTGATGGAAATAGTGGTTCTAACTGGACTAAATTTGCCTTAGGTGTAAACTATACTTTAGCAAAAGATTTTGAAAATTTTTATGATGTTGAAGGCAACAGCAGTATTGCTAACATAGACGTTGTAGAATTTGGTGAACCAATTGTGAATTTTAGAGATGATCCATATTTAAATTTTGACGGTGATAATACTAACAATGTTTTCTACAATAATGTAGATTACCAATTTTTTAGAAACATCACGAATGGTCAAAATGAAAAATTCACATTTACTTTAGCAGCAGAATATAATGAAAAATTACATTTAGGATTCTCAATTATTACACATAGTGTAAATTCTTATCAACAAACTTTGTTTGAGCATGGTGGTAACGATGGTAATGGCAATAATTTTGATGCTTCTTTCTTACAGGAATTAAGAACGTTTGGTGAAGGCATTGGCGCTTCTTTCGGTGTTCTATTAAAGCCGACAAAAATTACACGATTTGGCTTCACTTATCAAACTCCAACATGGTATAATTTAACAGATGAATTTGTAGATGATCTAGAAATTTCTGTGAGTAATGATCCTGAATTGTTTGTACTTAGAAATGATCTAAGTGCAGCAGATTATAAATTATCAACCCCAAGTAGATTGACTGGAAGTTTTGCTTACCTTTTCGGAAAAGAAGGCTTAATTAGTTTTGATTACACTTATAAAGACTATCAAAATATTAAACTAAGGCCTACAGCGGATTTTAGTCCAGAAAACGAAGAATTATCTCAAGTCTTAAAAGGAGCTTCACAATTTAAAGTTGGAGCTGAGTGGCGGATAGAGAATGTAAGTTTAAGAGGTGGTTATTTTTATGAAGAAAGCCCATTTAATGACGCTATAGATTCAGATAACATTGAAGGGTTCTCTGCTGGTATCGGTTTTAAATTTGGAAATACTAAGTTAGACCTTGCTTATCAACATACAGAAAATACAGGGGTTTATAATTTTGCAAATGCAGATAATTTCCCTGGCGCAGAATTAGATTTTAATAACGATAAATTTACTGCTACCTTAGTTATAGGGTTATAAAATTTAGAATTTCAATATATACATTTTAGCCTGAGATTTATCTCGGGCTTTTTTATGCTATAAGCTATTAATTCATTAATTTTCACATTCAAATTTTAATTAATGAATATGTTTTCAATTGCAATTCATGGTGGCGCAGGAACCTTAGTAAAAGGGATGATGACCAAAGAATTAGAATCTCAATATAAAACAGCCCTACAGATGGCTTTAGATACCGGATATGAAATTTTAACTCGAGGTGGCAATGCTGTTGAAGTTGTTGAAAAAGCTGTAATAGCTTTAGAAGATTCTCATTTATTCAACGCTGGTAAGGGTAGTGTTTTTACAGCAGATGAAACCCATGAAATGGATGCCTCAATCATGGATGGTAAATCTCTAAATGCGGGCGCAGTTTCTTTGATTACCGGAATTAAAAATCCTGTTTCACTAGCAAGAGATGTTATGGAAAAAAGTGAACATGTGTTTTTAGCTGGCAATGGTGCTATGCAATTCGCAAAACTTAATAATTACGCTATCGAAGAGCCTAACTATTTTTATGATGAATTCCGTCATAGGCAATGGCTAGAAATTAAAGATACTGATAGTTTTCAATTAGATCATTCAGTAAAAAAAGATTCAAAATTTGGTACTGTCGGTGCTGTGGCTTGTGACCAAAATGGAAATATTGCAGCAGCTACTTCAACAGGTGGTATGACAAATAAACGGTTTGGTCGCGTTGGTGATTCACCAATGATCGGTGCGGGTAATTATGCCAATAATAAAACTTGTGCAGTAAGCTGTACAGGTAGTGGTGAATACTTTATACGCGGCGTTGTAGCTTATGATGTTTCATGCTTAATAGAACACAAAGGATTACCCTTAAAAGAAGCTGCAGAAGAAGTTATCAATAAACGAATTCTAGAAATTAAAGGAGATGGCGGCTTAATTGCTGTAGATTCAAAAGGCAATATTGCCATGCCTTTTAATACTGAAGGCATGTATAGAGCCAGTAAGTCTTCTAATGGAAAGGAAGAAATTGCGATTTATCGTTAAATAAATGGTGCTTCTACAGGTAATACTTTTACCTTTTTCTTTCTAAAATTAAATCGGTCACCATTAGCTAAAATATGAACTCTCAAATTTGTTAAAGACATTGGTGTTCCAACTTTTAATATTTTTTGATTGTTATGTTTTACTTTTCTTGGGTCAAACACAATGATCATACCAGAGCCAATCACTTCAACAATATCATTTTTAATAATTAAGCCTGTATCTTCGGCTAGACCAATACCTATTTTTTTTGGAAACTTTGCGACAGCTTCAGAAACTCTACCAAAACGTCCTCGCTGAATAAAATGAGTGTCAATTATTAATTCTGGTATCAATCCTAATCCTTTATTCATATCAACAGCACCCTTTACAAAAGCTTCTGTGGCGCTACCTCCAGCAATCATTTCTTCTGCCATAGCCATTGCTCCTGCGCTAGTTCCAGCGATAACAAAACCTTTTTCATTCTTATAGCGTTCTCTCAAAATTGTATGAATAGTTGTTCCGCCAATTTTATTTGAAATTTTGGATTGATCTCCCCCTGAGAACATGATACAATTTGCAGTTTTTATAAGATCAATAGATTCAGATTTTTCAGAATCTTCTTTACTTCTTATATCTAATACGGTTACATTTTTACATCCTAACTTGTTAAAAGCGGTAATATAATTTTTACCGACTTCAACAGGAATACTTGAAGCGGTAGGTATCACAACAATAGTAGCATCTATTCCGCCTGCTTCTTTTACTACATGAAACAATATTCCTTCACTAATATAATCCTGCGTATATTGTTCATTCTCTTCTATTCCTTTATCTTCATTTCCTCCAATAGGAATCAAGGTCCCTTTAGCTTCTTTTTTACTCATTTTAGCAGTTTTCTTCAACTCGATCAAATAATAGGCAAAAATAGCCTTATAATTTTATACTAAAAAATGTTATATTTATATTCTGCTTTAAATTCTAACCCACAAAATGCCTTAATATGGAAATAAGAAGTATAAATGCCATGAGAGGACCAAATTATTGGTCTGTTCGTCGCCATAAATTAATAGTTATGGTGCTCGATTTAAAAGAAATGGAAGAATTCCCTTCAAATAAAGTAAATGGATTTTCTGATCGATTAAAAGCTATGTTTCCTAGCATGTATGAGCATCGTTGTTCTGTTGGTGAGCCTGGCGGATTCTTTCAACGAGTAGATGAAGGCACATGGATGGGGCATATTATAGAACACATAGCCTTAGAAATTCAAACCCTAGCTGGTATGGATACTGGTTTTGGCAGAACTAGAGGATATGGTGAAGACGGTGTATACAATGTAGTATTTTCTTATATGGAAGAAAAGGTAGGCCGTTATGCTGCTAAAGCTTCTGTTAGGATTTGTGAAGCATTAATTGCTGGTGAAGAATATGATTTAACCGATGATATTCAAACCATGCGAGAAATTCGTGAAGAAGAACGTCTTGGGCCTAGTACAGGTTCAATTGTTGAAGAAGCGGAAGCTAGAGGAATCCCTTGGATTCGTCTAAATAAATATTCGTTATGTCAGTTAGGTTATGGTGCTAATCAAAAACGAATTCAAGCGACAGTAACTAGTGAAACTAGTAATATTGGTGTTGAACTAGCTTGTGATAAAGAAGATACCAAATTCTTGTTAGAACAAGCAGAAGTTGAAGTTCCAAAAGGAGATATTATTCGAAGAGAAAGGAGCTTAGAAGAGGCCTGTAATTATGTTGGATATCCTCTTGTAATAAAACCAATTGATGGAAATCATGGCCGTGGAATTACAGTAGATATTCAAAATTACGATGACGCTTTAGTTGCATTTAGACATGCAAAAGAAAGCTCGAGAAGCGGAGCAATTATTGTTGAAAAATATATCGCTGGAGAAGATTATAGATTATTAGTTATTAATAATAAACTGGTAGCTGCTGCTATACGTACACCAGCTCATGTGATTGGAGATGGCAAATCAACTATTCAAGAATTGGTTGATGAGGTAAATAAAGATCCTCGCAGAGGGTATGGCCACGAAAAAGTATTAACTCAAATCACCATAAATGATCTTACCAAAACTATAATTTCATCTCAAGGATATAACTTAGATACTGTTATAAAAAAAGGCGAGAAACTTATCTTAAAAGATACTGCTAATTTAAGTACTGGAGGAACTGCAGAAGATGTTACAGATATTGTTCATCCTGCAAATGTATTTATGGCCGAACGTATTTCTAAAATTATCGATTTAGATATTTGCGGTATAGATGTTATGACAACTGATATCAGTAAACCATTGTCTGAAACTGGAGGTGCCGTTTTAGAAGTTAATGCTGGCCCAGGGTTTAGAATGCACTTAGCTCCTACTACTGGTTTACCTAGAAATGTTGCAGCTCATGTAGTCGACAAATTATTCCCCCCTGGGTCAACTTCAAGAATTCCTATTGTTGCCATTTCTGGAACCAACGGTAAAACAACTACCACAAGGCTAATTGCTCACATGGCAAAAATGAAAGGCTATAAAGTAGGCTATACAACTAGTGATGGAGTTTATATTCAAAACCGACTGTTAATGACAGGAGACTGTACTGGCCCTACAAGTGCAGAATTCGTATTGAGAGATCCAACAGTAAATTTTGCTGTTCTTGAAAGTGCAAGAGGCGGATTATTACGAGCTGGTTTAGGGTTTAAACATTGTGATATCGGTATCGTTACTAATGTAGCCGCAGATCATCTAGGACTAAAAGGAATACATACTATAGAGCAATTAGCAAAAGTTAAAGGAGTTATTCCTGAAACTGTTTTACCAGATGGAA
The DNA here is from genome assembly GCF_057837205.1 of Maritimimonas rapanae. Classification (NCBI taxonomy): domain Bacteria; kingdom Pseudomonadati; phylum Bacteroidota; class Flavobacteriia; order Flavobacteriales; family Flavobacteriaceae; genus Maritimimonas; species Maritimimonas rapanae. Next base: position 360,909 of record NZ_JBYQFI010000001.1, on the reverse strand, counting down.
CTGCTATTCTAAACGCCGATGATGATTTGGTTTATGCTATGCGTAAAAATGTTGAATGTAATGTTGCTCTATTTTCGTTAGATGAAGAAAACCCTCGTATTAAAGCCATGCAAAAACGTGGTGGGCTTTCTGCTATTTATGAAAACGGATACATTACTATTTGTCGTGGCGAGTGGAAAATGCGTGTTGTTAAAGCAGTAAATGTCCCTTTAACTTACGGAGGTAAAGCAACCTTTATGATTCAAAACGTACTTCCTGCAGTATTAATGGGTTATATTAAAGGTTTTACCCTAGAAGATATGAAAATGTCTCTTGAGACATTTATTCCTTCAGCATCGCAAACTCCAGGTAGATTAAATTTATTTAAATTTCAAAACTTCCAGATTTTAGTAGATTACGCACATAATCCTGCTGGCATGAGGGCTTTAAAGCAATTTGTTGATAATCTCGATGCTACGGTTAAGGTTGGTATTATAGCTGGTATTGGCGATAGACGTATTGAAGATAATAATGAAATGGGCAGTATTGCAGCTGAAATGTTTGATGAAGTAATCATCCGTCAAGACAAACGTCTACGTGGTAAAACTGAGCAAGAATTGATTAAAATGCTAGATGATGGTATTAAAATGCACGACCCTAATAAAAAGACAACCATAATACCTTCTGAACGAGAAGCCATATTGCATGCAGTTAAAAATGCTAAAAAAGGTTCGTTGATTATATTATGTAGTGATGTAATACCAGATGCGCTAGACTTAGTAAAAGAATTAAAAGAAAAAGAAGCGAACAAGTTATATGAATTTTCACCTGAACAAATCCCCAATTTGAGCTAATAAAAAAGCCATCATTAATTTAAAATGATGGCTTTTAATTTCTATTTGATAAAACAAATAGAATATGCTATTTAGTATAACTAAGCTTTACCTAATATTCTAAACATACCAGTTCCACAAGTTGGGCATTTACCCTTCATTGCTTTTCTACCATTCTTCATGGTAACTTCGTTGGCATCCTTAATGTCTCTCTTAGCTTTACACTTTACGCAATATCCTTCCATAATTTTATAAATATTGATTTTGATTAAACTCCGTTTCCTACAAATATAGGTTTTATGCTACGTGTTCGCAAATAATAGTTATTAACAGAAAAACTACGTTGCGCAAGTACAAGTTAGTATTGTTTTTGTAGCTAATTTTAAATTTTTACCTTTAAATCAATGAAATTTTATGATTTATCGAAACAAGAACGAATCAAGTTAGTTGAAAAAATTAATGTATTGATTATCAGCGATATAAAAAATAATGAATCAACAAATATTATTAATTATTTTTCTGATGAAGACACTTATATAAGAAAAACAGCCTATCAAGCTATAGCTAAGCTCTACTTTAGCAAGCGAAAATTAAGAGGTTTAATATTAGCACAATTGCAGAAATTGTTAAAATCTCAAGATGAGCTAATTAGGCAAACTACGATCAATTCGGCAGGTGAAATAGGTAAATTTCACTTTAATGAAGTGCAAAAATTCTTTGATATTGGCCTATTTGATGACCATCATAAAGTTAGAAATGCTGTTATTGGTTCTATAAAAAAGATTGGAGAGAAAAACCCTATACCTTCTTTGAAATGGGCAAAACAATACTTACATCATCCAGATAAAGAAATACGTAGAGAAATATGCCATGGTATTGAATTAAGGGGTAGAAAATATCCCCAAGATATTTTACCAATGCTTAAAGAATTACAGTTTGATGAAACCACCAGAGTAAAAAATACTTTAATTCATGTTTTAGGACAAATCTCTTACAAAAAAGGGTGTTTAGAAACAGTGGTTGTACATTTAAAAACTTGGAAAAATAAAGAGCTAGTTCAAAAAGCTTTAGATGAAATTGTAGATGTACACAACCGATATAAAAGCTTTGCAATTCTTACGCAACAAGAAGTTATCAATTATATTGATGCTAATTATCCTTAGACTATTTTACCAAAAACATTCCTAAAAACACAGCTGCAAAACCTAAAACGAAACTTCCTACAGCATACAAAAAGAAATTAAAGAAATCTCCAGATTTTAAAAACACATGATTCTCGTAAGCAAAGGTTGAAAAAGTGGTAAAACCTCCACAAAAACCAGTAGCCAATAATAAAGTTTGACTTTGAGTTAGGGTATCATTTTTAGCTGCAAAACCTAATATAATTCCAATAAGTAAGCTTCCTAAAACATTTGCTAAAAAAGTGCCATATGGTATTCCTGTAGCTTCACTATTAAAATATTTTGCTAATAAAAATCTTGCTATACTACCAAAACCTCCACCAATAAATACTAATAGCAAATGCTTCATAAGCTATTACAGTTTTACTTTATTGGCATCATTTGCATTCCATTTTCCTGTAATGGTACCTTTATTAATAGTTACGATTCCTGGGTTGGCACGAATCACAGTTTTAATAGCGGTTTCGTCACAGAATAATTGATCAAAATCAAAATCATATTCTTTCTTGATCTGCTCAAAATCTTCTTTAGTAGATGCTGTAAAACCGTATACGTCGTAACCTTGTTGCATAGCTTCTGTGGTAATCTCTTTTACTTTTCTTAATCCTTGAGCATCAGACTTAGCAACATTATACATAACCACTAGCATTAATTTCTCCTTCTGCATTAATTGTTCGGTTAAGTCTTCTCCATCCTTTTCCATAGTAAAATCATGAATTGGTGGTTCGTAACCTTTTTCAATTAGTGTCGTTTTTCTATCCACGAAAGTGGAACCTTCAATTTCCCAAGGTTTTTCTTCGGTAGAAAATTCTTTGTCTTCACCATTAACATTATAAATCCAAATATCTTTATAAACATCTTTTTTAGCTCCATCAGGAATAATCTTTCCGTCAGGTATATTCTTCCCAACAGCGTAAGCCCTAAAATCAATAATAGGTAAATGTGTAAGAACATAATAAGTAATAAATAAAAAGATAAACAGACTACCGAAAGTTATACCTTTTGTAATTGGCTTACTAAAAAAAGGTTTTATAAAATTGATTTTAAAGACCAATAAAACAATTAATAGTATTAACAGAATATTTTTATAAAATGTTTCCCAAGGTGTTAAGGTAATTGCATCACCAAAACAACCACAATCTGTTACCTTATTGTAGTATGCCGAATACCATGTTAGAAATAAGAAAATAAGTGTTAGTGCGAATAAACTCCAAACTGTAAATTTTGGTTTAAATCCAACCAATAACATAACACCTAACACAATTTCGGCTATAATAAGTACTATCGAAAACGGTAAAGCATAAGGAATTAAAAATTCAAGGTTTAAGACATCAGCTCCGAAGTATTCCTCAAATTTATATTGTGACCCCAGCGGATCAACCAACTTTACAAAGCCAGAAAATATAAATGTTATTGCAACAAAAATTCGGGCTATAAATACTAAAATCTTCATATTAATCTTCGTTTTCATTCATTAAAATCAAAGCAAAAACAGCATAATTGATCATATCTTGGTAATTAGCATCGATACCTTCTGAAACTATAGTCTTACCCTTATTATCTTCAATTTGTTTTACGCGAAGTAACTTTTGTAAGATTAAATCTGTTAAAGAACTTATGCGCATGTCTCTCCAAGCTTCTCCATAATCATGATTCTTATCTAGCATTAAAGATTTCGTTTGTTCAATATGACTATCATATAATTTGGTAGCTTGTTTCACATTTAAATCTGGCTGTTCTACAATTCCTTTTTCTAATTGAATTAGGGCCATTACAGAATAATTAATAATACCTATAAACTCAGGTATCTCGTCTTCATCTACCTTTCTAGTTGTGTTCTCTTGTAATTGTCTAATTCTCTGAGCTTTTATAAAAATTTGATCTGTTAATGACGGTAATCTTAGTATACGCCAAGCACTACCATAATCTTTCATCTTATTCACAAAAAGTGCTCTACATTTATTAATTACCTCATCATATTGCTCAGTTGTTTTATGCATCTAACTATCTTTAAATTACCGAACGAATTTATAAAAAACAAACCATATATTCTTGTGTAAATATGTATTTTTACAAGACTAACCAATTCATTTTTAAGTGAAAAAAATTGCAATTTTCTGTGGCTCAAGCGTAGGATTTTCAAACATCTATAAAGAAGAAACCATAAAGGTAGGGCTATACTTTGTAAACAACTCAATAGATTTAGTTTACGGAGGTGGAAAAATTGGTTTGATGGGTATTCTTTCTAATACCATCATTGAAAATGGAGGCAAAGTATATGGAGTAATACCAGATCTGTTACGTCATGAAGAAGTTATTAATGATAGTGTTACAGAAATGATCATCACTAAAACTATGAGTGAACGTAAAGTTAGTATTAGCAAAATGGCTGATGGATATATTGCTTTAGCCGGAGGTTTTGGAACATTAGATGAAATTTTTGAAGCACTTACCCTAGGGCAGCTTGGTATAGAAAATAAGCCTGTTGGTTTATTAAATACAAATCGATTTTTTGATCATCTTATAAAGCAATTAGATATTATGGTTGATGAAGGCTTTTTAAAACAAACCAACAGAAATATGCTTTTGGTTAGTGACTCTATTGAAGATCTTATTCTTCAAATGAATAATTATACGGCTCCTAAAATTTCGAAGGTTGTAAACAAAATTACTAGTAAATAAAAAAGGCTACTTTTCAGTAGCCTTTAACAATTATATGTCGCTAAACATTTATAATACTCTCATGAAGAATAGAGAGAATAGACAAATATATAAAAATTTAAGATTACAATTGTTAATTTTTTTCAAAAAATTTAGTGAATGTCTCTGACTATCAACTGTAAAGGAAAACTCATTGATTTATCATCACCTAAAGTAATGGGCATTTTGAATATTACACCAGATTCTTTTTATGACGGTGGAAAATATAATGGCGATGAAAGTATCCTCGTTCAAACGGAAAAAATGTTACATGAAGGTGCTACTTTTATAGATGTTGGTGCTTATTCTTCAAGGCCAAATGCAACTCATATTAATGAGGATGAAGAGTTAAAAAGGATAATCCCAATCATTGAGTTATTAGTAAGAGAATTTCCAGAGATTTTAATTTCTATTGACACGTTTAGAAGTATGGTTGCAAAAAAGTGTATTGAAATTGGCGCTTGTATGGTCAACGATATATCTGCAGGGTCAATGGATATAAATATGTTTAAAACAATTTCAGAACTGCAAGTGCCTTATATAATCATGCATATGCAAGGCACACCACAGAACATGCAGCTAGAACCTGTTTATAAAGATATTGTACATGAGTTGTATTACTATTTTTCTAAAAAAATGAGTGAATTAAGAGATTTAAAAGTGAATGACATTATAATTGATGTTGGTTTTGGTTTTGGTAAAACTATAGAACATAATTACAAATTACTTAATAATTTAGATCTATTTAAATCTTTAGAGCTGCCTATCTTAACAGGTGTTTCTCGAAAATCAATGCTTTATAAGGTCTTAGAAACTACTCCTGAAAATGCTATAAATGCAACAACTTCTGCCAACACAATTGCACTTTTAAATGGCACCAACATCTTAAGAGTTCATGATGTGAAAGAGGCTATCGAAACGGTCAAAATAGTAGAAGCTACTATTAAATAGGTCACTCGGCATTGTTTTTGAGGATTATTAAACTCATCTTAACTTTTATATTATGAGTAATCATCCATCTCCAGAAATCAATGCGGGTTCTATGGCAGATATCGCATTTTTATTATTGATATTTTTTCTAGTAACAACAACTATGAACAATGACATAGGAATCTTAAAAAGACTTCCTGACAATAAAAGAATAGAATCATTACCAACAAATGAACGAAATGTCTTAGAAATTTCACTCAATACCAATAATGAAATTTTGGTTGAAAATTCTCAAAAAATAGAACTTAAAGAATTAAAGAAAATTGTACTCGATTTTATAGATAACGGGGCAAGAAATGACGCAAAAGGGAATATTTGTGATTGGTGTAATGGTGATAAAAATATAGAATCTTCCGATCATCCTACAAAAGCGATTATTGAATTAGAATCTAGTAGAAATACGTCTTACGGAACGTATGTTTCAGTACAAAACGAAATAAATACTGCATATAATGAACTTAGGAATAAGCTAGCATTCTCACTATATGGAAAAACATTTACTGAACTTGAAAATTCCTATAAAAAAGATAAGACGAATCAGATTCTAAAATCTCAAATTGATAACATAAAAGAGAAATATCCTCAATTAATTTCTGAAAAAGAACCTGAAAAATAATCTTAATAAATTGGTCGATAAGTAAAAAAATTAGTGCTTGTAAATAACTATAAATTATTAGTACATTTACAAAAACCAAACGCTTGGACGCACTTGATTTTTTAAACTTTCGTATTTTAGATATCGTCGATATCATTTTAGTTGCATTACTCCTCTACTACGTTTATAAGCTAATTAGGGGTACTGTTGCAATTAATATTTTTTTAGGAATCGCTATCATTTATTTGATCTGGAAACTTACCGAAGTTCTAAAAATGGAACTTCTAAGTGATATTTTAGGTAAATTCTTAGGTGTTGGTTTTATTGCCATGATTATCGTTTTTCAACAGGAAATTCGTAAGTTCTTATTGATGGTAGGCTCTACTAATTTTGCTTCCCGAAGAGGATTTATGAAACAATTGAATTTTTTGAAATCAGATGATTTTGTAATTACTGATGTAGAAAAAATTGTTCGCTCATGCGAAGACATGGCGAATAGTTATACCGGTGCTTTAATTATTATAGAACGTAATAGTAATCTAGAATTTGTAAAGCAATCTGGCGATAAAATGAATGCTGAACTTAACAAACCATTATTAAAAAGTATCTTTTATAAAAATAGCCCTTTACATGATGGAGCTATTATAATTGAAGATAATATTATTACCGCAACACGTGTTGTTTTACCAATTGATAATACACTAGATGTACCTGCCCGTTTTGGTTTACGCCATAGAGCGGCTTTAAGTATCACTATGAGAACTGATGCTTTGGCTTTGGTGGTTTCTGAAGAAACTGGTCAAATTTCTTATATTAAAAATGGAGAATTTGTTCTGTTCGAAAATCCAGAAAAATTGATTGAAATCATCAAAAAAGATTTAGAATAAGATTAACTTGCTAAAGCGGTAGCAAATTGAATTTCATACAATTTACTGTAGTATCCTTTTTGTTTTAAGAGCTCTTTGTGTGTTCCTTGTTCTACAATCTCTCCCTTTTCCATAACTATAATCTTATCGGCTTTCTTAATAGTAGCCAAACGGTGCGCTATTACAATAGAAGTTCTTCCTTTTGTAATTTTATTCGTTGCCTTTTGAATCAATTTTTCAGATTGTGAATCAATTGAAGAAGTTGCTTCATCTAACACCAAAATACTCGGATTACTAACATATGCTCTCAAAAAAGCAATTAGTTGCCTTTGACCCGATGAGAGCATAACACCACGCTCTTTTACATTATAGTGATAATTATTTGGTAAGCTCATTATAAAATCATGCACACCAATAATCTTGGCCGCTTCTTGAACTTTTTCTAACGAAATATCTTTATTGTTAAGAGTGATATTATTATAAATAGTATCAGAAAATAAAAATACATCCTGCAATACTACAGCAATTTCATCTCTCAATGAATTCAAGCTATATTCTTTTACAGGAATGCTATCTATACAAATCTGACCATTATCAATATCATAAAATCTATTTAACAGATTAATAATAGTAGATTTACCCGCGCCAGTCGCGCCTACAACCGCTACCGTTTCTCCTTTATTAACATTAAATGAAATTCCTTTTAAAACAGGTTCATCTTTTATATAACTGAAATGAACATTCTTAAAATCGATAACCCCATCAATTGCTTTAGTTTCTACTTTGCCTGAATCTACTTCCTGTACTTTTTCATCTAAAATAGTAAACACTCTATCTGCTGCTACCATACCCATCTGTAAAGTATTAAATTTATCAGCAATCTGGCGTAGTGGTCTAAATAATGATTGGCTCATCATAATAAAAGCTATAATTTCTCCTGCAGATACAGAAACGTCAACAGCAATTCTTAACCCTCCAAACCAAACAATTAAACCTATAACTATAGATGGAATTATCTCTGCAATAGGAAAAAATATAGAATTATACCAAATAGTTCTTATCCATGCCTTTTTATGTTTATCATTAATATCTTTAAAAGATTCGTATTCAATTTTCTCTCGTGTAAATAGCTGTACTATTTTCATTCCCGTAACACGTTCTTGTACAAAACTATTCAGATTAGAAACCTGATTTCTAACATCTGTAAAAGCAGATTTCATCGCCTTCTGAAAAATCTTTGTCGCATAAACTAAAATAGGCAAAGCCACAAAAGCAATTAAAGCCAATCGCCAATTCATCCAAATCATTACTCCAGAAATAACAATCATTTTTAGTAAGTCGCTAATGATCATGAAAAGACCCTGTGCAAAAATACTAGCAATAGTTTCAATATCTGATACCACTCTAGTTACTAGCTTACCTACCGGTGAGGTATTAAAATATTGCATCTTAAAATGCAACATATAATCAAACAACTGTGTTCTTATATCTTTAATAATATTCTGACCCAACCAGTTGGCGAAATAGATAAACAGGAATTGGAATAGAACCATCGAGGTAAGAACCAACACCATTAGCATAGCATAATTAAATAACCCTTTAGGGTCTTTATTTGCTAAAAATGTATTAACAATTTCTTTTATAAGAATAGGGTTTATGGCGGCTAATAAGGCGCCCACTATTACTGAAAAGGCTGCAATAAAAAAGTGTAAACGATAATTCTTAGCATATTGCATTAATCGTTTAAATAATAGATAATCAAAAACCTTTCCCGTTACTTTTTTAGACATTTATCCTTTTCCTATTTATTAATAATTCTTTAGGATATTCTATTTTGGTTAAGAACAATCCTTGAGCTGGTACTGAAAAACCTGCTTTTGTTCTATCTTTACTTTCAATAATATTTATAAAATCTTCTAAAGCTTTCTTACCTAACCCCACATCTATTAGAGTTCCTACAATTGCACGAACCATATTTCTTAAAAATCTATCTGCGGTTATATAGAAGGTAAGATTATTCCCCTCCTGTTTCCAAATTGCATTCGTAATCTTACAATTATAGGTATTAACATCTGTTTTAGATTTCGAAAAACATTTAAAGTTAGTATAATCTAATAAAATATTGGCCGCTTCGTTCATCTTTTCTATAGACAACTCTTGATTATATAATTGCCAAGTAGTTTCAACAAAAAAAGGATTTCTTCCTAAATAAATTCTGTATTCATAACTTCTACTAGTTGCATCAAAGCGCGTATGTGCTTCATCACCAACTATAAAAACTTCTTGAATCACTATATCATCAGGTAAAAATGCATTGAGTCTATTTTTAACTTCAAGGATATTAATTTCGTTTACAACATCAAAATGAGCGAATAATTGAGACGCATGAACTCCTGCATCTGTTCTGCCTGCACCAACAATAGATAGTTCTTGTCTTAAAATATTAGATAATGCTTTTTGTATAGTTTCTTGTACCGAACTAGCATTTGGTTGTATTTGCCAACCATGATAATTTTTACCATTATAAGAAAGTTCAATAAAATACCTCAAGAAGTTTTACTTTTGACCAAAGCAAAGATATAAAATCGACTTACTAGAAATCTTAAATCTATACTAAATATTGAAGAGAATCTTACTCTTATCGGATACTCATAGTTTTATTGATAATAAAATTCTAAAATTTGTAAAACAAGCAGATGAAGTTTGGCATGCCGGTGATATTGGCGATTCTAGAGTAACAGATGCTATAAAAGAATTAAAACCATTGCGTGCAGTATATGGAAATATAGATAATAAAACCATTAGAGCAGAATTTCCTTTAGACCAAAAGTTTCAAATTGAGGGGGTTTCTGTTTTCATGACTCACATTGGTGGTTATCCTGGAAGGTATTATGCTAGAGTTAAAGAAGAATTATCAAACAATACCCCAGATCTTTATATCTGTGGGCATTCTCATATTCTTAAAGTAATGAGAGATAAAAAAATGGATTTACTACATATGAACCCTGGTGCTGTCGGTAAACATGGACTTCATCAAATCCGTACTATGCTACGATTTGTAATTGATGAAAAAGAAATAAAAGATTTAGAAGTAATAGAATTAGCAAAAAGAGGTTAAGCTGATATTGTATTTTCTTTATGCTGAATGGGAACTAATATAAAGATGTTTGTACCGTTGTTTTTTGAGGACACTATATTAAAAACACCTTTCATTACCTTAATACGTGCTTCTATATGACTAAGGCCTAGGCCGTCTTTCCCTCTAACTGATCTAGGGTTAAACCCAACACCATCATCACTAATTCTAACACTAAGCATATCATTTTCTCTATGAGCTAACATAATAGTCGCATTAGCAGCTTTACTATGCTTCAAAATATTGTTGACTAGCTCTTCAATGATATTATGAATCTTAATTTCAAAATCTTGGTGATAACGTTTAATACCATCATCATCGCTATGCAATGTAATTTCGGAGTTTGAATATTTCTGACACATATCATGAACTGCAAAAGCTAAACCAAATTTAAGAAGTACAGAAGAAATAAGCTCATGCGATAAATCACGTATTTTTACTGACGCCTCATTTACTATACTTTGAGCTTTTGTAACCTCATGCGGCGCTTGCTTTTTTAGTTGTGCTTTAGTAGCTTGTAGATGCAAATTCGCAGAAGACAACAATGCGCTAACACTATCATGCAACGTTTCTGCAATGGCCTTACGTTCTTTTTCCTTAGCATCTATGGTAGCATTAATAATCTTAGTCTGAGATTCATTTTCAATTTGATCGAGCTTCGTTTGCTGTTTTAACCTATAATTTCTATAAAAAATATAAGCCAATGCCAACAAAGCAATAAAAGCTAAAGCGGTACCATAAAACATTGCCTGTGCTTGTAAGCGTTTTGACTTTTCTTCTTCCGCTTTTTGAGCTTCCTTAGCAACATTATATTTAGCTTCAATTTCTGATATATTCTGAGTTACTTTGGCTTCAGCTATACTATCAGTTAAATTTTTTGCTTTTTCTAAATAATGGTATGCTTTTTCATAATCTTTTAACATTTCATTTGTAAATGCAAGATTATAAAGTGCAAATTCTTTTACTTTCGTAGCCCTTTCGGAATCAATATCTTTTACTTTATTATATGCATTTAAATAGCTTTCTTTTGCATTATGGTAATTCTCCTTATCATAATAAATATTACTCAGATTCAAAGTAGCTATAGCTATTTCTATAGTATCATTCAAAGATTCTTTTATAGACAAAGCTTTTTCACTATAAAATTGCGCCAAATTCAAACTATCTTGTTCTGATGATATTACAGACAGACTGTTATAACTTTTAGAGATTATATCTCTATTTTCCTTATTTTGAGGAAATAATATTATTTTTTTAAGAATATTATTAGCGTTCTCCAAATTATCTCTTTCATATTCAGCCTGACTAATAGACCAATATGAATTAATAATGTTTATTGTATCGTTTAAATACTTAGCACTTTCTAAAGACTTTTCAAAATAAGTTAATGCCTTATTCGGATTGCTTGCTTTTTGGAAAATAACACCTATAAGTTTGGAGTATTTTATTCTAAAGCTTGAATATTCAGGTGTTTTATCGAAGTCATCAATACCGTTTAATAACAAGTTAATGGCAAGCTCTTGTTTTTTTAAACCTATATATGCCTTGGCTTTTCTAAAATCAGTTTCATATTTATTTTCTTTCTGAGAAATATAACCTTTGTAAGATTCTAACTCTTCCAGTTTAACTAATGCTAGGTTGAAATTACTATCATGTAATAATTTATCTATTCTTATGAGTTTATTATCAATATGGTTCTTTAACTCTTCACTATTCTGAGAAAAGCAATCCAGATAGAAAAATGTTATTATTATAATTAAAAATGTACTAAAAGAAAACTTCATTTTAAATAAATGAAACTAAACTATTTGGTTTTTCATAGCAAAGATAGCCAAACCAACACTATTCTTTACATTTACTTTACGTATCAAATTTTTACGGTGTGTTTCAACGGTACTTTCACTGATATTCAAAGATTCACTCATTTCCTTTGTAGTGTATTGCTGAGCGATTAGTTTAAGAATTTGAAATTCGCGCCTTGTTAATGAGTTGATTAAAACACCTTCAGGATTATCATTATCACCCATCGGTTTACCAATTAAAGTTTTCATCATCTTCTCTTTAATATCGTCACTAAAATACTGTTCATTATTAAATACTTTACGTATAGCTTTAACAATATGCTCTCCTGCTGATTTCTTGGGCACAAATCCTTTGGCTCCCATACCTAATACTTCTTTAACTAATTTTATATCATCATAGCTTGATAAAATAACTACATGAGGCACGTCATCAAAAGAAGCAAATTGTTTTAGTACTTCTATACCATCCAATTCAGGCATATTAATATCTAACACCAAAACATCAGCACTATGTTCATGAAACCAATCCAAAACTTGATTACCGTTCAATGAGTATCCCACAACATTTATGTCAGGCTCTAATTCCAAAACAGCCATTACACCATCAATTAAAATCTGATGGTCATCAGCAATGTGAACAGTAATTTTACTATCTAATAAATTCTCCATTTTATATTAAATATGTATAACATACAAACAGAAATTAGTATTATATATTGTATAATATTAATAAAAAAATCCGAAAGCTAAGCTTTCGGATTTTTAAAAGAAAATTAAGTATTTTTTAAAATATTCTATAAGGTTTCTTTTTGGCAACTAATGCTAAATAATTATTCTGAGATGCAATATCGTAACTAGACTCAAAATAGTTATTAAATGCTACTGCATTTACCTTAGACATGTTTAAAGTATGTGTTGTACTTTCATTTGAATTGCCATTCTCAATTAAAAATATTTTAAATTCACCATCTATAACAGATGAAGAAACTGTAGTGTTAGCATCTACGGTAAAAGTAATTGTATTTTGTTCTGTATCTATTACTGCATACGATTGCAATAAAGTACCATCTATATCTTTAAGTATAATTTTATGATTGTCTACGTTGGTAAATGCAGCGAACACAAAAACCATACTCAATAAGAGTAATGCTTTTCTCATGATAAAGGGAGTTTTTAGAGTTATTAAATTATTTAGAGTTATAATTAAGTCTTTTTTGATTCAAACTTAAAATATGAATCAAAAATATCTTTGTGCTCAACAGAAAACAATAGGGAAAATGGGTATTTTTTAAATTCATGGAAAACCATGAGTTTCTACCCAGAAACCACTAGTTTTTTTCCTTTTGATACTGTAAATTAAATGAAAAATTGTTAATAACCGCAAGAAATTGTTAATAAAATTTACATCTCCTCTATTTAAATTGCTGATAATTAGATAAATATCTTTTTGTTAAAAAAATAGCATTTGAAGTTGTAGAAGTTAAATAATTTTCTAATTTAGCCTAAGAGATAGGAAACTCCTATTAATAGTAAGGCGAGAAGCTTTTGTAGATGCTAATTTATTAGCTTTTCACTTCTCACCTTTCTCCCCTTCCTTTCTCCCCTTATTACAGGAGTGTATAATAAATGTTTAGCGACAATTACTACTCCAAATGTATTGCAAGAAAGTATACCAGTCAATAGAGACTATAGGTATTTTTCAAAATCATGGTTTTCCATGATTTTCTGCAAAATTTTAAAGACCTTGCTTTGCAGGGTCTTTATTTTTTATACCAAAACTATTCAATTAAAAAGGCTGCTTTTTAAAAAGCAGCCTTACACACAATATAACTAAGATGTTAGAAATTATCGCAATCTATCTACAGATTTTACGAGATTTTCATCCTTTTGTATTGCTCTATTAGCAAAAACTAATAGAAAAACACTTACTATAGGTAGAAAAACCCCAATACCCTTCTCAGAGATTTCTATCTCTCCAGGTAATATTAGCAAATAGTATAACAATATTCCTAATAAAAAAAGATTGATCAAAATATTAATTCTATTCAACGCAAATTGTAATTTTCTATTATTAAACATTATAATAGCTATTAAAGACATTATAGCCGAAACAATAAACAATACGGGTATAATTTTTAATAACACATCACTGTTAGAAAACAAATCTAGCGCAAATATTTCTTGCTCTATTTGCTTCCATAAAGAAAATACAAATATTAATCCACCAGAAATTATGGCAGCAATTAACAAATATAATGTTTGTATACGCTGAATCATTTTTATGAATTTCGAGCACAAAAATAAAGGAATCTTTTTAAGAAATAAACTTTGTTTTATAAAATTAATTTGTATACTTGCACCATCTTTGTAGAAATAACTTCTTTACAAGATATCAAAATAAGCTCAAACCAATTTAATTTATCAATTAAAATTTAACAAGGATAACTCCTTTATTACTAACCTCATTTACATTCGAATGTTTGAAATTGAAGCCCTAAAAGAAAAAAAGCTTCCTGAATTACAGGAAATTGCAGAAAAAATAGGTGTACCAAAGTTTCGTCAATTAAAAAAGTTAGATCTAGTTTATCAGATTTTAGATGTACAAGCCACAAGCCCAACGCAAAGAACTGATGAACCGAAAAAACAAAAACCTCAGCGCAAGCGTATAACACGAAAACCTGAGGAAAACACTCCTAAAAAAATTGAACAACCTAAAGCTATTGAGAGCAAAGAAAAAGAGCCTGAAGCAGTAGTTCAAAAAGAAACACCAAAAGCTCCTGAAGCTAAAAAAGAGAATAACCGACACCCTCAAAATAATCGTAGTAACAGCCCTAATCCTAAAAAAGATAATCGAAATCAGCATCAAAAAGGTAACAATGGTAAGCGTCATGGTAAGTATCGTGATCCTGATTTTGAATTTGATGGTATTATAGAAAGTGAAGGGGTATTAGAGATAATGCCTGATGGGTATGGTTTCTTACGATCGTCAGATTATAACTATTTAAGTTCGCCTGATGACATTTATGTGTCTCAATCGCAGATAAAGTTATTTGGTTTAAAGACCGGTGATACTGTTCGTGGTAATGTTCGACCTCCAAAAGAAGGTGAAAAATATTTCCCGTTAATAAGAGTTTCGTTAATAAATGGATTAAATCCTAGTATAGTTAGAGATCGTGTTGCTTTTGAACACTTAACACCTTTATTTCCTAAAGAAAAATTCAACTTAGCAGAAAAAGGAAGTTCAATTTCTACGCGAATAATAGATTTATTCTCTCCAATAGGAAAAGGGCAAAGAGGTATGATCGTATCTCAGCCAAAGACTGGTAAAACAATGTTATTAAAAGACATTGCAAATGCTATTGCAGCAAATCATCCAGAAGTTTATCAGATTGTTTTATTGATAGATGAACGTCCAGAAGAGGTAACGGATATGCAACGTAATGTAAAAGGAGAAGTTGTTGCTTCAACTTTTGATGAACCGGCTGAAAAGCATGTAAGGGTTGCTAATATTGTTTTAGAAAAAGCAAAACGATTAGTAGAGTGTGGGCATGATGTAGTTGTTTTATTAGATTCAATTACTAGATTGGCTAGAGCTTATAACACCGTAGCTCCTGCTTCAGGTAAAATCTTATCTGGTGGTATAGATGCTAACGCATTACACAAGCCAAAACGTTTCTTCGGAGCAGCTAGAAAAATTGAAAATGGGGGCTCGTTGTCAATTATTGCTACTGCATTAACCGATACTGGTTCTAAAATGGATGAAGTAATCTTCGAAGAATTTAAAGGAACTGGTAATATGGAATTACAATTAGACAGAAACATTTCTAACAGAAGGATTTATCCTGCTGTTGACCTTGTTAAGTCGAGCACTCGTAGAGATGACCTATTATTAGATGAAAAAACAGTTCAACGTATGTGGGTTATGCGTAAATATTTAGCAGACATGAACCCAGTTGAAGCCATGGAATTTATTAGTGAAAAGATTAAGTACACTCAAAATAATGATGAGTTTATTGTCTCAATGAATGGCTAAACTTTAAAATTTACTAATTCAAATAGCTGAAAGTCAAATGCCCTTGGTGTTTGGCTTTCTTTTTTAACCAAAAACTTGTATTAGATTGCTAAATATGTGTATATTTGCACCTCAAAATCGCGGGATAGAGCAGTAGGTAGCTCGTCGGGCTCATAACCCGAAGGTCACTGGTTCGAGTCCAGTTCCCGCTACAAAGAAAGCCTCTTGATTTTTCAAGAGGCTTTTTATTTCTACACCACACTTTCTTTTTTAATATCTTTAGCTTTTCAAATATATTTATGGATAATTACGGTTTCCTATCTATTCTCCCTCCTATTGTTGCAATTATTTTAGCACTTAGAACAAAACAAGTATACATTTCTTTATTATTTGGAATTTGGTTTGCATGGATTATCATTAATGACTGGAATTTCTTTACTGGAACACTATCAGCTATAGAAGCAATGGTAAATGTTTTTAAATCAGCAGGAAATACAAGAACTATTATTTTTAGTGCTTTAGTTGGAGCATTACTATTATTGATTCAATACTCAAGAGGTGTGGAAGGGTTCATCCTTAAACTAAATAAAGTCATTCAATACTTTGAAAAAAAGGAAGCTGGTTATAGTAGAGTTGTTATTCAGTTATTAGCATTACTAACTGGCGTTTTACTTTTTGTAGAAACTACAATTAGTTCATTAACGGTTGGTACATTGTTTCGTCCTGTATTTGACAAACTTAAAATTCCAAGAGAAAAATTAGCATATATTGCCGACTCAAGTTCAGCACCTACTTCAATACTAATACCTTTTAATGCTTGGGGTGCATTTATAATGGGATTATTATTGACTCAAGGATTAGAAAATCCGTTTGGATTATTGTTGTCTTCGATTAAGTATAATTTCTATCCTATTCTAGCAATCCTTATCTTGTTTTTAACCATCGTTTTTAAAAAGGATATTGGTCTTATGGCTAAAGCTGAGAAACGAACAAAAGAAACGGGTAAGTTAATGAACGATGGGTCTAAACCTATGTTATCAGATACAGTAACCTCTTTAGAGCCAAAAGAAGGCATTCCTGCTAAAGCTAGAAATATGATTATCCCTTTAGCAACAATGGTCTTTTTAATGCCTGTTTATTTAGCTTACACAGGGTGGAATGAAGTAGTAAGTTATTCTTCATTTTCTGATCATTTATTTCAATCCATTAGCCAAGGTTCAGGGTCTTCAGCAGTTTTATATGCTGTTATTACAGCTATCATTGTTTCATTTGTATTGTATAAAATTCAAGGAATTATCAGAACCAAAGAAATGGTTGATATTACTTTAAAAGGTATTAGTGAGTTGATGCCATTAGCATTATTAATGCTTTTCGCATTTGCAATAGGTGATGCTTGTAAAGCTTTAGGAACTGGAGAGTTCGTTGCTAATTGGTCTAAAGATTGGCTATCACCAAGCTTTTTACCGGCAGTTATATTTGTTATAAGTTCATTTATTGCCTTCTCCACCGGAACCTCATGGGGAACTTTTGCTATTATGTTAGCAATTTCTATTCCTATGGCTGAAATTCACAATGCACCTTTAACATTAGTGATTGCAGCTACGCTGGGTGGAGGAATTTTCGGTGATCATTGTTCACCCATTTCAGATACGTCTATTATTTCATCAATGGCATCTGCAAGTGATCATATAGATCATGTAAAAACGCAATTACCTTATGCTCTTATAGGTGGAAGCATTGCATTGATTTTATATCTAATTCTAGGATTAACCCTAATTTAAAACCGTACTTTTGTAGTATGAAACACAAGGCTGGTTATGTAAATATTATTGGTAATCCTAATGTGGGAAAATCTACACTTATGAATGCTTTTGTGGGTGAACGGTTATCAATTATTACGTCTAAAGCGCAAACAACTCGCCATAGAATTTTAGGTATTGTTAATGGTGATGATTTTCAAATTCTATTTTCAGATACACCTGGAATTATAAAACCTGCATATGAATTACAATCTTCGATGATGGATTTTGTAAAGTCAGCTTTCGAAGATGCAGATGTTCTAGTTTATATGGTTGAGATTGGCGAAAAAGCATTAAAGGATGAAGCTTTTTTTAATAAAATAACAAATACCAAAATACCTGTTTTATTATTGTTGAATAAAATAGACAAAACCACTCAAGAAAAATTAGTAGAACAGGTTGAATACTGGCAAGAAAAAGTGCCCAATGCTGAAGTATATCCTATTTCGGCGTTAGAAAATTTTAATATTCAAAACATCTTTAACAGGATCGTTGAGTTACTACCAGAATCACCTGCTTTTTACCCTAAAGATCAATTAACGGATAAACCTGAACGGTTTTTTGTTAATGAAGCTATTCGTGAGAAAATATTAATGCACTATAAAAAAGAGATACCTTATTCAGTGGAAATAGAAACCGAGGAATTTTTTGAAGAAGACAAGATTATTAAGATTCGTTCAGTTATTATGGTTGAACGTGATTCTCAAAAAGGTATTATAATTGGTCATAAGGGCTCTGCTTTAAAGCGAGTTGGAGCTGAAGCTAGAAAAGATTTAGAGAAATTTTTTGACAAAAAAATCTACTTAGAACTTTATGTAAAAGTTAACAAAGACTGGCGATCAAATAAAAATCAACTTCGTAGATTTGGATATCAAGAATAGAATCTTTTTACTATGAAATCACTTTTTAATGATAACGCTTTCGTAGAAATTAATCAGCGAATAGAAAAACTCTCGCCAGAAACTAAACCCTTATGGGGTAAAATGGATGTCGGGCAAATGCTTTGGCATACACAAGGCCCGTTAAACATTATACTTGGAAAGAATGACTATGGTTTAAAACCAAATTGGTTTTTGAGGATTTTGTTTAAAAAATCATTTCACAATGATAAACCTTGGAAGAAAAATTTACCTACTGTTCCTATCCTAAGAGCTAAAGAATCAAAAGATTTTGACAAAGAAAAGGTTCAACTGAAGGAATTGTTGGGTGAATTTGGCTCACAGCGAGAAAAAAACGATTGGGGGCCGCATCCAGCATTTGGACATTTTACCAAAGAACAATGGGGGAAAATGCAGTATAAACATTTAGATCATCACTTAAGACAATTTGGAGTATAAAACCTTAGAATCATGAAACTAAACAAACAAATTTTATTAAAAATAAGACCCAAAGGGCTTCCTGAAAAAGATACTTGGCAATTAGTTGAAACCAGTATTCCAAAACCTGGTGAGGGAGAGTTTCTTATTCAATGTGAATATATTTCTTTAGATCCTGCCATGCGCGGTTGGTTAGACGATAGGCGCTCTTATATTCCACCAGTACAAATTGATGAAGTAATGCGAGCTGGCGGTGTTGGAAAAGTGATTGAATCAAATAATTCAGATTTTAAAGTCGGTGATTTTGTATACGGACAAACTGGAGTACAACAGTATGTGGTTTCAAATGGAAAAGGCTATCATAAGGTTGATCCTAACCTAGCTCCTTTACCTATTTATACAGGCACATTAGGTATGACTGGTATGACAGCTTATTTCGGCATCTTAGAAGTTGGCGAATTAAAAGAAGGTGATCATGTTTTTGTGTCGGGTGCTGCTGGGGCAGTTGGTAGTATTGTAGGTCAAATAGCTAAGATCAAAAATTGTAATGTAGTAGGTATTGCAGGCGGGGCGGAAAAATGCAAGTACCTTGTTGAAGAACTTGGGTTTGATGCCGCTATTGATTATAAAAATGATAATATAGCTACTAAACTTAAAGAATACTTCCCTAAAGGGATTGATGTCTATTTTGATAATGTAGGTGGCGATATTTTAGAGCTAGCCTTAAGCAAATTAGCAATGCACGCCAGAGTTGTAATTTGTGGAGCTATATCTCAATACAACAATACAACTCCTGTAAAAGGACCATCAAATTATTTGTCTTTATTAGTTAGTAGAGCTTCTATGAAAGGAATGGTTGTTTTTGATTATGCCAAAGATTACCAAAAAGCAGCCATGCAAATGGGGCAATGGATGATGCAAGGCAAGTTAAAATCTAAAGAAGATGTGTATGAAGGTATCGAAAATTTTTACGACACCTTTTTACGTTTATTTACAGGAGAAAAACTAGGAAAACTTGTTTTAAAAGTTAGTGAAGATTAAGAGAGTAAACATTACTACGAACCCTAAACAATCAGGATGTGGCTGTCTGCTAAAAATAGTGAGATTGCCACGCTCAACTTCGTTTCACTCGCAATGACCATTTAGAATAAATTCTTCACCTCCTTAGAATGACATTCTTTTTTGTCATTCCTGCGAAAGCAGGAATCCACTACTTTAATGAGATACTTAATTAGTCCTTCGATTGCGCTCAGGATTACATCTTCAGCATGACAAATCTAATTAATCAGATTTACCACCTCATCAAAATTCAATCCACCATAATTACCAGAACTCATAAGTAGCAAAGCCGTATTTTTTAAATTTTGAGAAAATAAAAAATCTTTAAATGCTTCAGAATCTGTATAAATTATAAGGTCATCTCGTTCAAAAGCATTAGCAATTTGTTCCGCAGTTACTTTTTCTAGTTTTTTTATCTCAACTGCATGAGGTGAGTAGAATACCACAGCTTTATCAGCTGTGTCCAATGCACCTTTGTATTCTTTTAAAAACTCGGCATTTAAACTACTATAGGTATGTAATTCTAAACAAGCCAATACGGTTCGATCCTTATACTGTTCTTTAACTGCTTTAGCAGTTGCTTCAACCTTACTTGGCGAATGTGCAAAGTCTTTAAAAGCTACGGTTGCTCTATTTTCAGCAATCTTCTCTAAACGTTTGCTCGCTCCTTTAAAAGTGGCAATGGCTTCATAAAAATCATCCTCATCAATACCCATGTGTTGACAAATCCATTTAGCTCCTGCCAGATTCTGTAAATTATGTTTGCCAAAAATTTCCAATGGCAATTTACCATCAGAAGTGTCTAAAAAAGTTGTTCCATTTTCAATAGTGAATTCCGGTGTTTGATATGGATATCGCTTAATATGATTTGCACTTTCCTCTACCACTCTCTTCACCTCAGCATCTTCTTCATTATAAACCATTGCTCCACCATTGGTAATAGAATCTATAAATATTTTAAACTGCTCTACATAATTTTCATAAGTGGGAAACACATTGATATGATCCCAAGCAATACCACTTAACAAAGCAATATTAGGCTTGTATAAATGAAACTTAGGGCGTCTATCAATCGGTGAGCTTAAGTACTCATCACCTTCTAAAACAATGAATTCATTATCTTCAGTAAGGTGTACCATGGTGTCAAAACCCTCTAACTGTGCCCCTACCATATAATCAACATTCTTTTCATGATAATGTAATACATGTAAAATCATAGAAGTAATAGAAGTTTTACCATGAGAACCACCAATAACGACACGGGTTTTATCCTTTGATTGTTCATATAAAAATTCAGGATACGAATAAATCTTCAGTCCTAATTCTTTCGCTTTTAACAACTCAGGGTTGTCCGCTTTAGCGTGCATTCCTAAAATAATAGCATCTAAATCTTTGGTTATTTTTTCAGGAAACCATCCGAATTCTTCAGGTAATAAGCCTTTAGCATCTAAACGTGATTTTGAAGGGTCATGAATTGTATCATCACTACCCGTAATTTGGTATCCTTTTTGGTGTAAAGCTAATGCTAGGTTGTGCATGGCAGCACCTCCAATGGCAATAAAATGTATATTCATTGACTATAATTAGACGTGTAAAAATACAAAATCAGAACACAATAAAATCGGTATCTTTAAATGGAATTAAACAATCAAAAATTGTGTCAGTTTGAGTGAAATTCTTTTCAAGAATTTTGTATCGAAAACAAACAATTTAGAATGAAAACCTTTTTCTCGATACTTTCTGATATAATCAGAAAACTCGAAATGACGGTTTAAACAAACTCAACCAAATGCATCTTTTACTTATAAATACAGACCATTCCCTCATTTTTGATTGTTTTTGGTGTTTATTTAAAAGTAATTTGAGTAGAATAAAAAATATGTTATGCAAAAATCAATCTCAACTATTTTAATGATCATCCTCTTTTCAACTATTTCTTTTGGACAATCTAACAAGTATGACGCTTGTGAAGATCAATGGAAAAAAGTTGAGCAATTTGAATTAAAAGGATTGCCAAAATCTGCTTTAGCGGAAGTTGAAAAGATCTATAAAAAAGCAAAGAAAAAAAAGAATCATCCGCAGATCATTAAGAGTTTACTCTATAAATCAAAATTTGCATTAACACTAGAAGAGGATGCTCAATTAAAAGTAATCAATCAGTTAAAACAAGAAATAACTGAAAATTCTTATCCTACAAAGAATATTTTAGAGAGTATTTTAGCTGATCTGTACTGGCAATATTTTCAGCAAAACAGATGGAAATTCTACAATCGAACCAATACAGCTGAGAAAGTTGACCCAAATGATTTTAGGACATGGGACCTACAGGCTCTATTAGAAGAAACCCATACATATT
This sequence comes from Maritimimonas rapanae, assembly GCF_057837205.1. NCBI lineage: Bacteria > Pseudomonadati > Bacteroidota > Flavobacteriia > Flavobacteriales > Flavobacteriaceae > Maritimimonas > Maritimimonas rapanae. The sequence continues at coordinate 338,285 of NZ_JBYQFI010000001.1, read as the reverse complement.
ATCAAAAATCATTAGAGAATGCTTTGTTGTTGCAACAAACGAACCTTAATCAGTACAGCGAAATATTAACGCTACAAAAAGATTCACAAAAGTACAGACCAACACTCTATGATTTTTTAGCACATAGAGCTATTAACTTATATAAAACCAATGAAAGAAATTTACAAAGACCAGCCTATAAGTTCGAAATTGACAATCCAAAATTATTAGGTGATAATACAGCATTTATTAAAGAACAATTAAGTGCTAAGGATAGTCTTTCACAACAATTACATGCCTTAAAACTTTATAAAAATCTAACCTTATTACATTCTAAAGATAATGACCCAGCTGCCTTGGTTGATCTTACCTTGGGCAGGCTAGATTTTGTAAAAACGAATGCAATTTTTAACGATAAAGAAGATGTATATCTAACTACCCTAAGAGTTCTTTTTGAAAAACATAAAAACCATGAAGTATCTACAGAAATAGCCTATAGAATTGGGCTAGCCTTACATCAACAAGCAAATACATATGTTCCAACTGAAAACGAAACACATCGTTGGAATAACAAAGAAGCATTAGAAATTTGTGATACAGCTATTACTAAATTTCCGAAATCATCTGGAGCTAAAAAGTGTGCATCTTTAAAACAGCAAATTCTTAATAAAGCATTACAAATTACCAATGAAAAATTTGTTTCCATTGGTAAACCTTCACGCTTGCTGGTGAGTTATAAAAACACAGATCAACTGTATTTTAAAACACTAGAAATTGATCAAAAGCAACTAAGAAAACTGAACGAGATTTATAATGATTCCGCTAAAGTTGCTTTTATCAACAAACTAAAAGAAGTCAAAAACTGGGAAGCAAAACTTCGCAATGAAGGAGATTATCAAAATCATAAAACAGAAGTAGTTGTTCCAGAATTAGATCAAGGCCAATACCTAATTTTAGCATCAACGTCACAAGATCTTAACAAAGATCAAACTTTCTCTTACAGCTTCTTACAAGCTACAGATTTGGCTTTGATTGAAAATAAAATTTCTGGAAAATATATTTACCAAGTAGTAAATAGAACTACCGGAAAACCAATTCAAGGCGCCACAGTTCATATAAAAAATTACAATACAGGTAGGTATAATAAGTTTTACGAAAACACTTTAGTAACTGATAAAAAAGGACAAGTATCTTTTACCGTAGGTCAGCGCTATAGCAATATAGTAGCCACTATAACTCACAATAAAGACAAGGCTATTTTTGGTGATTATTATCTAAATAAAGGGTACAAGCCTAAATACGATAATTCAACACAAGCACAAGTTTTTCTATTTACTGATCGTAGTATTTATCGCCCAGGGCAAACAGTACACTTTAAAGGAATTGCTCTAGCAAAGAAAGCTAATAAATCGAATGTGATTGAAGGCAAAAATGTAAAGGTCACCTTGAAAGATGTAAACTATCAAGATATAAAAACACTTGATTTTAAAACAAATGAATTTGGATCGTTTAGCGGTGAGTTTGTACTGCCAAATTCTGGTTTAACTGGTAATTTTCACATTGAAGCACAAGGTAACAGTGGCTTATTTAATAGAAATATGAATGGAAGTACGTATTTCTCTGTAGAGGAATACAAGCGCCCAAAGTTTGAAACCGAATTTAAACCAGTAACAGAGACTTATAAACTAAACGATAGTGTTACTGTAAACGGATTCGCAAAGGCTTTCGCCGGAAGTAATATTACTGATGCTAAAGTAGTGTATCGTGTATATCGCACTGCACAATACCCAAAATGGTATTGGTATTATAGACCTCAAATTTCATCAGAAAGTCAGGAAATCACACATGGTGAAAGCGTCACAGACGCATCAGGTAATTTCAGTATAACGTTTAAAGCGATTCCCAATTTAAAAGTAAGTCCGTCAACGCAACCAACTTTTAATTATAAAGTGATAGCAGATGTAACTGATATTAATGGAGAAACACGAAGTGCAGAAACGATTGTAAATGTTGGGTATCATGCTTTAACTGCTTCTATTTCCATAATGGAAAAATTAGATAAATCAAAAAAGGAACATACGATTACAGTTAACACAAATAACTTGAATGGAGAATTTGTTCCTACAAAAGGTGTTCTTAAAATATATAAACTGACCGTTCCTAAAAATGTACTAAGATCTCGTCCTTGGCAAGCTCCAGATTATCAGGATATTTCTAAAGATGAATTCAACAAACTATTTCCGAATGATGCTTATGATGTTGAAGATAATCCACAATTTTGGGAAAAAGGCGAATTGGTTTTTGAAACCGAAGTAGATACTGAAAAATCAAAAGAAGTTACTTTAAAAAATATCTCAAAATGGATTTCAGGCAAATACGTTGCTGAGTTTGTTTGCAAAGATAAATTCGATCAAGAAGTTCGAGATGAACAACGCTTTGATGCATTTAGTAAATACGACAAAAAAGTAGCCGACAATCAATTATTCTTTATCAAAACAGACAAAGCTGAATACAAACCAAATGAGTTTGTAAAAATCCGCTTGGGTTCTGCTTCAAAAGATGTTACTGTTACCTTAACTGTAGAAAAAAATTATAGTATTGTTGATACCAAGATCATTCAGTTATCAGATGATATTAAATCGATTACAATACCTGTCAAAGAAAAGGACTTTGGCGGCTTTGCCATCAATTACCACTTTGTAAATCACAATTCATTTGTTGGTGGTACATTAACTATTAGTGTACCATATCCAAAGCATGAATTACAGATAGAAACTTCTACGTTTAGAGACAAATTACAACCTGGGCAAGATGAAACATGGAGTTTTAAAATCAAAGGCTCCAAAGGTGATCAAGTTGCTGCCGAAATTTTGGCATCGATGTATGATGCTTCTTTAGATCAATTTAGAGCTCATCAATGGGGTATCAATCCAATTAACTATAGATATTATTATTCGTATAATAGAAGCAACGCTAATCATAGTTTTGGTATTGCTAATTTTAGAATTCAGAATCTCAATAATTTACATTCAAGCTTTACTAGACAGAGGTATGATAGATTGAATTGGTTTGGTTTTAGTTTTCGAGAAAACAGAGCATATTTTAAAACTGATGGGGCACTAGAGGAAGTTGTAATAACTGGAGTTGCTGGCGAGCAAAAAAGAGATAGGCTTGAGCTAAAAAGTGTGTCTAAACCAGAAGCAATTCAAGTCGAAGCAATGGCTGATGAAGCAGTTGAAGCAGAAGCTGCTGGAATTGAATCATTAGCAAATTCTAAAGAAGCTTCTCAAATTGAAGCTAATAAAGCAAATTTAAAAGGTATTGTAGCACGTAAAAACCTACAAGAAACTGCTTTTTTCTACCCACATTTAACAACCGATACAAAGGGCAATTTGAGTTTTAATTTTACGATTCCTGAAAGTTTGACAAAGTGGAAGTTACAGTTATTAGCACACACCAAAGACCTACAAACAGCAACACAACAATTATCAGCTGTTACGCAGAAAGACTTGATGGTATTACCAAACCCGCCACGGTTTTTTAGGGAAGGAGATCGTATAGTTTTTGTTTCAAAAATTGCGAATCTATCTGATAAGAATTTAAGTGGAGTAAGCGAATTACAGTTGTATGATGCTTTGACGAATAAACCTATTGACAGTAAACTGGACAATACTAAAAATCAAAAATCTTTTACTGTTGACGCTAAAGGAAATGCAAATGTTAGCTGGAATTTACAAATACCTGATGATGTTCAAGCGGTAAAATATAAGATTGTTGCCAAAGCAGGTGACTTTACAGATGGTGAAGAAAATGCTTTACCTGTATTATCCAACAGAATGTTGGTGACCGAAACATTACCTATGTGGTTGCATTCAGGACAAACAAAAACATTCACCTTAGATAAGTTGAAGAATAATACCTCAACTACGTTGAAGAATCATAATTTAACGTTGGAAGTTACTTCTAATCCTGCATGGTATGCGGTACAGGCACTGCCCTATTTAATGGAATATCCATATGAGTGTGCTGAGCAAACATTCTCTAGATATTATGCGAATGCTTTGGGTAGCTATATTGCAAATTCAAACCCTAGAATTCAGGAAGTATTTAATCAATGGAAGACGAGTGATGCTTTGCTTTCTAACCTGGAAAAGAACCAAGAATTGAAGTCATTAATTATTCAAGAAACACCTTGGGTTCGTGATGCGCAATCTGAAACGGAGCAGAAAAAACGTATTGCCTTATTATTCGATTTGAACAAAATGAATAATGAATTATCTTCAGCTTTACGAAAGTTGAAACAAATGCAAATGAGCAATGGTGGTTTTCCGTGGTTTAAAGGGGCTCGTTATCCAAACAGATATATCACTCAACATATTGCTTCTGGTTTTGGTCATTTAAATAAGCTCGGTATCACTTCGAGCGCAGAAGAGAAGTCTATGCTTCAAAAAGCAGTGAAATTTTTAGACGATGAAATTTTAGAAGACTACCACAAGCTAGAAAAACAGGCAAAACGCATCCGCGAAAGCGCAAAAAACAAAACTGAAGGTGCTAAAAAAGAAGCCGAATTTTGGAAACAAAATCATACAGGCAATTATCAGATTCAATATTTGTACATGCGTAGTTTTTATAAAGACATTACCATGAACGATAACGTTCAAATGGCAGTCGATTACTATACAAATCAGGCTTATACATTCTGGTTAGATAGAAACCTATATACCAAAGGTATGATTGCTTTGATTTCCAAAAGAAATGACGATGCTGTTGCTGAGAAGATTCTAGCTTCTTTAAAAGAAAGTTCAATAACCAGCGAAGAGCTAGGTATGTATTGGAAGGAAAATACAGCTAGCTGGTATTGGTATCAAGCGCCAATTGAAACGCAAGCTTTATTGATTGAAGCATTTAGTGAAATTTCTGGTGACGCCAAGGTAGTGGATGAATTGAAAGTTTGGTTATTAAAAAATAAGCAAACCAATAGATGGAAAACTACCAAAGCCACAACTGAAGCGGTATATGCTTTACTATTACAAGGATCAGATTGGTTAGAAGTTAATGACTTTGTTGATGTGAAAATCGGCAACCAAAAAATTGATCCGCTAGCTTTAGAGGATACAAAAGTAGAAGCTGGCACAGGTTACTTTAAAACGTCATGGAAAGGCAATGAAATACAACCAGAAATGGCTGAAGTTAAACTATCTAAAAAGTCAGATGGTATTGCTTGGGGTGCTTTGTACTGGCAGTATTTTGAAGATTTAGATAGAATTACCTCAGCAGAAACACCTTTGAAATTAAAGAAGAAACTCTTCTTAAAAAAGAACACAGACAAAGGTGAAGAACTATCTGAAATTAATGCTAATACCAATCTAAATTTAGGTGATTTGGTTCGCGTTCGTATAGAATTACGTGCAGACCGAGCGATGGAATTTGTTCATATGAAAGATATGCGTGCGTCAGGATTTGAACCCATAAATGTCTTATCGCAATACAAATGGCAAGATGGCTTAGGCTATTACGAAAGTACTAAAGATGCGGCGACTAATTTCTTCTTTGACTATTTACCAAAAGGAGTCTATGTTTTTGAGTATGATCTACGTGTAAATAACAAAGGTGATTTCTCTAATGGTATTACCACTATACAAAGTATGTATGCACCTGAGTTTAGTAGTCATAGTGAAGGGGTAAGAGTTAAAGTTGATTAAAAAGACATGCAAAAAAAGATCAATTTTTTACTCAAGCTAGGAGTAGTAATTATTGCTCTGTTTTCAATTTTGCCGAGCATTTTTCCAAACGTTTGGATTATTGATATTCTGTCCAATTTTAAGGTACAATTGGTCTTAGTGCTTATTTTGATTTTTCTATTAAACCTTTTTATAGGAAAAAGTAAAACTCTAGGAATAATTTCAATAATTCTAATAGTTTGGAAGGTATCTTTTTTTTATAACCTATATATCCCAAGCAAATTTGGAGAAATAACTAAACTAAATGGAATATCAATTACCTGTGTTAACCTTTTGTCGAGTAATAAAGAATCTGTAAAGGTTATAGATTATATTAAAAATAAGAACCCAGACATATTGGTTTTGCTAGAATATAATCCAAAGTGGGAAAAAGAATTGCAATCAATTACAAAAGAATATCAGTTTTATAAAACTGAAGTTAGAACAGATAATTTTGGAATAGGATATTTCAGTAAAATTGAATCTGAATTATCAATCATTAGGTTTGATCACACTCAAGTTCCATCGATTAAATCTAATTTAAAGTTTAATAATGACTCTTTAACAATTATTGCAACGCATCCGTTTCCTCCTGTGGGACAAAATAGATTTGAAGCTAGAAATTTACACCTAAAAAATTTAGCCAATAAATTTAAAGGGGTATCTGAAAACTTAATAGTAGCTGGAGACTTAAATACTTCTTCTTTTTCAAAACATTTCAAAAGTTTCAAAAGAGAAACCGACTTAAAAGATTCGCGAAATGGTTTTGGTTTACTTCACTCTTGGCCTGCAAATTTTTCATTTATGAAAACAACTTTAGATCATTTTTTAATTGGCAAAAATATCGTAATTCTTAACCGAGAGGTTGGAGAAAATATCGGTTCAGATCATTTACCAATCAACATGGAATTCAGAATTAAAGATTAATTGAATATGAATAAATTAATTATATATTTTTTAGTGTTTCTTATAGAATTTGGATATTCTCAAACTACTACCGAAAAACTATCCTTATCAGATGCTGCTTTAGAGCTTACAAAGGATAAAGTAGTTTATGATGGTAGTTATTTCTCCATAGATTACCCAAATGGAGATGTGCCAAAAGGCAAAGGAGTTTGCACCGATGTTGTGATTAGAGCATATAGAAAATTAGGTATTGATTTACAAAAGGAAGTGCATGAAGATATGAAAGTTAACTTTAGCAAATACCCAAAAATTTGGGGTTTAAAGTTTACAGATAAAAATATCGATCACAGACGTGTACCAAACTTAATGACCTACTTTAAACGAAAAGGTGCTTCAAAACCAATTACCAAAACTGCTAGTGACTATAAACCCGGTGATATAGTTGCTTGGCGATTAGCGAATGGTCTCACCCATATTGGCATTGTAGTTAATAAAAAATCTCGTGACGGAAAACGTCATTTAATTGTACATAATATTGGTGTCGGACAAGTACTCGAAGATTGTTTGTTTGATTTTAAGATTATTGGGCATTACAGACTTTAATATCTTCTATGTCATTCCGCACTTGATACGGAATCCAGCAAATCATAATGTGATCCTGAATCAAGTTTAGGATGACAAATATTCTTGGCACACTTCTTGACTATCATCTAGTAATTAATATTTTAAATTATAATAAAAATGAGTAAAGGAACAGTAAAATTCTTCAACGAGTCTAAAGGATTCGGATTTATAACAGAAGAAGGTTCAAACACAGAACATTTTGTTCACGTGTCTGGTTTAATCGAAGAAATTAGAGAAGGTGATGAAGTAGAATTCGATTTAGCCGAAGGCAGAAAAGGTTTAAACGCAGTAAATGTAAAAGTTATTTAAATATATATTACTAGTTAAATTTTAAGAAAAGCTCCTCAATTAAGGGGTTTTTTTACTTTTTATACTTCTCTTAGTAATGGCCTAGTCAAACATGTTGGTCCTCCACCTCCTTTAACACTAATATTATCACCTTTATAAGTAAGTACTTCACAACCATTGTCGATCAATTGCTTTTTAGTTATTGGATTTCCGTCAACCATCACACATTTTCTAGACGCTATGGCTAACACATTACAGCCCATAGATTCAAACTCCTCTTCGGGAACTTCCACAAAATCAAAACCTTTTTCTAACAATTGATTTCTGAATTTTATAGGCATTAAAGGAGAATAAATAACAGCTAGGTCTTTATCAACTGGACTCAATATTGACATTAAGTGAAAAACATCAGAAGATCCTTTATAATGTGGCAATTCTACAACCATTACTTCTATATCTTTCGGTTCTAATAATTCTTTTAATTGTTTAATTCCTTCATCATTTGTTCTATAGGTATGACCAACAGCTAATGTTTTTTTATCTAGCCAAGCTACATCACCGCCTTCTAAAGTTCCTGGAGATTTAATTTCTCCTAAAATTTTTAAACCATTATCAGCATATGCATTCTTATGAGAATTGGGTTCACTCATCCTTCCTTCTTTTCCCATATTACACAATATCATTCCAAAATCCGTCGCTATTGTTGCATCTCTGCAATAAATAGAATCAATCGTAACTTCTTTATCATATGGAAAATGGTGAATTTTTACTTCATTAGTTTGAAGTATGTCTTCAAAAATCTCATATTCTTTTAATGCTGTATCAAAATCTGGGCTCGATAAATAATTTAGATCCCGCCATTGTTCACTAATATGAATATTAGAAATAAAGGCATTTCTCGCTGATTTCAAATAAACTGATTGTAGTTTTAGATATTCTGAATGTGAAGTGGTTTTCATTTACTCTTTATTTGATTCCATTTCATCAATACATAAAAAGGAACTCCTAGCAACAAAAGTAAAAATCCGTAAAAAACAGTTTCAGATCCTGAGCCGTAAATTGCCCAAATAGAAAACACAAAACCTAGAGCAGATAATACAATAGTTTGAAGAATATTTTTTGCTTTTAACTTCTTTTCTAATACTATTAAAACATATGAAGCGGCAGTAAAAGCATACGGGACTAATACAGTTAGCGTTGATAGCAAGATCATAAATTCAAATTGCTTCACCAATCCTTCAGTATAGTTCATTATCATCACTAAAGATGACAATATACTTCCTATTATAAGGCCAACAATTGGTACTCCCTTATTATTCTCTTTTTTAAATATTCTTGGAAATAAATTGTCTTTTGCTGATGCCATTGGTATTTGTCCTACCATTAATATCCAACCATTTAAAGCGCCAATTGCAGCAATAGCAGCACCGCCAGCAACCAAGTAACCTGTCCAACCTCCACCAATTAATTTACCAGCTTCAGCAAAAGGAGCTGGTGAGTTTTGAAAAACCGAAGTAGGCAATATTCCAAATAGCACAACAGTGCCTAAAATATAAATCAATGTAGTTATTATAGTGCCTAGCATCGTTGCTTTTGGAATTGTTATTTCTGAATTCTTGATGTTTACAGCTGGAATTGTAGCACTTTCAATACCTAAAAAAGAAAATAAGGTCAATGTAGCTACAGTTGTTAGTGTTATAAAATCATTGTTCCCTGTTAAATTAAAAGCAGGAAAATTTTCTATTTTAAAAAAAAATAGGCCAGCAAAAATTATAAAAACCAAAGGCAGTATCTTTAATGCTGTGGTAATGACTTGAACTTTGCCCGATTCTCTAACACCTTTAGAATTTATCCATGTAAACAACCAAATAAATGCAAGACCTAAGCTAACGGCATATATAGGTTTTTCTGTTAATGAAGGTAAAAAAAAACTTAATGCACTTACTATCGCAATAGCGATAGCTGCATTGGTAATCCAAATAGAAATCCAATAGCCCCATGCCACCAAAAAACCTATAAAATCTCCAAATCCAGCTTTAGAATACACATACGGACCCCCACTTTTATTAATTATAATCTTACTAAAATTACTGAATATTTTCGCCAAAATTAAAGCACCAGCTGCAGAGAAAATCCATCCTAAAATACTAATACTTCCATATTTTGCTAATGTAGCAGGAAGCACAAAAATTCCAGCCCCAATCATATTACCAACTACCAGGGATGTTGCAGTGATAAGGCCTATTTTTTGAGGCTTAGAAGGCATTAAGAGGAAAATTAAATTTTAATTAATACTTTTATGGATATTTGTAAATATACCATTAAATAATTAACACCTACCTATGTTTAAAATTGATCCCGATATTACAAAAGCAGAAACATTGCCGGCTTCTTTTTATAAAGATGATGCTGTTTTTGAAATGATTAAAGAAAAGGTGTTTTTAAAATCTTGGCAGTGGATAGGTGATGAAAATTTGGTGAAACTTCCTCAATCGGTCTATCCTTTTGTTTTATTAAATGGTTTTTTAACAGAACCAATGCTTTTAACTAAAAATAAAAATGATGAAATTAATTGCTTAACAAATGTTTGTACACATCGAGGGAATTTGGTAGCATTAAATCCTGGAAAATCTAAAACATTAACCTGTATGTATCATGGGCGTCGGTTTAATTTAAAAGGTGAATTTGAACATATGCCAGAATTTAAAGAGGCAGAAGACTTCCCTAGACCTTGTGATAATTTATATCAATTCCCTTTTGAAAAGTGGGGTCCTTTTTTATTTGCAGGATTAAATCCATCTTTTGATTTTGAAAAGGTCCTCAATAAGATGAATGAACGTGTCGGTTTCTTGCCTTTAAATGAATTTTCATTAAATACCACATTATCGAAAGATTATTTGGTGCATGCGAATTGGGCATTGTATTGTGATAATTACTTAGAAGGATTCCATATACCTTTTGTACATGAAGGGTTAAATAAAGTACTCGATTATGGTGATTATACAACTGAGGTGTATGATTATTGTAATTTACAAATAGGGTATACTAACGATGCTACTGAAGTCTTTGATCTCCCAAAAGATCATCCTGATTATGGTAAAAATGTTGCTGCATACTACTATTGGATGTTCCCAAATATGATGTTCAATTTTTATCCTTGGGGATTATCTGTAAATGTTGTAAAGCCTATAAGCATTCATAAAACTAAAGTTTCTTTTATCTCTTATGTTTATGATGAATCAAAACTAGACAAAGGCGCTGGTGCCGCTATCGATAAAGTAGAGCGTGAAGATGAATTTGTGGTTGAAAATGTACAAAAAGGTGTACGATCTTCATTTTATAAAGCTGGTCGCTTCTCACCTACTCGAGAGAAAGGAGTACATCACTTTCATAGATTATTAGCAGAATTTCTAAATAAATAAATTATTTGGCTTCTTTACTGTCTATAGATTTCGTTAAGGCAGACGAAATAATTCCTGTGGGTATCGCTACTATGCCTAACCCAATCAATAATATTAAAAAAGTGAATATTTTACCTCCTGCAGTAATAGGGTACACATCACCATAACCCACTGTAGTTAACGTAATTACTGCCCACCATAAGCTATCAAATATTGAAGAGAATTGTTCAGGTTGTGCTGCATTTTCAAAATAATAAATACCTACAGCTGCAAGGTAAATTAATATAAGCGTAATAAATAAAAACAGTAATATTTCCTCTCTAGCATACGAAATTGCTCTTAAAAAATGTCGAATAGCTTTGTTATATCGTGCCATTTTTAGAATACTAAATAATCGTAAAAAGCGTAAAGCCCTCAAAGCACGCAGGTCGACGCCAAAAGCCAAGTAAAAAGGAAGAATAGCTAACAGGTCTATAATACCAAAAAAACTAAAAATAAAACCTGATTTGTTATCAGCAACAAAAACTCTTAATAGGTATTCAATAGTGAAAATAATAATACAAAATATCTCTATACTTTGTAAAATGGTCCTTGTTTGAGGTTTCAGATCTGGAATGGTTTCTACTGAAAATGTAATAATCGAAATAATAATCAGTAGTTGAATAAAAATAGCGAAAATTCGACCATACTTCGAGCTAGGATCATTTACAATTCTACTTAAAGAAACTTTATTCATTAATTCAATTTATATAATACTTGCTGAGTTTCTAAAGTACTTAACAATTCTTGAGATATTTTAACTTTAGATGTTCTACTCGGCATATGTAATTTTAGTTTGTCCTCAATATCGTACACTACAAAATTGAGTACATCCTTTCCTTTATGATCTCCAACAATTTTTTCTATTCTATCTATTTTATCGTCATTCAATTCATCAATATTTAATTGCAAGGTTAACTTATTAGCCATAACCTCTAATACATCTTGCAACATTTGCACTTGATTAAATTGAATTCTAACATCACCCTCACGCCATCCTGGTCTCACAGACATTTTAATATGTAAGAAAGAATTTGGTATTAAGAAATGCTTAAATTTTAAATAGTCTTCACCAAACATTCTAAATTCATGCGCTTCTGTATAATCCTCAATAATAAATGAGGCCCACCCTTTTCCGTTCTTAGAAATACGATGTTGTACATCTGTTATTATACCACCTATGGCTAAATCTTTACCTAACAAATCATCTTCATTGGCAAAAGCACTAATAGGAGCATTGCAGAAATATTTTATTTCGGTTTTGTAGTCGTCAAGCGGATGGCCAGAAATATACATGCCGATTACTTCTTTTTCTTTGGCTAATTTTTCCATGATTCCCCAAGGTTCGCAATCTGGAATGATAGGTTCATCAAATTGAACTTCAGACGCTTCACCAAATAAGGACACCTGTGCAGAATTTTTATTTTCCTGATACTTATTACCAAAACGAATCGCTTTTTCTATAAATGTTTGTCCTCGTTCGTCAATCTCAAAATACTGTGCTCTATTAGAATCAAACGAATCGAAAGCTCCCGCTAGGATTAATCCGTCAAAGGCTTTTTTATTGGCAGCTCTTAGATCGATACGTTTAGCAACATCAAAAATCGACTTATAATTTCCATTTTCTTTACGCTCTCTAACAATAGCGTCAACAGCACTTGCTCCTACTCCTTTGATGGCTCCCATACCAAAACGAATAGCACCTTGTTTATTTACGGCAAATTTGTAGAATGATTCATTAATATCTGGGCTTAATACTTCTATACCAGCACGTTTACATTCATCCATAAAGAAAGAAACCTGCTTTATATCATTCATGTTATTCGATAGCACTGCAGCCATATATTCGGCAGGATAATGCGCTTTTAAATAAGCTGTTTGATAAGCAATATAAGCATAACAGGTAGAATGTGATTTATTAAATGCATATGCAGCAAAGGCTTCCCAATCTTTCCAAATCTTCTCTAAAATCTCTTCTGGGTGATTGTTCTTTTTACCGCCTTCAATAAACTTAGGTTTTAATTTTTGTAGTAAAGCAAAAATCTTTTTACCCATCGCTTTTCTAAGAACATCTGCTTCACCTTTGGTAAAACCTGCCAATTTTTGTGATAGTAGCATCACTTGCTCCTGATAGACAGTAACACCATAAGTTTCTTTGAGGTATTCTTCCATTTCTGGGAGGTCATACTCAATAGCTTCAATACCATGCTTACGCTGAATGAAAAGCGGAATATATTCCATAGGCCCCGGACGATACAAAGCATTCATAGCAATGAGGTCAGCAAATTCTGTTGGCTTGAGATGCTTCATATGCTTTTGCATACCAGGTGATTCATATTGAAAAATCCCTACGGTTTCACCACGCTGGAATAGTTCATATGTTTTAATATCGTCAAGCGGAAAAGAATCAGGGTTTAATTCTATACCATGCAATGCTTTTACAATCTTACATGTGTCCTTGATTAAGGTTAATGTCTTTAATCCAAGAAAATCCATTTTCAATAAACCTGCATCTTCAACTACATAGTTATCAAACTGGGTTACATATAAATCTGAATCTTTGGCTGTTGCAACAGGAATTAAATTTGTGATATCTTCTGGTGTAATGATTACACCACATGCATGGATACCTGTATTACGCAAGGAACCTTCTAGCTGAACTGCTTGTTGTATTGTTCGCGCCTCAATACCTTCTCCGTCAGCAAGATTACGTAATTCGTTTACTCTCAATATTTCATCTTTGCGAAGCTCTTCAATTTTTTGAATACTCTTTTCATCTTCCCCAAAAATGGTTTTTAGCTTCGTATTCGGAATGAGTTTTGCAATTCTATCTGCATCAGGCAAAGGTAAATCGAGTACTCTAGCTGTATCTCGAATAGAAGACTTTGCTGCCATAGTACCATACGTAACAATTTGAGCTACCTGATTTGCACCATATTTATTAATTACATAATCCATTACCTTGCCTCTACCTTCATCATCAAAATCAATATCAATATCAGGTAACGATACACGATCAGGATTCAAGAAACGCTCAAAAAGTAAATCGTATTCAATGGGGTCTATATTCGTGATTCCTAAACAATATGCGACTGCTGAACCCGCTGCTGAACCACGCCCTGGCCCTACCGAGACATCCATTTTACGAGCTTCAGCAATAAAATCTTGAACTATTAAGAAATAACCAGGATAGCCGGTATGTTCGATAACGCCCAATTCAAAATTTAAACGTTCATTAATCTCATCGCTAATTTCATCTCCCCAACGCTTTTTAGCACCTTCAAATGTTAGGTGCTTTAAATAGGCATTCTCACCTCTCTTACCACCATCTTTTGCATCCTCTTCACTTATAAATTCTTGAGGAATTTCAAACTTAGGCAGCAAAACATCCCGAGCTAACTCATAAGGTTCTACCTTATCTATAATTTCTTGAATATTAATAATAGCTTCAGGAGTGTTTTTAAACAACTCCTTCATCTCATCTGCGCTCTTAAAATAATATTCTTCGTTAGGTAGTCCGTAACGGAATCCTCTACCTCTTCCCTTGGGTGTTGCTAATTTTTCGCCATCTTTTACACACAATAAAATATCATGTGCTTGCGCACTTTCCTTATCTACATAATAAGTATTATTTGCCGCAACAACTTTTACGTGGTGTTTTTTAGAAAATTCGAGTAACGTTCTATTTGCATTCGCTTCGTTCGCCTGACCATGATCATTTAGCTCTAAATAAAAATCATCACCAAAAGTGTCTTTCCACCAGAGCAAAGCATCCTCTGCTTGCTTTTCACCAACATTTAGAATTTTACTTGGTATTTCACCATACATGTTTCCGCTTAAAGCGATTACATCTTCTTTGTATTGTTCAACAATCTTTTTATCAATACGAGGCACATAATAAAACCCATCGATATAGGCAATGGATGACATTTTTGCCAAATTGTGATACCCTCTTTTGTTCTTGGCTAGTAAAACTATCTGATAGCCATTGTCTTTAACAGATTTATTGGTGTGATCTTCACAAACATTAAATTCACAACCCACTATCGGCTTGATAGGATGATCGGCATATTGATTATGTTTTAAAATTTCCTTCACAAAATTGAATGAGCCCATCATATTACCAGTGTCGGTAAGAGCCACGGCTGGCATTTTATGTTCAATAGCGGCATTAACCAGTTTAGAAATACTAGCTGTTGATTGCAAGATGGAAAACTGAGAATGATTATGTAAATGTGCAAATTGGGTGTTTGCTAAATCTGTATTTACTTCTGAAGAAATAGTAGCAGAAACTGTTTCAACTTGTTTTTTAAGTTTGTCACTTTCCTTTTTTAGATTGGTATGTTTTAATCCAACAGATTCGATTACTTCTGGATTCTCTTCTTGGAACTTTTTAAAATAATCATCCGAGACATCTAATTCATCTTTTGTGAAAATCTCTCTACGGATCAATTCAAAGAAACAACGCGTTGTGGCTTCAACATCTGCAGTTGCATTATGAGCTTCAGCAAATGGTATGTTAAATAAATGTTGATGTAATTCTGTTAGTGTTGGTAGTTTAAACTTTCCTCCACGACCACCTGGCAACTGACATAATTCAGCCGTAGTTTCAGTACAGGTATCTAAAATTGGTAGATCGTTAAGTTTGCTTGTAATTCCTTTTCGGTAGAATTCACAACCCATAATATTTAAATCAAATTCTACGTTTTGACCAACTACATAATCTGTTTTAGACAACGCATCATTAAATAGACTTAAAACATAATCTAAAGGTTCACCTTTTTGTTCAGCCAATTCTGTAGAAATACCATGTATTTGCTCAGAATCATACGGAATATTAAATCCTTCTGGTCGTACCAAAAAATCTTGATGTTCTATCAATTCACCGTGTTTTCCGTGTAATTGCCATGCTATTTGCACACAACGAGGCCAATTATCTGTATTGGTAATTGGTGCATTCCAGCTTTTTGGCAAACCAGTAGTTTCGGTATCAAATATTAAATACATCTAAGAATTTTTGAATAAAAAAATGAGAATTTAAAAGTACATAAATAGGTACTTTTAAGTACTACTGTACGTAGTCTTTTTATCAACAGTCCGTTAAAAAGTTTATTGAGATTTCAGGAGCTTTCTTACTCGCTCAACATCAGCTTGTGTATCGACACCAATAGCTTGAGATTCGGTAATTTCTACCTTGATCTTTTTACCATTTTCTAACCAACGGTTTTGTTCTAAAGATTCTGCTAATTCTAAAGAAGTCTGTTGTAAACTAGCAAATTCATTCAATGCTTTTGGTTTAAAACCATACATACCAATATGCTTATAAAAAGTATGTTTCTTGTTCCAATCACTTCTCTCACTATCTCGAACAAATGGAATTATAGAACGGCTGAAATATAAGGCATTTTTAAATCGATCAATAACTACAAACACACCAGTTTTGAGATCATCGTTTTCTTTAGCAGGAATTACCAAAGTTGCCATTTCTGTTGCATCTTCGTAAAAACAAGAGATTAGTAATCGAATCTGTTCAGGATCAAGTAATGGTTCGTCACCCTGTATATTAATAACAATATCAAACTCCTTCCCAATTTGTCTAGAAAAAACACGATAAGCTTCTAAGCATCTATTAGTCCCTGTATTATGATTTGTTGAAGTCATTACAACATTTCCTCCAAAAGTATTGACAGCTTCAACAATACGTTCATCGTCTGTAGCTACAACAACATGATCTAGTAATTTACTTACTTGTTCATACACACGTTGTATCATTGGCTTACCACAAAGATCTATTAATGGTTTACCTTCTAATCGCGTTGAACCGTAGCGTGCAGGTATGATTCCTAAAGCATTCATTCAATAACTTTTGTAATGGCAAATATCAATAAAATTCCACCAAATAAATAATAGATTATTAGTTAGTTATATTTAAAAAACTTGTTATCTTTGCGCCCACTTATCACGAGATGGTAAGATTTTTAATAATCAAGGTCGTGAACCTTAAAAATTAACAAAAATGTCAGTAAAAATTAGACTACAAAGACACGGAAAAAAAGGAAAACCATTTTATTGGATCGTTGCTACTGATTCAAGAGTAAAAAGAGATGGTAAATTTTTAGAAAAATTAGGTACTTATAACCCCAATACTAACCCTGCAACTATTGATTTAGATGTTGATGGTTCTGTAAAGTGGTTACAAAATGGAGCGCAACCTACAGATACTGCTAGAGCAATATTATCGTATAAAGGTGCTTTATTAAAGAATCATTTAGTTGGCGGTGTTCGTAAAGGTGCTTTAACAGAAGAACAAGCTGAAGAAAAATTTCAAGCTTGGTTAGAAGAAAAAACTGGTAAAGTTTCTGCCAAAGCTGATGGATTAGCTAAAGCCAAAGCTGATGCTAAAGCCAAAGTTTTAGAAGCTGAAAAAGAAGTAAATGAAGCGCGTAAAGCTGCTGCAACTGTTGTAGAAGATGCTATTGAAGAAGTTGCTACTGATACTGAAGCTTCAAACGAAGAAGAATAAAAATTACTTTTTATACTTTTGAAGCCTGACTTATAAGTCAGGCTTTTTTATTTAAAAATTTATGCAAAAAAAGGATTGTTTCTTTTTAGGGAAAATTGCGAGAAAACATAGTTTTAAAGGTGAAGTTGTAATCGCTTTAGATACCGATGAACCTGAACTATATGCTAATATTGATGCTGTATTTGTAGACATGGGCAAAAACCTTTTGCCATTCTTTATTGAAAAAAGCCTGCTACAAAAAGGAAATCAATTACGCGTTAAGTTTGAGGATGTAAATTCTGAGAAAGATGCTGAATCGATTCTAAAACGCGACACATATCTTCCATTAGACCTTTTACCTAAATTAGAAGGAAATAAATTTTATTATCACGAAGTAATCGGTTTTACTATTGATGATATTAACTATGGTGAAGTAGGTGAAATTGTTGGAATTAATGATTTTACTGCTCAACCATTATTTGAGATTAAAAAAGGAGAAATAGAATTGTTAATTCCCATGATTGATGATTTTATTAAAAAAGTTGATAGAAAAAATAAAACTGTAGTTATAGAAACACCAGAAGGTTTAATAGATATGTATCTTAATGAGTAAACCTTTTAAATTCAAAGAATTTACTATTCTGCAAGATAAATGTGCCATGAAAATTGGTACCGACGGCGTATTATTAGGCGCTTGGGCTTCACTAGAACAACACCCAAATTCCATTTTAGATATAGGCACTGGTACTGGCATTATTGCATTGCAATTAGCACAGCGAAGCAATGCAGAACTTATTGATGCTATAGAACTTGACGACAATGCTTACGAACAAGCCGTAGAAAATTTTGAAAATTCAGATTGGGGAGTCAGATTATTTTGTTACCATACTTCTTTGCAAGAATTTACCGAAGAAATCGATGATAAATATGAATTGATAATTAGTAACCCTCCTTTTTACAGGGACAAATTTGAAACTGAGAATGAATCTAGAAATAAAGCGCGTTTTACCTCTTCTTTATCCTTTGAAGAACTAATCAATTCAACTTCAAAATTATTATCAGAAAATGGAGTTTTTGCTACAATTATTCCTTTTAAAGAGGAAGAAAATTTTATTCAATTGGCATCAATTAAAAATCTATACCCAGCAAGAATTTGTCATATAAAAGGTAATGTTGAATCTGAAGTTAAACGCAGTTTATTAGAATTTTCCTTCCACGAAAGTGAAATAAAAAGAGAAGAATTAAGTATAGAAATTAAAAGGCATCAATACACTAAACAGTATATTGATCTGGTAGAAGATTTTTACCTAAAAATGTAATTAACTTATTACACTCTCTGGATTATAACCTAAATAAGGTACATGCTTTTCTATAAACTTAATACCATATTCTTCTAATTCTTTTAGAATAGGTTCGTAAACCTCTTTAGAAATTGGTAACTGAACACCAGGTGTTTTAATTTCACCATTCAATATCTTTAATGTCGCAATCCCTACAGGCAAACCAACAGTTTTAGCCATTGCTGTATATGTTTGGTCTTCACCAATAACAACCAAACTACTATCTATTTGTTTCTTTTCACCTTTATATTTATAACCAAATTTATGCTGCATTACGATCATATCTTTATCATCTTCTTCCAATGTCCAACTATCCATTAGTATTTTTTGTAGCATTTGCGCTGGTGTAGCATTTTTAATCCCTATTTTTTTATTCGGATTAAAAATATCGAGCTCCTCTAACTTACCCCACATAATATCATCTTGATCTATCTTTAAATATGATCTTAATTTTAATTCTACAGAATCTGTAGGACTGTAAGCCAAAAATAGATTTATAAAATCGCGATAGGTCATATTCTCTGAATCTTCAATAGTATAAGTATCATCTGTCATACCTAATTGAACAAAGACATTCCACGCTCTAGAAAATCCTATTTTACGAATAGTACCTCTATACATGGTAGGTATGTTATCTAACCCATAAATACTTCTATACTTTAAAGAATCTCTATTGGCGTATGCCTCAAACTTTCCGCTGCCATTTACAGTTAAAAATTCAGTTCTTCTAAACAATTTATGATAAGGTATATATTTATAAGTGCCTTCTTGTATAAACATCGCCGCACCTCCTTGACCAGCTAATACTACATTTCTAGGATTCCAAGTAAACTTATAATTCCAAAGATTTGTATCACTCTCTGGCGCTACCAATCCTCCTGTAAAAGATTCAAACAATAACATTTCGGCACCATTATCTCTTATCCTATCGATCACTTGCATAGCGCTCATATGGTCTATACCAGGATCGAGCCCTATCTCATTCATAAATACTAGACCTTTATCTTTTACCTGAGTATCTAAAGCTTTCATCTCTTTAGAAATATAAGATGCTGTCACCATATGTTTACCGTAAGCAACGCAATCTTTAGCTACTTCTACATGAAATCTAGCTGGTAACATAGAAACAACTATATCTGCATTTTGAACAGCTTTTTTTCTTGCCTTTTCATCAAAAACATCCAACTCAATTGCAATTCCGTTTTTATGATCATCAATACGTTCTTCAGCCGCTTCTTTAGAAACATCACCAACTATAATTTGAAAATTTTCTTCAGTAGATTTATCTAATAAATACTTAATTAATGATGAAGATGAACGACCCGCTCCTATGATTAAGATTTTTCTCATTTCGACTTTAAAATTATCGAAGCGAATGTATAAAATTTGAAGAATTATTGGTCAAAAAAGTTATTCAAGTTTTATACAAACTCAGTATAGTTCTTGCTTCCTCATAATCAGCAGCATCTACATTTAATTTATACCCTTCTATAAATGCTGTGCCAATAATAGAATTTAAATGCTCATCAGCTATAAAGCTATTTATGCCTTTACTCGCAAGTTTAGTTCTCGCTAAATGAACTTCGTGCAAAAAAGTTGAAGTAAATACAGTTTTTAAGCTTTTATCTTGGTCCATCGAACAACTTTTAGTAAATATAAAATATTAACTTAACAATTATATTAATTTTGGAATTCAATTTTGCTTATAAAATGAAGAACAATCTGATTATAACAACTGTTTTAGGCATACTCACAATTATTTTAGGAGCCTTTGGCGCTCATGCGTTAAAGGATAGCCTAGAGCCTGAAGCCTTAAAAAGCTTTGAAACTGCAGTTCGCTATCAAATGTACCATGTAATAGTATTGCTATTTGTAAATACTTACCAAGGATTTTCTACGAAAGCAAAAAGCACAATTAGCAATTTATTTTTTATCGGAATTTTATTCTTTTCTGGGTCAATATATTTAATAACGGTTGGTAACATCTCTGCAAAATCTATCTGGTTTGTTACCCCGTTAGGTGGTTTATTATTCATTCTAGGATGGTTTTTCATGCTAATTTCTTTCATAAAAAAATCTAGCTAAATTGTTAATAAAAGTAGATTTCAAACGTTTTCGTTATAAAATAATGTGTATTTTTGACCCCTATTTACATTAACACAACTAAATGGAAAAAATTGCCAAAACCGTAGATAGAACCCTAGAAAACTACGGTATTAAGAATGCAACTACTCATTGGAATCTCTCGCCCGAAACTTTAACAAAGATCACAGTAGAAAAAGGTTTAGGTAAATTAGCCGACACTGGTGCTTTAGCCATTAATACTGGTGAATTTACAGGTCGTTCACCTCAAGATCGTTTTATTGTTAAAGACGCTATTACCGAAGATAAGGTTTGGTGGGGTAATATTAATATTCCTTTTGATTCAGATAAATTTGAAAGACTTTATAATAAGGTAATCGACTATCTTTCTAATAAAGAATTATATGTACGCGATGCTTATGCTTGCGCGGATGAAAATTATCGTTTAAATATTCGTGTGATTAACGAATTACCTTGGTCTAATATGTTTGCATATAATATGTTTTTAAGACCAGAAGAAAACGAGTTAGAAAATTTCGAGCCTGAATGGACAGTTGTTAATGCGCCTAATTTTATGGCTGATGCCAAAATTGATGGTACGCGTCAACACAATTTTGCCATCTTAGATTTTACTAGAAAAATAGCTTTAATTGGTGGAACAGGATATACAGGAGAAATGAAAAAAGGTATTTTTTCTGCTCTTAATTTTATATTACCTGTTTTCAAAAATACATTACCAATGCATTGTTCTGCCAATGTTGGAGACAATGGTGAAACTGCTATTTTCTTTGGTTTATCAGGTACTGGTAAAACTACTTTGTCGGCAGATCCAAATAGAAAATTAATTGGTGACGACGAGCATGGTTGGACAAATGAAAATACAGTATTTAATTTTGAAGGAGGTTGTTATGCAAAAGTGATCAATCTTTCAAAAGAAAATGAGCCAGATATTTATAACGCAATCAGGCCAGGAGCTTTATTAGAAAATATTATATTCAAAGAAGGAACAAACGAAGTAGATTTTGAGGATATTTCAATCACACAAAATACGCGAGTAAGTTACCCTATTTATCATATTAATAATATTCAAAAACCATCTCTAGCAGGAAATCCGAAAAATATCTTTTTCTTAACTGCAGATGCTTTTGGTGTATTACCTCCAATTTCTAAGTTATTACCAAATCAGGCAGCTTATCATTTTATTTCTGGTTATACTGCTAAAGTAGCTGGTACCGAGGCTGGTGTTACTGAACCTCAACCATCTTTTTCTGCTTGTTTCGGAGCTCCATTTATGCCTTTACATCCTGCTAAATATGCTGAAATGTTGAGTAAGAAAATGAAAGAAGCTGGTGTAAATGTGTGGTTAGTTAATACAGGTTGGACAGGAGGACCTTATGGTGTTGGCACACGTATGAAGTTAAAATATACACGTGCAATGATCAACGCCGCTTTAAATGGTGATTTAGGAGAATACTCTTATGAAAATTATCATTTACATTCAGTATTCGGTGTTGCGCAACCTAGACATTGCCCTGGTGTACCGTCAGAAGTATTGAGTCCGAGAACTTCTTGGAATAATGATGAAGCTTATTATAAGATGGCTTTTAAATTATCTAATGCTTTTAGAGAAAATTTTGCTCAATTTGAAGCTTTTGCAAATGAAGAAATTAGACGTGGTGGCCCACAAAGATTCTCGTAAATAAAATATATATTAAATTAAAAAACCTCAAAACGTTAAGTTTTGAGGTTTTTTAATTTATGTACCGTAGACTCGAAAATTACCAAGTCTCATATTATACTTTCTTTGGGCAAACTGAAAATACCAAAATAATTTATAATTTACCTCGAGTCCGTAATCTATGTTTGGTTGATAGTCAATAATGTTTTCATAAATATTAGAATTAAATCTAGATGGGTTTTGCGCCCTAATATTCCATTCGGTCACATAAATTCTATTACGTGATTCTAAAAATTCTTGTGAATAAAAATTCATTGGTCTGGCACGAGTATTCAAAAAATTATTAAAGCCAATATCAAAAATGATGACCTCATATTCTAAACTATCATTAGCAATGCGTACAGGTTCTTCTTTTTCAGATGCATTATCTGTAGAAGCAACTGTTTTATTTTGAGTACCACAGCTAAAAATTAAAAAGCTTACTATGGTAAAAATGTATATTAAGTTTTTCATAATAAATAAGTTATATAATAATTAGTCAACAAAAAACATTCCAAATTACATTAAAAATCAAATTTTAATTGAACATCCATTACCTTTTCTTTTTCTTTAGTATTGGTATTTAAATTGGTAACTGAAATACCTAATAATCTTACAGAATTCTTTACTTTTTCTTGATACAATAACTCTTTTACCGTTTCTAGTAATAAACTCTTATCTGTAATAAAATACGGCAAAGTTTTACTACGTGTTTGTAGAGAAAAATCGCTGTATTTTATCTTTAAAGTTACCGTTTTTCCTGAAACTTTAGAACTTTTTAACCTTTTCTCCAATTCTTCAGCAATTCCATTTAACTTTTCAAGCATGTAGATTTCTGAAGTTATATTCTCCATAAAAGTTCTCTCGGCAGCTATTGATTTACGAATTCTATCAGTTTTAACTCTACTACGATGAATTCCTCGAACTATATTATAATAATAACCTCCAGATTTTTTAAAATGTTCAGTTAAAAACTCTAAAGATTTAGTTTTAAGATCTTTTCCTTTAAAAATACCCAGATTATACATCTTTGCAGCAGTAACTTTACCAACACCATAAAATTTAGCTACATCTAATTCTTCTAAAAACTCAATTACTTCTTCTGGAGGAATTGTTTTTTGACCATTTGGTTTATTAATATCTGAGGCAACTTTAGCAATAAATTTATTAATAGAAATTCCTGCGGAAGCTCGTAATCCTGTTTTATTATAAATTTCTCTTCTTATTTCTTCCGCCAAAAGTGTGGCTGACAGATGTCCTTTTTTATTCTCTGTAACATCTAGATAAGCTTCATCTAATGATAACGGTTCTACCAAATCTGTAAATTCAAAAAAGATCTTTCGAATTTGATTAGAAATTTCACTGTAACGTTTAAAGCGAGGGCGAACAAAAATTAAATGTTGGCATTTCTTTTCTGCCAAGACTCCGCTCATTGCAGATCTAACTCCATATTTTCTCGCTTCGTAACTAGCCGCAGAAACCACGCCTCGTTTACCGCCGCCACCAACTGCAACTGGTTTGCCTCTAAGTTCTGGATTATCTAACTGTTCTACCGATGCATAAAATGCATCCATATCTACATGAATAATCTTTCGATATGGAGGCTGTAAAAAATCCAAACTTATTAGATATTATTTGATATATTTTTTAAAACATCTATAGCTTTACTAGCATCTTTCTTATTTACAAAAATATGATCGTGATAATAGCCTGCCATAACATTACAGCTAATATTATGCTTTGCAAGTTCCGTAGAAAAGGCAGCAGTAAGTCCAACTGCTTCTAATGATGAGTGAATTTTTAGAGTAATCCAAGCTGCTACATAAGTATAAGATAGCTCTAATTTGTCAGCCTTACTTCGTTCTAAAATCAATGTTATTCCTTCTTTTTCAACAAATTTTCCAATTATAGCTTCTTCCGAAACGATATTGCTATTTTCTACAATTGCAAAAACATATTCTCCTTTATTCAGAATAGGATTCATATCCTTAATCAAGGCCTTTAAATTTATTTCACCACTCATATAGAAATATCATAATTGTCATCTCAAAAATACAAAAAAGAAAAGCGCACCAATTGGTACGCTTCTTATAAAATAATTGAAGTTTAATTAAACAACTCCTTGATCTATCATAGCATCTGCAACTTTTACAAAACCTGCAACATTGGCTCCTTTTACATAATCTACATAGCCATCTGCCTGAGTTCCATATTGTACACAAGAAGCATGAATATCATTCATGATCTGATGTAATTTAGCATCTACTTCTTCACGCGTCCAATTATAACGTAATGAATTCTGACTCATTTCTAAACCAGAAGTAGCAACACCACCGGCATTAGATGCTTTACCAGGTGAGAATAATATCTTAGCATCTTGAAAAGCAGTAATCGCTTCTGGCGTACATGGCATATTAGCGCCCTCAGCAACACAGATACATCCATTAGCTACTAAAGTTTTAGCAGCATCACCATCTAATTCATTTTGTGTAGCACATGGTAAGGCTATATCACATTTTGTTCCCCAAGGTTTTTCTCCTTTAAAAAACTTAGCTGAAGAATATTTTTCTGCATACTCATTGATTCTTCCCCTTTTAACATTTTTCAATTCCATAATAAATGCTAGTTTATCAGCATCTATACCATCTTCATCATAAATATATCCTGAAGAATCAGACATCGTTACTACTTTACCGCCTAACTCTGCAGCCTTTTCAGCAGCAAACTGAGCAACATTACCAGATCCAGAAATTACAACAGTTTTTCCTTTAAAAGAATCTTCTTTAGTTTTTAGCATATTTTCAGCAAAATATACGTCTCCATAACCAGTTGCTTCTGGACGAATTAAAGAACCACCCCAAGTAATACCTTTACCTGTTAAAACACCAGTAAACTCATTACGTAAACGTTTGTATTGACCAAACATAAAACCAATCTCTCTACCTCCTACTCCAATATCACCTGCAGGTACATCTGTGTTCGCTCCAATATGACGAGCTAATTCAGTCATAAAAGATTGACAAAATTTCATAACCTCGTTATCTGATTTTCCTTTTGGGTTAAAATCAGAGCCTCCTTTACCACCTCCCATAGGTAATGTAGTTAATGAGTTTTTAAATACTTGTTCGAATCCTAAGAATTTTAAGATACTTAAGTTTACTGAAGGATGAAAACGAAGTCCTCCCTTATAAGGGCCAATCGCCGAGTTAAACTCAACTCTATAACCTCTATTTACTTGAGTTTCGCCATTATCATCAATCCAAGGTACACGAAATAACAATACGCGCTCAGGTTCAACCATACGCTCTAATAATTTCTTACCTTGATATTTAGGATTATCCTCGATAAACGGAATAACCGTTTCTGCTACTTCATGAACTGCTTGTAAAAATTCAGGTTCATTAGGATTCGTTTGTTTCACGTAATCCATAAAAGCATTTATTTTCGATTCCATAATTTAATATGATTATTTATAGTGTTTTTTATCAGATTATGAATGCAAATGTAGTTAAATTCGTAATATCACAATTCAAAAAATAAATTTATTTATCAGTTACGAAAACGTTTGAAATCTAATACTCTAGAAGGTATAAATCATTCTATAAAATAGATTTTTTGTAAACAAAAAAACGTAAATTTGCCGTTTAAATTTTGACTTTAACTGATGTTAGATAAGGTAAAGGAACTAATTGATGAAGTAAATGCTTTTAAAGCAACTTCGAAAGAAGAAGTAGAAGTATTCAGAATAAAGTATTTAGGGAGTAAAGGCATTTTAAAAGATCTATTTGCTGAATTTAAAAATGTACCTAACGATCAAAAAAAAGAATTTGGTCAGACTATAAATAATCTTAAAAAAGCTGCCGAGGAAAAAGTTAATACTTTAAAGGATGAGTTAGAAAATGCTACAGGAGAGAAAGCTATTTATGGTGATCTAACCAGACCTTCTGAACCTATTGAATTAGGCTCTCGCCATCCGATATCTATTGTTAAAAATCAAATTATAGATGTATTTTCTCGAATTGGTTTTACTGTTTCTGAAGGTCCAGAAATAGAAGATGATTGGCATAATTTTACTGCATTAAATTTACCAGAATATCATCCTGCAAGAGATATGCAAGACACTTTCTTTATTGAGAAAGATCCAGATATTTTATTACGCACACACACTTCATCAGTACAGGTTCGGTATATGGAAAATAATCAACCTCCCATACGAACTATTTCGCCAGGTAGAGTATTTAGAAATGAAGATATATCTGCGCGTTCACATTGTATTTTTCATCAAGTAGAAGGTTTATATATAGACACCGATGTTTCTTTTGCAGACCTAAAGCAAACGTTATTATACTTTACCAAAGAAATGTTTGGTAAATCTAAGATTCGTTTACGCCCTTCGTACTTTCCGTTTACCGAGCCTAGTGCAGAAGTTGATATCTACTGGGGGCTAAAAACTGAAACAGATTATCGCATTACCAAAGGTACGGGCTGGTTAGAAATTATGGGCTGTGGTATGGTAGATCCTAATGTTTTGCAGAACTGTAATATTGATCCTGAAAAGTATAGCGGATTTGCTTTTGGTATGGGTATCGAGCGTATCGCAATGTTACTGTATCAAATACCAGATATTAGAATGTTTTTTGAAAATGATGTGCGTTTTTTAAGTCAGTTTAAATCTGTTATCTAAAGACAATGGCTTTAAAAAAACATTTAGAGAAACAAGGGTATCATTCTATTAAGTTAAAAAAAACAAAAACCAATCATT
This sequence comes from Maritimimonas rapanae, assembly GCF_057837205.1. Lineage (NCBI taxonomy): Bacteria > Pseudomonadati > Bacteroidota > Flavobacteriia > Flavobacteriales > Flavobacteriaceae > Maritimimonas > Maritimimonas rapanae. The sequence goes on along the minus strand of NZ_JBYQFI010000001.1, from coordinate 310,925 downwards.
TTGAATTGAAAGCTGACATCAATGGTAATAAAGGTAGATTTATTATTGATACTGGTGCATCAAATTCTTGCGTAGGTTTTGAGGAAGCTGAGCTTTTTGATCTCGCAACCGAAGAATCAGAACATAAAGCCACTGGCGCTGGCAATGCTGAAATAGAAACTCAGTTATCTCAAAATAATAAAGTAAGTATCGATGGGTTTAAGCTAAAAAAAGTAAATCTAGTTTTACTTGATCTATCACATATAAATAATGCTTTGGTAAAACAAAAAGCCAAACCTGTTAATGGTATTTTAGGTGCTGATATTTTAGAGCGCGGAAAAGCCATTATCGATTACAATAAAAAAAGATTATACCTTTCTAAATAATGAGCAATTCAGCAGATAATCGTTATAAACTTCGTGGCGTTTCTGCTGCAAAAGAAGACGTTCATAATGCTATTAAAAATATAGATAAGGGCTTATTTCCTAAAGCATTTTGTAAGATAATTCCTGATTACCTAACTGGCAGTAAAGAACATTGTGTTGTTATGCATGCTGATGGTGCGGGTACAAAATCTTCGTTAGCCTATATGTATTGGAAAGAAACTGGTGACTTATCTGTTTGGAAAGGTATTTCTCAGGACGCTTTAATCATGAATATTGATGACCTCTTATGTGTTGGAGCTACCGATAATATTTTGCTATCTTCTACTATCGGACGCAACAAAAATTTGATTCCAGGTGAGGTATTATCTGCAATTATTAATGGAACCGAAGAATTACTTGAGGATTTGAGAAAATTTGGAGTTACAATTCACTCCACTGGTGGTGAAACAGCAGATGTAGGCGATTTAGTACGAACCATTATTGTTGATTCTACAGTTACAGTCAGAATGAAACGAAGTAATGTGATTGACAATGCTAATATTCAAAATGGCGACGTAATAGTTGGTTTGGCTTCTTTTGGACGAGCTACCTATGAAAAAGAATATAATGGCGGCATGGGAAGCAACGGATTAACATCAGCTCGTCACGATGTATTCAACAATTATTTAGCAGAAAAATATCCTGAGAGTTTTGACGCCTCCGTTCCTGAAGATTTGGTGTATTCTGGTAACACAAAATTGACAGATAATGTTGAGAATTCACCGATTGATGCGGGTAAATTAGTCCTCTCTCCTACGCGTACATATGCGCCAATTATTAAAGAGATTCTATCTAAATATTCTCCTAAAGAAATTCATGGCATGGTGCATTGCAGTGGTGGTGCTCAAACCAAGATTTTACATTTTATAGACAACCTTCACATTATAAAGGACAATCTATTTGAGATACCTCCTTTATTTAAATTAATACAAGAACAATCAAATACAAATTGGCGAGAAATGTATCAAGTGTTTAACTGTGGACATAGAATGGAATTGTATGTTCCTCAAGAAATTGCACAAGATATTATCAGCATCTCTAAAAATTTTAATGTCGATGCACAGATTGTTGGACGCGTCGAATCTTCCAATAAGAAAAAACTAACTATTACAAGTGAGTTTGGGGAGTTTATATATTAACTAGCTTTAAGATAACTCAACAATTTGCTTTTCCATTTTTATAATAAAATCGAATACTTGTTGTTGTTCGTGTTTTTTTAATTTATTGAAAACTGCATCAGCTTCTACAATTATTTCCTGACCAATTTCCAATCCTTTAATTTCTTGTTGAGAATATGTACTTGGTCTACTTTTCATCTTTCTGATAAGATGTTCTAATATTTTTTTAACTTTTGAAGTTAATTCGGCATCGCATAAAATCTCATATAAATTATAAATACTATCTAGATAATTTTCTAGTTCTTCTCTGGGTATTTTTTTTATAAACTCATTGATGTCTTTATTTGAATAAGGAGTTTGTTTATTAGATAGCTTAGCTTTTTTTACCAAAACTTCTTCAAGCTTACTTGCTTTTCTAAAAGCTTTTAATGTTTTGATTCCTGCATTTAAAATTTTAGGTAAATGTCTCCCATATTTTAATATAACAGAAGTAGAGTCTATAAGTATTCTAAATAATTTTTCTGGATTTTTTAAATAATGATCTAAGCTTCTAAAAGCATCATTTAGATCTTTTCTTTTTTCTAAATCAGGATAAGAATAGCTTAAAAAGTAATTCTTAATTTTTATGGATAATTCTTCTGTATAGCAATCAGGAATATCTTTTATAAATTTAAGATTGCCATAATCATACTTTTCTAGTATCACATTTCTGTAAGCTGTAATAATAGCATTTAATATTGACTCTTTTTCTTTCATTATCAGAATTACAAAACAATTTTTAATATGATTCGAAAGATATAATTTTCTAATGGCTACAGAGAAATTACAACGCTAAAAAATAGCACAAAAGAAAATAATGTAACAAAATCCAGAACTGTGTTACTAATATCTCAAAACAACTCAAATGATTTCACAATTTCTTAGATTAGAGTGGAAACAATATTTCCGTTCATCATATTGGCAAACAGGTATTGCGCTAAAGATCCTTATGGGGTTCTTTGCCATTTACTTTATTATCTCTTTTCTGGCAATTGGTATTGGAGGGTATTATTTAATTAAAGAACAATTTCCAGATAAAGATCCATTTCAAATAGTCAATTCATTTTTAATTTTTGCGCTTTTAGGTGATTTAATTTTTCGTTATCTAATGCAAAAATTACCTATAATGAATATTAAACCTTTTTTAGCCTTGCCAATTAAGAAAAGTAAGCTGGTTCATTATGTGTTAGCTAAATCGAGCTTTTCCTTTTTTAATATTCTAGGATTATTCTTTTATGTTCCTTTTGCTTTTGTTTTAATTAAAGAAGGTTATGATGTAAATGGTGTATTAGGGTGGTTATTTGCAATATTTTTTATTATTCAATCAATTAATTTTTTAAACTTCTTAATCAATAAAAACAATATTGCTTTTTGGATAATTGCTGTTGCTACAGTGGCGCTTATAGCATTACAAAATTATAACATTTTCGATAGCACTATTTATAGTAGTAAAATATTCAATGCTTTTGTAGATAATCCTATACTAGCTATTATTCCTTTACTATTAGCTATTACCTTATATTTTATAAACTATAAATTACTTAAAACAAAAGTTTATTTAGATGATGCTGTTGCCACTAAAGCTAAAGAGGCAACTACTGCAGAATTAGCTTGGGCAGACAAACTAGGTGATGTTGCTCCGTTTATAAAAAATGACATTCGGTTAATTTGGCGTAATAAGAGAACTAAAACATTGTTCTTTATGTCTTTTATATTTCTGTTTTATGGATTGATCTTTTTCGATAACCCTTTATACAGAGATGAAATGCCTGGCTTTTTATTATTCGCAGCCTTATTTGTTACTGGTGGGTTTGCTTTAAACTATGGACAGTTTATACCAGCATGGGATAGCTCTCATTACAAAATGTTAATGAGTCAAAATATCCGTTATCGAAAATTCTTAGAAAGCAAATGGTTTTTAATGGTTTCTATGACTGGCATTCTTTATTTTTTAAGCTTACCCTATCTGTATTATGGTTTAAATATCTTTTTAATGATTACAGCGGGTGCAATATTCAACATAGGTTTTAACTCATTGTTCTTGCTATATGCAGGCTCTTTTAACAGGAAGCGTATTGATTTAGAAAAAAGTGGCTTTTCTAACATGCAAGGAACCAGTGCTACGCAATTTATTATTATTATTCCATTAATGTTGTTCCCAGTTTTGATTTTTTGGCTTTTTAGTAAGCTAATCAATTTTAATGCTGGTGTAGCTGCAATAGCAATTGTTGGAATAGCTGGATTGATCTTTAGAAATTACTTTATGGACCTGATAGAAAAAAAATATATACGTGATAAATACGAAGCAATAAATGCTTTCGAGCAGAAGTCATAATCAAACAAAAACAACTCATGATACAAACAACTAATATTACAAAAAGATACGGACAAGCAACCGTTTTAAATATAGAATCATTAGAAATACCTAAAGGGCAAAGTTTTGGATTGGTAGGTAACAACGGCGCAGGAAAAACTACCTATTTTAATCTATTGCTAGATCTTATTAGACCTTCTACTGGCGAGGTAATTAATAACAATATTACAGTAAATAAAAGTGAAGAATGGAAATCTTTTACAGGTTCGTTTATAGATGAAAGTTTTTTAATCACTTATTTAACTCCCGAAGAATATTTTGACTTTATCGGTGATCTCAGAAAGATGAATAAAGCAGATGTATCATCATTTTTAGCACAATTCGAGGAGTTCTTTAATGGAGAAATTTTAGGCAAGAAAAAATATCTGCGTGATCTATCAAAAGGAAATCAGAAAAAAGCAGGTATCGTTGCCGCTATGATGGGAAATCCTGAAGTGATAATACTAGATGAACCTTTTGCTAATTTGGATCCTACAACACAGATAAGATTAAAAAGAATTATCAAGACTTTAACTGATAATAAAGAAGTAACAGTTTTAATCTCTAGCCACGATCTAAGTCATGTTACAGAAGTATGTGAGCGTATTGTTGTTTTAGATAAAGGCGAAGTGGTAAAAGATATTAAAACCTCGACTGAAACGTTAAAGGAATTAGAAAGTTATTTTACGGTATAAAAGTCAAGAAACATTTAACAAAAACTTCTTCGTTTTTATTTGTACTTTTACCCTCTTAACAGCAATAATTCTTAGCGAATTCAGTTAAAGAAGTAAATAACTCAATATTTTGAAGAAAGGTCTTTGGTCGGGTATTATTTTGAGTAGCATTTTGCTACTCATAGTTGGCTGTTCTGCAAAAAAAGATGCCTTTTTAAATCGTGGTTTTCACTCGCTTACTACTAAATATAATGTCTTATATAATGGTCAAGTTGCTTATAACCAAGCAAAGCAACAAATAGATGACCAGTACAATGATAATTTTTGGGAAATTCTGCCAATTGAACCTCTAAAAATTGAAGAAGAAAAACTAGAAGCTCCTGTTTTACCAGGACAAAAAAAAGAAATTAAAGAAGAAAATGTTCAAGGTTTCGAAAAAGCCGAGCTCAAAGCCATTAAGGCCATTCAAAAGCATTCGATGGATATTAATGGACGTGAGCGTAATAAACAGATTGATGACGCATACTTATTATTAGGTAAAACTAGATACTACTCTCAAAGATTTGTCCCTGCGCTTGAAGCTTTTAATTTCATTTTAGGTACATATACCGATTTTGAATTGAGAGATGAGACTAAAGTTTGGCAAGCAAAGACTTTAATTCGTTTACAAAACGAAAAGCTAGCTTTAGAAACTTTAGGTATCCTGTTAAAAAACGATAATGCTCCGTTAAATATTATTGAAGATGCTCATATTGCTATGGCTCAAGCATATCAATCTTTAGATAGTACACATTTAGTGATTAAACATTTAGATAGCGCTGTTTTCTTTTCGGTAAATCCAAAACAAAAAGCTCGAAATCTATTTATACTAGGGCAATTATATCGACAACAGCAAAAAATTGATTCTTCTAACATAGCTTTCGAAGCTTTGATCAATTTTAAGAAAGCTCCTTATCGATATAAAATTCATGCAGAAATAGATCGAGCAAAAAATTATAGTGCTACAGATAGTACAGAATTAGTTCTTAAAAATTTATACAAACTAATTAAAGATAGAGATAACCGTCCTTATTTAGATGAGTTATATTATCAAACTGGGTTGATTGAATTGGCTAGCAGTACTGATTCTATAGCTATAGATAATTTTAATAAATCTTTAAGAGCTAAAGATGCCAAACCTTATCAACAAGAATTGACCTATGAGGCACTAGGTAATGTATATTTCGATGAGGCGCAATTTCAACTAGCGGGCTCTTATTATGATAGTGTATTGAATATCGCCGAAAATGAGAATACCAAAAGAATCCGTCGTCTTGTCCGTAAAAGAAAAAGTTTAGATGAAGTCATTCTTTTTGAGAATATTGCCCAAACTAACGACAGTATTTTATATGTAGCTTCTTTAAGCAATGATGACCAAAAAAAATATTACCAAGACCATATTGATAAATTAAAAGCTGCTGCTGAAGAAGCCAAACAAAGAGAAGAAGCTTTAGCTCAAAATTCAGGATTTGGAAATATTGCCGATGATAGTTCAAAAGATAGTAATTCTGGCAACGATAAGTTTTACTTTTACAATGTTCGTGTTGCTGGTTTTGGCAAACAAGAATTCAGAAAAGTCTGGGGTAATCGAGCTTTAGAAGATAATTGGCGTTTATCAGATAAAAGCTCAATTAATATTGGAACTCAAAACAATAATCTAATTACTCAAAATACTATTGATGATTCTCAGAAATTTGACCTTGATTATTATCTAAATAACATCCCTAAAGAAACCGCTACATTGGACAGTATTAAAGACATTAGAAATGATGCCTATTATCAATTAGGCTTATCTTATAAAGAGCAATTTAATGAATATGATTTGGCAGCTGAACGTTTAGAAAAACTATTAACTTTTCCTCCTAAAGAAAACTTAATAGTGCCGATCAAATATCATCTTTATAAAATTTATGAAAATATAGATCCTGTAAAGAGTAATAAATATAAAGATGAAATCGTTAGTAACTATCCAGGTTCAAAGTATTCTAAAATTATTTTGAACCCGGATGAAGTTCTTGCATTTACTGATGAAAAAAATACACCAGAAGGTTTTTATAATGATGTTTATTGTGATTATGATTACGAACATTACGATCGTGCACTAGAAAAAACAGAAAAAGCATTAAAACAGTTTGAGGATCTGCCTATTATTCCTAAATTTGAATTGCTTAAGGCGTATCTCTTAATGAAAACCCAAGGTAAAGATGCCTTTAGAGAGGCATTAGATTTTGTGGCATTGAACTATCCAAATACAGAAGAGGGCAAACATGCTGTAAAGATTTTGTCGGGTTTTAATAAGAGTCCATCCGAAACAAACAAAAATAATACTATAGAAAAGAAAAGTTTAGTAACTCCCCAAAAGAAAAAGAATTAAGTATAGAGTAAAAATAGGAGTCTAACTTTAAATTTAAAATTATGTTTTCTGAAAAAAGATCAACACCAGGAGGCCAAACATTAGAAAGAAACATTATCGGTAAAAATACTTCGTTTGTAGGTGATATAAAATCTGATGGTGACTTTAGAATTGACGGTAATGTGCAAGGAACTATAAAAACTACTGGTAGAGTTGTTATTGGTCAAGCCGGGTCTATAGATGGCACAGTAGAATGTACTAATGCAGATGTAGAAGGTAAATTCTCTGGTAACCTTTCTGTAGATCAATTATTATCATTAAAATCGACAGCAAATATTTCTGGTGAAGTTGTATTAGGTAAACTTTCGGTTGAACCGGGCGCTACATTTAATGCTTCATGTAACATGAAAGGTTCAGTAAAAGCCCTAAAAAATGACCAACGACCAAGACCAACCGTCGCCAAACCAGAAGCCGAGCAGACAGCTTAACAAATATGCTCGCTTTTCTGGAATTGCATTTCAAATGATAGCAATTATAGCTATTGGTGCATATGCTGGGGTTAAATTAGATGAAAAATATCCTAATAAGTATCACCTGTATACAATTGTTATTTCATTATTAGCAGTTGCTATGTCTATGTATTATGTAATAAAACAGGTAAATAGACCTTCTAAAAATAACCAATCATAAATGGAGAGAAGTAGTGTCAGCTTTATTTTAAAGTTGTTAGGTTTTACTGTTATATTATTCGGGTTACACTATTATATACTACTTCAGTTTTTTGAAGGAGAACTTTCTATTCCTTTATGGTTAATCTATGCTTTTAATGCTATCATGGTTTTTATTGTTGTTTCGGTTATTCAACATCAAGCAAAAGACAAAGACAAAAATATTCTGAATTTGTTTTTAATTCTCACTGGTGTTAAAATGGTTTTAATACTCATCTTATTATTACCACTTTTTCTGAAAAAATCTGACCATACAGTGTTAGAAGTTTGTAATTTTTTTATACCATATTTTCTCTTTTTAACCTTCGAAATTTTTAGCTTAAATAAATTTCTAGAAAAAACATAAACATTGTAATATTTAGTTTGTTAATTAATATAATGTATGTACATTTGCACCGAATTTTAGACAAGGTATTTTTAATTAGACAAACTGATGCAAATCAATACTTTTAAGACACTTTTATTTAGCTTTTTTTTAACAATATCTGTTTTAGGATACGCTACTGAAAAAGAACCAAAAGAAGACAAACCTTTTGATACTAAAGAACTTATTTTTCATCATATAAAAGATAGTCATAGTTTTCATGTTGCCGGAGATTTGTCGATACCCCTACCTGTAATTTTATGGACAGACAATGGCCTGGTTACTTTTATGTCGAGTGAATTTCATCATGATGTTGAGGGAAAAACAATCGTTGAGAAAAAAGGCCATAAATTTGTAAACATTCACGAAAAAATATATCAATTGAACGACGGCGCAACAGCTGTTGAGTTTGATGAAGAACATCATGCTGTTAATGCTGTAAAACCATTAAACATTTCTATTACTAAAAATGTTTTTTCAATGTTCTTATCGATGGCAGTATTATTATTAATTTTCTTAACTGCTGCACGTTCTTACAAAAAATCAGCTAATGGTTTGCCAACTGGTATTGGTAAGTTCTTAGAACCAATTATCTTATTTATTAGAGATGAGGTAGCCATACCTAATATTGGTCAACATCATTATAAAAAATATATGCCATTTTTATTAACCTTATTTTTCTTTATTTGGTTAAATAATATATTTGGATTAATACCATTTTTTCCATTTAGCAGTAATTTAAGTGGTAACATTGCTTTTACTGTAACATTAGCAGCAATAACATTTATTATCACCTTATTTAGTAGTAAAAAATACTACTGGAAACACATGCTTTGGATGCCTGGATTGCCGGTGCCAATGAAATTATTTTTGGCTCCAATTGAGTTCATGGGCATGTTTATAAAACCTATAGCACTTACAATACGTTTATTTGCAAACATAACAGCAGGACATATTATTGTTTTGAGTTTAATTTCACTAACATTTATTTTCAAAAATTATTTTGTTGGTGTAGGCTCGGTAATATTTGTTGTATTTATAAGTGTTATTGAAGTATTGGTAGTAGCAATACAAGCTTACATATTTACAATGTTATCAGCATTGTATTTTGGTCAAGCATTAGAAGAAGAACATTAATAATTAATTTTAAATATTTAAACTATGTTAGGATTATTACAAGAAGCCGCAGTAAATTATGGCCCTATCGCAGCTATCGGAGCTGGTTTAGCTGCCATTGGTGGTGGAATTGGTGTTGGTAAAATTGGTGGTGCAGCTATGGAAGCTATGGCTCGTCAACCAGAGATGCAAGGAAAATTACAAGGTTCAGCAATCGTACTTATTGCCTTTATCGAGGCGGTAGCACTTTTTGGTGTGGTTGTATCTTTTCTTGTTGCAGGATAAACAACAAAATAAATCAAGGTGTAACGGTTGGTTGCACCTTGATTTAAATTTAAAATTAGTTAGTTAAATAAAAATAATATGGATTTAATTACGCCTGAGTTAGGGCTTATTTTTTGGACAGGAATTTCATTTCTAATATTACTTTTTATATTAGGAAAATTTGCTTGGAAACCTATTTTAGGAGCAGTTAATGATAGAGAAGACTCTATTAAAAATGCGCTAGAAGAAGCTGATAAAGCACGTAGAGAAATGCAAGATTTAAAATCTGATAACGAAAAGATTTTAAAAGAAGCTAGAGCCGAAAGAGATGCTATGTTAAAAGATGCTCGTGAAATCAAAGACAATATGATTTCTGAAGCAAAAGAAGAGGCAAAAACCCAAGCTAGCAAGTTAATCGAGCAAGCAAAAACTACTATCCAAAACGAAAAATTAGCTGCAATTACTGATTTAAAAAATCAAGTAGCAGAACTTTCTATCGACATAGCAGAAAAAGTAGTTAAAAAAGAACTTTCTACAAAAGACAAACAATTAGATTTAGTAGAAGAAATGCTTGGTGATATAAAATTAAACTAATTGATTTTTAGATTGATGATCTCATGAAAGGAACTAGAGCAGCCATAAGATACGCTAAAGCTTTACTTAATTTAGCAATCGATACTAATAAAACTGATGAAGTAAATCAAGATATGTTAGATATTTCTTCTACTATAGAAGAAACCAAAGATTTACATGTCATGTTAAATAGCCCTATTATTAAGGCAAGTGCTAAAAAGGATACATTATTAGTAATTTTTAGTAATCTTAATAATGTTTCTAAAGGATTAATCAATCTATTAGTAGAAAACAAAAGATTGGCTATTCTTGAGAACATAGCTAAACAATACACTATAATATACGATCATCATAAAGGTACTCAAGTTGCAAAAGTGACTTCGGCAATTCCTTTAACAGATGAGTTGAAAGAAAAAGTACTTGATAAAGTAAAAGACATTGTAGGTAAAAAAGTAACCTTAGAGAATATCATTGATCCTTCAATTATAGGAGGATTCATTCTTAAAGTAGGTGATAAACAATACGATGCAAGTATTTCAGGAAAAATGAACAATTTGCGTAGAGAGTTTGATGATAACTTATACGTACCAAATTTTTAAAATAGAATAGAATAAATCAATAAGATGGCAACAATAAAACCAGCTGAAGTTTCAGCAATTTTAAAACAACAATTATCAGGTTTCGAAGGCAACGCAACACTTGATGAAGTTGGAACAGTATTACAAGTAGGTGATGGTATTGCACGTGTTTATGGTTTAGCCAATGCACAATACGGTGAATTAGTACAATTCGAAAACGGATTGGAAGGAATGGTATTAAACCTTGAAGAAGATAATGTGGGTGTAGTACTTTTAGGTACTTCTACAGATATTAAAGAAGGGGCTACTGTTAAACGTACTGAGCGTATTTCATCATTAAGAGTTGGTGAAGGTATCGTTGGTAGAGTTGTTGATACTTTAGGTTTACCAATAGATGGTAAAGGTCCTATTGAAGGTGAAACTTTCGAAATGCCTTTAGAGCGTAAAGCTCCAGGTGTTATCTATCGTGAGCCTGTAACCGAACCATTACAAACTGGTATTAAAGCTATTGATGCTATGATTCCTGTTGGTAGAGGTCAACGTGAGCTAATTATTGGTGACCGTCAAACTGGTAAATCAACTGTTGCTCTAGATACTATTTTGAATCAAAAAGAATTTTATGATGCTGGTGAACCTGTATATTGTATCTATGTTGCCATAGGTCAAAAAGGTTCTACTGTAGCTGCTATTGCAAATATGTTAGAAGAGCGTGGTGCATTAGCATATACAACTATTGTTGCTGCAAATGCATCAGACCCTGCTCCAATGCAGGTATATGCTCCAATGGCAGGTGCTGCAATTGGTGAATATTTTAGAGATACCGGTAGACCAGCTTTAATTATTTATGATGATTTATCGAAGCAAGCTGTAGCTTACCGCGAGGTATCTTTATTATTAAGAAGACCTCCAGGGCGTGAAGCATATCCTGGCGACGTATTCTATTTACACTCTAGATTATTAGAGCGTGCTGCAAAAATCATTAATGATGATACTATTGCTGCGCAAATGAACGATATACCAGATTCTTTAAAAGGAAAAGTAAAAGGTGGCGGTTCTTTGACTGCACTGCCGATTATTGAAACACAAGCTGGTGACGTATCTGCATATATTCCAACTAACGTAATTTCGATTACTGACGGACAGATTTTCTTAGAATCAGATTTATTTAACTCTGGTGTGCGTCCTGCAATTAACGTAGGTATTTCGGTATCTCGTGTGGGTGGTAATGCTCAGATTAAATCAATGAAGAAAGTTGCTGGTACATTAAAATTAGACCAAGCTCAATATCGTGAACTAGAAGCTTTTGCTAAGTTTGGTTCTGATCTAGATGCTGCGACAATGAATGTAATTGAAAAAGGTAAACGTAATGTTGAGATCTTAAAACAAGCTCAAAACGATCCGTTTACAGTAGAAGATCAAGTTGCAATTATTTATGCTGGTTCTAAAAACTTGTTAAAAGATGTTCCTGTAGAAAAAGTAAAAGAGTTCGAAAAAGACTTTTTAGCTTATTTAAATGCAAAACATAGAGATACATTAGATACGTTAAAATCAGGTAAATTAACTGATGAGGCTATTGCAGTTGTAGAAAACGCAGCTAAAGAATTATCAGCGAAATTCGCTTAATAAATAATTGTAATTCCCACGAAAGTGGAAATATCATAATTTGAACGAATGGCAAATTTAAAAGAAATACGTAACAGAATTACATCTATCGGCTCAACGATGCAGATAACCAGTGCTATGAAAATGGTATCTGCTGCAAAGTTAAAAAAGGCTCAAGATGCAATTACTGCTATGCGTCCATATTCAAATAAGTTAACTGAATTGTTGCAAAACCTAAGTGCCACTTTAGATGGAGATTCGGGTGGTGTTTATGCAAATGAGCGTGAAGTTAACAAAGTATTGCTTGTAGCGATTACTTCTAATAGAGGTCTTTGTGGTGGGTTTAACTCGTCGGTTATCAAAAAATCGATAGAAACTATTACAAATGACTTTGAAGGTAAACAAGTTGATATTTTAGCAATTGGTAAAAAAGGAAATGATTTATTATCAAAAGAGTATAATGTAGTTGCCAATAAAAGTTCACTTTTTGATGAGTTAACTTTTGATAATACTGCTGCTATTGCGGAGGAATTAATGGGGTATTATGCTGAAGGTGATTATGATAAAATAGTTATCGTTTATAATAAGTTTAAAAATGCTGCTACGCAAATAGAAACTGTTGAGCAATTTTTGCCAATAGTACCGGCAAAAAAAGATGCTAATCTTAATTTAGATTATATTTTTGAGCCTTCAAAAGAAGAGATCGTTAGAGGGTTAATTCCAAAATCTTTAAAAACACAATTATATAAATCTGTTAGAGATAGTTTTGCTGCTGAACATGGTGCTCGTATGACCGCTATGCACAAAGCAACAGATAATGCTACCGAATTACGCGATGACTTGCTATTAACATACAACAAAGCACGTCAAGCTGCAATTACCAATGAGATTCTTGAGATCGTTGGTGGTGCAGAGGCCTTGAACGGATAAGAAATGTCATTCTGAGCATAGCGAAGAATCTAAAAATAAAAATATTATAAGCACCCGAAGTTTTTTAACTTTGGGTGTTTTTATTTAGAACAATTCATGAAAGTACTTCTACTCGATACCAATCATATTATCTTAAAATCAGAATTAGAAAATTTAGGTTTTCAATGTGATGAAGATTATAATTCTTCTAAAGAAGTTATTGAGAAAAAAATAGCAAGTTATGAGGGCATTGTTATTAGAAGTAGGTTTATCATCGATAAAGGTTTTATTGATAAAGCAACAAATTTAAAATTTATTGGCCGTGTTGGTGCAGGTTTAGAAAATATTGATTGTGATTATGCTAAAAATAAAGGAGTTGAGTTACTCTCTGCACCAGAAGGCAATAGAAATGCTGTTGGTGAACATGCTTTAGGTATGCTATTGTCGTTGTTTAATAAATTAAACAAAGCTGACAAAGAGGTACGAAAAGGCAAATGGTTACGAGAAGATAATCGCGGAATTGAATTAGATGGTAAAACAGTTGGTATCATTGGTTATGGTAATATGGGTAAAGCCTTTGCTAAAAAATTGAGAGGATTTGAAGTAGAAGTATTGTGCTATGATATAAAACCTAACGTAGGTGATGATAATTGTAAACAAGTTACTTTATCTGAATTACAAGAAAAAACCGATGTATTAAGTCTGCATACGCCTCAAACTGAACTAACTCTTCATATGGTAAACTCTGAGTTCATCAATACTTTAAAAAAACCATTTTGGCTACTAAATACTGCTCGTGGTAAATCCGTAGTAACAAAAGATTTGGTCGAAGCACTAAAGTCTGGTAAAATTTTAGGCGCTGGTCTAGATGTACTTGAATATGAAAAATCGTCTTTTGAAAATTTATTTATTGATAATTACTTACCCAAAGCATTTGAATATTTAATTAAGTCTGACAAGGTATTATTATCCCCACATGTAGCTGGTTGGACTGTAGAAAGTAAACAAAAACTTGCTCAAACTATTGTTGATAAAATAAAAGCAAAATTTTGCTAAATTGCTATAATGAAAAAGACAGTTCTAGTTTTTAGCTTACTTATTTTTGCATTATTACTACTATTTCATTTTAGCAAATATGCCTTAATATCAGATAATCTAGAAATAGAATTAATCATTGCTTTTATTGCTATTGTATTCTTTTTTGTTGGTATTTATATAAAAAAAAAGAGTCTAAAAAACCAAAATAAATCTTCAAATAATATAGATCATAATAAAATTAAAGATTTAGAAATTAGTATTAGAGAATATGAGGTCCTTCAAAAAATAGCTGAAGGTTTATCAAATAAAGAGATTGCAGATTGCTTATTCGTATCAGAAAGCACTATAAAAACGCATGTTTCTAATTTATTAGTAAAATTAAATGCTAAACGACGTACCCAGGCCATACAGATAGCTAAATCACTTCAAATTATTTAATTTCATTATTTTTAGACTAAAGTATGAGTGGTTTGGTACTTTAGTATGAACACAAAACACAATGTAGGAACTACTTTTGTCTAACAATAAATAATTTCTCTAATTATGAAAAATACTGTTTTAAAGTATGGTTCTTATGGCCTTATTACTGGGTTTATAATTTTTACTTTGCACTTAGTTTTTGGCATTAATAATTTAGATTATTCTACAAACGAAATACTTGGATACGTTTCTATTTTCTTGTCACTTTCTTTTATCTTTTTTGGCATAAAACACTATAGAGATCTTGTTAATAATGGTGTTATAACACTAGGTAAGGCAATTATTATTGGTGTTCTAATTTCATTATTAGTTGGTATAGGTATAGCTATCGCAGATTTTATTTATACGAAATTTATTGATCCATCATTCTTTAGTAATTATGAACAAATGCTTAAAGAACAAGGAAGAGAAGACGAAATTATAGAAATGACAAGTACCACAGCAGCATTGTTTATGCTTGTTCTTGTAACATTAATCGGATTTATTATATCTTTAATTTCTGGGCTTATTTTACAACGCAAACAACCTAAAAATTAAATATCATGCAATACGAAGCCACATCTGTAGACAATTACATAGAGCAAATACCTGAAGAAAGAAAAGCTGTAGTAAGTAAATTGAGAAAAGTAATTTTAGACAACTTACCAAAAGGTTTTGAAGAAGGTATTAATTACAAAATGATAGGTTATTATGTACCACATTCTAAATACCCAGATGGTTATCATTGCGACCCAAAATTACCATTACCTTTTATGAATGTAGCATCACAAAAGAATTCTATTAACTTATATCATAGTGGTATTTATGCAGATAAGAAACTACTTGATTGGTTTGTAAGTGAATTTCCTAAGCATAGTAATCGTAAGCTAGACATGGGCAAAAGTTGTATTCGTTTTAAACATATAGATGATATTCCTTATGATTTGATTGGTGAGTTAGTGTCTAAAGTAACAACTGATGAATGGATAGAAACTTACGAAAGTGCAGTTAAAAACAGAAAAAAGTAAAAATATGAAAAAGCGTGTAACTGGTATTGGTGGCTTATTTTTTAAAACTAAAGACCCAAAAGCTACTAAAGATTGGTATAAAAACCATCTAGGGTTTAATACAGATGACTGGGGATGTACTTTTTGGTGGAAAGATAAAGAAGGAAATGATTGTTCTACTCAATGGAGTCCGTTTACAAAAGATACCAGTTATTTCGAGCCTTCTAAAAAAGATTTTATGTTCAACTATAGAGTGGAAAATCTTACTGAGCTCTTAGGTGAACTTAAAAAAGAAGGGGTTACCGTAATTGATAAAGTTGAAGAATATGAATATGGTAAATTCGGTTGGATCGTAGATCTAGACGGTAATAAAATAGAATTGTGGGAACCTAAAGACGCAGCATTTTTGTAAGCTTCTTTCAAGCAGAACTCAACACGATGCTTTTAAACAAAGCTGGTTTTTTAGAAAATTCAGCTGGATCTAAATTTAGCATCTGACGAACAATTGCGTAAATTTCAGGTAACTTTTCTTTAAATTCTTCTGGTGTTTCAAAGAAATGTTCTACCAGTACAGATAAAAATTCATATTGATTTTTAAATCCATATGGTCTTATATAACCAGATTTAACTACTCTTCTTTGTAATTCTCTATTTCTGAGAATAAAAAGTAGTTCATTAAATTTATTGATAAAATATTTCGAGGAGAAATTCTTGCGTTTTAAACAAGTAAAATGCAATGCATGTGCCAATTCGTGCAAGCCTAAATTTAAATTATCATCCTCTATTTTAACACCTTCCATAAAGTCGTCCCAAGAGAAAACAATCGTCCTATACTTAGGGTTTGTTTCTCCTTTATGTTGCAATTTGGTAACCTGGGAAAAGTAGTTTTTCGGATAGATAATAATATTATCAAACTCAGAGAATAAATAACGGCGCATTCCAAAAGTGAGCATTACCGCAGTAGAAGAAATTAACAATTTCATTTTTTGGGTAATAACAACCCCTTCTCTACCCACAAAGTTATGCTTGTCTATAAACTTTTTTACTCTATGTTCAAATCGTTTTTTATCAGAAAATGAAAGGCGTTTATAAAAAGTAAAGTGTCTAACTATTAAACCACGTTGGAACTCATTAAGCTCTCGCTGATTGATAGCTCTCTCAGCTAAATCAGTTCCTTTAACCCATATGTTTAATAGTTTAAGCATAAATTATACTAATTCTAGAATACTGTAAAAGGTATTATTTACCTTTTAAAAGTAGTCTATTTTTTTGATTATTAACATCTATAGCACAAAAAATGAGCCATTTTGTACTAAAAGCCTTACAATTTACCCCAAAATTATATGTGAAACCATAGCAATTTCACCTCAAATATAGCAAAATTGGTGAATTAAAACTTTTTTTATTGATTAAATGCATTTTACCTTGATTCCAAAAAATCCATTTTTAGGATGAAAAAAGACTATTCAACTCATTATATAATAAAGGATTAGTTTCGTTTCACTTGCTGATCCTTACAAAGTTCTGATTTGAAAATAGAAAAACCACAAAAATAAAAAAGCAAGCTTTATACTTTGCTTGCATAATGACCATTTAAAAGAAACAAGGATTGACTTCGTCTATCCTACAAAGCTCCGCTTTGAAAATAGCTCAAATAAAAAAACACTCAATTAAGCTTGGCGTTTTTTTATTTGAGCTATTTATTTGTGACCCCGGCAGGATTCAAACCTGCAACCATCAGAGCCGAAATCTGATATTCTATTCAGTTGAACTACGGGGCCCTTTCTTGCAAAAGCAAGAAATTTTACATTAAATTTTTCTTAACTATAGTAGAGATGGTTTTTCCATCAGCTTGACCAGCTAATTCTTTAGAAACTATGCCCATAACTTTACCCATGTCTTTCATACTTTCTGCACCAACTTGAGCAATGGTAGCAACAACCACTTTTTCAATTTCTTCTTCTGTTAATGGCTCTGGCAAAAACTGTTCAATTACAGCAACTTGATCTAGCTCAGGCTGTGCTAAATCTTCTCTATCTTGTTCAATAAATATTGAGGCACTATCCTTACGTTGTTTTACTAGTTTTTGCAATAACTTTAACTCTTGATCTTCTGTTAATACATCACTAGCTCCACTTTCTGTTTGTGCTAATAATATCGCAGACTTTATAGCACGTAATGATTCTAATGCAACTGCATCTTTAGCTTTCATTGCATCTTTTAACTTAGTCATTACTTCTTGTTGTAAACTCATACCTCAAAATTTTAAGAACACAAAGATAGCAAAACCCAGCATGAAAAAAATACGATTTAGATAAAGAAAAAACCCAAGCTTAAAAAGGGTAAAGCTTGGGTTTTTATCAACAAACAAAAACTAAATAGTAGTATTAATCTACATTATCATGCAAAAACGAATTATTAGATCGTAATTGTATATCGTTATCTTCACCTATATCTAATGTAGTTCTAGACTGATTTGTAGAAGATACTTCAGAAGACGGCTCAACATCTTCTAAATCTACCCCCATACGTTTGTAAGCTGGCTGATTTTCTATCTCTTCTATATTCTGATTTAATCTATTAGTAAATTTATAATTGAATTCTTTCATTTTTTCTCTCCTCTCATCTGCCTTTTGCTGCAATTCTGCAATCGTTAAATTTAAAGGAGATGCATCTTCACCATCTACAATAACACTAGACCTACCAACATTATTTTCAACACGAACGTCGAACTTTAATTCTTCATCTTCTATTGGTTTATCTGTAGCTTTAGTAATCTCTTTTTCTTCATTTTGCATGAAATCTTCTAAACCATACTTTATCTTTCCATCTGAAGTATATTCTGGCTCAACATGCTCTACATCTACCACTTTAATCTCATCGATTTTAGAAATCAATTCGTGTGTGGTAACTTTCGTTTCCTCTTTTTTAACCTCTTGTCTAGGGTTCAAAGGAAGATCGAAAGTTAGTGTAACCTGCTTTTCTTCTTCTTCTTCTATAATTTCATCTTGATCAATAGGATTTTCTTGCACTATAGGTGTAATAATAAAATCATCTATATTTTCAACACTTACTTCTTCATAAACAACATCAATATTATTGATCAATTCTGTTGTAGGAATCAAGTTATTCAAAGGCTCGCTAACCTCATCCTCAATTTCTTCTAGTGTGTATTTTACCACCTTTTCTTTAATTTCTTCCTTTTTAGGAGTAAAAGCTGGTTCAAATTTGGCATCTTCTCCTAGGTTATGAACAATTTTTTTTGACTCTGTAGCGCTAATTTCCATTTGCTGTTCGATGTTGAAACCAGTAGCAATTACCGTTACAGAA
The DNA here is from genome assembly GCF_057837205.1 of Maritimimonas rapanae. Lineage (NCBI taxonomy): Bacteria > Pseudomonadati > Bacteroidota > Flavobacteriia > Flavobacteriales > Flavobacteriaceae > Maritimimonas > Maritimimonas rapanae. The sequence goes on along the minus strand of NZ_JBYQFI010000001.1, from coordinate 291,977 downwards.
ATTGCCTCACCTAAAGTCTCATCTTCACCAACACCCATAATTATATCTACATTGCTCTTAGCTTCACTTTGTATGTAATCATTAATTTCTCCTATCTCATCAATTGTAATCTCTGTGGTACCTGAAACAATTAGTAATAATACATTTTGAGCACCTGTAATTCTATTGTCATTTAATAATGGAGAATCTAAAGCATTTGTAATTGCCTCTTGTGCTCTATTAGAACCTGAGGCATTTGCAGAACCCATGATTGCAGTACCACTATTAGAAAGTACTGTTTTAGCATCTTTTAAATCTATATTTTGAGTATAGTGATGTGTAATTACCTCTGCTATACCAGAAGCCGCAGTAGATAATACTTCATCTGCCTTAGAAAAGCCTGCTTTAAATCCTAAATTACCGTAAACTTCTCTTAGCTTGTTATTATTTATAACCACCAAAGAATCAATGTGCTCACGTATTTTTTCAATCCCTTTTTGAGCTTGTTCATTTCTCATTTTACCCTCAAAAGAAAATGGTATGGTAACAATCCCAACAGTTAACAAATCCATTTCTTTAGCAACTTTAGCAATAACAGGTGCAGCTCCAGTACCTGTTCCACCACCCATACCAACAGTAATAAATACCATTTTAGAATTGGTGCCTAGCATCGCTTTAATCTCTTCCATACTTTCCATAGCAGCTTGCTCACCAACTTCTGGATTAGCGCCAGCACCCAATCCTTCCGTTAAGGAAACTCCTAATTGGATCTTATGAGGTATTGGACTATTTTGTAATGCTTGTGCATCTGTATTACAGACCACAAAATCAACTCCTGTAATACCTTTTTGGTACATATGGTTAACAGCATTACTACCGCCACCACCAACACCAATTACTTTAATGACATTAGATTGATTTTTTGGTAAATCGAACGAAAGACTATCAATTTCTTTGCTCATATCTTTTTGTTTTTTGGGATTTGTTTCTTTATTTGGTTTCTTTTATTATCTACTCTGCGTTATCTAAAAATTCTCTGAATTTATCAGCCCATTTTTCAAAAATTGATTTCTTTTCAATTTCTTGTCTTGGGCTTGCTGTATATTCTCCAGAACTATCAACTGCTTCAGCAGCTACTTGTTTTCTAGACTTAGTTTTTTGATTCAATCCTTTCATAAGCAACCCAACAGCAGTTGCAAAAGAAGGGCTTGACATATCTACATCTGAACTACCCGAAATATGCTCATTCGGGTAACCTATTCTGGTATCCATACCTGTAATATATTCAACCAATTGCTTAATATGCTTTAATTCTGCACCACCACCTGTCAATACAATACCTGCAATCAATTTCTTTTTGGTCTCTTCGTGACCATAATTTTTAATTTCTAAATATGCCTGTTCGACTATTTCAACTACTCTAGCATGAATAATTTTAGAAAGGTTTTTAAGCGTAATTTCTTTTGGTTCTCTACCTCGTAAGCCGGGTATAGAAACAATCTCATTCTCCTTATTTTCACCTGGCCATGCTGAACCAAATTTTGTTTTTAAAAGTTCGGCCTGCTTTTCGATGATTGAACAACCCTCCTTTATATCTTCTGTGATTACATTTCCTCCGAAAGGAATAACCGATGTATGGCGAATGATACCATCTTTAAAAATCGCTAAATCAGTTGTACCGCCTCCTATATCTATTAAAGCAACACCAGCTTCTTTTTCTTCTTGGCTTAGAACCGCATCAGCGGAAGCAAGAGGTTCTAATGTGATATTAGACAATTCTAAACCTGCACTTTTAATACATCTACCAATATTTCTAATAGATGAAACTTGGCCAACAACCACATGAAAATTGGCTTCTAAACGACCTCCATACATACCAATCGGCTCTTTTATCTCACCTTGACCATCTACTTTATAATCTTGAGGTAGTACATGAATAATTTCTTCGCCAGGCAGCATTACCAATTTATGAACCTGATTGATCAACTTTTCAATATCAGATTCATCGATTACTTTTTCAGAATTTGGACGTGTAATATAATCGCTATGGTGCAAGCTACGAATATGCTGACCCGCAATACCTACTACTACATCTTTGATCTTATAATCTGAAATGCTTTCAGCTTCTTCTACCGCCTGTTGGATTGATTGGATTGTCTGTGTGATATTATTAACCACACCTCTATGAACACCTAAACTCTTGGCTTTACCCATGCCAAGCATTTCTATTTTGCCATATTCGTTAGTTTTACCGATCATTGCAACAATCTTAGTTGTACCAATATCTAAACCAACAGCTATATTTTCGTGCTCCATAATTTACTTTTTTGTACAAACAACCTGATTTATAAATTTCAAGTTGATAGTTTGGTAGTTATCTAATGTGTTATCTTTTAGTTTTTTTTGATAGAAGGCTTTTAGTTTTTTAAACTTTACCTCTATTCTATTTAAATTTCCTAATTCTATCTGCTGCCCTCCTACTCTTGTTTTTAAAACAAAGTCATTTTCTGACTTTTGATCGATTCCAATAATTTGCTGATGTAAAAAATCATCATTATAAATTAGTTTAGCTAGTTTGTACACTTTCGATACATCGGCGCCTTTAACACCGCTAACAATTGGAACCCTTGCCGAGTAATTTGATGATAATGGCATTTTAAAGCCCTTACTATCAATATAGTAAGCAATACCTTCATCATTAACCCTAGCAATTGGTGTTTTTTGTTTTAATGAAGCACAGAGCTTTCCATCTACCGTTAAGAAAACATCAGCCTCTTCAATCATTTCATTAGATTGCAGAGTTGACTCCAAACTGCTCAAAATTATATTTTCTTTTGGCTGACTTTTAAGCTGACCATAATTTTGTATTAACAATTTATTAACCGTCTCATAAGTTATAAAAAGGTTATCTCCGTTAACAAATTTCACATCAATTTCATTGACTTTTTTTACTTCATTTCTATAAGATGCAAAACCAAATAAAAACACCAAAAGGCCTATAAATACAAGTGTTTTAATATGTTTTAAGTATTTTTTCATACCGTTTTTTCTAATAGAATTTCTTTAACAGGATTAACCAATTCACCGATGTCTCCTGCGCCAATTATAACTATCACTTTTGCTGAAGTCTTTAAAATATGTGTATTTAGTTCTTCTTTTGAAACCACTTTTTTATCATGGAGGGCTATTTTACTCAATAACCAATCAGAATTTACTCCTTCAATTGGCAATTCTCTAGCCGGATAAATATCTAGCAATAATAAAGCATCAAATTTTGATAAACTTTCCGCAAAATCATCTACAAAATCTTTCGTTCTGCTAAATAAATGAGGTTGAAAAACAGCCAATATTTTTTCATTTGGATATAACTCTCTAACCGATTCTGCAACAGCATTAATTTCTGTAGGATGATGTGCATAGTCATCTATCAATACTAAATCATCGTTTTTAATCTTGTACGTAAATCTGCGTTGTACTCCTTTAAAAGTTTTTAAAGCTTTGGCAATGGATTGGAGTGGAACTCCATATCTATTAGCCATTGCCAAAGCTACCACAGTATTTAGCACATTATGTTTTCCTGGTAAATTGAGTTCTATATTTTTTATAATATCTGAAGGCGTTTTTACATCGAAAATGTAAGTGCCATTTTCAATTGAAATATTTTGCGCATCATAATCTGCGCTTTCTTCAATTCCATAGGTAATTCCATCAATAGGTAATCCTTTTTTTACAAAAAGAGTATCTGAAACTTTATGAGCGAAATCTCTAAATGATTGCTGTAATTGATCAGATTCGCCATAAATATCTAAATGATCAGCATCCATAGAAGTGATGCATGCAATATTTGGTGATAATTTTAAAAATGAACGATCGAATTCGTCTGCTTCTACAACACTAATTTCATCCCCACCAAGGATTAAATTAGAGTTGTAATTTTCTGATATTCCACCTAAAAAGGACGTTGCATTAATTCCACATTCCGTTAAGATATGACCTAAAATGGTCGATGTAGTTGTTTTACCATGTGTCCCAGCCACAGCAAAGCAAAAAGTATTTTTAGTAATCTCTCCTAAAATTTCGGCGCGTTTAAAAATCTTAAATTCATTATTTTTAAAATAATTAAACTGTTTATGATCCTTAGGTATCGCAGGAGTATAAACCACAATTGAATTCTTATTATTTAGAAAATCTTGACCGATTAAAGAAACATCATCTTTATAATTAATATCAATTCCTAAATTTTCTAGTGCTGTAGTATTTGTTGAATGAAAGCGATCGTAACCAGAAATATGTATATCATTCTTATGGAAATAACGCGCTAAGGCACTCATGCCAATTCCGCCGATTCCTATAAAATAAATGCTATGTATTTCTTTTAAATTCAATTAATCAAAACTTCTATTTGGTTTACTATATCTTTTGTAGCATTTGGCAATGCCAATTGTTTTATATTCTTACTCAACTCCTCTTGTTGTTCTTCATCATTGATCAACATTTCCATTAGTGATTGAAAGATCTCAAGCTCACTTTCTTTCACCAATAATGCAGCATTTTTAGAAGTTACTGCCATTGCATTTTTAGTTTGATGATCTTCTGCAACATTAGGTGATGGGATAAAAATTACAGGCTTACCAACTATGCATAATTCTGAGATTGACCCAGCGCCTGCCCTACTTATAATAACATCAGCCGCAGCATAGGCTAGGTTCATATTGTTTAAGAAAGCATGCGTTTGTACTCCTCCTGTGCCGCCATGTTTTTTGTATTCTTCTATATATAATTTACCTGTTTGCCATACAAGTTGAATATCATTTTTTTTAAACCACTCTACTTGACTTTCTATCAACTTATTGATTGCTCTAGCTCCCAAACTTCCACCAAGAACTAAAACAGTTTTTTTGTCTTCATCTAGCTTAAAAAATTCTTGAGCTTCTTTTCGTTTATTAGAAACGTCTAATAAATCTTGCCTTACCGGATTGCCCGTTTTTACAATTTTATCTTTTGGGAAAAAACGCTCTAGTCCATCATAGGCAACACATATTTTATCTGCCTTTTTTGATAGGATTTTATTTGTAATTCCAGGATATGAATTCTGTTCTTGTACCAAAGTTGGAATTCCTTTTCTATTAGCCATTTGCAATGTTGGTCCTGAGGCGAAACCTCCAGTACCTATCACAACATCAGGTTTAAATTTTTTAATAATACCACTAGCCTTCCATAAACTACTCATCAGTTTAAATGGAAACATCAAATTTTTAAGCGTTAATTTTCTTTGAATTCCAGATATCCACAAACCTTTTATTTCGTAACCAGCTTGTGGCACTTTTTCCATTTCCATACGATCACTAGCTCCCACAAATAAAAATTTTGCATTCTTATATCGCTCTTTTAATTCGTTAGCTATGGCTATTGCAGGATAGATATGACCACCTGTGCCTCCTCCACTTATCAATATATTAACCGATTGCTTCATGTAATATATTTAGTGGATTATCTTCATCTTCTTTTTTCTTACTCTTGGCTATCTCTACTTCTCTATTTGCACTAACACTAAGAATAATACCTATAGCAAAACATGTCATCCATATAGAAGTGCCACCGGCACTCATTAATGGTAATGGCTGACCAGTTACTGGAAATAACCCCACAGCTACTGCCATATTAATTAGAGCCTGAAAAATAATTGGTATTCCAACCCCGAGTACTACTAACGTGCCGAATATTGTCTCGGTTTTTGTAGCTACTATAACTATTCTGAACAATAGTGCTAAGTACAGAATCATTAAAAAGAATGCCCCAAAAAGGCCAAATTCTTCTACTATTATTGCATAAATAAAATCTGATGATGATTGTGGTAAAAAGTTTTTCTGAACACTTTTACCAGGACCCTTGCCTTGAATTTCTCCTGAAGCAATTGCAATTTTTGCTTTATCAGCCTGATAATTAGCTTCTGCATCTGGTTCGGCAAAATTTTCTATTCTGCTTACCCAAGTATTTATCCTACTTCCCTCAAAAGCATCAGGAAAAGCTTTAGCTGTTAAAATGAATAAGACAAAAACTAAAACTCCTATTCCAACAATAGATGCCAGGTATTTAAATGGATATCCTCCAATAAAAGTCAGCATTAAAATTGAAGCAAAAATGATTGCGGTAGTCGAAAAATTTGCTGGTAAAATTAGTATCAAAACTACTCCTATGGGTAACCAAAATTGCCACAAACTTTCTTTAAACTTAATTTCTTTATCTTTATTTCTAGACAGGTATCTCGCTACAAAAATCATTATAATAACTCCTGCCAAAGTAGATGTCTGAAAACCAATACCAACAAAAGGAATTCGAATCCATCTACTTGCATTAACGCCACCTACTTGAGTGCCTTGCATTAGGGTATAAATAAGCAAGACAATAACAACAGGTATTAATAAAACTGACAATCCGCTAAAATATCGATACGGTATTTTATGCGTAGCGTATACAATTACAAAGCCTAATAATAATAATACCGCATGCTTTAGTAAGTGGCCTAGAGTGGTCCCATTATCCACAACATATACAAGATTGGTACTAGCACTGTAAACAGGGAGAAAGGAAAATATTGCCAATAAAGCAATAATAGCCCAAATGGTTTTATCACCTCTTATATTTTTGAGGATCTTAGTCATTTACAATTGTCTAACAGCTTCTTTAAATTGTCTACCTCTATCTTCGTAATTTTCGAAAAGATCGAAACTTGCACATGCTGGCGATAACAAAACTGAATCACCTTTATCAGCAATTTTATAAGCTACCTTTACCGCTTCTTCAGCTCCTTGTGTATCAACTATTAAATCAATTACATTATTAAATGCCTCGTGTATTTTTCTGTTGTCTACACCTAAACAGACTATAGCTTTTACCTTCTCATGAACTAAAGGCAAAAGATCTGTGTAATCATTTCCTTTATCTACACCTCCAACAATCCAGATCGTGTCTGTTTTCATACTCTCTAAAGCATAAAAAGTTGCGTTAACATTTGTAGCTTTTGAATCGTTTATGTATTGAACCCCATTTATCTTTAATACAGGCTCTAAACGATGTTCTACACTATCAAAATTTTCTAAACTTTCTCGTAGTGCTTCACTTCGAACCTTTAATAATGTAGATGCCATAGCCGAGGCCATCGCATTCTTAGTGTTATGCTTTCCTTGTAATGCTAACGCTGTTATACCCATTGTAAATTTGTTTGAATCAGTTTGTATTATTATGTTATTGTTATCTATATATGCACCTCTTTCTAACTTTTTAGTAATCGAAAAAGGCAGTAATTGCGCTTTTGTTGAATTAGTTTTAAACCATTCTGAAATTGCTTCGTCATCTGCATCATAAATGAGAAAATCATCTTCAGTTTGATTCATTGTTATTCTGAATTTTGAATTGATATAATTCTCATATTTATATTCATAGCGATCCAAATGATCGGGTGAAATATTTGTTATAATTGCAATATGTGGAGTAAAATCTATTATGCCGTCTAATTGAAAACTACTCAACTCCAATACATAGTTTTTATATTCATTGTCAGCCACTTGTAATGCAAAACTATCACCAACATTTCCTGCAACTCCAACATTTAATCCTCCATTTTTAAGAATGTGATGGGTTAACAACGTCGTGGTCGTTTTACCATTACTTCCAGTAATTCCAACTATAGTTGCTTTGGTATACTTACTTGCAAATTCAATTTCAGAAATCACCTTTATTCCTTTTTCTACAAGTTGCTGAACCAACTTTACCTTGTCGGGAATACCAGGGCTTTTCATTACTAAATCAGCATCAAAAATTAGATCTTCAGAATGCTTTTTTTCTTCAAAAGCAATATCATTATGTAAAAGAACTTCTTTGTATTTATTAGCAATTGTTCCTTTGTCTGAAACAAAAACTTTATATCCTTTTTTCTTAGCTAAAATTGCTGTACCAACACCACTTTCTCCACCGCCTAAAACAGCAATCTTTTTCATACTATCTCACTTTCAATGTTATTATCGACAGTACTGCGAGCATGATTCCCACAATCCAGAATCTTGCTACTATTTTACTTTCGTGATATCCTTTCTTTTGAAAGTGATGATGTAACGGGGACATGAGAAAAATGCGTCTTCCTTCACCATATTTCTTTCGTGTATATTTGAAATAACTTACCTGCATCATTACAGAAAGTGTTTCTGCGAAGAAGATTCCTGCGAGAATTGGCAGTAAAAATTCTTTACGGACTGCTATTGCCAACACTGCTATAATTCCACCTATAGTTAAACTACCTGTATCACCCATAAACACCTGTGCTGGATAAGTATTATACCACAAGAATCCCACTAAACCTCCTACAAATGCACTGATAAACACTGTCATTTCACCAGAATAGGGTATGTACATTACATTCAAATAATTTGCAAAAATGATATTACCAGATACCCAAGCAAAGACACCCAAAGCTGTAACAATTATAGCCGAAGAACCTGCAGCCAAGCCATCTATACCGTCAGTTAGGTTAGCACCATTTGATGTTCCAGTAATGATAAATACCACAATAAGTACAAAAAGAATCCAACTGTATTCTTTCATCCCATCACCTAGCCAACTAACCAATGATGAGTAATCAAATTCGTTATTCTTTACAAAAGGAATTGTTGTTTTTAACGACTTATGTTCTTTTTCGAAAAGCTCTGAAGGATTTACAGTCTGTAATTGAACTTGTTGAGAAGCTGGTAATTGTTTCTTTTCTTTAACCACCACACTAGGTGAAAAGTAAAGCATACATCCTACAAAAATTCCTAATCCTACTTGTCCTAAAATTTTGAACCTTCCTTTAAGTCCATCTTTATCTTTTTTAAAGACTTTTATGTAATCATCAATAAACCCTATGAGCCCCATCCAAAGTGTAGAAACTAATAATATGATGATATACACATTGCCTAATTCTGCGAAAAGTAATACCGGAATTACAGTTGCCAAAATGATGATAACACCACCCATAGTTGGTGTACCTGTTTTTTCTTTTTGACCTTCTAAACCAAGATCACGAACCGACTCGCCGATTTGAAGACGACGTAACTTATCTATAATACGTCTACCAAAGATGGTTGATATTAAAATTGAAAAAACAAAAGCTAGAGCTGAGCGAAAAGAGATGTATTGAAACAATCCTGCTCCAGCTAATTCGTAATGTTTTTCCAAGTATTCAAACAGATAATACAGCATATGGTTTAGCGAGTTATTTCTCTAATTCTTTAAGAATTTTGGTTACTATTTTATAATCATCGAAGTCAGTTTTAACTCCGTTCACTTCTTGATAAGTTTCATGTCCTTTACCTGCAATGAGCACGATATCTCCTTTTTCAGCCATTTTACCAGCTGTTTTAATAGCTTGTCTTCTATCAACAATTGAAATGGTTTTTTTATAATTTTGAGGTTCTACACCTGCCTCCATATCATCTATGATAGATTGAGGATCTTCAGTTCTTGGATTATCGGAAGTGAAAATTGCTTGATTTGATAATTCTGAGGCAATATGTGCCATTTTAGGGCGCTTAGACTTGTCTCTATCTCCACCACAACCTACTACTGTGATTACTTTTTCATTATAAGTTCTTATAGTATTGATGGTTTCTAATACATTCTTTAAAGCATCTGGTGTATGTGCATAATCTACTATAGCTGTTACGCCAGTATCAGAAACTATGTATTGAAACCTACCACTTACACTCTCTAAACCACTTAGTAAACGTAAATTTTCAATTTGCTCAACACCTAATAAATCGGCAGTTGCATAAATTGCCAGTAAATTATAAGCATTAAAACTACCTATGAGTTTTGTCCAAACTTCATTATTATTTATTATCAGTAGTAAACCTGTTAATTGATTTTCAAGAATTTTTACTTTATAATCTGCAACGGTTTTTAAAGCATATGTATATTGCTTTGCCTGTGTGTTTTGCAGCATTATTTTACCATTCTTATCATCTATGTTTACTAATGCAAAAGCAGATTTAGGCAAGCTATCAAAGAATGATTTTTTTACGTCTCTATATTCTGCAAAAGAGTTGTGATAATCTAAATGATCGTGAGAAAGGTTCGTAAAAATTCCTCCTGCAAATTCTAATCCCTCAGAACGCTTCTGGTCTATACCATGAGAGCTCACTTCCATAAAGCAAAACTCAACACCTGTCTTAACCATTTTATCTAAATACTCATTAATGGTAACTGAATCTGGTGTTGTATGAGTAGCGGGAAATTCTTGTTTGTCTACTAAAATTTTAACTGTTGAAAGTAATCCTGCCTTATAGTCAGCTTTTTTAAATAAATTATAAAGAAGTGTAACAATAGTTGTTTTACCATTAGTACCTGTAACACCAATCAGTTTTAATTTATTTGATGGATTTTCGTAAAAATTAGAAGCTGAAATCGCTAACGCTCTATTAGCGTCATCTACAATTATATATGTAACATCTTTGTTTCTTTTTAACGGAAGATTTTCACATATAACAGCTTTAACTCCTTTATCAATAACATTATCAATAAATTTATGTCCATCTATAACCGAACCTTTTATTGCTACAAAAACACTCTTTTTTGTAACCTTTCTAGAATCAAATACAATCGCATCTACCATTAAATCAGTACTACCGTACACTGATTCAATTGCTACTTTATACAATATATCTTTTAAACTTTTCAAGATTTAAGACAGGTTTAATTTTATGATTGATCCTTTTTCTATTTTCTTACCAGGTTTTATCGATTGTCCTTTCACTTTTCCTGTTCCATCAGAATTAACTCTTAATCCCAAATTTTCTAGTAGTGCAACTGCATCCATACCAGACATATTCTTAAGATTTGGCATAGCCACATAATTTTTTCTTAGTCTCTCATTGTGTTTTTTGAAATCTGTATTCACCATCTGATAATCAAACTCATCTTTTCTGATTTCTTCTAACAGCGGAGTATCTGTATAGATTTTCTTTGCAATTTTTTTAAACACAGGAGCTGCAACTACATTGCCATAATATCCTTTTTTCTTATCTGGTTTATGAATTACTACAATACATGAATACTTAGGAGTATCTGCGGGAAAATACCCTACAAAAGAGGATATATATTGTGTTTTACCCGTCCAATATTCAGCTTGACAAGTGCCTGTTTTACCCGCCATTGAATAGTTTTTATCGTAGATGTTCTCTGCAGTACCTCTCTTTACCACATTTTCCATCATTACTTTCATTTTATTAATGGTTTCTTGAGAACAGACTTTAGGATTTATAATCTCACGATCAAAACTTTCTATTAATTTACCCTGAGAGCGAACTTCTTTAATGAATCGGGGCTTTATCATTTCACCATTATTTGCAATGGCATTATAGAAAGCCAGTGTTTGTAAAGGCGTTATGTGCACACCATAACCATGAGTCATCCATGCTAATGAAGTACCGTACCATCGCTTTTTATTTTCTGGATTTGGAATTATTGGAGAGCCTTCTCCTTTGATTGGCACATTTAGCTTTTCGCCAATGTTCATTCTGCGAAGACCTTCAATAAATTTTTTAGGATTGTTTTTATAATTTTCTTCTATAATTTTTACTATGCCAACATTAGAAGAAACTTCAAATACTCTAGCAGCAGAAATTTTACCATAACCACCTCTATGAGAATCTCTTACTGTTCTATCGTAAACTTTTAATGTACCATTTTCGGTGTCAATCACAGCTCCAGTATCAATTACTTTATCTTCTAAAGCAACGATCATGCTCATCAGTTTAAATGTAGAACCTGGTTCATGAGATTCACCGACTGCATGATTTAAACGCTCGTAGTATTTCCCTTCTTTATTCCGACCAAGATTTGATATGGCTTTTACTTCACCCGTATTCGTTTCCATCACTACTACCGTTCCATGATCGGCACTGTATTTTTCTAATTGTTCTAGTAAAGCATGATGAGCAATATCTTGAATATTTAAATCGATCGTAGTATAAACATCCTTACCATCTAAAGGTTCTATTTCGTTATTGTCGTTTAAAGGTTTCCATTGACCTTTCGCTATTTTTTGCTTAAGACGCTTACCGTTTTTACCTTTAAGGTATTCTCTAAAATTTCCTTCGATACCTACACGTCCGCGATAATCATCGTACCCAACGTAGCGTTCAGCTATTTTTCCAATCGGATGTTCTCTAACTGTACGTTGTTCTGCAATTAATCCACCTTTATAAGCACCCAACTTGAAAATTGGAAGCTTCTTAATACGCTGGTATTCATTATAGCTAAGATTTCGAGTAATAAACAGGTATCGATTCTTAATTTTTCTGGCTTTTCTAATTTTAGATTCCCAAGCGCCAGAAGTATTACCCAACATTTTCGAAAGTTCCTTACTTAAACCTTTGATACCTTCTTCGAAGTTTTCACTTGAAACTGTAACGGCGTCCATTCTGATATCGAACTTAGAAACAGAGGTTGCCAACAAACTTCCATCAGCAGTATACACATTGCCACGATTTGCAGGAATTTCAAAATTTCTTACTGTACCTTCTTCTGCCTGCTGCCTATAATAATCACCTTTAACAAACTGAATATCAATTAATTTATAGGTGATTGCTAGCGCAAACAAGAACATGAAGCCAGTTAACAAATAGAGTTTGTTGAGTATGTTCTTTTTTTCTGTAGCCAATTATTCTATTGTTTTACCTTGATTTTTTTTGGTGGATTTTCTGAAATGTATAATTCTTTTTCTGCCAATTTTTTGGTGATGGTAGACTCCATCTTTAACTTCATTAGATCAGATCGTGTTGCTGTAAATTCTGATCTTAATTCTCTATATTCTTTGTTTAATTCTGCAATTTTTTGAACTTTATTATCGATGCTATGTGAACTAGCGATCATTATAAGAGCTAATAACGCTAAGAAAATGAGTAGTCTCCAGTTTTTTGGCGCGTCTTCGTCTACTAGAAATTTTCCTTTTAAAAGATCGTAAACTATTTGTTTTAGATTCGCCATTATAATTTGGTTGCTATTCTTAGTTTCGCACTTCGTGCTCTATTATTTTCTTTTATCTCTTTTGCTGATGGTGTTATGAGCTTTCCTTTTTTAAAAGGAACTGTTACATTTCCAAAAAAATCTTTTTCAGGCTCTCCTTCAAATAATCCGCTTCTAATAAATCTTTTCACCAATCTATCTTCTAAAGAATGATAGGAGATTACACTTAGCTTTCCGTCTTCTCTTAATAGATCTATTGTTTGCTCTAAAAACTCTTTTAACGCTTCTAATTCTTCATTCACTTCAATTCGAATAGCTTGAAAGATTTGAGCCAAAATTTTATGCTCTTTACTTTTCGGAAGAAATCGTTTCAAAACTTCTTTTAGCTGAAAACTAGACTCAATCTTTATTTCATTTCTAGCTTCAACAATTGTTTTAGAAAGAGTTCTTGCATTTCTTAATTCACCATATTGAAATAGAATATTGCTCAGTTTTTCTTCTTCATACTCATTAATGATGTTGTATGCAGAAGTCTCACTTTGTTGATTCATCCTCATATCTAATTCTGCATCAAATCGAGTAGAAAAACCACGCTCAGCGACATCAAATTGATGTGATGAAACACCTAAGTCTGCTAGAATACCGTCAACTTTTTTAATACCATGAAATCGCAAAAATCTTTTTATATATCTAAAATTTTCGTTGATTAATGTAAAGCGCTCATCATCTATCGAATTTTGTAAAGCATCCTTATCTTGATCAAAAGCAAATAACTTTCCTTGATCATTTAATCGATTTAAGATTTCTCTTGAATGCCCTCCTCCACCAAAGGTGACATCAACATAAATTCCTTTCGGATCAATTTCTAAACCATCAACACTTTCAAAGAGCAAAACTGGATCATGATAACTCATCATCCATCATATTTTCACCACCCATAACCTCTTCTGCCAATTCAGCAAAATCAACTGCGGCATCATCTATAGCTTTTTCGTAACGCTGTTTATCCCAAACTTCAACAATTCCCCTTACGCAAGTCAATGTTACTTCTCTAGAAATTCCAGCAAATGAGTGTAAATCTTTAGGTATTTGTAAACGACCTGAAGCGTCTAATTCTATTATCTTAAGACCAGCTGTAAATCGACGTATAAATTCATCGTTCTTTTTTACAAATGGGTTGAGCTTATTTACTTTTTGCATCCTCCTATTCCATTCAGTCATTGGGTATAGTTCCAGACAAGTCTGAAAAACAGCTCTTTTCAAAACAAAACCTTCTTGTAATATTGCGGCTAATTGTTTTTTAAGTGCAGCAGGTAGCATTAACCGACCTTTAACATCGGCTTTGCATTCATATGTGCCCACAAGATTTACCACTTAATTACAGCTTTGAAAGATTTTAATGACAAATATAAAGATTTTTACCACTTTTTACCATATTTTACCACTTTGTTAATAACTTTCCCCACTGAGAATTATTGTATTGATTATTAATTATTTAAGGTATTTTTGAATTCTTATAAAAGAAAAGGTTTTAGAATTTTGAAGAAAATCAGTACTTTGAATCAAATTAGTTACTTTTGCAACTAGCTATAAACCGAGAAACATTTAATGGGTAACAACTACAAAAAAGAAGGGAAATTCTCTTATTTAGAATCTGGCGAAGGGCGACCTATTATCATTTTACATGGTTTGATGGGGAACCTTAGCAATTTTGATGGTGTATTTGACTATTTTTCTAGTAAAGGTTACATGGTACTTATGCCAGAACTACCTATCTATTCTTTACCATTATTAAAAACCAATGTAAAGAGTTTAGCTAAATTTATTAAGGAGTTTACAGCATTTAAAAATCTAGAAGATTACATACTTTTAGGTAATTCTTTAGGTGGTCATATTGCTTTGTATTATGCAAAAAATTATCCTGAAAAAGTTGCAGGTATTGTTTTGACCGGAAGCTCTGGATTGTATGAAAATTCTATGGGTGAAAGTTATCCTAAGCGTGGTGATTATGAATATGTTAAAAAGAAAGCTCAAGATGTATTTTACAACCCAGAAATAGCAACTAAAGAAATTATTGATGATGTATTTGATTCGGTTAACAATCGTAACAAATTAATTAGAACCTTAGCAATCGCCAAAAGTGCAATTAGACATAACATGGCCAAAGATTTGCCTGCTATGGAGATGCCAGCTGGTTTAATTTGGGGTAAAAATGACACCGTTACTCCACCAGATGTTGCTGAAGAATTTCATAAACTATTGCCAAAATCTACGTTATATTGGATTGACAAATGTGGGCATGCACCAATGATGGAACACCCAGATACTTTTAATGAATTACTCGAAGACTGGCTTACTAAAGAAGATCTTTAGTTATTATGAAAATTAAATCGGCACAGTTTATCATTAGTAACACCAATGTTGCTAAATGTCCTAAAGAATCTATACCAGAATATGCTTTTATTGGCAGATCTAATGTTGGTAAGTCTTCTCTAATAAACATGTTAGTTAATAATAAGAATCTTGCTAAAACTTCTGGAAGACCTGGTAAAACACAACTAATAAATCATTTTAAAATAAATGAGAATTGGTTCTTAGTTGATCTACCTGGTTATGGTTATGCCAAAGTTTCTAAAACACAACGTGCTAAATTTCAGAAATTTATTACAGATTATTTTTTAAAACGTGAGCAACTCACTTGCTCTTTTGTACTTGTTGATGCACGCCATGAACCTCAAAAGATCGATCTCGAATTCATGCAATTTTTAGGTGAAAATAGTATTCCTTTCTGTATTATTTTTACAAAATCAGATAAATTAAAACCTTCTCAGCTAAATAAAAATTTACAGGACTACCAACGTGAAATTTTAAAAAACTGGGAAGAAATGCCACAATACTTTATTACTTCCGCATCTTCTAAAGTTGGTAGAGAAGAACTACTAGATTTTATTGATGGAGTAAATCAGGATATAAAAGCTAACTAAAATGGCTTCAACTATTTCTAATTTAGAGATTCTTTATGAGGATAATCACCTAATTATTGTCAATAAAAAAGTAGGCGATATTATACAAGGTGACAAAACGGGCGATACTCCACTTAGTGAAATAGTAAAGGATTACGTTAAGAAAAAATACAATAAGCCTGGTATGGTGTTTTTAGGAGTAGTTCATAGGCTAGACAGACCAACAAGTGGTATCATTATTTTTGCAAGAACATCAAAAGCTTTAGAACGTCTTAATAAAATGCTACGCGAAAAGCAGATTAAAAAAACCTATTGGGCAGTTGTAAAAAACAAGCCTGATAAGAATCACGATACGCTTGTTAACTTCCTGAAAAAAAATCAGAAAAATAATAAATCAACAGTTTTTAACAAAGAAACTGAGGGCAGTAAAAGAGCTGTTTTACACTACAAAATAATTAAAGAATTAGACAACTATTTCTTATTAGAAATCGATCTTGAAACAGGTAGACATCATCAAATAAGAGTGCAACTTTCAGTAATAGGCTCACCTATTAAAGGTGATCTAAAATACGGTTCTAAAAGAAGTAATAAAGATGGTGGCATACACCTTCATGCAAGAAAGATTGAATTTATTCATCCTGTTTCTAAAGAGCAAATTAGTTTAGAGGCGCCTCTACCAAGCGATCCTATTTGGAATTCTTGCAACTAATTATAAAATATAATCTGTACTTACAAAATTTGATTTACTAGTTTTATACCGTAGAAGTTTAATTGGTATAAAGTTCGCTTATTTAAAAAATAAATGATGTTTAATTAAAAAGAAATTACGAAAACGTTGTAAGTCATCCTGTTAATAATCAAAGATTTTACTAATCATAAAATTTAATTTTTCGTAGATTTATATCTTATTCAATTTGTATGAAAAAAATAGTTTTTGCCTTTGCCTTTTTATTAATAACCTCTTGCGGAAGTTATAACTCTATCAATAGTTTTTACAATCAACATAAAAATGATGCTAATGTAACCGCTATTAGGGTCCCTCAATTTATGTTGAGTTTACTACGTAACGCTTCTCCAGAAATGAATAATTTTATGGGTAATGTTAGAGATATTAGATTTATTCAATTAGCACCAAAAAATAAAATCGAAAGCACAGCTATTAGTAACCAAATAAGTAATCTTACAACAGATAGTTTTATTGAAGTTTTTAGAAAAAATGAAGACCCAATAAGGACTTTAATTAGTGTTAGAGAAAACAAAGATGTTGTAAAAGAAATAATGGTTTATAAAACGGCACCAAAAAACAGTTCTGTGTTTTACATGAATGGAAACTTTAACCCTAACACAGTTAGAAAATATGCCAAAGAGGGTAATTTTGATAAACTTACAAATACGCTAATGCAACAATATAATTTAGAGCCTAAAGTTTCTGAAAACAATTAATTGCTATGCTAAGAAGAGTTAAATACTTTTTGGTTTATGTATTACCAATAACTGTTTATATTTCATTTACATCTAAGGGAATCTTGACTTTTTTGCCTGTTTTTGTGTTTTTTGGTTTAGTTCCTGTTTTAGAATTTTTTTTTAAAGCTGATGCTAGAAATTTTGACAAAGAAACCGCTCAATTAGAAAAAGAAAATACACTATACAGTTGGATATTATATCTAACTCTACCTGTTCAATTTGTCATGTTATTTTTCTTTTTTAAAGTAATTCAAGAACCTAACTTAACCTTGGTTGATTATATTGGACGCATTTTAGCTATGGGATTAATGTGTGGTGTTATTGGCATTAATGTTGGGCACGAATTAGGCCATCGACTTAATAGAACAGATCAATTTTTTGGAGAGCTTTTACTCTTAACTTCATTAAACACCCATTTTTTACCATATCATAACGGAGGTCATCATCTTAATGTAGCTACTCGTAAAGATGCTGCTACTGCCAGAAAAAATGAGCCACTTTATATCTTTTGGATTCGTTCTCATTTTATGAGTTATGCAGAGGCATGGCAGCTTGAAAATAAACGAATGTCAAGTGAAAATAAATCAAATTTTTCATTACAAAATAGAATGATTCAATATTCAATTGCAACTATTTTAGTATTGGCCTTGATCTCCTATTTTTATGGATGGTTCGTTTTATTAGCTTTTGTTCTTGCTGCGGTTGTCGGTATTTTATTACTCGAAACTGTAAACTATATAGAGCATTATGGTTTGCTCCGTAAACAAAATGATTTTGGAGGTTATGAACAAGTTAGACATACACATTCTTGGAATTCTGATCACATTATTGGTAAGTTAATGTTATTTAATTTATCTAGGCATTCAGATCATCATTATAACGGAAGTAAACCATATCAAGTTTTAAAATCTTTACCCGAAAGTCCACAAATGCCAACTGGGTATCCTGGCATGATGATCCTTTCATTAATTCCACCGCTTTGGTTTCGTTATATGAATCCTAAAGTAGTAAAATTTAACGCTTAACTTTCCTAAAATATGACTCAAGAAAAAACAGTTTCAGAAGCTGTAAACTACAGGCGTTCTGTTAGAATATTTAATGCAGATAAACCATTAGATACAGAAAAAGTAAAGCAATGTATCGAGCAAGCTGTTTTAGCTCCCAATAGTAGCAATATGCAGTTGTGGGAATTTTATCATATTACTTCTAAAAAAAAACTCGCAGAAATTGCGCCTTATTGCTTTAATCAAAATGCTGCTAAAACCGCTCAACAATTGGTCATTGTAGTTGTACGTAAAGATTTATGGAAAAGACGCGCAAAACAAAACTTAAATTATATAAATAGCCTTTATGGGAATGACACTCCAAAAGAAAAACAGAGTAATAGAGAAAAACAAATCAGAACTTATTATGGAAGATTGATTCCTTTCGCTTACGCTGATTTTCTCGGAATCTTTGGACTTCTAAAATATTTAATAATTGTTATTACAGGATTATTAAGGCCTATATATCGTGAAGTAAGAAATTCTGATATGCGAATTGTTGCTCACAAAAGTGCGGGTTTGGCTGCACAGACGTTTATGTTAAGCATGGCTAGTATTGGTTATGATACCTGCCCTATGGAAGGTTCAGATACTTGGCGCATAAAACGCACTTTAAAATTACCCCTAGGTGCAGAAATAAATATGGCCATTGGTTGCGGCATTAGAACTGAAAAAGGTATCTATGGTGATCGATTTAGAATTCCTTTTACAGAAGTATATAAAATGATTTAGTAAAATAAACCATATCTATTCTTTCTATAAATTACGCTTATAAACGCATAAGATTTATAAATTGAATTTATCGAATTAGAGCTAAAGATTCTCTAAATTTGATAGGACAAAATTTAGCAATCTATAAATCTATAAAAATGGAAAATAATACAACTAACAGCGCTGGCAAATGCCCTTTTATGAGTGGTGAATTGAAGCGCAATGCAGGTGGTGGAACATCAAATCGCGATTGGTGGCCAAATGAATTGAAGTTAAACATTTTACGTCAGCATGCAGTAAAATCTAACCCTATGGGTGAAGATTTTGATTATGCGAAAGCGTTTAATAGTATTAACTATGATGAGTTAAAACAAGACGTTATTAATTTAATGACAGATTCTCAAGATTGGTGGCCAGCAGATTATGGTCATTATGGGGGATTAATGATACGTATGGCTTGGCATAGTGCTGGGACATACAGAGTTGGAGATGGTAGAGGAGGAGCTGGTACTGGAACGCATCGTTTTGCCCCTTTAAATAGCTGGCCAGATAATGGAAATTTAGATAAAGCTCGTTTATTACTGTGGCCAGTTAAGAAAAAATATGGAAATAAAATTTCTTGGGCAGACCTAATGATTCTTGCGGGTAATTGTGCTTTAGAATCTATGGGCTTTAAAACTTTTGGTTTTGCTGGAGGACGTGAAGATGTATGGGAACCAGAACAAGATGTGTATTGGGGTTCTGAGACTGGTTGGCTAGATAATGATGAGCGTTATGACACAAGTGATGGTGACTTAGAAGGCCATTTAGGAGCTGTACATATGGGGCTTATTTATGTAAATCCAGAAGGACCTAATGGAAACCCTGATCCGTTAAAATCGGCACATGATATTAAGATTACTTTTGGTCGTATGGCAATGAATGATGAAGAAACTGTTGCATTAGTTGCTGGTGGTCATACTTTTGGTAAAGCACATGGTGCAGCAGACCCAGATAAATATGTAGGTGTTGAGCCTCATGGTGCATCAATAGAAGAAATGAGCACAGGTTGGAAAAACACTTATGGCTCAGGAGTTTTAGATGATGCTATTACAAGTGGTTTAGAAGGCGCTTGGACACCCAATCCAATACGTTGGGATCATGATTTTTTTGATGTCTTATTAAATAACGATTGGGAATTAACGAAGAGTCCTGCTGGTGCACATCAATGGACACCAACTGCAGCTTCTAATGCACCAATGGCTCCAAGAGCTGGTGACCCAAATGGAAAGCAAGCTTTAATGATGACTACAGCTGATATGGCTTTAAAAATGGATCCTACATATTTAGAGATATCTAAGCGTTTTCATAAAGATCATAAAGCTTTTGAAGATGCTTTTGCCAGAGCATGGTATAAACTAACGCATAGAGATATGGGGCCAATTGATCGTTATTTAGGCCCAGAAGTACCGAAAGAAGAATTAATATGGCAAGATCCAATTCCTTCAGTCAATTATACATTGAGTGATTCCGATATTTCTTCATTGAAGAAAATGATATTAGCTTCTGGTTTAACGGTATCTCAATTAGTAACAACAGCTTGGGCATCAGCTTCTACGTTTAGAGGTTCAGATATGCGAGGTGGTGCAAATGGAGGACGTTTACGTTTAGAGCCGCAAAGAAGTTGGGAAGTAAATAACCCTACAGAATTAAATAAAGTTCTAAATGTATTAGAAGGTATTCAAAATGAATTTAATGGAACAGTTTCTATGGCTGATCTAATTGTATTAGCTGGAAATGCTGGTATTGAAGAAGCTGCTAGAAATGCTGGTCGCAATTTAGAAGTTCCTTTCACTCAAGGAAGAGGAGATGCATCACAAGGGCAAACAGATTTAGAATCATTCGGTTATCTTAAGCCTTTAGCTGACGGATTTAGGAATTATATGAGGCCAGATCTAAATGTTGCTGCTGAAGATCTATTAGTAGATAAAGCAAATTTATTAACACTTTCCATTCCAGAAATGACAGCTTTAGTTGGTGGTTTACGTGTATTAGGAGCAAATTATGACGGTTCTAAGCATGGTGTATTTACAGACAATGTTGGTAGTTTAACAAATGACTTCTTTACAAATTTGTTGGATTTTTCTATTACTTGGAAAGCTGCTACTTCCGAAGATAAAGAATTTATTGGTCGTGATCGTAACACTGGCGCCATGAAGTTTTCGGCAACTAGAGCAGATCTTATTTTTGGTTCTAATACCGAATTAAGAGCAGTCGCTGAAGTTTATGGAGCTAATGATGGAGAAGAAAAATTTGTAAATGATTTTGTAGCTGCTTGGGCTAAAGTGATGAATTTAGATCGTTTTGACCTAAATTAATTTAAAACATAAATAATGGTAAAGGTGGTTTGTAAACAAACCACCTTTTTTATTTTGGTGCTGGCTCTAGTATTAATTTATTCTTTGATTGTCGAATTTGCTCTTTATTTAATAACATTGGCACAAACTCTCCATCTACATATTTTTGTGCTTGATCTTTATAGTGATCACTTAAAGGGTTGCCTGATTGCCCTGTTGGCGAAATACTCATACTTCCTTCAACATCAGAAAAATCAATCACCCTTCGTGTTGATGGTCCTGATTTTACTTTATAATAACCTGTACTATCTAAATTAAAAGCCAAATTATTAATTACTTCTTTTCCTCCATTTATTGGAAAAGGTCCTACATTAAAATATTTTCGTAAAGCAGCAACTTTACCCATAGGGTGATTATGTTCTATAGTATGTACGCGATTCCATGTCCAGGTATTTATATCATTGCCTAACTGTTTTTCTAAAAAAATTATAGCTTCTTTTAAAGAATTAACAACTATATCTTTCTTAGTTTCAACTTTGTCTTTGGTGGTGATATCATCCCACCAAATAGATGAATCCCTAGCCATTTGATTAGCTGCTACTTTCTTTTGCTGTGAGGTATTTAAAAAAGTATAAAAAGTAGTACCCATTTCATCTAAATAAGTATTTTCTAACCATTCATATAAAAAACGATTATAAATGGTAGGCGCAATACTTTCTAAATTATAATTTCCATCCCATATTTTTAAAATATTTAGCGCTTCTTTTTCCTTATCAGAAAATGCATTATCATCAATATCTTTAAAAGCACGTTGTATCATAGTAGGCGTCATTGAACTGGTTACATCGTTGATCATTAACATTACATCTTGTTTTGTAAAATCATTTTTAGCCTCTAATAAATTAACTATTCTCTTTGCGCGATCTTCAGGTTGATAATAACCAGGGTATAACATACCTGCAATTGAATCAGGTTGGTTATTGGCCGAATATACATAGTTCCATGATGGATTAATCGCTTGAGGATTATTATCAAAGTCTAAATATTCTTTTTCGTCATCTGCACTATTTCCGTTAAGGATTAGTTTAGAATTAACACTATTTTTAAACTTATGTAATTTACCAGACGCAAACCACGCAATATTATCTTGTGCATCTCCATACATTACATTTAAACCTGGGGCATGAATCCATGACGTTCCTTCTTTAAACTCATCCAAAGATTTAGAATGTGACATTCTATAAGACACATCTAACATTTTATTCTCAAAATTGGTGTAAACCCAATCCATCGCTATTGGCCTGTCATCATTTATTTGTTCTATCACGTCATTTACTATAGGTCCGTGTTCACTTACACGTAGACCATAACTAATCGACTCTCCATCTTTAACTTTAATATGCTTCTTTCTAATTTGATAATCTTTCGGTCCGTCAAGAGTTAAATACTGCATGTCATTTTCTGAATTATTTTCTTCAAAATAAAAGTCGACATCATCGTTAGCAAACATGGTCAACCCATAGGCATAATCTCTATTATGTCCTAATAAAGGAAATGGTGTTAAGGCTAAATTATACCCATATATTTCATAATCTGGCGTAACAATATGAGATTGATACCAAACTGCTGGTTGGGCAAATGCTATATGAGGATCATTAGCAAAAATCACCTTGCCATTTTTTGTTTTTTCTGGGCCTATCACCCAACTATTACTCCCAATAAATGGTGAAATAGGTAAAGCTTCATAAATATCGTTAACGGCTCTTGCCAAAGCACTTTCGAAAACAGGGTTCTTCTCATTTTTAATAAGTGTTGTAGTGCTATCAATAAAAACATCTAATTCTTTTAAATAATCCGAACCAAGCTTTTCTTTAACTTCGGTTAAAACCGGTTCAGTCTTATGGGCAATAGCAAAACTAAAAGCCATATAACCAATCACATTATATACATCTTTTAAAGTATATTCTTCTTTATCTAAACCAACTAAATAAAACTCTATTGGAGTGGATCCTTCTTTTATAAACTGATTAATACCATCTAAATAGGCAATAGATAATTTATAAGCTTTGGTAGTTGTATCTAAATTTTGAATTGTTTTTTCTGCTGCTTCTTCAATACCAAGACTTGAGAAAAATTTATCATTTCGCACTAACTTTTCACCAAATAATTCTGAAAGTCTACCTGCTGCTATTCTACGAATCACTTCCATTTGCCAAAGTCTATCTTGCGCATGTACATAACCTAAAGCTCGTCTAGCATCTAATTCGTTTTGTGCATAGATATGTGGTATACCGTAATCATCATAGAAAACTTCAACCTTATCTTGCAAGTTATTTAATTGAAGACTCCCGTTATAATCTGGCTTTAATGTTCTAGAAAATAACCAAAGAGCTAGTGCTACCAAGACGACTAAAATTAGGAGAATTTTTAGGAAACTTTTCAGAAATTTCATTAGTGAATAAGTTGTTTATAATATTTTTAAAAATACATAATTAACAGGAAAAGTTTCACCTCATTTTTATTTACTTTAGTCTCGAGAAGCGGAAGGGGATTTATAACCGCGACTTATTAGCGCCCAAATATTCTTTTTTGGGTGCTTTTCTGGAGAAATAAAAAAGCCTCATAGAATTTCTATGAGGCTTTTATTATATAAAACTTTGTTCTTATCTAAAACTCTTCTTCACCTTCTCGTATGGGAACATTCTGTGGTGTAAAGTCTTGTCCACCCCATAATTCACCATTTTCATCTGTCTTACTATAATCATAAGCCCAACGGTGTACATGAGGAATTTCACCATGCCAGTTACCATGTATATGTTCTATTGGTGCTGTCCATTCTAAAGTATTAGATTTCCAAGGGTTTTGAGGTGCTCTTGGTCCTTTATACATACTAAAGAAAAAATTAGCTAAGAAAATTAGCTGTGCTACACCACCTATAATTGCGAATACTGTTATTACCTGATTGATATGTAATAAATCATCAAACATAGGAAATGCTGTATTATTATAATATCTACGTGGCAGACCTGCTAAACCTGTAAAGTGCATTGGGAAAAATACTCCATAAGCTGAAATAGCAGTTAACCAGAAATGTAAATAACCCAAATCTTTATTCAACATTCTACGGTACATTTTTGGATACCAATGATATACCCCTGCGAACATACCAAACATTGCTGAAATACCCATTACCAAGTGGAAATGCGCTACTACAAACATTGTATCGTGCACATTAATATCAAGTGCACTATCCCCTAAGATTAATCCTGTTAAACCTCCAGAAATAAATGTTGATACCAATCCGATAGAGAACATCATTGCGGGGTTTAGTTGCAGATTTCCACGCCAAAGTGTTGTAATATAATTAAATGCTTTAACCGCAGAAGGAATCGCAATTAATAATGTTGTAAATGTAAACACCGATCCTAAGAAAGGATTCATACCAGTTACGAACATATGATGGCCCCAAACGATAGTCGATAAGAATGCAATCGCTATAATAGAACCGATCATGGCCCGATAACCGAAAATAGGTTTTCGTGAATTTGTGGCAATAACTTCAGAAGTTAATCCTAAAGCGGGTAATAAAATAATATATACCTCAGGGTGACCTAAAAACCAGAATAAGTGTTCAAATAAGATTGGAGATCCACCTTTATAATGCAGCACTTCACCGGATATAAAAATATCTGATAAATAGAATGATGTGCCGAAACTTCTATCAAACACTAATAATAATGCTGCCGATAATAATACTGGGAACGAAATAACACCTATAATAGCTGTGATAAAAAATGCCCAGATTGTTAATGGTAATCTTGTCATTTTCATTCCTTTTGTACGTAGGTTTAATACAGTTACTATATAATTTAATGACCCTAATAACGAGGATGCAATAAAAATAGACATAGACACCAACCATAACGTCATACCTACACCTGAACCAGACATAGCTTGAGGCAATGCACTTAACGGAGGATATATTGTCCAACCTCCTGAGGCAGGTCCTGTTTCCACAAAAAGTGAAATTACCATAACTACGCTAGACAAGAAGAACATCCAATATGATAACATATTTAAGAAACCAGATGCCATATCTCGTGCTCCAATCTGTAGCGGAATTAACAAGTTACTAAATGTACCACTTAAACCAGCAGTTAAAACAAAGAATACCATTATTGTACCGTGTATAGTAACCAAAGCCATATACATATCTGGTGTCATAACTCCACCTTCTCCGCCTCTACCTAAAAAGGCTTCTATAATGCTAAATTCTTGTTCTGGATATGCTAACTGTAAACGGAATAGCATTGACATAAAAATACCAATAATACCCATGATCATACCAGTAATTAAATACTGTTTTGCGATCATCTTATGGTCTTGACTAAAGATATACTTTGTTACGAAAGTTTCTTTATGATGATGGTGATCTGACATATCTCTACTACTTTATTATCTTTAATTTAAACTTTGTGCTAACGTTTTTTGAGTTGCGATCCACTTATTAAAGTCTGCTTCTTCTTCTACAACAATCTTTAACTGCATATTATAGTGCGAAGCACCACAAATCTTGTTACATAAGAGAATATAATCGAACTCAACAGGATCCTCTCCTTTAGCTTTTCTTAATTCATTAATCTTATCAAACTTGGTTTTCGTATCGGGATATTCACGCATTTCTTCAGTTGTAAGTGTAGGTGTATATGCAATTTGTGTTGTCATACCCGGTACACAATTCATCTGAGCTCTAAAGTGAGGCATATAAGCTGAATGTAATACATCTTGCGAACGTAATTTGAAAATCACTTTTCTACCTTTTGGTAAGTGTAATTCTTTAACAAATGATGTAGGGTCAGCTGTTAATGGAATATCATCAGCAGCATTTTTATCAGACATATCAACACCCATTGTATTTGTTCCTTCAATAAAACGAACGTTGGCAGCACCTAAAACATTATCTTCACCTGCATAACGTGCATCCCATTGGAACTGTTTACCGTACAATTCTATAATGAGTGGGTTTTCAGCGTCTGAAGCGTCCATAACCTGGTTCCAAGTCCATAACCCATAAATGATCAAAAATGTTAAAACTACGGCTGGAGTAACCGTCCACCATAATTCTAACTTATGGCTATCAGCAAAGAAATGTGCTTTTCTACCTTCGACACCTCTATATTTCCAAGAAAAGAAAAAGATTAAAAATTGTAATATAAACTGAACCACTAAAATTAGGGTCATAGTTATTTTAAATAAAATATCTATGTGTTTTCCTTCTGCCGAAGCTGATAATTGTGGTAGCAATACATCTTTTGCACCATACATACTCCACAACATCAAGCCATATAAAAAGCCCATAAGACCTAACATCAACCATCCGTTAATATTATTTTCTCTAGGTGTAGCTGTAGCGTTCTCCGCTTTGGTTAAACCCAATAACTTTACAAATTGCCAACATGCAACTGCTATTGCTACAAAAATTATAATAAAAAATAATGCCTTCATCTGTTATAGTTGATAATTTTCTTTAATAATGAAATATTTCACTTTCCTTCATTAATGGATTCCCTTTTGCTAATAATGGTGCTTTTGTTAATGCATTAAATACCACATAAATAAACAAGCCTAAAAAGAATAATAATGCTCCTATTTCAGGAATTCCAAAATGCCAATTGCTACCTACTGTACCTGGAGCAACCATTACAAATAAGTCTAAATAATGACCTGTTAGAATAACCAAACCTGCTAATACAACAAACCATGGTACTCTTTTATAATCACTATTCATTAATACTAATATTGGGAATACGAAATTCATAATTAACATACCAATAAATAATGGTTGATATGTGCCTACCAAACGAGGATAGAAATATGTTGTTTCTTCTGGAATATTTGCATACCACTGCAACATAAATTGTGCAAAGAATAAATATGTCCAAAAAATACTAAATGCAAACATGTACTTTGCTAAATCGTGTATGTGGCTATCATTTACAAATGGTAAGAATCCTTTTGCTCTTAAGTAAATTGTTACAAAAGCAATTACTGTAATTGCTGACACAAACATACTTGCAAATACATAGAAAGGATATAATTGACTAAACCAGTGATGGTCTATAGACATTAACCAATCAAAAGCCATAAATAATTCTGTTACTAAGAATACTACTAGGAATACTACGGACAGTGTAAAATTTCTTTTGTAAGGTTTTAAATCTGAAGCTTCGTCTTGAGCTCTAGAATTTTTGATTATAAAGTGTCTGAAGCCTATCCAAATAAGTACATAAATAACTGACCTAATCAACCAACCTGGTATGTTTAACCACCAGTCTTTAACTTCCATAGCATAATCATAATTCTCAGCTGTTGGATCAATACTAGTATACATCCAAGCAAACATATGATTACCATGACCCACTGAAGAGTAGATCAAAAATGCCAATACAAAAATAGAACCTGGTACTATGTAAGCAGAAACGCCTTCCATTACTCTAAAGATTACCGGAGACCAACCTGCTGTGGCTGCTCTTTGTATACAATAATATACAAATGCACATACACTTACTAATAAGAAAAATAACATAGCCACATATATAGCTGTCCAAGGTCTATTTTTAGCAAATGTTAATTCGTGTTCTAAATGTGCTTGTTCGTCAACTTCACCATGACCACCTCCGTGTCCATCATCTTTTTTCGCTCCATGTGTATCAGCTGCTGTTGCATGTGCTTCTTCTTTATGCTCTTCTGTTCCTTTTGAATCACTATGTGTAGTATCTTGAACTTCTACGGCATGAGTTGAATCTTGCACAACTTCAGCTACATGCTCTACAACTTCTTTAACATCCTCTTTATGTACAGCAGCAATTTGTTCATTAATTGCTTTTACAGGATGAGCCTCATAGTCATGTGATTCCACGGAAGCGTGACCTCCACCATGACCATCGTCTTTATGAAGCATTTCTTTTACCTCTTCGGTAGTTTTTGGCGTAGTAAGAAAACCATAACCTATACCTAAAGCACCCAAAATCATGAACGCTAGTGCTAAGGTTTTTAATCTACTTGAAAATGTGTACATATCTTATAATATTCCGGGTAAACCGTTTTTATATTTTATTTTAACATATCATTTCTTAACTTCTCAACATACTGTACTACTTGCCAGCGTTCAGTATCATTTAGTTGTGAAGCATGAGAGCCCATTAAGTTTCTACCATGCATTATTACATAATAAATACTCCCTGCAGTGATCTCTCTATCTTTATAATTAGGTATTCCTAAAAATTTTTCATTTTGCACAAGTGGCCCTTGCCCATCTCCTGTTGTACCATGGCAAGTTGCACAGTAGATATCGTACATTTTCTTACCATTTTCTAAATTAGCTGCAGTAACTTTTAAAGGCGACATTAAAGAATCTTTAGATCTTAAATATTCGGTTTCTGAATTTGCATAATCGAAAGGCACTTTTCCTCTAGCGATAGTTCCTTCTACTGGTAACTGAGCAGAAGTTCCATCTTTAAATACTGAATCAGCTGCATATGTATCATAAGGAACAGCATTATACATATCTGTATCTGCCATATATTGTACTTGCCTCTTTCTTTTATCAGCACAAGATGTCAACATTAAAATTGCAACAAATACTACTGTTATTTTTACAAAGCTCTTCATAAATAATTAGTGCTTTTCTTTTACGTTAATTTCAATTGCTCCTGTATCTTTTAACAAAGATGTTAAATCATCTTCATTTCCATCTATTACTACTTCCATTAAGAATTTATCATCAGTAGTTCTTGGATCAGGATTTTCAGCTTTTCTAAATGGCCATATTTTACTACGCATATAAAAAGTAATTACCATTAAATGCGCCGCAAAAAAAACTGTCATTTCAAATAATACTGGCACAAACGCAGGCATATTCATATAAAATGCAAAACTTGGTTTACCCCCAATATTTTGTGGCCAATCTTGAATCATAGTATAATTTAAAAACCAAAAAGCAAAGCCTAAACCAGTAATACCATACATAAAGGCGGTAATACCCATTCTTGTTGGTTCTAAGCCCATTGCTTTATCTAAACCGTGCACCGGAAAAGGTGTATAAACTTCCTCTATATGGTGATGAGCCGCACGAACATCTTTAACGGCTTTCATTAGCACATCATCATCGTCATACAAAGCGTGAATTACTTTTGAACTCATAATTATGATTTAAGTTTTTTAGCTTGACCTGCCCAATCATCACGTTCTGCTCTTCCTGGAAAAGAACCTGTAATACTATCTAACAAGTCATATTCTTTTTTAGTCATTTTACTCACCTGATCGAATGTGAAAATTCCTATCTTATTTAAAGTTTCTTCCATTTTAGGCCCAACACCACTGATCTTTTTCAAATCATCAGCTGTTTGCGTATCAGCATCAAATAGCCCTATGCTACTTAATAAGCTACTTGCTTTATCTGCAATATCATCGATAATTGAAGAATCTTCTTCAGCTTCATTTGTTTCAATTACATTAGAATGTGTAGTACTAGCTGATGCGCCACCCAGTATGACAGCTTCACCTGTTTCTCTAGCTCTCTTATAGTTATTACCTGTAGATTTTAAGATTGATTTTACCTCCGCTTGGGCAATTACTGGGAATGTTCTAGCGTATAAAAGGAATAATACAAAGAAGAACCCTAGTGTACCTATAAAGATACCTATATCAACAAATGTTGGCGAAAATTGCGTCCAAGAAGAAGGTAAGTGCCCTCTACTTAAATTGATTACAATAATATCAAAACGCTCAAACCACATACCAATATTAATGAATATTGAAATAATGAAAGTCCAAACATAATTTGTTCTAATTTTCTTAAACCAGAATAATTGCGGAATTACAGAGTTACAAATAATCAATGACCAGAATGCCCACCAGTAAGGTCCTGTAGCTGCACCAACAGATAAGTATACAAAATCTTCATAACTACTTCCTGTATACCATCCAACAAAAAACTCTGATAAATAAGCAACGGTAACAATACCACCTGTAACCAAGATTACCTTGTTCATATTTTCAACATGCACTCTAGTAATGTAGTCTTCTAGATTACATACTTTACGCATAATTAACAATAGCGTTTGAACCATTGCGAATCCTGAGAATACCGCTCCAGCAACGAAATATGGAGGATAAACAGTACTATGCCATCCTGGTATTACAGAAGTGGCGAAGTCAAATGATACAATAGTATGTACAGAAAGTACTAATGGTGTTGCTAAACCGGCTAAAACCAATGATACTTCTTCAAAACGTTGCCAGTCTTTTGCTCTACCTGTCCACCCGAAACTTAGTAAACTATATATTTTCTTTTGAAAAGGTTTTGTAGCTCTATCACGAATCATTGCGAAATCTGGTAATAAACCTGTCCACCAGAATACTAATGATACTGTAAGATATGTTGAGATTGCGAACACATCCCATAATAATGGTGAGTTAAAGTTTACCCACAATGCGCCTAATTGATTAGGTATTGGTAATGTATAGAAACCATCCCAAATACGACCCATGTGGATTAATGGAAATAAACCTGCTTGTACTACCGCAAAAATGGTCATTGCTTCTGCAGAACGATTAATACCCATTCTCCATTTCTGGCGGAATAATAATAATACTGCTGAGATAAGTGTACCAGCATGACCGATACCAACCCACCAAACGAAGTTTGTAATATCCCAAGCCCAGTTAATTCTATTATTCAATCCCCAAACACCAATACCAGTTCCAATGGTATAAGCAATAGCTCCAAATCCCCAAAGGAAAGCGGCAAGTGAAATAATAAAGGCAATCCACCATTTTTTATTGGCTTTGCGTTCTATAGGACCCGCAACGTCTACAGTGATATCGTGATAACTTTTATCTCCTGTAATAATCGCCTCTCTAATAGGTGCTTCGTAATGACCCATAATTATATCTAATTCTTAATTATTATTATGCTTCGTTTGTATTTCTCACATCTAACTGATAGAATACATTTGGCTGTGTACCTACAAAATCTAATAGATGGAATGTTCTTTCATCTTCTTTTAGATGTGCTACTTTACTTTCTTCGTTGTTTACATCACCAAATACCATAGCACCTGTACTACAAGCATTTGCACATGCTACTTCAAATTCATCTTTTTCTACTGGTCTACCCTCGCGTTTTGCTTTAAGGATAGTTGCCTGAGTCATTTGAATACACATTGAACATTTTTCCATAACTCCACGAGAACGTACTACCACATCTGGATTCAACACCATTTTCCCTAAGTCATTGTTCAAGTTATAATCAAACTCGTTATTGTCGAAATATTTAAACCAGTTGAATCTACGTACTTTATAAGGACAGTTATTAGCACAATATCTAGTACCGATACATCTGTTATATGCCATTTGATTCTGACCTTGACGACCATGCGATGTTGCCGCTACCGGACATACCGTTTCACAAGGAGCATGGTTACAGTGTTGGCACATTACCGGTTGAAATGTTACGTCTGGATTATCAGATGGAACTGTTTGTGCATTAAAATATTTGCCTGTACCAAAAATTCCTTCTTCTTTACCTCTTTCTTCAGTCATTTCAGAAGAGTAATATCTATCAATACGCAACCAGTGCATATCTCTACTTCTTCTTATTTCTTCTTTACCAACAACTGGTACGTTATTTTCTGCATGACATGCCACTACACAAGCCGCACAACCAGTACAAGATGCTAAGTCGATCGATAAATTGAATTTAGGTCCAATATTATCTTCGAATTTGTCCCAAAGGTCAACCTTTTCTAATGCAACTGATTGGTGTTCTAACTGAACGTGCGGTGCAGGATTCCAATCATGTTTTGGTTTATTTACAAAATCAGCTAAAGTAGTTTCTCTAATGATCTCATCTCTACCCATCAACGTATGCTGTAATTGAACACAAGCAAACTCATGCTTACCAGCAACTTTTTCAATACTTACAGGTTGATTCGTTGAGAAATTCTGATATAAAGGATACGCATTTACACCAACCTTCATGTTTTCATTAACACCGTCTACTCTACCATAACCTAGAGCAAGACCAATTGAACCTTGAGCTTGACCAGGTTGAATATAAGCTGGAACATTTTCTACGGTTACATCATTAACAGTAACATTTACCAAGTTACCATCTAAAGCTCCGTTAGAAACTGTCCAGTTTTCTAAGTCAAGTTTCTCAGCATCAGGTGCAGAAATTGTAATATAGTTATCCCAAGAGGTTCTTGTGATTGGATCTGGCAATTCTTGCAACCAAGGATTATTTGCCATCTTACCATCACCTAAACCAGTTTTGGTATATAAGTTTAATTCTAAATCAGCAGACTGTACATTCGCTAGAGCTGAAACAGCAGCAGCAATATTTACAGTTGGAGCTGTTTCTTCACCTTCTGAAGTGCTTCCTTCTTCAACTGTAGCTGGAGCAGCACTTGAAGTATGTATACCATCATGCAATGCTTGATTCCAAGAAGTTCCTCCAAGTACATTTGATGCCCAATATGATTTTAGATAGTCATAATAAGATTGGCCTGAACCAATCCATTTTAAAATACTATCTTGAAATTGTCTTGTATTGTGTAAAGGTCTAATTGTTGGTTGCATTAAACCAAAATGACCTTTCTTTGCTTGCATATCTCCCCAAGCTTCTAAATAATGAGGAGTTGTAGCCACATATTGCGAAGCTTTAGCTGTAGCATCATCACTTGAAGAAAATGCAACTGAAAGTTTTACATTTTTTAAAGCTTCTACAAAATCAGCACTATTATATAAGGTATAAGCTGGATCTGCGTTATAAGTTAATACTGCACCAACTTTACCTGCTTTCATGTCAGCTACTAATTGTGTAACTTTAGTATCGTTACCACTTCTAACATATCTAGGGGCTGAAGTATCTATAGCTTTACTACCAATTGCCTTGTTTATTGCTAAAGCAACTAATTGAGCGTTTTTATCATTAGCACCAGCAACAACAACTGCCTTACTACCTGCTTTCTTTAATTGAGTAGCAGCTTTGGCAACATTTTCATCAGAAGGAGTAGTACCATTTACAACAGCACTGTATAAATCATGTAATACCTTTGCTTGTTGCGATGGTTTTACCATGTAACGCTTATCTGCATTACCACCAGTCAATGTCATATTAGACTCAAACTGAATGTGACGAGACATTTTTCCTTTTTTAGGAACGCGTCCTTTTGCATATCCAACTTCAAATCCACCCCCTTGCCAATCTCCTAAGAAATCTGCACCAACCGAAATAATTATGTCAGCTTGACTAAAATCATAATCAGGTAAGGCTCTTTCGCCATACATTGCTTCAAAAGCATCTAACGCAGCAGAGTCTGAAATAGCATCATAAGATATATGCTCTGTATTTGGATATAGCGCTGTAAAATCTTGAATTAATTTAGCAGTTGATGGACTAGCTAAAGTTCCCGTAAGGAAAACTATTTTTTCGTTACTAGCCTTAAGTGCGTTTAACTTAGCACTTACTTCACTATCTAATGTAGCCCAATCTGTATTGTTTTTTGCAGCTTTTGGGCCTTTTAAACGATTATTATCATATAAATCTAAAACCGATGCTTGAACTCTTGCGTTTGTATCTCCATTAGTCTTTGCCAATTTGTTTGGCTCAATTTTAATAGGACGGCCTTCACGAACTTTTACTAAAATACTTGCAAAATCAGTACCATTTGCAATAGAAGATGCATAATAATCTGGCACACCAGGAGTCACATTATCTGGTTTTACCACATAAGGTATCGATTTTATTACTGGGCCTTCACAAGCAGCTAACGAAGCAGCAGCGGTTGTAAAACCCACATATTTTAAAAAGTCCCTACGTGAAGTATCAGAATTTTCTAAAGTTTCTTTATCACCAAGAAAATCGTCTGTAGGTATACTTTCAGCGAATTCGTTTTGTCTCAGCTTTTCAACAATAGAGCTATCTTTTTTTAGCTCTTCAACACTTTTCCAGTATCTCTTGTTTGATGCCATATTAAATTGACTATTTATATTGACTAATGTCTAATTCTTAAATTAATTTTAGTAGTGACACTTACCACATTCTTTACCACCCATCTGAGCTACTGTCACTTTCTCTACGCCATATTTCTTAGATAATTCTTCATGAATCTTAGCATAGTATTCGTTACCTTTTAGGTCAACTTCTGTTTCTTTATGACACTCTATACACCAGCCCATAGTTAAAGGTGAGAACTGACGCATTTCATCCATTTCTTCTACTGGCCCATGACACTGCTGACATTTCAATCCTCCAACTGTAACATGTTGTGAGTGATTAAAATATGCAAAATCTGGTAATGCGTGTACACGTGTCCATTTAATTGGTTTTTGCTCATACCCTTCGATATATGCTAATCTATCTTTGTCAAAACCAATCGCGTCATATATCTTTTGAATTTCTGCATCTAGTTCAGGTTTTCCTAAAGTTTGTCCATCAAACTCTACTGTTATACCGTCAGCAACTTCTTGAATAGATTTATGACAGTTCATACAAACATTTACAGATGGAATACCAGAAGTTTTACTATGCTTAGCGGAAGAGTGACAATATTGACAATCTATTTTATTATCACCAGCATGTATTTTATGAGAAAATGCTATTGGTTGTATAGGTTCATAACCTTCATCAACACCTATAGACATTAATCCTTTATAACCAAAATAAGCAGTTGCTAATAACAGTGCAATTGTTGCTACTAACTTTAAGAACTCATTATTACTTTTAAAGTAAACCCATAAAACTAGTAATAATAATACAAAAAGAACCACATAGGTCATCCATGCTGTAGAAGGTTTCTCCTTAACAACTTCTTCACCACCTCCAGCAACTACTTTCTTATCTATATCTCCATGAGTTGTATATGCTAAAATCGCATCGATATCGTCATCAGATAATTGAGGGAAGGCTGTCATTACAGAGCCATTATACTCATTAAAGATTGCAATCGCATCTGCATCTCCACTAGCTCTTAAAGCTGCATTGTCTTTTATCCAAGCTTTTAACCACTCATTTGTTCTTTTTTCTTCTATATCACCTAATTCTGGACCTATTAAAGTTCCTGATAATTTATGACAAGAAGCACAATTAGCATTGAATATTTTCTTACCTGTTCTAACTTGAGTAGAATCAATTTCTTGTGCCGAAAGTTGAAATGTAAAAAGTAAAAGTAGTGTAAGACTTGAAAGGAATAATCTTAAGATTTGATTGTGTTTATGCACACTTTTCATATTATAATGTATATTTCTGTCTTGTTTGGTACGATTTTTTCTTTAAAACCATTGACATTAAAACACAGTTAGGTCTGGTCAAAAGATTTGACAAAAATAGTATTTATAAATAGTATACAAAATCTAAAAATAATGTTAAATGTAATTTATAATAATTCTAAATAAGCTATTTTTTTAAATAGCTTAAATCAAAGTTTTATTTTTGCATAAATAATCATTCATAATGAGAAAGTTAACTCTTAAACACACGCTCCTTTTAACAATGTTTTCATTGATTTTTGGTAATTATTGCTTTGCGCAAAGTGAAGGAACTATAAAAATTGAAAGTAGTCAAAACATCAAGCAATTAATTGCTAAAAAGAGAGCTTATAACAAAAACCTGAAATATATAAAAGGATATAAAATACAATTATTCTATGGTTCAGAAAATGCTGCCATAGATGTTAGAGATAAATTTGGAACATCATTTATTGATATAAGTTCTGAATTAAAATTTCATTCACCTTATTGGAAGGTTTGGGTAGGTTCATATAAAACTCGATTAGAAGCAGATCGATCTTTAGTAGAAATAAAAGAAGGCTTTCCGAGTGCTATTATTATTCCTGCTAAAGTTAAGATCTAAAATATTTTAAACCATCACTGAAAAGCATCCTATTTAATAAGGATGCTTTTTTATTTTCATCTATATTTGTTTTATGAATGAGCATTTAGATCCTTCAGGTGAATCATTATCACATGAAGAATTAGATATTGAGAAACAATTACGACCATTAAATTTTGATGATTTTACAGGTCAAGATCAGGTTATTGAAAATCTAAAAATATTTGTCGAAGCAGCAAATCAACGTGAAGAAGCGTTAGATCATACACTGTTTCATGGACCTCCCGGACTAGGTAAAACCACCTTGGCACATATTCTAAGTAATGAATTAAATGCAAATATCAAGGTAACATCTGGTCCGGTTTTAGATAAACCAGGTGATCTTGCAGGGTTACTTACCAACCTTGGAGAACGTGATGTTCTTTTTATAGATGAGATTCATCGTTTGAGTCCAATTGTAGAAGAATATCTCTACTCTGCCATGGAGGACTATAAGATAGATATCATGATAGAGTCTGGGCCAAACGCTAGAACGGTACAAATAAACTTAGAACCCTTCACTTTAGTAGGCGCCACTACCCGCTCAGGATTATTGACTGCTCCCATGCGTGCTCGTTTTGGTATTAGTAGTAGATTACATTATTATAAAACTGATTTACTTACTACCATTGTTCAGCGTAGTGCTAAGATTCTAAATGTGCCTATCTCAATGGAAGCGGCTATTGAAATTGCGGGACGAAGTCGCGGCACACCTAGAATTGCCAATGCACTACTTAGAAGAGTGCGCGATTTTGCTCAGATAAAAGGCGATGGAAACATCAATATTGAGATTGCTAAATATGCATTAAAGGCATTAAATGTTGATGCTCATGGCTTAGATGAAATGGATAATAAAATCCTCACCACTATTATTGATAAGTTTAAAGGTGGCCCAGTTGGGATTTCTACCCTTGCTACTGCTGTTGGTGAAAATGGCGAAACTATAGAAGAAGTATACGAACCATTTTTAATTCAAGAAGGGTTTATTATGCGTACACCTCGTGGTCGTGAAGCTACTGAATCTGCCTACAAACATTTAGGGCGAATCAAAACAGGAAAACAAGGAGGATTGTTTTAACTTTTATGTGTTAATCGATCCAATTAATGCTTAATGCAACGTAGGTGTTAGCATTTGAGACCTTGGTTCTACCCATACAGAAACATTCTTCAGAATTTTGACATAACTATTTTATTAACTAATAACTCATGTTATGAAAAATTCAAAAACTAACAGTTTAAAAAAATTGATTACTAGTGTAATCGTAATTATGTTAATTAGCTTCACATTCACATCATGTTCTTCAGAGTCTGAAAGTGAAATTTTAACTGAAGAAAAAGGAGCAAACATCGATCGCTTAACAACCAGGCAAGAACAGGTAGATTTCTTAAAGAAAAAGATGAGGAAGTTTCACAATTTTCAGGTAGCTCAGGCGCAGGGTTACACACAACTAGTAGGACCACCGCCAGATATGTACGTACCTTACATGGGGTATCATTATCTTAATCCAAACAAAGTTAATGGTGAGTTTGATTTACTAGAACCCGAAATTTTAGTGTATCATAGAGATGAAGACGGTAATATGATTTTTGGTGCTGCAGAATATCTAGTTCCTATACCAGATTTTCATCCTCCAATACCAGGAGCCGAACCTCCATTTTGTAATAATAACGAGGAAGTTCCAGTACCTGAAGGATTTATTGGAGATCAAGACGTGTGGTTTGCAAACTGTGAGGCTGGTGGTTATACATTACATGCTTGGGTTGGATTAGAAAATCCTATGGGTGTTTTTCACCACACAAATCCTTTAGTACCTGCGAGTAACCCTACAATAAACTAAATTTCAAGATATATTTTCTAGCAAAATAAATATCCTCTTGAGTTAGTATAAAAGAGAGCTAAAATTTTAGCTCTCTTTTATTATACATTGAATTAAAAAAACTCCTTAATAACAAATTTTTAAGGCTGAAATATTTTTACAAGTCTTTGAATCAAAATTTATATAATGGAGGTAAAAACATCCTTAAATTTGAGTTAATTAATTCAATTTAAGTCATTTATTGTATCTTTATTAAAATAATTTTTGCTATGCCTTTATTTATGGATTTACATGTTGTGCCAGGTGCTACAGCAGAAGCTGTTGCAAAAGCACATCGTGAAGATCTAAAAGCTCAAGAAGATTTTAATTGCCATTGTATTACATATTGGGTAGATGTTGATAGAGGGCGTGCATTTTGTTTAATTGAAGCTCCAAACAAAGAGGCAATTAATAGATTACATAAAAGAACTTTAGGCACTGAACCTTTAGAGATAGTTGAGGTTAATAGAGACGCTGTTAAATCATTTTTAGGACGAGTTCAAGACCCAAAAGTTGCTCAATCTTTCGACGATGCAGTTTATAGTGATTTAAAAATTTTTGATGATCCTGCATTTCGAGTTATAGTTGTAACACAAATAATGAATGATCACCTTTTACAATTAACTCATGGATCTAAAAAAACTGAGCAATTATTATCAACTTATAACAAAACTGTAAAAGAGCAACTAAAGAAACATAAAGGTATGCAGATTAAAGGTGAGCGGTATTTAGCTTCTTTCAAATCAGTATTTCAGGCTGTACAATGTTGCTTAAACGTTCAAAAAAACTTGTCTGATTTGTCTAAACAAATGAATTTAAGGATAAGTATTCATGCTGGGATGCCAGTTACACAAGATCAAGTATTCTTTGGTGATGTTGTTCGTTTAGGAAAATACTTATGCTCAATATGTCAAGTAGGGCAAATAGTAATATCTCCTGTTGTGCGAGATTTATATAAAAAAGAGTATCAAAAATTTACTGATACCGTTAACACCATTAGACCTATAAACTCTTCAGAGGAAACATTCTTAGAATTATTGATGCATACTTTAATTAAAAATTGGCGCAATCCTATATTTGGCATTGATGACTTTTGTTTGAATATGTCTATGAGCAAATCAGAATTATA
Source organism: Maritimimonas rapanae (assembly GCF_057837205.1). NCBI lineage: Bacteria > Pseudomonadati > Bacteroidota > Flavobacteriia > Flavobacteriales > Flavobacteriaceae > Maritimimonas > Maritimimonas rapanae. The sequence continues at coordinate 252,562 of NZ_JBYQFI010000001.1, read as the reverse complement.
TCGCAAGAGTAAAACAGTTACAGGCATGTCAATTAATGGACTTCTTAAAGAATATCGGTTGCAGAAATCATTAGAGTTGTTAAAAAACAATAGTAGTATAGCAGAAACTGCTTTTGATAGTGGATTCAGTAGTGCTTCCTACTTTACCAAGTGCTTCCATAAACGCTTTGGTATTCAGCCAAAAGTCTTCATGAATAACTAATATAATTCTGACTTTTTTTTACAAGTATTAGAATTATTTGTACCATTATTTCATAGACTAACTAACTATATTTGATTTATAAAAACTATAGTTACGAACTGATTATCACCTAAGCGCTTTGTGATATCTTAACTAAAAATAAATTCGTTTTTAGCCTATCTTTTTATTAATTTTTAAATCAATAATATGAAAAAGTCAATCTTTATATGGTGTCTTTGTGTTACAACAATAATAGCTACGTCATGCTCAAAAAATGACACCATAGAACCGACAGATACAACAACTGTAACTCAAGATAATCTAACCTTTAAATACAATACAACCGTTAGTATAGATAGTGATGTAATCATGAATTATATCAATAACATAAATACTAAATCATCAAAAAACTATAAAAACTCTGCTCCAGTTTTTGATGAAACATTTACATATCAATCAGATGGAAGCTCGACCATCAATACAAATAATTCAGGAGTAACTTTTACTTATAAAGCCTCAGGTATTCCGCATTTTGATCCATCTGGACACGCTGTAACACTCTGGGCAGTTTTCTTTGATCCAGGTGTAGAAATTAAAGAAGAAAATATCGCTTCAATGTATCGAATAAACGGGCATGTGATTGGTAATAATGGAAAAGTGAATTTTGGTGGTAGAGTGAATGTAGGGCAAGAAAAAGATCTCTGGTATGGCATTCCATTAAAAGATGCCAAAAACTTTGTATTATTAGTTATTGCAAAAACTCATGGTGAAGCAATCCCTGCAATTTTAAATGAACAATTAAGTGAATTAGAAGGCGGATGCAATGGTGATGGTCCAGATCCAGACCCACCTTGTTATGAATTCTTATGGTCAGTACATATTTAGATATGGGTAATTGAATCCTAAAACAAGATTATACACAACTAATAAAATCCGAAGCGTTAGGCTTCGGATTTTTCTTTATTGTATGTTAAGTAACCCATCTAAATTAATTCTTAAACTATACAAATAAAAATTTAGTAACTTTAATGAGAATTAACCAATTGAAATCATGGTGATTATTGATCATAGCACAAATGATTTTCAAAAGAAAAAACTTATCTCCCTATTGATAACTATCTTCTTAGTTATTATACATTCTCCTATAGTTTTCGGTCAAATAGAATTTCAAACTCCTAAAATTAAATATTTCACCTTAGAAGATGGCATGTCTCAAGTATCAACCAATGATCTTTTATTAGATCGCAATGGCTTTGTATGGATAGCCACTCAAGACGGGTTAAATAAATTTGACGGAGATCTATTCAAACACTTTAAGCATAATGAACTAGATTCTACAAGTGTTTCCGGAAACTTAATCAATAAACTTCTCGAAGATAATTCTCATAAAATATGGGTAGGTACAATCGGTAACGGTTTAAATCTTTTTGATTCAGAACTTGAAACTTTTCGTCGAATTAAACTAACCAATTCAAAAGATGAAAATGAAATTATTTCTGGACTAGTAAAAGATAATAATGACGCTATTTGGGTAGCTTCAAGAATTTCCGGACTGCATCATCTCAAACTTAAAGAAGCAAATAATTACACCCAAGAACATTATTTTAAAAATCAGCCTCTAAGTGCTTTGCATTATAGTGATAACGGAACGCTTTGGGTTGGTAAACTAGATGGTTCTGTTTATAAATCTAAGCAAGAAAACAAACATTTTTTTGATAACACTCCAGAATTTACTGTAAAGGGAAATGTTCAGGCAATCTACGACACAGGTAAAAGTCTACTAATAGGAGGCGACTTTGGCTTTCATTTATATGATTTTCAAAGTAAAAAAATTACATTAATAGAACTTGAACAAACTGGTAGTTTTGAAACCAAGCATGTAATAGATTTTTTAAAAGAAAATGATTCAACTGTTTGGGTACCTACTGGCAATGGACTTTACCTATTCGATTGGTCAAAGAAAAAAGTACTAATAAGTATATCTGCAGAAGATAAAAATGGATTAAGTAACGGAACTGTTCAATCACTTCTTAAACTGCCTAACCAACAGTTACTTGTTGGAACTGCCAATTATTTAAACCTTTTAGACTTTAATGATAATTACTTTAACAATATTTCAAAAGATCAACGTGGTGCCCACCTACTTAATGACAATGTGATTTTTTCAGTTTTAAAAGACAAAAATGATCTTTGGATTGGCACATCTGATGGTGGTTTAAATCTTCTACGAAATAATAAATCATATTTTTTTGACAGAAAATCTAAAAAAGAAGCCAATATTTCGGGAGTAGTACGATCAATTTTAAAAGATGAAAAAAATGAACGTTTATGGCTAGCTACAACACGAGGTCTTTACCTGATTAACCTAAAAACCTTTGATCCTGATCATCCAAAATTTTTATTATTTAAACACGATCCTAACAACTTAAATTCTATCAGTGGTGATTTTATTAAAGATCTAGCCTTTGATAAAGACATGAATGTATGGGGATCTACTTATGGCCACGGAATTTTTAAACTTAAATATTTAGAAAATGGTGATGTAGATATTGTCAGATATAAGAATGAAATCAATAACCAAAACTCGCTTAGAAATGACTATGTACATTGTATAGAAATAGATACTAAAAATACGGTGTGGATCGGCACTCAAGGTGGACTATCAAGTTTAAATTTTACGGATAATGAGGTAGCGGTATTCAAAAATTACTACCGTGATTCTAATACCGAGAAACCTCTTTCACATAACTCTGTTTATGATATTTTAATTGATAAAGAAAATCGTGTTTGGCTAGGCACAAGAAATGGTTTAAATTTATTCTTAGGGCACAACCAATTTGAATCTTGGGCTCAACAAAAACAATTTCCTAACGCTGTTGTTTATGCTGTACAAGATGATGAATATGGTAACTTATGGCTTGGCACTAATGATGGTTTAGTAAAGTTCGACACAAAACAAAATGTATTTTCTCACTATGACGTTAAAGACGGTATACAAAGTAAAGAATTTGATATTCATGCTAGGTACCGTGATAATAATGGAACTGTTTACTTAGGTGGTATTAAAGGGCTCACTTATTTTAATCCTAATAATTTTAATGAAATTGACAAACCCAAGCCACTTTACTTTTCGCAATTAAGAGTTAAAAATCAAAAAATAAAATATACCAATGCTTCAAAAGGTATATTAAATAACCCTTTATCTGTATCTAAAGAGCTTAAGCTTAATCATAAACAGCTCCCTTTTTATTTAGAAGTGTCTTCTATAGATTATCGCATTCACAAAAACGTTCAACTTGCATACCGTTTACTCCCCGGGAATGATGATTGGGTGGCCCTTAAAGATCGTGAAATCCAATTTTTAAATTTACCGAACGGTACCCACAAACTACAGGTAAATGGTTTTTCTCGTGGCAAAAAATGGAACCAGCCACCTCTTGAAATGAGTATTAAAGTTTTACCACCTTGGTGGGCTACTAGATGGGCTTATACTTTTTATGCTGCTGCATTGTTAGTATTAGGGTATTCCTTTTATCGCTTTCAATTGTCAAAGAAATTAGCAATTGCAGAAAGTAATAAACTAAAAGAATTGAATATTCTTAAAAGCAACCTATATACCAATATCACACATGAATTCAGAACTCCTCTAACAGTTATTTTAGGCTTGGCCGATACGGTTAAAACCGACCTCAGCCAACATCAATACAGAAAAGCAAAAGATGCCATGGAAATCATTGAACGTAATGGTAAAGGATTACTACAGTTGGTTAATCAATTACTCGGATTAAGCAAAATGGAAAGTGGTTCAACGGAATTGAATATGATTCAGGCAGATGTTATACCATTCCTTAGGTATATATGTGAAAGTGCCGAATCTTTAGCCAAAACTGCTAATATAGATGTAATGATTTATTCTGAGGTTGACGAATTAATTATGGATTTTGATGATGGAAAACTACAAACTATAATGAACAATTTACTGTCTAATGCTATTAAATTTTCTCCTCCCGAAGAAAAAATAATAGTACACATTAATGAAGAAAATATTAATGATAATAATGTTTTGCAAATTAAAATTAAAGATCATGGTATTGGTATCCCGCAAAAAGCGTTGCCCCATATTTTTGATCGCTTCTATCAAGTAAGAAATTCATTTTCAAAAACAGGTAAAGGTACTGGAATCGGCTTAGCACTTTCTAAAGAACTTGCAGAATTAATGAACGGTTCTTTAACGGCTAAAAGTAAAGTAAATAAAGGTTCATCGTTTATTTTAACATTACCCATTACTAAAAAAGCAGCAACTTTATCAAAGGTATACCCTGAAGAGGAAAAAACTATAAATTCAAATTGGAATGATTCCAGTTGGTCACTTCCTTCATTAAATAATAACCAAAATCTTCCTCAAGCACTTATTATTGAGGACAATAAAGATGTAATCTATTATTTAAAGATTTGCCTACTCGATAAATACCAATGTCTTGTTGCTAATGATGGAGAGGAGGGAATTGCAAAAGCTTTTGACAAAATACCTGACATTATAATAAGTGATGTTATGATGCCTAAAAAAGATGGTTATGAAGTCTGTAACATGTTAAAAAATGATCATAGAACAGATCACATCCCTATTATTTTATTGACCGCAAAAGCAAATAAAAAAGATCGAATTAAAGGACTTAAGCACGGTGCTGATGCTTATTTAACAAAACCATTCTTAAAAGCTGAATTATTAACTAGATTAGATCAACTGATACTGGTTCGTAAACGAATGAAGCAGTCATTAGCTTCCAATAATTTCTCTCAATTATTGCATACAGAGTCAGACAAACCCGAAACCAAGTTTTTACAAAAAGTAATTGAAAGCATATATTCTGAAATTGAAAATCCTGATTTTGGCTCTCGTCATTTAGCTCAAAAGCTAAGATTAAGCGAATCTCAAATTTATAGGAAACTAAAAGCTGTAACAGACAAATCTACAGCCGTATTTATTCGTTCTGTTCGACTTGAAAAAGCCAAAGAAATCATTCAGTCTACAGATAAAACCATCTCAGAAGTCGCTTATGAGGTAGGTTTTAATGATCCTTCATGGTTCAGCAGAGCTTTTAAAGAAGAATATGGCCACTCACCAAGTGCAATACACAAATAATTATCAATCAGATAGTTAAATACACCTCCTTTGTTATCATGACAAAATAGTGCTAGACATTTATATCTCTTGCACAAATACTTCTACAAATTAATAAATAGGTAAAAGCGCTTCTTAGCTACCATATATAGCTTGCAGTAAAATTTAACATTAATCTGTTAATCCTATTGCTAACATCAATCCAACACTGACTTAAAAAAATAAGGAACATGAAACAATTCGCAATTTTAATATTAGTTTTCGTCGTGTGCCTCACCACATATGGGCAAGTAAAAGTTAATTCTAACGGGAAGTTTTTTAACTATAACGGTACCAAAATTTATTATGAAGACACTGGTGACGGAGAACCACTCTTATTACTGCATAAGTTTTTTGGTACTGCGAATAACTGGAAACCTTATGTGGAAGTTTATTCAAAGCGATTCAGGACAATTGCGATAGACATGATGGGGCATGGCCGCTCTGATATTTATAATAAAGACGATTTAGATTTTAAACATGAGGAGTACGCAAAGATGATACTTGCATTGCTCGACTCTTTAAAGTTGGAGCAAGTTAATGCTATTGGAGCAAGCAGTGGCGGTACTACACTACATTATCTCAATGTAATGCAGCCCAATAGATTTAAATCGGCTATTACAATTGGGGGACATATTTATTACAGTACGCAAGCCCGAGAGTTGATAGCAAAAATTGGAAAGGACAAATTTATGAAAGAGACTAAATATCATGGTCCTGAAAGGCAGGATTATTTGGTAAAAGCGTTCTGGAATACACTAAAACTTTCCGAAAGTGACCCATCCTTTACTCCAGATAAGTTGAACACTATCAAGGCTAATTGGTTGGTGGTACTGGGTGATGACGACCCTTTTGTTCCGTTACGACTTGGAATTGAAATGCATCAAGGCATACTCAATAGTCGGCTTTGGATTGTTCCTAAAGGTGGGCATACACCACACTTAAATTCCGATTTTCAATTTGAATTTATAAGGGTATCACTCGAATTTCTAACTGGAAAATGGAATAAAGAAGATTAACTATTTTAACCAATAGCAGAGTGTTATTTACAAAACATCATGCAACTAATTAAATACAAAACGATATGGAAACATTAGAACTAAACGAAAACAAGTTAAACACCTTATTAGGTAAAATGGTTACTGAGATGGGAGCCGCTGCTATCGGCCCACTAATTATTATTGGAGATAAATTGGGTATTTATAAAATTATGGAAAAAGAGGGCAAGGCTACCTCTACCGAATTAGCGGCTGCATCTGGTGTTAATGAAAGATATTTAAGAGAATGGTTGTCAGCTCATGCTGCATCTGGTTATGTTGAATACGATGAAGCTAATGAAATGTTCTCACTTTCACCCGAGCAAGCTTTTGTGTTTAGTAACTCAGACAGCCCTGTTTTAATGACTGGAGCATATTATGCTATTTCTTCTATGTACCACGATGTACCGACTATGGAAAAAGATTTTAAAGTTGGCAATGGAGTTTCTTGGGGTGATCATCATAGCTGTTTATTCTGTGGTACAGAAAAATTCTTTAGACCATCTTATGCTTCTAATTTAGTCCAAACCTGGCTGCCTGCTTTAGATGGTGTTATCGAAAAATTAGAGAGAGGCGCAAAAGTAGCTGATGTAGGTTGTGGTCATGCTGCTTCTACTATGATTATGGCAAGAGCCTTTCCTAATTCAGAATTTATAGGTTTCGACTTTCATCAAGGCTCTATAGATCATGCTACGGCCCACGCTAGAGAATCAGGCTTAAAAAATATTTCTTTTCAAGTAGCTACTGCCAAAGACTTTCCTGGTAATGACTACGATTTAGTATGCTTTTTTGATTGCTTACATGATATGGGAGATCCTGAAGGAGCTTGCAGACATGTTAAAAATGCCTTGAAACCAGATGGTACGTGTATGATTGTTGAACCTTTTGCAAATGACACTTTAAAGGAAAATATAAATCCTGTTGGAAGAGCATTCTATTCATTCTCAACATTGCTATGTACACCTAGCTCAATGAGTCAAGAAGTAGGTTTAGCACTCGGTGCTCAAGCAGGCGAAAAAAGATTAAGAGAAGTGGCTATAACCGGTGGCTTCAATCATTTTAGAAGAGCTACAGAAACGCCATTTAATTTGATTTTGGAAGCAAAACCATAATAACAAATTTATTATAGAAATATCATGAAAAAATTTGTTTTAATCATCCTGTTATTTTTTATAGAACCTATAGCTTATGCTCAATACCCTGAAGGATTAGTAAAAGTAGATAGCTTATATTCAAAATCATTGGAGAATACTGCTGGTGAAAATCCCACAAGGAGCATCCACATATACCTTCCTCCAGATTATAAAAAGAGTAGCAAGAGCTATCCGGTTATTTACTATTTACATGGTTTTGGAGGAACAGACAAAAGTCAGTTTGAATACAAAGGTTTTCATAAGCTATTAGACAAGGCCATAGCCACTCGAAAAATAAAACCTGTAATAGTAGTCGTTCCTAATCAGTACACTCTTTATAGGGGTAGTTTGTATTCCAATTCAACTTTTACAGGAAATTGGGCCGATTTTACTGCCAAAGATTTGGTTAGATACATAGATACTAATTATAGAACAATTAAAAACAGTAAAAGTCGTGGAATTGCCGGACATTCAATGGGTGGTTATGGTGCTGTAAAATTGTCTATGTTGTTTCCTGAAACTTTTAGCACTACATATTCACTATCTGGAGGAATTGGTTTTTATAAAGAACTAGGAGTTAAATCAAGAGTATATAAAAACTTGCAAAAAATTGATTCAAGAGAAAAACTAACTAAAGGTTATGATCATTTTTTAGAGAATTTCTTAGTCGCTCTAGGGCAAGCATTTTCACCGAATAAAAACAAACCGCCTTTTTATGCTGGCTTACCATATTCTTATAAATCAGACAGTTTGATTGTAAATTCTAAAGTAATGGAATTATGGAATAAGAATTTTCTAGTTAACCTAGCGGATGAATATACTGAAAATCTTAAAAAATTAACAGCTATAAAAATTGATTGGGGAAGGAATGATGAGTTTGATTTTGTCAAACTTGGTTGTCGAGAATTAAGTCAAAAATTGGAGAACTTAGGTGTCAATCATTATGCAGAAGAATACATCGGCGCCCATGGAAATAAACTATCGACAGATGACGGAAGAATTTTAAATGACATGCTTCCTTTTTTTGATACCTATTTAAAATTTTAAAACTCAAACTATTCAATTATGAAAACAAAATTGATTGCTACATTGATACTTGGGCTATTAGTACTTATGGTTGGTTGCAAAAAAAAGCAAGAAAGTGCTGTTGAAAAAGACACGCAGATAGAGAAAACAACAACTACACAAGAACTAAAATCTGTTCTAATTAACGATTACACTCTTAACTATTTAGATATTGGGAAAAGCGAACCTGTAGTTTTTGTGCATGGTGGCGTAGGAGATTATCGCACTTGGGAGGCACAGATGGAGGATTTCTCTAAAAAGCATCGTGTTATTGCTTATAGCAGACGTTACGCCCATCCGAACAAACAAGAAGCCAGTGATTTTAATGATTATAGTGTTACTCCTCATTCAAAAGATCTTACAAAGTTTTTAAAAACACTTAATATTGGCCCTGTTCATCTAGTCGGACATTCATATGGAGCTTTCACGTCTTTAATGACAGCTCTTGAGCATCCAGAATTGATACGTAGTCTTACCCTTGGCGAACCCCCAGTTATGTCTCTCTTGCAAAATGTTCCTGATGGAGAAAAAATTGGAAATAATTTTATTGCGAATACTCTAATACCAACTGCTGAAGCCTTTAAGAATAATCATGACGAAAAGGCTGTAGAACTATTCATAGGCGGTGTTTTAAATGATAGCCTTTATTTTTCAAAAGCGTCTCAAAAACAAAAAGATTTAATGATGGATAATGCTTTTGGTCTTAAAGGTGTCATCTTAACCGAAAATCCTTTTCCCCCATTAAGTTGTGAAGGCATTGAAAAACTAAAGATTCCAACATTACTTATAAAAGGCGATAGATCTCCAAAATTTTTAACTGCTATAACTGATGTACTAGCATCCTGTGTAAACAATGGTGAATTAAAAATTCTATCAAACGCTTCGCATGGTTTGGAGTATGAGAATCCCGCCGAGTTTAACAGAATAGTTCTTGACTTTATCAATAAACACCCAATAATTAAAAATTGATCTTTTACCTGGAACTTTATGTTTCTTGATAAGACCCTTAAACTAATATAATCTTAAACTTATTATTATGAAAAATTTAATGAAACTAGGTACACTAATAATGGCCTTATTGTTCTTTTCTTGTACTCAAGAAGACGTAATTGACACTTCTCCTAGCCTTAAAAAGGCAAACAAATCTGCCGAAGATATTTTTAGGTATGATGGTGCCATAAGAGGTACTTCTACAATTCACCGTAGTAATAATGGTGTAACAGTAAATTATAAAACTACTGGGTTAAAGCCAGGAAATGCTTATACGTTATGGCTGGTAGTTTGGAATAACCCTGAAAATTGTATAACACCAGGATCTTGTATTGATCAAGATTTTCCAAATTTTGTTAATGTAGGTTTAGAGGTAATTTATGGTTCTGGCCATGTAGTCGGTAATAGTGGTAAAGGCAACTTCTCAGCACACTTGAAAGCCGGGGATACTTCAGGCTCAGTAAACGAAGATGTTTTTGGCCTCCCTAGCGCTGGCGGATTATTGAAAGGCAATACTTTTGACGCAGAAATTCATGCAGTGTTACGAGACCACGGCCCTGCAATTCCGGGTATTATTAATGACCAAATCAATACCTACTTAGGTGGTTGTACACCAGGTTCAACAGCAATACCGCCTTTTAGTGGTGATTTCGAATCTGTAGGAGATTGTGTAGATTTTGAAGCTGCATTGCATCGTGTCCTTTAAGTTAGATAATTTTAATAAAGAGAACCCTTCTTGGGTTCTCTTTAAAAAACTTAATTATGAAAAAATTTAAAAAACTAGCAGTTCTTGCATTATTAGCATTGATAATTAGTTGTAATTCAGATGATGATTCTCAAGTTATGGTAGAACCCATTGTAGGTGTCTGGCAACCTTTAAAATTTGTAGTAGTATGCACCAATGTTGGTAGCGAAACTGAAAATTATACAGCATGTGAACAAACTGGAAGATTAACTATTAATCCTAACGGTACTTGGAACGAAACTTATTTTTATGAGAATTTTAATAATGAATGTGAAGAAGATGGTACCGATAATGGTACGTGGAGAATAGAAAATGGAAAGTTATTTGTTGAAGATAGTGGATTTGGAGAAGTAGAAATAACTTTTTTTGAAATTAATGAGAATTCTTTAAAAGTTGGTCAATTTGATAATGACCTTAGTTGTGGAAGTGATAACACATCATCTTATTTTTATAAAGAATATATTAAGATCAATTAAAATCAATATTATGAAGATAGCCATTTTTATAAGTAGTCTTTTAATTAGTTTTAGCTGTTTCACTCAAGAAAAAAGTAAGTTTTTAAGGGTATATGATTTTCAAGGAAAGAAAATAGCAAAAGGAAAAATACTATCGCTTTCAGATAGTATTTTAAAACTTAAAAAAGGTAAAAACATATTAGAAATTACAGTAGATAAAATAAACTACATCAAAACGAAACGTTCAACTGGCAATAATATTCTTATTGGTGCTTCTAGCGGAGCTGTAATTGGAGTAGTTGTAGGGTTAGCTGAAAGTAATAAAGATGATGTATTTTTAATTAAAAGACAACTCCCTCTAGTTTCTGGAATTCTTGGCAGTGGCATTGGAGCAGCCGTTGGTGGAATAAGTTCTCTCTTTAAGAAATCAAATCATTATTCTATTAATGGGGAAATTGATAGATGGAATGAATTTAAAAAATTATATAACAACTTAAACTAATAATTGAACCATGAAAACAATCATAAAAAATTTTAGTATAGCAATATTTTTCATTTTTATTTACACTACTGTAGGTGCTCAGAGTGAAATAAAAGAGAATTCAAAAGTTATTAATGTTTCAAAGCAAGATTTTCCAAAAGATAATGTAATCAATCTTTTGCAGGGCTGGAATGGTATGGCTGTAGCCATTAATAATATTCCTGCAGATACAGATTTCACCCCATTGCTTAAAAGTCAAAAAGACGGTTTATGTCAAGTACCACATTGGGGTTATCTCGAAAAAGGAAAATTAAAAATAATTCTTAAAGACAAATCCGAAAAAACTATTGTTGCAGGTGAAGTGTTTTATTTACCTCCAGGACACACGGGCATTGCGTTAGAAGACATTCGTATTATTGACTTTAGCCCAGAAAAAGAAATGGTAAAATTAGTTAAGGACATTAATAAAATAATTTCAGAGTCTAAAGATTGAATTTTCCTCAATTAACAAAACAATTATTATGAAAAGTATCCAAAGTTTTGCCATTATATTTTTACTATTTACCACTACTATAAACGCTCAAAAAGGATTTAGTGTAGAGGTAAGCATAGGGCCAACCATTGGTGAAACCCGCGAATTATTTAGTTTGAATATTCAAGGTAGTATTTATTATTTATGGAGGATTTCAGAGCACCTAGATTTAGGTTTAACTACAGGCGCTGCAATCTTCACCGGAGTAGGAACTGAAGAAGTAGGTTTATTTTCAGAAATTCCAGATGTGTATATTCCTTTCGCCTTGGCAGGAAGAATTGACCTTAGTGAAAAAGTTTTATTGGGTGCTGATATTGGTTACTCAACAGATGTAGCTGGTAGTGGTGCTTTTTATTTTAAACCTATAATATTGTATTTTGTAAGAAGAAAGTTGGCCCTTACTGCTTCTTATATTAATTTTAGTGATAGCTGGTATAATGCCTCTTCTATTAATATTGGAGTAAATGTTGGTTTTTAGTTTAAAAAAAGCATTTATTGATTACACTCTTTTACAGTCATCTATTATGAAAACTAAAATAATATCTATATCTGGAATATTTTTTTGCATAATTATATGCTTCGGATGCTCAAAAGATTCTGATATTCCTTGTGGAACTATAACGGATATTTCTATTAGTTATAGTCAAATTAGTACTATAATTTCTTACCATCTAACAGTAGAACTTAGTGATGGCTCAGTTAGGTATGATACTATTACAAGCGATAGTTATGAAGTTGGAGATGAATATTGTAATGCTACAAGAACTATCCAATGAAAAATTATCACTTTTATGATAGAATATAGACTAGCAACATTTGAAGATAATGAGCAACTATTAAATTTAACTAGTTCGACTGGTATGGCAGGAAAAATGACGTTGCGTATTGATCGTCATCCAGATTTTTTTAAACTAAATAACCTAAGAGGAGAAACCAAAGTTTATATAGCTCTCGAAGGCAACAATATAGTTGGCTCTATTTGTGTTTCGGCTCAAAGAACATTTATAAGTAAAGAAAAGTATCCGCTTTACTATATAAGTGATTTTAAAGTTGCAAAATCGCACAGAAATCTTGGTATTGGGTTAGAGTTAACCAACATGGTTGTTAAGTATCTAGAAACTCAAAATGCCGATTTCGCTTTTTTGAATGTATCAAAAGGAAATAAAAGACCTTTTGTGTTTTTTAGTAACAGAGGCCATTATCCTGATTTTCAAAATATAGGAACATTCACAACTTATCAATATATCGGATCTAACAGGAAACCTCGCAATAAAAAATTTAAGATTGAACTAACTAAAATAACGAGCGAGATTATTGAATTTTTAAATGATTATTATTCACAATACGAATTGGCTGATGTCATAACAAATAATAAAATTAAAGACACAGATTTATATATTGTTAAAGAACAAAACCGAATACTTGCAGTAATATCTATTATTGACACTATGAATTTGAAGCAAAATGTGGTACTAAAAATGCCATGGCATTTAAAATGGACTGTTGCATGCATTAATATATTTTGTAAATTTCTTAAACTATCAGAGCTTCCGAGAGAAAATGAGCCTATAAAAATGTTGTACATAAAATATCTTGCATTGAAAGAATATGATAAAAACCTACTATCAACTATTTTTTCATTTACAAAACAACTCACTTATGATAAGTCTTATTCGTTTATTTCAATAAGTGCACATAAAAACGACATCTTACTTCAAAAATTACCCAAGTTTATAAGGTTCAAATTTCAATCTGTAGGAATGCTAGTAAGTATGAAAGACAGCAATAAACTAATGAGCTTAATAAAAAAGGGAATGATATTTCGAGATTATTCTTCAGTCTAATAACAAAATTTTTAAATTAATAACTATGGAAACAATTAATAATCATTTTAAAAGCATTGAAGAATTTAATGTAATTTCAGATGTTTTTTCACAAGCAATAACTGGAGAACTTATTGGTATGTCCAATTTTGCATCCTTATCCGGAACAATAGATGATCCTCATGAAAAAATGGAAGCAGTTGAACATGCCGATAGTGAACGACAACATGCAGAAGGGTTTCTAGCATATGCAAATAAATTAGGTTTAAACGTTAAGATTAATTTAAAAGGTGAATATTGGGGACGCGTTAGAAAAGTGTTTTTAAAATATGCCCAACAGAATGATTTCATAGCTTGCCTTATAATTCAGGAAGTAATGTTAGAAGCATACGCCGTTGCTATGTATTCTGATGTTGGGAATGCCTTAAAAGAAGATGCCGGGAAATTATTTCGATCAATTGCTGATGAAGAAAAAGAGCACATGGATCATTCTACAGAAATACTACGTGAAGAGTTAGAAAAGAACCCTCAAGAATTCTTAAATAAGTTTGAAGAAATTCATTATGATTGTATGACTATTTTGGCAGAATTTTCTGCAACTTCTAAATGCGAAACTAGCTGCGGTGTCTGCCAGGGAGATTGTTTAAAAACTTCTTTAAATCATATAGATCTAGATGTCACTAACATGCGCGGTAATGCTCTTGCACTATATGCCAGGGCTTTAGATAACATTGGTATTCCCGGTGAAAAATCAATTCAATGGATTGCTAACTTACCAGCCTAAAATAAATCTAAGATGATCTATAAACATAACGTTTTAGAGTTGCCTTTACATTTAGGTATAAGTGCTATTTATATCATTATAAAATTTATTATTTCACCTTTTCTTTATATAGTAAAGGCAATTGGTATAAACTCTAAATTTCTAACAAAATTAGACTCATCAATAAACAGAGCTGTATTGCCTTTAACAGAAAAACCGGATAGTATTCATCGATTAGATGTTAAGTCAAAATTAAAAGAGGGAGATATAATACCCTCCGTGGAATTAAATTTTTTAAATGGAAGAACGTATCTACTCAAAGAATATATAGGTCTACCGCTTTTAATAATTTTTGTTCGTGGTAGCTGGTGTTCTTATTCACGACTGCATCTAGCTGATTTTATGTCTAATAAAAATAAGTTTGATGATGCGGGCATTAAATTATTAGCTATTACAGCTTATTCAGATCAAAAATGGTGGCATTCTAAAGGTATTGAGATACCGATGTATGTAGATTCAAAAGGAGAGATATTTAAAAAATTTGGAGTACAGATTGATTCATGGATTGAACATACTTGGGGGCGTAATTTACCACATGAATCCGTTTTCCTCTTTGATAAAAATGGTGTTTTAGTATTTAATGATATACGTAAAGTTAATAGTATTCTTCCTGGGCAACGATTTTTAGGCAGCAGTACTTTATTAGAATATGGCCACAAATTATTATAAATTTAATGTCTGAGCTTCAAAATACTGAACAATTAGATTTCGCTGTTATTGGTCATCAAGATAGTTGGTCTACTATAGAATCTTTTATTAATGGCATAAGACATATTGAAGCAGAATCTCTATCTCTTGAAAAAATAAAAAGCACCTTTGGTTATATACCTCCAAGAGGTGTTTTTAGAATGAAAGTACAATCAAAGACTGGCGCAATAATAAATGGCATATACATTGAGACTTTTATCGAACCCGATAAATTAGATATCCGCTATTTAAGAGCTAATATCAATAAAGTTAATGATGCAATAGCAGTTGCTCAAAAACTTAAAGCAAAAATTATTGCTCTAGGAGGTTTTACGTCTATTGTATTAGAGGGTAATTTAAATGCTTTCAATACATCAGAGGCAAAAATCACAACAGGAAATTCTCTCACATGCGCTTATATATTAAAGGGAATTCTAAAAGCTTCTAAAAAAATCAATATTGAATTAGAAAATAGTAATGTTTTAATCATTGGTGCAACTGGAGATATTGGAATTGCCTGTACAAATTATTTGAAAGGAAATATAAAACGACTGTTGTTATGCGCAAGAAATAAGCGACGATTGAAAAATTTCTCAAATGAAATTTCAAAAGAAGGTTACTCAGTAGAATACAACACAGATATAAATCAATTAGCATCTAATGCTGATATAATTATTAGTGTGGCAAGTTCAAACAATATTAAAATTAAAAATTATAAAAACCCTGTACTAATTTGTGATGCTGGTTACCCAAAGAATTTAGAATTAATAATTAATAATGAGTCGGGAATTTATCTATTTCATGGGGGAATGGGACAAATAGGTTATGGTTATGATTTCATTCCTGATTATACGAAATACTTTTACAAATATCCTTCACCACATATTGGGCATGGTTGCATATTAGAAGCTATTGTATTAGCATTTGAAGAAAAATTTGAAAACTATTCGAGCGGGAAAGGCAAAATAACCAATCAGAAAATTGATAAAATTTATGCCATGAGCATAAAACATGGGTTGAGAATAGCTCCTTTCTATAATTCAAAAGGACTATGGAAATAAATTATGAAAATTTCTAATATCGACACCCCAATGATATCTGAAAAAAATGAACATCCTAGGATTGAGCGCCTAAGAGAAAGAGGTTTTTTTAGTAACACGCGTCTTATTTTGAAAAACCCTGTCAATTTTTTAGGAACTATCGTAAAGCAATACGGTCCTGTAGTTCAAATAAATATTATCGGAAAAAAATATGTGATTCTACAAGATCCAGATTTTATTAAGCATGTCTTATTAGATCATCAAAAAATCTATAATAAATTTGGGATAACTAAGATACTTCGACTTTTTTTTGGTGAGGGATTGGTAACTAGTAATGGAGAAAAATGGGTAAGAAAAAGGCGGCTTATTCAACCAGCTTTTCATCATCAAAGAATAGTACACATTCTTGATATCATTAATCAGGAAACAACTGATCTTATTCAACTCTTTCATAAATTACCATCTGGTAGCGAAATAGATATAAGTCGAGAAATGCTAAAATTAAATGTTTCCATAGTTAATAGGGCTCTGTTCAGCCATAATAATAAGGAAGAGATGGAAACTATGGTATCAGTATTAGAAGACCTTACCGACTATGCTACTCAATGGATGAAGCGCCCCATTAAAATACCTATAAGCTGGCCTACATCTTCAAACAAAAGATTCCATAAGAACTGTAAAAGGTATGATCAATTAGTTTTTACAATAATCGAAAGAAGAAGAACTTATAGAAAGAACAGCGGGCTCCAACCACATCATGATTTATTAGATATGCTTTTGGATGATATTGACAACGATACTCCTCAAGAAAAAGCAAACAGGAAATTGCGAGACGATATAACTACAATGTTTATGGCTGGTCATGACACCACTGCACAAACATTAAGTTGGATATTCTATGAACTCGCTAAAAATAAGGAAATTAGCAGAAAACTAAGAACAGAGTTAACAGAATTATTAAACCAAAAATCACTTAATCTTAACATCATATCTAAATTAAATTATACAAATAAAGTTATAAAAGAAGGGATGAGGCACTATCCTTCTATAAGTGCGATACAGCGTAGACCATACAAAGAAGATTTAATTAAAGGATTAAAATTTAAGAAATCAACACATCTTTTAATCAATATCTATGGCATGCACCATCATCCCAAATATTGGGAAAATCCTGAAATATTTAATCCCGAAAGATTCACAGCTGAAGCTATAAAACAGCGACCATCATTTGTATATCTTCCTTTTGGAGGTGGCCCAAGACGATGCATAGGAAGCAATTTTGCAACAATCGTTATACAAGCTGTAATAAGTCACATTTTTAAAGATTTTGAATTTGATGTTCCAAAAGGATATAAGCCTATAATTGTGCCGAACATTACTATTAAACCTAAGGATGGAATTATGTTAATTATGCGAAAGGTAAACCAAAAATCATAAATTAGCATATATCAACTAACAAAATTTGAGCATTAAAACTAAAAACACAAAAATCATAAAATCCGAAGCCAAACGCCTCGGGTTTTTGTCTTGCGGTATAAGCAAGGCCGAGTTTTTAGAAGAGGAAGCTCCTCGCTTAGAAAAATGGTTGAGTCAAAATATGCATGGCGAAATGCGCTACATGGAAAATCACTTTGATAAACGACTTGACCCTACTAAATTGGTTAATGGTTCAAGGTCGGTTATTTCTTTACTATACAATTATTATTCTTCTCAAGAACAGCAAGATAAAGCTGCACCTAAAATTTCAAAATATGCTTATGGAACTGATTATCATTTTGTCATCAAAGACAAATTAAAAAATCTACTCAATTTTATTCAAGAAAAAATTGGTAAAGTACACGGTAGGGCTTTTGTAGATTCTGCACCTGTCTTAGACAAAGCTTGGGCAGCAAAATCTGGTTTAGGATGGATCGGTAAACATAGTAATCTGCTTACGCAACAAGTAGGTTCTTTTTACTTTATTGCAGAGTTAATTATTGATCTAGAGTTAGAGTATGACACACCAACTACAGATCATTGCGGCACTTGCACAGCTTGTATAGATGCTTGCCCAACACAAGCAATTGTAGAACCTTTTGTAGTGGATGGGTCTAAATGCATCTCCTACTTCACCATTGAATTAAAAGAAGAATTACCTACATCCTATAAAGATAAATTTGATAACTGGATGTTCGGCTGTGATGTTTGCCAGGATGTTTGTCCTTGGAATCGTTTTTCAAAACCTCACAATGAGCCTCTATTCAATCCGCATCCAGAATTACTTTCTATGTCTAAAAATGACTGGGAAGAAATAACAGAAGATGTGTTTAAAAAAGTTTTCAAAAAATCCGCAGTAAAGCGAACAAAATTTTCTGGTTTAAAACGAAATATTCAATTTTTGAAATAGCCAAAAAACAATAACAAGTCTTTTTTGTAACTTTAATCAAATTATCATATAATGAAGTATTTCTCACTTTTGTTCATATACTTTTCATTACTATTTCTTATTCCAATTTCTACAAACGCACAAGAAAGTAACAACAAACAAGTAAAAATAAGTGGTATAGTAACTCATAAAAGTATTCCTTTGGAAAATGTTAATGTTATAATTAAGAGTCGAAATACTGGTACTAAAACAGACAAGAATGGAAACTTTTCTTTAAAAGTTCGCAAAGATGATGTATTACAATTTAGTCATATAGGCTACTCAACAATTAGTATAAAGATAAAGAACGATAGTAAAATAAATATTGAAATGACTCCTGAGACCTATGTGCTTGAAGAAACTGTGCTAAAAGAAGTAAAAAGGAAATCAGAAAATTTAAGAGAAGCTGACAAGCCATTTCAAACCTCTAAAGAAAATATAGACCCCCGGTCTGCTAGCTATAATATTTCTTATGTAAAAAACAATGAAGTCAACTCATATACATCAATAGTAGATGCCATACTAGCTCGAGCTCCTAGTTATAAAGTAAAAACAAATAGTGATGGGGTTAAACAGGGCTTTATCAGAGGATTGCCGGTGCTTTGGGAAATTGATGGGTTTGTAACTGATACTGAACCTCCCTTGATTTTAGCCAACATAAAAGATATTCGTATTCTTGGTCCCTCAGCAGCTGTTAATTATGGAATGAAATGTAAAGGTACTGGAGGAATAGGTAGTTTAGCAGGTTGTGGAGGAATAATAGTCATAAAAATGAAAAAAGCAGATGAAAGAAAGTCTGATCAAGAAGGAAAAAATAGAATTAATAAGATATTAAGTAGTATTAAAAATACTAATCAAACAGAAAAATACAATAGTCTCTATCTTAAAACAATTAGAAAAATAGATGATACAAAAAAAGCATTTAATTATTGTAATAAAATATTAAATAAGAAAAAGAATGTTTATTATGATGATTTACAATTAATAGTTGTTTTTTTAAAGCGTTATCAACAAATTAATCTTTTTAAGGATTTATTAGAAATTTATTTAAAGAAGTATAATCAAAGTACAAATGCTCTCAAGGCATTGGCATTTGAATTACAAGCACAAAAAATGAAAAATGAGTCTATAAAAGTATATAAAGCTATATTTAATAAAATAGGTAAAGAAGCTCAATCATATAGAGATTTAGCAAATGCTTTTAGTGAAAACAAAGAATTTAAAAATGCTTCAAGCTTATATTTAGATTATCTAAAAACTAGTAATTCTTTTTCTGAAAAAAATATAGATAAAATAATTTATAATGAACTAGAATGGATATACTTTAATAAAAAAAATGACTTTTTCTCCAAATATAATTTTATTCCTTATAATAAATCTAGAGGAGAGTTTAGAAAAGATGTGAGGTTAATTTTAGAATGGAACAATCCATATATTTCATTTAATGTAGAATTCGATAATAAAGAAGAAGGTCCTATGGTTTACCAACGTAACAATAATGAATCTTTTGAAAAAGAAATTTTTACAATTGAAGAATTTTTAATTTCTAAGATTGGTAAAGAAGATTGGAATATAAATTTGACCTATTTTGGAGATAAAAAGAAAGCTACATATTTTAGAGCAACCTGCTATTATAACTGGGGAAAAGAAAATCAACATAACGAAACAAAGACTTTCCTAATAGTTGGTGAATACGAAAAAGTGCATCTTTTTAATATATCAAGTAAATCTATTACTGTAGAATAAATTAGAAATCAATATTTATTTTCAACAAACCTTTTACCTTTGTATTACTAACTCTAATACTTTTCAATGAGCAATAGCAAGCAGAAACGTGAGGCTTTAGAATATCATGCTAAACCAAAACCAGGAAAAATTCAGGTATTACCAACAAAAAAATATGCTACCCAACGTGATTTATCCCTAGCATATTCTCCTGGAGTTGCTGAACCTTGCTTAGCCATTGCCGATAATAAAAAAGATGTATACAAATATACATCTAAAGGTAATTTAGTAGCTGTAATTTCTAACGGAACAGCTGTATTAGGTTTAGGGAATATTGGCCCTGAAGCTTCAAAACCAGTAATGGAAGGTAAAGGGTTGCTTTTTAAAATTTTTGCCGATATAGATGTTTTTGATATTGAAGTTGATGCGACTGATGTAGATAAGTTTGTTGAAACTGTTAAAGCCATTGCTCCTACTTTTGGTGGAATAAATCTTGAAGACATAAAAGCTCCTGAGGCTTTTGAAATTGAACGGCGTTTAAAGGAAGAATTAGATATTCCTGTAATGCATGATGATCAGCATGGCACAGCAATTATTTCTGCTGCTGCTTTAAAAAATGCTTGTGAAATTGCTAAAAAGGATATTTCTAAAGTACAAATTGTTGTTAGTGGCGCTGGTGCGGCTGCAATTTCATGTTCTAGATTATATATTAGTATTGGTGCTGACCCTAAGAATATTGTGATGCTTGATAGCAAAGGGGTAATTAGAACCAATAGAGAAAATCTACCTCCGTCAAAAGCAGAATTTGCAACCGACAAAAATGTAGACACCCTGGATGAAGCTATGAAAGGTACTGATGTTTTTATCGGCTTGTCGCAAGGAAATATTGTAACTCAAGAGATGATAATATCTATGGCAAAGAACCCTATTGTATTTGCTATGGCAAATCCTGATCCTGAAATTGCCTATGATTTGGCCATCAATACAAGAGATGATATCATTATGGCAACTGGTAGATCTGATCATCCTAATCAGGTAAATAATGTTTTAGGTTTTCCATTTATATTTAGAGGAGCTTTAGATGTACGTGCAACAGCAATTAACGAAGAAATGAAGTTAGCCGCAGTACATGCATTAGCTGATCTTGCGAAACACCCTGTACCAGAACAAGTAAATATTGTATATGATGAAGTAAGTCTGGCTTTTGGTAAAGAATACATAATCCCTAAACCATTTGACCCACGATTGATCTACGAAATTCCTCCAGCTATAGCTAAAGCAGCAATGGAATCTGGAGTAGCTACTGAACCAATAGAAGATTGGACTGCGTACCAAGATGAGCTTATGGAGCGTCTAGGCACTGGTAGTAAAGTGGTTCGCTTATTACATAATAGAGCAAAAGCTAATCCTAAAAAAGTAGTTTTTGCTGAAGCTGATCATTTAGATGTGCTTAAAGCTGCACAAATTGTATACGATGAAGGCATAGGCATTCCTATTTTATTAGGTGATCGAGAGACAATCTTAGAGCTAAAAGAAGAAATTAGTTTTAGTGGTGAAGTAGAAATTATCGACCCTAAAACATCAGAAGAAAAAGATAGAAGAAATCGTTTTGCAGATAAATACTGGGCTTCACGTCAACGAAAAGGCATTAAGTTATTAGATGCTCAAAAATGGATGCGAGAGCGTAATTATTTTGCAGCTATGATGGTGAATGAAGGAGAGGCTGATGCATTGATAACTGGTTATACCCGTAATTATGCTACAGTTGTAAAGCCTATGTTAGAATTAATTGGCATGGTTAAAGGGGTTACTAGAATAGCAGCTTCTAACTTAATGCTGACAAAAAAAGGACCAATTTTTTTAGCAGATACAACAATAAATATTAATCCAACATCTGAGCAGCTAGCAAAAATATCTCAGTTGACAGCATCTCTTGCAAAATTATTTAACATTAAACCAAACATAGCAATGTTATCTTATTCTAATTTTGGCGCTTCACAGACTGAAAATTCTATAAAAATTGCAGAAGCAATTAAATATATTCATAAGAATTTCCCTAATGTTGTTGTTGATGGAGAAGTCCAAGCAGATTTTGCATTAAATTCTGAACTTTTAAAGAAAGAATTTCCATTTTCAAAGCTAGTCGGCAAAAAAGCTAATGTGTTGATATTTCCTAATTTAGATTCGGCAAACATCACCTATAAAATGATGAAAGAATTGTATGAAGCTGAGTCAATTGGACCTATTATGCTGGGGTTAAAAAAGCCTGCTCATATCTTGCAATTGGGTGCTAGTGTTGACGAAATGGTAAATATGACTGCAGTTGCAGTAATTGATGCTCAAGAAAAGGCTAAACTTTAATTTAAATTTGTTTTATTTGTAACGCATAAACTTATTCAAAACTCATATATGGCATAAAACTACTTTTCTAATTAACTAAAAATTTAATTAAACAATTTTTGGTTGCTAAATTTTACTGATTAATGATTACTCATTTAAGAGGAAAGCTAGTTGAAAAAAATCCTACTTATGCTATTGTTGAATGTAATGGAGTTGGTTACTTTCTTAATATATCACTAAATACTTATTCGAATATTCCCGATAGTGAAGCAGTAATGCTTTACACGCATTTATCGATTAGAGAAGATGCCCATACCCTGTTTGGTTTTGCAGATAAAACCGAGCGTGAAATCTTTAAATTACTGGTGTCCGTTTCTGGTGTAGGCCCTAGTATAGCAAGAACCATGTTGTCATCGATGACTTCAGAACAAATTCAACAAGCTATAGCATCAGAAGATGTTGCTGTAATTCAATCTGTTAAAGGTATTGGTGCTAAAACAGCGCAACGTGTAATTGTAGATCTAAAAGATAAAATCTTAAAAACATACGAAATCTCTGAAAATGATGTTAAATCTAACAATACTATAAAGGAAGAAGCGTTATCTGCTTTAGAGGTTCTTGGGTTCTCTAGAAAACAAGTAGATAGGATAGTTCAAAAGATTATTCAAGAATCACCAAGTATAAGTCTTGAAGCTATTATTAAGCAAGCACTTAAAAACTTGTAACTAATTGAAATTCAATTTATCTAGAACATATTACTCCCTTTTTGTAATTGTATTGTTTTTTATTTCTACAATACATGCACAAGTACCTCCAAAAACTCCTGAGAAAACTGATTCTACTAAAGTTATTGTATCAAAATTAGACTCAGTTAAAAGAGATACGGTAAAGCCAACTTTAAGATATCCTTTCAACGCTAAACAAAATGGTAGTTTATTTCTAAACGAACTTAAGAATTTAGAAGTAATATATGATCCTGATAGAAAGCAATATATTTTTCTTGAAAAAGTAGGAAATTATTACATAGAGCATCCTTTTTATATGACTCAAGAGCAATATAAAAAGTACCGCTTACAAAAAGATATGGCGGAGTATTTTAAAGAGAAATCTAGTGCTTTTAGCTTACAAAAAAACAAGGACGCAGCTCAAAAAAATTTATTACCAAGGTATTATGTAAAATCTGAATTCTTTGAAAATATATTTGGCGGAAATGAAATCGAAGTAAACCCTCAAGGTTCTGTATTGGTTAAAATGGGTATTCTTTATCAAAAAGTTGATAACCCTCAACTTTCTGAACGTAATAGAACTAGTACAACATTTGATTTTGACCAAGAAATAACAGCCAGTTTAAATGCAAAAGTTGGTAAGCGTTTACGTGTTTCGGCAGCATTCGATACACAATCGACTTTTAACTTTCAAAATCAAATAAAATTAGAGTATACACCAACAGAAGACGATATTATTAGAAAGATTGAAGTTGGTAATGTAAGTATGCCCGTGCAGAGTTCTTTAATTTCTGGAGCTCAAAATTTATTTGGTGTTAAAACGCAATTGCAATTTGGTAAAACAACTATTACAGGTGTTTTTTCTCAACAAAATTCACAAACAAGATCTGTAGCAGCCCAAGGTGGCGCCACCATTAATGAATTTGATTTACGTGCCAGTAATTATGACGACAATAGACACTTCTTTTTAGCGCAACAATTTAGAGATGATTATAACAATGCTCTATCACGCTTGCCTCTTATTAATAGTTCTAAATATGTTACTCGAGTAGAAGTTTGGATTACTAATAGAAACTCTACAACAGAAGACGTTAGAAATATAGTAGCATTGTCTGATCTTGGCGAAACAGATGAAAATAAATACATTTTGGGCCCTACTGGTTTGGTTACAACTAATGGCGGTCCAGGCCCAAGAAATGGCGCTAATAATTTGGTTAATGAATTAACTGATTCGAGCCCAATACGCAATATTTCGGGAGTTGATGGTTTATTAAAATCTACTTATAACTTAGATCAAGGCAGTGGTTATTCTATTTTAGAAAATGCTCGAAAATTAACTTTGGGTGTTGATTTCACCTTAAATCCTCAACTAGGTTATATTACTTTAAATAGACGCCTTGCAGACAGCGATATTTTAGCAGTTGCTTTCGAGTATACAGACACTAATAATTCTAATCCTGATAATACAAGTAATCCATCTGTGTTTAGAGTAGGTGAATTAAGTGGTGATGGTATTACCGCACCAGATAATTTAGTAGTAAAATTATTGCGAAGTGAGATTTTAAATCCAGCTATACCTATATGGGACCTAATGATGAAAAATGTATATGCTTTGCCAGGAGCTTTTCAATTACAGCAAGACGGATTTAGGCTTGAAGTTCTGTATCAAGATGATGAAACAGGTGTACCCATTAATTTCTTACAAAATGCGCAAACTGGTTTTGGAACTCCCGACGCAATAAATGAAAAACCACTATTAAACCTTTTACGTCTAGACATTTTAGACGGAACAAATACCACAATTACTGGTGGTGATGGTTATTTTGATTTTGTAGAAGGCATTACTATTGATTCACAAAATGGATATGTGATTTTTCCTACGGTAGAGCCTTTTGGTGGAGAAAATACGCCTCCAAGTTCTAATCCTCTTGAATCAGGTGAGCTAGATAAGATACTTACATATCCAGCGGATGATAAATTTGTATTTAATGAATTATATACCAACACTAAAGCAATTGCCCAAAATCTGTTTCAAAATAAGGACAAATATTTTTTGAAAGGGTATTTTAAATCTGAATCGAGAAACGGTATTCCATTGGGAGCTTTTAATGTACCTCGTGGTTCTGTAAAGGTAACTTCAGGCGGTAGAGAATTGATTGAAGGTGTAGACTATGTTGTTGATTATCAAATTGGTAATGTGCAAATCATTAATCCCAATTTAATAGCCTCAAATGCTCCTATTAACGTTTCTGTCGAAAACAACAATGGTTTTAACCAGCAACGTCGTCGTTTTCTTGGGCTAGACATTCAGCATATTTTCAATGACAATTTTGCCATTGGTGGAACCGTTGTAAATTTAAATGAACGTCCTTTTACACAAAAACCACAATTTGGTGCTGAGCCTGTCAATAATACCATAGTTGGTTTTAATTTAAACTATCAAACTGAAGTTCCTAAGTTTACCAAATGGGTAAATAAATTACCAAATATAGATACTGATGTTGAATCTAATTTTTCAATACGTGCAGAAGCGGCTTACCTTTTTCCTGGTTCTCCAAAAGGAATTAACTTAAATGGTGAAGCAGCTTCATATATTGATGATTTTGAAGGTTCTCAAATACCATTAGATATTAGCTCACCAAGACAGTGGTTTTTGGCAAGTGTGCCTAAAAATCAAACTGATCCTGATCTTGATTTTACTAATGAATCTGTACCTGGAAATATAGGGAAAACTTCTGAAGAAAGAGATCAATTAAGTATAGGTGCCGAACGTTCACAATTAGCTTGGTATACGATCGATCGACTCTTTTATGGCTCTACATTAAAACCTAGTAATATTGATGATAATGAAATTTCTAGAGCTGAAGTTCGTCGCGTTGGTTTTGAAGAGTTATTTCCTCAACTACAGCTAGATATTACACAGACTAATATTATAAATACGTTTGATCTTGCTTATTATCCTGAAGAAAGAGGGCCTTATAATTTTAATTCTGAAGCAACAGAAAATAGTATTATACCTTATGATAGCAAGCCTGAGGAAAAATGGGCGGGAATTATGCGATCTTTAACAACTACCGATTTTCAACAAGCAAATATTGAATATATTCAGTTCTGGTTAATGAATCCTTATGAGAATTATTCCATAACTCAAAGTGAAGGTGCTCAAAATGTAAATCCTACAGATTTTGGTGGTGAGTTATATTTTAATTTAGGAAATATTTCAGAAGACATTTTGGATGACAATCGTAGAATGTTCGAAAATGGGCTACCTGGAGATGGTATTAAGAATAATAACAATACAGAGGATTTAGCCTATTCAATTATCCCAAAAAATCAATCATTAATTTATGCCTTTACTGAAGAAGATGGTGAGCGCCCGAATCAAGATGTTGGATTAGATGGTAGAAATAATCAAGAGGAGCTCACACAGTTTGGGTCAGACTTTGGTGATGATCCTGCTAATGATGATTATTCCTTCTTTAGAGGTGGTGAACTTGATGCAGCTAATGCCAGTATTTTAGAGCGTTACAAGCGCTTCAATAATACCCAAGGAAATTCACCCACTATAAATAATTCGACAGAATCTTTTCCTACATCTGCAACTTCTTTTCCTGATATAGAAGATATCAATCAAGATCAAACCATGAGTGATGTTGAAAGTTATTATCAGTATAAAGTATCTTTAAATCCTGCTGACCTAGTTAAAGGTCAAAACAATATTGTCGACGAGAAAAATGTTACAGTAACATTAGCAAATGGTCAAACAGAAGATGTAACTTGGTATCAATTCAGAATTCCTATCACTACTGGAACTCCAATTAATAATATTTCAGGTTTTAATTCTATTCGCTTTATGCGGATGTTTTTAACTAAGTTTAAAGTACCTGTAGTTTTACGTTTTGGTGAATTAGAATTAGTTCGAGGTGATTGGCGTCGTTACTTATTTACAATAGATGATTCAAATACTGTTACTCCTCCTCAACCTTTAACACCTGAGGAAGATAGAGACTTTGAAGTAGGTGTTGTTAATATTCAAGAGAACGAAAATAAATCGCCATTCCCCTATGTTTTACCACCAGGTGTACGCAGAGAACGTTTACAAGGTAGTACTTCTGTGCAAGAGCAAAATGAACAATCGTTATTAGTAAAGATTAACAATTTAGAACCAGGACAAACTCGTGCAGTGTTTAAGAACACCTCTTTTGATATGCGTATGTTTAACAACATTAAAATGTTTATTCATGCTGCAAATATCCCTGCTCAACCAGTTACCAATAATGGTGAGTTAACTGCTGTTTTACGTTTAGGTAGCGATACAAATGATAATTTTTATCAAATAGAATTACCTTTAAATATTACTCAATCTGGTGAATCATCTGCCGATAGTATTTGGAAAAATAATTTAGACACTAGCTTAAAACAATTAGGACAACTAAAATTAGAGAGAGAATCTAATAGTTTAGCTCGTAACGAAATCTATCCTAGTGTTGCATCCGATCCTAATGCAAAAATCCGAATTAAAGGAATGCCAAATCTTTCGAACATTCGTACTTTAATGATCGGTGTTAGAAATGACGCAAATACGGATAAGACTTCAGAGCTCTGGTTTAACGAATTAAGAGTAACTGATTTCGATAATGAAGGTGGCTGGGCAGCAGTCGTAAACGCTGATGCAAACTTTGCTGATTTTGCAGATATCTCAATTGCTGGTAGAGCCAACTCTCAAGGTTTTGGTTCTGTTGATCAACGTGTAAATGAACGTAGCCAAGAAGATGTAAAACAATATGATATTGTTACTAATGTGAACTTAGGGCAACTATTGCCTAAAAAAATAGGAATTAAAATACCTTTTAATTATAGTTTTTCTGAAGAGTTTAGAGATCCAAAATGGGATCCTCAATTTCAAGATGTATTATTTGAAGATGCTACTGAAGCTAACGATAATAGTAAAAACTCGAGAGATTATACTAAGAGGAAGAGTATTAATTTAATAAATGTTCGTAAAGAAAGGACTAACCCTGAAAAGAAACAGAAATTTTATGATGTAGAAAATCTCTCTGTTTCGTATTCTTTTAACGAAACATATCATCGTGATTATAATGTAGAACAGTTTTTAGACCAAAATGTTAGAGCTGGTGCAACTTATAATTACAATTTTAAACCTTTTTCTTTAGAACCTTTAAAGAATTGGAAGTTTTTAGATAAAGGACGTTACTTGAAATTTCTAAAAGACTTTAACATTAATCTATTACCAACTTCAATATCGGTTAATTCTAATATTAATAGGAGTTATAACTTTCAAAAATCAAGATCACTAGTTTCTGGACTACCTGAACTACCTGAATTAATACAGCACAGATTTTTCTTTGATTGGGATTATAATATTGCCTACAATCTTACCAAATCTTTACAATTTACTTTTAGAGCTGCTAACAATTATATCTACGATGATTTTACAGAAAATAGAGAAGAATTTTTAAGCACAACATTATTTAGTAATTTTTTTAATGCTGGTCGTCCTAATAATTATCATCAAACACTAGATGTCAATTATAAAATACCTTTTAATAAGATCCCTATTTTAGATTTTATTGATGCAACTTATGGTTACACTGCAGATTTCGACTGGCAAGCTCCATCAAAAAGTTATGTTAGTGATATAGGTAATATCATCCAAAATGCCAATACTCATTCACTGAATGCAACTTTAAATATGACTAAATTCTACAGAAAAACAGGCATATTAGATTTGGCAAAAAAGAAGAAGAAAAGAACAAAAAATTCTAAAGGAACTAAGACTGTTCAAGCAAACAATGCACCATCTATTTCTAGTAATAGAGCCACACAACAGCGTAATAAAAAGAACATGTCTACAGGTAGAAAAGTAGTACAAGGTTTAGTAGATGTTGTTACATCTGTAAAAAATATTAAAATAGCTTATGCTGAGAATAATGGTACTATTTTACCTGGATATAGGCCAGAAATAGGTTTTTTAGGTAGAGACAATTTTAATGGTGCACTTGCACCAACATTTGGTTTTGTCTTTGGAAATCAAAGTGATATAAAAGATATTGCTTTAACTAATAATTGGTTAATTTCAAGAAGAGATTCTTCTTCTGCTTATTATAGTCGTACTTTTAGTAATACACATTTCAAAAAACTAGATATCAATGCTGATGTGAAACCCTTTAAAAATTTAAGTATTGAACTATCTGCAAACAAAATTTTTACTAGAAGTCGTTCTCAATTAATTGATGTTATAGATATTGATAGTATTGGACCAATACCGGGTACTTTTAATGAATCTCCTTTGAGCGAATCAGGTAATTTCAGTATTAGCTATTTTATGTTAACAACCGCTTTTGATGGTAATGGCAATGCAACTTTTGAAAAATTTAAAGAAAATCGAATCATTATTTCTCAGCGTTTAGGTGGTGATCCTATTAACCCCAATGGTAATTTTTCAACAGGTTATGGCCCAAATAGTTCACAAGTTCTCTTACCTGCGTTTTTATCGGCATATTCTGGGCAAAGTGCAACTAAAGTAAAGACTGGAGCTTTTAGAAACATTCCTATCCCTAATTGGAGGCTCAATTACAAAGGTTTAATGCAATTTAAATGGTTTAAAAAGCATTTTAGAAGTTTTAATGTAGAACATCGTTATCGGTCTACTTATTCTATCTTAGGTTTCACCAACAACCTCCTTTATAGTCCTGTCGATATTACAGCAAATGAGGATTTAAATGGCAACTATCAGCCAGAAAAATTGTTTACCGGTGTTAATCTAATAGAAGAATTTTCGCCATTGATTAAAGTTGATATGAAAATGCGTAATAATTTCTCACTTAGAGCAGAAATTAAACGAGATAAAGCATTAAGTCTCAACTTAAATAACAACACTATTACCGAAGTTAGAGGAAAAGAATATGTTTTTGGTTTAGGATATCGCTTTAAAGATGTTAAGCTTAAAATAAAAACAGGGCCAACCACTACACGTTTTAAGGGTGATATTAACCTAAAAGCAGATATCGGTATTAGAGATAATTCAACTGTAATTCGGTCAATTGATATTGAAAATAATCAAGTAACTGGTGGTCAAAAATTACTATCTATTAAGTTTAATGCAGATTGGGCATTAAATAGCAATTTGTTAGCATCCTTCTTTTACGATCAAAACTCTTCGCGTTTCTTAATATCAAATACATTCCCAAGAAATTCTATTAGTGCTGGAATAAGTTTGCGATATACTATTGGAAATTAATTCAAAACAATTAAATTCGCAATACTAAACAAAATTAAAAATGAATATTCCTTCCGAATTAAAGTACACTAAAGATCACGAATGGATTAAGATTGATGGTGACATTGCTACAATTGGCATCACTGATTTTGCTCAAGGAGAATTAGGTGATATTGTTTATGTTGATGTAGACACTATAGATGAAACAGTTGATAAAGATGAAGTTTTTGGTACAGTAGAAGCCGTTAAAACAGTTTCTGATCTTTTTATGCCATTAACAGGCGAAGTTGTAGAATTTAACGAAAATCTAGAAGATAGTCCAGAAAGTATTAATCAAGATCCATATGGAGATGGTTGGATGATTAAAATTAATATTAGTGACTCTTCGCAAATAGATTCATTGTTAGATGCAGATGCTTATAAAGAACTTGTTGGAGCGTAATGCATATGCTATTGCCATTGCGCTTACAATTTTAGTGGCTGTTTCTAGTTTAATTTCGATTTCTGGTCTGGGCATTAGCCTAATAAAGGTTAAAAACTCAGATAAGTATGCTCATATTATTTCATATTTTATACTTAGTTTAAGTTGGTTTTATGCCACACAAGAACGGTATAAGTCTTTTAATCAAAAGGCTTTTTTAGCTATTTTACTTATTATTTACGGCATAATTCTTGAGGTATTACAAGAAGGATTGACAACCTATAGACAAGCCGATTTAAATGATGCTTTGGCAAATTCTTTAGGAGTTTTACTCGCAACAATTTTATTTAAACCTCTCAATAATTGGTTTAATTCTATGTTAAAATAGTTGCTTGTAATTTTTTATTTATTAAATTAGCGAACAAATAAATCTCTTTTACAAATGGAAGTTAAAAAAAATCCAAAAGCAAATCTAGAAAACTATAGTAAGTTATTCTTACAACTTGGCTTAGTTTTAGCTTTATTAATTATCTATTTAGGCATCGAATACAAGACGTTTGATAGAAGTCTTTCTGATCTAGCTGGTATTGCTGGCGAAGAAGAAATTGAAGAAGAAATTCCAATTACAGAACGTATTGAACAGATTAAGCCTCCTCCTCCTCCTCCTCCTGCTCCTGAAAAAATTGAAGTTGTAGAGGATGAAAAAGAAGTTGAAGAAACTGTTTTAGAATCAACTGAAACTGATGAGGATGAAGTAATTGAAATCGAAGAGATTGAAGAAGCTGTAGAAGAAGAAGAAGTTGCTGAAGATGTGCCATTTGCGATTATTGAGGATGCTCCAGTATTTCCTGGTTGTAAAGGAACTAAAGCACAAAAGAAACAGTGTTTACAAGACAAGATAAAAAAACACGTAAACAAAAAGTACAATACTGGCTTAGCGGGTGATCTAGGATTAGACCCTGGTAAGAAAAGAGTATATGTTCAGTTTAAGATTAGTAAAACGGGTACAATTACAGATGTAAGAGCACGTGGACCACATAAACGTTTAGAAAAAGAAGCAATTAGAGTGGTTAACTTATTACCAAAAATGATACCTGGTAAACAAAGAGGTAGACCAGTAGGTGTTAAATATACTCTACCTGTAACTTTATTAGTAGAATAGATATATTTTATATATAATTTCAAAATCCCAGCCAGTTGGCTGGGATTTTTTTTGGTATGTTTCTTGTGGTTGTTAACATAATTTTAACATCTTAACTTTAATATTATGAACAAAAAAAAACATCACCGAAATGACAAGTTACAAAAAAGTTCAATTCTCTTTATGCAATTAGGTTTAATCCTTGCATTATTATTCACCTATGGGGTCTTAGAATTACGATTTGAAAAGAAAACTTTATCAATGTTAGATAATGTATATACAGATCCAGACGTATTTATAATACCTAATGTTCCAAATGAAATTAAAATTAAGCGAAAAACACCAATACAGGTTATAAAACCAAAAGTTCAAAAACCGTCTACAGAGGTATTTAAGAAGGTTAAAAATGAGACTAAAGTTACTCCTAAAGCTTTGGAACCAGAAAACCCAACCAAAAATGAATTAAATAAAGCCATAGAGGGTTTACCTAATACTACAGAAGAACCTGAAGACGAACCTCAGCCATTTGTACTTATAGAACAAGCACCCATTTTCCCTGGTTGTGAAAATTTAGATGAAAAAGCCTCTAAAGCTTGCTTTACAATGCAAATTTCAAAATTTGTCAATAAAAAATTCAATACAGGTATCGCCGAAGATTT
This sequence comes from Maritimimonas rapanae, assembly GCF_057837205.1. Lineage (NCBI taxonomy): Bacteria > Pseudomonadati > Bacteroidota > Flavobacteriia > Flavobacteriales > Flavobacteriaceae > Maritimimonas > Maritimimonas rapanae. The sequence goes on along the minus strand of NZ_JBYQFI010000001.1, from coordinate 219,754 downwards.
AGGTTTAAGTGGTAAACAGAAAATTTTTGTGCAATTTATAATAGATAAGGAAGGTAACGTAAGTAATATTATAACAAATTCGTCTTATAAAGGTTTAGAAAAAGAGGCAAAAAGAGTAATGAATAAACTTCCGAAAATGACGCCTGGCAAGCAACGTAAAAGACCTGTACCTGTCAAATATACATTACCCATTAGTTTTGAGATACACTAATAAAAAAAACCTGCAGACTGGCAGGTTTTTTTAGCTAATCATTTTGGGCAAGATTAATAAAATGCTACAAAAATGATTATCTTGGGCTTTTAAACGGAAGCTCAAAATATTAAGCTATGAATACTGATTATTTTGCACACGAAACAGCTGTGATAGATAATGGTTGTGTTATCGGACAAGGTACTAAAATTTGGCATTTTAGCCATATAATGCCTAATTGTACTATTGGTAATAAATGTAATATTGGTCAAAATGTAGTGGTGTCTCCAGATGTTGTTTTAGGTAATAATGTAAAGGTTCAGAATAATGTGTCTATTTATACAGGCGTGATTTGTGAAGATGATGTTTTTTTAGGACCATCAATGGTGTTTACCAACGTTATCAATCCTAGAAGTGCCGTAATTCGTAAAGACGAATATAAAAAGACTGTTGTAAAAAAAGGTGCAAGTATAGGCGCTAATGCTACTATTATTTGCGGAAATGATATCGGTGAGTTTGCTCTTATCGGTGCTGGAAGTGTAGTCACTAAAGAAGTTCTTTCATATGCTTTAGTTGTTGGTAATCCTTCAAAACAAATCGGTTGGATTAGCGAATATGGACATCGATTAGAATTCGATGAAAACGGGTTAGCTACCTGCCCAGAGAGTCAAGAAAAATATCAATTAAAAAATAATAAAGTAACTAAAATATAGTTCTATTTTTGCCAAATAATTTGTAGCTCATCTCAATGAAAAAACTTTCGGTATTTATCCTTTTTCTATTTGTTTCAACTACTTTTTTTGCTCAACAAGATATTTACCCTGTTTACAGTGGTTGTGAAAACACATCTAGTGTTGAATTAGAAAATTGTTTCAATCAAAAATTAACAGAACGAGTATTGTCTGAGTTAAAAGTTCCCAAAAAAGTAATTTCTGATAATTATAGAGGCACTCTTAATGTTGTATTTTTAGTGACTAAAGAGGGTGGTTTTGATGTAATTTATGTACGTTCTGTTTATAAAGAATTAGAAAACGAGATAAGACGTGTTTTTTCAAATCTTCCAAAAATAAAACCTGCTACTTACAATGGCAGAGCGATTGACATGCGATTTGGTATGCCAATAAATATTCCTCTAGGTTCAAATTCTATACCTAAAGCCATTCCAAAAGAAACTAAAGTTGTTGCCACAGTAACTCCAGAAATAAAAGAAGAGCCTAAGCAAGATATTTCTCAAGCCGTTGAAAAGAGTTTATTTCCTGAACATAGAAGTAGTCTCAATATTCCATTAGTTCATAGTACTTATAACGAATTAGATTATTATTATCATAAAAACAATAATTCTCATACAGCATCTAAACCCTATATTTATACTGATGCAAGTGAATATCTTAATTTAGATAATCTAAAAGAACCTTTATTTAAGAATAAAAGTTCATGGGCTGGTAAGAAGGTTTGGAATGAACATTTATTTTCTGTTCAAGAAAAAGATTTTTGGTTTACTGTAAACCCAATTTTTGATTTACAAATAGGTAAAGATAATTCTGATAATATTGATTACACATATAACAACACTAGAGGAATTCAAATACAAGGTAGTATTGGCAAGAAACTAAGCTTTAATACTTCTTTTTACGAAAGTCAAGGACGTTTTGCAGGTTATGTCAATCGTTTTGCAAACGAAAATAGACCATTGGGTTCTTCTGGAACTGTACCAGGTAGGGGAAAGGGTAAAAGATTTAAAACTAGAGGTTTTGATTACCCAATAGCAGAAGCATACTTATCGTATACCCCTAACAAAATATTTAATTTTCAGTTTGGTAATGGCAAGAATTTTATAGGTGATGGGTATCGTTCTTTTATGGTATCTGATGTCGCTGCCCCTTACACTTTTTTAAAAGTTAATACCAAATTTTGGAAAATAAAATATACAAATTTATGGATGTGGACTGATGATGTTCGTCCTGAGGTTAGTGTAAATAATGCACGACTTCGCAAATATATTGCCATTCACCATTTAAGTTGGAATGTAAATAAACGCTTAAATCTAGGATTATTTGAAGCAGTTATTACTAATAACGAAGGTGGCAATGGTTTCGATATTAACTTTTTTAACCCAATTATTTTTTATAGAGCAGTAGAATTTACCAGAGGTTCTGAAAGTGGCAATGCATTGATTGGTCTAAATTCTAAATATAAATTAACCGATAATATATCGTTATATGGGCAATTTATTTTAGATGAGTTAACTGTTGGGCGTTTCTTTGATGGTGATGGTTATTGGGGTAATAAGTTTGCAGTACAGCTAGGTGCTAAATATTACAATGCTTTTAAAGTAGATAATCTTTTCTTACAAGGTGAATTTAATTTAGCACGCCCATATACTTTCAGTCATTTTGATAACGGTACATTAAATTATGGACACTTTAATCAACCTTTAGGACATTTGTGGGGTAGTAACTTTTGGGAGGCCATTGGTATTGCTCAATACAGAAAAGATCGCTGGTTTGCTAATGCAAAATTAATTTTAGGACAAAAAGGATTTGACATAGAAAATCTATCGACTAGTTATGGTGGTGATATTTATGCATCTAATGATAATAGAACTGGTAATACTGGTGTAGAAATTGGCCAAGGAAATAAAACAGATATTTTTATTGGAGACTTTCAAGTGGGCTATACCATAAATCCAACTACCAATCTAAAACTATTTGCGGGTTTTACTTTTAGAAATTTTGACCCTTTATTAGAAACAACTAATTTCAATAATAACAATACCACTTGGTTTACCGTTGGTTTAAAAACAGATTTGTTTAACTGGTATTTTGATTTTTAAAATGGCATGAATTGTATAAAAAAAATACTTTTTATGCTCCCCTTACTTTTCTGTCTTACCTTATTTTCTCAACAAGAGAAAAAGAACCATTATTCGCTGCAGCTAGATTATTTTTATGGAAATGTTATAAAACATAAAGATAAGATTTCGCATTTGGCTGTTTCGTTCCCGCGAGGATTTATACTTAACTGGAATAAAAAAAGTGAAAATACTACAACGATGCGTAGTTATAATTATCCAGAATATGGCTTCTCATTTATATACCATGATTTTCAGAATCCTATTTTAGGAAAAGCATACGCGCTTAATATTAACTATACTTTTTATTTTGGAAAGAAATCGAATAAGAATTTATTTTATTTGAGATTGGGGCAAGGTATTGCTTATAACACTGACCCTTTTAATCATGAAACAAATAATAAAAATGTTTCTCTAGGGTCTCATTTATTAGCAAACACAACTATAGGGTTTAATTATAAAAGGAGGCTAACACAAGGGCTTGATGCAAATTTGGGCTTGCTATTAAATCATTACTCGAATGGTTCAATTAAATCGCCAAACGTGGGTTTAAATTTGTTTTCATTTAACACAGGTATTAGCTATAATTTTGATTACGAAAATCCTATCGATTATACAGGAACTCCTGTTGATGACGGTGTTGAAGTTGTTGAAAAAGAGCCTATGAAATTCAATTTACAGTTTAGCGGAGGCATCAATAGCTCAACAAATATTGGAGGTAAACAATTTCCTTATTATGTTGGAACTGTGTATGCCGATAAAAGAATTAGTAGTAAAAGTATTCTACAATTTGGTAGCGAGGTTTTCTTTTCTAATTATTTAAAGGAGTTAATCAAATTTAATGCTATTGCTTTTCCTGAAAAAGGAGAAAGTGGCGATGCTGATTATAAGCGTGTAAGTTTGATTATAGGTCACGAATTAGATATAAATAATTTTTCAATTTTAACTCAGGTAGGATACTATGTATATTATCCTTACGAATTAGACAAACGCTATTATGAACGTATAGGTGTTAAGAAATATTTTGGTGATAAATGGTTTGCTAGTGCATCTATAAAAGCTCATTTATTTTTAGCAGAATCTATCGATTTAGGCATCGGAATTAGGTTATAATGAAACAATTAACTTACATATTAATAATAGTATTGATTAGCAGTTGCGCAATATCTGATGTCTCTGATTGTTTTGAAAGCTCAGGAAATGAAATAACAAAAACAATCAATTTAGATTCTTTTTCTAGAGTAATTGTTAGAGAAGGAATCGAATTAGAAATAAAACAAGGATTAGAAAATAGTTTAGAAATAACGTATGGTGAAAACTACATCGATAATATTTCAACCAATATTGTTGATGGTAGATTAAATATTGACAATAATAATAATTGTGAATATTTTAATGGCTTTAAGCCTGCCAAGATTACACTAACTGCAAATAATATTACAGAAATTAGAAATGCTTCTCAATATACAATTAGAAGTAAAGACACTTTACGATATGAGTCATTAACTATTATTTCAGAAGATTTTAATGAAAAAGAAGTAAACGTTGGTGATTTTGAGCTGCTAATGAATAATCAAAATTTATCTATTATTACGAACAATGTATCTAACTTTTCAATTTCTGGAAAAACTGAAAACTTCAATATTAATTTTGCCTCTGGTCAAGGTAAATTAGTAGCAGATAAGTTAGTTGCTCAAAATATATTTGTATTCCATAGAGGTACAAATGATTTATATGTAAACCCAGTTAATGAAATTAAAGGTGAAATTCGTGGAACTGGTAATGTGATTTCAATCAATAAGCCTCCAATTATAGATGTTGAAGAGTATTATACTGGTAAGCTAATTTTTAGGAATTAAAAATAGAATCCAAATCCTCCTTTAATAGCGAATTTTGTTGCTCCAGGTAAATCTAAATAGTTACCTCTAAATACAAAATCAATACGTAGAATTTTAAAAATATTATCTACACCAAAACTATATTCATAATAAGGTTTTGTGGGAGCTCCTGCTGGTAAGTTACCGTCTGCATCAATTTCCCTTGAAAAGAAATTACTCATTGTTCTATTTTCTGCAGATAATGATCCAACTATCCCTCTTACGCCAATAATTTCACGAAGATTTAACTTCCGCAATAGCGGTATCCTTGAAAAAATCCGTCCATTAAAATTGTGTTCTAAATGTAACGACGCATACTCGTCCGTAACGAACTCATAATAATCTAACAAATCAAAAACACGCGGAGCTGTGAATGGCGTTTGATTACCTGGTACAACGTCTAATAAGCTAAGTGGTACATTGCCAAAGGTTTTACCAGCTTCAAAAGTATATCGCAACTTACCAAAACCTCCCATTAAGATGCGATGGCGATAAAAGAATTGTAATTTATCATAATCAAAATCACTATTAAGAACATCTTTTAGTCCTCTAGTGTAACTCAGATATACTGTTGGGTAACGTCCTGCATTACTTACGGCACGTTCAACACCAAATCCAGCAGTCTTTCTTCCAGGAGTATAGTTGATGGCAAAATCAACTTCAGTTTGTTTTACCTCTGACTGTAATTCACCATTAGAATCTAAATAAGTGAGATCAAATAAATCTGGTGCAGCAGCACGTAATGTTTTATAAGTAGCTCCTAATCTAAAATTTAAATTTCGAGCGGGTTCGATATCAAAAGCTACATTGGTTAGATTTAGATTTGTTAATCTAAAATTTTCGCCTCTTGTAAAAAAGGCTGCCGAAGCAAAGCTTCTATTTAAAACATCATTTGCAGTTGTAAGGCTTACTCCTGTTTGTTCTACATCTCGTCGATTACCAGCAGAAATAATAATACGATTCTTTTTATTAATCATCCACTTACCACCTATGCCATATTTTACTTTTTTATCATCGAAACCATAAGCCATAAACCCCTGAATTCTCCATGGATCATTCTGATTGAAATAAGTTCTCCCTCCTATTCTTACCCGAGTTCCTTCAACATCATTGTTGCCAAAAGTTGAGAAAATAGGTCCATAATCAAAGCCTTCAAACATTTCCCAATAACCAGAAGCAAGTATGGTACCTATATTATAGAGTTGCTTAAATTTTCGAACTGTTTTTAATGTATCGAGCATTTTGTAGATACCTACTTCATCATCATTCAGCTTTTCCATCCTGTTTTCTTTCCAAAAATCATCAGGCCTATTAAAAATCTCTTCCTTATAGCCCTCTACTCTAACAGCATAGAATTTTTCATCATGCTCTTTTTCAAATTCATAATTGTTAAACAAAGTTGTTCTTCTACCATAAACACCTTTAGATTTATCCTTTTTTCTAAAAGCAAAATCAGACATCATATGATCTCTCTTTAACAGGAACACAGAATCATTTAAAACATTGAATTCTTGCTCGATATGGATTTCTTTTACCCAATTGATATTTGCGCTTTTTGTGGCATCCATTTCTATTTGCTTAACTGCAAATGTGGTATCGTTTACCCAAAAGTCTCCTTTAAAAGTGAGTTCATTTTTCCTCCGAGGATAAAACAAAATATTATAACACCATTTATTATCTAAGTAAGCACTATCTGTAAGTACATAGTTATAAACAGACACACCAGTTCTTGATAAAGGGCTCGTAAAACTTTTATCGAAAAATTTTAGATAATTATCGTAAATATTATAATCTACATATAGCTGTTTAATAAATTCTATCAGCTCTTGATTACTATCAAAACCAGAATTTTTATTAGCAACCAGCTCTTCTCTGAATTTTTTATTTGGCCTATTTTTACCATAAGACTTGTAAACAGCTTCATTGATGAAAATTGGCAAGTATGGCTTACCAGTAATGTTTGAAGTATCGACCTTATCAAAGATAAACTCCATCCCTTTGAATAGTTTTTTCTTTTTAAACTTTTCATCAATATTGTTGAGGTCAAATTCTATTTTTTCGTATTTATCATACTCATATTGAGGATGCAAATAGACACCATTCTGGCGCTTTTTAGCCCAGATTTTTCGTAAAATAGTTATGGCAGGATTTCCTTTTTTCTTTTGCTTACCAGAATAAATTACAACCTCTTTAAGGGTTGTTCCTTCAGATAAAACAATACGTAAATCAAAATTTCTCGCTTTAAGCTGAATGGTCTTAGTTTCAAATCCTAAAAATGAAACAACCAATTCTTTATAAGTCTTATCTGATTCTAAATAGAACTTCCCATTTTCATTAGAAACTGTACCAGTAGTTGATCCTTTGAATACAATATTTGCAAAAGGCACAGGTTGATCACTATCATCCACTACAATTCCACTAACCTTTACTTGGGCAGTCATTATTACCGTAAAGAAGAAAAGTAATAATGAGAAGATATTTTTATTCGACATAAATTTCTTTGAAAAATAAAATTCCTTTCATATAACGAATGAAAGGAACCTTTAATACAATTTTAGTGCCAATTATTTAACGTACATCACAGATTTTACTACCTTAACTACATCATCAGCATTGGGTATCCATTCTTGTAATAAAACCGGCGAATATGGTGCAGGAGTATCAGCAGTTGTGATACGTTGTATAGGTGCGTCTAAATAATCGAAAGCTTGTTCTTGTACTTGATAAGTGATTTCAGAAGCTACACTACCAAACGGCCAAGCTTCCTCTAAAATTACCAATCTATTAGTCTTTTTAACTGATTTTAATATCGCATCGTGATCCATCGGACGCACTGTACGTAAATCAATAATTTCAACCGATATACCGTCTTTTTCTAATTCGTCTGCAGCTTTATAAGCTTCTTTGATAATTTTACCAAAAGATACAATGGTTACATCATTACCCTCTCTTTTTATGTCTGCAACTCCAATAGGTAAAATATACTCACCATCTGGCACTTCACCCTTATCACCATACATTTGCTCAGACTCCATAAAAATTACAGGATCTTCATCTCGAATAGCTGCTTTCAATAAACCTTTCGCATCATAAGGATTAGATGGAACAATTACTTTTAATCCAGGAGTATTTGCATACCAACTTTCAAAAGCTTGTGAATGCGTTGCTCCTAGCTGTCCAGCAGAAGCTGTAGGGCCTCTAAAAACAATTGGTATATTAAATTGCCCACCAGACATCTGACGCATTTTGGCAGCATTATTTATAATTTGATCAATACCAACTAAAGAGAAATTAAATGTCATAAATTCAACAATAGGTCTGTTACCATTCATTGCAGAACCAACTGCAATACCTGCAAAACCTAGTTCAGAAATAGGCGTATCTATTACCCTCTTTTCGCCAAATTCGTCTAACATTCCTTTAGAAGCTTTGTAAGCACCATTATATTCTGCAACTTCTTCACCCATTAAATAAATGCTCTCATCTCTACGCATTTCTTCACTCATGGCTTCGCAGATAGCTTCTCTAAACTGAATTGTTCTCATTTGAGTTATTTAAAAATGAATAGCAAAAGTAAGAAAATTACTAGTAAAAAAATGTACTTTTAACGTGCTTTAATCAATATGAGATATTAATGTTTAGCTACTATAATTATTTTAAATCGATTAGAGGTTTGGCTTTAGTAGTTTACCTGTTAATTAATATACTTTTTGTATTAAAATATGGGGCTAGACAAGAATATATTTCTAAATATATTTTACTTCTAATTTATATTATATCAACTTTTATAATATTATATATTATCAATAAAAATAGAATTGTAATTGATAATTTTAAAAAATTTAAGCTCTTTTATCTCATAATTATATTATTGTTTTTTATTGTTTTTATAGTAGTAAATTATTTAATTGATGGCAATTCTCTTAATACAGATAGGTGGTCTGCTTTACAGATTACAGTAGAAAGTACGCTTAATGAAGTTTATCCTTACAATGTAAAAGATCATCTAGGTAAAACCTCATCAAATTTACCGGCACTTTTTTATTTAGGATTACCATTTTACTTACTTGGAAATATCGGATTGTTACAACCCTTTGTTTTTCTTTTGGGAGGATTATTTCTCTTAAGACAAAGTATTAGTCAAACTGATAAACTAACTATTTTAACCTTATTTCTTCTATCTCCTTCTTATCATTGGGAAATATTTGCTAAAAGCGATCTAATGAGTAACATTTTAATACTGTTACTTTTTATCTATTACTGGCATAATAAATACAAAGGGGGTTATTTTAAAAACCCCATACTTCTGGCATTTTTTTGCTCATTCTTTGTTTTAACTAGAGGTGTAGTTTTAATTCCACTAGCCATATTACTTTTTAAAGATTTTATTTTTACTGATTTAAAAACGAAGTTATTCTTTATTGTAGGTGCTCTTATTTCATTAATTTTAATATCGTTACCAATCCTGATCACATTTCCCAACCTTGAAACTATACTTGAGCACAACCCATTTAATCATCAAACAAGGTATGCTCCTAAACTATTACAAATATTAGTACTAATACTTCCATTTTTTTTATCATTCAAAGTAAAAAATATTAATTCAGTAATTATTTTTTCTTTCTACCTTTTTTCTAGTTTTCTAATGATTACTTTTGTTTTAAACATTTATGAAGAGGGGTTTAAACCGAGTTTGTATGGTAATCTTTTTGATATTTCTTATTTAGGAATGATCTTACCTTTTGCTATCTTAACTCTAGCAATAAGTAATAAAAAAATACTATGCGCGCATAGTATTTTCAAAAAAAAGTGGTAACTTCGCTCTCGCTTTTTAGCATATAAATTCTAAAGAAAAAATATAATAAAAATGAAGATATTAGTTTGTATAAGTCATGTGCCAGATACAACTTCAAAAATCAATTTTACAGATAATAACACCAAATTTGACACTAATGGTGTACAGTTTGTAATCAATCCCTATGATGAGTTCTCTTTAACTCGCGCGATGTGGTTTAAAGAAAAGCAAGGAGCCTCAGTAACCGTAGTAAATGTAGGTAATGCAACTACAGAACCTACTTTACGCAAAGCTTTAGCTATTGGCGCTGACGATGCTATCCGTGTAAATGCAGAAGCAACTGATGGTTTTTTTGTTGCAAAACAATTAGCAGAAGTTGTAAAAAATGGTGATTACAACCTTGTTCTTGCGGGTAAAGAATCAATAGATTATAATGGCGGAATGGTACCTGGCATGTTAGCTGCAACTTTAGACTACAATTTTGTAAATGCATGTATTGGTTTAGAAGTAGATGGAAATAATGCTACAGCAACTAGAGAGATAGATGGTGGTAAAGAAACTTTAGAGACAAATCTACCTTTAGTAATTGGTGGGCAAAAAGGAATTGTAGAAGAAAGTGATCTAAGAATACCAAATATGAGAGGTATTATGATGGCTCGCAAAAAACCTCTTTCGGTTGTAGAGCCAGTTAGTGTTGATGCTGCTACAAATACATCTTCTTTTGAAAAACCTGAAGCTAAAGGCGCTGTTAAATTGGTAGATGCCTCTAATGTTGGCGAGCTTGTTAATTTATTGCATAATGAAGCTAAGGTTATCTAATTAATAATAAAACTTAAAAAATATATATGTCTGTTTTAGTTTTTGCCGAATCAACGGATGGAAAATTTAAAAAAATCGCTTTCGAAGCGGTCTCATACGGAAAAAAAGTAGCGGAACAATTAGGTACAAATCTAGTTGCTCTAACTATAAATGCTGACAATGTTTCTGAATTAGGAAACTATGGCGCCGAAAAAGTTGTAAAAGTATCAGATACTCAGCTAAGCACTTTTAACGCTAAGGCTTATGCAAATGTTCTTAAACAGGTTGCTGAAAAAGAAAGTGCAGATGTGGTTATAATTAACTCAAGTACAGATGGCTTGTATTTAGCTCCTATGGTAGCAATTAACTTGCAAGCTGGTTATGCATCTAATGTAGTTGCTTTACCGAGTTCAACTTCACCATTTGTTGTAAAACGTAAAGCTTTTTCTAATAAAGGATTTAATCATACAGAAATAAAAACTACTAACAAGGTTTTAGGATTGGCAAAAAATTCTTTCGGAATTATAGAAAATAATGTTTCTGCCTCAGAAGAAGATTTTTCTCCAGCTTTCGCGGAAGGTGATTTCGGGGTAAACTCTAAATCTGTCGATCGAGCCACTGGCAAAGTTACCATTGCTGATGCTGATATTGTAGTTTCTGGAGGCAGAGGATTAAAAGGCCCAGAAAATTGGGGAATGGTAGAAGAATTAGCAGAAATTTTGGGTGCAGCTACAGCATGCTCTAAGCCTGTTTCAGATTTAGGATGGAGACCTCATAGTGAACATGTTGGACAAACAGGTAAACCTGTTGCATCTAATTTATATATTGCTATCGGTATTTCGGGAGCTATTCAACATTTAGCAGGTATTAATTCTTCTAAAGTAAAAGTAGTTATCAATACTGATCCTGAGGCTCCTTTCTTTAAAGCAGCTGATTATGGTATCGTTGGAGATGCTTTTGAGGTAGTGCCTCAACTAATAGAAAAATTAAAAGAGTTTAAAGCTCAGAACGCATAATTTTTTATAAATTGTGCCTCTAAAGGCTGTCTAATTTTGTACATAAAAGTCCTTAGTCAGACAGTTTTTTATATATTAGTTTTATGAGCTTAGTGCGCCTTAATATTAAAGGAATATCTTATAGTCAAACCCAAAGTGGTGCTTACGCTTTGGTTTTAAATGAAGTTGAAGGCGAACGTACATTGCCTATTATTATTGGTGCCTTCGAAGCGCAATCTATAGCAATAGCCTTAGAAAAAGAGATTAAGCCACCAAGACCTTTAACACACGATTTATTCAAAACGTTTTCAGATCGTTTTCAGATAAAAGTGAAACAGGTTATCATTCATAAATTGGTAGATGGTGTATTTTATTCTAGTTTAATTTGTGAACGCGATCGTATTGAAGAAATTATCGACGCCAGAACCTCAGATGCAATTGCATTGGCTACTCGTTTTAATGCACCTATCTTTACTTACGAAAACATCTTAGATAAAGCTGGTATTTTCCTAAAATCTAAAGAAGAACCTGATTTAGATCCTGCAAATATAGAAGTAGAAGAATTAGTTACAGATATATCAGAAGATACTTCTACGACTTCTTATAGTGATTTTACCTTAGTAGAACTCAACAACAAATTAGACGAAGCCGTTGCTAACGAAGACTACGAATTAGCAGCAAAATTACGAGACGAAATTTCTAAACGTCAAAAATAACCCCTATCAATATGCGAAATTTACTTTGTATTGTATTTGCTTTTATAGCTTTGAGTATTTCTGCTCAAGAAATTGAAAAAAAATGGCAATTTGAGGCTATTACTAACCAAAACAATGAATCACTCTTTAAAATTATTGACTCTGATGTCTTATCTATTGATAAGGGAAAGTTTAAATATCAACTTGCTTCGAAAAATAACTTAAACGCATCAGGAGATTATATCCATAGAGATGATGTTTTAGTATTTTATTATAAAGAACCTAAAGATACTATTAGGACTTATACAATTTCTCAATTAACTGATTCTACCCTAAGTTTTAATGAAAACAACGTTAATTATCAATTTAAAAGCACGCAAAAAATTTTACAGAAATCAAATGATTCAAAAATTAATTATTGGCAACTTTATGAGCATATAATTTATGAAAGCTATCCTGATAGCATAAAAACTAAATTAGATTTTGAAAAGGGAAAAGAATTTCTATCTCTTGATCTTAATGGAGAATATACTTCTATAAATAAAAACCTTTTCAACAAAGGTTATTGGTTGCAAAATAATAACCTGATTATTTTTAAACAAAAAATTCCTCTAGCTGTTGATATTTATTATCAAGTTATCGAAAAGTCGGACAACCATTTAAAATTAAAGAATGGAAACGAGGTGCTAGTTTATATTTCAGATAATCATCCTAATTATTTTCATAAAGAAAAAAGTAAAGATGTAATTATTCCTAGTAAAGGATTTACATTGAACAGCCTTTGGAGAGGAGTTTTAGGAATGCTAACACTTCTATTTATTGCATTTTTGTTTAGCAGTAATCGTAAAGCCATTAACTGGAAAACTGTAGGTTTAGGGCTTGCCTTTCAATTACTTATTGCTATTGGAGTTTTAAAAGTTTCTTTTATCCAAAAGGCATTTGATTTTGTTGGGCAAATTTTTGTAAACATTTTAGACTTTACTAGATCGGGTAGTGAATTCTTATTTAGTGGCGTTATGGACATTAATTCATTTGGATTCATTTTCGCATTTCAAGTTTTACCTACAATAATTTTCTTTTCTGCTCTTACTTCTGTATTGTTTTATTTAGGAATTATACAGAAGGTAGTTAAATTCATGGCCAAGGTATTGACAAGAATACTAGGTATTTCTGGAGCAGAAAGTTTATCTGTTGCTGGTAATATATTTTTAGGTCAAACAGAAGCACCATTATTAATAAAAGCGTATTTAGAAAAAATGAATAAATCTGAAATGCTATTAGTTATGATTGGTGGTATGGCTACCGTAGCTGGTGCGGTATTGGCAGCTTACATAGGTTTTTTAGGAGGTGATGATCCTGTATTAAGATTGGTATATGCAAAGCATTTATTAGCGGCATCTGTAATGGCAGCGCCTGGTGCTATTGTAATTTCTAAAATTTTATACCCTCAAACTGAAGCTGTAAATACAGATGTAAAAGTTTCGCAGGAAAAAATTGGTTCTAATATTTTAGATGCAATTGCAAACGGTACTACTGAAGGCTTGCGTCTTGCTATAAATGTTGGTGCCATGCTACTTGTCTTTATGGCCTTTATAGCAATGATTAATGGAATATTTGGCTGGTTAGGAGATTTTACAACGTTAAACACTTGGATGGCGGCAAATACACCGTATCCAAAACTATCATTGGAATCCGTTCTCGGAACCATTTTTGCTCCTTTAATGTGGTTGATTGGCGTTGCTCGAGAGGATATGATGCTAATGGGACAATTATTAGGTATTAAATTGGCTGCTAGTGAATTTGTAGGCTATATTCAATTAGCTGACTTAAAAGAAGTTGCAAATGCTACACATTTAACTTACAATAAATCAATTATAATGGCTACTTATATGCTTTGTGGCTTTGCAAATTTTGCTTCTATTGGTATTCAAATTGGTGGTATTGGTTCTTTGGCTCCAGGGCAACGTAAAACATTATCAGAATTTGGTATGAAAGCCTTAATTGGAGGTTCGATTGCCTCTTTGATTTCTGCTACTATTGCTGGTATGATTATCGGATAAGCAGTTAATAACTTTTTATACAATTTATAGCTTCGATCGATATGATTTGAAGCTTTTTTTTACTTTTATTTCCACGAAAATGAATTAAAGTGAAGCAGTATTTAGACTTAGTAAAGCATGTTTTAGAAAACGGAAATCAAAAAGGAGATAGAACCGGCACTGGTGCTAAGAGTGTATTTGGTCATCAAATGCGATTTGATCTAAGTGAAGGTTTCCCTATGGTGACTACTAAAAAATTACATTTAAAGTCCATTATTTATGAGTTATTGTGGTTTATAAAAGGGGATACTAATGTAAAATACTTGCAAGAGAATGGAGTACGCATCTGGAATGAGTGGGCAGATGAAAATGGTGATTTAGGACCTGTTTATGGACACCAGTGGCGCAATTGGAATAGTGATGATATCGATCAATTAAAAGAAGTAATTAATACTTTAAAAAATAATCCTAATAGTCGCAGAATGTTGGTCTCAGCTTGGAACCCTTCTGTGCTACCCGATACTTCTATTTCTTTTGGTGAAAATGTTGCAAATGGAAAAGCAGCATTACCCCCTTGTCATGCTTTTTTTCAATTTTATGTTGCAGATGGTAAACTATCCTGTCAATTATATCAAAGAAGCGCAGATATCTTTTTAGGCGTTCCTTTTAATATTGCTTCCTACGCCTTATTTACTATGATGATGGCTCAAGTTTGTGGTTATGAAGCTGGAGAATTTATTCATGTCTTAGGTGATGCGCACATCTATAATAATCATATAGAGCAGTTAGATTTGCAATTGTCTCGTGATCCTCGTCCGTTACCAAAAATGATAATCAATCCCCAAATAAAAAATATAGAAGATTTTACTTTCGAAGATTTTACATTGGTAGATTATAATCCTCACCCACATATTAAAGGTGTGGTGGCAGTATAGTATGAGTTTGCAAAGCAACATACTCGATTTAGAATTACTCATCAATAACTTTCCAGAAAAAGTTAGAAAGATTAATCTTGAACAATTAGAGCACAAACCTTCAGCTCTAAAATGGAGTAAGAAAGAGATTTTAGGGCATTTGGTTGATTCTGCACTTAATAATCTACAGCGGTATATTAGGGTACAATATGAAGACATACCGCATATAGCTTATGAGCAAAATGAGTGGGTTAGAGCTCAAAATTGGCAAGACACACGAGTCGAAGATATTTTAGATCTCTGGCGAGTTGTTAATACTCAAATTTTAAATATTTGGAAGCGTTTTCCAAAAAATAAACTAGATGCAAAAGTAAATGTTTCTAAAAAAGAAAAAGAAGTCTATAGTTTTGTTTTTCTTGCTGATGACTTTATAAAACATTTTGATCATCATGCTTCACAAATACTAACTACTTAATTTTATTTAACGCTCTTTTAACCCAAATAACTTTGATATTACTTATTAACGCAGTAATTTAGAGCAATCAAAAAAACAAAATTGGGAAAATAATGGAAAAAGAACAGCTAAAACTTCACTTAACAGAAAGAATTGAGCGAATTGATGATGTTAATGTACTCAATGCAATACAGTCTATTTTAAACTCTTTAGAAAACGAACAAATCGATTTTAGCGATGTAAATGAAGCCTTAGAAAAGGAAGATTTTAACGACTATATTAAAGAATGGGTTAAGAATATGTAATCCTTTTCATTAAAAAAATTTCTAAAAAATAGTACTTTCGTTATCATTAGAAATATAATCAACTAATGGACTCTAAAGATCAACATGAGGTTTATGAAAAAGCCAGAAAACGCGTTCAACAAAAAAAGCGTTTATACTATCATTTTATAATATTTTTATTAGGTTCTGTATTTTTAATTGTACTAAACCTTTTCTTTAAAGTTGGTGAAAATTTTGGTGAATGGTTTAAATATGCTGTAGCTATATGGTTCTTTTTATGGTTATTGCACTTTATTAATGTGTTTTTTACAAAACGTTTTTTTGGAAAGGATTGGGAACGAATTCAAACTGAGAGTTTGATAGAAAAACACAACAGGAAGCTTGAGAAATTAGAAGACAATCTCATCAAAAAAGGGATTATTACCCCTGAAGATGAATTACCCGATTCAGAAAAAAAAAATCTAGATCAGTGATTACTTTAATTGCTGCTATTGGTAAAAATGGTGAATTGGGTAAAGACAATGATCTTATATGGCACTTGCCAAATGATCTAAAGCGTTTTAAAAAAGTTACTTCTGGTCATCATGTGATTATGGGTAGAAAAACTTTTGAATCTTTAGGCAAACCATTACCTAAGCGTACCAATATTATTATTACCAGAAATAAAGATTATACTGCAGAAAGTTGTGTTGTTGTAAATTCTTTAGAGGCTGCGATTGAAGCTGCTAGGGCTGATGACAATCCTTATATTTTAGGTGGAGCACAAATCTACAAACAAGCTATAGAAGTTGCTGATGTATTAGATCTTACTTTGGTAGATGCAGAACTAGAAGCTGATGCTTTTTTCCCTACTGTAGATATGTCTATATGGAAAGAAGTTTCTCGCCAAGATTTTAAAGCTGACGAGAAGCATCAATACAATTATAGTTTTGTAACCTATATTAGAAAGTAATCAATTACTTTATTTCAATTTCGAAAGGCATTCTGGCTTGTATCCCTTTTAATTTAGAAATTCTTTTTACTGATTGATAAACTTTATAATTTTCTATACCTAGCTCTTCTTTTAAGATATTTTCTTTGCTTGCTTTTGCAAAGGAAAATGGTTGAAAAGCATCTTCAAAATTCTTTTTAAATCTCGGGTAATTGGTGGTTTTATAATCTGAAATTTCAGCTAATTCAGCAGCAGCTTTAATGGCATCATCCAATCCGCCAAGCTCATCTACCAATCCGTTACCTACTGCTTCTTTACCAGACCAAACTCTACCTTGTGCGATACTATCAACCTCAGCAAAAGTCATATTTCTACCATCTGCAACTCTAGTTACAAAGGTCTTATAGATATCTTCGATACCTTCTTTTACAAAACCATGAAATTCTTCACTCATAGGTTCAAAAACACTATATCCGCTCGATTGTCTATTGGTGCCTACCTGTTCTGCATTAATACCAATATTATCTGCAAATCCTTTAATATTCGGTATAGCTCCAAAAACACCAATGGACCCAGTTATTGTTGATGGTTCAGCAAAAATCTTATTTGCATTACAAGCAATATAATAGCCTCCAGAAGCAGCTAGATTACCCATAGAAACCACTAGCGGCTTTTCTGCTTTAGTTAATTCTAATTCTCTCCAGATTAATTCTGAAGCTAAAGCACTACCTCCTGGAGAATTTACACGTAAAACTATTGCTTTTACATTTTTGTCTTTTCTAACCTTTTTAAGTGCTTTTATAATAGATTCTTGACCAATATAATTTTCATCGCCTTCGCCATACATAATTTCGCCTAGCGCATAGATTACAGCGACTTTATTTTTAGATGTAGATTTTATACGACCCTTACCCGAAGAAACATAATCTTTTAACGATATAACATTCAACTTTCCATCTTCTTTAACTCCAATTTCGGATTTTAATTTGGCTGTATACTCATCAGCATATAATTGATCATCAATCATATTGTTTTCAATAGCCAATTCAGGATTTCTAGCTAATAGATCATCTGCAATAGTATTAATTTCTGCTTCAGATTTATTTCTACTTGTAGCTATGTCAGTTGTCATTTTACTCCAAATAGATTTTAAGAACGATTCCATTTGTTCACGATTGGCATCGCTCATTTTATTAGTTAAAAATGGTTCTACTGCACTTTTGTATTTACCATGACGGATAACTTCCATTTTAATACCATATTTATCCTCAAAATCTTTAAAGTATAAGACCTCACTAGACAATCCTTTAAAATCGATCATCCCTACAGGGTTCAAATACAAAGAATCTGCTACTGAACTTACATAGTAATTTTTCTGAGTATAATAATCGGCATACGCAGTAATAAACTTACCAGATTCTTTAAAATCTAACAACTTATCGCGAATAGCTTGGGTTTGTGCCAAACCAGCATTAACACCGGTAGTTTTAATACTAATTCCTTTAATATTATCATCAGTCTTGGCATTCTCTATAGCGTTTATAATTTCGTGTAATTCTAATACGTCAGAATCTCCTTCGCCAATTAGATCAGCAAATGGATCGGTTACACTATAATCATCTTTTACTTTTTCAGCTAAATTCAATTCTAAAACAGAATCTTTTTTAACCACTACTTTATCAGCATCGCCAAATGCCGAGCCAATAATCATAAACATTAGAAACATAATGCCAAAGGCTATAAAAAACCCTAGTATTGCCGCTAATAGTTCTCTTAAAAATGTCATTTTGTTGTTGTTTTATTTTTTTGTTATTCTATCAGTCTCTGCTTACTGCAATAAGTTACAACCGACACGCAAAATGTTCATAAATTGCGTTTACAAATATAACTTTTTATGCCCTGTTTTTAGTTTCTTTGTAATCCTTTATGAAGATACAAAGAATCACATATTTATCTTTAGGCAGTAACCAAGGAAATAAGCTCGAAAATCTACAAAAAGCTATTGATCTTATTGCCGAAAAAGTAGGACATGTTCTAAAAATTTCTTCCGTTTATAAAACTGCTTCTTGGGGGTTTGAAAGTGAACATTTCTTGAATATTTGTGTCGAGGTTGCTACAAATCTAAATCCTGAAATATTATTAAAAAACGCTCTAGAAATTGAAAAGAAATTAGGTAGAGAGCGAAATAATTCAGACGAATATCAATCTCGTATTATAGACATTGATGTCTTACTTTTTGAAGACGAGGTTATTTTTTATAAAGATCTAAAAGTTCCACATCCTAGAATGTTGGATCGCAAATTTGTACTAGTTCCTTTAGCGGAGATTGCTCCAAATACACAACATCCAATAGCTAAAAAGACAATTCTAATTTGTTTACAAGGTTGTGACGATGCGACTGAAATTGATAAAACAGATTTAGTTTTGAATCGGCCTACATCTTTAGTAGAAAAGTATAATTATATAGCGATTGAAGGTAATATTGGTGCTGGCAAAACAACTTTAGCACATAAAATAGGTGATGATTTTAATGCAAAATTGGTATTAGAACGTTTTGCTGACAATCCTTTTTTACCAAAATTTTACGAGGATAATGACAGATATGCTTTTCCGCTAGAAATGAGTTTTTTAGCTGACCGATACTCACAACTTTCTGATGATTTAGCTCAGTTTGATCTCTTTAAAAATTTTATAGTTTCTGATTATTATATTTTTAAATCACTCATTTTCGCTCAGGTCACCTTAGCAAAAGAAGAATATGTTTTATACAGACGTATGTTTGATATTATGTACAAAGAAATTACCAAGCCAGATCTCTATATATATCTGTATCAAAATACGGAGCGATTACTTGAAAATATTAAAAAACGTGGTCGTGATTACGAACAAAATATAGGGGCTAATTATCTTGAAAAGATCCATCAAGGCTATTCTGGATTTATAAAAACAGAACAAGAATTAAATACGTTAATTATTGATGTTTCTGAGCTTGACTTTGTAAATAAATCTGAAGACTATAATCAAATCATTAAACAAATCAATGATTTTGAGTTGAAATAACACCTCAATGTCCTTCCTGCGTAGGCAGGAATCCAAAGTGTTTTTGCAAGGTTTCTGGATTCTGCTTCGGGTGCGGAATGACAAAACTACTTGTTTAACAACTCAAGCTTTTCAGCAAAATAATCACAAAAATCACGCATGGTAGCCGTCATTTTTTCATCGTTCGTAGCACGATAAAAAGTATCTGACATGGATAGTAATGTTTGATGAAAGAAATGTTTCATTTCTTCTAAAGGCATGTCTTTAGTCCACAAATCCATTTTAAGTGTTTCTTTCTTTTTTTGATCCCAAACCGAGATTAAAAAAGCTTTGGTGTCTTCGTTAGAAATACCTCCATCTTGAGCATCCCAAGATAACTTTTCTGGTATTTTATTTTCATCTAACTCTACGGTAAATTTTATTTCTGAAGTGTGTGTTGACATAGTATAATTTTATATCATATTGAGTACAGTCGAAATATCTCAATTAGATTCTTCGCTTAGCTCTGAATGACAGCTATTTTGTTGGTTTATATTTTGATTGTTTAAAAATTTCTTCGTTATCAGTTTGCAACATTTTTTGTAAAGACACATCATTATTTTGCATATAAGCCTTTACTATCTGCCAACCTAACCACACTCCTATCCTCCCTGGGCTTTCATTATCATTTGCTTGGTAGAATTTAGAAAACGGTGCATTATCAATAAATCTTCTATTTAATTCTTGGTCATTACTAAACAATAACTTGTTTTCTACAAAGTACTTCCAAACCCCCTCATCATTAAATGATGCCCAATCTAGTTGCTCTTGTGTATAGCCAATTTTGTGTGCATCTTTCGTTTTAGGTAAAAATGAATCTACCAAATAAAGCAACTTACCATGCTGAATCATTTTGGAAATAAATGTTCTGCTTTTTGGCCTAGGTAATTCTCTTTCAGCAAATTTTTTGGCAACCTCAACGACCATATAATCTCTAGTAAAATTCTGTTTGATATAATCTGGAAAATCTTGATAAACTTTACTATCCTTACCTAAGAAAACATCTAAAGAAATAAACAACAAACTATCAGCATAAATAACACTATTCTGATAGTCTACATTAGACATTACTGTGTAAACCGTAGGTTCTTTAAAGCCATCGTA
The DNA here is from genome assembly GCF_057837205.1 of Maritimimonas rapanae. Taxonomy (NCBI): domain Bacteria; kingdom Pseudomonadati; phylum Bacteroidota; class Flavobacteriia; order Flavobacteriales; family Flavobacteriaceae; genus Maritimimonas; species Maritimimonas rapanae. The sequence continues at coordinate 198,749 of NZ_JBYQFI010000001.1, read as the reverse complement.
ATAATATTTTACATGTTTAAATAGGTCTGATAACTGTTTCGATTGTTTATGAAAATCTACATATCTGGTATTTACTTCTCTAAACAATTCTTGTTCATCTTTGTCTTGCATCTTGGCTACCCAGACACTATCAGGTACATTTGCAGGAAATAAATTAGGATATTTTTGTTTTAACCCGTCTAGATCTGAACTATCGGCAGTGTAAAAATCTTGCTCAAAGCGTTTTACTAAAACTTCAGCTTCTATATTAGAAATATCTATTGCTTCTTTGTCTTTTTTTACGCAATTTAAACTTAGTAATGCAACTATAAAAAGGATAAGGTCTCTATACACTTTATTGTAATTTTTGTACTTTCGTTTTATTCAAAAAACAAATTAGTTAGTGTCATTCTGAACACAGTGAAGAATCTAAAAGATGCTTCGACAAGTTCAGCATGACATTCTTAAAATAGAATTAAATATTAACTAAATTTCTTTGAATTAATAATGCGACAAAACTACTAAATTGTTTCTCAATGCAAACCGAAAAAGTCACAAAACATATTGTTAAATGGTTAAAAGAATATGCTACAAATGCCAAGGTAAATGGTTTTGTAGTAGGTGTTTCTGGCGGAATTGACTCTGCTGTTACTTCTACGCTTTGCGCAGAAACAGGTTTTGATGTGCTCTGCCTAGAAATGCCTATTCATCAAGGGATAAATCAAGTGAACAGAGCTCAAGAGCATATTGCTCAATTAAAAAAGCGTTATAACAATGTTAGTTCACTGAATGTAGATTTAACCTCAACATTTGATGAAATGAAATCTGTTTTAACTAAAGACAACAATGTTGCCCAAGATAAGATTGATCTTTCTTTAGGAAATACACGCGCACGCTTACGAATGACAACCTTATATTACCATGCAGGTATAAATGGATACTTGGTTTGCGGCACTGGTAACAAAGTAGAAGATTTTGGTGTAGGTTTCTTTACAAAATATGGAGACGGTGGTGTAGACTTAAGCCCAATAGCAGACCTTTTAAAATCTGAAGTTTACCAAGTAGGCAACTACTTAAAAGTGCCAGAGTCTATTTTAGTAGCTAAACCAACTGATGGATTGTTTGGTGATGCCAGAACTGACGAAGACCAGATTGGTGCTAGCTATGATGAGTTAGAATGGGCTATGGTACAAGTCGATAATGGTAAAACTGCCAATGATTTTGAAGGTAGAGAAAAACGAGTTCTAGAAATTTATCTATGGCGTAATAAAGCCAATAAACATAAAATGGTAGCTATACCGGTATGTGAGATACCGAAAGAGTTAATGAGCTAAACCACTCTATATAATTTTTCGTATAACAGTTTTTTAAGTGAAGTATAATTTACCACCATCTCTAACATAACTTGTTTTTCCTTTTCCTCTGTAGATTCGTCTAGCAATTCTTTAATTTTGAGCTCAATTAAAATACGGCGTAAATTTAAAATGGCATCCATTACCAATTTGGTAAGATTCTTGTCTTTTTGTCTTACATAGATTTCTTTTCGTATCCAATCACTTAAGACGTATTTTTCATCATCCATTAAAATATCTGTAACGGCTTTACCAACTTCTACATCTTCATGGTTTACAAAAGCATCAATATTTATTTGCTCATCTTGATTTAGTTGATGAATCGCTTCGTAATAGATCTTTTTGAATATCTCGTTACTAAATTCTATTTCGTCATCTTGTAGGTGCAAATAGATTTCGTTTGATACCGTATTTTTATATTCTTCTTTTACAATTTTTATATTGCCTTCTTCATCTTCTTGCTCTACATAATCTACAAAGTCAACTGTTTGGTTGCCATAGAGTAATAAAATTTCGATCAGTTTTTTTTCTAGTCGATTTAACTGATCTACTTTCTCTAATTGTTGTTGCTGTGGTTTGGCTTTTACTACTTCGAAAGATGAACCTTGTTGTTGTGGTCGCTTAGAAACATCTCGTAATTCTCGCTTTGCTAATTGTGCTAATTCACTAAACAGTACTTTTTCTGAAATTTCCATGATCTTAGCGCACTCTTGCACATAGATCTCGCGCTGAATATTATTAGGTATTTTAGAAATGCTCACTACTATATCACGAATTAATCCTGCTTTTTTTACAGGATCATTCTGCGCTTCTTCCATTAACAGCGATACCTTAAACTGAATAAAATCCTGCGCATTGGCATTAAGATATTCTTTCAGTTCTTCTTCAGTATGTGCTTTAGCAAAACTATCTGGGTCTTCTCCTTCCGCGAAAGCGACTACCTTTACATTCATGCCTTGTTCAAGAATTAAATCAATTCCGCGAAGCGAAGCTCTAATACCAGCAGCGTCACCATCAAACAATACCGTAATATTTTGGGTTAGTCGACTTACCAAACGGATTTGTTCGGGTGTTAATGCGGTACCTGAAGACGCCACCACATTTTTAACACCAGATTGGTAAAACGAAATTACATCAGTATAACCCTCTACCAAATAACAATTATCTTCTTTGGCAATAGTTTGTTTGGCATGGTAAATACCGTATAGAATCTTACTCTTATGATAAATTTCACTTTCTGGGGAGTTTAGGTATTTAGCTGCTTTCTTCTCGTTAGATAAAATACGACCACCAAAACCTAATACACGACCACTCATAGAATGGATAGGAAACAATACACGGCCTTTAAAACGATCGAATTGTTTTTCTTCTTTAACTATGGTTAATCCGGTTTTTTCTAAAAACTCTAGCTGATATCCTTTTTTTAGTGCAGTTTCCGTAAAAGCATTCCAATCATCTAAGCCATATCCTAATTCGAAGGTTTTGATGGTTTCGTCAGTAAAACCACGTTCTTTAAAATAGCTTAAGCCAATTGACTTGCCTTTTTCGGTGTTCAGTAAAATATCATGAAAGTAATTACGAGCATATTCAGAAACCAAATACATGCTTTCGCGCTCGTTAGCCTGTTCTTTTTGCTCATCAGACTGCTCGGTTTCCTCAATTTCTATATTGTACTTTTTAGCGAGATAACGAATCGCTTCAGGATATGTGTAGTGCTCATGTTCCATTAAAAATGAAATGGCATTACCACCTTTGCCCGAACTAAAATCTTTCCAAATTTGCTTAACGGGTGACACCATAAAAGAAGGTGTCTTCTCTTCTGCAAATGGGCTTAATCCTTTAAAATTACTGCCTGCTTTTTTAAGCTGCACAAAATCACCAATAACCTCTTCTACACGAGCCGTTTCAAAAACTTTGTCTATGGTGTTTCTGGTAATCATAGATAATTTATGATACCGCTTTTAGCTTACTTAATGTAGAGTTTGTAAGTTTAGATTCAGCGTATTTTTTAGTAACCTTTAATGATTTTTCTTCAGAACCAGGTAATTCGAACATAGCATCAGTAAGAATTGCCTCACATAACGAGCGTAAACCACGTGCACCTAGTTTATACTCTACTGCTTTATCTACAATATAGTGTAGTGCTTTTTCGTCTATACTAAAATCAATACCATCCATTTCAAACAACTTTTCGTATTGCTTGATAATAGCATTCTTTGGCTCAGTTAATATAGCTCTAAGTGTACCTGCATCAAGAGGATTCATATATGTCAATACTGGCAAACGGCCTATAATTTCTGGAATTAATCCGAAATCTTTTAGATCTTTTGGCACAATATATTGTAACAAGTTACCTTCATCTACTCTTTCATCGCTCTTTGATGCACTATAACCTACTGCCTGCATGTTTAATCGTCTGCTAATTACTCGATCGATACCATCAAAAGCGCCACCAGCAATAAATAAAATATTGCGTGTATCTACCTCAACAAATTTTTGGTCTGGATGCTTGCGACCTCCTTTGGGTGGTACATTTACTGTAGTTCCTTCTAATAGTTTTAGTAGTGCTTGTTGCACACCTTCACCAGAAACATCTCGTGTAATTGATGGGTTATCACTTTTACGCGCAATCTTATCGATCTCGTCAATAAAAACAATTCCTTTTTCGGCTTTTTGGGTGTTATAATCAGCTGCTTGTAATAAGCGTGTAAGGATTGTTTCAACATCTTCCCCAACATAACCTGCCTCGGTTAAAACAGTTGCATCGACAATAGCAAAAGGCACATTCAACATCTTAGCAATTGTGCGCGCTAATAAGGTTTTACCAGTACCTGTTTCTCCCACCAACATGATATTAGATTTTTCGATCTCTATATCATCTTCTTTCTTGCTGGGTTTTTGTAATAATCTTTTATAGTGATTATATACAGCAACAGCCAATACTTTTTTAGCTTGATGCTGACCAATAATATATTCATCTAAAAAATTCTTGATCTCCAGCGGCTTCTTTAAAACCAATTCACCAGACAAGCCAGTTGAATCTGTTTCTGAAATTTCTTCTAAAACAATGCCATGAGCCTGCTCGATACATCTGTCACATATATGTGCATCTAAACCTGCAATCAATAAGTTAGTTTCAGCTTTTTTACGAGCGCAAAACGAACATTCTAATTCTTCCTTCTTTGCCATAATCTACTTGTAGGTACTAAGTTACTTTATTCTTAACTCAAAATACCTTGCTATATTTTATTAACTTCTAGTTAAAATTTCATCTACCATCCCGTATGCTTTCGCTTCTTCAGCTTTCATCCAGTAATCTCTATCAGAATCATCATGCACTTTTTTAACGGTTTGCCCGGAATGCTTCGCAATAATCTGATACAATTCATCCTTTAATTTTAAGATCTCACGAGCGGTAATTTCAATATCTGAAGCTTGACCTTGCGCACCTCCTAATGGTTGATGAATCATAATACGTGAATGTGGTAATGCGGAACGTTTTCCCTTCGTTCCAGCACACATTAATACCGCCGCCATAGAAGCTGCCATACCCGTACAGATAGTAGCTACATCTGGTTTAATGAATTGCATAGTGTCATACATACCCAAACCAGCATATACACTTCCACCTGGAGAATTAATATAAATAGAAATATCTTTTGAATTATCTGTACTTTCTAAAAACAATAATTGCGCTTGTACAACATTTGCTACATAATCATCAATAGCTGTCCCTAAGAAAATGATACGATCCATCATTAAACGTGAAAAAACATCGAAAACAGCGATGTTCATTTGACGTTCCTCTATAATGTTTGGCGTTAATCCAACAGGATACATAGCACTGATCATTTTATCATAATACATGCTATTGATACCGTGATGTTTGGTTGCGTATTTTTTAAATTCGTCTCCGTAATTCATTGGTAGTTTTTAATATATGTTTAAGCAGTAAATATACTAACATTATTCTAATGTTGTATTTGAGTAATTTACTAAATATTTAACAAAAAAAACCGAAAAGTAATTTTCGGGTTTTAACTATTTATGACCCTTCGACAGCGCTCAGGGTGACAATTTTTATGTATTATTTGTAAACCTCTTTTACAAAATCATCAAAAGAAATTTCTTTCTCTTTTAATTTTACATTTTCTTTAAAGAAGTCTAATAATTTCTGACTCATTAATTGTTCTGATAAACGCTTTACCTCGTCTTGATTACCTAAAATTCTACCTGCAATTTCGTCTAATTCTTTTTCTTCTGGATTTGTATTACCAAACTGAGCCATTTGACCTTTAATAAATCCTTTAGCAAATTCTTTAAGTTCATCAAATGTTACCTGCAAGTTGTTCTCTTTTGCGATCTTACCTTCAATTAATTGATAACGCAAGCCTTTTTCAGAACGATTATATTCTTCAGTCGCTTCCTCTGTAGATAATTGTTTTTCTCCAGCAACAGCTAACCATTTTTGTAAGAATTCAGCTGGTAATTCGAACTTTGTGTTTTCAATTAGGCTTTCTGTAACCGCATTTAATAATTGCTGATCTGATTGTTGCTCGAATTGCTTTTCTGCATCTTCTTTCAACTTAGCTTCAAATTCTTTTTTATTCTTTACTGCACCTTCACCAAATAATTTATCAAATAATTCTTGATTTAATTCAGCTGGTTCAGTTTCAGTAATTTCTTCAACAGTAAATTTTACAACGATATCTAATCCGTGAGCATCATCATGTGAAACACCTAAATGATTCTGTAGTAAATGATCATCTGTAAATAATCCTTTTGTTTTCAACTCAATTACATCACCAACTTTAGCGCCTACAAACTTTTTTAAGTTTGGCTTACCTTTTACTTTATCAAGTTTAAAAGTCGATTTCTTTTCAATCTCTTTCTCCTCATTTACAAAAATTCCTGTAACATTAGAATTTTCAGCAACTTCAGCTTGAGTGATCATTTTACCATATCGATCTTGAATATTCTTGATCTGGTCGTCAATCATCTTTTTATCAGCTACGATCTTATAGCGTGTAATTGCTTTTTTCGGCTTTAAGTTTACCTCAAATTCTGGCGCTAAGCCTAATTCGAACTCGAAAGAAAATTTATCAGCATCCCAAGAAAAATCATCAGATTGTGCTTTAGGTAACGGATTACCTAAAATATCTAACTTCTCTTCTACCAAAAACTTACTTAAAGAATCTTGTAACAATTTGTTTACCTCATCGATCATTACAGGCTTACCATATTGCTTTTTTACCAAACTCATCGGCACATGTCCTTTTCTAAAACCAGGTATATTTGCTTTTTTACGGTAATCTTGTAAAATCTCAGTTACTTTATCTTGATAATCGTCTTGAGTAATATCAATTTTTACAACTGCATTTAAATCGTCAATCTTTTCTTTTGTAATATTCATTTTCTAAACTATTATTTCTTTCGTAAACTCTGTTGACTTTTGAGGGCGCAAAATTAGTAAATTTCTGTTATAAAACAATTTAACTATGCTTTTGTTTTTTTCTCTTTTAAGAAGGAATATAGTATTGATTGAAAAAAGGATAGTAACAAACTAAATAGTAACGCATACCAAAATCCGGAAACGGAAAAACCATCTATTAATTTGTCGGCTAATAATATAATACCTGCATTAATAACAAAAAGGAACAGCCCTAATGTTAGGATGGTAATAGGTAAAGTAAAAAGTATCAATAATGGTCTCACAAAAATTCTCAATAAACCTAATACAATAGCAACGATAATTGCAGATGTATAACCGTCTACTTGAACTCCTGGTAATATTTGAGCTAAAATAACCACCGCAATGGCGGTTAACAGCATTTTTAAAATTAATTTCATGTACAATAACTTATAGTTGGTAAAATTCTATCTATAAGTATGCCAAATGATTATTTGGCTAAAAAACTGACAACTTCGTTGTAAAAATCGGTAGGATTTTCGGCATGCAGCCAATGTCCTGCATTTTTGACAGTTACAATTTCTGAATTTGGAAAGTGAGCTTCAATCAAATTTCGATCGTTATCATCAATATAACCCGAATTACCTCCTCTTAAAAATAATGTTTCACCGTTAAAATGAGTTAAGGAAGGTAACGCGACACCTACTTCATCATAATTTTCGGTGAGTGATTTTAAGTTAAAACGAAATCCAAACTCATCTTTTGAAACTCGATATACATTTTTTAATAAGAATTGACGAACGCCCAGTTCAGAAACATAATTACTCAGTTGGTCTTCAATTTCTTTTCTAGAATTAACTTTAGAAAAATCTATAGCATTTAATCCATTTAAAATATCTTCATGATGTGCAGAGTAATAACGAGGACCTATATCTGCAACCATCAATTTATTTACCTTTTCGGGATGAGAAACAGTAAAAAACATCGCCGTCTTACCTCCCATTGAATGTCCAATAAGATTAACTTTTTCTAACTGATAATGCTCAATATAGTTTAGTAAATCATCAGCTAAAACTTCATAATTAAATTCTTCTGAATGAAAACTGCGCCCGTGGTTTCGTTGATCTATGAGGTGAACTTCATAATCTTCGGCAAATTTATTACCAAGTGTTTTCCAGTTGTCACTCATCCCTAAAAAACCATGAAGAATTAATAAGGGTTCACCTTTGCCTAATATTTTTGAATGAAGCACTCCCATTAACTCAATTTGTGAAGGTACATATTAACCACATTTTGCAGTCCTAAATACAAAGATTCTGAAATCAACGCATGACCAATTGAAACCTCTAAAAGATTAGGAATATTTTCTGCAAAGAATTTGATGTTATCAAGACTTAAGTCATGACCAGCGTTTACACCTAAACCTAATTCACTGGCTAATTTTGCAGACTCAATATAAGGTTTAATAGTGTCCTTATTTCCTAAACCATATTGTGTTGCATATTCTTCGGTATACAATTCTATTCTATCAGCTCCTACTTTCTTAGCTCCTTCAATAAATTCTGGAATGTTTTCCATGAAAATGGAAGTTCTAATTCCGTTATTTTTAAATTCAGAAATTACTTCTGTTAAAAAACTTTCGTTGGCAACGGTATCCCAACCAGCATTAGAGGTAATAGCATCAACAGCATCTGGTACCAAAGTAACTTGGGTTGGTTTATTTTCTATTACCAAGTCAACAAATTTTTTGATCGGATTACCTTCTATATTATATTCTGTGATAACAATTGGTTTTAGATCATAAACATCTTGGTATCTAATATGTCGTTCGTCTGGCCTAGGGTGTACAGTTATTCCTTGACTACCGAATTCCTGAATATCTATAGCCATCTGCACTAAGCTTGGTGTATCTCCTCCACGAGCATTTCTTAAGGTAGCAATCTTGTTAATATTTACACTTAGTTTAGTCATAAATCAGTTTTATCTAACCATCTTTGGTGACAAAATTAATGTATTTGTATTTGTATTTTAACTATTTTGCAACTTATTATGCAGACATCAGATTACATATCTAAAGACGTAAAAGCATTATCGCCAAACGACCTTGTTATTGAAGCTCAAAAGCTATTTAAGCAATTGACATTTACACATTTACCTGTAGTAGAAAATGGTATTTATTTGGGTTCAGTTTCAGAGTCTGATATTCAAACTATTGATGATAATCAGCAAAAAATTGCTGATTATAAATATCTATTCGACACTTTTTTTGCAGATGAGAATGCTAATTGGTTTGATCTATTAAAGGATTTTGCCGCTAACGAAACAAGTATTATTCCTGCTATCAATCAGCAAAAAAAATATGTAGGCTATTTTGAGTTATCTGATATTCTAAATGTTTTTAATCATACTCCTTTTTTAAACGAAGCAGGAGCAATTTTAGTCGTATCTAAAGCTTTAAAAGATTATTCTTTTAGTGAAATTGCTCAGATAATCGAGTCTAATAATGGAAAATTATTAGGAGCTTTTATTTCTAATATAGAAGATGAAATCGCCGAAATTACTATAAAGTTAAACGGCCAAGACCTTAATAATACTATACAATCTTTTCGCAGATATGAGTATACAATCTTAACAGGGATTCATGAAGATGAGTATTTAAAGAGTTTGAAAGAGCGCTCTGAATATCTTCAAAAATACTTAAATATATAGGTAATGAAAGTAGCTGTCTATGGTCAATATTATAAAAGTGAAGCAGTAGATTATGTTAAAACATTACTTTCTGTTCTAGAAAATAATCATGCAGAAATCTATATTGAAGAACAGTTTTTTAAACTCATTAATTCTAAAAAACAATACCATACTTTTTCGCATTATAATGACCTAAATTCTTCTTTTGATGTACTATTTACTGTAGGTGGTGATGGTACTTTTCTAAGAGCTGTAACCTTTGTTAGAGATTTAAATATTCCTATTGTTGGTATTAATACAGGTCGCTTAGGTTTTTTAGCTACTATTCAAAAAGAAAATATTGAAGCCTCTATTAAAGATATTCTAAATAAAAAATATTCTATAAAAGAACGCTCTCTTCTAACTGTTGAAACATCTTCTAAACATTCTGAAATTGAAGAATTGAATTTTGCCTTGAATGAAGTAACTGTAGCTAGGAGAAATACAACTTCGATGATCACTATAGATACCCATCTAGATAATGAGTATCTTACTTCGTATTGGGCTGATGGATTAATAGTTGCAACACCAACCGGTTCTACAGGATATTCCTTAAGTTGTGACGGCCCAGTAATTACACCTCAAGCCAAGAGTTTAGTATTGACACCTATTGCACCACATAACTTAAATGCTCGACCTTTAATTATACCTGATGACATGATAATTAAACTTAAGGTGACAAGTAGAGAAAAGCAAGCCTTGATTTCATTAGATTCTAGAATATTCACCATTGATAATGAAACTGAGGTTACTATAAAAAAAGCGTCTTATACTATAAAAACTATCCAACTAGAAAATCAGACCTTTTTAAAGACCTTAAGAGAAAAATTACTTTGGGGGGAAGACAAAAGAAATTAATAAGTTAAGCTACTTTCCAACAATATTTTACTTTAAAAACTGTTTATCAAAAAAGACCTTTATTTCAACTCTCCAAACAAATAGATTTATTTATATTTGCAAACCCTTTTTTAAGATGAAAAAACAGTTTTTAGTTTACATATTTATACTAGCTACTAGCACATTAACTGCTCAGCTTTATGAAATTGGTATTTTTGCTGGTGGTAGTAATTATATTGGTGACATAGGTTCAACCAATTATATTAACCCTAATAGAATTGCCATTGGAGGTATTGCTAAATTCAATTTTACACCAAGAATAAATTTTAGAGGTTCATTAATTTATACACAATTAAGAGCTCAAGACTCAAAGTCAGATTCTGAGTTTAGAGTTCAAAGAGGGCTTAATATGAGTAATGCTATTCTGGAAGCTTCGGGTGGTCTAGAATTTAATTTCTTTAAGTATAGTATGAATCAGATAGGGTTTAGCCAAACACCATATATACTTATACAAGGCACAGTAGTAAATTACAGAACATATTTTATAAGAGATAATAGTATTTTTAGTAAAAGAAAATTTGCCGTAATGCCATCATTAGGTCTTGGCTATAAAATGAGATTGACTGAAAATTTGGCATTAGCATTAGAGTCAAGTTTTAGATATACTTTAAAAGATGATATTGATGAAACCTCAACTATAAACATCGGTGCTGGTAATACTAATAGTGATGATTGGTATGTTTTTACAGGCTTTACGATAACATATGGCTTTGGTCGTCCTGGCTGTTACAAAGGTTTCTTTTAATTGATCAATGGCTATAAAAACTCAAATAACTCCCCAAAATACCCCAAAACATGTTGCCGTAATTATGGATGGCAATGGTCGTTGGGCAAAGAAAAAAGGTTTAGCGAGAGTATTTGGTCATAAAAATGGTGTAAAAGCTGTTAGAGAAACTGTAGAAGCGGCGGCAGAAATTAATGTTCAAGTCCTTACCTTATATGCTTTTTCTACTGAAAACTGGAATCGCCCAAAAAAAGAAGTCGATACTTTAATGAGCTTATTAGTAAGTTCTTTAAAGAATGAATTAAAGACTCTTCAAAAAAATGAAATTAGGCTTCAGTGTGTTGGTAATATCGAAAGTCTTCCTAAAAGAGCTCAAAAAGAATTAAAGGAAGTAATTGAAAAAACCAATAATAATGATCACATGATACTCAATTTGGCATTAAGCTATGGATCTCGTGAAGAAATTGTTAATGCTTTTAAAAAAATTTCTAAAAAAGTTGTTAATAAGCAGCTTTTAACAGAAGAAATTGATGAAAAAATTATAAATAATCATTTATATACATTTACTTTGCCCGACGTTGATTTTTTGATACGTACCAGTGGCGAAAAACGCATAAGTAACTTCTTATTATGGCAGATTGCTTATGCAGAATTGTACTTTACCGAAGTACTATGGCCCGATTTTAGAAAAGAACATTTTTTCGAAGCAATATTAGATTATCAGAAAAGAGAACGACGCTTTGGGAAAACAAGTGAACAATTAGAAGATAAGAATGAATAAATTTAAAATCTGTCTATTACTTTTAGGTTTTGCTTTTATAATACAAGCCAAAGCTCAAGAAACTAACATAGTCAAAGATTCAGCTAATACTGTTATAACCGATACACTTCCACAAAAACCTCAACCACTTTCTAAAGAAATGTTTAGTACACCTAAAACATATATTTTAGGTGGAATATCTGTAAAAGGAAATCAACAATTTAGTGATCAATCTATTACAACTTTTTCTGAGTTACAAGTCGGTCAGCCTATTAAAATCCCTGGAGACAAATTAACATCTGCATTAAAAAAATTATGGAACTCTAAATTGTTTAGTGATGTAGAATATTTTGTTACAAAATTAAATGGCGAAACTATTTACTTAGAATTCGAAGTTAAAGAATTATCTAAGTTATCTGACGTGGAATGGAGAGGAATAAAGAAGAGTAAAGCTAGTGACCTTCAAAAAGAAACTGAATTTACAAAAGGCGCAATGTTAACTGAAAACTTGTTAACGACTACTAAAAACTATATTGAAAAAAAATATGTTGATAAAGGATTTTTAAAAGCAAAGGCAGCTATAACTACCAAAATTGATACTTCAAATAATAATACAGAAAAAGCACTAGTAATAGTTGATAAAGGTGATAAAATCAAAATTAAAAATTTACGCTTCCATGGAAATGAAGCTTTTAAGGATAAGAGATTAAGAAAATTACTTAAAAAAACTAAGCAGAAAAATCCATTACATATATTCACTCCATCAAAGTATATTGAAGAAAAATACACAGAGGATCTAGAACGATTAGTTGAAAAATATCGTGAAAAAGGATATCGTGATGCTCAAATTATAAAAGATTCTATTTCTTGGAATGATGACAACACTATCAATTTAGATATTACATTGAATGAAGGTAACAGGTACTATTTTGGCGATATTCGTTTTTTAGGAAATAGTGTTTATAGTGATGACCAACTATCAAGTTTTTTAGGTTTAGAAAAAGGTAATGTTTATAATGGTAAATTATTAAATGAGCGTGTTAAAGGTGATGGTACCCCAGATTCTCAAGATATTACCAATACTTATCTTAACAATGGTTATCTATTTAGTTCAGTTGTTCCTGTTGAAACTAAGGTTGAAAATGATACGATTGACATTGAAATCAGAATCCGTGAAGATGATCCAGCTACGATAAGAAAAATTGGATTAGTCGGTAACGAAGTTACAAATGACCATGTTTTGTATCGAGAAATGAGAACTCGTCCTGGTCAATTATTTAGTAGAGAAAATATAATTAGAACTATTCGAGAGCTAGGGCAATTACCATATATAGATGCAGAGAATATTGTTCCAGATGTACAACCTAATTATAACGATAAAACTGTTGATATTGAATATAGTATAGCAGAAAAAGGTTCAAGCCAAATAGAATTACAAGGTGGATTTGGCGGCGGTTCTTTTGTTGGTACTTTAGGCTTATCATTTAATAACTTCTCCATTAAAAATATATTCAATGGCAGTGAGTATAAGCCTGTACCTAGAGGTGATGGGCAAAGTGTTTCACTACGTGCTCAAGCAAGTCGTTTTTCAAGCACATATAGTATATCCTTTTCAGAACCTTGGCTGGGTGGTAAAAAGCCCAGAGGCTTTTCATTTTCAATATTTAATTCTAATCAATTTAGTTTCAATCCTTTAACACGCGATGTAGATAAGGATCAAAGATTAAGTATACTTGGTGCAACTATTGGGTTAAGTCAAAGGTTAAAATGGCCTGATGATTTCTTTACTTTATCTACTGTTTTAAGTTATCAGCGTTTTACATTAAAAAATTATCGAATAGGTGGTCCATTATTGGATATCGAAGATGGCAACGGGATTTCAAATAATTTGGCCTTATCAATAAATTTTGGAAGAAATTCAGCTGGACCAAACCCTATATTCCCAACAATAGGTTCCCAGTTTAATTTTGGCGCAAAGTTTACTCCTCCATATTCTTTATTAAGCGGTAAGGATTTCTCAAACGAAACTCAAGAAGAAAAAATTAAACTTTTAGAATTCTATAAGTTTAATTTTTCAGGAAAATGGTATAACACTATTACTGGAAAACCAGGAAGTCAACTAGTATTATTGTCTAGTGCAGAGTTTGGCTTTTTAGGAGCTTATAATCAGGACAAAGGTGTATCGCCTTTTGAACGTTTTTTCTTGGGAGGTGATGGGTTAGGTCAAGGACAATTTGACGGAAGACAAACTATAGGTCTTAGAGGATATCCAAATTCAAGTTTGTCGGTAGATGAAACTACTGGTCAATCCGTTGGAAGTGCCATTTATAATAAATTTTCATTCGAATTAAGATATCCCTTAACATTAAAACCATCAGCATCTATTTATGCCCTAGGCTTTTTAGAAGGGGGTAACACCGCTAATAATTTCAGTAATTTTGAACCATTTAAGTTAAAAAGATCTGCAGGTTTAGGTGTTCGAATTTTCATGCCTGCTTTTGGTCTATTAGGTATAGACTTTGGTCACGGGTTTGATGATATACCTGGTCAGCCGGGTATAAAATCTGGTTGGCAAACACATTTTATTATAGGACAGCAATTCTAACTAAATTAGTACATTTGCAGACAATTAGCACTTTGGCATGGTTTTTTCTCAATTCAATATCATGATTCGTAATATTCTAATTATTTCTGTTTTATTAATGGGTCTTACCGTTTCAGCTCAAAAGCCTCAACGGATTGCTTATATAGATATGGAATATATATTAGAGAATGTTCCTGAATATGCCGATGCACAATCAAGACTAAATCTTAAAGTACAAGACTGGCAAAAAAAACTAGATGATATTAAACGTGAAATTGAAGTTTTAAAAACAGATTTGACTAATGAAAAAGCTCTATTAACATCAGATTTGATTGAAGAACGTGAAGAAGATATTAAGATTAAAGAATTAGACCTAAAAAATTTACAAACAGCATATTTTGGCCCTACTGGCGATTTGTATTTATTAAGGAAACAACTCGTAAAACCTGTTCAAGATCAGATTTATAATGCAGTTCAAGAGATAGCTGTTAGAAGAAAATATGATATGATCCTTGATAAATCTAGTGATTTGATCATGTTATATACAAACAGCAAATTTGATGTTAGTGAGCAAGTTCTGAATAGAATAGTAAAAGGTAGAAAAGTAAAAGCTATTGAAGAAAAAAGAAATGGACGTTTACAGTCTAAATCTGAATTAGAAGAAACCTTAGAAACTAAAGCAGAAATAAAAGAAGCCAAGAATGATGCTTTACAGGCTAGAATAAAACAGCAGCAAGAAGCTAAAACTCAAAAAAGAGAAGCATTAAAAAAAGCTGCAGACGAAAGAAGGAAAAAACGACTAGAAGAAATTGAACGTCGTAGAAAAGAACGTGAGGCTAAAGTAAAAGGTATAACTACCTCTGAAAAGAGTGGAGATATAACTGAAATAAAGAAAACAGCAATTACTACTCCAAGTAGAGTTAAAGATACTGTCGCTTTAAAGAAGTTAGACAGTGCTAAAGTGGCTAAACGCGCTGCTCTTTTAGAACGCGCTAGATTAGCTAAGGAAGCTAAAGAGAAAAAACGTCAAGAGCTTATTAAAGCTAGAGAAGAGAAAAGAAAAAAAAGGCTTGAAGAGTTAGAAAAACGTAAAAAAGAAAAAGAAAACAATAACAAAAATTAATATTAATAAATTTACTTAAAACAAATGAAATCATTAAAAACACTATTATTAGCAGGTGTATTATTTTTAGGATTTACGGCAGTGAATGCACAGTCTAAAATAGCACATATTAATACTGAAGCTTTAGTTGCTGCAATGCCAGAAACTAAGCAAATGCAAGAGGAACTTAAAAAAATTGCACAGACTTACGATACAGAATATAAATCTCAAGGTAGTGCTTTACAAGCAAAGTTACAGAAGTATGATGCAGAAGCTTCAACGCAAACTGACACTGAAAATGCCAAAAGAGGTAAGGAAGTTCAAGATCTTCAAAAGAAACTACAAGTTTATGCACAAACAGCTCAGCAAGAGTTACAGAAAAAAGAATTTGATCTGTATAAACCAATAGCAGAAAAAGCTCAAAAAGCAATTGCTGATGTTGCTGCTGAAAAAGGAGTTCAATATGTCTTCGACGCCTCTCCTGGTAAAGGGTTAATAGTTTACCAAGGTGAAGATTTAATGTCTGCTGTAAAAGCTAAGTTAGGTATCTAATAGAAGCTTTTAAAACTTATTACTAAATCCCGTTTTAAAAAGCGGGATTTTTTATTTTTGCTATCTATGAATAATCAACCTATAGGTATTTTTGACTCTGGAGTTGGTGGTATTACTATTTGGAAAGAAATTATTTCTGTTTTACCATACGAGAATACTATCTATTTAGCTGATAGCAAGAATGCTCCTTATGGTCAAAAATCTAAACAAGAGATTATCAACCTTTGTATTAAAAATACTGAATTACTTCTACAAAAAGGATGTAAGGTTATTGTTGTTGCTTGCAATACAGCCACTACTAATGCTATATCTTATTTACGTGATAATTATAATGTGCCTTTTATAGGAATTGAACCTGCAATTAAACCAGCAGCTTTAAAAACAACATCAAACGCCATCGGAATCTTAGCTACAAAGGGAACATTATCTAGCGAATTATTTAATTATACTTCAAGTAAGTTTGCATCTAATATTACTGTTATTGAACAGGTTGGAGAAGGTTTGGTGCCATTAATTGAAAAAGGGAAATTGGATAGTCGTGAAATGCATTTATTATTAAAAAAATATCTGCACCCAATGTTAGAAGAAAATATTGATTATTTGGTGTTGGGGTGCAGTCATTATCCTTTCTTAGTTTCTAAAATAAAAAAGATAATAGGTAAGCAAGTAACAATTATAGATTCTGGTTTAGCCGTTGCCAAACAAACAAAAGCTATTCTTCAAAAAAATAAATTACTAAATAATTTAATAAATAAAAACAACCATCAATTATTTACAAACTCAGACATAAAAGTATTGGATCAATATGTAAACAAAAACTTGAATTCAAAACTACGTTATTTGAATTTTTAGCACTTAATTATACTCAAAAACAAAAAAACATCTCGGATATGAGATGCTTTTGGTGACTATTTATACAATTAGGATTTTTATTTGTGGATATAGATTAATTTTATTTTTTAATAAATATCTTTTTCCTATAAATATTTTTACCTTCATAAATCACAAGGTAATATAATCCGTTTTTATATTCATCAACATTATACTCTAACTGGCCATAAGAATTAACTGACCTCTTTTTAGAAAGGATACCAACTCTTTGCCCCATATGGTTATATAACTCAACTATTCTTTCGCCTTTGAAATTGTCATTATTAAACTCAATAACACCTCTTTCTCGAACAGGGTTAGGATAAACTTTTACTGTTGTTTTATAATCTCTTTCTTCTCCTTCTTCATTATTATCATCGCTCCATCATCTCTCTCTAACTTCATAATAATGCACACTCTATGATTTGAAAGTAAGCATCTAAGTATAAATAATATACCTGCAGAATTATACCCTTTCTGTATACTAAATAAGTGACGTCCTATTTTTTTAGATTCTTCTACAAATTTTTCATTCCCATTTAAAATATTATTGATGCAATTATGAACTGGAGATTCTCTTTCTTCATTATACACTATTTTGAAAGACTTGTCTCGTCCTAAAGCTTTAATAATATTCTCCTTAAAGAAAATTTTAAGTTCATCGTTTAATAGGCTCGTTTGTTCACTAAAAGTGGGCTCTACACTAAAGTCATCTTTTTTTCTTCTTGGTATATCGTGGACAATAGCTTCATTAATTTCTAAAGAGGTTAAATCATAATTGACTTTCATAAAAAGAGTTTAGGTTAGTAGGGTATTTTAGATAATCAACTAAGGTATGTTCACGAATACATATTAGTCAACAGGAAAAACCCTGTTTCTGATGGAGTGTTTTTCCTGTTTTTTCGAATAACCAAAATATCAACAAGCACTTCAAAAAAGCACCCTATCAAAAATAAAGTGAAAAAAGATTATTTACACTATTTAATAAAAAAACAGCAACCGGTAAAGATTACTGTTTGATATATTATTGTAGAACTTATTTTATGGAGAAATTTTTTCAATTAACTCCCATGTCAAACCATCTTTTCTTTCGTACTTTATGTAACCCTCATTTTTACTCCAATATAAAGTCTCAACAGCATTCTCTCTTTCTGGTCGAAATATAACAGGTTTAACTTTTATAACATCATCAAATTTTCCTGCCTTAGTTGAAATAGAAATAGTTGGGTAATTGATTAAATCCTCAATTTTTAAGCCCCAGCCTGCAAATCTTGCATTATAAAACCCTAACGTAAAATTTACCTCTGAAGGTTTTTCAGGAGTTTTTGATGATATTTCTAAAATACTTTTTGTGGAGAATTTACTATTCTTAAGTTTTAATTTCTTCCCATAAACAATTAAATGAGTATTTCTGTATAATTTTGGGGTAGGTCCAGAAGAAATCGCGTCATCTACTATTTCATTTATTCTAATTGAATCTAATTCATTTTCAGATGACTTAAAAATTAAAATTTCGTCTTTATTATATGGATTCCAACCTTTCTCAACATTAGTAAGATCTTTAACACAACTTAAGTTATATAGTAAAGACATTAAAACTAGCGCCTTAAATATGTTCTTAATTTTTTTCATTATCTTTCTTTAAGAAATCGGATATTCTATTTAAAATATCATTCCAAGTTTCAATATTATGACCTCCTTTACCACCTTTATGGTTTGGTCTTATAAACAGAAAATCTACTCCTTTTATTTCTTTTAACTCTGAACTTCCATTAAATACATTCATTAACTCTTTTAAAATATGCTTACCATCTGCTTTTCCAATTGGTGCTCCAGAAGAAACCCAATCTGAGCGTGTTGAGAATTGAGCACCCGCAATACCTTCTGGATGTTCAAAATCTCCTGGTTGATGTGGGGATAAATACAACCCTAATTCTACTCTAGATGCATATTCACTATCTGCTAAGGCTGACAACATTCCTGCAGCAAATGCAGCTCCTTGACTATGCCCAACAATTTTTATAGTTTCTTCATTAGCTAATTCTATTTCACCGTTTTGTAATTTACTTACTAATTCTAAACCACTTGTCTTACCTTGTGCATATCTATCAGACGCTTGAGAAGTAAAATCATCTGTAGCATTTATGAAAATATTATTATAATCATCATAATGCTCATTTATTATGGTTCTTGTTGCCCCCCAATATTGAACCCTTTGTCCAAACATTGTGGGTTCTTGATCATAAAAGAAGTTTCTTGGAGGAGGATATGCATAATGTCCAACATATTTGCCCCCAGAAAAGCCGATAGTTTTATAACCCAATGCTTCATCAAATAAAAGTCCATTTACAAAAATGACAAGCCTACCATCAGGATCAATTGCATTGATAGGGTTATTAAGTACATAATTGTACGGACTTACTGATTCATATTTTTCAGCTAATGCATCCGTACTCATCCAACGTCCTAAGTCTGGCATATATCTTCTCATGCCATAATCCATCACGTTGAAATTCAAGTCTTCCTCCAACTCCTTCCCATTATACTTAAACTTGTTCGCCACACTATTCCCACCACTATTTACAACGGTATTATACCCTTTATGTTTTAAGCCAAAAGGATAGTAGTTGTTTTCTTCTATAATTTCTGAAGTACTAATAGTACCATTGCCATCTGCATCATTATAACTTAAACGTACATTACCTAAATGATCTTTATACTGGTAAATATATTTAAAAGAACTTCCGTTAGGGGTTACATATCCTTCTGGGTGATTAAAAAACTGCAGATTACCATTTTCGTACACATAATTACCTGCGTAATCTGTGGTAGTACTGCCAACTGTTTTTCTAATTTTGCCTCCTATTGCGTCGTAAATATAATTAATATTTTGACCATTTATTGTCACTTGAGTAGGTAAATTTAGATGGTTGTAGTTAATATTAGTAATCCCTTTGTTTCTATCAATTTTCATATTACCATTAGCATCATATGTATACTCAGTACTATAGGCATGATCATCTTTAAATCCATAATCATCGTTGCCAAAATCTTGAGCTTTCTTCAACTTATTGCTATTAGTCTCATATGTATACAAAATAGCATCCATTAACCCAAATGAGGTAGCGTTGGCATTCAAATGTCCATTTCTATATAGTCTAGTTAAATTACCATTTTTATCATATAGAATATTAAATAAGTTATAACTACTTACATTACCCTGAGCCTTAACAATTCTATTTAATGCATCATAAGTATAACGGTAATTTCGTAAACTTTGGTCTGTATTCTTAGTCCTCCAGTAGGTCTGGCTAATACTACCATTGTATAAAGCTGTACCAGAATTTGGATTATCATAGCGTATGTTAAAAGTGAATAGATCATTACCTAAACTGTTTACATTATTAATATCAGTTAGCCAACCTCTAACATTGTACTTATAATCTACTTTTTGTAAGCCTTTAGTATTATCTACTATTTTTAGATCTTTTATCTGTTTATTGGTATAATAAATAGATGCATCTCCGTATAAAGTACCTGTTGAAGATATTGTAGAAGTATAAAAAACCTCGCCATTCTTTTTATAGTTTACTGTACTACCTATACGCTCCACTTTAAAAACATCGTTTGTAGTAAATGACCCAAAATTACCTTTATAACTTCCAGATTCATAGACATAAACTGTGCTACTCCCTGTATTATAAATAGCATACCTTATCGAATTATAATGAGCATTACTATTGGTATTTGACAAACCAACCATCAATCTTGCGTTTGTAGAAGTAACTTGATACTCTATGTAACCGTCTCCAGAGAAATTACCTTTGGTTGCCAAGCCACCACTTCCCCAACCATTACCAGCTGTTTTGGTAATTATATCATTGCTTACCGAAACCCCTACAATATCTTTATACCCATCTTGAGTACCATTGTCTACTAATTTACTTTCTAATTGACCAAGATCGTCATAATTATTTTTTGCTAATCGTCTAGATACAGCATTGCTTATATCTTGTGTTTGAACTAACAATCTACCAGCATGATCATACTCAAATCGATCAATAGTGACTATATCTGCTTTGCCCGTTTTCTTATGAGTTGTCTTGGTTTCTAATACTCTACCGTCAAAACCTAATTTATTCTCTACTATATCTATAGTATTTAAATATTCATTATTGGTATAAACATAAATTGGTTGTGCTTTGTCATCATAATAAGTTACTGTAATAATCCACTTTGTTGGTGAAACATCTAAAACTCTGGTTTTTGATACCGTAGCTAATCCTTTAACATTTGAACTACTTGTTAAACCGTAATATGTTGTAACTGTATTTGATAATCCTGTAGGTAATACATCAGTATAGGTATCGTAATAATTTATTGTATGTAATTCTTCGGAACCCCCACCAGGATAGGTTTGATTATAGTCATAATAAACACTAACTCCATTCACATTATATGCTGAACTTTGCCGTGTATTAGTGTTTTTTGGGTAACTGCTCGCTATCCAACTTTGAACAGCATTTCTTGTCGCATTATCCCAACTCTTACCAGTCATTACAACTCGTCCAAAAGCATCATATTTGGTAAACAACCATTCATTATTTTGCGATTGCTTAACATCTTGAGTTACTACCGGCCTGTCTAGTTTATCATAAACTATATTTTCCCAACCTTTACCGGGTATCTTTTTTTCTACTAACCTGTTTCTATCATCATATCTATACTGATAACATAATTCTGACATCTCTGTACTTGAGATGCTACTATCATGTATAACTTTAGGTGGTAACACATAAGTTAAATTACCATAATCATCATAGACATAATAGGTGTCATGGGCACCACTATTATAAGTTCTTTTTAATACAACTCTACCTTGCTTATCTTTAAACTCTTCGGTTGTTCTATCTGTACCACTTACCCAATTTTCATCCTTAGTGATCATTTTATACAATTCACCTACTCCATAATTTAATGAACCTCCATTTAAAGTTGGTGTATAGATTTTATTTGTACTTGAATATACTAAACCAACTGAATACTTCTTTACATCTGAACTTGTATTAGTTTTATAGTCAAACTTTATGGTATGGTCTGAATTGCTACTCTTATTTAATAACCAAGTGCCGCCAGGTGCTGCTTGCTCAATTATTCTGTTTAAAGGTGAGTTCTCAAAATGTTTCTCTGAATATGGATTTGAAGTATTACCATACTTAGCAATATTATAAAAACTATTGGTAGCACTTAAGCCATTGGTTCTATAAGCGCCACCATTACTCGTTGCCGTATAAGGCAAATAGTCTTTAGCCTGTCTACCCAAAACATCATACTCTATAAAATTAATGATGTCTTGTGATTGGCCTCCGGCTTTTACACCAACCATTTGTATAGGCCTTCCTAAGCCATCTAAATATTGTATTGAAGAAATCTTCTCTATATCTGTAGCATTTTGCTCTTGACCTTTTACATAACCTTTTTGATAAGTAGTCGTTAGAATATAATTTTGATTTTGACTCGGTGTCTGAGCGATTGCAAATAAAGGCAAGGCTATTAAAATGTATAGTAACTTTCTCATGGCTCTGTTAGTTTTTATAGTTATATGCATTCTTACTCAATACCTTATTGTCTTTATCTATTACCATTTCTAATCGATTAAAATCATCATAATGATAATAGACCGTCTGACCTGTAGGGTCTGTCATACTAGTAACCCCTACTAATGGATCATAGGTATAAGTAGTAACTAAAGCATCAGAAAGTGCTGAAGTATTTCTCAACGTAGTTAATGCCGCCCGCAAAGCACCTTCATTTCCTGAAGTACCAAAGGTTCTGTCATTATCATTGTTTGATTTTGTCTGTAAATTCGAAACCTGACTCGATACCTCTGAGTAGGTAGCATTTTCGATCTTTGCTATGGGGAATTGCTCATTATAACCCCAGATATAAACTATCTTACTGCCATCTTTTTTACTGATCTCTTTTATATTACCATTTGTATAATAACTATGAAATTGTACTCGGTCTTGCAATTTATTCGTACTGCTATTATAAACTCCTTTTAAAGTTTGGATGTCTTTGGGTAAAGGGTTAGTATTATTATTATAATTGGTACGCTGTACATTTAATAATTCATTAGTTTCAGCTACACCATCATCATCCAAATCTTTATAACTTTCCGTTTGAATAGGTTCTGAAATACGATGTTTTGTCCTTAATTGATCAATCGCAGATTTTTCTGAAGACGTCAGTGCGTCGTAGCCCAATGAACTTGTAGATGTTACATCGTCGGGATAATATGTCTTTGTTATTATAGGATCATCATCACTAACCGTAGTTTTGGTTTCTATAGGAAAAGAACGACCAAAGTAACCTACATCATAGGTATAAGTTGTCGTTTGGGTTAAAGTATTGGAACCATCATACACTTTTTGTACATCTTGAGTTTTAAAATATCGTTCGCCATGAGTTGTATATTCAGCCCAAGCAGGTTTATGGCATTCTCCTTGCATAAAAACAAAATTTTTGCCATATTCCTTGCCTCCATGATTATATATACTGGCGTTTTCTTGCTTTGGGTTAAAAATTCCTGAATCGTAATTAAAATGCTTAACTCCTAGCGGCAACCCTCTACGATGTGCAAAATCATGTGCTGGGGTATTGACCCCTTCATCTCCTCCATCGCCACCATTCACAAAAACATTAGTTTGAACCTCTTGACCATCAAATTCAAACTTATTCGTGTGCTCAGTTTTCCCACCGTTACCACTATCTAATAATTCTGTAACATTAGTATAAAAAGTAGTATAGGGGCTACCACTTGTTAATGCAAAAATACTATTTGAGCTTAATTTATCTCCAATAAGGGAATTATGACAATTAGGTACATTTTTATATATAAATGTTGGTGGGTTTAACGCAAAGCCACTTGACTCATTAGTATTTGAAAATTTGGTATACTCATAATCTTTCTCTAGAACAATTGTACCGTCACTATCTTTAGTTTTTATATTACTCACTCTTAAACCACCTGTATACGAACCGACACCAGAGTTAGGTGGCAAGGTATAACCAGAGACAGTTATTACTACATCATTTGGTGTTCCTCCACCGAATCCACCACCTCCCATACTGGAAAAGTCAATTATTTCTATTTTCAGTTGTACTGTGCCACTAGTTTTATATAAAGCTATATCCTGTTGTAAATCTTGACCATTTGTTTGTGATAATAAAACATATTGAGAAGTTGAATTATCATATTCATATATTTTAGCTTTTGGACAATCAAAACCATTAGGGTTGGTACAGTTCGAAGTAAGATTTGCAAACCATGCAAGGCCACCTGGATAATTATCTAGGTTTACAGTGAATATTTTTTGATAAATATTGTCAGGAAGTCCAACTGAACTTAAGGATTCGATTACTTGACTTACCATATCTGTAGTACCAAAGAAAGGTAAATTAAAGACTCTATTAGATTCAAATTCAAATTCCACTGAACCACCAGTAGGATATATTATTTTTTTAAGCATACATGCTTTGGCATAACTTTCATTTACTCTTCTTTCTGCACCACTTATATATGTTAAAACCCCAGACCCAGTTCTCCATTTTACAGTAGGATAAAAAACACTATTATTTTCGCCATTATAAAAACCCCAAAAATCTTGAGCGTACGAAAACCTATCTGGTAAAATATTTGTGGTATTATATTCAAAAGCATATTCTTTATTAGTAACATTATTTATAGTTTGCTTAACAGTTTGTAAATACAGTCGTTTTCTTCGTTGATCTAAATCTCCAAAAAGAGTAACAGGATTATTGTTTGTAGTTGATATAAAATAACCATGTGTTAATTTGTAGGCATCAATTAATGTATTATGATCATCTAGTAGTTTTACTTCTTTTAGTGCATAATCTAATTTTAAATCTTGTCTTTGAATATTATCATAAACAAATTCTATCCTTCCAAGTAAACTAGAAATTGATGTTAGTCTTCTAGAATAATCTTCATTACGTACATACTTGACAGGCTCTCCAATAGTCCCAGTAGTCAAATACCTATCTTGGCTAGCTAAATTTGTGTAGAATGCTCCCGTAGGTGAAGAATAATTATATGTAATTAATTCTCCATTGGGAGTTTCTATCTCCATTAACTGCCATGCAGAAGTATAATTATTCATTGCTAGAGTTGGAAGATTTGTAAAAGTTCCATTGGATCGATAATACGTTGTAGATGTATTAATGGACTCCCTAGAGTTATCTTTAGACTTCCCTAAATAATATTTTATTCCATTTGCATCAGTAATAATCCAGCCCAGAATTTTTTGACTCCCAATAATTTCAATCTTCACATCTTTTTTGTGAACCATAACTAACTCTTTGTTTCCTCCGGGTATCTGTCTAAAAAAAAATTTGCCACTTTGCCCTAAAAAATTAAAAGAATATATATCTGATTCTAAATCAAAATTTTCAACCTTATATGAAAATACCGTATCTGTTCTCTGTTGATGATTCATGTCTTTAAACTCTTGTACAGTAAACAATGGGTTAAAATACCCAACACTACTATCATCAGGATTACCTCGAACACTTCTAGTTACTGCTCCTCCTACATTTAAATTCCATCCAAGGCCAACACGCGAAGCTATTTCATTAACGCGAATACCCCCTGAATGATAGCTTAGTGAAACCGGCACATTGATATCTTTTCCTTTGAGTTCTACTAAAGGAATAGAAATATTAGGAACACCTGTTTCAACTCCTACTGGCATATCCATGTGTTTTCCAAAAGCTGCAACTTCTGGGTTTGCGGGTATAATTTTTGGAACTTCTTGTGAATGAACTAATAAGCTAAAAACCAAAAAAAGAGTAGTAAATAATTTTTTCATTATAGAAATTTTAAGTTGTGGTTGTTGAGTAAATTGATTTACAAGTCACCGAAATTAAAAGATTCTAATAGGTTATTTTTTTGAAAAAAATCTGAGTGATACTTTTTGAAATAAACAGTTAAGTTTTTCTAATAAATGGTGAAAAATTATTAATATTTTGAGTGCCTATCCACTCTCTCTCAAACGATTCTCACACTCAATGATCTTAGCTAAACCTAGGCTTGCAATTTTGGCTAAATCGTTTACGTTTTCAGCCTTATTTAGTTTAAAAAGTATTACTGAAAACTCATCATCTGAATTAAAGTATCGCTTTCTCTTTCTCAATTTACTCAAAGCTTTGGCTAAATAATTTTTTAACTTTTGGAAACGATAACGATACGTGATAGATTTACGATCTTCAAACTCTAACTTTACCAATTGAAGATATAATTCTGAATCAGCTCCGTATTTTCTTCCTTTTTCACAATTAAATGCTCTACGTATTAAAACTTCGTAATTTCTCCCCTTACGAAAATATTCTTCCGTCATTCATTTAGTTTTAAATTAATACTAAAATGAAATGCTACGAAGTGAAAAAGGGGGAGAATATTTTCACTGAAATACCAGAAAAACTATATACAAACTAAAAAGTATTTTAAGTTATACTAATTAATAAGTGTAAATAGAAAAATAAAATTATTTAAATGAGTTATATAAAGGAGAGAAGAAAATGAACTCATACTCTTAAAAAAGGTAATTCTAT
This sequence comes from Maritimimonas rapanae, assembly GCF_057837205.1. Lineage (NCBI taxonomy): Bacteria > Pseudomonadati > Bacteroidota > Flavobacteriia > Flavobacteriales > Flavobacteriaceae > Maritimimonas > Maritimimonas rapanae. The sequence continues at coordinate 172,159 of NZ_JBYQFI010000001.1, read as the reverse complement.
CTCATAGCAATTTTTAAATTTTCATTAAGCCAAATATGAAAAATTAAAAGGTAATCTTTTAAAAAATAGTACGTATTTTAATACGTATTAATCATTTTTACTCTTATCGTTAAAGATATCTATAAAAGATTCTTTATTCTTAACATTAACTTTTTTGAAAATATTAGACGCATGTTTACCAACCGTTTTTTCTGTTATAAAAATTACGTCTGCAATTTCTTTATACTTATACCCTTTTAATACTAAGCTCGCTATTTCTATTTCTTTATTAGTAAGGTTATAGTTGATAAAAAATTCTGAAATAGTATCCTTTTCTAATTCTTTCTTATACCTAATAAGAAGTTGGTGTTCCATTCTATCCTGAAAAATTGAATTTTTAACATAAGTAGCAGCCATCCAAAAAAAACCAAAATTTACCAATGGTTGTTCTATGATTTGATAATCACCGATGAAAACCATAATTGGCAACGCAAAAAATGACAACAACCCTATATGCGAGGCCAATATTCTAGATTTAAAATGTGATTTAATTTCGTCGCCTAACGATACTCCATCATACTTATTAAGGAGTTCTATAAAAGTTCTCAGTACATATGCAATACTTAATAATAATGGAAGTACCATAAATACTATTCTCGAAAAGTTTAAATCGTTAGTAACATAGTATGGTAATGCAAATGCAAAAATTAGTAGAAAGAGCAATAGCCCTGCTAAAAATTTTAAATCATAATATTTATATGGCACTATATGAAACTCTTTATAGATGTAATACAAAAAATATAAGGCTAATATAACACCAGCTAGGTATGCTATAACATTTTGTAATATAAGATTGATGTTAATCTGTGAATCAGGCAAAACGCCTGAAAAAAAATTATACTGTAGAAATACAATAGTAAAAAGTAAAAATCGTAATCTCGACTTATCTTGAGGTTTAGTTAAATAATGAATAAACTGATAAAACAAAATTAAAATTTGGCATACAATAATCACAAATGTTATCCAATGCATTTCTGTTCCAAAAACCATATTTTCAATTTTTCTTTTCCATTACATATAGTGTTTAGCCCAGATTAGAAACTTTACCTATTTCAATAAAACCAAATTCTTTATAGAAAGGAATATTTTTTAATGTCGAAGTCTCTAAATAAATAGATTTTTTAGACAACTTGTAATAGTTTAAAACCTGCTTTAGTAATTCACTCCCTATACCTTCGCCTTGAAAATCAGGGTCTACCCCTATAAACCAAAGATGGATAAATGGTTCTTTAGGATGATACTTTTTTAGCTCGTTCTCTCTCTTTAGTACTTGTCTAAGTTTTCTTAGTCCAATGGATTTAACGAAAAGTCTAATATCCCACTTCAATGATTGAAGAGTAGTTTCTTTTTTGTCTGAATATAATAGCAAACAACAAGCTTTTTTATCTTCAGATAAGAAAACGTTACCGAAATGAGTAGCATAATAAAAGGAATAATCCATTAAAAAGCGAATACGGTCTTCTCTTTTACTATCTTGTTTTACAACAAAATTGATGGATTGATTATTGTTAAATGATTTTAAAAGAATATCAATAACAATACCTTTATCAGCTAAGGTTGCTTTAAGCATAATGTAACAGTAAGAAACTCCTATATGACTATAAAGGTTAGGAAAAATTGAAAAAATAACAAATTTATTTCGACTTCTATCCCAAAACTGAACTCAGCGTGAACATTGGCAAGTACATAGCAATCAAAATAACAGCCACTAGAGCTCCTAAGAAAATGATAATCACTGGTTCTAGAACTGTACTTAGCATTTTAGACTTATATTGTATTTCTTCATTATACTGAGATGTTAATCGCTCAAATATGAATTCATTTTGATTTGTCTCTTCTGCAACTTTTATAAGAGAAATCATTTTTCTATCAAATACGTCATGCTTTTTTAAACTTTCACTCAAATTTTTACCTCTTAAAATATCATCTTCGACATCATAAAGGGCATTTTGAAGTGGATAAAAATCAATCATCTTCTTAGTGAGCTGGACACTGTTTAATACTGGTACCTTGGCTGAAGTCAATAGTGCAACAGCTTGGGTAAATTGACCCACATACATTTTGCGTAATAATTCACCTACAAATGGAATTTTAAGTAGAAATCTAGAACTAAAACTCTTATACCATATTTTTTTTGATACCAGTTTTCTAAGAATGAAAAGTATTACCATAAATAAAGTTAAAAGCCAGAAATATTGTTGAAAGATCGCTGAACTTTTTATAATCATTTTAGTAAGCCAAGGCAGCTCAACCTGATTTTGGTTAAAAATGTCTGCAAACATGGGTACTACATACCGCAACATAAATAAAACCGCTAATAAAGCAGTAATTAGCACCACAATAGGATAAGATAGTGCACTAAGTACTGTTCTTTTTTGCTCATTTCTTCTTTTAAAAAATAATCCTAGCTCCTTCGTTACCTTTTGTAATGTCCCCGTTTCTTCACCTATTTTTAATGAGTAATACTCATATTCTGTAAAGTCTTTGTTCTTTTTAATACTATCAGAAAAACTACTACCTATTAAAATTGCATCTATGATACCTTGAAATAATTGTTTCTCTTTTTTCTTTTTTTGTTCGTTAGCAATTAATGATAGAGCTTCTTTTAAACTAATCCCTGCATTTAAAAGCACACTCAATTCTGTATAAAAAGCTTCTTTCTTTTTATTAGTAAATGATTTACCAAAAGATATCTCTGTTTTTAAAAGTTTATCAAGATCAAAACTTTTAGACGTACTAATTTGCTCTTGTATGTTCTCTAAATTAAATGCCATTTGTATTCATATAAAAAGATGCATCCTTATTTTTTGAAATAAATAATTTTTTCCCAGGAAATTGTTTTGATAATTGTAATTCGACCGCATCAATTGATTTTCTGTCAACTTTATTTCCATCTAAATAAAAATTACTTTTAAAAATATATACACCTAATGTATCTTGATTTCTTATTACCTGTGTCTGGGTAAATCTATAAACAACAGTGTCCTTTATGGAAAACCCTATTAACTCATTAGTATAATTATTGTAAAACAAGTTATATCTATTGAAATCTTGCAGCAAAGTCCTTTCTAATAAGCGTACTTCTGTATTACTTACATAAGTGTTCTTTATAGTATTCATCTGTTTCTGAACCAAATTCAAAACTGTTAATGATAAACCAACCACTATACTAGAAATGATAAGCACAACTAGCATTTCTGAAATAGTAAATGCTTTTATTTTTTTATTGAAGGGTTTCATTTATCAATTCTCTGGTTATTGTTCTATTGGTTTGTGCGTTTTTTGCTTGCAAAAAAGCCCGATTCTCTTTTTGCCTACTAATTGAAAACTCCCATTCCCCCAAGTCATCTTGATATTTATCTGTAATTTTTTGATGTTGATACAGGTATTGAATTTTATTTAGTTCTGCTTCTATTGCTCTACTGTTATTTTTAATAGTTGATTTAAAAACATTGTTTAATGACAAAGAAGCTATCGCAAAAATTATAATAATAAGTATAGAAGCTATCAACACTTCTACCATAGTAGATCCTTTTATTTTCTTTGAAATATGTTTTAATAATACACCCATTTTGCCACGTTTCGTTTTGAGTCTTTAAAGCCTAAGCCCACATATTGTTCAGGTAATTCTGAATTTAAAATTTGTCCATTATAAATATGATTCATATATGTTGAACCATATTGATTTGTAATAAAAGCTCTGGTATAAACACTGCCTTTTACAGTTCCTTTTAGTTCAATATTTTGATTGCAATAAACTTCTCCTAAAATTTCAGCATTTTCTGCAATTACAATTTGTGGTTTATAGTTTCCTTCGATATTCTCTGATAAAAAAGCTATTATTCCTTTTATTATTGATTTTTCTCCCATCATTATTTGATTGAAATTTTCTCTATTTTGATTATGAGTTATAATTGATTCTTTCTTTTCTAAAAGAACTAGTGCTGTTGGGTAATTTAATTTTACATCTTTACCAACTATTAATTTTTCATGAGCAAAAGCTTGAAAACTGCCTATTACTTTATCCTTTATTTCTATTTCTGGCGCTATTAAAATAACATCATTTAATTTCGCTGATTTATGGATTGTTATTTTGGTGGTTGATTGAATAATAACATTTCCAGTAATATTTATTGATCTCAAATCAAGCGGATATGTAACACTTAGTGTTAAAGCGGGTTTGCTAAATGCGTTTATAATTTTTAGGTTTTCTTGTAATTCTAAAAAGTTAGTATCAGATTGAGCTAGAATAGAATCTTTAAATTGCTGTAACTTTTCTAGGGTGTGTGATTTTATTAATTGAGCATTACTCTTAAGGATATTGCCAAATATCAACTTATTATTTATATAAGAATGCCCAGCGATTGAACCTTGCTTCACGCCTTGTTCAGGTAGAAAAGTAGTACCCTCTATTTTGGTAGTTCCAACAACTACTAAAGGTTGATTCATATCCTGCAGATAGAGTGCTGGTTTTTCTTTTTGATTGCCCCCTATAAATGCTGTTTTGGTTACTTCTTCTTTTCCTTTTTTAGTGGTAATTGAAAGTACATCAAAGACACCCCATTGTTTTTTTCTAAAACTAGTGGAAATTCCATTTTCAGTTAAGGGCTCTTTTAAATCTAGATTAGATTCACTTTTTAGTTTTTGAAACGTGAAATCATTGTGTGATACAACTTCTGCAAAAACAACATTTTTTAATTTCAGTTTTTGATTTACAAAAGTTAACCCTATAAAAGTAAAAACTAATAAAGCAATCACTACAGAAATAAAAATGACGTATTGTAATGCCCCCGCTTTTAATTTTATGTCAAAGAGTTTTGTCATGTTGTTTGTTGTTAAATCACTTAGCTATCTGAAATATCTGTTGTTGCCCTTGAAACTTCAATGAAACTGATTTTGAAGTTCCACTAATTAACTTGATTTCGTTTTGCATTTGATTTTTCTTAAAAAAATACTGCTTCCCATCAATACTAATAATGAACACTTGGTTAGTAGTACCAGATACAACTCCTTTATATACTATTTGAGGAAATGGCTTTTTCGGTTGGGGCTTTGCTTTTATTTTAAGCTTGTTTTTAGTTTTTTTAACCGTTGCTGTAGTTCCCAGAAATGGGTCTCTATAATCTAAATTAACGATAAATGGTTTAGACTCTTTAAACTCATTTGGTTTAAATACTACTTGAGAAGTTGTTAGATTATTACTGGTATTATTGGGTTGTACTGTTGAAAAAATGCGGTAACCTAACAATCCCCAAATGATTAAAACAGCTGGTAGTAAAAAATAAATGTTCTTTTTGTTCTTCATACCCTACTATTTTTCTACAGTAAAACCATTTGTTGTAAAAGATGTTGAAAAAGCGCTATTTAACGCTCTTACACGCCATTCGTAACTGCCAGACTTTAAAGAATCAATTGAAAAAGAGGTAGTTGGAATTAGAGTATCTAATTGTACTTGCGTAGTACTACCAAAGTTAGGGCTTGCAATCTGTAGCTTATAATTACTTGCACCTACTACACTCTGCCAGTTATAATTTATTTGTTCACCTGTTTTAAGTGCTGTATTTTCGATAGGTGCAACAGCAATAACCACATTGTTTGAAATATTTTCTTCATTAATAATTTCTTCACAAGCAAGCACAAAAAACACCCATAGAAAAATGAATATAAATTTTTTCATTTTTATAAGATTTAAATTCTAAAAAATATGGGTAAAGATTAGGTAATTAATAAATTTAGCAACAGGTTAAATTTACTGAAAAATCTTGAGTTTTACTAAAATAATTTGCATTAAAAGCAATGAAATAAATCTTTAGAATTGCCTTTAAAACTTTGTTGCTTTTAGAACTACAAATTGTCTTTCTAGAACATCTTTTTAAATGAGTTCTAATACTTAAATGAAACCTTTCTATTGTATTGGTCTGGTAATTTCTTGTACTGTGAATTTGCTTAGGTATTAAACTTTGATATGTTTTTAATTTATCAGTATAAATACGTTTAGGCTTTAGGCTAAGTACATTATGAATCATTGAGTGTAAATTATTTGCTGTTTTATTACCAATACTAAAACCAATTACTTTCTTGGTTCTTCTGTTAATAATATAAGAAATAGCGTAACGATCATATCCTTTCATTTTTACATTCATTTCATCTGCCTCATAAACCTGATCATACTCATAGATCACTGGCCAACGAAAGTCTTTAGCAATTTTTAGTATTCTATCTAATACAGTGGTTTTTGAAATAGATAGAATTCTAGAAATATCTCTTATACCGCAACTATTTACCAACAGTTTTACAATCTTAGTATTTGTTTTTGGCAGATATGCTTTATAGCTGTATTCTTTCTGTTGATGTAAACCACAGTTGTTACAATAATACCTTTGACGATCATTGTACTGAAAACCATTTTTAATACATCTATTATTGCACCTTTTACAGTTCATTGTTTTAAAAATTAAACAACAAATAAACTAAATGAGACAATTAGTGAAGAGCTCATTTAATTTGAGCGTACTTTTTAAAAATAAATGGCTTTATTTTTCTAATGAATAGCTTAGATTTCGCAACCACTATTCTGTACCAGCTACTTTTGACAAAGCTTAAATAAAGTACCTTAAGAAACTTTTAACTAAGCAAGCATGGATAAATTTTAGACGAAAAACAAAAAGTAAAATTTATAAATTGCTTATTGTTAACGTTTTAGATTATAAAAATTAATTAACCCCTAATTTAGCCCAGTACCAACATAATGATTCACAATTACTTTTTATCAAATAACCAAAATAACAACAAGCACTTCAAAAAAGTACAGTATCAAAAAACAAGTGAAAAAATAGTATTTCTATTATTGAATAAAAAAAACAGCAATCGGTGAAGATTGCTGTTGAGAGTTTAGACAAATTTAAATCTCTTTAATATAATGCTTTTCTAAGTAATTTAAAATTATTGTATCATTACTATCAAACAACTTAATGTCTTTTGTAAAAATTATTTTTCTGGGTAAACAATTCTTTAGATCAAAAAAGATTATTGTAGAAAGCTTAACGTCAGTTTTTTTATCTAAATAAAAAGAATCTGCGTTTTTATTTTGAAAAATGCCTCTATTTAAATTTTTGAAAAACTTCAATGAACTTTCATTATCATAACTTGTATTATGATGATAAACAAAACTCATTGTTTCTTTATCAACATCTGTAAAAAAATAATGTTCATTTGTATTTAAAGTATCTTTAATAATACCCAAATCAATAAGGTCAATATCATTAAATTTATCTCCCTGTCTTTTATATTGAAATCCTATAATTTGATGTAACATATTAATTGGAGGTAAAAAATATGATTCAACAACTTGATCTGAAGTTAATACTTTTTTAAGGTTTCTTTCAATATTGTTGTTATAATGCTCATTAAAAAAAGAGTTTATTGAATTGTGCCAAAAAGTTTTAACTTCTTCAATATTCTCATACTCCACAATTTCACCATAGTTATCAGTTTTATAAATTAAAGATTTTAACATCTCTATTTTATCAGGTTTTAAGCCTTTTTTTAATGGTGACCATTTTATTTTATATTCTTTTTTGTCGGAAGAAAGAACTTCAAACTTTGCTAAATAATTTATTGAATCTATTTTTCTTAATTCTTCAGCTCCGTAAGGTAATGAATATTTACTCTTAGAATAGCTAAATTTTTTGGTTAATCCTTTCTTCCAAAAAGGGGTAACATTTATCGTTGAATCAGAAATAAAATTGTAAGAACTTTGAGCAAAACAATTAAAATAAAATGCAGCCGTAATAAAAAGAAGAAAAGTTTTTTTCATAACATCTTAACTTGTTTTTCTTCTAAAATAGAAAAAGAAACCTCCTGTGTTATAAATAAGCTCATCACCATTTTTTACAAAATCAAAAGATGCAGTTTCATTGTTTACTTCTGATTTTGGGCATATAAATGAATATAAAATAGTTTCATTATCGCTTATACCCATTGCTTTATAATCAACTTTAAATGTGTCAAAATAATCTTCAGATGATATCCTCTTTTCATTGAACTGACATCCTTTTGCTGTTTCGTTAAATACGGAAATATGACCGCTAGCATCAATTCTAACCTCTTTTCCAACGAATTTGTCAGCTTCCTTTGTTGTTAACTCAGTAATAAACCCTGCTTTATGCTTATAAACATACCAATTTCCATAAATTGATTTTTCTTTATTACTTTCTTTCATTGACGAACATGCTATTACGACTAGCATCAAAATCATAAATGAAACTTTATTTAATATTTTAATCATTTTCTAATTGTTATTATATTCTCCAGTAGTATAAATTTTCGCTTCAGCTTTTCTCCTTTTAGTTAAACCCTTTAATTCCTTTCCTCCAGCTTTATTCCATCTAACAAACTGCTTTGTTATTTCTTGACTTGTGGCATTACCTGAATTAACTTTCTTTAATAGTGTGGATTTCTTAAATGCTCCACCACCAACGTTAAAAACAAAAGCAGATAGTGCATCAAACTCATTTTGAGATAATTTTTCAGTAACATTAGATTTAATAGCTGACTCAGAGACTCTACTGATATCTTTTTTTAGAAGTTCTGTAGCTTCATCTTTTGTTATTCCGTCTCCGTATTCTCCCTCTTTATCTTCTTTTGTTATTTTACCCTTATGCAATAGGTGTCCATACCCAATCGTAGCATGACCAGCTGCATCATTATATAACTCGCTTTCAAATCCTTCAAAACTTTTAATAAAGTCGACTCCCTTATCACTTGTAGATAATTCGCTTACATCTTTCTTTTCTGATTTCTCTTCACTATCTGGTTCTTCCTTAGCTGATGGCATGGTAAAAGAACTGAGGTCTATACCTTTCAACCAATCTGGTTTTTCATATTCAATAGGTAAAATTACACTTTCAGGTCCTTCGGGTGCCATCCCATCAGGATCAATAAAATACACAGGATTATCAAACGCATAATTATACGGCGAATGTCTACGCATTTGCTCTGCCAATGGATCTAAATTCATCCATCTACCTAAAGCAGGATCATAATTACGAGCTGTAATATCATACCAGTTTAAATCTAATTCTTCCTGCAGTTCATTACCCCCAAATTTCCATCTCTGTGCCACACTATTCCCACCAGCACCAACAACTGTATTATACCCTTTATGTTTTAAGCCAAAAGGATAGTAGTTGTTCTCTTCTATAATTTCAGAAGAACTCATTGTGCCGCTACCATCAGCATCATTATAACTTAAGCGTACATTACCTAAATGATCTTTGTATTGGTGTATATATTTAAAAGAACTTCCGCTTGGGGTTATATACCCTTCTGGGTGATTAAAAAACTGCAGATTACCATTTTCATACACATAATTACCTGCGTAATCTGTAGTAGTACTGCCAACTGTTTTTTGTAATTTACCTCCTAAAGCATCGTAAACATACGAAATATTTTGACCATCTATAGTAACCTGTGTTGGTAAATTTAGATGGTTATATGTAATACCATTAGCTGAGATGCCCTTATTTAAATCTTGGGTCATATTGCCATTAGCGTCATAGCCAAATTCTATTGAGTTATAAGCACCATTTTTAAAACCATAGGTCGTATTTCCTCCAGATACTTCTTGTACATTTTGTAACTTATTACTATTTGGATAATAATTATAATCTAAGTTATCCATTATCCCAAAATGCGAACTATAAAGTCTATTGGGATTAGCAACTTTATGCCCTAAACGTTTTAAAGTTTGTAGGTTACCATTTTTATCATAGCTTATTGTATTTACACTATATCTATTTAGATTATCTGTAGCATTGGTGATTCTATTTAATGCGTCGTATTGAAATTTATACCAGTGTAGACTATTATCATCTACATTATTGGTACGCCATTCAATTTCTGAGATGTTACCATTATAAAGCTCTGTAGCTCCATGATCTACATCATCATAATTTATTTTTAATGCAAATAAATCTGTACCTAAACTAGCGGTATTATTAATTTTAGTCAACCAACCTCTAACATTGTACTTATAATCTACTTTTTGTAAGCCTTTAGTATTATCTACTATTTTTAGATCTTTTATCTGTTTATTGGTATAATAAATAGATGCATCTCCGTATAAAGTACCTGTTGAAGATATTGTAGAAGTATAAAAAACCTCGCCATTCTTTTTATAGTTTACTGTACTACCTATACGCTCCACTTTAAAAACATCGTTTGTAGTAAATGACCCAAAATTACCTTTATAACTTCCAGATTCATAGACATAAACTGTGCTACTCCCTGTATTATAAATAGCATACCTTATCGAATTATAATGAGCATTACTATTGGTATTTGACAAACCAACCATCAATCTTGCGTTTGTAGAAGTAACTTGATACTCTATGTAACCGTCTCCAGAGAAATTACCTTTGGTTGCCAAGCCACCACTTCCCCAACCATTACCAGCTGTTTTGGTAATTATATCATTGCTTACCGAAACCCCTACAATATCTTTATACCCATCTTGAGTACCATTGTCTACTAATTTACTTTCTAATTGACCAAGATCGTCATAATTATTTTTTGCTAATCGTCTAGATACAGCATTGCTTATATCTTGTGTTTGAACTAACAATCTACCAGCATGATCATACTCAAATCGATCAATAGTGACTATATCTGCTTTGCCCGTTTTCTTATGAGTTGTCTTGGTTTCTAATACTCTACCGTCAAAACCTAATTTATTCTCTACTATATCTATAGTATTTAAATATTCATTATTGGTATAAACATAAATTGGTTGTGCTTTGTCATCATAATAAGTTACTGTAATAATCCACTTTGTTGGTGAAACATCTAAAACTCTGGTTTTTGATACCGTAGCTAATCCTTTAACATTTGAACTACTTGTTAAACCGTAATATGTTGTAACTGTATTTGATAATCCTGTAGGTAATACATCAGTATAGGTATCGTAATAATTTATTGTATGTAATTCTTCGGAACCCCCACCAGGATAGGTTTGATTATAGTCATAATAAACACTAACTCCATTCACATTATATGCTGAACTTTGCCGTGTATTAGTGTTTTTTGGGTAACTGCTCGCTATCCAACTTTGAACAGCATTTCTTGTCGCATTATCCCAACTCTTACCAGTCATTACAACTCGTCCAAAAGCATCATATTTGGTAAACAACCATTCATTATTTTGCGATTGCTTAACATCTTGAGTTACTACCGGCCTGTCTAGTTTATCATAAACTATATTTTCCCAACCTTTACCGGGTATCTTTTTTTCTACTAACCTGTTTCTATCATCATATCTATACTGATAACATAATTCTGACATCTCTGTACTTGAGATGCTACTATCATGTATAACTTTAGGTGGTAACACATAAGTTAAATTACCATAATCATCATAGACATAATAGGTGTCATGGGCACCACTATTATAAGTTCTTTTTAATACAACTCTACCTTGCTTATCTTTAAACTCTTCGGTTGTTCTATCTGTACCACTTACCCAATTTTCATCCTTAGTGATCATTTTATACAATTCACCTACTCCATAATTTAATGAACCTCCATTTAAAGTTGGTGTATAGATTTTATTTGTACTTGAATATACTAAACCAACTGAATACTTCTTTACATCTGAACTTGTATTAGTTTTATAGTCAAACTTTATGGTATGGTCTGAATTGCTACTCTTATTTAATAACCAAGTGCCGCCAGGTGCTGCTTGCTCAATTATTCTGTTTAAAGGTGAGTTCTCAAAATGTTTCTCTGAATATGGATTTGAAGTATTACCATACTTAGCAATATTATAAAAACTATTGGTAGCACTTAAGCCATTGGTTCTATAAGCGCCACCATTACTCGTTGCCGTATAAGGCAAATAGTCTTTAGCCTGTCTACCCAAAACATCATACTCTATAAAATTAATGATGTCTTGTGATTGGCCTCCGGCTTTTACACCAACCATTTGTATAGGCCTTCCTAAGCCATCTAAATATTGTATTGAAGAAATCTTCTCTATATCTGTAGCATTTTGCTCTTGACCTTTTACATAACCTTTTTGATAAGTAGTCGTTAGAATATAATTTTGATTTTGACTCGGTGTCTGAGCGATTGCAAATAAAGGCAAGGCTATTAAAATGTATAGTAACTTTCTCATGGCTCTGTTAGTTTTTATAGTTATATGCATTCTTACTCAATACCTTATTGTCTTTATCTATTACCATTTCTAATCGATTAAAATCATCATAATGATAATAGACCGTCTGACCTGTAGGGTCTGTCATACTAGTAACCCCTACTAATGGATCATAGGTATAAGTAGTAACTAAAGCATCAGAAAGTGCTGAAGTATTTCTCAACGTAGTTAATGCCGCCCGCAAAGCACCTTCATTTCCTGAAGTACCAAAGGTTCTGTCATTATCATTGTTTGATTTTGTCTGTAAATTCGAAACCTGACTCGATACCTCTGAGTAGGTAGCATTTTCGATCTTTGCTATGGGGAATTGCTCATTATAACCCCAGATATAAACTATCTTACTGCCATCTTTTTTACTGATCTCTTTTATATTACCATTTGTATAATAACTATGAAATTGTACTCGGTCTTGCAATTTATTCGTACTGCTATTATAAACTCCTTTTAAAGTTTGGATGTCTTTGGGTAAAGGGTTAGTATTATTATTATAATTGGTACGCTGTACATTTAATAATTCATTAGTTTCAGCTACACCATCATCATCCAAATCTTTATAACTTTCCGTTTGAATAGGTTCTGAAATACGATGTTTTGTCCTTAATTGATCAATCGCAGATTTTTCTGAAGACGTCAGTGCGTCGTAGCCCAATGAACTTGTAGATGTTACATCGTCGGGATAATATGTCTTTGTTATTATAGGATCATCATCACTAACCGTAGTTTTGGTTCGTGTGACTTGCAAATGACCCGGATTATCATAAAAATATTCTTTTGTGGTCATTACCGGGTTTAAACCATCTTGATCATATTGGGTATATATGGTCTTGTCTAAATAATGCCATTGCCGACTTTTTATATAACCGGTGATGTCATAGCGCCCAATTCTAGTGGCCAGGTTTTCCATGATCAGAGCCCCCTCTAATTTTGAGTTCACTCGAACATTATAGGCCTGAATTTCTTTGTCAAGTTGATGATCGTAATTGTAAAAACTTTCTGTCCTATTTAAAGTAACATAATTATTCCCTATCTTTTTGAAGATAGATTTTTCTAATTCTCTACCAAAACCAAAGATATTTGCGAGTGGAGTACCCGGTATATAAATTCCTGATGCCTCGTTTGGTATGAAGCCGGTATAGGAAGTTTTGTATAGATTTATAACACCACCGCCTTCAAAATTGTCTCCATATTCTTCAATGATAGAGCCATAGCCTATATGATAGACCCCATAAATCGAAAATGCTGAATTAGCCGATAGCGTTGCTGTTTTACAAAAATAGACGCCTGCTCCACCGCCTCCAGGAGTAAGTGTTTCATAATGCGTTATTGTGGGGTCAGAATTACGATTCACTACTTTACCCGATGATAAAGTGAGATCATCTAAGGTACCATAATGATAATTTTTAGTTTGTACGTTTCCATTACCATTATCAGTTTCAACTTTGGCAATACGTAAACCGCCTACTTCTATATTTGTCGTTGTAGTCGTTGGTGCTGTTGCATAATAATGAATTTTGGCTGTACCTGTAGTCTGTGGCCTACTTACCATCACCTTTAGAGTATACGAATGCCCCCCTACTAATTGCACATAATAGTCTTTACTAAAGTTACTGGTGGTTACCGTAAACGGATTTGGTCTTGGGTATGTGGTACTATTTATTTTTTCATAAATGTAAGCTGATTGGCCCGTGGTATTATCTTTAACCTCTACCAAAAAGGTAAGGGGATTTGTTGTTGGGCCTCCGGGACCGCCTCCACCAAGCATTTCATCCATATCAACAATAAATTGTAGATCAACATCTTGGGTAAATGGAATATTTTGTATACTTACCTGGCTTGTATATGTCGATGACCCTGAGGTGCTTGGATTAAAAACTGATGCTGTTTTTGTCGTGATGGCAGGTAATACAGTAGTTGAACCTGCATAAGAATGTGGATCGTAAAATAATTCATTCTTACCTCCTGTTGGATAGGTAACTTCCTTTAGTAAGCCTTTAATACCATAGAAGAAATTAGGGTCTCGGTTGGCCGCCTGAAAGCTATTTAGTCCGTTCGCCAAAACACCATTTCCACCCGTGGCGGTTTCAATTGTTTTTTCATCGATTAAGTTAATGTTGGGCTTTCCATTATAATACCCCCAATAATCTTGAGATGCAGAAAATCTGGGTGGTAACTGCTCTGGATTATAATATTCAAATTGATGCGCGGGTTTTAAAACACCTGTTTTACTCTTCTCGGTGACTTTAGACAAAAAGTAGCGCTTACCGTGATAATTTTGTTGAAGTAAAGTTGGTATTAAATTTGAACTACCTCCTCCATAAGACAGATATTCAAAAAGATATTCTTTCTGCAAACTATTACTCTTATCATATACAGAAACTTTATCTAACTTATCCATGTTTGCAGGCATTCCGGCTTTGTGCGAATACGTAAATGTTACTTTTCCAAAACCAGCGGTCTGAATTTCTTTTAAATACGGAGTGTTATTTGATGAACCGTACAAACAAATCTGGTCTCCGGGAATATTACAGGTACCCGTATTAAAAGCACTTTCTCTAGTAATACTTTGTGCAACACCATTATCATAATAGGTCATTTTTGTTTCATAAACGAACGTTATACTATCTCCATTTGGATGACTTATGTTTGTCAAATGCCAGGCCTTGGTAGTTCTATAATTTAATAACGCTGATGGCAATGCAACACATGAAGATCGACTCATACTTTCTTCTTTTTTATTAAATGTGTAGACAATGCCATTGGCATCTTTAATAGTAAAGCCCGATAATCCAGACATGATTTCAATTTTGAGCGGAGAGGGTTCTAGAAAAATGGGTGTTCTATTTACGATTGATGTGCTATTCGTATCCAGATAAAAACTACCTGAGAAGCCATTGAAATTAAATGAATAAATATCGGGTTGATAATCACCACTCCCCGGTTCTCCATTGCCTCCGCCTGTGGTTTGTGACATTAAAAAACCTTCCATTACCGGAGTTATTAGCTGCGTCTGAACGTCAGGCATAACTACTTGCGGGTTTTCATCCGGATCATCATGAATCTGACGGGTAATAACCCCTCCGGTACTGAGATCCCAACCCATACCCACATTTGATGAGTATTCGTCTACCCGCACACCATTCGAGCTATAGCGAAGCGTAATAGGCACTGACAAGTTGATGGTTTTAAACTCATGTAATGGAATATTAATTTGTGGTGACCCGGTAAATAAACCAATAGGAATGTCGCCATACTTACCCAACGCAGCAGTATTTGGCGAAGGTGGGATTACCTGCGGTAATTTTAGGTCATCAGATTGTGAAAATGCACATAAAACTCCTAGAAAAAGAAGTAGTATTAGTTTAATTTTAAATCTCATAGTTTGTCTCAAAGTATTTGAATTTATATTCAGTTTTTACTAATAAAGCTTAAAAGTATTTCAATCTTTCAAGCTATATTTTCGAAAAAAATTTGAGTGATACTTTTAGACATAAACAGTTCAAAATTTCTAACAAACGGTAAAAAATGATAGATTTTTGTCAACTTATTACTATAAATGTGATGTCGCGAATTGGAGAGAAAAATTAGTTTTGGATTGAATTGTTGCTAAAATTCATAGACATGAAAAAACTAATCTTTAAGAAAGTTTCAGCTTTCAATCTTCAAGAGTTATTGATCGTATTGGTCATTATCGGCATCCTGCTTTTATTGGCCTTGCCTAATCTCATGCCGCTTATATCTAAAACCAAAAGTCTAGAGGCACAAACACAATTAAAACATATTGCTAACCTAGAAAAGCAGTATTTTTTTATGTACTCAAAGTATAGTGCTGATTTCAACAGCATTGATTTCGAAGCTCCAAAAACTGTACAACAAAATGGCAGTGCCAATTACTCATATGAAATCATTGAAGCTTCTAATATTGGCTTTAAGGCCAAAGCAATAGCTATAACTGATTTTGACGCAGATGGAATTTTTAATGTTTGGGAAATAGATCAAAACGGTTTACCGAAAGAAGTTATTAAAGACTAAAGCTATTTCACTATGGAATTAACATTAAAAATAGGCAGTCTTTTAAGCTTACTAGCCATTACGTATCAAGATCTTAAGGAACGTAAAGTGTCTCTGTACCTTTTTTTGTTTGCCTGGGTATTTACATCAATACTATATTACAGAATAACAAGCTCATCTGAGTTCTTAGTAAACATTATTACAAATCTTGCATTAGTTTCAATAATCATTGGAATTTTAATTGGCTATACTTGGTTTAAATTAAAGCAACCATTATTCGAAGTGTTTGGTCTAGGTGATGTATTGTTCTTTTTGGTTTTAGCTATCGGTTTCCCAACAAGTACATTTGTAGTGTTCTTTGTCAGCTCTTTAGTTTTTTCATTGATTTTATTCTTAATAATTAAGTCAAAATTGAAAAACAAAACGGTTCCATTAGCTGGCTTTCAGGCTTTGTTTTTAGTAATGGTTTTGTGTGTGAACTGGATGTTGGATATTGTAAATCTCTATCAATAATTATGCAAGGACAGTTCAACATTCCTACAGAATTACAGCAATTAATCAGTGCTGAGCAAGCATACCATTATCGTATTATTCCGAGTGAACAACATAATGGAAGTATTACTTTTAAAACTGATAGTTCAAATAAAGATATATTATCTCAAGAGCTCCAAATTATTTTTGGAAAAGAAATTTCTTTGGTAAATGAATCAACTGAAGTCATTCAAAAAACATTAGCATTAAATTATCGAAAGCAAGAATCCAAAAGACAAACACGACTCACCGATTCAACAGATTTACTTTTAAATATTATTCATGAAGCCAAATCTTTAGGCAGCAGCGATATTCATTTTGAAGTCTTTGAACACGTTCGACGTGTACGGTTCAGAATTGATGGGAAATTATTAGAACGATATACCATTCCACAACAGGAGTATCCAAAAATTATCAATCAGATAAAAGTAAAAGCAGGGTTAGATATCGCAGAAAAACGCCTGCCTCAAGATGGACGCATTAAAATAAGCACTCAGCACGAAGAATATGACATCCGTGTATCCTCTTTACCAACATTGCATGGTGAAAAGCTAGTAATGCGATTATTATCTAAAGATGCCACCAATATTCATTTGAGTTCCTTAGGGTTTACCGATGAAGAACTCATACGTTACAATCAAAGCATCAAAAACGAACAAGGCATTGTCCTAATTTCAGGGCCTACAGGATCAGGAAAAACCACAACGCTCTATGCCACATTAAAATTATTGAATACTGATGATGTCAATATTTTAACTATTGAAGACCCCATTGAATACACCTTAGAAGGTATCAATCAAGTACAGCTCAAGGAAAATATAGGGCTTGATTTTTCAAAGTCTTTACGCACTTTTTTGCGCCAAGATCCTAACATTATTATGGTAGGTGAAATTCGGGATGTGGATACGGCGAATATGGCTATTAGAGCTTCGTTAACTGGGCATTTGGTTTTATCTACCATACATACCAATTCTGCCTGGGCGACGATTTCAAGATTAATTGATATGGGTGTACCTCCATTTTTGATTGCAAGTACTTTAAAGCTAAGTGTTGCACAGCGTTTGGTACGGAAATTATGTGATAACTGTAAAGCATCCCAAGAAATTTCAAATGACACTTTTCCTGAACATATTGATGTTTCAAAGGATTTTAAAGAGCATTCCATTCCGGTCGGATGTGAAGATTGTTACCATACGGGATACTCAGGAAGAAAAGCCATTTATGAAATCTTACCAGTTACTCGAGAATTAACTGAAGCCATTAAAAACAATCAACTAGAAATTGACAAGTATCTGGAAGAAAAAGGAATTGCAACCTTAAAAATGAACGCCATAGCATTAGTTAAATCAGGAGTGACTTCTGTGGAAGAAGTCTATCCATTATTACTAGAATAAGATGAAAAGAAAAACTATTCAATATCTCTTGGTTTCAATATTATTTTTGACTTCTTCCTTACTAGTTGCTCAAAATAATATAGATCAAATCAGATCTAAACTTGATAGTATCAAATCTACTGCTCCTGGCTTGTCCAAAAAGGCAAACATTAATGTCAACAATACCTCATTAGCTGATTTCTTACAGGCATTAGCAACAGCCAATCAAGTCAATTTGAATATCCATCCTGATTTACAATCCATCACCATCAATAACAATTTCTCCAACGCTACTGTTGCTGATGTATTGGTATTTGTCTGCAAGCAATATGATTTAGCTATAGATTTTACGGGAAACATTCTTTCTATCCATAAAACCATCAGGCCAAAACAAATTGTTCTGCATCGTATTATTCCAATCACATATAATAACGAAAATGATCTTCTGACTGTTGACCTAAAAAACGACACACTATATGTAGCTTTTAAGCAACTCATGCAACAAACAGGTAAGAATCTGGTGTTCGCACCCGGAATGGGAAAGCAACTCCTTTCTGGGTATATCCAAAATATGCCATTTGATTCAGCCTTAGACAAACTGGCCTTTGCTAACAACTTAACCATTACAAAAACACGAGATAATTATTACCTCTTTGAAAGTGGCAACATCGTTGCTTTTGATAATTCACAACCAAAAAGCGGAGAAAAAAGACAGCAACGCCCACAACGAAGACGTAGTTCTAATTTCTTTTTTGAGATTGATTCTATAACCAAGAACATTACAGTCGACTTTGAAAACACTTCTATTTCAAGTCTTATTTATGACATAGGCCATGAATTGGATAAAAGTATGTTTACCGCCAATCCCTTGGATCAAGCAGGCACAACTTCAGTAAAAGCCCAGAATGTTACCTATGACCATCTTTTGGATAAAATTCTAGAAAACACAGAGTTCACTTATAAAAAAACGGATTTGATCTATTATTTCGGGAAGAAAGATCAAGTGTCTTTACGAGATGCCGTTTTAGTGCCCTTAATGCATCGTTCCATAGAGTTTATGACCAGTAATGGTGGCTCAGGTAGAAGAGCAGGAAGGACGTCAACCATCAATAACCAAAACTTTGGGGTTAATACACCCAACAATAGAGCAAATACCTTTAACAACAATCGCCAAAACCTGAATACCAATAGAACTGACACTTTTTCACAACGTGATAGTAAAGCGGAGTCCTTGATCAATATGTTGCCTGAAGATGTCATAAAAGACCTCAAAGTAAGTGTTGATGTTGAGCTCAATAGTTTCGTTGTCAGTGGCCCCAGTCAAAACATTGAACGTTTTAAAAAGTTTATCCAATACATCGACAAACCAGTTCCTGTTATTTTAATCGAAGTGATGCTCTTGGAAGTAAATAAAACCGCTACGGTTGAGACAGGTGTAGAATGGGGTTTAGGTGATCAACCTGTCGAAACTCGGGGAGATATTTATCCAACTACAGATTTAACCTTAGGGGCGCATACGGTAAACCGGGTTATTGGCAACTTTAACAATTTCGGGTCTTTTAATATAGGGCAAGTCGTACCAAATTTCTTTGCCAAAATCAAAGCGATGGAGGTCAATGGAAATGTGAAGATTAGATCGACACCAAAGCTTTCTGCGCTGAACGGACACCGAGCCAATTTATCCATAGGTGAGACCACCTACTATGCCGTTACGCAACGAGATATCATCGGAAGTCAAAACCCGCAAACATCCACCATTACCAATTACCAACCCATCGATGCAGAATTTGCTATTAATATCAAACCATTGGTTTCTGGGGATGGACAAATTACCTTAGACATTAATGTGATTCAATCCACTTTTAATGGGTCTCGTGTGGCTGAAGATGCCCCTCCAGGAGTCAACTCCAGAGAGTTTAATTCCATTATACGTGTGAAAGATCAGGATGTTGTAGTGTTAGGAGGTTTGGAAGAAAAGATCAAGAATGATTCTGGGACAGGAGTGCCTTTATTAGCTAGAATACCTGTAATCAAATGGCTCTTTAGTAAGAAGAAACGAGAAGACACCAAGAAAAAATTAACTATTTTAATCAAACCTACCATCATCAAATAGTGTTGGATAGACTTACATATGGTAAAACATTCTGTGCAATTGAGCATGTTACTGTTGATGGTCAGGAGCACATCAATGGATTGATCTTAACAAAAAAACAACAAGAACTCATTCTCAACGGTTCATTTGAAATTGACACTCTTGAGAAATTAAGTGATCACATCTTACAAAAGCAACACTTATTTTTGGTCATCAATACGAATAAAGTCCTTTTTAAAAGTATAGATAATGTCCTAGAATCTCGACAAGCGGTACAACAGGCATTCCCCAATCTAACACTCGATGATTTTTATTATGAAACATATACATCTCATGAGAAGACTTTTGTAGTAATTTGTAGAAAAGAAGATGCCCAAAAGCTATTAGACAATTATCGAGAAAAGCAATATTCCGTTATTCGATTCTCCTTAGGAAATCTCTCAATTTCTACACTTGAAAACTTTGTAAATCAAGATGAATTAATCTCTTCTAATGCCACGATTCAGTTTAAAAACCAAAAAGTAGCTGATATTTCCATAAGCAAGTCTCTTAAAGAGAAATTCAACATCAATGGATTGGAACTAACGAATAATTCTATACTACCCTTAGCAGGTATTTTGAATTATTATACCAATTCCTCAAAAACAGTCTCAAACTTCAGTCAGGTACTCACTGATTTGAAAGAACAATATAAGCAGCAGCACATATTTAACCATGGGTTAAAGATTAGTCTAGCAACAATTTTTGTGTTGCTGCTTTTTAGTTTTTTAGTATTTACCAACTATACTACAAAAATAGAAGAGTTAACTACAACGTTGGCATTAAATAAAACTCAGAAAACTTCCTTGTTAAAATTAACGAATGAAGTTCAGAAAAAAGAAAAATTGATCAAAGACTTTTCCCTGGCTTCTTCCAAAGCCTCCTGGTATTTAGATCAAATCGGGAAGGCAGTGCCTTCTACAATCACTCTTTCAGAAATTCAGTGGCAGCCACTAACAAAAAGTATTAAAGAAGATAAGCCCATTGAAACGAAACAGCAAATCGTATTGATCAAAGGTGTCTCCACGAAAGGCGACGATTTCTCAAACTGGTTATCCTTTTTAGAGCAATTGGATTGGGTAGAAAAAGTAGCTATCAATGATTATGGGTCGGGTAAAAAAATAAAGACATTTTTTGAATTGGAAATTACCTTTAAGTCATGAGTCCCAAACAAAAAAATATCGCATTGCTTGTTGGGTTCATCTTATTTCTATGGATCGCCTATCAGCTGTCTTTTTCCAAAACCCTAAACCTTAAAAAGCAACATGCCAATCTTAAAGGAGAAGTCTTATTGTTTGAAAACAGCTCGCAAAAGCTACTGCAATTACAAAAAGAGAATCGGTACTATGATTCGATTTTAAAATCAAAACGAATTTCTACGGATAAATCCTTTCAGAATAATTTATTGTCAACGATCAATACATATGCGGACTCTACAAATATCAAGGTGGTCTCCTTTCAGAATCCGCATGTTTTTCAGCAGGATGATGCAGAAATTCTCAACTACTCGTTTACTTTGAGAGGGCCTTTTAATCAAATCACGCAACTCATTTATCAGCTAGAAGAACAGTTTAAATTGGGGAAGATCATCTCAGTTAACTACCTTAAAAAACGAGATTATCACAGACGTTCTGATTATTTAGAATGTACCATTTTACTCCAACGGATAAATTCTTAAAGTGATTTATTTTGATCTATTCACTTACATTGACTCAAAATCCTTAAGTAAGTTCTATTTAAAAATGAGTCACAATTGAGTCACAATTTATCCAAAAACAAAAAAAGCATCCCAATTTGGGAAGCTTTCCATTGACTAACTTTAACAGTTAGAGCAGTTTATATGAAACTGCCAAAAACAACACAACTTTCTTTTATCGGTCTGGACGGGACTTGAAACTATCAATTTTTAAAACTCCTCTAATTGCTATAAAACATGATATAACTCTTATAAACTCAATATTTATAGTGCGCACAGAAGCATATTAACGTTTTAATGAAATAGAATAAAATAGAATAAGTATTAAAAAATGTTTAGTAAATGTTTAGTAAAATATAAAATGTTGCTATATTTGGGTGTTTTAAACATTAATAATATAAAACCTATAAATTACTATGAGAAAAATTACAGTTCTTTTTATCACGTTACTACTATCATCCTATTCCTTTTCTCAATTTAAAAAAGTTGAAAAAGAGAATTTAATAGGAAAAGTTCAACATTTTAAAATTACCGAAAGTAATAATAGATATATAATCGCTTATAATGATTTAAAATTTACCCAGATAACCGACTTTAAAAGCTTTATTTTAAATAAAGAAGAATTTACCCAGCTTTTTGAAATTATTCAAAAGGGAATGAGCGAAATACCTAAAGAGAATATTGAAATTGAAAACGATACTTTTATGCTGTCTATTAAGTTTGTGAAAATGATGGGAGTTCGTTCTGTCCAAATTATTCACCTTAACAAAAAAACAGAGGTTGCTGGACTAACAAGATATTTAACAAAAAAGCAAGTATTAAAAGTATTCGGTAAGAAAAAGAAAAAGTAATATTTAAATTTACTACTAGTTCAAATGTTCAACTTATGGCAACTATTAATTTCAAACTTCAAAGCACATCAAAAAACTCATCAATTCACATTATACTTTCAGCAGGTAGAGGGAAAACTTTGTTTAGAAAAACTGGTCTATCTATTAATTCCAAAGATTGGAGCAGTAGAACAGGATTGCCATTACAAAACAATCCATCTAATAAAAACCTAACTACCAAATTAAAAAAATTAGAAACTTTTATCTTTGATAAACTGAATAATTCGAATAGTCAAGGCGTTGAGGTTACAGGAGACTGGTTAAGTTATAATATAGATTTGTATTTTGGTCGAATTGCTGATAATAACAAAAGTGAGTTAGTTACAGATAACATTCAATACATTATTGATACAGCACACACAAGGGATAACGGAAAAAAAGGTATTGGTCTTACCGAATGTAGAATAAACGCTTACAAACGCCTTAAAACACTCTTTAATGAATTTCAAGGCAAGAGTAATTATAAGATAAAAGAATTAGATACAACTTTGTTCGATAATTTTAAAACGTGGCTTCTTGACAAAAAGAATTATGCACCTACCTACGCATTAAAAAAATTATCCGATTTAAAAACAGTTTGTAAAGATGCTAGAAAAAACGGTATTGAAACCTCAACTCAAATAAACGACATAAAAACAAGGCAAATTTCTGCTTATGATGATGATATGGATGTTATTATCTTAACACCCAATGAGATAGAAAAGATAGAGAAAACCGAACTATCAACACAAGCACTTATTAACGCTCGTAAATGGTTAATATTAGCCTGTTATACTGGGCAAAGAGGCGAAGCATTAACCACAAGAATAAAAGAAAGTAATTTTGAGCAATACGGTAACGACCTCATCATAAAAATTAGACAGAAAAAAGGTAATAAAGCCGTAATTATACCTGTATTACCCAAAGTAAAAGAGATTTACGATAACGGAATGCCTTATATCGTTTCTACTCAAAAACTAAACAAACATTTTAAAACCATTGGAGAACTAGCAAAAATAAACGTCCCTACAATGGGTCGAATTATTGAAGCATCCAATACAAAAGGAAAAAGAGGCATTAAAAAATTACGTCCTAAATATAAATATATTAGCACCCATATAGGACGGCGTACATTTGCATCTAACCACTACGGAAAAATACCTACTCCAATAATTATGAGAGTAACGGGACACTCTAAAGAATCAACCTTTTTAACATATATCAACCAAACAGACAATAGTCATATAGATACGTTCTTAGACTTCTACAAAGCAAAAGAAAAGACAGAAAAGAAAGCAAAACTAAAAGTATTAAAAGCATCAAACGAATAGGCTATCACAAATTGTGATGCAATTAAAATAATTAACAAGGCAACGTAAAATAAATGTTCAAATGGAAAAGGAAATAGACACTTTAGTTAAAAAATATTCAAAATATATTTCCGAGGATATAAAAAATAATAATACTGGAGGTTGTAAGATTAAATTTATCAAAATAAAAAGAAGACTTTTAAATGTTGAATTTGAAATAGAAAAAGAAAATTTAAATAATACAATAAAAGAAGCAGTATCATACTTTAGAAATCGTGTTTTAAGAGGATTGGAAAACTCCAAAAGAAATGATACTTATATTTTAAAAAATCAGCCTTTGTTTTTGGAACATTTACACTACTATATTGAATATAAAAAGTTGCTAAATATTCCAATAGATGTCGATACTGAAAAAAAAATAACACCAATAAATTGGATAGGAACTCAAACCGAATTAATAGAGCTTATTAAAGCGTTAATTGAAAATCAAAGTATAAAAGGTGTGCAAAAAGATATTATTAAAGAATTTTCAAAATTCTTTAATATCAAAATTAAAAATCCTAACAAGTTAATAAGTGATATTAAAAAACGTAATAACGGAAGTGAAACACTTTTTATTAATAAATTAGAAACTAGTTTATTAAACTACATGACAAAAGAAAAGATACGTTAGGCGTACGTTAGTAACCCCCAAATAAATTTAAAGTAAAGGATTTTTGCGAAGTATTAATTTAAAATATTTCAGCAAATGGAAACAGTACAATTTATTTCAACCAGTCCCAAGGCATTAGTCAACTTAATAGACGAAGCAGTTAAAAAACGTTTAGATAACCTAAAAAAAGAGTTTCAACCTAAAGAGCCAACGAAGTATGTTACTCGTATTTATGTTGCAGACGAAATGCTTCATTGTGATGTAAGCACAGTACATAATCTAACAGTTAAGGGCATACTTACAAAATATGCGATTGGCGGTCGTGTATTGTATATACGCGATGAGGTGGAAAAAGCGATTGTTCAACTTAATAATCAAAGTAATGGCAACGCAAATACCTAACCCAGTTATTCACGTGTTCAAGGAAATAAACGAGGGTAAATATAAGACTACACGACACTATGAACTTCAAGAAGTTCTAAACGGAACTACTTTACTATCAAATCAAATTAACATTAGTAAAAATCAAAACTGCGCTTTATCAATGCCAGATTATTGGTTAAAGATAAAACAGGGTAAGAAGTGGAGTGAATGCCTTACAGGGCTTTTTAAAACACATATTGGTGATTGTTTCAAAGGCGATATTAATCGAAAACAACATCTAATAATATTCAAATTCTCAAGTAATGCAAGTATATTAACTATCCTTTACTTTGAGAACTACTACACCAAAGATTTAAGCAAGATTTTACCTTTCACTAAGAAATAAAAAAGAGGGTGTTCAAAGCCCTCTTTATTTGTTCAAATGTGGTAAGCGGCAACGCAATACCACAGCAAATATAACAATAAAGTTGATAGACTATATTAAAATATTGCTGTTTGAGATTGATATTTCAACCCTTTTAAATAAACTTGAGTTTAAGACTGAAGTATCAGAAAAGACAGGTGAATTATCGACTAAAAAAATTGCAGAATATCACTTTTGTAAAATTACAATATACGATAGTGGTATAGTATTATTTACTGGCAGCGTTCATAAACTTTGGAATTCACTAAATCAAATAAAAGCACCAAACTATAAAGAAGTAAAGAAATACAAAGGGTTTAATGGTAATCAGTTTACAATCAATAATATTTTGGAAGTTAGAACAAATTTACAGAACCTATTTGATTGCTCACCTCAACAAATGATATTTCAAAATATAGAGTTTGGAGTTAATACAATACTTGAATTTGACCCTAAATTATATTTAAAAGGGCTGCTCTACCATAATGGAACTCTATTTGAATATAGATTTAAAGGCAATCTTGCACAGGCACAACACCAGCGATTCTCACTAAAGATTTATAATAAATCAAAACAATATAAAATGAAAAATAATGTATTACGTTTGGAACTTAAAATTAACAAGACTGTTGAACTTAAAAAAATAGGAATAATCACCTTTAACGATATAAATGCAATCACGCTTAATAAGGCTAAAGTTATGCTTCTAAAGCGGTTTGATGAGGTGATGCACTTTGACTATTCTATTCGCAAAAAAAGTCTTAGCAAACGTCAAAAGCAATGGAAAAGCAATTATTCAAACCCTAGATTTTGGGTTAATGATTTACAACCTAATTTAAGATATAGACACAAACAAAGACTTCTTGAAATTACTCTAAAAAATTCAGATAATTTACACTTAAAAATAAGGCATGAAATTATTGAAAAGTGTAGTATAATTAACAGCCTTTCTAAAACTCTAATTGTAGCATAATTAACAGTTCTAGTATAGAGTTAAATATGCTACAATAACACTCTTTAAACTATCTATTTATTATCTTAGTCCTATAATGGATATATAGTCAATAACTATATATCTACGTTACCTGCCATTAGGAGCAACCAAAGAATGATAGAGAAAATAACTAAAAACAAAGACAATTTAGGAGACCCCGATTTACATCCAATTAAAAAAATTGTCGAAAAATTAGATTACTATCGTTCTCATTTTGGAAAAATTCAAGACCTATCAGACGAAGAATTTGAAATATTAAGACAAGACATTTCGAAGTTCTTTACATTGAAAGTAGGCTCAATTACAAATGAGCCCCCTAAAAGACTAATTAGAATATCCAATAATAATAGAATTCTGGAAGCACAAGGAAAGGAATTAAGCTATTTTACTGATATTTCTCAATTACTAGCACCACCTATCGAATATTGCAATTTCGGAAGATGTAATATTCCAAAGCAACAAGTTTTGTATTGTGCGACTACTGAAGCTGGTGCATATTGGGAAACTAGACCACAAAACGGAGATGTTATAACGATATCGCATTTTGAATTAAAACCAAACACTGAAGTAAATACTTTTATAGTTCGGAAAGAGAAAACTAAAAATCCTAAAATCGAAAATAAACTTCAAGAAATTTATTACTTACTGGAAGAATTTTTCGAAGAGATTTATAGTTTGAGAGTTTTTAGAGATAGACCGAGAGACTATCTTTTTAGCGGACAAATTACCTCCGACCAATTGTTCTATCCTGTAGTTTCAGATTTAAATTTTGAAGCGATTTTATATCCGAGCGTCCAAAGAAAAAAATTTGGTTGGAATTTTGCCATTCGTAATGAATTAATTTTAGAGCGTTATAATTTAATTGAAGTTGAAACTAGATTTATACTAGACGAATATGCCGAACTAGATCATACAACAGAAGAAGTTACAACAGACCAATTAATTGGCTCATTTGGAACAGAAGCTTTTGATTTTGAAACAGGTAAGATTTTATATGACACAGATAAAGCAAATACGGCATTTGAGTTATTTAGAAGACTACAAACTGGAGGAGGAAAACAAGTAAGATATGAACACGAAGGAATGCCGAAAAATATAGTCTTTAATTGTACACCACCTGATTTCAAAAAAGAAAAACAAGTCACAATTAGAAGAAAACTCGGAAGAAATGACAGAATAAATGTAGTTTACCAAAATGGAGAACGAATTAACAATGTTAAATACAAGAAAGTTAAAGCTGATATTGACCAAGGAAAATGTAAAATAACAAAATATTAATAACGGCAGGTAACAACGTGTATAATTAATTGCTGCGGATTTTCACTTCGGAAAATCACACGCATTAATTATCTTAGCCAACAGCGGAATGTTTCTCACGAACCATCCCGCAACTAATCATACACAAACCGTTGTAGTGCATTACCGAAATCAGGAATTAAAATGAATATAGTAGAAAAAGAAGCTGAAAGATTTTATAAACGACTTTACAATAATGGTAAAATTAATAATCTTGAAAATTTAAAAAACCATATTACAACAAAACTATATGACTTTAATCGAGATAGAGATAAACTTGATTTTCTTAAAATAATCAGACAAAAAACAGTTCTAGACAAAGAAGAACATATGAAATCCTGTTCGGGATGTCCTTATGGAGAAGAAAGGGATTTTGGAATTTTCGCTATCGACCAAGAAATTGATGATTTAAATCGATTTTACACATATGAACCTAGAAGCAATGATAAATTTAGCGTTGAACAAGAGTCCGAATTACATAATAAACTAAATGACATCCTTGAAAAATTGGAAAAACAAGGTTTCGGACAACAAATTATTTTTGAGGAAATTGAAGATTTAAAAAATCATTTCAATCTCGGAAAGAAAAATTGGTTTCAACTTTTAAAAGGGAAAGTTATTGATTTGACTTTTAAAAAAGTATTAGACAAAACTATAGTTCATGAAATCTACAATCAACTAAGTGAAGGTTTTGAACAAGTTACTAAAATGATTGAATAATAAAATTAAAAAATATGAAAGAATACGCTATTTTAACTTACACTGCAAACGGAATATCTTTTGGAACAGCACCGAATGAATCTGGTCCTGCTCGATTGAATATTGGAAAACATAATTCATCACATAGGAGACCTGACAAAACAGTCGAAGATTTAATCAGAAATGAAGATGGAAAAATCATCCAATTTGTTTCACAAGTAGCAGCGTTAAATTATTGTATCAAACTTGGTTGGAAATTAGAACAAACTTTATTTGACTCACACGAGGGATTTAACTCAAGAGACCCTTTAAGCAATTATATTTTTGTTTTATCAAGAGAAATTTAAAAAATAACGCACTACAACAACGTATATAATTTATTGCTTGGTTCTAGTCTACTTACGAAAATCCTCGCGGATTTTATATTCGATTTTTATTTGTTAACTTAGTTGCTTAACCACGCAACAAACCATATACAAACACGTTGGGCTCAATATAAAAATGACGAAATAGAATATGACTCAAGAATGGTTTGAAATGCTCGATTTGAGGAAAAAGAAGTTAGATAAATCCGTATGGATTCCTCTTCGTTCTCAAAAGACTATTCGGAATCAAATTCCGCACGGAAAGGTTGGTTATCAAGAAGAATTCTTGGGTCATGGTTCGATAATGATTCCCATTGACAAAAAAGAAGTAACAGAAAACTTGAGTTGGTCTGACATTGGAATAAGCCACTCACAAGGACTAAATTTTGTTTTTGAAGAATATTCACAGGCTGATTTATTCGAAACCGATGACTTTAAAGGCATTCATTTGGTCTTAGACCAAACCTTTGATAATAACTATGATAATCATGTGTGGCATTTACACCAGGATTTAGTTATCAGTTTAGGCTTAAAAAGGGAAGGCGATAATTGGGTTTGTCCAAGAAGAGGATATGAAATAGTAGCAAGACTTGAAAAAGACAAAGATGACAGTCCTGTTGTTCTCGAAATAAAGAATCAATTTCTAAAAGACTATTTGAACGCAAGAGATTGCGGTCTCTACATGACTTCATTTTTTAGTCGAGATGAAATATTCGAAGACCGCTCAGTTCTTTCTTGGAATGAAGAATCAAAACAATCTGAAGATGGAAAAGATATTTGGGAGTGCAGAGTTTTAGAAATACATGAAGGTGGTTTTCCTTTTGGAGAAAAGATAGCCGTTTCACATGTTAGTAGAATTGATGTTGATGAAGATGAGGATGTTCCAGACATGACATCTTTTCCAACAGACGATAATGTGAAGTCTGAATTCTATGAGAAGGGTTTCGAAGGAAAGAAGTTGTTTAGAATTATGGCGGAACTTTGGAAATACGAATGGATTAATCCTGCGAATTCAAGCCCAATAACATTAGGTCACGAAGAAAAAATTGACATTTTCTACATTGTTGATGCCACAGGAAATAAGGAAAGTGGAAAGGAACTAACAAATGGCGGGAAATGGCTTTGGTTTAAGCCTGAATTGATATCAGCCCTGTTGTCTAAGCGAGGTAGTTTTTTGAATTGGTATACTAAAGACACAGGTAATGTTGCATGTGCACCAGCTTGGGGAGTTCATTTTGGCGTTAATGGTTTAGGTTTGATTACCGTTTATGGAAAGGATATTGGACAATTACCTTTATGGCAACAACAAATTTGGGCGAGTTATAATGTCGCCCCAGATGGTGGAATATCCAAAGAGCTTCACGCTTCACAAGTTAAGGCTGAACCAGCATCTACCGTTGCACCAGAAGCTTTCCTTGAGAAAGTAATCAAAGAAATAAATGAAGCTTCTAATGAAAACTTACAAATCCAATTTTTCAGAGGTCATAGCTCAATTAAGGAAATAGCATCATCAATTCACAGATTCAGAGCAATAGATACCAATGGTCTTTACTCGCTTTCAAAAGACTTGGCAAGAATTATTGTTGACGATATTGATATTGATTCTATTCAGAAAATTGTTACACCGCCTAAGAAAACGAAATGGGGTTCACTAAAGAGCATTGAAAACCTACTTGCATCAAAAATACCTAAGAATGAAGCTCGTAAAATAATGAGTCCATTTGTAGGCATATATGAATTGAGGCATGGAGATGCCCATTTACCAAGTAGTGAAATTGAAGAATCATTCAAGCTTATTAAAATAGATAGAAATCAGCCAGCAGTTATACAAGGCTATCAAATGCTTTTTACTTGTGTGGACAATTTACATGTGATATTGAGCATACTTAAGAATTGGACAAACCTGAAAACAGAAAAATAAAAAATACAGAACTACGCATAGCGCTCTATTACCTGCAAGCTGAACAAAACACTATAAATATTTAATACACTCATATTCAATTAATTGCAATTTTTTTACCGCTGATAATAAAAATAATTGTATTTTTTATTAACTATCAGTTATATTTTATATATATTTGCATCATTAAATAGTTCTTTGAAAAGATGTTTTGATGTCAAATTACTAAATGGAGTTCACTTGACAGCCTGTAAGGGCAACCCAATTGGGTATTTTAACGGCACACATATCCCGCTCTATATATCAAACTGATACAATAAGAGAGGATTATTAATGCTGTTATCATTGTTTTTTCATTTTATGAGGAGCAAGGAATTTTAAGTGAGTGTAAGAGAACATTGTTTACACATTTAGTAACAGGCAAGATTTAGGCGAAGGAGCAGGGCCAACAATAGTGTTGTCCTGTAACTAAATATTTTTTATTATGTCTAGATTAAAACAAAATCGAAACATTGATAGCTTAATACAGAGTATTGAGACTATTAGAAAGAGCCAGTGTTCTCTTTCGGACGAAGACTTAAAAGTCTTAAATGAAGCATTAGAAATTCTAACAATTCTTAAGAGAAAAAAGGGTAGAACGAATGAACAAGTCCTAACGGAAATTGTAAAAATCGTTAAATTATTATCCAAATTTTTCCTTTAAACTAAATGTTATGAAAGTACAATGTAAATTAACAATCCGAACACTCCTTAATTTTTTACAATAAAGAAATGGATTTAGGTATAACAATAAAAAATATTAGAAAGCAAAAAAAGCAAACTCAAAGCGAGTTTGCTTCTGCTTGTGGTATTACTCAAACTTATCTTTCTCAAATAGAAAGCAATCAAAGAGAACCTAATCTTTCAACTTTGAAGCTAATTAGTAATGAACTTAATGTTCCATTGCCAATTTTATTTTTTTTATCACTTGACCAAGATGATGTTCAACAAAATAAGAGAGAGGCTTTTGAAATCATTAGTCCTTCAGTAAAATCTCTTGTGAATGAATTCTTTGCAGTTTAAAAAAAATGAATTCAAAAAATTATGTGCTTTTATTGGTTTTAAACCAGCGATAATTACTGAAGTCATTTCAAATATTGATAAATACTACTACGAAAAGGTTGAAATAAAAAAAAATAAAAAAACAGGAGAAGTTAAAAAGTATAAGGATGGAACTATCAAAAAAAGGATAATCCATCCTTCTATTAAAGAATTGAAAGCAATTCAAAAATCAATTAAGAAAAATATTCTTGCTCCTATTCCACTTCCTAATGAGGTTCACGGAGGAGTTAAAAAGAGAAGCAATATTACTAAT
Organism: Maritimimonas rapanae; assembly: GCF_057837205.1. Taxonomy (NCBI): domain Bacteria; kingdom Pseudomonadati; phylum Bacteroidota; class Flavobacteriia; order Flavobacteriales; family Flavobacteriaceae; genus Maritimimonas; species Maritimimonas rapanae. Next base: position 139,944 of record NZ_JBYQFI010000001.1, on the reverse strand, counting down.
GCTAAACCTCATAAGGGAAATAAATATATTTTTACTACTGATTTACAGAATTTTTATCCAAATATTAGTCATAGTTATGTGCATGAGACTTATTTAAGTTTAGGTTTTTCACATCACTTTTCAAACACATTGACTAAACTAACTACCTGGAAATATGCTCTCCCTCAAGGAACACCAACAAGCACTCATATTTCAAATTTAGTATTCCTAAAAACGGATTACGAATTAATACAACTATGCAATGAAAACAATATAACTTACACCAGATATGTTGATGATTTAACATTTTCTTCGCCATTTGATTTCAAGCATCTATTAAATGAAATTTTGAATATTATTAGAAATAACAACTTTAACTTAAGTTATCGGAAAACCAAGTATAAAGGAAATCAAACGGTAACAGGTATTAATATATTTCTTAACAAAATAGAAGCCCCCGAACATATTAAAGAAAAGTCACAATTTGAAATAGAAAATGATACGGAAAAAAGACCTTATTCAATTTATTTGAATAGCATACAGAAAGTAAACAAATCAAAGGTGAAAAAAGCCAACAAGATTAATTGAGCTAATAAGAATGGAAGAAGATAAAAAGAAACTTGTAACTTATAGACAAAACCCGAATATTGACTTTCTGTTTGGCTATTTTGATGGTATGCAAGTACCAACTAAACAAGATGCTTTTAAACCGATTGATGTAATCGCAATAGATAAAAATGGAGCTGAAACAATTTTAAAAGATTTTTATCAAAGAAAACCAGAAAAAGCTTCAATTCAAAACTTTAAAAAATTTATTAAGGAATTAACCGCTGGTAAGTTTAAAGAAAGTGACAGAATTAAAATGCCAGATAAGGTTCAAGTTAGCTTATCATTTTCACTAACGGAGAAAAGATTTTTGGAAGTTGATGTCGATAATTTAACTAAAACTGTATTGGACTCGCTAAACGGAATTGCTTTTGACGATGACTGTCAAGTAACCTCATTAATAGTTGACAAACACATTCATAAAATGAAAGTAAATGGAATTTTAATTGCGATTACTAAATTGACCAAAACAAGAAAAGGATTACAGTATAAATGGGATGAATAAAAGCCCGCAGGTAACAACATGTATAATTAATTGCTTGGGTCTTATACTTACATAGTAAGCGCAACATCAAACTTAACCGTTTTAACATTAAAAAAACGGTATGAAAACGATACGTTATTTTATAAAAGCAATTAAAAAAAGATAAAACTCTCGTCGTTTTTTCAGTTAGTAGATATAAAAGGATAAGGTATTGAAGGTTTTTCTCGGGTCTCTACGCGCGCGCGAAGCAGTATAGTGATTTTAAAAACTTCTTAGGCACAAAATAATATCACTAAAACACCTTTGACTGTTTGCTCCCTTTTATTTAAAATGTCTAGTAAATGTTTAGTAAAAATCTCTTTAAAACAAAAAAAGCATCCCAATTTTGGGAAGCTTTCCATTGACTAACTTTAACAGTTAGAGTAGTTTATAAAAAACTACTAAAAACAACACAACTTTCTTTTAGCGGTCTGGACGGGACTCGAACCCGCGACCCCCTGCGTGACAGGCAGGTATTCTAACCAGCTGAACTACCAAACCGTTGCTTAATTAGCGGTTGCAAATATAAGTGCGTTTTTTCTAATCTGCAACACCTTTTTTCACTTTTTTACAAAAAACGTTTACGACTCACTAGATATGTCGTCAGAATCTGATCAAACCCATTATTGATGTCAACTGGCACATAATCTATCTTATACTGCATACACCTCATTTTTAAATTATTAAAGTACAAATTAACAGCATCTTTGTAATTCTCTTTGATTGTATCGGCATATAAATTAATATGCTCCCCAGTTTCTACATCTATAAATCGCTTAGGGCGATTGTCAAAATCAAAATTTATTTCGTGCTTGCCATCATTTGTATGAAATAATATAACTTCATGTTTATTATGTTTTAAATGACGTAATGCTTCAAACAATTCAGCTTCTTTTTTATCTGCCTGAAACATATCTGTAAAAAGAAAAATCATTGACCGTCTATGTACTTTATCTGCTATTTGGTGCAAAACATCATAAGTTGAAGTATCTTTCTGAGAATCTTTTTTTAAAATACCTTCTAAGATATTTAGCAACATATATCGATGCTTATCACTTCCTTTAGCTGGAGCAAAATAATCGTTTTGGTCTGAGTAAACACTTAGACCAAAAGCATCTCTTTGTCGCTTCAACATTTCAAGCAAAGCTGCTGATGCAACAACAGAAAAACTAATTTTATTCAAATTTTCAATTGAAAAATCCTTGATTTTAGGATAGTGCATCGAAGCAGAATTATCAACAATTAAATGACATCTTAAATTAGTTTCTTCTTCGTATCGCTTTACGAAAAGTTTATCTGTTTTAGCATATAGTTTCCAGTCTATATGTTTAGTGCTTTCGCCTTTATTATATAATCTGTGCTCTGCGAATTCAACAGAAAACCCGTGAAAAGGGCTTTTATGCATGCCAGTAATAAATCCTTCTACAACTTGATTTGCTAGTAATTCTAAATTACCTAATTCTTTTATATTACTAATTTCAGACAGCTTCATATACTTCTTACAAAGTAAAAAAGGTTTGACAATTTGCCAAACCTTTTAACTTATTATTACTTAACAGAGTTTAAACTAAAGCTTCTAATTTTTCAGTATAAGTAGCTTTTGGTGCAACACCAACTTGTTTATCTACTACTTCTCCATTTTTAAAAATTAACACAGTAGGTATATTTCTAACACCATATTTAGCAGCAAATTCTTGATTAGAATCTACATCTAATTTTCCTACAACAGCTTTCCCATCAAAGTCATTACTCAATTCTTCTACTGTAGGAGCTAACATTCTACATGGTCCACACCAAGCTGCCCAAAAATCTACCAAAACAGGTTTGTCTGATTTTAATACTACTTCATCAAAAGTAGCATCTGTTATTTCTAATGCCATATTTTTTTATTTATAATTCTAAAATTTCTCGTTACAAAAGTAAACAAATATTTCACCTTTTTAATTGGCGATCAATTACTTTTGTTTATAATAGTATCTATAAACGTTATTTCCTTACAATAAGTATTCTTAGTGTTTTTTTGTTACAATTTTATCAGTACTTTTGTAGCCGAATTTTGAGGAAAAATTTGACTGATTGCGACCTCGTTAAAAATGCTAAAGCAGTAATTTTCTACTACTTTAGTCGACCGATTAGCTCAAATTTCAATTATTAAAAGAACATTTATGTCATATTTATTTACTTCTGAAAGTGTTTCTGAAGGCCACCCTGATAAAGTAGCTGATCAAATTTCTGATGCTTTAATTGATAATTTTTTAGCTTTTGACCCTGAATCAAAAGTTGCTTGTGAAACGTTGGTTACAACTGGGCAGGTTGTTCTTGCTGGCGAGGTAAAATCTAATACTTATTTAGATGTACAGAAGATAGCAAGAGATGTTATCAATAAGATAGGGTACACTAAAGGAGAATATATGTTTGATGGTAATTCTTGTGGTGTTCTTTCAGCCATTCATGAACAATCTGATGATATAAATAGAGGTGTAGACAGAGATTCAAAAGAAGAACAAGGTGCCGGAGATCAAGGAATGATGTTCGGTTATGCTACTAAAGAAACTGATAATTATATGCCTTTAGCTTTAGATCTTTCGCATCAAATACTTATCGAATTAGCTACTCTACGTAGAGAAAATGATTTGATAACATACTTGAGGCCAGATGCTAAAAGTCAGGTTACTATAGAATATTCTGATGATAATAAGCCACAACGTATCGAAGCTATTGTGGTATCTACTCAACATGATGATTTTGCTTCTGATGATGCCATGTTAGCTAAAATCAGAAAGGATATCGTTGAAATTTTAATCCCTAGACTTAAAGTTAAATTAAAACCAGAAATTCAAGAGTTATTTAACAATAATATTAAATACCATATTAATCCAACAGGAAAGTTTGTCATAGGTGGCCCTCATGGAGATACTGGGTTAACAGGAAGAAAAATCATTGTAGATACTTATGGAGGAAAAGGAGCTCACGGCGGTGGTGCATTTTCCGGTAAAGATCCAAGTAAAGTAGATAGAAGTGCAGCTTATGCTACTAGGCATGTAGCCAAAAATTTAGTAGCTGCAGGTGTCGCCGATGAAATTTTAGTACAAGTTTCTTACGCGATTGGTGTTGTAGAACCTATGGGAATTTTTGTAGATACCTATGGTACTTCTAAAGTTGATTTATCTGATGGAGAAATCGCTCAAAAAGTAGCTGAATTATTTGATATGCGTCCTGCTTCTATAGAAGAACGTCTAAAATTACGTCAACCTATGTATAGTGAAACAGCAGCTTATGGGCATATGGGACGAAAAAATGAAATTGTTTCTAAAACATTTTACACTCCCAATGGAGAATCTAAAACTTTAGATGTAGAACTATTTACTTGGGAAAAACTAGATTACTTAGATAAAGTGAAAAAAGCTTTTAGCTTATAGTTTATTTTTTAATTGAGTAAAACACTTATACAAATTTATTCATCATCAATAGTATTGAAACTAATCTTGCCATTCAGCAATAAATAAATTAGTGTCTCTACCTCCGCCATTATTTCTATTAGATGAAAACGCTAAATATTTACCATCATTAGAAAATACTGGAAAAGCATCAAAGGTTTCTCCATGCGTAATACGTTTTAAATTTTTACCATCTAAATCGATCATGTATAAATTGAACGGAAACCCTCTTTCAGCTTCAAAATTAGATGAAAATAAAATTTTCTTACCAGATGGATGGAAAAACGGGCTCCAATTTGCATTTCCTAAATCGGTCAGTTGTCGCATATCTGAGCCATCTGCATTACAAATGTAGAGTTCCATTTCGGTAGGCTCTACCAAACCTTGCGCTAATAAATCTTTATAGGCTTTAATTGCTGACTCAGTTTTTGGGCGCGATGAACGGAAGATAAGCTTCGAACCATCAGGCGAAAAGAAAGCTCCTCCGTCATAACCCAATTCATTAGTAATTTGTTTTACGTCACTACCATCTAAATTCATTGTGTATAATTCTAAGTCACCACTACGCGTAGATGTAAATACAATCTTATCCCCTTTAGGTGATACCGTTGCTTCAGCATCATATCCTTTTTCATTCGTTAATTGCTTTACAATATTCCCATTAAGATCAGCCACAAAAATGTCATAACTGTCGTAGATAGGCCAGACATACTTGCCATTTTTTCGTAATGGTGCTTCAGGGCATTTTTCTTGAGCTAAGTGTGTAGATCCGTATACAAAATGTTTATTGCCTGGTAAAAAATATGCACAAGTAGTACGCCCTTTTCCAGTACTGATCATTGGCGGCGGAATACTATCAAAAGTCTGATCAACATTCATTAAAAACATCTGATCACAATCAACTCCCCATTTTGTATTATTCGATTGAAAAATTAACTGGTTATCATCAAAGCTCCAATATGCTTCGGCATTATCACCACCAAAAGTTACTTGACGTAAAGATTTAAAATGCACTTCTTCAGGATGTATTAAGCTATCTTTTTTAGATACAACCTCAGTAGAATTTTGCTGCTCATTGGCTCTTTTGGTTTTTTCTTTTTTACAACTTATAAAAATACTTACAACCAGAAAAATATATAAATGCTTCATGTTAATTAGCTAAATTTGTGCAAAAATAAAGTTCACATGAGAAGATTCATAGCCTTTTTGATTTTTATTTCCGTACTCGCATGTAAAAAAGATGTCTCAAATAATAGTATAACACTTAAAGATGATGTCAGTTTTTTGGCTGACGACTCATTAAAAGGTCGTGCAACAGGCACCGAAGGAGAAGTGAAAGCTGCTGAATATATTGCTAAACGATTTGAAAATCTTTCGTTATTAGCAAAAGGCACTAATGAATTTTATCAAGATTTTAATTTTAAACCAAAGACCAACCCACACGAATCAATCAAGTTTACCGAAAATGAAGATGGTTCTATTACTGGAAGAAATGTGATTGGCTATATTGACAACAAAGCTGATAAAACGATAATAATTGGTGCTCACTATGACCATTTAGGTTTAGGTGGTGATGGTTCATTATATAGAGATAGTATCGCAGCCATTCATAATGGCGCAGACGATAATGCTAGTGGAGTTGCTGTAATGCTCGATTTAGTCAATAAATTAAAAAATAGTAACACTAATAATAACTATTTATTTATTGCTTTTTCTGGTGAAGAAATGGGTTTATTGGGTTCCAATTATTTTGTGAAAAACCCGACCATAGATATTAAAAAAGCAAATTATATGATTAATATGGATATGGTTGGGCGTTTAAAGGCTGATAGCACATTAGCTGTGTATGGAACTGGTACTTCACCAATATTAAAACAAACTTTAAAAGCTAATAATGACAAGTTTAAATTGATACAAAAAGAATCTGGTGTCGGCCCTAGTGATCATACTAGTTTTTATAACGCAGATATTCCCGTGCTTCATTTTTTTACAGGCCAACATAGTGATTATCATAAACCATCAGATGATTCAGAAAAATTGAATTATAAAGGGATGGAAATTATATCTAATTATATCTATACAATTATTTCGGATTTAGATGATAATGGTAAATTACCTTTTAGAAAAACTAAAAACGAAAGTGAATCTACACCGCGTTTTAAAGTTGGTTTAGGAGTAATTCCTGATTATTTATTTGATGGTGTTGGTATGCGTATTGATGGCATAAGCCAAGATAAACCAGCTCAAAAAGCTGGACTACAAAAAGGAGATATTGTTATTCAAATCGGCGATACTGAAATTAAAAATATGATGGATTATATGAAAGCTCTTTCTACATTTGAAAAGGGAAATACCACTAAAGTTAAGGTGGATAGAAATGGTAAAGAGGTAGAAAAGCAAGTTACTTTTTAATTACTCATCGTAATCGACTTCTATAATTTCGGATGTTGGTATAGCTTGACAACTTAAGATATAGCCTTCTTCTACTTCTTGATCTGTTAAAGCGACATTGTTACGCATATGAGCCGATCCCTGTTTTATTTTACAAATACACGTTGAACATACACCTCCTTCACAAGAATACGGTGGGTCATATCCTTCATCTAACAATGCTCTTAAAATTGTTTTATCTTTTGAAATGGTTAACTCTACCTTTTCATCATCTAGATACGCAATTAGCTTAGCTTCAGAAATACCTTCTGTATTATCTTCTGCTTCTTTTCCATCTCCAAAACTTTCTATAAAAATACTTTCTTCTGATATCTCTAAATCTAATAAAGTTTTCCTGGTATCTTCAATCATTGTTCCTGGTCCACAGATGTAATATTCTGCTTTAAGCTCATTTTGTGAATACTCATTAATAAACCGTTTTACAACATCGAAATCTACCCGCCCTTTATTATATTTTATCTTATCTTTTTTAGACCAGAGACTACTTTTAGGTTTACTTAAAGAATGTACTAAAATAAATCTACCTTTATATTCATCTTGAAGCTTGCCTAACTCTTCTTTAAACATTATGGAATCTTGATTGTGATTACCATAAATCATATAGATAAGACTTTTTTCTTCAGTTAATAAAATGGTCTTTAAAATAGATAGTATAGGCGTAATTCCGCTACCAGCAGCAAATAGATAATAGGCCTTTTTGTTGTCCTTTTTAACGTTGACAATAAAGCGACCTTCTGGCGGCATTACATCAACTAAATCTCCTTTTTTAATGTTATCGTTAATATGATTAGAAACTAAACCTCCTTTTACTCGTTTTACCCCTACCCGTAAAGTTTCTTCATTTACAGGCGAACTACTTAATGAATAAGAACGTCTAACTTCCTCTCCATTTAGACTAAATTTTAATGTAAGATATTGACCTGCTTTATAACTAAAGGTACTTTCCATACCATGTGGAATTGCAAATACTATTGAAACAGCATCGTCTGTTTCCTTTATTACCTCAACAACTTCTAGCTGAAAAAATCTATTCATTATTTTATTTTAAAGCGCAAAAATACACAAGTGTTTTTAATCACAATCCTGTTTTTTACAATGATCCTCTTCTGTTTCAAACTCGATAGTGACATGTTGAATATTTTCATGCTCTAAATCATGTTTAATGCCTCTTTTAAGTTTTGAAATTTCATCTATCGTATAGTCTTTATCTAAAATAACATGAGTGGTCATAGCATTTGTATTTGTGCTTAAAGCCCAAATATGTGTATGGTGTACTTTCTGAACTGCTTTTTTAGCAAGTATAAGTTCTTCGACTTTCTTCATATCTATTCCTTTAGGAACTCCATCTAACGTTAATTTAATACTTTCTTTTAATAGACCCCAAGTAGTAACTAAAATAACTATTGCAATTACAACACTAACAATCAAATCTATTTCATTCCAACCTGTATAATGAATCATAATTCCAGAAATCACTACTCCCACTGACACTAAAGCATCAACTAAAAGGTGTAAAAAAGCACCTTTTATGTTAATGTCTTCTTTTTGTCCTTTGTAAAATAAAAAAGCTGAAATGGTATTAATCGCAACTCCAATTAGCGCTATCATTATTATAACTTTTCCTGAAACTTCTGGCGGAGTGTCAAAACGTTCAATGGCCTCTTTAGCAATATTAAAAACTACTATTATTAATAATATTGCATTAATTAAAGAAGCAAGTATCGAAGCCTTTTTATACCCATAAGTATATAGTCTTGTAGCAGATTTTTGAGTCAATTTTAACCCAATTAAAGAAATTATTAGACTAGCTACATCACTCAAATTATGAGTAGCATCTGCAATAAGTGCCAATGAATTATGTATATAACCATAAACAAATTCAACCGCTGTGAAAGCAGCATTTAGGAAAATGCCTATGTAAAAAGCTCTATTGATCTTTGAAAGATCAGATACTCCATGATTATGACCCTCATGATTGTGTTCTGACATGTTTTACAGTTTGAATCTGTTAAAGCTAAAACTCTAATTAACTATCTTTGCAGTTATTAAAAATAATCAAAAATAAGTTCCTTTATGGAGAATGAGCCAATTAAAAAAGAAGAAAATTTGAGAGACTCTATTGAAAAAATAGATGACACCATAAAAGAAAGTATCGATTCTGGAGTAAGAAAAACGAAATCTTTCTTTGGTAAATTATTCAAAGGTATTCTCTTGTTAGCCCTACTTGCTGTAGCGGCTTATTTTCTATACGCTAATTATACATATAGCGAAGGTACTCGTGCCGGAAATTTAATTAAGATATCTAAAAAAGGGTATATTTTTAAAACCTATGAAGGTCAATTAAAATTGGGAGGAATTGATTTGGAAAATGAAGATGAGGGTTTGAGTGATACCTGGAGTTTCTCTGTAACCAATGAAGAAGTAGTAGATCAACTTGAAAAATTACAAGGAACAAAAGTAATATTACATTACAAAGAAATTAATAAATCAATGCCATGGCAAGGAGACACTAATTATTTTGTAACTAGTGTAGAACAATCTCAATAATTTAAAAATTAAATTTGTGTCTTGGTAAAAATAGACAATATAGAGCTACCTGATTTCCCGTTGCTTTTGGCACCAATGGAAGATGTTTCCGATCCACCTTTTCGTGCTTTATGTAAAGAACAAGGTGCCGATGTGGTATATACAGAATTTATTTCTAGTGAAGGATTGATTCGCGATGCGGCCAAAAGTGTTATGAAATTAGACATCTACGAAAAAGAACGCCCTGTAGGAATTCAAATTTTTGGTGCGGATTTAGATGCAATGTTATGCTCAGTAGAAATTGTTGAAAAAACAAATCCTGACATTATCGATATCAATTTTGGTTGCCCAGTAAAAAAAGTAGTAAGTAAAGGGGCTGGTGCCGGCATATTAAAAGATATATGTCTAATGGAAAAGTTAACTGCAGAGATGGTTAAGAGAACTCATTTGCCAGTTACCGTGAAAACTCGTTTGGGTTGGGATCATGATTCGATTAAAATAGTAGAAGTGGCAGAGCGCTTACAAGATGTAGGGTGTAAAGCTATTTCAATCCATGGGCGCACTCGAGCTCAAATGTATAAAGGTGAAGCCGATTGGCGACCTATTGCCAAAGTAAAGAATAACCCTAGAATGCATATTCCTGTTTTTGGCAATGGTGATATTTCTTCGCCAGAACGAGCAAAAGAAATGCGAGATGATTATGGATTAGATGGTGCAATGATAGGTCGTGCTACCATAGGTTATCCTTGGTTTTTTAATGAAGTAAAACATTATTTTAAAACTGGTGAGCATTTACCTAAACCAACTATTACAGAACGTGTTGCTGTTGCTCGTCGTCATTTAGAAATGTCTATAGACTGGAAAGGTGAAAGATTAGGAGTTGTTGAAACTAGACGTCATTATACAAATTACTTTAAAGGTATTCCGCACTTTAAAGAGTATCGTTTAAAAATGGTTACTTCAGATGACCCTCAAGATGTTTATGCTGTATTCGATGAAGTTTTAGAGAAATTTGCCGATCATCAATTTGTATAAAATGAGAAGCCTTTATTTTATTCTAATACTTTTTTTATTAAATAGTTGTACAAATTTTGGACAACTAAAAGTCTTGGCCGACTTACCAATAACACTGAAAGAAGTCTCTGGAATCGAAACAACTTCTGATCCCGATTTGATCTGGATGTTAAATGATTCTGGTAATGCTCCTGAAATTTACAGTGTAAATACTAAAGGAAAGATCCAAAAAGTAATGAAAATTAATGCTAAAAACCATGACTGGGAAGATCTAACTTCAGACAAAGAGGGGAATTTATATATAGGTGATTTTGGCAATAATGCTAACAAGCGAACGAATCTTACGATATTAAAGGTAAAGGCTTCTGATTTAGTTTCTGATAAAAAAATTGCTATTGAACGTATCAATTTTAAATATCCAAATCAAAATAAATTTCCTCCAAAAAAGAAACAAATGCATTTTGATAGTGAAGCTTTTTTCTTTTATAATGACAGTTTGTACATTTTCACTAAAAGCCGTGTTAAAAATAAATTTGGCAGAACCAACTTATACAAAGTGCCTGCTAAAAGTGGAAATCATACGGCTATTTATGTTGATTCATTCGAATTTTGCTCTGCTATGGAGTGTTGGATTACTGCTGCAGATATTTCAAATGACGGCAAAAAAGTTGTTTTAATTAATCATAAATCAGCATGGTTATTTACTGATTTTAAAAATGACGATTTCTTTAATGGAAAAGCAACTGAATTATCTTTTGAAGCCGATCTTTCTCAAAAAGAAGGCGTATGCTTTAAAAATGACACCACTCTATACATTACCGATGAAAATTCTCATGGGTCAGGTGGGAATCTATATCAATTTAAAATTGATTAATCCTTAGGTCGCATTAATCCTTCTTGAGTTACAGAAGCTATTAATTTTCCATCTCTAGTAAAAATATTCCCTCTGGCAAAACCACGTGCGTTCGATGTGCTTGGTGAATCTAATGAATACAATAACCAATCATCAAGATCAAAATCTCTAAAATACCACATAGAGTGATCTAAACTAGCTGTTTGTGTATTACCCCAATTGGCTTTGCTTGCATGAGGATGTAATGCAATTGATAAAATATTATAGTCAGATATGTAAGTTAATATTTGCTGTTTTAAAGTTAAGTTTAAATTGGAAACATCTCCCTTTAATTTGAACCAAACATCAGTATATGGTGGTAAGTTCTTTTTGTCAAAAGGATTTAAAAATTCAATTGGCTTAAATTCAACAGGCCTAGGAATTTCTAAAAATGTCTTAGCTCTTTTAGATAAAAATCCTCCATAATTAGCTAACATATCATTCCAACTTTTCAATTCTTCAGGCTGTTTTACATTTTCTTTTATTTTGATATGATGCTCATACCCTTCCTCTCTTTTATGGAATGATGCGGCCAAAATAAAAATCGTGATATCATTTTGTTTCGCAGTAATCCTTCTCGTAGAGAAACTTCCCCCATCTCTAATAATTTCTACATGATATGTAATCGGTGAGGTTAAATCACCTGGTTCTAAAAAATAGCTATGCATTGAGTGCAAAATGCGACTATTTGTTATAGTTTTTTGAGCTGCATTAATGGCTTGCGCTAATACCTGACCGCCAAACACATTCAGACTACCTACAGTTTTGCTTTTACCCAAATAGGTAACATCATCAATTTTTTCAAGCTCTAAGAGTTGAATTAAATCTTTAGTTTTTTGCATTATGAATTTTTGACTTGTAGTTTTTTTACTAGTTTTTCTATGGTAAGCCCTTGTACAAGTATTGAGAATACTACTACTATATAAGTAATTATTAAAAACAAATCGCGATGCATTTCTTGTGATAAACCAAGAGCTAATGCAATTGAAATTCCTCCTCGCAATCCACCCCATGTCATAATCAAATTTGTATTTGGTACAAAATCGAGTTTCTTTTTAAATAGATTTACAGGAAGTAATAAGGATATATATCTACATACTAAAATAATCGGAATAGCTATGAGTCCGGCAGTAATAAACTTACCATCGTATACTAAAATTAGCATTTCCATACCAATTAACACAAACAAAATGGCATTCAATAAAATATCTATTAATTCCCAGAACTTATCGACATAGAGTTCGGTAGTCTCAGACATTGACGAATCTCTAACCGTGTCGTTACCAACCACTAACCCAGCGGCTACCATTGCTAAAGGAGCAGACAGATGGAATTTTTGAGCAATTATGGTTCCGCCCATTACCATAGCTAGTGTAATGATCACTTCAATATCAAAATCATCAATAGAACGTAGCATTCTAAAAGTAATCCATCCTAAAGCTAACCCCAACAAAACACCACCAAATACCTCAACACCAAAAAGCTTAGCAACTTCAGAAAATGATATATTTCCACTACCAGATGCAATCTGATAAATAGTTAAAAAAACAACAACACCTACACCATCATTAAATAATGATTCACCAACAATTTTCGTTTCTAATTTTTTAGGAACTCCTGCTTTCTTTAAAATACCAAGCACTGCTATTGGATCTGTAGGAGAAATTAGAGCACCAAATAGTAAACAATAAATAAATGCCACATCTAACCCAAAAGCATTTAAAAGAAAAAATACCGCGCCACCAACTAAAAATGTTGAAGTTAAAACCCCTAAAGTAGAAAATAGAAGTATCGGCCAACGTTGTACTTTTAATTGTTGAAAATTGGTATGCATGGCTCCTGCAAAAAGTAAGAAACTTAGCATGTGATCTAATAGCAAATCTTTAAAATCGATTTGCCGTATAAACTCAACTTCAACTTTTAATAATGTATCATCAAAATAACTCAATCCAAGCACTACTAAAGTGTAGACAATAGTAATGAGCATTAAACCAATAGTATTGGGCAGTTTAAGAAAACGTACATTAATGTAGCCAAAAATGGCAGATAAAGTAATTAATGCTGTAAATATTAAGTAATAATCCATTGTTCTTTGTTAATGTGCAAATGTAGTTAGCTTAAAATCCAAACCCTAACTTAAAGGCTAATCTCAAACTATCATCACTATTAAAAGCAGAAATATTACCCGTCATCATGTTTGCGACGTTAATAAAAAATCCACCTCCAAAAGAAGTATTCCAATCATTCATATTATTTAAAGCTGGGTTATTAACCATACTATCATCAATCCAAACTTTACCATAGTCTACACCCCCATAAATACCAATATGTATTGGCATAAACCCGGTTTTAAGATTGCCAAAATTCCAACGGATATCTGTAGATTGAACAAATGCGGATTTACCTGTAAATCGTTGATTTCTGTAGCCTCGCAAACCAGTATTTGCACCTAAAGTCGCTGCTTGATAAAATTCGAAGTCATCCCCTAAATTTACATGACCTCTAACTTTTGTAGCAAGTACTAGTTGACCACTCGGAATTAATTTATAATCGAAACCTAATTCTGGAATTAGATATCCAAATCCTTTAGAAGTGTCTACATTATTTTTATAACCGGCCAATACAGAAACTTGCATCCCTAAGGTTGGAAATGCTTCTACATCAGCATTAGCGAATTTATATTCAACTTCGCCTCCATAAAAATCTTGCTTATCGAAAACTACATTGTCTGGAGCAAGTATAGCAATAAATCTACCTGCTGTTCTATCAACTTCATTGCTCTCATAAAATGGTGATAGCTTAAAAGTAGATCCTTGCTGCCCTCTAAAAACTAATGACAGTGCACCTTTAAATGTTCTAATCTTTACTCGATTGTAATCTAAGTCTGTATCAAAACCATCATCTTCGTCTGCTTCTGGATTAGGAGTGCTATTACCAAAACCAAAAAAGTTAACTGCGTAATTGGGACTATTAAAATGAGCATCAACGCCAAGATTAACATTATGAAAAATATTAGCAAACTCACCACTATAATTTAGATCAAATCCATTAGTTGCGAAATAATATGCTGCAGCTATTGTATGTTTAGAGGTAAAAGGATTACGTTCAAAACCATATGCTGTATATGTATTACTAACACCTATTCTTAATCCATCATCTGGGTTCGAACCTATGCTAGGAATAAACTGATTTGTATTATTTTTTAATTTCTTAAAATCATAAATATTTGTTTCATAATCATCTCTTAAATGCAAATTGGCTTTTTTAGCTTGTGAAACATCATTCTTTTTACTTTTATAGTCATACACATATATTTTACCTCCGTTTGGAATAATATATGTATCATTATTCTGACCTCCAATAAGTCTAATCTTTATTTTATTATTCTTACCTGAAGTCTCAAACACATCGTCATCATCTAAACCATAGATCCAGATTTCTTTTGTTTCGTCGGGATTATATGTTCTTTTATGAAAAACATCTGCTTTTTCTCCTTTTTTAATACGTTGGGCTGTAATAGTTACTTGATGATTAGTAGAACATTCAATAGTAAAATAATCATCTTTATCTGTGCCTTTTACAACAACAGATTTATTCATAACATTATAATATCTATCTGAGATAGCTTGCAGATTCTTCCGTCTTCCTTTTAATTTTCTTTTGATTTCATCTACAGTTTCATCTCTAACTTCTTTAGGAAAATTTAGAAATGCTTTTTCAATCACGTCATCTGTTAACCCTCTTTGGATATGTTTTACTTGAGCATCCCAAATAGTCTTATCTGATTGATTTATCAATGCCATATCTAAGGGATAAGGTTCTACATTAACCCCTTTTACATCTTTTAAATCTTCACCATAGTTACGGAGTAATCTAGCACTTGGTATTAAAGTAACAGCTGACCCTAATAAAAATCCATCAGACATGATAGAAAATGCTTGATCACGATCTCTTGGCATTGGTCTATAAACTGTTTTCCCATTTTCTTTAAATGCAATCCAGCGCCATTGGTCATCATGGCGATCCCAATCACCAATCAACATATCAAACAAGCGTGCCCTTATATAAGAAACCTCATCTAATACAAAATCTTCATCTTTATGTAATTTTTCTAAGACATCATCAGTACTAATTAGTTTATTAGAAAAGCCAAAACTAGCTTTGTCACCATGATTGTTGGCTGCACGTTCTTCAACCATGTATAATTCATCTCCATATTCATCATTATAAACTCCTAGAGCTTTCTGTTTTGGAATGTAATACAGTTTAGAATTTGTATGATATACTCCAACCGCGTCAGACAAATCACCAATAGCTAACGGAGCATAAGGATGTGAACCTGCAAATACATCATACAATAAATTCTCGGTGAATGTATTGTCAAATTGACCTTCTACGTATTGATCTTTAAATAAAATAGCCTGTAAATATTGAGATGGGTTTTTCTTTAATGCTCTAATTACATATTCTTGACCTTTAGAATTTTTCATCCTTAAAGACTTTGATTGATTACCCCCGCCTCTACGCACAGGTGATAATCCACCAAATAATGTGTCTAAATTTACTGTTGGCACTTCTACTTTAGTACTAAAATATTTACGGTAGCGATCTCCCCATAGAAATTTATGAAAGCCCCCCTTATTTGTTTGGTCGTCAGTGTAAACTGAAGCTTTAACAGTTGCTGGAATATTTGTATCAAATTCAGTTGTCACTAATTTGGCATCTGCCTTTAAAACTTGCGTGCTAAAAATTGGTTTGGTATTACCGACTTCATAAAAGCGAACATTCGAAGAACCATCTTTAAATATATCTAGTCTAGCATAACCATTTTTGCCAGCAGCAAATTGTCCGCCCCCCACATTTCTAACTGCTGTTAGTTTAGAGCCAGATCCGCTAATAATTTGAGGCAAATTGTCTTCAACTATATATTGTAAACTATGTTCGTGACCTGAAACAAAAATCACCTTATCATTTTGCTGCGCTAATGCTACAACTTGTCTTTTGAATTCATTATATCGTTTATTTTGAAGGTCAGCAGGTGATACACCAGTTGTTTTACGTAATACATTTTTAAATGTACCTAAAATTGGAACTGGGGTCATATGACTACCCAATGAAAACTGGCCACCATGAGGTCCGTTTGTATACATCGGGTGGTGCATCGCTATAACAGTTGTTTTGCCTCTGGTTTTTTTAATTAAACCTCTAAATTCTTGATAAAACTTATTACGGGTTTTAATTTGGCAGTCATCATTAATAGTTGGGTGGTGATCCCAATTGGTGATATACCATTCTGAATCGATAATAATTAATTCTATATCATCAGAAATGGTAACACGTTCTAGTGGGCAACCATTTTCTGGCAGAAAAGTATTCTTACCTAAGGCATCCTCTACAAATTTTTCTTGTCGTTTTAATCCTTTAAGGCCTGAATACCAATCATGATTACCAGGAATAAAAATGGTTTTGCCTTTAAATTCTTTTACGGACTCAACCTGTACTTTTAAACGATGCTCTGTTAAATTTCTATCTTGGGCATTCTTTCCAGACAATCCTTTTTCATAAATATTATCTCCTAAAAATAAGGCAGTACTATTTTTTGATGCATTATTTAAAGCTTTCTGAAATTCATGTAGTGCCTCAGTTTTATTTCCTAGATCTGAATTACCAGCGTCACCTATCAAATAAAAAGAATGTTCAATTTCTTTATTAGGAAAATTGAAATTATTTGTTCCTTGTTTAATATGGGTATTGTAGGTAGCACAAGAGGCTAATACAAAAAATATAATAGTCAAAGCGGAAATTTGTAAAATCTGCTTCATGAGGTTTAGAGTTAATTAATATGTCTAGTAAATTTAAGGCTTTTTTAAAAACCTAAATTATGAGTTTAAAATTTGTTCGTATTCCTTAAATCGATGCTCTCTTATAGGGCGTATAAATGGTTCTGTATTAAAATAGAGTAGTAAGCATGGAGAAATACTTTTATAATTGTCTACATATTCATATTTAATGAGTTCTCCATTTTTAATTCGTTGTTTTATTTTATTATGATAAGGATACATTGATTTAAAAAAAGTAAAGATAAATTTACAATTGCAATTAAACTAAGTTTAGTACGACAAAACGTTTTGAAAATTACATAGTTATTGTTTAATCAATACCATATTGTTTTTATCTTTATTTTTGTTAAAATCCTTTTCATGGAAAACATATTAAAAGCTACCGAAGCTTTTGTTGTTAATTATTTAAACGACAATCTAGAATCAAAGTTTGTATATCATAATTTAGCGCATACACAACGCGTTGTAGAAAAACTAAAAGAAATTATTGAAGTAGGTGAATTAACTGAAGGTGAGAAGTTTCAATTGATTACGGCAGGTTGGTTTCATGATACAGGTTTTTCAAAAACGATAAATGGCCATGAAGAAGAAAGCACAAAAATTGCTTCGGCTTTTTTAAAGACTCAGAATGTCTCTGAAGAAGATATAGCTAGTATAAATAAGCTCATACTTGCAACAAAGGTCGGATATAAGCCTCAAACAGAGCTTGAAAAGATTATTTGCGATGCCGACTGCTCTCATCTAGGGAGCAAAAATTACAATGACTATAGTGAATTACTTAAAAAAGAATGGGAAGTTACCAGAAATAAAGAAATTAAAGAAAGTGATTGGCTTCAAGAAAACATAGATTTTCTTACAAATGACCATCGATTTTACTCTGATATTGCTTCCGCAAAATGGGATAAGCAGAAAGGGAAAAATCTAGCTCGGTTATTAAAGTCACAAAACAAGTTAAAACAAGAAAACACCAAGCTCAAACAAAAAAAGGATGAACTAGCCTTTAAGAAAAGTAAGATAGTATTGCCCGAAAGAGGTATAGAAACTATGTTCCGCGTAGCTTTAAGAAATCATATTACTTTAAGTGATATTGCAGATACCAAGGCCAATATTTTGCTTTCGGTCAACGCTATTATTATATCGTTAGTTTTATCAAATTTATTATCGAAACTAGACAATCCTTCAAATCAATATTTGATTATACCTACCATAATTTTTGTTCTTTTTACTGTAGCCTCCATTGTATTATCTGTTTTAGCTACAAGGCCTAATGTAACCAAAGGGCAATTCACTAAAGAAGATGTTGAAAATAAAAAAGTGAATTTATTGTTCTTTGGTAATTTCCATCAGATGAAGCTAGATGATTTTGAGTGGGCAATGGATGAAATGATGAAAGATCGCGATTATCTCTACAGTTCTTTAACTAAAGATCTTTACTTTTTAGGTCTAGTCTTAAATAGAAAATATAATTTGCTTAGAACAACTTATACAGTATTTATAATAGGCATTGTAGTTAGTGTTATTGCCTTTGCAGTTTCTTTTCAAATGCAAACTCCCGTTACTCCATAAAAAAAGCAACCTCTTTTTGAGATTGCTTTATGTTTATTTAGTGTAATTAAATTATGCTTTAATATCTTCTATTAATTCATCTATTGTAATAGTTGATTTTTCATTAAAATCTTTTTGATAGATTACTTCTACACGTAAAGCTTTCAATCCAGAAACTCCTTGTAAATCTTCTAACACTAACTGTTCAACTTCACCTAATAAGTTCTTAGATTGTAAATATTTAATATACTTTAAATATTCTTGGGCATCCTTATCTTGTGAATAAACAATAGCAATCTTACCAGGCACCGTTAAACGATCATTTGTTCCTTTAATATTTGCCTTATCTATACGTTTCTTAATAATTTCATAACGAATATTATAAGCACCGTCTACATCAAATTGTTTTTCATCCATTCTAAACTTAATCGCCATTGGATTGCTATGTACTAAAATCAATGAGGCGACTCTTAGCTCATGGTCCATTTCGTCTTTCAGCTTATAAGCTAAGTTTTCCATTTCACATGTTAGCTGTAGTTGCCATAAGCGCAGATTATATAAGTATAAAGGATCATATTCTTCTCTTTTAACTAGCGAATCACCGATATACATATTATATTCTACTCCATCAGTCTTATATCTTTCGAAATAATGAGGAAACATTAACTGAGCCTCTTCTTGCTTCTTATCGATATAATTAGCTAGTTTTTCGTTTAATAGTGTAACACTATTCTCATAATATTTACGCTCTTCATAAACAACCTGCAAATGCTTATCTAAACGATCCATGTAAACTTTAACCAGTTTAGCTAATTTGGTGTTTACTTTTTTAACATGGTTAAATACAGGATAAATATCACGTTTTAGAAAATCTAAAATATTAACCTCATCACCTGCTTTTAAACCATCTTTTACTTCATCTAAATATTCGCTTACGCGGAATTTTAACTCTTCGTAAATTGGTAATGGCTCATTAATATTAGCCTCTTTAAGCACATTAATAGCTAAGGTCAATTGAGTGGTCAAATCGTGTTTAATGGCTGTATTTCTAGCTAAAGAGGATCCCTTAATATCTAACTGGCCGAATAATGGCACTACATCATGAAAAATAATATCATCTAATTGCGGAACTTCCACCCCATTAAATACTTCATTCTGATATTTTTCTGCAGCTTCATAAAAACGCCATTTTACTGTAGGATGTATAGAAGTATAATATTCTTGTATTGTAGCTTCTAATACATTTTGATTTTCTTCTGCAGCTCTTTCTACAGCCATCTTAAATACTGGAATAATATCTCGGAGCTTTTGTTGATTCACAGAATTTAACTCATATGGTCTTGGAGAAGCAATCTCTAACAGAGCTAAATCTTCGTTAGAAGTTGCTTTTATTGGCACCAAAATAATACTACCAATACCTTTCGATTTTAAATTCCAGTAAAAAGGATTTTGATTTGTTGCTCGTCCATAGGCTTCTACATCAGAAATAGTTAAAATTTCATGTTTGTTAAATACAGTGTCTAAAACTCCTTTACAGAAATAATCCTCACTACATGAAATTTCACCATTTATTTCCCCTAATATGATACTTTCAGATTTTTTTGCCGAAGTCTCACATAATTTAACATTTAAAGCATCAAAAATAGAATAGCCTAATGTTAAATCTTTAATGTTGTAGAATTCTCTAAGGTTTTGCTGTAAATCTGCTACAACGTTATTATCAGTTCTAAGAAGATTCTCTTTAATAGATGATAAAGTTTCATCAGCTGTAACATCAAACAAACTCATTAAGCCAAACCCTTTAAATATATAGCTGTTTGGCGGAAACTTTTCTTTCCAAACTTCGATATTATCAAAATTATCAAGTAAAAGCTTAATATCCTCATCTGTAATCTTTGGTGCATCCTCAGAAGGTGTAATGTCCATAAAATCACCATTAAAAGCCACACGATAATGTTTCATTACACCTGTTTTTTTATCAGGTATATCGAAAAAGAAAGGTCTTTTAAGGTCGATTGGCCTTTGATAATAAAATGTTAGAATCATTGTACATGCTAAAATGTACATTTGATCTTCTTCAAAATTTCGAATTTTAAACTCATAATCATCACCAGCATTTTCTAATATATTTTCGAATCGCTTAGTGAATTTAAATGAAGTAAAAGAAAAAGGAACACTAGCTGCTTTTATTTCATTAAGTGTTAAAATTTCAGGGAATAACCCTTCTAACATTAAATCAACCTCATCTTCATATTTTCTTAGTAAAGAATGATCTGTAAACCCATCTATTAACTCAGGAAACTGACTTAAATGCTTTGTTACTTGCTTTGCAGATTTATAATAAGGATGATCTTTATCTTCTGCATATTTTTTATAAAATTCAAATACCTGTTTAAAGCTAATAAATAGCTGTAATGGAAGCTCTAAATTTTTTGTTATATCTGATTCTATTATTTTCATAACCGTTCGGTTTGAATTGCAAAGTTAGTTAATATTACATATATGTCGTAAAATCAGACGTTTCCTAACTGATTTTGTAACAATTATAAATGTTAAATTTTACTGAATTATTTTTTTAGAAATACGTGAGCTTGCAATTTTCGCAGCTAAAAACCCTAATAAAGTTATAGTTAAGACAACAACGAATACGTTTATTAATTTAAACTCAACAGGATAAGCCAGATCATAGGTGATCATAATAAGGCCAAATTGTTTTTGAAGTAATACAAAAATTATAGCAAGACTTAAACCTACAAACAAACCAAAAATTGTTAATAGAAACCCTTGTAGTACAAAAATATTTCTTATCTCTTTTATTGTTGCTCCAACACTAAATAATGTTTTAAGATTTTCACGTTTGTCTAGTATCATCATTACTATAGCCCCAACTACATTAAAAAGTGCTATTATTAAGATTAAAGTAAATATTAGGTACGATACTATATTTTCTGTATTAATCATCCTGTAGAAAACAGCATTTAGTTCTTCTCTTGTTTGAATCTTAAAATTGTTCCCTAAAGCTGTTTGTAGCTTATCTTTTACTTTGTGCTTATCAAAACTGGTATTTAACTTTAATTCTACAGCTGATATTTGATTGGGTTTATAATTAAGTAAGACTTGAGTTAATTCTAAATTAGCAAATACATATTTTTTATCTAATTCTTCTGTTAATTTAAAAACTCCTACTGTTTGCAGATTAATTTGATTAAAAGCATTTTGAGGATTATTAATATAACCTTTACCTGGCTTAGGTACATAAACTTTTAATGATTCTAACACATCGTAAGTACCAAGCGAAAGTGAAGATGATATTCCATTACCAATCACTGCAGAATTAGACAATTCTTTATCGATCCATTGCCCTACATAAATAGCTGTATCAATATTATTTACAGTTAAAAAATTATCATCAACTCCTTTAATATTTGCAATATGTTGTTTTTCTTGATAATTAAAGAATGCTTTTTCTTCTAAAACCTTTGAGTAAGAAGCTACACCTTCATCTTTTAAAATATCAGCAATAGAGTCAGTAAAGAAAAATGATTTTCCCTTTACAGAAGATATTTTTAAATCAGGGTCCGAAACTCGAATAAAATCTAAACTGAAATTTTTTAAACCAGAAAAAACTGACAAGACAATAAATAGTGCAGCAGCACCAACTATAACACCTAAAGTTGCTATTATGGTTATAATATTTATAGCATTATTACTGCTTTTAGAAAATAAATATCTCTTAGCTATGTAAAAAGGAAAGTTCAATTAGATTTTCTTTCTTTTATCTAAAACATCAGGATTTTTTATCGGATCAACATCCTTACCTCGTAAAGAATTATCTATATTTTCTATATAATCTAAAGAGTCATCTATAAAAAAAGATAAATTTGGTACTCTACGTAACTGATCTCTTGTTCTCTGTGCCAATTCATGACGAATTAAAGGAGTGTTCGATTTTATTCCTTCTAATAGTTTATCTCTTTTATCATTAGGAAAAACACTCAAATACACTTTTGCCTGAGATAAATCTGAGGTAACATTCACTTTTGTTACAGATATTATCACACCTTTCATGCCTCCCCTAGCTGCACTTTGCAACACATCAACCAGATCTTTTTGTAAAACCCCAGCTATCTTTTTCTGTCTATTCGTTTCCATTTGGCAAAAATACGCTATAAAACCATTATAAATTCTATATTTTTGACGATTATTTATTGTTTCGCTTTCGCGGAATATCATTTTTTATTTAGATGATGATGAAAAAAATAGAGCATATTGGTATAGCTGTAAAAGATTTAGAAGTTTCGAATGATTTGTTTCGTCAACTTTTAGGTAAAAAACACTATAAAATTGAAGAAGTGGTTAGCGAGGGAGTAAAAACATCTTTTTTTAAATCAGGTCCAAACAAAATTGAACTGTTAGAAGCAACAAATCCTGATAGCCCGATCGCAAAATTTATCGAAAAAAAAGGCGAAGGCATTCACCATATAGCTTTTGCTGTTAAGAATATAAAACATGAAATTAAACGTTTAAAATCTGAAGGATTTACAGTTCTTAATGAAACTCCAAAAAAAGGAGCTGATAATAAATTGGTCGCTTTTTTACATCCAAAAAGCACTAATGGTGTACTGATAGAATTGTGTCAAGATATTGATGATAAATAAGTATATTGCACCAACTTTTTCATAGCAATTTTAATGAGTACTTCTTTTGAAAAATATCAAAAACGACGATTAAGATCTTCTTACATTTCAGTAATAATGAGTATCGCTTTCGTATTGTTTTTAATCGGTTTATTAGGTCTTTTGGTATTAAATACTAAAAAAATTTCAGACTATTTTAAAGAGCAAGCTTCTATAACTGTTTTCTTAAAAGATGAAGTAAAAAAAGATGAGCGCTTAAGCTTTGAAAACTCAATAAAAGAAAAAGAGTACACTAAGTCTTTGGCATTTATATCTAAAGAAAAAGCTGCAGAAATTGCTAAACAAGAAAATGGTGAAGATTTTATGGAGTTTCTAGGTTATAATCCTCTTAAAAATTCGTTTGATTTATTTGTGAAAGCAGATTATGTAACTCCTGAAAAAATGAGCGAAATTGAAGCAGAATTAAGTAAAAATGATGCTGTTTTTGAGGTTTCTTATGATAAACCTTTAATTGGTCTTTTAACTGAGAATGTAAAAAAAATCAGCCTTTGGGTACTAGTTTTTAGTGGTATTTTTGGACTAATTGCCATGTTATTAATCAATAATTCAATTAGATTATCCGTTTATGCAAAACGCTTTACCATTAAAACTATGCAAATGGTAGGGGCTACAAAAAGATTTATAAGAAGACCTTTTGTTTGGAGTAGTATTCAACTTGGCCTTATTGGAGCATTGGTAGCCTTAATTGCATTAGCTATAGCGGTATATTATATCAATAATTATTTCCCGGAGTTTAATCTCTTAGATGATAAAATTTCACTGGCAATTTTATTTGGGTCAGTCCTTTTAGCTGGATTACTTATTACATGGATTAGTGCCTTTTTTGCAACCCAACGATTCTTAAATTTAAGAACAGACGAACTTTACTATTAAAACAATGGCAAAAGATAAAAAACAAAAAAAAACACAAGGTGAATTTCTTTTCGGAAAGCGTAATTATATTATTATGCTTATCGGATTATTAATAATTGCTTTAGGTTTTATTCTTATGGCCGGCGGCGGTAGTGATGACCCAAACGTGTTTAATGAAGAAATCTATAGTTTTAGACGTATACGCTTAGCTCCAACTTTAGTGATTATAGGTCTTATTGTTGAAATTTATGCTATTCTAGCAAATCCGAAGAAAGATAATTAATGAGTTTTTTAGAGGCATTAATCTTAGGATTAATTCAAGGGTTAACTGAGTTTTTACCTGTATCTTCTAGTGGTCATTTAGAATTAGTAAAAGCTCTATTTGGTGATAATTCATTACCAGAAGAAAGCTTAACTTTTACTGTTGTATTACATTTTGCCACTGCGTTAAGTACACTTGTGGTATTTAGAAAAGAAGTTGCAGAAATTTTCAAAGGATTATTTCAATTTAAATGGAATGAAGAATTACAATTCTCTTTAAAAATTATTGTTTCGATGTTACCCGCTGTAATAATTGGAGTTTTATTCGAAGAACAGTTAGAGTCTTTATTTGGTGGTAATATTTTATTAGTTGGCTTTATGTTATTGATTACTGCCCTATTGCTTTTATTGGCAGATAAAGCCAAGAATACCAATAAAAATGTTTCTTATAACAATGCTTTTGTAATTGGTATATCTCAAGCTATTGCTATGTTGCCAGGTATTTCTCGTTCGGGGGCTACAATTTCTACATCAGTTTTATTAGGTATAGATAGAACAAAAGCTGCTCGCTTTTCATTTTTAATGGTTGTTCCTTTAATTTTTGGTAAAGTAGCTAAAGACATCATGGGTGGAGGCATAAGTTTTGAATCTTCTCAAATAGGTGTTATGAGTATTGGTTTTCTTGCGGCTTTTGTCTCAGGATTATTTGCCTGTAACTGGATGATTGCATTAGTTAAAAAAAGTAAGCTGTCATATTTCGCTATTTATTGTGCAATTATAGGTGCTATAGCAATCGGTTATTCTTTATTGAGTTAAATTAAATGACTGCTGAAGATTATAAAAACGGTCAAGTTATTTTAATTGACAAACCCTTAGAATGGACTTCCTTTCAGGTAGTCAACAAGTTGCGTTGGGCTATTCGTAAGCAATTCAATATCAAAAAAATAAAGGTTGGCCATGCTGGAACTCTAGACCCTTTAGCAACTGGCTTGTTAATTCTTTGCACTGGTAAATTCACTAAGCAAATAGAGACTTATCAAGCTCAAGAAAAAGAATATACGGGAGAGATTACTTTAGGGTCTACCACACCATCATATGATTTAGAAACTGAAATTGATAATACCTATCAAACTGGACATATTACCAAAGAGTTAATTCATAAAACATTAGAACAATTTATCGGAGAGATAGAGCAAAAACCACCAATTTTTTCTGCTATTAAAAAAGATGGCAAACGACTATATGAATTGGCTAGAGCTGGTGAAACAATTAAAATAAATTCTCGAAAAATTACAATTTCTAAATTTGAAATTACAAAAATTAATCTTCCTAAAGTTGAATTTAGAGTTATATGTAGTAAGGGAACTTATATTCGTTCTTTAGCCTATGACTTTGGAAAAGCTTTAAATTCTGGCGCTCATCTTTCTGCTTTAAGGCGGACAAGAATTGGCAAGTTTTCGGTTGAAGATGCTAGAACAATCGATCAATTTTTAAACGAATTAAAAGACGTTTAGCACCTTAAAGGTATTATCTTACTATCTAATAACTATCTATTATTTGTAAGTAGACTCTAAAGCGTCGATCATAACTTTTGTCATCATTTTTAAGTCAAGTTTATGTCCCCAATTCCAGTCTTCTCTAGCCTTAGAATCATCAATTGAATGAGGCCAACTATCTGCTATAGCTTGTCTAAAATCAGGTTTATAATCAATAGTGAAATTTGGTAAATGTTTTTTTATTTCTAAAGCTAATTCCTCAGGAGTGAAATTAATTGCGCTTATGTTGTATGCAATATAATTCTCTTGTTCTTTAGATTGCATTAAGTCTACTGTTGCCTTTATAGCATCATCCATATACATCATTGGTAAACGTGAATCTTTATTCAAAAAACATGTGTATTTCCCTTCAGACAAAGCCTTATGAAAAATTTCAACAGCATAATCGGTAGTACCACCTCCCGGTAGTGTTTTATAACTTATAATACCTGGATAACGAATACTACGTACGTCTACAGCATATTTATTTTTATAATAATTACACCAATTCTCACCTGCGAATTTACTAATACCATAAACCGTTGTTGGTTCTGTAACAGTATTTTGCGGAGTATCTTTCTGCGGAGTTGTTGGTCCAAAAACGGCAATAGAACTAGGCCAAAATAATTTTTTGATAACTCCTTCTTTAGCTAAATCTAATACATGAAAAAGTGAAGTCATATTTAAATTCCATGCCTTGTCAGGATATTTTTCAGCAGTACCAGATAACATTGCTGCCATTAAATAGACGTCAGAAACATTATATTGCTTTATAATATCTTCAATTTCTTTTTTATCTGTAGCATCTAAAATTTCGAAAGTACCAGACCACATTAGATCAGCTTTGCCTGTAATAATATCGGAAGCAATGACGTTATCATTACCATAAATTTGACGTAGTTTCATTGTCAGCTCTGAACCTATTTGGCCACAGGCACCAATAACAAGTGTTTTATTTTGCATTGTTAAAATTAAAAGGTGAACAAATATAATTAAACACTAAACACCTTTTATCATTAATTTGTCTAAGAGTGTTACTTTTGTATTAAATTGGTTTTTAATGTTAGATAGATTTTTAATAATTTTTGTTTTAGTCTTTTTTGGATGCACAAATCAAAAAAAAGAATCAGTAATTAATCAAGTAAAAGAGCATTCTAAAAATGAGATTGAAGAAATTACGAACGGTATTGGTGAAACCCTAAACTCTGATTCAAAAAAATTAGTAGAATCATGGCAAGAATATCATTCAGTTGAAATTGTTATTGAGGAGTATTATAATATTTTACCTAATGAGGCATTGTCTAAAGCGAAAGAATTATCAAACCTAACTCAACTATTAAAAGACTCAATTAGAATTAAAAGATTTGATCACCCAGATATTAAAATACGTTTGAATGTTTTGCACAATACTGCATTGAGATTAGCTGATATGGAAAACATTTCAGAAATTGAAAATGATGAAATAAAAGTAGAGGTCAGTAATTTAATCAACGCTTTTTCGTCAATTAATAGTAAAATTAATAATATTATCAATAAACAAACTCTTGAAAAAGATCTTACTAAATTTAATAAATAATTTCATTTTCAATGTCATTGAATCTTACTCAAATTGATGTAGTTGAATCTATAAGTAAAGAAGATTTTATTAAAAACTACTTTAAACCTCAAAAACCTTTAGTAATTAAATCTTCAACTAAAGATTGGCCAGCTTTTAAAAAGTGGAGTTTAGATTACATGAGCAGTATTGCTGGAGATAAAATTGTTTCTTTATACGATGATAGACCTGTAGATTATAAAGATGGTTTTAATGAACCTCATGCTCAAATGAAAATGAGTGAATATATAGCTCTATTGAAAAGTGAGCCAACAAAATATCGTATTTTTCTTTGGAATATTTTAAAAGAGGTTCCTCAACTTCAAAATGATTTTTCTTATCCAGATCTTGGGCTAAAATTAATGAAAGGGCTACCAATGCTTTTTTTTGGCGGGAAAGATTCTTATACTTTTATGCATTACGATATAGACTTGGCCAATATTTTTCATTTTCATTTTGAAGGTAAAAAACAATGCATATTGTTTGATCAAAACCAGAATAAGTATTTATATAAAATCCCTCACTCTCTAATAACAAGAGAAGATATTGATTTTTCAAATCCTGATTTTGACAAATGGCCAGCTTTAAGAAAAGCTAAAGGCTATATAGCTAATTTAGAACATGGTAATGTGCTATATATGCCAGAAGGTTATTGGCATTATATGAGGTATGTAACTCCGGGGTTCTCAATGAGTCTTAGGGCAATTGCTAGAAATCCTAAAAACTTAAGTAAAGCAATTTATAACATTTTAATAATGAGATCTATTGATAATTTAATGCGTAGAATTAAAGGTCAAAAATGGATAGACTGGAAGAATGAACAAGCAATTACCAGAACTCACAAACTAAATAACATTAAGGTATAAGCTCAATAACTTTAGTGTAAACTTTACCTGACTCCCAACCCCTATACAACAAGTAATCAGCTAATTTTTTACGCTTTTTGTATTTATTTTTTTCTTTTATTTCGTTGAACCTCTTTAATGATAACTTACTAAAAGTATCCTCATAATCTGAATCGCTAATCTCTTTTAAACCAGACTTTATATTATATTCTGATATATTTTTCATTTTTAACTCTCTAATGATTCGTTGTTTGCCCCATTTTTTAATTCTAAATTTTCCTCTGGTAAATGTTTTGGCAAAACGTTCTTCGTTTAAAAAATTATTTTCCATTAAATAAAGAAATATTAATTCTTTTGCTGAAGGTATCATGTTCATATCAGTAAGTTTTTTCTCAACCTCGCTATGACAACGTTCTTGATAAGAACAGTAATATTCAAGTTTTGATTTAGCTTCCTCTACTGTATACGTTTTTTTATGCATTTATATAAAAGTAAAAAATAGTGACGAAGGAACAATATAATAAACTAGAAATTCATCCTTTCTAGATAGGAAAAACGTTAATAAAGTTGTTATTAATATATAATTAATAAGGGTATTTCTCGTTAAGTCTTAAGTTATATTTACGAACTAAACCTTGCAAATATCCCCTTTGTAAGAAAGGAATTAAATCAAGCCATGAAAAGAATTATTTTCTTTTTGTTATTGCTATGGGGAATTTTTTCTACTAATGCGCAAACCATTATTGCTAAACAAAGTTTTGAAGTTTCTGGCGATACATGGTCTCCTTTGGCTTTTTCTACACCACCTTGCTCTATAGGTAATGATATTTGGAATTATGTAACGAGCTTACCTGGCATATCACCAAACGATGGAAATAGGTTCTGGGGTGTTAGAGATCTTAATGGTAGTTGTGGAGGTAATGACTTTGAATCTATTTCTTTTCCTAATGTAGATATATCAACACATTCTAATGTGATTTTTTCATTCGATTATAATGCAATCAGTTTTGAAAATACCGAAGATTTAAAATATGAACTTTTTTATGATAACATTTCTCAAGGAGAAGTTATAGTAGTAAATGGAATTAATGGAAATAGTGATAATACCAATGGGTGGCAAACTGAAACTGTTAATATACCTTCTGTAGTTACCAATGTAAGAGTAACTTTATTTGCAAAAAATAATCACGGAAGTGATCGTGGTGGTTTTGACAATGTTAGAATATATGAGTCTGCTAATTCTAATGATAGTTGTTCAAACGCTACTGTTCTTTCGGTAGGAACTAACAATACACAAAACATAGTTTCTGGAACAAATATAGGAGCTTCTAATTCAGGAGAATTGCCTAATCCATCTTGCGGTAATTATTTAGGTCGAGATACATGGTATACTGCTCAAGTGCCCGCCTCGGGCGTTATTACTGTAGAAACTAATAGCTCACAGATTGATCCAGCCATTGCTGTTTATTCTGGTAGCTGTGGTAATTTAACTCAATTAGCTTGTAATGATGATATTAATTATCCTGGTAACTTAAATTCAAAAATAGAATTAACAGGAATACCAAATACAACTATTTTTATTCGAATTTGGTCGTATAATAATCAAACTTCAGGCAACTTTAATATTGTTGCTTATTCAACTCATGCTCCCACAAACAATAATTGTGTAAATGCTACAAATTTAACTGTTGGTAGTACAAATACAGAAAATGTTGTTACAAGTACTAATGTTGGAGCTACAGGTACAAACCCAGCTCCAAACCCGAATTGTGATGGATATCAAGGTGGTGATGTATGGTTCACTGCTCAAGTCCCTGCTTCGGGTATTTTAAATATCGAAACTTCTAATGCAGGAGGAATTAGTGATACTGGCCTCGCTGTTTATACAGGATCTTGTGGTTCACTAACACAAATTGCCTGTGACGCGGATAGTGGTTCTGGCTTTTTTAGTATAGTTAACCTTACTGGTCTACCAAATACAACTGTTTTTATTCGTGTTTGGGAATATCAAAATAATAATTTTGGAGAGTTTAATATTGTTGCCTGGTCACCTGAGTGTCCTTTTTCGACCACATGGAATGGGTCTAATTGGAGTAATGGTGCCCCTAATGAATTTACTTCTGTAACCATTAATGGCAATTATAACACCTTTTCTAATGGTGATTTTAATTCTTGCAATTGTACAGTAAATTCTGGAAGTACAGTTACAGTTGGAGCAAATGATTATATTTTAATTGATAATGATTTGACAGTAAATGGAAACATAGAAGTATTGCACGAAGGATCATTAGTCATGGTCAGAGATGATGGGAATGTTAGTGGCACAGCTAATATATATAAGACTTCTACTCCATTTAATCAATATGACTATATGTATTGGTCATCTCCAACCAGTAATGAGACTATAGGGAGCGCATTGTCATCTTCTGTAGCAAATAGAATTTATAGATTTAATTATCAAAATGGTTGGGTATTTCAAAATGGATCAACTACTATGCAACCAGGTGTTGGTTACATAGCAATGGGTGATACTTCTGGTAATTTTCCAAAAACACAATCAGTAATTTTTGATGGGGTTGTAAATAATGGTACCATACCCGTATCTATTATTAGAGGCCCTGGAGAGTTTGAAAATTGGAATCTTATTGGTAATCCATACCCTTCGGCTATAAACGCTCAAATTTTTTTAGATGACCTTAGAAACTCTTCAATAGTAAATGGAACAATTTATTTGTGGACACATAATACCCAAATATCTGAAAGTAATCCTGGTCCAGATAAATACAATTATGCAACTAACGATTATGCCACTTATACTTCTGGTACTGGTGGCGTTCAAGCAGGTTCTGGTGGTGCAATTCCAAATGGATTTATAGCTTCGGGACAAGGATTTTTTATACAAGCAATCACTGCTGGCACAATAACTTTTGATAATTCTATGAGAGTTACTAATAATAATAACCAGCTTTTTAGAACAGATTCGAAAAAATCTGCTTCTGAAAAAGATCGTATTTGGCTAGATTTAAAAAATGAGAATGGAGCTTTCAGTCAGGTATTAATTGGTTTTATCGAAGGAGCAACAGACAATTTAGATAGAAGTTATGATGGAATACGTTTTGACGGAGGTAGTTACATTTCTTTTTATTCTGTTGTAGAAGATCAAGATTTAGTTATTCAAGGTAAAAAACCAATTACAGATGAAGAGATTATCAAACTTGGTTTTTATTCTTACATAAATTCTGGAGATAGTTTACAAGTTGGTATAAATAGCTTTGAAGGAAAACTCAATGAATATGAAATTTTGTTAAAGGATAAATTATTACAACTAACTCATGATTTAAAAAATGATGATTATAGTTTTGTAATGCAAGAACAAGGTGTTTTTAATGATCGTTTTGAATTAATTCTAACTAAATCCTCTGTCTTGAGCAATGGTGATGTTAATCTTAGTTTGGCTGATTTGGTAATAGCAAATCAAGAAGACATTCTTAATGTAAATACATCCGATGGATCTATTATTAAAGAATTCAAAGCTTATGATATTCTTGGTAAATTGATTGTTGATCAATCTCCAGGTAAGAATAAATTCACCATTAATACGAGCAATTTTAAAAAGGGTACTGTGTTAATTATTAATGCCATTCTAGAAAATAATAAAAAGATTACTAAAAAATTCTTAATTCGCTAAAAGATAAAACGTGTCTTCAGTTGAAAACACGTTTTAATCCAAACTAACCAAACCTAAATCAATCTTTATTTTAAGACTTTAAAAATTTGTAAAGGTTTAAATTAGTCCATAAAAAAATCCCGTAACTTTTATTGTTACGGGATTTATTGATATAATAAATACCTTATTTTACGACTTTATCGTTTGCTGTAAAGAAACGATACTGTAAGTATTGGTAAGCATCTCGTGGAATCACTTTAATCCACTTTTTATATTTGAAAAACCACTTGTTTTGTAATGACGGAAATCCTCCTTTAATATAAGACGC
Source organism: Maritimimonas rapanae (assembly GCF_057837205.1). NCBI lineage: Bacteria > Pseudomonadati > Bacteroidota > Flavobacteriia > Flavobacteriales > Flavobacteriaceae > Maritimimonas > Maritimimonas rapanae. The sequence goes on along the minus strand of NZ_JBYQFI010000001.1, from coordinate 107,352 downwards.
CACAAACGGATGTACATGTAATGTAACTCCTTTAACATCTTTAGAAAGTAATTTTTCTAATTGGATTTCAATTTTGTCAATCAAAACAATAGGAGCCTCGACCTCTCCATTTTTGTTCGGATTTTCTTCTTTTGTTTTAATAACCCTTTCAGGCCTTACTCTTTGTCTGGTTATTTGCACCAGACCGAATTTACTAGGTGGTAATACTTTGTGTTTTGTTCTAGTTAATTTCATTTCATTTTTTAAATGTTCATACAGCTTATGTCTATGATCCGCCGTATGCATATCTATAAAATCAACTACTATAATACCTCCCATGTCTCTTAATTGCAACTGTCTAGCAATTTCAGATGCAGCAATCATATTAACTTCTAATGCTGTATCTGCTTGAGAATTTGCTTTGTTAGAACGATTACCACTATTTACATCTATAACATGTAAAGCCTCAGTATGCTCTATTACCAAATAGGCTCCTTTAGGCATAGATACCGTTCGACCAAAAGATGTTTTTATCTGTCGTTCGATACCATATCTTTCAAAGATTGGAGTTTTAGATCTATGTAACTTTACAATAGATTCCTTTTCTGGAGCTATTCTTCTCAAATAGTCTTTTAACTCACCAACCAATGTTTTATCGTTTGTAATAATACTTGTAAAAGAATCATTTAAAACGTCTCTCAAAATAGAGGATGCCCTATTCATTTCTGATAAAACTTTTGCTGGGGCTTGTGCTTGAGGTAACTTTTTACAAAGCTTTACCCATTGTTGCAAAGAATTCTGTAAATCTCTATCTAAATCTGCTACTTTAATGCCTTCGGCTACTGTACGCAGAATAACGCCAAATCCTTTTGGCTTAATGCTTTGGGCAAGTCGTTTAAGACGTTCTTTCTCTTTTCTACTTCCTATCTTTTGTGAGACAGAAACTCTATCAGAAAAAGGAACTAACACTAGATATCTACCGGCTATTGAAAGCTCTGAGCTTATACGAGGGCCTTTTGTAGATATAGGTTCTTTAACGATTTGTACTAATAAATTTTGACCAGCTTTTATAACCTGATCAATACCTCCGTTTTTATTGATATCTTTTTCGAAACGGAAATTTTTTAAAGTGAATTCTTTTTGCTTACCTGTGCTTACTCGGTGTGTGAATTTACTTAAAGACAATAATTGCGGCCCTAAATCATGATAATGTAAAAAAGCATCTTTTTCACTTCCTACATTTACAAAGGCGGCATTTAAGCCTGATAATGTTTTTTTGATCTTGGCTAAAAATATATCGCCAACATTAAAATTATTATCGTTTTCATCTTTATGCAATTCAACTAACCTACCATCTCTTAATAAGGCAAAATCTATATCAGAGGAATTTGATCTAATTATTAATTCTGTTTTCACTCTGTATATGTTTTGCATCTACACTAAATACAATAATTTTATATTAATGTAGATAGGTTAAATTAATCACAGGTTATATTTTATAACCCGATGAAATTTATCTTATCGATAAATTTCTTTTTCAAAGAACGATTGTACTTCTTAAAAAGAAAAAATAGTTAAAAAACTATTTTTTCTTTTTGTGTCTGTTTTGTCTACTTCTTTTTTTACGCTTATGAGTAGATATTTTACTGCGTTTTCTTTTTTTACCACTAGGCATAATTCAAACGTGTTTTTTTCTATTAATATTATTTTACTGGTACATTTTTCTTTACGCCCTCAACAAAAACTTTTGCTGGTTTAAACGCTGGAATATTATGCGCAGGAATCTTAATTGTAGTATTTTTAGAAATATTTCTACCTGTTTTTTCAGCTCTAGTCTTTACAGTAAAGCTACCAAAACCTCTTAAATATACATTATTACCACTTTCTAAAGAATTTTTAACTTCTTTCATTAAATCCTCTACAACTCTCAACACATCTGCTTTCTCAATTCCAGATTTATCTGAAATATTAGCAACGATCTCTGCTTTTGTCATTATTATTAAAATTTATATTATTATTTATTCCTTTTTTGGGGTGGCAAATATAAGCTTTTATATCAATTTCAAAAAGCTAAATGGTTAAAATTTAATGAGATAAAAACATTATTATTGCCAGATTAATAAAAATGTATGAATTTTTCTAATACATTAATTTACTGGTATTTACAAAATAGGCGAGATTTACCTTGGCGGGAAACTAAAGACCCATACGCTATTTGGCTTTCAGAAGTTATCTTACAACAAACAAGAGTAGACCAAGGGCTTTCGTATTATTTAAAATTCATCGAGCATTTTCCAGCCGTTTCTAACCTTGCTAAAGCGGAAGAAGAAACAATATTAAAACTTTGGCAAGGATTGGGGTATTATTCAAGAGCTAGAAATTTGCATTTTTCTGCAAAATATATTGTAAATGATCTAAATGGAAAATTTCCAGAATCATACAAACAATTATTAAAATTAAAAGGAGTCGGTGATTACACTGCTTCTGCCATCGCTTCAATTTGCTATAATGAACCAGCTGCTGTAGTCGATGGTAATGTTTACCGTGTGCTAGCCAGATATTTTGGAGTTAACACAGCAATCAACTCAACTAAAGGAATTAGAGAATTTAAAGAATTAGCACAAAGTTTAATTGACCAAAAACAACCAGGAACTTTTAATCAGGCTATAATGGAGTTTGGTGCCAGACAATGCAAACCACAGAATCCTGACTGCACAGTTTGTCCTTTTAACAACAGTTGTATTGCTTTACAAAAAAAGAAGATCAGTGAGCTTCCTGTTAAGGAAAATAAATTAAAAGTAAAAAAACGTTTTTTTAATTATTTAGTAATTGATGGTGAAAAAACTGTTCTTCAAAAAAGGATCGGTAAAGGTATTTGGCAAAATTTATATGAATTCCCTTTGATTGAAAGTGAATTTGAAATTGATCTAGAAGAATTAAAAAAGTTATCTATTTATAATAAGTATGTTGATAGTAAAAGTTCTGTAAAGTTGTATAATCAAAAACCTATTGTACACAAATTATCGCATCAACATTTATATACAAATTTCTGGATCATCAAAACTAAAAAACCCAGTGATGATAGTATTTTGTGGAATGATTTCAATGGTTACCCCGTACCTGTATTAATTAGCAATTTTGTGAAAAAATTTAAAAATAACGATTGATATTTTAATTATCTTTGATGTATAAATAGATTGAAAATGGCAGGAACACTTAATAAAGTTATGTTGATTGGTCATCTTGGTGATGAGGTGAAAATGCACTATTTTGATGGTGGTAATTCTATTGGTAGATTTCCTATTGCAACAAATGAAACATATACTAACAGACAAACAAATGAAAAGGTTACTACTACCGAATGGCATAATATTGTAGTTAGAAATAAACTTGCCGAAATTTGTGAAAAGTATTTGACAAAAGGAGACAAAATATATGCCGAAGGGCGTATAAAAACACGTCAATGGGAAGGTCAAGATGGCGGTAAAAGATACACTACCGAAATTCATGTTACAGATATGACTTTCTTATCGACTAAAAAAGATTTACAACAAAGTCGAGAAAATACATCTTCGCCAATTAATGACCCTAAACCCACGAATGAGGTTGTAAATGAGCAATCACAAGAATATGATGATGACTTACCATTTTAAGTTTAACTAAATTATATTTTATTGGACACAGAGCCTCCGAGTTTATATTTTTTAGCTTCCATAGATTGGACATTAACCACGGGTATAATTTTACTACTTGTTTTATTATTAATTTCTGCATTAATTTCAGGATCTGAAGTTGCTTTTTTTTCTCTTTCTAAATCAGAATTAGAGGAAGCATCTAATGCTACTTCCAAACGAAAAAATATAGTCGCTCAACAACTTAAAAATCCCAAAAAATTATTGGCAACTATTTTAATTGCTAATAACTTTATAAACATTTTAATTGTTTTACTATTCGCATACATTGGTGAATATTTCTTTAGTGGTATACAATCGAGTATTATTCGTTTTGTTGTAGAAGTTATTATTGTAACTTTTTTAATCTTACTGTTTGGCGAAGTATTGCCTAAAATTTATGCTAATAGAAACTCAATCAGCTTTGCTTCTTTAATGGCATATCCTATAAAATTTTTGAATTCAATGCTCACTTTTGTGAGTATACCATTGATGAGTTTAACTACGATTGTTGAAAAAAGATTGGGTAAAAAACAAACCGATTTTTCAGTTGAAAAATTATCGCAGGCATTAGAATTAACTTCAGAAGAAGCTACTACTAAAGATGAACAGAAGATATTAGAAGGCATTGTAAGTTTTGGCAATACTGAAACCATACAAGTTATGTGTCCACGTATGGATGTTTTTGCTTTAGCGGATGATGAATCATTTAAAGAAATTGTTGACAAGATCATTAATAAAGGAAACTCAAGAATACCTGTATATCAAGAAAACATGGATAATATTATCGGAATCTTGTATACTAAGGATTTATTACCACACCTTTCTAAAAAAACATTTCAGTGGAAAAAACTCCTTCGTGAACCTTTCTTTGTACCAGAGAATAAAAAATTAGATGATTTACTTAAAGAATTTCAAGAAAAAAAGAATCATTTAGCAATTGTTGTAGATGAATACGGTGGTACTTCGGGTATTGTTACCTTAGAAGATGTAATTGAAGAAATTGTTGGAGATATTAGTGATGAATTCGATGATGATGATCTATCTTATTCTAAACTAGATGCTCATAATTATGTGTTTGATGGAAAAATTGTTTTAAAAGATTTCTATAAAGTTTTAGATATTAATGAAGAAGTTTTTGAAGAACATAAGGGTGAAGCCGAAACACTTGCAGGATTCATTCTAGAAATATCTGGTAAATTCCCTAAAAAGAATGAAATACTAAAGTTTAATGATTATCAGTTTAAGATAGAAGCATTAGATAAAAAACGAATTAAACAAGTAAAAGTAACGCTACCAAATGATTAAAAACTCTTTTAAATATGTGTTAATTGCATTATTAGTTATAATAACTTCTTGTGGTGAAGAAACTTTACCCAAACCTAAAGCATTCTTAAGATTGGCGTACAACGATGCTACTTATAAAACAACTGAAACCGATTGCCCTTATACATTTGAATATTCTAAAAATGCAGATGCAAACCCTAATTCTAAATGTTGGATCAATATCAAATATCCGTCATTAAAAGCTTCATTAAATCTAACATATAGACCAATAGAAAATAATTTAAAAGAATTGCTTTTAGAATCTGAAAAGTTGACCTATAAGCATTCTATAAAAGCAGATGGAATTAGCGCTCAACCCTATTTAAATTTAGACAAAAAAGTATTTGGATCTTTATTAGAAGTTACCGGAAATGCTGCTTCGCCGTTACAATTTCATTTAACTGATAGCACAAAACATTTTATTACGGGTGCTCTTTATTTTGAAGTACAACCCAATTATGATTCTATTTTACCCGCTATTAAATATGTAGAAAAAGATATTAAGCATTTAATGGAAACATTTGAGTGGAAAGATTAAGCAATTAGTTTTTGACTCCTACTTTCTAAAATCAAATAAAACTGCATTCCAAATAAAATCGCTGCAAAAAGCATATGAATTAATTGCGTTCCGAAAGGGAAATCGAAATAATACATCAACACACCTGCTAAAATTTCAATAGTTATAATTATTAAAATCCAAAAAGGTAATGCATACCCTAAATTAAGTTTGTTATTTCTAAAAAACAACCAAACATTTAACACTACTACTATAATAGAAAATGATCTGTGAATTAAAAAATTAGTATTTGATTCTAATTGTAACAATCCTTTATTTTCGAACCCTACCACTTTTAATTGTTCATCTACAAATTCTCTAATGTCAATTCCTAATACAATTTGAACAATAGTTAATCCAAGTACAACTAATAATATATTTCTAAATGTTCTATCTGTTTTATATATCTTTTTTGGTTTTGTCTTAAATCGCAAGATTAGTAGCACTGCAACTATTAACAAAGCAACAAGCATATGAACTGTGATCTTAGAAACAGCAAGATTAGAATCAACCACAGTTTTACCCAGCCATGCTTCAAAAAGCATTAAAAGTAGCGCTAGAAACGATAATAGAGTAAGATTTTTATTTTCTTTCCAGAATTGTAACGAAGTGATAATTAGTAATAAAAAGAATATTCCAGACACAGCAGTAGCTAGTCGATTAATATACTCTACCCAAGTATGTGTAACATTAAATTTTGCATAATTATGCTTGGTATATACTTCCCAGTTTAAAGGGTTAAATTCCTCGGAAGTTGTAATTTTTTCTTTGGCAACTAATAATGACTCGTCTTTAATAATTACCAATCCTTTTTTAAATTCTGTATTTGGTTTCCAGAGTAATTCTTCTTCGTTGGTTGGAGGTATTAAGTGCCCAAAACATTTAGGCCAATCTGGGCATCCCATACCACTACCCGTCATACGAACTGTAGCTCCGGCTAGAATAATTACATAGACCGAAATGAGGCATATTTTAACTAATAAAGGAAAGAATCTCTTCATTAAAAAAGTTTCAGCAAAGATAAAATAAAGGCATAAAAAAAGGCTTCACAATGGAAGCCTTTTTTATAAGTTAAAAAGAATTAGTTCTTCACCGCTTCTTTTACTTCTTTAGCTTTTTTCTCAACAGCCTCAGCACTTTTTTCAACAGCATCTTTTGCTCCTTCTTTTACAGCTTCACCTGCTTGTTTTGCTTTAGATTTAACTGAATCTACTACTTCTTCAACAGCGTCTCCAGCTTTATCTACTGCTTCACCAGCAGCATCTGCTGCATCTTCAGCAGCACCTTCTACAGCCTCTACTGCATCTTTAGTATCTTCAGCAGCACCTTTGGCAGTTTCCTTACATGATACAGCTACTAAAGCAACAATAGCTAGCATCAATAATCCTTTTAATAATTTCATTTGTTTGAAAATTTTAGTTTTATACGTTAACGAAACGCAAATTAACCAATTATATTTTATATAAACAAAGGTTTTTTTTGTTTTTATTTATTCTGTTTCAGCTACTTCTGTAACTTTATATAAATCACCTCCAGCTATTTTCTCAACAGTCTTTATGATGTCTTTTTCAGAAAGTTTGTTAGCATCATACTCTACAACACCTTTTTTATCATCAAAATTTACCAAAACATACTTTACACCATCAGTTTTTGCCAGTTTAGATTGTATCGTTTTTGCACACCCAATTTGACAAGTCATTCCTTCTATTTCTAATGATACTTTTTTAAGGTTTACCGCCATTTCTTTAGTTTGACTAGCAGCAATAGTAGTAGTATCAGTTTCATTTTTCTTTTCACACGAAAGCAATACAATTCCCAACAAGGAAAGAATTAAAATGCTCCTTACTAACTTCATAATCAAAATTTTAAATTTCAAAGCAAATGTAATAATAAATCTATTGCAAGATTACTATATAACTAAACTTTAACTTTTGATAAGAATGTCTAATTAAATAAAATTATTGTGCGACATTTGTGCTTCGTTATTTAGCTAAATGAGTCAAAAAAAACTACGCTGGTTTTATCTGATCATTCTTGCCATTGTTTGGGGAAGCTCTTTTATTCTGATGAAAAAAGCTTTGATAGGATTAACACCTATTCAGGTAGGAGCTTTGAGGATTTTAATTACTGCTTTTGTATTACTTTTAGTAGGTTTTAAAAGCCTTTTTACAATTAAAAAACACCATTGGTGGTATATTTTTTTAACAGCGGTTTTAGGAACTTTTTTCCCAGCATTTTTATTTGCATATGCTATTAAAGGAATAGATAGCTCTATTACCTCAATATTAAATTCTTTAACGCCATTAAACACCTTGATAATAGGTTTTTTAATTTTTGGGTTTGCGTTTAAACGATCTCAATTGTTTGGAGTTTTAATAGGACTAATTGGAACAGTAATTCTAATATTAAAAGGAGCCGAACTAAACCCAGATCAGAATTATTGGTTTGCTTTACTACCAATTATATCTTCTATTGGTTATGCTTTTAATGTAAATATTCTAAAGAAATATTTAGGTGATTTAAGTGCCTTGGCAGTAACAACTGGTAATTTTGTTTTAATTATCATTCCTACACTAATCGTTTTATGGTATTCAGGGTTCTTTACAACTTTTGAATACACCCCAGAAACTAAAACCTCTCTACTTTATCTTACCATTTTAGCTGTTATAGGTACAGCTTTTGCAAAAACATTGTTTAATAGGCTGGTACAGATTTCTACACCTGTATTTTCTTCATCAGTCACCTATTTAATACCTATAGTTGCTATTTTTTGGGGAGTTTTAGATGGTGAAAACCTAAGTTTTATTCAGTTAATTGCTGGTGGGGTGATTTTATTAGGCGTTTATTTAGCTAGCAAAAAATAAAAAAACCGAATACTAAAAGCATCCGGTTCTTATAATTCATTAAAAAAATTATTTAAAATCTTCTTCTGTTACTCCTTTATTAATTAAAACTTCTATTAAAGTAGATTCAACTTTTTGAGGACCCATGGTGCCTTCTTTTTTCCCCGCAAATTTAATACCATCAAAATCTTTATAATCAGAGAAAGTCGCCTCTTGAGACTGAGTTCTTCCACCCATATTAATCAATGAGATCTCTTTAACTTTTAAGCCTGTCTCAACATCATAAAACATAGAAGCTGAAACTGTTTCACCTGGTATTTCTATTTTATATGTGTCCTTACCATTTACGGTTTCAATTCCTGCTAATTTTACCTTATCATTCGATAAATAATTTAATTCTACAAAAGTGCCAAAAGAATTTTTAAGGTCATTTAACATATTAGCAGGCATTGGCGTTTTGTTGGCACCTTGCTTCATATACATTTCAGAATCATTAGCAACTACCATCATCATTGGAGCTCCATTCATATAAGTGGTATTCTTATACTTATCTGTAACACGTTTTTCTTCTACTAACACTTTAGACCCCATAGCATCAGCTTCATATTTTGTTACCACAGAGGTTACGGTTTTCAATTTATCCATACCTCCAATAGCCTTAATATAATTTTCTAATACTGTTTTGGCAGTAACACCAGCAGGGATTGGCTTAGAAAATTTAGGTTTTTCAATACTATTACCGTATTTATCAAAGTAATTTACTTTATATCCTAATTGTTCTAAGTTATCAGCAACATCTATACCCTTGCCAGTAACTATAATACGAGCATTATCAATTTGGAAGTATTTATTTGCTGCTTTTTGTACATCTTCTAAAGTTACAGCTTCAAAATTCTTTAAATAATTTTCATAATAATCAGCTGGCAACCCTAATGTTTGAATATTTAAAGCATAATTTGCTATAGTAGTTGGTCGTTCTAATGCTCTAACAAAGCTTCCAACATATTTAGCCTTTACTAATTTTAACTCTTCAGCCTCAATTGGTTTAGTTCTTATATTTCTAATTTCTTTCACAAATTCTACAACAGCGCTATCAGTTACTGCATTTCTAACAGCAGCAGTAGCTTTAAATCTCGAAGCATATCTACTTGCTCCGATACCTGAATAAGCACCATATGTAAAACCTTTATCTTCACGTAAATTTTTATACAAACGCGCTGTGCCTCCACCACCAAGAATCTGATTGGCTAATAGTGCAGCATAATAATCTTTATCATTCATATGAAGTTTTACTGAATTTATTACTGAAACTTCAGATTGAACTGCATTAGGCACATCAATAAAATTAATTTCTGTAACCGAAGGATTATTTACAGCAGGAAGTTCATTTTTAGGCAATTCAGCTTTTTGCCATTTGCTGAATAATGTTTTTACTTGTTTTTTAACATCCTTAACGTTTACGTCACCTATAATAATTAGATATGCATTGTTAGGCTTGTAGTAAGTGTCATAGAGTTTTTTAACATCGTCTATCTTTATATTTTCTAAACTTTCTTTAGTTGTAAATTCACCAAAAGAATGCTCTTTACCATAAGTTAAAATATTCTCTACTCTACCTGCAATTGCTTTTACACTACTCTCATTATTCTTAATTGCATCTAAATTTTGCTTTAATTGTTTATCAAATTCATCTTGAGAAAAAACTGGATTTAAAGCAGCATCTGCCATTAATTCCAACACTCTCGGGAAATATTTAGACAAACTACTCGCTCTTGCTCCTTCATCCCAAAAAGAAATATTAGCTCCTAAGTAATCAACCTCTTCGTCAAATTTACTTTTAGCTATATTGGTCGATCCAGTACCGAGCATACCTCCTAAGAGGCTTTCAACTCCTTTTTTATCTCCTAAAGCAGATGGTATATTATCTATGGTCAATGTAGCACTAACTCTAGGTAATTTGTGATTCTCTACAACTAAAACTTTTAATCCGTTCTTTAGCTCAAAAGTCTCCGGTGTACCTAAATTAATTTTTGGGGCTGGGCCTGGTTTAGGTTGCTTACTTCTATCTATTTGAGCAGACACCCCTAAAGACAGAAGAAATATTGTTACGATTGAAAATATCTTATTTTTCATTATACTGTTTTTAAACTATTTTATTTTTCTTTTTGAGATTCTGATAGGTAATCAATAATAACACGTCTGTTCTTATCTAAGTACTTTTTTGCCACTTCTCTAACCTCTTCTTTGGTAATAGAATTTATAATTTCTAATTCCTTATTTATCATACTTGTATTACCCATTAACATATAATATCTAGCTAACGAATTGGCTATACCTTGCACGCTAGAGTTAGAACTAACATATTGATTTTCAAACTTATTTCTAACTTTCTGTAAATCTTTATCTGAAATTAAGTCGGTTTGAAGTTTTACTATTTCCTCATCAATTTCCTTAATTAAATCATCAAGAGAATTATCTCCAAGTGGAATAGCACCCATCATGTAAACACTATAATCTTTTAAAGGACGGGAAAATGAAAATGCAGCTAAAGCTTTTTTCTTATCATCAACTAACTTCTTATAAAGCCTTGAACTTTTACCGTCGCTTAAAATTGTAGAGATTACATTTAAAATTCTAGCGTCTCGGTCTTTCATAGGTGCCGTTTTATAAGCCAATAATATAGCGGGCAATTGAATGTTAGCGTCATACTCTTTTACTCTTTTTTCTTGAGTTCTTTCTGGCTCTTTGATATTATGGCGATCTGCTAACTTTCCTTTTGGTATTGGGCCAAAATAATCTTTTATCATTTTTTTAGTCTTCTCAATCTCAATATCTCCAGCAACAACTAAAACAGCGTTGTTAGGCATATACCATTTTTTATAAAAGGCTTTAAATTCTTCTAGTTTAGCAGCATCTAAATCTTTTATATAACCAATCATTGGTCGACCATATGGATGTTTGTCAAAAAGATGACTATAAATATCACCATACTGAGCTTTACCATATGGTGCATTATCCATACGTTGTCTTTTTTCTTCTTTTACAACTTCATTTTGGGTATCAACAGCTTTTTGATCAATAATAGGATGCATCAAGCGTTCAGATTCCATCCACAGCCCTAATTCTAGATTATTAGAAGGAAAAACTTCGTAATAATAAGTTCTATCCCAATTTGTATTTGCATTTCCTGTTCCACCGTTTGCAGCTTCAATATTATTCCATTCTCCTCTTGGAATATTTTTTGTTCCTGTAAATAAAAGATGTTCATAAAAATGAGCCATTCCTGTTTTACCATCTTCTTCGTCCATCGAACCTACATTATACATTACAGCTGTAGTAACCACTGGTGCATTGTTGTCTTGATGTAAGATAACGTGCAGTCCGTTATTTAAATCATACTCTATAAAATCTACTTTTTGAGCACTAATGGATAGTAATGCAACAAAAAATAAAACAAGAGTTAAATTCCATTTTTTCATTTGATAAAGTTTTTAATTGTTGTTTGTGATATCTGACGTTGATACACCAGATTTGTTACCCTTTTTCATAATTTTTTTAAGGAACACAAATTTAAGAAAATATACATCCTTTTTAAAGGAATAATCCCACATTAATTTTTAATTAAACCTATTGTCAATCTGCAAAATAGGTGTATATTTGCACTCATTTTTAATTAAGCGAAATAAAAATTTAAATTATGTACGCAATTGTAGAGATAGCAGGGCAGCAATTTAAAGTAGCAAAAGACCAAAAGGTATTTGTACATCGTTTACAAGATAAAGAAGGATCAAAAGTAACTTTTGACAACGTTCTTTTAGTAGATGATGGTAAAGTAACTATTGGCGCCCCAGCTATAGACGGAGCAGCAGTAACTGCCAAAATCATAAAACACCTTAAAGGTGATAAAGTAATCGTTTTTAAGAAAAAACGCAGAAAAGGATATAAAGTAAAGAACGGACACCGTCAGTTTTTATCTGAAATCCAAATAGAAAGTATCGTTGCAAGTGGTGCTAAGAAAACTGCAAAAAAGGCTGAGCCTAAAAAAGAAGCAGCGCCAAAAGCTGAAGCAAAGAAAGCTCCTGCAAAAGCAGAAAAAGCATCTAACGATTTAAGCAAAAAAACAGTAGCAGAATTAAAAGAATTAGCGAAAGCTAAAGGAATTGAAGGAATCTCTTCAATGAAAAAAGCTGATCTAATTGCTGCATTATCATAACTAATAACAATAATTAAAACTATAGATCATGGCACATAAAAAAGGTGTAGGTAGTTCTAAGAACGGTAGAGAATCAGAATCGAAACGCTTAGGTGTTAAGATTTTTGGTGGACAAGCTGCTCTAGCAGGTAACATTATTGTTCGTCAAAGAGGTACAAAACATCACCCAGGTGAAAATGTATATATGGGTAAAGACCATACATTACATGCACAGGTTGATGGTTTAGTAAAATTTACCAAAAAGAAAGATAACAGATCTTATGTTTCAATCGATCCGATCGAAGCTTAAGAATTTGTAAAATAAATTGTAAAACCCTTACCATTTCGGTGAGGGTTTTTCTTTTATATTTGTGAAGCATTTTTTCCTTAACGGGATGACCACTAACCCAAATTCAACTTGAGTTCGTTAAAAGGATTTTTTAAAGACACCATTATCTACGGAATTGCCGCTGTTTTACCCAGAGCAATTAATATTCTTTTAACTAAACTACATACAGATAAACTAGTATCTGCAGAGTTTGCTGAAAATACTTGGTATTTTGTTTTTGCTGCCTATTTTATTGCTTTTTTAACCTTTGGGTTAGAAACAGCTTTCTTTAGATTCTTTTCTAAAGAGCAACAGAAAGGAAAAATAGTTTCAACAGCTTTTATAACACTTTTACTATCAACTATAGTTTTTCTTCTTGTTTTATTAGTCTTTAATTCAACATTATCTAGTTGGCTAGGTTTTGACAACCCAATGCATTTAAAAATACTAACGCTAGTTACAGCTTTTGACCTTCTAGTAGTTATTCCTTATGCATACTTACGCGTAACCAAAAAGCCTGTAAAATTTGCTTTTTATAAAATCAGCAATATTATAATCTATGCTTTTTTTAATCTATTTTTTTTGTGGTTTATACCTTATGCATTAAAAAACAGTATTAGCCTGCCTAGCTTCTTAACTAACCATTACCAAAATACGCATCCAGTAGTTTATATATTCATTGCTAATTTAATAGCAAGTTTCATTACTTTTTTAATGCTACTACCGCAAATGTTGAAATTCAAATTTGAATTTGACAAACCAACCTTACAAAAAATGATGGTTTATGGAATTCCGATTATGATAGGTAGTCTCGCTTATGTAACCAACGAAAATCTAGATAAGTTACTTTTAGGTGATATGATTGGTAAGGATCAAATGGGAATTTATGCAGCTTGTTATAAATTAGGGGTCTTTATGACATTGTATATAATGGCATTTAGGTTAGGCGCAGAGCCTTTCTTTTTTAATGAAGCTCATAAAGAAAATGCAAAAGAAACCTATGCAAAAATAATGAAGTGGTTCACAATTGTAGGAACTATTTTTATGTTAGTTGTAGTAGTTTATATTCATCTTTTTGCAAGTATTTTATTAAGCAAGCCAGAATATTATCAAGCTTTAGCAATTGTTCCAATCATTCTATTAGCAAACCTATTTTTGGGTGTTTATAATAATTTATCTGTTTGGTATAAGTTAACAGATAGAACAAAATATGGCATGTATTTTTCCATATTTGGTGCAGTAATTACCATTGTTTTAAACTTATGGCTTATTAAACAATATGGCTATATGGCATCCGCTTGGGCAACACTTGTGGCATATGGCAGTATGTGTATAATATCATATTTTTATGGAAAGAAGTATTACAATGTACCCTATAAAATCAATACTATTTTTCTATATCTAGTTTTAGCCACTTCTTTATCATTTATATCCTTTTATAAATTTAAAGAGAATTATATAGTTTCTACTTTATTTGTAGTGGCTTTTGTAGGATTTATACTATTTAACGAGAAAAGCGAACTTAAAACTATCTTTAAGAAATGAACGTAGAGATCATTAATAAATCAAAACATCAATTACCTCACTACGAAACTTTAGCTTCCGCTGGAATGGATTTACGAGCAAATTTAGAGAAATCAATTGTTTTAAAACCTCTAGATCGAACTATAGTTAAAACAGGATTATTTATAGCGCTTCCTATTGGCTACGAAGCCCAAGTTAGACCTCGAAGTGGTCTCGCTGCTAAAAAAGGAATCACAGTTTTAAACGCACCTGGTACTATCGATGCCGATTACCGTGGAGAAATTGGTGTAATACTAGTCAATTTATCTAACGAGGATTTTACTATTAATGATGGCGAACGTATTGCTCAACTAGTAATTGCAAAATACGAGCAAGCTACTTGGAAAGAAGTTGAAATTTTAAACAAAACTGAACGAGGGGCAGGTGGATTTGGGAGTACTGGTCTTTAACTAATTTCTTTATAAAGAGAAAGCATAGATCGATATTTTTTGAAGAGTAGATTTTTATCATAACTATATTCGTCGGCAACATTATAATTTAATTTTTTGTAAAAATTAAATGCTTGAGGCTGCTCTTTCATAACCTCAAGCCATATAATTTTATATCCCTTCTGTTTTGCAAATTGTTCAACATAGCTAATCAATTGCTTACCTATTCCTAATCCTTGAATTTTTTGATGTAAATAAATTCGATGAAGTTTTATTGCTCTTTTATTAGGAAATATATTTAATGGATATTTTAAGAGAATTCTTATAATTCCAATAATCTCATTCTTATAAAAAACAAAATAATATAGTTGATTTTCTTCTAACAATTCCGTTGCTAAATTCTCATAAGAATATTGAGAGTTTATATACCAATCACCACTGTCTTCCCAAAAATGACTATAGGTTGGTGGGTAAATTTCTTGCATTAATTGATATAATACATTCGAATCTTTTTTAGCAATAGAACTTAGCTTTATATCACTTGATATGCTAATGCTCATTTCTTTTGATTAGGAATCGGAACTTTTTCTTCAATCACATTATCAATTCTTTCTTGAGTTTCTTTTGGCAAGAATCCTTTGGCGGCTAATACTAAACCAAATATCATTAGTGCAATACCCATACCCCGCCTTATTTTTCGAATTACATAAGGGGTTAATTTGCTTCGCAATTGTTTTGCTAATAATATTTTTAGTAGATCAGTTAAGAAATAAGCAATAATTATTGCGGCAAAGTATTTAAAAATTCTATTGTCATCCATATCTAGATTTGGGCTGATAACGACTACCATTCCTAACCAAAAAGCCAAAACACCAATATTGATAAAATTTAGAAAAAAGCCTTTTACAAATAACCCCAAGTAATTATTCTTTTCAACTATTACTAAGTCTTCGTCGGTTATAATTGGTTTTCTTCTCTTATAAAAAGTAAAGAGCCCATAAATAAATAAAATTCCTCCACCAAGTATAAATAATCTAGGGTCATCTTTAATTTTTTCTAATAGTGTTCTACTTCCATAATATGCAAACAAAACAAAAAGTATATCAGCTATTATAACTCCTAAATCAAAAACTACTGCAGCCCTAAAACCTTTTATGGCACTGGTTTCTAACAACACAAAAAAAACTGGGCCTATCATAAAAGCCAGTGCAACTCCAAATGGTATAGCATTAATAATATCTTGCATAAGCTAGATTTTACAATTAAAAAATTGCAGTGTAAAAACGAAATATAATAAACTAAAATTACAAAAATGAGTGTTGAAATTTCTCAAAATTACCCTAAAGAAATTTCATCTGATAATTCATTGGTATCATCAGATTGATATGGAAAGAATTCTTTCAATTTTTGACCGGTTTCGATAATACCTTCTTTAAGTCCATCTACATAGTTACCATGAGAAAATTGCCGGACTATGTTATTTTTAATGCTGCTCCAAAAATTATCTGGAACAGCATTATTTATACCTCTGTCTCCTAATACAGAGAATTTTTTATCGTCTACAGCTACATAAAACAAAACTCCATTTTGTTGTTCTGTTTCATCCATTTTTAAAAAATTAAATACTTCTTTTGCACGCTCTAAGGCGTCTTTTTCAGTACCTTTTTCTAAATGAACACGTATTTCTCCAGAAGTATTTTTTTCTGCCTCTCTAATGGTTTCTATTACCTCTTGCTCTTCAGCAGCAGTTAAAAAATCTTCTACTTTAGACATTATTAATCTTCTTTTTTACCGAAATCGAAATTTACATCTGGCGCATTTTCTGATCCAGGATCAGCTTTGTATCTTGCCATTTCTTTAAAACCAAACATGCCTGCTAGTATTTTTCCTGGGAACTTTGTGGTATGTACATCATAAGTATTCACAGCTTCGTTGTATCTATCGCGAGCCACATTAATTCTATTTTCTGTTCCCTCAAGCTGTGACTGTAATTCTAAAAAGTTCTGATTAGCTTTTAATTCAGGGTAACGTTCAACTGTCACTAAAAGTCTAGATAAAGCACCGCTTAATCCTTGCTGCGCTTGTTGAAAAGCAGCCATTTTTTCTGGTGTAATATTAGATGGATCTATAGTAGTAGCCGTAGCTTTAGCTCTAGCATTAATAACACTTTCCAAAGTTTCTTTTTCAAAATCTGCAGCACCCTGAACTGTCTTTACTAGATTTCCAATAAGATCATTTCTGCGCTGGTAAGAACTTTCTACATTAGACCAAGCAGTTTTGGCATTTGCTTCATATTCTACAGCGGTATTGTTAAAACCTACTGCCCAGTTATACAGACCAAAACCTATTATTGCTAATATTATTAATACAATAAGCCCTTTTTTCATAATAGTAATTTTTAATGTTGATTATAATTGATTTTTAATTTGTGTCAATTCACTTTTTATTGCTTCTAATCTAGCAATAATAGAATGATTTTCTTTAATTTTTTCTGGATTTTGTTTTAGTTTATTTCTTGCTCCATCCAGCGTAAACCCTTTTTCTTTTACCAAATGATAAATCATTTGTAAATTTTTAATGTCCTCAGAGGTAAATAGACGATTACCCTTAGCATTTTTTTTTGGTTTTAGAACATCGAACTCTTTATCCCAAAAACGTATTAAAGATGCATTTACATTAAATGCCTTGGCTACTTCGCCAATTTTATAATATCTTTTGTCTGGTAAGTTTATATGCATTAATCGAATGATTGATTTTCTTGTGAAGCCGTTTTTAACATCTCTTTAAATTCTTCTGGCGTTAAATTTCCGTAATAGAAATTTATAGGGTTTATTGGTTTACCATCTTTATGAACTTCGTAATGTAAATGTGGTGCCATAGACCGCCCAGTACTGCCAACAAAACCTATTAGATCACCTCGTTTTACACGCTGACCTTTTCTTACATTATACTTAGATAAATGTGCGTATAGTGTAATATAACCAAAACCATGATCTATCCGTATATGATTTCCAAAACCTGACGCGCCATTATCTGCTCTTTTTATAATACCATTACCAGTTGCATAAATAGGAGTTCCTTTCGGGGAAGTGAAATCCATACCGTTATGCATCTTCCTTGCTTTGGTAAACGGATCGGATCTCCATCCAAAACCTGAAGCCATTCTAGTTAGATCCTCTTTTTTTATGGGTTGTATTGCTGGAATAGACGCTAATAGTTTTTCTTTGTCTTCAGCTAAATTAATGATCTCATCCAATGATTTTGATTGAATATATAGCTGTTTAGCCAGAATATCCATATTCTTAGTTGCATCAACAATCATATCAGAATTTTCAAACCCTTCTAAAGATTTATATCGATTTACACCACCAAAACCAGCTAATCGTTGTTCATCTGGTATCGGGTTTACCTCAAAATACATTCTGTAGATATCATTATCACGTTGTTGAACACCTTCTAACACCTTTTGAGCTTGTGTCATTTTCTTATCTAATAGCTCATAACGTAATTTCATATTATCTAATTCACGTTTTTGGGCTTTCTGTTTAGGTGATTCTACAAATTGAAATGAAATAAAAGTTATTAGTAAGGCAAATAAGATTGAGCTTGCCAAAAAGATTAATGTTTGCTTTATCTTATCTCTTTTTCTTAGCTCTATTTTTCTATACGATAGGGTTTCAGAATCGTAATAATATTTTACCTTCGCCATAATGTGAATTTGTACTATTTTTGCACTTAGATAAAGGCTGCACAACGCCCTTAATTCAGTTGCCAAACGAACAAATTTACAAAATGTTTCGCAACCATAAAAACAAGCAATTCATTTAGCTTTTAATTAACATTTTATGACATCGCAAGAGATACGCTCTAAGTTTTTAGACTTCTTTCAATCTAAACAACATGATATTGTTCCGTCTGCGCCTATGGTGCTAAAGAACGATCCTACTTTGATGTTTACCAATTCTGGAATGGCTCCTTTTAAAGAATATTTTTTAGGAAATGCTTTACCAAAAAATAATAGAATTGCAGATACTCAAAAGTGTTTACGTGTTTCTGGTAAACATAATGATCTTGAAGAAGTTGGTTATGATACCTATCATCATACAATGTTCGAAATGTTGGGTAATTGGAGTTTTGGTGATTATTTTAAAAAAGAAGCTATTGCTTGGGCTTGGGAACTACTAACTAAAGTCTATACCATAGACAAAGACATGTTATATGTTTCTGTCTTTGAAGGGAGTACTGATAATGACAACCTACCAATGGACCAAGAGGCTTATGATTTATGGAAAAATATAATTCCAGAAGATCGAATTTTAATGGGCGATAAAAAGGATAATTTTTGGGAAATGGGTGATCAAGGACCTTGTGGACCTTGTTCAGAAATTCATGTAGATATTCGCTCTGATGAAGAGAAAGCTAAAATATCGGGTAAAGATCTTGTGAATAAAGACCATCCTTTGGTAGTTGAGATTTGGAACTTGGTTTTTATGCAATACAATCGTAAAGCTAATGGTTCATTAGAAGAATTACCTGCAAAACATATAGATACTGGTATGGGCTTCGAACGTCTGTGTATGGTTTTACAAAATGTGAACTCAAATTATGACACCGATGTTTTTACACCGTTAATTAGAGAAGTTGAAACCATATCTCAAACCGAATATGGGAAAGATGAAAAAGTCGATGTAGCTATTCGAGTTGTAGCCGATCATGTTCGTGCAGTTGCTTTTGCAATTGCAGACGGCCAATTACCTTCTAATAATGGAGCTGGCTATGTAATTCGAAGAATTTTGCGTAGAGCTATTCGCTACGGATTTACATTCTTAAATCAAAAAGAACCATTTATTTTTAAGTTAGTTCAGGTTCTATCAAAACAATTAGGTGATGTCTTTACTGAATTAAAATCTGAGCGACAACTAATTACAAACGTAATAAAAGAAGAAGAACATTCTTTTTTAAAGACATTAGAACAAGGTTTAATATTACTTGACGGAATAATCAAAGCATCTAATTCAGATACAATATCAGGTATAAAAGCATTTGAATTATATGATACATTCGGCTTCCCTAAGGATCTAACAGCTTTAATTCTTTCTGAAAAAGGGTTGTCCTTTAATGAAGAAGAATTTAATCAAGAACTAGAGAAACAGAAAAATCGTTCTAGAGCTGCTTCGGTGGTTGAAACTGATGATTGGAATGTTTTAATTGATGATCTTGAAGAAGAATTTATAGGTTACGATACTTTAGAAGCCAATGTTAAAATAACAAGATATAGAAAAGTCTCTTCTAAAAAAGATGGAGATATGTATCAGTTGGTATTCAACTTAACACCATTTTATCCAGAAGGTGGTGGTCAGGTTGGTGACAAAGGTTATTTAGAAACACCAACAGGTGATGTTATTTATATTCTTGATACCAAAAAAGAAAACAACCTCATTATTCACTTTACAGAGAATTTACCTAAAAACATAAGCGACACATTTAAAGTAATCGTTGATGAAAAGCAGCGTTTTAGAACGGCTTGTAACCATACAGCAACGCATTTATTACATCAAGCTTTACGTGAAATTTTAGGAACTCATGTAGAGCAAAAAGGTTCAGCAGTTCATTCTAAATATCTACGCTTCGATTTTTCACATTTCTCTAAATTAACTTTAGAAGAATTAAGAGATGTAGAGAATTTTGTAAATGCACGTATCAACAATAAATTGTCTTTGCAAGAAAATCGTAGTACAACTATGGAATCTGCCAAAAAAGAAGGTGCTATGGCATTATTTGGCGAAAAATACGGTGACACGGTGAGAACAATCCGTTTTGGTAAATCTGTTGAATTATGCGGTGGTACACATGTACAGAACACTGGTGATATTTGGCATTTTAAAATCAGATCAGAAGGTGCCGTAGCTGCTGGTATCCGTAGAATTGAAGCTATTACTTCTGATGCTGTTAAAGACTATTATTTTGAGAACAATCGTGCTTTATATGAGATTAAAGACCTATTTAAAAATGCTACAAATCCTGTTGAGTCTGTAAAAGCACTACAAGACGAAAACACCAAGCTAAAAAAGCAGCTCGAATCTTTAATGAAAGACAAAGCCTCTTCATTAAAAGATGATTTAAAAAGTAAGGTTGAAACTATAAATGGTATTAATTTTATTGCTTCCGAAGTATCCTTAGACCAAGGAGCTATTAAAGATATTGCTTTTCAATTGGGTAGTGAAATTCAAGATTTATTCTTTATTGCTGGTACAAAAAATGATGATAAAGCAATGCTAACAGCTTTTGTTTCTAAAAACATTGTAAGCGATACTCTTAATGCAGGAAAAATAGTTCGTGAACTAGGTAAATTAATTCATGGTGGTGGTGGTGGGCAACCATTTTATGCAACCGCAGGTGGTAAAAATCCTGATGGAATTAAAGAAGCTTTAAAGAAAGCTAAGGAGTATCTTAATTAATAAAGATGCAATTCCAAACCAATATTCAGTTAGAACCTCAACAACATAATCAAATTGATTATAATTCTAAATTATTATTGTTAGGGTCGTGTTTTACAGAAAATATTGGAAGCAAATTATCATATTATAAATTTCAAAATATAGTAAATCCATTAGGTATTCTGTTTCATTCGAAAGCTATTGAGAATCTAGTTAAAAATGCCATAAATAGAACCACATATACCGAAAATGATATCTTTTTTTTAAATGAACAATGGCATTGTTTTGATGCGCATTCTAAGCTTAGTAACCCTAAAAAAGAACAATTATTAAGTAATTTAAATACTGCTCTACATTTATCAAATCAACAAATTCATAATTCAACTCACATCATTATAACGCTAGGTACAGCCTGGATTTATAGACAGGTTGATACTGGTTCTATCGCTGCCAATTGTCACAAAGTGCCTCAGAAAAAATTTTCAAAAGAAATTTTATCAGTTGATGAAGTTATTGAAAGTTTAGAAGCCATTATTTCGCTATTAAAAACAGAAAATCCTAAAGTATCTATAATATTTACTGTTAGTCCTGTTCGTCATTTAAAGGATGGATTTATAGAAAACAATCAAAGTAAGGCACATCTATTATCTGCAATTCATCAAGTTATTAAACCTAAAGAAAATACTTATTACTTCCCTAGCTATGAAATTATGATGGATGAATTGCGCGATTATCGTTTCTATGATGAAGATATGATTCATCCAAACAAAACCGCTATAAGTTACATTTGGGAAAAATTTAAATCTGTTTGGATTTCTAAAAAAGCTCAAGATACTATGCAAGAAGTTGAGTCGATCCAAAAAGGACTAACACATAAGCCTTTTAATGAGAATTCAGAACAACACCAGCAATTCTTAAACTTACTTAAACAAAAAATGGAAACACTTCAAAAAGTATTTCCATTTATAAATTTTAAATAGCTAAGATCAGTTAATAAACTGATCTACATTTTGCCATGGACCTCCATTTATGACATCTATACCTTGATCTGCTAGAAATTCTTCAGCTCTACCGCTTCTCGCTCCACTACGGCAACAAGTAATTACCGGTTTATTCCATGCTTTTATTTCGTCTACATAATCTGGTAAAAAATCAAGCTGTATATGCTTTGAACCATCTACATGCCCATCATCATATTCTTCTTGAGTACGTACATCTAGTACTACTGCCTCCTTATCTAAATAAGACTTTACGTCTCCAAATTCAGGTTTTTTGCTAAAAAATCCCATTCTTTTAATTGATTTTATAATTGTACAAAGAAACTAATTCTAATAGAAATTAAAAATTATTTTCCTGCACTATTCATATAATCTAAAGTTAAATTAATAAATGCTTTAACGCCTAATTTTAAACCGCTCTCATCAATAAAAAAATCAGGAGTATGATGCGAAGCTGCATCTTCTTCTTTTACATCTGCTGGCTTCCCGCCAAGGAAAAAATATAATCCTGGAACCTCTTTTTGAAAATAAGAAAAGTCTTCGGCCCCAGTAATTGCATTGATTAAATGCACTTTGTCTTTACCTGCAGCATTTTGAAGCGAGGGTAACATTTTAGCTGTTAATTTAATATCATTGTATGTAATAGGATATCCGCCTTCTAATTCTATAGTAGCATCACCACCAAATGCTTTAGCAATTGCAGGCACTCGTTTTTTCATCTCAGCATTTAACTTTTTCTGCATGTCGTAATCTAAAGTTCTAATAGTACCTATCATTTCTACCTCTTCAGGGATAATATTATTACGCACACCTCCACGAATCAATCCTACAGAAATCACTGCAGCCTCTTTAGTTAACTCTGTATCTCTACTTACAATAGTTTGTAAGCCATTGATAATTTGAGCAGAGATCACAACAGGATCTATACCTCCCCAAGGGCGCGAACCATGTGTCTGTTTACCTTTTACCTTAATCACAAAACGTTGTGAAGCAGCCATGATACCTGCCGGTTTATAGGTAATATTCCCTACTGTTGTTCCGGCACTTATATGCAACCCAAAAATAGCATCTACATCTGGTGCTTTAAGAACACCTTCTTTTACCATTAATTCTGCACCACCTTCTTCACCTGGTGGTGTTCCTTCTTCGGCTGGCTGAAATATAAACTTAACTGTACCTTTTAAATCTTTTTTCATTTTAGTAAGCACTTCTGCAGTACCCATTAAAATTGCAATATGAGTGTCATGTCCACATGCATGCATTACTCCAGTTTCGATACCATTATAAACACTTTTAACTTTGGAAGCAAAAGGTATTGGTGTACGTTCGGTTACGGGAAGCCCATCTATATCTGCTCTCAATGCTACCACCGGCCCAGGTTTACCTCCTTTTAGAATTCCTACAACACCTGTATGCGCTATACCTGTTTGAACCTCTAACCCTAAACTTTTTAAATATATTGCGATTTTTTCAGCAGTTTTAAATTCTCTATTTGATAATTCTGGATTTTGATGAAAATCTCTGCGCCATTCAATAACTTTTGATTCAACATCGTCAATCATTTTATCTATTTTGGCATTTTGACCTTGAACATAAAAGCAAGAGAATACTAGTAAAAGAAGTAGTAATTTTTTCATTTTAAGTTAATTGTTTTTGTGAAGTCTAAAAGTAAGAAAAATAAAACTTTGGCTGATGCTCAATTTAATCGAGCATTTTTACAAAGCATATACTGCTTTCAATATTTTTATATTGACCATAATTTGGTATAATAGAATACATACTCTTCTTGTAAAATTTGACTGCTGGTTTCATATCTTTCGCAGTCTCTAAAACGCATTTAGAAAAACCTACTTCTTTTGTCCAAGTTTCTAGTTCTTTTAATATTATTTTGGCGACTCCTTTTCTTCTAACATTTGGTTTTACAAACATTCTTTTTATCTCAACAGAGGTTTTATCATATTCTTTAAATGCTCCACACCCAACTACTACATTTTTACTATAAACTAAAACAACATTGTTCAAATCATCAAGTTTATTGAATTGTTTGAAATAGTCATCTGAGTCTCCATTTATAACACTTAAATAAGCGTCTAGTTCTTTAACAAGCGAAATGAAATCTTTATGTTTTGAATTGGTTCTAATTACCTCCATTATCTTATAAAAAAATCCCACTTTCGTGGGATTTATATACTTATCTAGTAAATAATAATTCTCTGTATTTAGTTAATGGCCAAAGATCATCATCAACCATAATTTCAAGTTTATCACAGTGATATCTAATTTCTTCAAAATATGGCTTCACTTTATTACAATATGCATCTGCTGCTTTTTGTCCTTCTAATTTATTTGATTTTTTTCGAGCTTCAATCATTTCATTAATCTTGGAATTAATCCCAGCAATGTGATGTGAAATTTGTTCAATTAAATCTATCTGCTCTTTTGCATATTTTTTGAAACTGCTCCCAAAAATATCTTTTAATCCACTAACATTTTCTATTAGTGTATTCTGGTAACGAACTGCTGTTGGTATCACATGATTACGAGCAATATCGCCTAATACACGGCCTTCTATTTGAATACGCATTGTGTATTCTTCAAGTTCAATTTCATGGCGAGCTTCAACTTCAACTTTACTCATCACATCCATTTCTTCATAAAGAGCTATTGCTTTCTTAGAAATTTTAGCTTTTAAAGCATCTGGTGTTGTTTTATTATTACTTAAACCTCGCTTTTTAGCTTCTTTTTCCCATTCTTGACCATAGCCATTACCTTCAAAACGAATCTTCTTAGAAGCTTTAATGTACTCTCTTAATACATTAAAAATAGCCTCATCTTTCTTTAGACTTTTACTTTCAATTAAA
Organism: Maritimimonas rapanae; assembly: GCF_057837205.1. Taxonomy (NCBI): domain Bacteria; kingdom Pseudomonadati; phylum Bacteroidota; class Flavobacteriia; order Flavobacteriales; family Flavobacteriaceae; genus Maritimimonas; species Maritimimonas rapanae. Next base: position 82,209 of record NZ_JBYQFI010000001.1, on the reverse strand, counting down.
GCATCTACTTCTTTTTTAAATTCTTTAAGCTGCTTAGCCATAATAGTATTTAATACCGTCATTGGTCCTGCACAGTTAGACCAAGAACCCACAGCTCTTAATTCAAATTTGTTTCCTGTAAAAGCAAATGGAGAAGTACGATTTCTATCTGTATTATCTAATAATATTTCTGGAATTTTACCTACAATATTCAGTTTTAAATCTGTTTTTTCTTCAGGAGATAATTTCCCTTTTGTTACATTTTCTAACTCGTCTAAAACAGCTGACAATTGAGAACCTATAAAAACAGATATAATAGCTGGGGGTGCTTCATTTGCTCCTAGACGATGATCGTTACTTGCACTAGCTATAGCAGCTCTAATTAACTCTTCGTTATCATTAACAGCCTTAATGGTATTAACAAAAAAGGTTAAGAATTGTAAATTCGTCATAGGTGTTTTACCTGGACTTAATAAATTAATCCCAGTATTTGTTGCTAACGACCAGTTGTTGTGTTTACCAGAACCATTAATTCCTGCAAATGGTTTTTCGTGAAATAATACTTTAAACTTATGACGCTGCGCTATCTTTTCCATCACGTCCATTAGAAGTGAATTATGATCTACCGCTAAATTCGCTTCTTCATAAATTGGTGCTAACTCAAATTGATTTGGTGCAACTTCGTTATGTCTTGTTTTTACAGGAATCCCCAACAACATACACTCTTGCTCCAAATCACGCATATAACTCATTACTCTACTTGGAATAGATCCGAAATAATGATCATCTAATTGTTGTCCTTTAGCAGGAGAATGTCCTAATAGAGTTCTTCCCGTAAGGGTAATATCTGGTCTTGAATCTGCTAATGCAGAATCTATTAAAAAGTATTCTTGTTCCCAGCCTAATGATGCATTTACCTTCGTAACATTCTTATCAAAGTATTTACAAACATCTGTTGCTGCATGATCTATAGCCTGTAATGCTCTTAATAAAGGAGCCTTATTATCTAACGCTTCTCCTGTATATGCTACAAATACCGTAGGAATACATAAAGTTGTTCCAAAAATAAATGCAGGGGATGTCGGATCCCAAGCAGTATAACCCCGCGCTTCAAAAGTATTTCTAATACCTCCATTAGGGAAACTAGAAGCGTCTGGTTCTTGCTGAACTAATTGACCTCCACCAAATTTTTCCATAGCCCTACCGTTTCCGATAGGCTCAAAAAACGCATCATGTTTTTCTGCTGTTGCTCCAGTTAATGGTTGAAACCAGTGTGTATAATGTGTAGCTCCTTTAGCCAATGCCCAGTCTTTCATACCAGCTGCAACTTGATCGGCTATTTTTCTGTTTATTCTTTTTCCAAACTCAATAGCATCCATTACACTTTGGTGTGCTTCTTTAGTCATATATTGACGCATGGCATGCTCATTAAATACATTTTCGCCAAAACTTTCTGATCGACGACCATTTTCGGTAACTTTTACAGGCTCACGACGCAGTGTTTCCTGTAATGCATTAAATCTAATTGCTGACATTTAAATTTATTTTTGTTTTACTGTGCAAATGTAATAAAAAATATCTTTTTCAAAAATATACCCCTAAAAAATAGGGGTATAATAAATATTATTTATATATTAATGACTAATTACTTATAAAATAAGGGGGGGTGAAAAATTTTATACTGAAATTGTTAAATACAAAAATATCACATAAGCACCTAATAATACAATGCCATCTTTCCAATTAAGTCGCATACCTCTTGGAAAAAAAACTAGTGGAAAAATAATAAAAGATATAGCTAACATCCAATAAATATCATTGTTTAGTAAACTTAAATCTTCAGGTTTAACTTCTACTGGAGTAATCATTGAAGTTATACCTAAAACTGCTAAAATATTAAACATATTAGAGCCTATTAGATTCCCTAATGAAATTGCTTTTTCTTTTTTGATAACAGCTATAATAGAAGCAGCTAATTCCGGCACACTAGTACCAATAGAAACCACAGTAACTCCAATAATCGCATCACTAACACCTAAGTTTTTAGCTAAGGTTACCGATCCTTTAATTAACAATTCCGATCCTCCCCACAAGCCTATGCCACCTATTACTAAAAAAAGAACTATTTTATAATTAGGCAATAATTCATCATCCTCGGGCATTTCATCAACTACAGCGGGTTTCTGAAAACGAAGTAAATAAATTAAAAAGACTATCAACGTTGAAAATAGAATTACCCCTTCGTATCTTTGCAAGACAAGATCATTGGTAATAAAAAAGTAGAACATTATTGAGGCTATCATCATAACTGGCCAGTCCGTTTTATAAAAACTTTTCTGGATATCCATACTGCCAAGTAGTAAAACAACACCTAAAACTAGCCCTAAATTAGCTATGTTTGAACCGATTACATTACCTACCGCTATCCCAGTTGCTCCCTCAAGAGCAGAATTAACACTAACTATAAGCTCTGGAGCTGAAGTCGCAAACGAAACAACTGTCATACCAATTACAATTTTTGGAATATTTAATTGCAACGATAAACCAACAGCAGATTTCAACAACCAATTACCTCCCAAAACCAATAATACGAGCCCAATTATAATGTAAACAATACTCATCAAGTAAATTTTGGCAAATATAGATTTTAATTTATGAAACCTAAATTCAGGACATTAAATCATAAATTTTAGTTAAATAACTATGTTTTTAGTTTTATAACTATAAAAATAGTTAAGTTTGTGCATATAAATTAAGAATGGAAAAATTAACAAATAAAGAAGAAGAAATTTTACAGGTCTTATGGAGGTTAAACAAGGCTTTTGTAAAAGAAATAATTGATGCTTTACCAAATCCTAAACCGCACTACAATACCATATCTACCATTATTAGAAATATGGAAGCTAAAGGTTATATAAAGCATAATGCTTTTGGCAAGACCCATCAATATTACCCTACTATTTCTAAAGAAGATTATAGAAAAGTTTTTATGAATAAGACAATTAATAATTACTTTGAAAATTCTTATAAAAATGTTGTTTCCTTTTTCGCCAAAGAAGAAAAAATAAGCGTTGAAGAGCTAAAAGACATTATTGATTTAATTGAAAAAAAGAATAATTAACTATGGAATATTTATTAAAATCGGCCGCTATTGTTATAATTTTTTATTCGATTTATAAAATTTTCTTAAGAAAAGAAACCTATTTTAATTCAATTAGATGGTTCTTCCTCTCAGGAATAACTCTTGCTATTGTTTTACCTTTCATAACAATCCCGAATTACGTTCAAGTTAAGCCTGAATTAATTTCGAGCTTATCCGTTTTGAATAGTTCAAATGTTAATCAAGCATCCTTATCTCAGGTTGCGCCTTCAATCGATCTTACTCAAATACTATTGTACATTTACTTAATTGGAATTGCCATATTATTGATAAGATTTTTAGCGCAATTAACTTCTTTATTAGTGTTAATCTTAAAACATAAATGGAAAAAACAAGATGGGCACTATATTATTGAAACTAACGACACCATTTCTCCCTTTTCATTTTTTAATATTGTGGTTTATAACCCAAACCAATTTAAAAAAAGAGAATTAGAGCAAATTATTATTCACGAGAAAATTCATGCAAAGCAATTACATTCTATTGATACAATTGCAATACAATTATTAACTATCATTCAATGGTTTAATCCTTTTATGTGGTTATTCAAAAAAGAAGCTCTTCAAAACTTAGAATTTATAACTGATGACATTACTCAATTAAAAATTAGTTGCAAAAAAAGTTACCAGCAATTACTTCTTAAAACAAGTTCACCAAATTATCAGTTAGCGTTAACAAACAATTTTTACAATTCACTATTAAAAAAACGAATACTTATGTTACAAAAAGAAAGATCGACAAGTAAAAGTCAATGGAAATTTGCTTTAACATTACCATTATTGATTGCATTTATACTATCGTTTAACACAAAAACTATAGCACAAAGCTCAAATGATGAAAGTGAAATTATTGAGATTAAGTCTGAAATTTTAGAATTATTAATCTCTAAAAAAGCCACAGAAGAAGACCTAAATAAAATAAAGAATAAATTTGAAGAAAAGGGTTTAAAAATAAAATTTACAGATGTTAAGCGTAATAGTAATGATGAAATCACAGCTATTAAAATAGATGCAAAAGCCACTAATGGTAAAGCTGCAGCATCCTATGCCGCAGATAATGACAAGGCAATTAAACCTATTAGTATCTCTTTCGACAGTGAAAATAATAGTTTATCAATCGGTTCTACGCATGGATCTAGATATGAATATCACGTTTCAAATTATGATGGCAAAAAAATTATTAAAAGAAAACATTCTAAAGGTCATACTGAAGATGTACATATAGATATTGATTCAGATGATGATCATTCTGTGCATGTCTGGACCAGTAAAGACGGAAAGCATAAAAAAATCAGTAAGAAAAAAGAAATTATTGTTGAAATTGATGACGATGGTAATGAAACTAAAAAAGAAGTTATTAAAATAAGACGCTCTAAAGGAGGGGATAATGATGACTTATTTATTATTGACGATAGTGATGATGATGCTAATACTAAGACCACTTATATTGTAAATGGCAAGAAAATGACTAAAGAGGAGTTTAAGAAAATGGATAAAGACAAAATAAAAACTATCGAAATAAAGAAAGAAGTAAAAAAGAAGAAAAACTAACCTAATTGTTTCATTCAAGTTTGGCCTCATTATGTAAAAAGTAATGAGGCTTTTTATTAAATAAAAGTTCAGCTAAAAAACGCTTGTAATGAACGAAACGCTAAAAAACATGCTTAAAAAAGACGCTTTTTAAGAAGTTTCTTCAAAAATCACTAAAAAAACTACCTCAATTATTACATTTTATAACTAAAAATACACTTAATAGTAACAAAATATTACTAATATCAGAACCTGATGATTATACCTGTGGTTTTATAAATCATTATTTATTGAAATTTGATAGGCAATTCTATAGATTTTTAATTTTTTATGTGACTAGGTTTTGGAAAGTTTACATATTGAAAAAGAATTAATTCTAAAACACTAAAAAATTAACAATTTAAACCATTAAACATTTATGATTTTATTTATTATTATCATTATTGAAATAGCCCTAAGCTTAATCTAATTTCAATAACTATTAAAAAACCCTATCATGCTACTCAATATCATATCATGAAAAAGAAAAGTTAATCAATCCAAATCAACTAACCCTGAGCTCTTGATTTTATCAAGAGCTTTTCTTTATTACTTTTGTAGTATGAAAAAAACTCTATTCAAATTAATAGCCAAACTCAATAAAGTTATATTACCAAGTTTTACTAAAAAAAGGTTAGATATTGCCAAAGCCTCTAAACTACAATTAGCTATAATAGGTTGGAGGGCATTTATAACTAAAAATGCCTTAAAATAAGCAACTAAAAATATAGTAGTTTCATTTTTCTATTGTTTAGAAAAGAAATATATTTGCAACCCAAAATTGGCCGCGTGGCGCAACTGAATAGCGCATCTGATTACGGCTCAGAAGGTTATAGGTTTGAATCCTATCGCGGTCACTAAAAACAAAAAGGCTCATACCATATCGGTACGAGCCTTTTTACTTATCATGAATTGGAATTATTTTTCTTATTAATCCTACTTCGGGGAGAAAGGAAAAAATTTTCGACAACAAATTCAAACACTATGTTCGAATTTTAGACAAACTGCCTTACGGCTTTACTACTTTACTACTTTACATAAGACAGCTTGTCTTCTAATTCACAGCAACTTTCCCTTTCATCAAAATGAAACTAACAGAAACTATTTTAATGCTTTCTATATTTTTTCAGTTCTAAAGATTTTAAATTTTCTAATAAATGTTTCTTTTTAGGGACTTAATTCTAAGTTTACTTTATGTTTCACTTATTATTTACGAATCTTTTAAAGAACTTCAACTAATTATATGTTAGTTTTAATGTTTTCGAAAGTGTTATTTGCAACTTTCACTAATTAAACAATGAAGCCTAAAAAGTTCCTACCTAAAAACTAAAGATATTTTAAATTAAATTTTAACTATCTCATAATCAATATATTAAATTTTATTAAATTTTAATTTTTAAATAAGAAATAAAAAATAAGGTGCTTGAATATTTCCGTTCTTTTAGATCTTTGAAATCTAAAATGTTGGTTGAATGAAATAAAACTGTAGTTAAATTTTGTTTAATTCTGGGCAATAAAACACCTACAATTGTAGTTTATAGATGCAGAATTCAAGTTAATATAATACATTAATATATAATTAATAAAAATTCGAAATCAACACGACCCTAATAAACCAAACTCAAAAACAATGATTAAGACACTTGATACTAGTGTTTGTGAAGAACATGTTTTCTCTAAGATGTTTCAAAGTCATTCTACTGATCTTTTTAACTTTCTGAGATATAAATATGGTGAAAACTTAAATCCCAAAGATAAAGTTCAAGAAGCTTTTATTAAACTTTGGGATAATTGTAAGAAAGTAACTCCAGAAAAGGTAAAATCATTTTTATTTACTACAGCCAATAATATGATGCTTAATGAAGTGAAGCATCAAAAGGTGGTATTAAGACATCAGCAGACTAAACCGAAGAATTACACACACGAAGATCCAGAGTACGTTTTAGAAGAATCAGAATTTATGCAAAAGTATGAGCGGGCATTAGCTAAATTATCTGAAGCACAACGTGTAGCCTTTTTAATGAATAGAACTGAAGGAAAAAGGCATAAAGAAATTGCTGAGATACTTGGCATCTCTAGAAAGGCAGTAGAAAAACGTATATATGGTGCTTTAGAAAAGCTGAGACAAGAAATAGACGGTATATAGGTTAGGAAAAATAATATATTAGTTGTTATATAATCAAACCGAATACAACAGCTAATAAAAAATATTTATATTTAGGTAGGAAAAAAAACCTTTTAGTTGTTCTATTAGTATAGAATTAAAATATGGAAAAGGAGAATTTAATACAAAAATGGTTAAGTAACGAGCTTAACGATGCAGAAATGGAAGCTTTTAAAAAGTTACCCGAATATGACTCTTATAGTCGTATATCTGATGGTGCTAAACTTTTTAAAGACAATTCTTTTGATGTAAACGCCGAATATAATAAGCTAAACGCAATTATAACCAAAAAGAGAATGTCAACCAACCAAGAAACAACCCAAACAGAAACAATATCTTTATTTCAAAGATTAAGACCAGCACTACAAATAGCAGCTATTTTTGTTGTTGGTTTAGCAATTTATTATGGTCCGTTTTATGATAATATGAAAACCATTAAAACAGCCCAAAACGAAGCAACTATAAAATTACCTGATGCTTCTTTAGTAGCACTAAATAACACATCTCAAATTCGATATAAAAAATCGAATTTTAAAAAGAACAGAGTAGTAAATCTGGTAGGAGAAGCCGACTTTGATATTAAAGAAGGTTCAGCTCCATTCGAAGTAGTAACCTGGTCTGGTACTATCAACGATTTAGTAGGCACTAAGTTTAGCGTTAAACAGCGTGCTAACTCATTTGAAATTCTTTGTAAAGAAGGCGAAGTAAGCTTTTCGTACAAAGGTAAGATCGTTAGATTACCAGCAGGTAAAAAGCTAAACATTATTGATGGTAAAATTATTGAAGCCGAAACTAAGCTTGCTTAATAAACGTTTCACCCTACAAGCCATTAAAAAACTCCTGATTTCTCAGGAGTTTTTTTGTTATATACTTTCTTTACTTAAATCTTAAGCTGCATTTTCTTTCTTAATCAAATTTAATGCTGACCCATGATTAAACCATTCTATTTGACCATCATTATAAGTATGATTCGCCAAAATAGTATCTTCTGATCCATCAGCGTGTTTTACAAGGATAGTTAATGGTTTACCTGGAGCAAAATCTTTAATATCTACAAAATCAAACGTATCGTCTTCTTGTATTTTATCATAATCCGCTTCGTTTGCAAAAGTTAATCCTAACATACCTTGCTTTTTAAGGTTAGTTTCATGGATTCTAGCGAATGATTTTACCAAAACGGCAACTACACCTAGATGACGCGGTTCCATAGCTGCATGCTCACGAGAAGACCCTTCTCCGTAGTTATGATCACCAACTACTATAGTAGGTACACCAGCGGCTTTATATGCTCTTTGCGTATCTGGCACTCCTCCGTATTCACCTGTTAATTGGTTTTTAACAAAGTTTGTTTGCTTATTATAAGCATTTACAGCCCCAATTAAACAATTATTAGAGATGTTATCTAAATGCCCTCTATAACGCAACCAAGGGCCAGCCATAGATATATGATCTGTTGTACATTTACCGAAAGCTTTAATCAATAGCTTCGCTCCAACAACTTCATCGCCAATTGGCTCAAAAGGAGTTAATAACTCAAGACGTTCAGAATCTGGACTCACATTAATTTGAACATGACTACCATCAGCTTCAGGAGCTAGATAACCATTATCATCTACATCAAATCCTTTTGGAGGTAATTCCCATCCTGTTGGTTCATCTAACATTATTTTTTCTCCATTTTCAGCTACAAGTGCATCAGTAATAGGATTAAAGTCTAAGCGACCAGCAAGTGCTATGGCTGCTGTTAATTCAGGAGAGGCAACAAACGCATGGGTATTTGGATTACCGTCTGCACGCTTAGCAAAATTTCTATTGAACGAATGAACTATACTATTTTTAGGAGCATTTTTAGGGTCTTCGTACCTACCCCATTGTCCAATACATGGTCCACATGCATTAGTAAATATCTTTGCATTTAAGTTTTCAAAAACTTCTAAAATACCATCGCGTTCTGCAGTATAACGAACTTGTTCAGAACCAGGATTTATACCTAACTCTGATTTCATTTTTATGCCTTTGTCTAAAGCTTGTTGCGCAATTGATGAAGCACGAGATAAATCTTCATACGAAGAGTTTGTACATGATCCTATTAAACCCCATTCAACATCTAAAGGCCATTCGTTTGCTGTTGCCTTTTCTGTCATATCCTTTCCTACTTCAGTAGATAGATCTGGCGTAAAAGGCCCATTTAACAATGGTCCTAATTCAGATAAATTAATATCAATTACTTGATCAAAATATTGTTCAGGGTTAGCATATACTTCTGCGTCTCCTGTTAAATGTTCTTTCACTTCGTTAGCAGCATTAGCTATATCTGTTCTTTCTGTTGCACGTAAATAGCGCTCCATAGACTCATCATAACCAAATGTAGAAGTAGTAGCTCCAATTTCTGCACCCATATTACAAATGGTACCTTTACCTGTACAAGACATAGCAGTAGCACCAGGACCAAAATATTCTACAATTGCACCTGTTCCTCCTTTTACAGTTAAAATCTCTGCTACTTTTAGTATTACATCTTTAGGCGCTGTCCAACCTGAAAGTTTTCCTGTTAAACGAACACCAATTAATTTAGGAAACTTTAACTCCCAAGGCATACCTGCCATTACATCTACAGCATCAGCACCACCAACACCAATAGCTACCATTCCTAATCCACCTGCATTTACAGTATGAGAATCAGTACCAATCATCATCCCTCCAGGGAAAGCATAATTTTCTAATACCACTTGATGAATAATACCTGCACCCGGCTTCCAGAAACCTATACCATATTTATTTGAAACTGATTCTAAGAAATTAAAAACCTCATTACTTGTATTTAAAGCATTTTGTAAATCTGTTTTAGCACCAATCTTAGCCTGAATTAAGTGATCACAATGTACGGTTGTAGGCACTGCAACTTTCTTCTTACCAGCTTGCATAAATTGCAATAAAGCCATTTGTGCTGTAGCATCTTGACATGCAATTCTATCTGGCGCAAAATCTACATACGATTTACCTCTTTCAAAAATCTGTGTCGGCATACCCTCGGTAAGATGAGAATACAAAATCTTCTCTGCCAAAGTTAGAGGTTTACCAGTAAGTTCTCTTGCTTTATTTATTCGATCGCCCATGGTTTTATAGACGTTCTTTATCATTTCTATATCAAATGCCATACTTTAAATATTTGGTTTTATTAACGAGTGCAAAGCTACTCATTTTTGAAAACTTTTTAAAATATGCTTAATATAAAATGCTGATTATAAGATATTAATGAGAAATCAATAAAATTTGTGCTTTTTTATTAAATTATTAATAATTGAAAGGAAGAATTTTTACTAACCTAAAAATAGATTTTTAGAGAAAAGTCGTATTTCACCTGTTTAAATCTCTATTTGCTTTTTATCGGTCAGGTGTAATTCATCATCAAACTTCTCTAGCTGTATCAAAAATTGTTACGATTCATTTCAAACGATTTCGGCAGACAAACCAAGGTTTAACAAACGAGTGCAACGCGGTTTTAACTCATCGTATTCACCAGTTTTAACAGCGCACTTACCTTTATAATGAACTAAGTAAGTACATTGTTCGGCTTGTTCTGGAGTATGATCACAAACATCTATTAAAGAATCAATAACAAAATCAAAAGTATGCACATCGTCATTAAACAAAACTATTTCATGTTGATTTACTTCTTGTTCAAGTACATCAACATCTTCTTGTATTTTTTCTTTAGTACTCATACTGAAAACATTTTAACAAAAATAATAAATCGTTTGAAATAAAAAAAGAGGCGCATTTTTGATACGTCTCTTTTTACTTTTAAAGAATAATTGAAATCCGTCTGTCAATAGACTTGCGATTTAACATTGAATAATACAGATACACTACGAATATAGAAGTTGTATTTAATAGAAACAATAACGAAAACCATGAATTTTAAAATTCATGGTAAACCACTAGATGTAAGCAAAGTATTTTAGAGCTACCCAATTATTTCTCTCAATTATTTTATCGAGTTTTAAATTATATTTTGATACTTCTTTATCTATAATAGGAATATCTTCTTGATAAAAGCCACTTAATAACAAGATGCCTTTATCACTTAAGCAATTAGCATATATTTTTATATCGTTTAGTAAAATATTACGATTAATATTAGCAATAATAACATCGCATTTTTTATTGATAAGCAATGATGCATCACCTTGATACACTGAAATTGATAGACAATTATTTCTTTTACAGTTTTCTAGAGAGTTTTCATAACACCATTCATCAATATCTATTGCATCTACTGAATTGGCTCCTTTCATCTCAGCAAAAATTGCTAAAATACCTGTGCCACATCCCATATCTAATACTTTTTTATTCTTTAAATCTAAATCTAATAAATGCTGTACCATCATATGAGTTGTCTCATGGTGACCTGTTCCAAAACTCATTTTTGGTTCTATAACAATATCATATTGTAGATTAGGATTCTCATGAAAAGGAGCTCGAATACTTACTAAATTATCAACTTGAATTGGATTAAAATTCTTTTCCCATTCGCTATTCCAATTTACCTGTACAATTTTTTCCTTGGTATAAGAAATCTGGAATTCGTCATTCTTAAGCACAAAAATATCAGCTAAAATGGTGTCTTTATGTTTTGCTTTTTGAATATAAGCCGTAGCGCCATTTTCATTTTCTACAAAACTTTCAAAACCTGCATTTCCTAATTCTGCTATTAAAATTTCAGTAGCTGGCTCTTTAGGAGAAACAATAAAATTATATGCAATATAATCGGACATTAAATTGCGTTTATAATCGCTAAAAAGTCTTCTGCTTTTAAGGATGCTCCGCCAATTAAACCTCCATCTACATCTTGTTTAGAAAATATTTCTTTAGCATTTGATGGTTTTACACTACCACCATACAGTATAGAAACACGATCTGAAATATCATTATCGTAGTGATCTTCAATTAATCCTCTAATAAATGCATGCATTTCTTGCGCTTGTTCTGGCGTTGCTGTCTCGCCGGTTCCTATAGCCCAAACTGGTTCGTAGGCAAGAATAATAGAATCCCAATCAATTTCTTTTAAATGAAATAAAGCATCTTTTAATTGCTCTTTAACCACATAAAAATGTTTTTCTAATTGACGATCTTCCAACTTTTCACCAAAACAAAAGATAACTTTCATTTTGTGCTGCAAAGCTTGCTCAACTTTTCTAGTCAACAATTGTGAATCTTCCTTAAAATATTCTCTACGTTCAGAATGCCCTAAAATAACTGTATCTACACCTATATTCTTAAGCATTTCTGCAGAAATCTCGCCTGTATAAGCGCCACTTTCAGCAAAGTGCATGTTTTGAGCAGCTACTTGAATTTTTTTATCTCTAGTATTTGAATCAACAACAGCTGTCAGATTCACAAATGGAACAGACACAATAATAGCTGTGTTATCGGAAATACTTTCTAAACTATTACTTATTTCATTCACTAAATTCAAGGATTCATCCTTGTTTAAATTCATTTTCCAATTACCTGCTACAATATTTTTTCTCATAAATTTTATTTTAATCTTATTCGAGGGTCTAACCATCCGTAAATGACATCTACGAAAATATTGATAATAATAAACATAGCGGCTATAACCAATACACTTCCCATAATAATGGGTAAATCTAAAGTATTTAATGCGTTTACTATTTCTTTACCTAATCCATTCCAATTAAATATATATTCTACAAATACAGCACCTGCTAACAATGATGCAAACCATCCAGAAACGGCAGTTACTACAGGATTCATAGCATTTTTTAATGCATGCCTTCTAATTATTTTATACATCGACAATCCTTTCGCTTTAGCAGTTCTAATATAATCTTGGTTCATCACTTCTAATAAAGAGTTTCGCATTAACTGGATGACAACCGCTAGCGGACGAATTCCTAAAACTATAGCAGGTAGCAAAAGATTTTTCCAAACAATATATTTACCTTCTCCAAAATCGTCTACTTCATACAAACTCCCGGTCATATTTAAATTGGTGTATTTATGTAATACAAATCCGAACAACCATGCAAAAATAATTGCAGAAAAAAAGGATGGAACGCTCATACCTAACGTACTTATTACTGATATAATACGGTCGAAAAAAGTATCCTTAAAAATTGCTGATAAAATCCCAAAAAAGACACCAATTAAAATAGCAATAGTAATTGCTGAAACTGCTAATACCGCTGTGTTAGGTAATGTTTCTGCTATAACTTGAGCAACACTTTTCCCGTTTTTTTGAAATGACTCTCTTAGGTAGGGCTTTTTTAACACTATAGTTTTGTTAGCTGTAGAGAATAGTTTTACAAAAGAATATTTTCCTTCTTTTAAATCTGTATAATTACCTTCACTCTTGCTATGTATAGAAATCGGAGATAGGTCATTCAAATAATATAAGTATTGGGTTAATACTGGTTTATCAAAACCATATTTCTTTTTAATTGCTAATAGCTGCTCACTATCTTCTCTTTGATCAAGCATCATTCTTGCTGGATCGCCTGGGAGCACATTAAATAAAAAAAAGATAACAGTTACAACTCCGAAAAGTGTTAAAATTCCGTAGAAAAATTTATTTAAAATATAACCGAACAAGGAGTATTATTTGAGAATCAAATATAGGTAATTTTAGTACCTTTGCCCAACCTTAATTTTTTGGCATGACCAAACAACAACTAGTTGAGGAGATCAGAAAAAAACAATCGTTTTTATGCATTGGTTTAGATGTAGATCTCGAGAAAATTCCACAGTATTTATTAGAAAATAATGATCCAATTTTTGAATTTAATAAACAATTAATCGATGCTACTCATCATCTAGCTGTTGCCTATAAACCTAACATAGCTTTTTACGAGGCCTATGGCATTAAAGGATGGCAATCGTTACAGAAAACCATTAATTATTTAAATGAAAATCATCCTGAAATTTTTACAATTGCAGATGCCAAACGTGGAGATATTGGCAATACTTCTACTCGCTACGCTAAAGCTTTTTTCGATGATTTAAATTTTGATTCTATTACAGTAGCTCCATATATGGGAAGCGATTCTGTTGAACCTTTTTTAGCTTTTGATGATAAATTCACCATTATGCTAGCTTTAACTTCTAATATTGGTGGATTGGATTTTCAAACACTTCATACCGAAAGTGAACAGTTGTATAAAAAAGTGCTAAGAAAATCATTAGAGTGGAAAAATTCAGACCAGTTAATGTATGTTGTTGGCGCCACTCGCCCTGAATATTTTGTTGAAATTAGAAAAATAGTACCTAATCATTTTTTATTAGTTCCTGGAGTCGGAGCTCAAGGTGGAAAACTTTCAGCTATTTGTAAATTTGGGCTCAATGATGATATAGGGTTATTAATCAACTCTTCACGAGGAATTATCTATGCTTCAAACGGAAAAGATTTTGCAGAAAAAGCACAAGAGAAAGCTCTTGATTTGCAAAAAGAAATGAGCATCTATTTTTAATCAGTTATCCAAAACTTCTTTCATAAAATTATCCAGTTCAATCATCTGATCATATCCTTTCTTTTTACCTAACCTTCCAAAAACATAAAATAATATCCATAGAATTGGCATCGCTATAGTCATTATTAAAGGAAAAGTATAATCTTGCTTTAGACTCCAATTGGCATATAGCATCGTTACAAAAATTGCAAAAGCTAATGCTACACCAAAATGGATAAACATAAATAAAGTCCATAACGTAGGTTTGGGCCCAAATAATCCTTTAATAGTTGCTGTAATATCGTCATTGTGTTCAATTTCAATTTGTAATTGCGGTGACCAAAAATGTTCATCCTCTTTAGGTACATCAATAACTATATGGTCTCCTATAACTTTTCCTCGAAAGTTAGATGATCTTAATTGAAAAGCTTCTTTAAATTTTTTCAGAATTTCATCCTTAGCTTCCTTGTGCTGAAATGTGAAGCGAGGCTTTAATAGAATTTTGTTTAACTGATTATCTAATGTCTGACTATCCATAAGGTTTTTCATCTTATTTTAAGGATACTAAATTTATAAAATCTATTGCTAATAAGTTATCTTTGCAGCCAATAAAACTAATATGGGAAACATCGTTGCAATTGTCGGAAGACCTAATGTTGGTAAATCCACTTTTTTTAACCGTTTAATTCAACGTCGTGAGGCTATTGTTGATGCTGTAAGTGGTGTTACTCGTGATCGTCATTATGGTAAATCTGAATGGAATGGCAAAGAATTTACCTTAATAGATACAGGCGGTTATGTTGTGGGTTCTGATGATATTTTTGAAGCCGAAATCGACAAACAAGTAGAACTAGCTATCGATGAATCTGATGCTATTGTTTTTATGGTCGATGTTGAAGCTGGAGTTACCGGAATGGATGTAGAAGTTGCTCAATTACTTCGCAAAGCAAAAAAACCTGTTTTTTTAGCCGTGAATAAAGTTGATAATAGCAAACGTAATAATGATGCTGTTGAATTTTATTCTCTCGGATTAGGAGAATATTATACCATCGCTAGTATCAATGGTAGCGGGACAGGTGAATTACTAGATGCCTTAGTAGAAGCATTACCAGAAAAGGAAGAAGAAACTACAGATGAATTACCTCGGTTTGCAGTAGTGGGTAGACCCAATGCTGGAAAATCTTCTTTTATAAATGCCCTTATTGGTGAAGATCGTTATATCGTTACAGATATAGCTGGAACAACACGTGATTCTATAGATACAAAATACAATCGTTTTGGATTTGAATTCAATTTGGTAGACACAGCAGGAATTAGAAGAAAATCTAAAGTGAAGGAGGATTTAGAATTCTATTCTGTAATGCGTTCTGTGCGTGCCATTGAACATTGTGATGTCGCTATTTTAGTACTAGATGCAACTCGAGGTTTTGAAGGACAAGATCAAAACATCTTTTGGCTTGCCGAAAAGAATAAAAAAGGAATTGTTATTCTTGTCAATAAGTGGGATTTAGTAGAAAAAGACAATCGAACAGCTAAAGAATTTGAAGCTCAAATTATAAAAGAAATAGAGCCTTTTACCGATGTACCAATTCTATTTATTTCGGCTCTTACTAAGCAACGGCTTTTTAAAGCTATAGAAACAGCCGTCGAAGTTCATAAAAACAGAACTAATAGAATTTCTACCAGTAAGCTGAATGATACTATGTTAGAGGTCATTAAGCAAAATCCACCTCCGGCTTATAAAGGAAAATATGTAAAGATTAAATTCTGCACACAATTACCAACGCCAACGCCGCAATTTGCTTTTTTCTGTAACCTCCCTCAGTATGTAAAAGATCCATACAAGCGGTACATAGAAAATAGAATGCGTGAAGAATTCAACTTTCATGGTGTACCTATAGTAATTTACTTTAGAAAGAAATAATCATTTCTTGCTTTGCAACATTAAAACCTTTCTTGAGCACCTTGTTTTGAGCTTCGCTTCCATCTATTAACAATGGATTTGTATGATTGAAATGAATAAAATAAATTTTCTGTTTATCTTTCTCTGATAGGTCAAAAAATAAACTCATGCTTTCTTCAACAAAAGGATGTGGTACTTCATCCATATCGCGATTGATCTCTCCATTCTTAAAAAATGTAGCGTCTAATAAAGCAATATCAACTTCCTTAATATAATCAATAATACTTCTATCCCATTTGCTCCATTTATCAATATCTGGCACAAACAAAGCCTTCTTACTTTGGTTATTAATTATAAAACCTACAGTTTCAGTAAATTCATCACGATGAGGAACTTGAATCGGAATGACAGAAATTCTTTTATTGAGTACAACTGTAGAGTCACTTTTAATGGATTTTAATTCAATATTATTCAGTTTCACCAATTGATTCCAAGGTCCATTATTTGATAAATACTGTTTCATTCTCGGCATAGCATAAATTGGCGTTCCATTCGCACTCATTGCCTCTCTACCTAAGTACATTAATCCGGTATAATGCCCTATGTGGCCATGCGTTAAAAAAATACCATCGGGTAGGTTTTTATCATGTACATGCTTAGATAATATTCTTGTTTGTTCAGTAAAATCAGGTGTAGCATCAAAAACCCAACTTGTGTTAGAGGCAGGATCAATTAAAGCAATTGAACTAACCAGTCTTTTTTTTCTCTGGTCTTGATAAACCTGTTTGCAACATTCTTTCTGACAGGCTACTTGCGGATATCCTGCGTCTTGAGCTACTCCAAGAACCAAAATGTATGGATCATTCCCTATTGTAATAGTTTTTCTTTTCTCACTAGAACAAGAAATAAGAAAAATTGAAAAAAGTATATAAAGAATAAATTTCATTCTTAAATTACCAACCACCAGAAGCTCCGCCTCCTCCAAAGCCGCCGCCGCCGAAGCCACCACCAAAACCTCCGCCTCCGAAACTACCTCCACCAGAGCTACCACCGAAACCGCCTCCACCACCAAAGCCACCACGACCAGCATTACTTAAAATAATAGCTTCCAATAGCGAACGAGCCGCTTCCCCATCTCTATAGTTTCTTCTTCCTCCTCCTCCTCCTCTTCGATTTCTATTCGACAAAATAATTAAAAGAATCATAAAGAAAAGTATGACAAAGAATATTGGTATTCCTCCGCTACTATTATTACTAAAGTCTCTAGTTTCTTGATACTCTCCATTCATTATTTGCATAATAGCAGAAGTTCCACGGTCTAAGCCACCATAGAAATTACCATTTTTAAATTCTGGTGTGATAATATTTGTGATAATTCGTTTCGCTAAAGCATCTGTTAGTAAATGTTCTACTCCATAGCCAGTTTGAATGGCAAGCTTTCTGTCATTTTTGGCAACTAAAACCATAATACCATTGTCTTTATCTGCCTGACCTATACCCCATTCGTGGGCCCATTTAGTGGCATATAATGATATATTTTCTCCATTAATTGTGTTTACAGTTGCTACAACAATTTGGGTAGAAGTAGAATCTGCGTAATTAATTAGCTTTTGTTCTAATGCATTTTTTTCATAACCACTCAACATATTAGCACCATCATAAACACTCGTTTGTAATTTGGGCTTGGGTGGAATATCAGCTTGTGCTAAAACAAAAACGTTTGAACAAACTAAAAAAAGTAGAAGAATAAATGATTGAAAATATTTGGTTTGTTGTTTTTGCATGTAATTATTCAAGGCACATTTTTGAAACTGCAATATACTAAAAATGTATCTGCATTTTATAAGTCTCTATTTACTACGAGATGTTACTTCGCTGTTAAAAAATTGGTTTTCAGTAAAATTCAAATTACTTTAGATGCTCTTTTAACTAACCTCAAAAAAATGAAAAAAATAGTATTTCTTTTCGTCCTAATTACTTCTACAGTATTTTCTCAACAAATAGACATTAAAAAACTTAAAGGTATAAAGCCTCGAGCAATAGGTCCAGCTGGTATGAGTGGCCGTATTACAGCAATCGATGTAGTTAATAGTAACCCCGATATTATTTATGTTGGTGCAGCTTCTGGAGGTGTTTGGAAATCTGAAAGTGGTGGTATCGACTGGAAACCCATTTTTGATGAGCAACCTTTACAAGGAATTGGAGCTATCGCTATACAACAAAATAACCCAGATGTAATTTGGGTAGGTACTGGTGAAGGAAATCCTCGCAACTCACTAAACGGCGGCTATGGCATTTATAAGAGCCTCGATGGTGGTAAGACTTGGAAATCGATGGGGTTAGAAAAAACCAGAAATATTCATCGAATTATTATAGATAAGGATAATCCTAATACCGTATATGTCGGTGCAATTGGATCACCGTGGGGTGAACACCCACAGCGTGGTGTTTTTAAAACTATAGACGGTGGTAAAACATGGAATAAAATCTTATTCGTAAATAATAAAACTGGCGCAGCTGATTTGGTAGTTGACCCTACTAATCCTAATAAATTAATTGCTGCCATGTGGGAGCACAGACGTAAACCTTGGACGTTTAACTCTGGAGGTGAGGGCTCTGGAATATATATTACATATGACGGCGGTGAAAATTGGAAAAAGAAAACAGATGAAGATGGATTGCCTAAAGGTAATTTAGGAAGAATTGGTATTGGTATAGCACCAAGCAACCCAAATATAATATATGCTTTAGTTGAGGCAAAGAAAAATGCTTTATATAAATCTGAAGATGGTGGTAGTAAATGGAAAAAAGTAAATGATAAACCCGGTATTGGTAACCGTCCTTTTTATTACTCAGATATGTTTGTTGATCCAGTGAACGAAAATAGAATTTATAGTGTTTTTACATACGTAAACGTGAGTGAAGACGGTGGTAAATCTTTCAAACAGCTCATGCCTGCATACAATACCAATGTAGGGGTGCATCCAGATCATCATGCATGGTGGATACATCCTGAAAATCCGAATTTTATGATTGATGGTAATGATGGTGGATTAAACATTACTAAAGATAGGGGTAAAACATGGCGCTTTATTGAAAATTTGCCTGTTGGTCAATTCTATCATATTAGTTATGATATGGAGTATCCTTATAATCTTTACGGAGGTATGCAAGATAATGGTTCGTGGGCTGGCCCAGCTTATGTGCTAAAAGCACAAGGAATCAGAAATTCATATTGGCAGGAAATCTCTTTTGGTGATGGATTTGATGTGGTGCCAGATCCAAAAGATTCGCGATATGGTTACAGTATGTCGCAACAAGGGTTCGTGGTTCGTTATGACCGTGAGACCGGAAATGGAAAAATCGTACGGCCAACACACCCTGATCCGAAAGTTAAGTTACGTTTCAATTGGAATTCTGCCATATCACTAGATCCTAATGATAACGAAACCATTTATTTTGGCAGCCAGTTTGTACATAAATCCTCAAATAAAGGGCATGAATGGGAAATTATTTCACCAGACCTAACCACAAATGATAAATCAAAACAAAAGCAGCATGAAAGCGGTGGAATTACAATGGATGCCACAGGTGCAGAAAATAATACTACTATTTTAGTAATTGAACCCACAAAACTTGAAAAAGGATTGTTATGGGTTGGAACCGATGATGGACTAATTCAACTTACAAGAGATGGAGGTAACACTTGGACAAATGTAACCCCAAAACTCAAAGGTTTTCCTAAAGAAAGTTGGATAGCACAAATAAAGGCCTCCCCTTTTAATGCTGGTGAAGCTTATGCTGTTGTAAACAACTATAGAAATTTCGATTTTAAACCTTATTTATTTAGAACTCGAGATTATGGAAAAACATGGGAAAGTTTACTCGATAAAAAAAATGAAACTTTTGGGTATTCTTTATCACTCATTCAAGATCCAATTGAAAAAAAATTAGTGTTTTTAGGAACTGAAAACGGACTCTACTTTAGTATTGATGAAGCAAAAAATTGGACAAAATGGACAGAAGGATATCCATCAGTGCCTACAATGGATCTAGGTATTCATCCTCGCGAACACGATTTAGTAATCGGTACTTTTGGCCGCTCTTTTTATGTGTTAGATGATATTCGCCCATTAAGAGAATTAGCTAAAAATGGTGCTAATGAACTCAATAAAACATTAAAAGTATTTAATGCTCCTAAAGCTTACATCAATCAAATTCAGCAGCCTCTAGGCACACGCTTTGGTGGAAATGCTATGTTTAATGGAGAAAATAGACAACGTGGTGCTATGATTACTTATAGTCTTAACAAGCCTAAAGAAGAAAAACCAAAAACTGAAGATGATGAAAAGGATATAAAAAAACCTGTTAAGAAAAAAGGTGATTCATTATCGGTTAAAATATACAATTCAGCAAACGAATTGATTCGAACATTAAAACGCAAGGCACCTAAAGAAGGTGGAATACATAGATTGTATTGGAGGCTAGGTGAGAAAGGTATAAGAAATCCTTCACGTAGGGCTGCCAGAAAAAATGCTCCAGAACCTAGAGGGATAACTGTTTTACCTGGAGATTATAAAGTAGTACTACATTATAAAGAAGCTAAAGATTCTACCACAGTTTCTGTCGCTTATGATCCAAGAGTTAATATGCCAACAGCAACTTTAAAAGCAAAGTATGATTTATTAAAGCAGTTAGAAAAGAAAACTTCTTTGGCTAGAAAAGCTGTTGAGCAATTAAAAGAATCTAAGAAGATTACTGAATCCTATAAAAAGCAGCTAAAAGAACAAGAAGGTGATCAATACAAAGATGCTATCAAAGTGACAGATTCTATTACCAAATCTATTGGCAAATTAATTAATGGTATGATTGGCAAAGAAGATAAGCGTCAAGGCATAACGCGTAATCCTAAACCAACACCATTAACATTCCTGTTTACAGCAAGGCGTTATATAGGTTCTTTACTACAAATGCCAGGTAAAACCGAAAAAGATGCTATTAAAAATGCCAATGAAAAAGTAGATAATGCTATGAAACCAATCAATGAGTTTTATAAAACTGATTGGCCGAAGTATAGACAAATGATAGAAGATTTAAAACTTACTATGTTTAAAAATTATAAAGAGCTTAAGGAATAGCTTTATTAGAAGGTACCAAACATTTTTTAGTATTCCACTTGCCTTTTAAAGAGTCAGGTGGAATTCTTTTTTTAGTACAATCTAAAAAATACCCTTCTTTATCTTTTAATAAAATTCGCATTTTCCCTTGTTCGATTGAATCAATTAAAATGGTAATCAAATGATTTTTTGATTCACTTTTAAAATGATTACCTACAGATATACCAACCTCATTGTTATATAAATCCATATCTGTAGACTGTTTATCTGGCAAAAAACCATCTTCCAATTGTCTTCTTTTATAGGTCTCATAATTTCCTTTTTCATGAGATTTACCCAGAGAATAAGCTGCTCGTTTACCTATACCTTGAGTTAATCGAGCCATCCAATAACTATGCTTAAAAGCATCTAATTCTCCACCACTGATATCTGCATCAAGAATTTTCTTTTGCCTAATCGAATCTGTAACTCTTTCCGCTTCAAGCGATATTGAATATGCCTTTTTAGCTTTAAATGGGTGAAAAGCTACCCAACCTTTCTCTGGCTTAGAAAGTTTTGAAAATGACTTTTTCAAGGTTGGTGAACACCCTAAAAAAAGAAAGCTTAAGATCAAAAAAAATAACTTGTTTAATTGCATTTATAGAAAACAATATTTAACTCTAAAGTATCTCTTTTTTATCAATTGATTAACAATTAAATCTTAGAATAATTGCATTATCCATATATATTTTGTTAATTTATAATTAGTTAACCAAATAATTTAATTTTTTATGGAAAATTTACTCCCGTTAATCGTACAATTAATTAGTGGTGCTGTGGGCGGAAACGTTGCAGGTTCATTAATGAAAAATCTATCGCTAGGTACTGTGGTAAACTCTGTTTTAGGTATACTTGGTGGTGGTCTTGGAGGTCAACTTTTAGGCATGCTAGGTATCGAAACTGGTGGTGCAGAAATGGATCTTGGTAGTATCTTAGGAAGCATAGCTGGCGGTGGTGTTGGTGGTGGCGTTCTTATGGCTATTGTAGGATTAATTAAAAATGCTATGAACAAATAACTAGCAAAAAACTAAACAATTTCTAGGCACTCAGATTTGAGTGCCTTTTTTATTTCTTAAATTCGACCTTTGATCGGCTTATTAATTGATGCAAGAAATAAAGAATACTTTTAAATCTTATTTACAAAGAATTATAAATGATGATGATTTACTGCCATATATTTCAGAAATCATAGATTCATTTCAGATTCTAGAACTTAAAAAGAATGATTTTTTTGTACGTCAAGGTGAAGCTTGCAAGTTTTTTTGTTATTTAGAAAACGGCATATTACAGCATTCTATTGAAGTTTTAGACGAAGAAAAAACCACTTATTTGGCTTTAAAAAATTCATGCACAACTGCTCTAAAAAGTTTTTTGCAGAAAATTCCTTCAAGAAAAAGTATCAAAGCTTTAAGCAATAGCAGATTGTTGGTAATTGATCTAAAAACGTTTAATAGTCTTATAAAGAACAACAAAGCGTTTTATACCTTTTATTATAATCTGATTGAAAATCAAATATTCTTAATTGATGATTATCGTATTAATCTACTCACACTCACACCCGAAGAACGTTACAAAAAGCTATTAGTTAATGATCCTGAATTATTACAGCAAGTACCATTGCATTATCTGTCTTCTTTTTTAGGTATTTCTATAAGACATATGAGTAGAATTCGTAGTGAAATAAAATAGTGCCATTTGGCTGGTAAATTCATGTTTTCTTTCAGTATTTTTGGGTTTATATTTAATTTTTTTAAGCATGAAATACTTACCAATCGATAAAAAGCTTTTTATAAAAAATAGAAAGAATTTTGCAGCTCAAATGAAATCAAACAGCTTGGCTGTTTTTAATTCTAATGATATTTATCCTATAAGTGCTGACAGCACGATGCCTTTTGAGCAACATCGCGATATATTCTATTTAAGTGGTGTAGATCAAGAAGAAAGTATTTTAGTATTATTTCCTGATTGCCCAAAAGAAAAGCATCGCGAGATTTTGTTTTTACGTGAGACCAATGAGCATATCGCCGTTTGGGAAGGTGAAAAACTAACAAAAGAAAAGGCATTTGAAACCAGTGGAGTAAAAACTGTGTATTGGCTGCAGGACATGGAAAAGATCATGTTTGAATTGATGACACAATGCGATACGGTTTATATCAATACTAATGAGCATTATCGTGCTTCTGTGGTGACTGAAACACGTGAAGATCGCTTTACAAAATGGTTAAAAGATAAATACCCTGCTCATTCTGTTGCAAAGAGTAACCCTATTTTACAACGCTTAAGATCGGTAAAAGATCAAATTGAAATAGATCTATTACAAAAAGCATGTAACATAACAGAAAAAGGATTTAGACGTGTACTTGACTTTGTAAAACCAGGTGTTATGGAATATGAAATTGAAGCTGAATACATACACGAATTTTTACGTAATCGCTCAAAAGGTTTTGCTTATACACCCATTGTTGCATCTGGAAATAATGCAAACGTATTGCATTATATAGAAAATAATCAAGAATGTAAAGCTGGCGATTTAATCTTAATGGATGTTGGTGCAGAATATGCCAATTATGCGAGTGATATGACACGTACTATTCCTGTTTCAGGAAAATTTACAAAACGCCAACGAGAAGTTTATGATGCTGTTTTACGAGTAAAAAATGATGCCACAAAAATGTTGGTACCTGGAGCAGATTGGGCTGAATACCATATAGAAGTTGGTAAACTCATGACTTCAGAATTATTAGGATTAGGTCTATTAGATAAAGCTGATGTTCAAAAAGAAGATAAAGATTGGCCAGCTTATAAAAAATATTTTATGCATGGCACTTCTCATCATATGGGTTTAGACACTCATGATTATGGAATTCTTACGGAGCCAATGCAAGCCGATATGGTTTTTACAGTTGAACCCGGTATCTATTTACCCAAAGAAGGTTTTGGCATTCGTTTAGAAGACGATGTGGTTATCCAAGAAAAAGACGAACCTTTTAACCTCATGCAAAATATACCTATAGAAGTTGAGGAGATTGAGGAGATTATGAATTCATAATTGCGATTCTGAACAAAGTGAAGCATCTACTAACCTACTGTATTGCACTAGTATGGTTAATTAATGGACTTTTCTTAAAAGTTCTAAATTTAGAACCTAGACATCAAGAAATTGTAAGTCGAATTTTAGGAGAAGAATATGCCTTTTCATTAACAAGAATTATAGGAATTCTCGAAATTTTAATGGTGGTTTGGATCTTGAGCAGATTTAAATCAAAGCTATGCGCTGCGGTACAAATATTTATTATCCTTTTAATGAATTTTATCGAATTCTTTCTTGCCAAAGATCTCCTTCTTTTCGGTGGCTTTAACCTATTTTTCTCTTTTGTTTTTGTATCTTTAATATATGTAAATGAGTTTGTTTTGAAAACAAAAAATGCTTGATTTCTTAAAAGACCATCCCTTTGCTGTAGAAACATATTTTGACAAGTCAATTGTTGTTACCTACGCCATTGCTAAAGAAGAATTAGCGCCTTTAATTCCAGAATGTTTAGAACTCGATACTTTTCAAGATAAATGGGCTTTTATTGCTATTGCCATGGTGCAAACACGGAATTTACGACCAAAAGGTTTTCCAAGTTTTGTAGGAAATGATTTCTTTTTAATCGGATATCGTGTTTTTGTAAAATATAATGACAACAGAGGTAAACGCTTACGCGGATTATATATCTTAAAATCAGAGACTAATAAAAAGAAAATGTCCTTTTTTGGCAATCTGTTCACGCATTACAACTATACAACAACGGATATAAATTTTCATCCAAAAGAAAATCAAATTCTTATCACATCTAAAAAATCAGACTTAGATATTTGTATTGATGCCTATTCAGATGACATAAAACTACCCGAATATTCGCCTTTTTCCAATTGGAAAGAAGCCAGGCGATTTGCAGGACCTTTACCCTTTACATTTACTTATAATGAGGATAAAAAAGAAGTACTGATCATTGAAGGTGTTCGCCAAAATTGGAAACCTCAACCAATAAAAATTCTAAAGGAAAATGTTGGCTTTTTAAAACAGAAATCTTTCAATGAAATACGATTAGCAAATGGTTTTTTAGTTAGCGAAATTCCCTATTCCTGGAAAAAAGGAAAAGTTGAAATATGGAACAACTAAGAAGAAGAAAATTTCAGGGTGCTTTAAATATATTAAGCTTTAACAGGCATTTCTATATTACAGGTAGTGTCGTTTTAGCATTGATCATCATAAGTCAATTTATTCTTAAATGGCCAATTGTTTGGTTATGGGTGATTATCGCAACTTTTTTATATGGGCTTATCATGCCATTGTTAGTCTCAGCTTATGTCTATGATTTTTCCGGTTATTATAATTTTAATTGGCTAGACAATTATCAAATACCGAACTCAAAAACAGCTGAAATAGTTAATATTAATGCAGGCTTTGATGAAACTAGTTTTATTATTAAAAATAAAGCTCCAAAATCTAACTTAAGAGTATTTGATTTTTATAATAAAAAGCGTCATACTGAACCAGCAATTATTAGGGCTAGAAAAGTTAGCTTAGTATATCCAAACACACAACAAATTGCTTCAAGCAAGATTCCACTTGAGGACAAGTCTGTAGACGCCGTTTTTTTATTATCTGCCATCCATGAAATAAGATCTCATCATGAAAAAATACAATTTTTAAAAGAATGTCGAAGAATCTGTAAAGCAGATGGGCAAGTAATTGTGGTTGAACATTTACGTGATTTCCCTAATTTCTTGGCATTTTCTGTTGGATTTACCCATTTCTTTTCAAAAGAAACATGGAAAAACGCCTTTAAAAGTGCTGGCTTTTCGTCATTTGATGAAGAAAAGTTTACTCCCTTTATGTCTATATTTAATTGCTCTCCCTAATTTATTAATTAATGGAAACTCATTTAAAAATTACTGGTATTCTTCTCATTATGCTAGCTTTAGTCCATGTCATTTTCCCTAAATATTTTCATTGGAAAGAAGATTTAAAATCCATGAGCTTAATTAACAGACAAGTGATGCAAGTGCATACATTTTTTATAGCGTTTACCGTTTTTTTAATAGGGCTACTTTGTATAACACATTCTTATAGTCTGACATCAACTAAACTAGGAAATGATATAGCCTTAGGTTTAACCATATTTTGGGCAGTTCGCTTCCTTTTTCAACAATTTGTTTATTCAAAAAAACTATGGAAAGGCAAAGCCTTTGAAACCATAGTTCATATAGTTTTTAGCTTTCTTTGGATCTATTTTACAGTAGTATTTTTGCTCACCTATCTAGGCAAATCATTCATTTAAAGAAAACTTAGGCGGCGATTGCCAAATAATATTGATGCTTTTCCATCCATCATCTGTTTTTACCATATTCAAATAATCAATACCCCATTCGGCTATTACTTTTACAACGGCTATTTTATCGGAAACTTCTAATACCTCAACTTTTCTTGGAGATTGATTATTTGCTCGATCTCTTTTAGCATTCCATCTTTTAGCAAGTTTTATTAATCTTTCAAAAGACATTTCAGATTTATCAGAGTAAGCATCTTTCTTTTTATCAAACCACCAACCAACTTTGCGTACATCTTTGTGTACACTTTTATACGCCAAAGTAGTATCTGCTTTATAAAAAGTGTCAATATAATTGTATCCTGCTTGAGTCACATCTTTAATGGCTTGATCCTTATCTTGAGCGGTTAATTGAATTGAAAAAAATAATGCAAGTAGTATGGTTAGTGTTTTCATGGTTTGTGATTTTTCTCAAATATAATTAATTAACAGGCTATTAAGTGT
The DNA here is from genome assembly GCF_057837205.1 of Maritimimonas rapanae. Lineage (NCBI taxonomy): Bacteria > Pseudomonadati > Bacteroidota > Flavobacteriia > Flavobacteriales > Flavobacteriaceae > Maritimimonas > Maritimimonas rapanae. The sequence goes on along the minus strand of NZ_JBYQFI010000001.1, from coordinate 54,988 downwards.
TAAAAATATGGTAAACAAAAAGCGAGCTTAAGCTCGCTTTTATTTTGTCATTCTGAACGAAGTGAAAAATCTCTGAGATCTTTCATTTTGCTCAAAATGACAGTCTATACTGCTGTTGCAAATTTACCCGCCTCTACTTTTGGGAAGTCTACTTCTGTATCAGCTATATGATTTACATAATTTGTAAGAGTGTTCGAAACTACATTTAATACAATTTCTAATACATCACCATCTGTATAACCAGCGTCTTTAACAGCTTGTAATTCTTCATTATTAACAACACCTCTATTTTTAGTAACTAATTGCGCAAATTTCAATCCAGCTTGAGTTTTAGTGTCTTCTGAGTTTCCTAAACGATTTTGTTCAGTTTGCTCATCTGTTAATCCACTCATTTTACCAATTGCAGTGTGAGCAGATAAACAATAGTTACATTCATTCTCTTCAGCGATAGCTAAAGCCAATTGCTCTCTAAATTTTGCGTTAAAGTTTCCGCTTCCAGCAATTTCTCCTAAAGATAAATAGGCTTTTAACGTAGCTGGCGAATTACCAAATACTTTAATAAGATTAGGTATAAATCCTAATTTTTTATTTACTGCATCAAATAATTCTTTTGATTCTCCTGTAGTTGTTTCTGGGTTTAATGTTTCAATTCTTGTACTCATTATTTCTAAATTTTTAATTATTATTATTTGTTTTATTTTTTGTCACAGCTGTTTACATCATACTCTTGATAGCCCCAGCAGTTTGGGCATTGTTTATTTTTATTCATGTTATGCTGATTTTAAATTATTGATTTTTGTACGTAAATCTGATTCTGAAATAAGGCCAACTTCGCGACCTACTTCAATCTTATCTGCAATATGAATCAATGTAGGTATGCTACGAACACCAAACTTTTGCGCTAATTCTTTATTATTATCTACATTCACCTTTTTAATTATTACATCTCCCTCAAATTCCTCTGCCAATTTGTGAACTGTTGGTAACAAGGTTTGGCATGGTCCACACCAGTCTGCATAAAAATCGATTAGTACATTCTTATTATTTTCTATTGTTGTTTGAAAATCTTTTTGATCTAATTGTATGTCCATAATTCTTTGTTTTTAAATTCTGATACAAAGATGCGGCGGATACTAAGGCAAGGAAATGGACAAAAGTTCCTAAGGTTTGGACAGAGTTGAGTTTCTGATAAAAAAGAAGCCCGATTCTTTCGAATCGGGCTCAAAATATTTTAAAATTTAAATGAAGTTTACTTCTTATTAAGAGCTAATCCTGCAAGCGTTAATGTAAGTGCCACATGAATCATACTATTCATCCAACTACCCGAAGGAATATGTACCAGCACCAAAGCCACTAATATTACAATAGCCATAGACGCGTAAGCTTCATACAACCTTTTATTTGCTAGTATTAAAATACCAGCTACTAATTCTGTCGCGGCTAAAAGCGCAGCTAAGATTAGATTACCAGTATCTCCAAGAAACCCGAAACCGATACTTTGTAAACCTTCTGCCATTTTTTGTAAGCCGACACCTCCGAGAAAGCCAATAAAAAATTTCTCTAGACCACCCCATATAAAAAGCAGACCCATACCTATTCTAATTAATAAATTTCCGTTGAACATAATTTATATATTTTGGTTTGTATTAAATTTTGATGCAAAACTAGGGTGTAATAAGATAGTAAAACATGGACAAAAGTTCTTTGAACTTGCACAGTCTTAGTTTTTTAATTCTTTTTTGAATTGTAGAGGCGATTTTTCTACAGCTTTCGTAAAAAATCGTGTGAAGTAAGCAGGATCATTGAAACCCAAATCATAAGCAATATGCTTTACAGAATCATCTGTATAGAGTAATTTACGCTTTGTTTCTAGTATAATCCTGTTTTTAATAAAATCACTGGGTGTTTGCACTCCTATATTTTGGAAATGTTTTGTTAATGATTTAGGAGATAACCCAAGACGTTCTGCGTAGTAAGTAACTGAATGTTCTTTCTTAAAATTAAGATCAACTAAAGTGCTAAAGTCTTTAAACAATTTAGTTTCGGCAACTTCTTTTACAACATCTCGTTCTTTCTTAATACGAACCGAATGCACAATAAACTGTTTTAAATACGCTTGTAACATATCGTACTGGGCAGTATCTTCTAAACGAAACTCTTCAGTTAAATTAGTAAGTATAGTAGTTAACTTATTACTTTCTTCTTGATTAGGTTTTACAAATGGAGATTCATAAATATTATTAAATAATACTCCGTTACAAGACACCTCTTTATCGTGTGTTTGTATGCAATAAAAATCTCTAACAAACGAAATTTGACATGCTTCTTTTACTTTTTCAGAATTAACCGAAAATACTTGACCTGGCGATAGAAAGAATAAGACCTCTCCATTAAAATCATAGGTGTTAAAGTCAATGCTATATGAACCTTTTCCATCTTTAATCCAATAAATACGATAGCTATCTACCTGTTCTGGTTTGTTAACCACACAAGCTTTTTCAAAACCTACCACTTTTAATGAAAAGATGTCTTTAAATGTATAGGTTTGTATTTCTTGAACCGCCATTTAAGTTTTATTGTGAAGCTTTAGTCGTAAAAATTATGGTTTTTTACGAAAACATACTCTTATTTTAGAAATGAATTAAAATTCTACCTCTACATCTTGACAAGACTAAACGCATTAGCATATAATTAATTTCCTCTCAACTTTATATAAGGCTCTAAATAGGTATTGATCATTTAACGGTAATTACCTTCTAAATCTATAAGTAGCTTTAACTAAAAAAGTGTTGTCTTTTTCTTGACCAAGAACTTGATTATCTAAATTTTCAAATAAGTGATTACTTGGGTCTCCTGAACCTGTAACTCCCTGTGACCATACTAAGAAAATTTCTGACCCTGGTATATATTCCCAACGAACTACCAAGTTTGATCTAAATTGTACAAAAGAAAAGTCTGGGTTACCAAACTCATAATCGGTTCCGCCGCCATTTTCATCTATTAGATAAGATCCATCAATTATTTGAATTTCGCTATCACTATAAGTTGAAAAGCGGTCATATAAATTATCTGCAGTTGGGTTAGTAACGTACTTGAAATTACTATACCTCCCTCTAGATACAAATGGCTGTCCATAATATTGAACTGTAAGATTTGGGTTTATAGTATAGTTCAATCTAATCGCTGCACTTAAGGTTTGCTGATCAATATTCGCTAAAACATATCTTTGAGTTCCATTAAAATCTGTTTGGGTAACATACTGTGTTTTACTAGGATTCTTTCGGTATTCTGGGCTCAAAGAAATACTAAAAGAATTTATTGGTTGATATGTAAACCTAGTTTCAAGGCTTAAGAAAGAAAAGTTGTTTTGTTTAGCCTGTGAATAAACATAACCAGCTCTAAAACTAAATTTTTTAGTTTGATCTGAACCAAAAAACAAAAAATTAATATTCTCTCTAGAAAAACGCCATCTTGGGCCGCCTCTTAAAATTGTATTTGTGTATATTCTAGGTTTATGAAATACAGCCCCATCTAACCACCAATTATTATTAAATCTTGCAAACCATCCTAATCGATATTGAATTCTATTGTAATTTCCATCAAAATCATAGGTAGTAAACATATTAAATCCTGTCCAAATATTTCTAAATGTTTTAGTAGGTTTTAAGATTCTATAATTTAACCAAGCATATTGACGAATTTCATCCGCTTGCCTCAGAAAACCAATGTCGTTTAATTCTAATTCTGGTGAGCGAAAATTTGCTCCAATACCATAACGCCAGTTTCCTTTACTTTGCTTACTAAACTCTAACTTTCCGCCAGTACCTGTTAATGATGTTCTATTAGGATCTACTTCAACATGACTTGCATCTACTCTATTAAATAGATGTGTTAAAGATGATTGTGTTCTCTCAATTGCTTCTTTACTCCCCTCAACATGACTAAAAATTATATTCCCTTCAATATTAAACTTTCTGTCATTCCATTGATGCCTAAAGTCAACACCTCCTGAATAGGCAGATTTCCTAATACTATTTAGGTTATTTTCCTTTCTATCTATTGTAAATGGATTAATAACTTGATTTGAATCCGAATCAGTATACTCATTAGCGTCTGAGTCATAGTCAAAGCTAAACTGTTCGCCTAAATTTCTGTTAGTTGCTGTAAAAATACCTCCTACAAAAGTATTTCGGTCATTAAAATCTTTTTGAGCTCTAGCAACTAAATAATTAGTCATTGGTTCAATAATTGCTTTTCGTCTGGTGCCTGGAGATTCATTGTCAGCGATCTCAGCAACTTCCTTTGAAGTAACGCTTTCCAATAGGCCAATTGACCATCCATTTTTTGTTTTACCGCTGAATTTGGCAGCTCCTAAAATAGTCGTGTTTGAAGGTCGGTCTGTAAAATCGTCGCCATCAGTACTAATCGAACCTTGAGGATTTCTACCAATACGTCTAGAAAAAAACAAATTATCTTGATTCCCACCAAAGCGAAAATCAAAAATGTTTTTATTTTCTACAAAAAATGGTCGCTGTTCTCTAAAAAATACTTCAAAACCATCTAATGCAATAGCAGCTGGATCGGCTTCTACTTGCCCGAAATCAGGGTTTATAGTCAAATCTAATGTTAGATCATTTGTAATACCTATTTTAGCATCTAATCCTCCATTTAATATAAAATCATCACCATCTCGAAAAGGATTATTTCCATCTTTTGGAAACGTATCATATTGTAATACTGTAAAAGGTTGAATTTCTAATTGCCTTTGCGGAATTAAACCTTTAAGTCCATGCAACTCACCAGCTTCACTTATAAAACCAGCTGCATCTACAGGAATACGTTGCCATAAAGATGTTTCGTTATTTCTAAAAATACGACGTACCACATTTAAACCCCATATTTGCTCTTTAGACTTACCAAAACGTAATTGACTTAATGGTATTTTCATTTCCGCCGTCCATCCTTCATTATTTATATTAGCCTTTGTATACCAAACTGGGTTCCAACTATCATCAATATTATCTCCATTATCGGTAGCTATTTCATCTCCTTTAACTCCTGCTGCTGTAGTGGTGAAAACAAAGCCAGTTCTCTGGTCGTGATAACTATCAATCAATACATTTACTCTATCCCCAACAAAACCGTCTCTTCTCGAAAGGCGGTTAACTATGCTATCTGGGGCTTTATCAAAACATTGAATTCCGACAAATAGATTTTTATCATCGTAAACTATTTTAAATCTAGTTTGAAAAGTAGGTGGTGTATTTTCATCTGGTTCATTTTCTATAAAGTCTGTAGCCCAATCCACAATATTCCAACTTTCATCATCAAGTTTACCGTCTATTACCGGAGCCTTATCTGGAGTAGTATATTGAGTGGTGTATATCCGTTTAGGAACCACTGTTTTCTGTTCATCTTGAGAATGAACCCTTTGTAAGGAAAAAATTAAACAAAATACAAGCGTTAAAGAGAGTTGAATTAATCGGTTTATTGGCATATTATATAGTTAAAAGGCTTCATCAACACCGATCATCTAGCGAGGGCAAGATACTATAATGCCTTCTTAAGGTTTTGTTAATTCAGCCTATTGAACTGTTAAATTTTACAACCTAAAACGATACGTTGCTTTAATTAAAAAGGTATTATCTTTTTCTTGACCAAGAATTTGATTATCAAGATTTGCTAAAAGGTCATTTGACGAATTTCCATTTCCTGTTACTCCTTGAGACCAAACTAAAAATACTTCAGATCCTGGAATATATTCCCATCGCACCACTAAATTTGAGCGAAATTGCACAAAAGAAAAGTCGGGTTTGCTAAAAGAATAATCAGTTGTTCCGTTTAAATTTTCATCAATAAGATAGACTTCGTCATCAGCATCAAAACTCATTTGTTCATCTGTAATAGACTCAAATCTATTCTCAAAACTACTAGCCTGTGGGTTCGTTATATATTTATAGTTCATATACCGTCCTCTAGACACAAAAGGTTGACCCCAGTACTGCACTGTTAAATTAGGATTAATAGTATAGTTTATTCTCAAAGAGGTACTTAAAGTACGTTGATCTATAGTAGCGTTAATATATTTTACCTCGTTACCTACCTCAACATTTTCAACATACTGTATTTTATCACTATTATGGTTATATGATGGATTTAAAGATAACCTCAATGAATTTAATGGTTGGTATGAAACCCCAAAATATACTCTATATCTATTTCGTGAATTGTCAAAAGATCGATTTCCATTATGCCCTATATTAAATCGTACTTTTTTTCGATTATCTGTACCAAGATTATTCCAAAAAAATACACTTGGCGTAAAACGTAGTCTTGGCCCACCACGTAAGGCGAAATTAGAATGATTAACTCCTACATAGGTAATTCCAAAATTGCCGAACCAATTATTTTTAAAATTCGCCCAACTATTTACATTAAGTTGTAATAAATTATGATTGCCTCCAAAATCCCAAGCAGACCAATGATTATAGTTTAAGCCCACTTGTCTAAAAATGGAAAAAGGTTTTAGAGTACGGTAACCAACCCATGTATAATGTCTTAAATCATCCGATTGTCTTTGAAAACCAAGGTCATTTAATTCTAATTCTGGTGAGCGCCAAGTAAAGCCACTTTCGAAACGCCAATGTCCTTCGGCCTGTTTACCTATTTGAATATTACCCCCAGTTCCTGTTAAAGAAGTGCGATCTGGATCATAATCTAAATAACTTGCTCCAACTCTTTGAAATCTATGCCTAAACGAATTTTGTGTTTCTTGAATAGCTTCTTTAGTACCTTTAACATGACTAAAAACAACATTTCCTCCTAGATACCAAGCTCTATTCTTCCATTGATGCTTAAAATCTAACCCTCCTGAATAAGCTGATTCATGTAAAAATTCTAAATGTTCAGGTAAATTACGGTTTGTAGCAGTAAAAATACCTCCAATAAATGTATTTCGTTCATTAAAATCTTTCTGTAACCTACCTACAAAATAATTAGTTAATGGTTCAACTACCTCATCTCTTCTCTCAACTATTTCTCCGTCTACTACTCTTGCTATATCAGCATATTCTTTAGCTGTCATGCTTTCTAAAACACCTATTGACCATCCATTTTTAGTTTTACCACTAAACTTTGCTGCCCCTAAAATTGTTGTATTATTTGGCTGATCTACATATTCTCCGTCTTCTGCATCAGGAAATCCCTGAGGGCTACGACCAATTCTCCTCGAAAAAAATAAATTATCAGAGCCAAAGGTGTCTCCTGCATTAGATCTAGAAAATTGATAATTAAAAATATTGTTATTCTCTACAAAGAAAGGGCGTTGTTCTCTAAAGAAAACTTCAAATCCATCTAACGCAATTGCTGAAGGATCAGCTTCCACTTGACCAAAATCAGGATTAACAGTAAGGTCAAGTGTTAGATCGTTTGTGATACCTATTTTAGCGTCTAATCCACCATTCAATTCAGAGTCTTTCCCGTCGCGAAAAGGGTTACCATCCTCCCGAGGATAACTATCGGCTTTTGTAACAGTAAACGGTTGAATTTCTAATTGTTTTTGAGGCTCTAAATCTATTAAACCATGCAACTCGCCAAATTCACTTACCCATCCTGGAGCATCTTGAGGTTTTCTTTGCCATAAAGATCTTTCTTCTTTTCTAAAAAACCGTCTAGTTGATTGCAATCCCCAAACTTGTTCTTTGCTTTTTCCAAATCTAAGTTGACTTAAAGGAATTTTAATCTCTGCCGTCCACCCTTTGTCATCAATATTCGTTTTTGCGTACCAAATTGGGTTCCAGCTACCATCCCAATTATTTCCATTATTCGAAATAAATTCATCTCCTTTTACTCCAGCAGCTGTGATTGTAAATGAAAAAGCTGTTCTTAAATCATGATAACTATCAATATTAAATTCAACCCAATCCCCAGCAAAACCATCTCTTCTTGATAATCGTTTAACAATACTATCAGGTTGACTATCAAAATTTCTAACACCGATATATAAATTCTTTTTATCGTAAATTATCTTAAACCTTGTTTGTTCACTCGGAGGAGTATTCTCATCTGGCTGATTTTCAATATAATCGCTCGTCCATTCTACAATATTCCAACTAGCATCATTTAATATTCCATCTATTAATGGAGGCTCATCTTGACCAATATATTTTGTAGTGTAAATACGTTTAGGAACTATTTCTTGTTTTTTTTGCTCTTCCTGAGAATTAACATTCTTAAGCATAAGAAATGCTAAGAAGCATAAAAAAGGTAGATTTTTCATGTGGTTGTAGATGAATTATTTAGTTTGTTTGATAGTAAAGACTTTGCAAAATAAATAGTGTTACATTTTCATGATCGAATCTATGACCTCATTATCATAAAAATTTGTTAATTAACTTTTCCTTATGTGTTAAAATCTATAGCTAAAAATATAGTTAAAACGCTGTTTGTTATATAAATAAATAGTTATACCTTTGCAGACCTTTTTTAAGGAACAAAAAATATTTATTAATAGACAAAAACTAATAGTGTGAACACATTAAGTTACAAAACAGTATCAGCTAACAAAACCACAGTAAATAAAGAGTGGGTTTTAGTTGATGCGGACGGGCAGACATTGGGTCGTTTAGCTTCTAAAGTAGCAATGCTAATTAGAGGTAAGTACAAGCCAAACTACACACCTCATGTAGACTGTGGTGATAATGTTGTAATTATCAATGCTGAAAAAATTAATTTAACTGGAAACAAGTGGGAGGCAAAATCATACATCCGCCATACAGGTTACCCAGGAGGTCAAAGATCGCTTACTGCAACAGAAATGTTTGACAAAAACCCTACTAGATTAGTAGAAAAAGCAGTAAAAGGAATGTTACCTAAAAATAAATTAGGTAGCGCTTTATTTAGAAATTTACATGTATATACTGGTGCTGAGCACAAACACGAAGCTCAAAATCCAAAAGCATTAAACCTAAACGATCTTAGATAATGGAAAGAATACACAAGATAGGTAGAAGAAAAACGGCTGTAGCTCGTGCATATGTTTCTGAAGGTAAAGGAAACTTTACTATCAATAAAAGAGAATTAAAAAATTATTTTACTACTGGTACTTTACAATATAAAGTAATGCAACCATTAATGTTAACTGGCAACGAAAAATCTTTCGATATCAGCGTAAATGTTTATGGAGGTGGTGTAACAGGTCAGGCAGAAGCAATTCGTTTGGCGATCACCAGAGCATTAGTTTCTATTAATGAAGAACACAGAACGGTATTAAAACCAGAAGGGTTACTAACTCGTGATCCTAGAATGGTAGAGCGCAAGAAATTCGGTCAGAAAAAAGCTCGTAAGAAATACCAATTCTCTAAACGTTAATCATATATTATTAATTATAAACTGTTATCGTATAAGTTTAGCACCCAAATAGTTAAGACTCACCTAGTGGCTACTTAATTATTGCTAATTAAACGGAACGTAAACTAAAAAACAAGATGGCAAACATTGAAATTAAAGATTTATTAGATGCAGGTGTACACTTTGGTCACCTGACTAGAAAATGGAATCCAAACATGGCTCCGTATATTTATACTGAGCGTAATGGTGTTCACATTTTAGATTTGTATAAAACTGCTGCTAAAATTGAAGACTCTTCTAAAGCGCTTCATAAGATAGCGGCTTCTGGTAGAAAGATATTATTTGTAGCTACTAAAAAGCAAGCAAAAGACATCGTTGCAGATAAAGCTAAGAATGTAAATATGCCTTACATCACAGAAAGATGGCCAGGTGGTATGTTAACAAACTTTGTAACTATCCGTAAAGCCGTTAAAAAAATGGCTCAAATCGATAGAATGAAACAAGATGGCTCTTTTAATGCTTTATCAAAGAGAGAACGTTTACAGATCAATCGCCAAAGAGCTAAATTAGAAAAGAACTTAGGTTCTATTACTGATATGACTCGTTTACCAGGTGCTGTATTTGTTGTTGACACTAAGCGTGAGCATATTGCTATAGCAGAAGCTCAAAAATTGAATATTCCAATTTTTGCAATGGTAGATACAAATTCAGATCCTAGACCAGTAGATTTTGCAATTCCTGCAAACGATGATGCATCTAAATCTATTGATAAGATTTTATCTTTTGTTACTGACGCTATTGCGGAAGGTTTAGCTGAAAGAAAAGCTGATAAAGATAAAGCTACTGCTGCAAAAGAAGCTGCTGCCGCTCCAAAAGTTGAGGAAGCTAAAGTAGAAGAAGCTGTTGCAGAAGTAAAAGAAGAAAAATAAAAGTTTAATAATATTTATAAAGGATGAGTACAATGGTTAAAATAACCGCTGCTGAAGTAAATAGATTAAGAAAGACTACTGGAGCTGGTATGATGGATTGTAAAAATGCATTAGTTGAGGCAGAAGGTGATTTCGATAAAGCAATTGAAATTTTACGTAAAAAAGGACAAAAAGTAGCTGCTAAAAGAGCTGACCGTGAGTCAACTGAAGGTGCTGCTATCGCAAAAGTAAATGTAGATAACACAGTAGGTGTATCTATCGTATTAGGTTGCGAAACTGACTTTGTAGGTAAAAACGAAAATTTTGTTAGCCTTGCACACGAGTTAGCTGAATTAGCTTTAAATGCTTCTACTAAAGAAGAGTTTTTAGCTGCTGATTTTAACGGGATGTCTGTTGCGGATAAATTAATCGAACAAACAGGTGTTATCGGTGAAAAATTAGATATCAATGCATTCGAAAAAGTAGAAGCTCCTTTTGTAGGTTCTTACATTCATGCTGGTAATAAAATAGCTACAATTGTAGGTTTATCTGCAAACGTTGAAGGCTCTGATATTGTTGCAAAAGATGTTGCTATGCAAGCTGCCGCAATGAACCCTATCGCATTAAACGAAGAAGGTGTTGATGCTTCAATTATCGAAAAAGAAATTGAGATTGCTAAAGATCAATTACGTCAAGAAGGTAAGCCAGAAGCAATGTTAGATAATATCGCTAAAGGTAAATTAAAGCGTTTCTTTAAAGATAACACATTAGTAAACCAAGCTTTTATTAAAGATAGTAAAGTTAGTGTTGCTCAATATGTAAAATCTATTGGAGACGTAACTGTAAGTGACTTTAAAAGAGTTGCTTTAGGATAATATATTTTTCACTTTCGTGGAACAAAAAACCTCGCCAAATGGTGAGGTTTTTTTGTTTCTAGAATTTGTATATTTGTCAAACTTTCAAAAAAATGCAATACAAAAGAGTTTTATTAAAACTAAGTGGCGAAGCCTTAATGGGAGAAAGGCAATACGGCATAGATTCAAAACGCTTAGCAGAATACGCCGATGAAATTAGAGATGTGGTAGAAAAGGATGTAGAAGTCGCAATTGTAATTGGTGGTGGTAATATCTTTAGAGGCGTGGCTGGAGCCAGTAATGGTATGGATCGTGTACAAGGAGATCATATGGGCATGTTGGCTACTGTTATAAATGGTCTTGCTTTACAAAGTGCCTTAGAAAATGCTGGAGTACAAACAAGGCTACAGTCTGCTATAAAAATAAATGAAGTTGCCGAGCCTTTTATAAGACGTAAAGCAATGAGACATTTAGAAAAAGGACGTGTGGTGATTTTTGGAGGTGGCACAGGTAATCCTTATTTTACAACTGATTCAGCCGCCGTTTTAAGAGCTATAGAAATTGGTGCAGATGTAATTCTTAAAGGAACCAGAGTAGATGGTATATATACATCAGACCCAGAAAAAAATAGCGATGCCATAAAATTTGATGATATATCTTTTGATGATGTCTTGAAAAAAGGATTAAAAGTAATGGACACAACAGCTTTTACTTTAAGTCAAGAAAATGAATTACCTATTGTTGTTTTCGATATGAATACGCCAGGTAATTTAATGAAAGTGCTTTCTGGAGAAAATATTGGCACAAAAGTAAATCTATAATTTGTGGCTTACTTTTTGATTTGCTAAATTCGAATTAGAAATTTTTTTAACATGAACGAAGAAGTTGAATTTATAATAGACACGGCAAAAGAACAAATGGACAATGCTGTGGCTCACTTAAAGAAGGAACTAGCAAACATAAGAGCTGGTAAGGCTTCACCTGCAATGCTGAGAAGTGTAATGGTAGACTATTATGGTTCTCAAACACCTTTAAATCAAGTTGCAAATGTAAATACTCCGGATGCTCGTACTATTACAGTTCAGCCCTGGGAAAAAAACATGCTTCAGGAAATTGAAAGAGGAATAATGATTGCCAATATTGGTTTTAACCCAATGAGTAATGGTGAATCAATAATTATAAATGTTCCTGCTTTGACAGAAGAACGTAGACGAGAATTGGCTAAACAAGCAAAAGCAGAAGCAGAAAATGATAAAGTAAGTGTTCGTAACGCACGTAAAGATGCTAATAATGATATCAAAAAGTTAGATGTTTCTGAAGATATGAAATCGAATACTGAAGCAGATGTCCAAGAAATGACAGATAAATACATTAAGATCATCGATGAAATGTATGCAAAAAAAGAGGAAGAGATAATGACTGTTTAATTTTGAATCATTTAATCAAATATAAACTTATGTTAAAAGCAGCCTTAATGGTTGCTTTTTAATTTTATCTGGTATTTCTTTGAAGGCCAAAAATTTTGAATGAAGCGAGCGATCTTTTTAATTACACTTTTATATCCTATTCTTTTTATTGCCCAAAGTTCTTTTTCAGGAATTATTAAGGATGTAAAAACCAGAGCTCCACTACCCTTTGCTACCATAGTTACTAATGCTGGATTAGGTGAAATTTCAGATGTAGATGGAAAATTTGTAATCAGATCTAAAGAAATAATTACAGAATTATCTATTTCTTACGTAGGATATAAATCCAAAAAAATCACCTTAGATCAAACCTCAAATTATATTACAATTCTTTTAGATCCAAGTCAGGAAAGTTTAAATGAAGTCGTCGTCGTTGCCAAAGAAAATCCTGCGTTAAGGGTTATCAGAAATACTATAGCTAATAGAAATAAAAATTATATCCAAAAGGCATTAAATTCTTTTAAATATACATCGTATGACAAGTTTGTTGTTAGTGCTGATCCCGATTCTATTTCAGCAAACATCGATTCAGTTTTTGTGTTACGAAAAGGACAAAAAGTTTTTAAAAAAATTGACTCTAGTAATTATGAATTTAAAAAACGTATAGATAGAAGTCATTTATATCTTTCAGAGAAAATATCTGAACATACTTTTAAAAGAGGAAAGAATAAAAAAGAAACTATTCTGGCTTCTCGAATGGCCGGTTTTAAACAACCTATTTATGAATTCTTAGCCTTAGGTATCGAAAATTTTACCTTTTATGAAGAAGTGTATACACTACTTGGTAACAAATACATTAATCCTTTAGCTAAAAATGCTTTAAAAAAATACAACTATAAAATTTTAGATACAATTAGTCGCCAAAAAGACTCAACTTTTATGATTTATTATAAACCTAAAAAGGCCAGTGAAGATATTGGTTTAGAGGGTGTTCTATATATCAATTCTAAACAATTTGCTTTAGAAAAAGGTATTGCACAATTAAAAGGTATTGTAAACGTAAAAGCAGTACAAAATTTTGAATATCAGCCTAAACATAATATTTGGTTTCCTAAAGAAACTGAAATTTCTCTCCGTAAAGGAGAAAACAAAACTCCTGTAAAATTATTTGGTTCGATTACTTTTAGTGCTAGTAAAGAAAATGATTCTATTGTAAAAACAAACAAAAAAGATCCAAGTGATGTATCTTATTTAATTTCTAAAACCAAGACTTTAGATATAAATATTAATGAACCTGTTAAGGTATTGAACTCAGCTTCGAGTATAGAAATAGATGATAATATTGCAAATCGTGATGAAACATATTGGAATAAATTTAGAACCGATTCTATTTCTAAAAGAGGTTTAGAAACATATAGAATTATAGATAGTCTTTCTCAAAAAGAAGGCGCTGAAAAAAAGTTAAATATTGCTAGAAAAATATTAAAAGGATACTATCCAACAAAATACTTTGATTTTGATCTTAGTCAACTTATTAATTTTAACAATTACGAAGGTTTTCGATTCGGTTTTGGTGGTGTTACTAACTCTTCTTTTTCAAATAAATTTAGATTAAAAGGTTATACTGCCTATGGTTTCAAAGACTCTAAAATAAAATATCAAATAGGGGCAGATTTAAGATTTAATAAACAAAATAACAGTTGGTTAGGTTTTAGTTATACTGATGATCTACAGGAAGCTGCCAAAATTGATTTTCTGTTTGATGACACTTCTTTTTCTTTAATTAATCCAAGAAATTTAAATATTAGTCAATTTTATGGTTATAGATCTTATGACATAAATGTTGAGCATGATATATTTCCAAACGTTGAAACAAAACTAAAATTAAGTCATGGTAGATTTAATACAAAGTTTGATTATCAATTTACTAACAATGGTCAAATTTTTGAAGATTATAATCTAACTACTGCTACTTTAGCCGTTAAGTGGACACCTTTTAGTAAATATATGAATTCACCTGTCGGGAAAATTACTATTAAAAAAGGCTTTCCAAAAATTACTGCTCAACTAACAAAGAGTTTTGAAAATGTTTTAGATGGTGATGTAGACTTTACTCAATTCAATTTTAAAATAGAACATGTAATTAAACTTTTACGTAATAGCTCTACTTCATTTTTACTTCAAGGTGGTGTTGTAGGTGGTAATGCTCCTTTAACACATTTGTATAATGCTACACCTAACTATTCTCTACGAAATCCTTGGCGGAAGCGCGTCAATTTTTCAGGCACAAATGCTTTCGAAACAATGACATTTAATGAATTTATATCTGAAAGATATGTTTCACTTCAAGGAAGACATAACTTTCATCGATTTAGGATTAGCCAAAAATTCAGGCCTCGATTAAGTCTCATTAGTAGATTTGCAATTGGCACAATTGATGAGCCTCAAAATCATAGCATTCCTATAAAAAAAATGAATAAAGGATATCTCGAATCTGGCTTTGTTTTAAATCATTTATTTAAAGGTTTTGGTATTAGTTCATTTTACAGATATGGAGCCTATAGCAATGAGAAATTTTCAGACAATTTAGCTGTAAAATTAACCTATGTTTTGAGTTTAGGTTTTTAAATTAATGACTTAAATTACCTCAACTATTTTACTACCTTTGTTGTTCTTATAAAAAGAAGCCTTTAATGAATTTTTGGTCTGTTGTTTCTAGGGTAATTTTAAAAGGAAGGATCCCTATTCTTATCATTTTAGGTCTAATTACTTACTTTTTATATACACAGACCGAAAACATAAAATTTTCGCACACAGAAGCCAATCTTTTACCTTCTAATCATCCTGTAAATGTTGAGTATGATAAATTTTTGGAAATTTTTGGTGAGGAAGGAAATATTATTATCCTAGCCGTACAAGATTCTACCATATTCACTGCAAATAAATTTAATAACTGGAATCAATTATCACAACAATTAGATACATTTCCTGAAGTTGATTTTAGTGTTTCCATAGGTGATATTAAAAAACTAAAAAAGGATGATGAAAATAAAAAATTTACTATTGAATCACTTTATAAAGAAAGCCCAAAAACAGACGAAGATGTTTTAAGAATTAAAACGGAACTTTTCGAAAATCTACCGTTTTTTGACAATTTCTTGTTTAACAAAGAAACAGGTACTATCCGTTCTGTTATTTATATAAAAAAAGATTTAGTTAATACCATAAAACGTAAAGACTTCATTTTCAATATTCTTAACCCTACCATAGAAAAGTTTGAAAAAGATAATAGGTTAGACGTTCGCATTTCTGGAATGCCTTATATACGTACTATGAATGCACAAAATATCATCGACGAGATTGGTGTTTTTGTAGGTCTTGCATTACTAGTTACTTCTTTAATTTTCTTTTTCTTTTTCAGATCATTTAGAGCCACATTTATTACAATGCTTGTTGTTAGTATTGGAGTAATTTGGGCTTTAGGTTTTATAGGATTATTTCAATATGAAATTTCTGTTTTAATGGCATTGATCCCACCTTTAATTATTGTTATTGGTGTACCTAACTGTATATTTCTCATCAACAAATATCAACACGAAGTAAAAAGTCATGGTAATCAAGCGAAGTCTTTACAGCGTGTAATTTCTAAGATTGGTAATGCTACGTTAATGACTAATGTAACAACGGCTTCTGGTTTTGCTACATTTATTTTTACTAAGAGCCAATTATTAAATGAGTTTGGTATTATCGCTTCCATTAATATTCTGGCAATATTTATGTTATCGCTTCTTATTATACCGATTATATATAGTTTTCAGCCAAAACCAAAAGACAAACATTTAAAACATCTTGAAAAACGTTGGATTGAAGGTATTGTAGATTGGATGGAGAATATGGTGCGCCACAATCGTATTGCAATTTATATTTCTACAGTACTTATAATTGTTACAAGCATTATTGGTGTGTATATGATCCGTATTTCAGGAAGTATGATCGAAGATATGCCAAAAGGCAAACCGTTCTTTAAGGACATTGTTTTCTTCGAGAAGGAATTTGGTGGTATTATGCCATTAGAAATAATTATTGATACTAAGCGCAAGAAAGGTGTTATGAAATTAGCTACTCTCAAGCGTATGGAAAGGCTGAATGAAATTATAGATGAAATTCCCGAATTATCTCCATCCGTTTCAGTTTTAAACTTAGTAAAATATTCAAAACAGGCTTATTATAACGGAAATCCAAAATATTATCAATTACCAAATGGCCAAGAACGCGCTTTTATTTTAGAGTTTACAAAAAATTCTGACGCCAATTCTGACCTCCTAAATAATTTTGTAGACTCAACAGGTCAATATGCTCGTATAACCACTTTTATGAAAGATATTGGCACCGAAAAAATGGAGCGTATCGAAGAACGCTTGCAAGCCAGAATTGATAAAGAATTCCCTCGAGAACGTTATGATGTTAAAATGACTGGTAAAGCATTGGTATTCTTAAAAGGCACCAATTACTTAATAAGAAACTTGGTTGTTTCGCTCTCGCTAGCAATTCTTTTAATATCAGTTTTTATGGCTTGGATGTTTAGATCATTTGAAATGATACTAATATCTCTTTTGCCAAACATCTTGCCCTTATTGGTTACTGCTGGTCTCATGGGGTTTTTAGGCGTCCCCATAAAACCATCAACTATACTAGTATTTAGTATTGCATTTGGTATTTCGGTAGATGACACAATTCATTTTTTGGCAAAATATAGGCAAGAATTACAAGCCAATCACTGGCGTGTTAAAAAGTCAGTATATGCTGCGCTTCGAGAAACTGGTGTTAGTATGTTTTATACCTCTATAGTACTTTTCTTTGGGTTTTTAGTATTTATCGTTTCTAGTTTTGGAGGAACAATCGCTTTAGGTGGGTTAGTATCGGTAACCTTATTATTCGCTATGGTATCAAATTTATTGTTGTTACCATCGTTGTTATTATCATTAGAGCAACGAATAGCTAATAAGAAAGTATTTAGAGAACCTGCTATGAAGATTCTCCCTAAAGAAGAAGAGGAAGAACAAATAGAAGAATTTTTAAATAACGAATCATGAAAGGAATCATTTTAGCTGGCGGTAGCGGCACTAGGTTACACCCTCTAACTTTAGCTGTAAGTAAACAACTAATGCCTATTTATGATAAACCAATGATCTACTACCCGCTATCAACATTAATGTTAGCTGGTATCAAAGATATTTTAATTATCTCTACGCCTCACGACCTACCTCTATTTGAACGCCTGTTAGGAGACGGTAAAAGACTAGGTTGCAACTTTCAATATGCAGTTCAAGAAATACCTAACGGATTAGCTCAAGCATTTGTAATTGGCAAAGAATTTATAGGGGATGATAAAGTTGCCTTAGTATTAGGGGATAATATTTTTTATGGAGGAGGAATGCATCGTGCGTTAATAAATGCTTCAGAGAATGAAGGAGGTACTGTATTTGCGTATCCTGTAAATGACCCTGAACGATATGGTGTTGTTGAATTTGACGAAGATAACAATGTAATTTCTATCGAAGAAAAACCAGAGAATCCTAAATCGAATTATGCAGTTCCAGGTATTTATTTTTATGATAATGAAGTGGTAGAAATTGCTGAAAATTTAAAGCCTTCTGCTCGTGGAGAATATGAGATAACTGATGTTAACAAAGAATACTTAAAAAAAGGTAAATTAAAAGTTAGTACACTTAGTAGAGGCACAGCTTGGTTAGATACAGGGACTTTCAATTCATTAATACAAGCACAACAATTTGTTCAAGTTATCGAAGAACGTCAAGGTCTAAAAATTGGTTGTATTGAAGAAATTGCTTACATAAAGAAGTTTATTTCTAAATCGCAACTTCAAGAAATAGCCAAACCGTTGCTTAAAAGTGGTTATGGTCAATATTTAATGAATCTTATCAAATAATTCACATTACTTAATTCGCCAATCATAAATCAATCATTATCTTTGCATTTCGATAAAATTTTAGAAGAATGCAAAAGAGTGTTGCTGAATTATTACAATATAATTCGTTTCCACAAGAAGTAAGTTTAAAAGGTTGGGTAAGAACATTTAGAGCCAATCGTTTTATTGCCTTAAATGATGGATCTACGATCAACAATATACAATGTGTTGTTGATTTTGAAAGCACAGATGAAGAATTGCTAAGACGTATCACTACTGGGGCTGCTATTTCAGTTGATGGAACTTTAGTTGAGAGTCAAGGCAAAGGACAAACCGTTGAAATTCAAGTTTCTGGTATCGAAATTTTAGGAGATTCAAACCCAGAAGAATATCCTATTCAGCCAAAAAAACATAGTTTTGAATTCCTCCGTGAAAATGCTCACTTAAGAACGCGTACAAATACGTTTAGCGCAGTAATGCGTTTAAGATCATCGTTGTCATTTGCCATTCATAAATATTTTAATGAAAATGGATTTTTTCATATGCATGCGCCTCTTATTACTGGAAGTGATGCAGAAGGTGCGGGAGAAATGTTTAAAGTAACAACATTAGACTTAGATAATGTTCCAAATAATAAAGACGGAAAGGTAGATTTTGAAAAAGACTTTTTTGGTAAAGAAACCAACTTAACTGTTTCTGGCCAACTAGAAGCAGAGACTTACGCAATGTCTCTTGGTAAAGTCTATACGTTTGGCCCTGCCTTTAGAGCAGAAAACTCTAATACTTCTAGGCATTTAGCGGAGTTATGGATGATAGAGCCAGAAGTGGCTTTTATGGATTTAGATGGCAATATGGATTTGGCAGAAGATGTCTTAAAATATTCCATCTCCTATGTCTTAGAACATAATAAAGATGACATCGCCTTTTTAGAACAACGTCAAATTAACGAGGATAAGCAAAAACCTCAGGCAGAACGAAATGAAATGACGCTTTCTGAAAAATTAAATTTTGTTGTTAACAATAGCTACAAAAGAGTCTCTTATACCGAAGCTATAGATATTATTAGAAACTCTAAACCAAATAAGAAAAAGAAGTTTAAGTACTTAATAGAAGGTTGGGGAAGCGATTTACAAAGTGAACACGAACGTTATTTGGTAGAAAAACATTTTAAGTGTCCTGTGATTCTATTTGATTATCCTGCCAATATTAAGGCATTTTACATGCGTTTAAATGAAGATGAAAAAACGGTTCGTGCAATGGATGTTCTATTTCCAGGAATTGGAGAAATTGTTGGTGGATCACAGCGTGAAGAGCGCTTAGATGTTCTTAAAGAAAAAATGGCAGCTTTAGATATATGCGAAGAAGAATTATGGTGGTATTTAGATCTTCGTAAATTCGGCACAGCTGTTCATTCAGGTTTCGGCTTAGGATTTGACCGTCTGGTTATGTTCATTACAGGAATGGGCAACATTCGCGATGTAATTCCGTTTCCTAGAACACCTCAAAATGCTGAATTTTAATGATATTCCGCGAAAGCGAAATCATTTTAGTTCTTTTTTGTACTTTTATTTCAATCAGAGTTAAGTTTATATGTTAAAACAACATTTACAATATAAATTATCACAAAAATTATCTCCGCAACAGATTCAGTTAATGAAAATGATTCAGTTGCCGACACAAGCTTTTGAAGAAAAGATTAAGCAAGAGATTGAAGAGAATCCAGCTTTAGAAAGTGGCAAAGATGAAAAAGATGATTTTAGCGATTCAAGTCAAGATGAGTATGATGATTCTGGTAGTGAATCGATTGAAACTGATATTAATATCGATGAATATTTGAGCGATGATGAAATGCCTAGCTATAAATTGCAAACCAATAATTATAGCAGTGACGATGAAGAAAAACATATACCATATGCCGCAGGCACTTCTTTTAATCAACATTTAAAAAACCAATTAAATACGTTTCGTTTAAACGAACAAGAACGTCAGATAGCTGAATTTTTAGTAGGTAGTATAGATGAAAGTGGTTACATAAGAAGATCCGTTGAAGATATTGTAGACGATCTAGCTTTTACTGCTAATGTATACACATCTGATGATGAGGTAAAACAAATGTTAGATGTTGTTCATCAGTTAGATCCTGCCGGTGTTGGTGCCAGAAGTTTAGAAGAATGTTTATTGATTCAATTAAAAAGAAAGGAAGAATCTGAAAATAGAGTTTTAGCAATAAAAATTCTTGAAAATGCTTTTGATCATTTTGTAAAGAAACATTACAAGAAATTACTTCAAAAGTTTGATATTTCTGAAAAACAATTAAAGAATGCTATTCAAGAAATTGAAAAATTAAATCCAAAGCCTGGTGGTTCTTACGCAAATTCAAATAAGATTGTCGAGCAAATTGTACCTGACTTTTCTATAAGAATTATTGAAGGAAAATTAGAGTTGACTTTGAATTCTAGAAACGCTCCTGAGTTACATGTTTCTTCTGAGTATAATAATATGCTTAAAGGCTATAAAGAGTCTAAAGACAAATCTAAATCTCAAAAAGATGCTGTTCTTTTTATTAAGCAAAAATTAGACGCCGCTAAGTGGTTTATAGATGCAATTAAGCAACGTCAGCAAACATTGTTATTAACTATGAATGCTATTATGCATCATCAAGAAGAATATTTTTTAACTGGTGATGAGCGAAAGTTGAAACCAATGATTCTTAAAGATATTGCCGATAAGATTAATATGGATGTTTCTACTATATCGCGTGTAGCGAATAGTAAATATGTTGATACTCCTTATGGAACTAAATTGATAAAAGAATTCTTTTCTGAATCAATGAAAAATGAACAAGGTGAAGATGTTTCTACTCGAGAAATTAAAAAAATACTTCAGACGGTGATAGAGGATGAAAACAAGAAGAAACCTTTAACCGATGATAAACTAGCAGCATTACTTAAAGAAAAAGGATATTTGATCGCTCGTAGAACTGTTGCAAAGTATAGAGAACAATTAGGTATATCTGTAGCTCGTTTACGTAAAGAGATCTAAAATGTTATTCTGGCGAGCTATATCTTATATTTTTCATCCTGTTCTATTTTCTACTATAGCTTCCTTTTTATATTTTATTATTACTCCAAATCACATCCCTGACGAAAATGAGCGTGCTGTTTTAGGTATCGTATTTGTAACAACTTATATTATACCTGTTCTGCTTTTATTCTTCCTCAAAAAATTTAAGCTCATAGAAAATTACCATTTAAAAACTATTGAAGAAAGAAGGTTTCCAATAATATTTATGATTTTTTTATTCTTCTTGTTAGGAAGGCTCTTATTAGACCCTAAATTTGTAGACTTGCTCGCTTTTTCTTTTTTTGGATGTGCATTGGCATTGATAATAGTTTATGCCTTATTTTCTCTAAAAATAAAATCTAGCTTACATACATTGAGCATTGCTGGTTTAATAGGATTCACGGCAGTTTTAAGCTATCAATATGAACTAAACTTACTCTGGCTTATAATCTTTTTATTTATTCTTTTTGGAATCATTGCTACATCAAGATTAAAATTAGATGCCCATAAAAATTTGGAAGTTTATATTGGTTTCTTAATAGGATTGGTAGCTCAACTTGCGGCTTACAGCATGTACTTAAACTATAGTATATAGAAAATTAAACCTATTCTTAATTCTCTAATATCAATTTTTTCGTTTGAAGGTGTAAGGTTAGCGTTAGAAAAAACTTTATTTAGTCCGTAATAAACATTTACATTCCAAGTGCCATATCCCGCTGCAAAAGTTAACCCATATTGGAATTTATTTACCTCGTCTATTCCTTTGACTTTAATTGTAGTTCCTTGTTTTAATTTCGCGTTAGAAGAAAAGATATAACCAAATTTAACACCTGTATATACTCTCCAAAACTTATAGCGTGTAGGTGTTGATTTTCTCCATCGAATTTCAAAAGGCACTTCAACACTATGTAATGAAAACTTATTTCGAGAAAAAGATTGTCCTTTTATAGATTCAAAAACTGTATTGTTATTTAATTCAGCTATTTTAAGGTTCTGAAAATATGTATTTCTTCCATATCCTAATCCTAACCCAAATCCAAAATTTCGTTCTTCATTGAGAGGGATATCTTTAATAAAACCAATAAAAAAACCATTAGAAAAACCATTAGAAGAAATACTATCTGGTCTTTTATTCATAATATTATATGAAATTCCAAAATAGATTTGATCTTCTAAATACTTAGTATCAACACTAGAGTCATTGGTTTGCGCAGCGCTATACAGGCAAAAAAACAGTAGTATAAATGTTACTTTTTTCATGGTCTTATAGCAAATGTATCAAAATAAAAAAAGGCAATCAATTATTGATTGCCTTTTAATTTATATACTAATTTAATTAGTTCTTAACATTATCTAATGCACTTCCCTTAAGCGTAGAATAATTAATCTTAAGAGCATTTACATCTCTTAATTTTTGTTTAATATCAGTAATTGTACCAACATTAGCATCAACATCTGCTTTGATAGAAGTTGTTAGTTTAGGAATATCTTCTTCTGAGTGTTTAGCTCTTACACCAAAAATAAAAGCTGGAACTTCATCAACAGAAGCGATTTTATCGTTTAATTGTATTTTATCTCCTTTGGTAGTTCCATCTTTAGATTTACCAACATAGATATAATTCACCAAACTCTTCTTTTCTAACTTTTTAACTTCAGTGGCTTTTGGTAATTGAGGCTTTTTAATTTTCATTTCAGTCTCACGCATTACCGTAGTAACCATAAAAAAGAATAGTAACATAAAAACTATATCTGGTAAAGATGCCGTAGATATACCTGGCATTCCTTTTTTCTTCTTTTTAAATTTAGACATATTCTTTATTTTGTTGGTTCAGCCTCAGAAATAATTTGAGGATAAATTTCTATTTGAATTTCCTTTTGCTGCTCTCTTGTAAGATCATCAAAATTCCTACCATATTTTTCATTAGAATACCTATTCCTTAGATCATTATAAGCACCTACCAGCTCATTTTGCACAGCAATATAAGTAGCATAAGATGTACCTCTATCGCTTTGTAAAGAAATAATTGCTTTTTTTGGATGATCTGATGAAGTAGGATCTTTCTCTCCTTTACACCAAGTACAAACCTTAAGGTTTTCATTAGCCATGTCAGCAGCGGTACCACCTCCATTATCAATGAATTTCATGGCTGCTTCTCTTATTTCATCAACTTGCATGTACTGATCACCTTCTACTAAAATTTCATTGCGTCTATTGATATTAACTTCAAAAACGTTCTTTTCCTTTAATATTGGTGGAGTAATATCCTCTGGTTGTTTTTCTGGCAGTTTGCGAGGAATCCCAGTATCAATATCCATAGTAGTAGTTACTAAAAAGAATATTAATAGTAAGAAGGCAATATCTGCCATCGATCCTGCATTAATTTCTGGGGTGTCTCTTCTAGCCATAAATCTATTTTAATCTTTTAAAGAAACCTAAAGCAATGGTTACAAGACCTATTGCTCCTAAAATTCCAGTAAATGTTATCAATGTACCAACCCATTTGGAAGTACTACCAGCTTCTCCTCCTTTAACAACATTACCAAAACCATCTATAACCGCATCACCTGAAGACATAAAATACGATATAGCTAATAAAACTCCAAGAGCCGCTAATCCCATTAAGGTCTTTTTAAGGTTTTGAGGATTTTTAACCAGATTTAAAACTGATAAAATCACTGTGATTGCAGCAACTATAACAAGTAACCAAAATGCAAACATTACAAATGCATTGGCAACACCTTGTTTACTAGGATCACTTTCAATAGCATCACTACCTACCATCATCATACGAACTAAAAATATAATTCCGATGATGCCTACAGCAGCAGCTACATATTTAAATATTTTATACGTATCCATAGTATTGATTATTTTTTGTGTCTAACCAATAGGTCAACAAGTGAAATTGAAGCATCTTCCATATTATTTACAATACCGTCTACTTTAGAGATAATATAGTTATAAAATATTTGAAGAATAATTGCTACAATTAAACCGAATACTGTAGTTAATAATGCTACTTTAATACCATTTGCAACAATACCTGGAGAAATATCACCAGCAGCAGCAATTGCATCAAAGGCATCAATCATACCAATTACAGTACCCATGAAACCAAGCATTGGCGCTAACGCAATAAATAATGATAACCAAGAAATATTCTTTTCTAATAATCCCATTTGTACACCACCATAGCTTACAACAGCTTTTTCAGCTTGTTCTACACCTTCATCCATTCTATCTAAACCTTGATAGAATATTGAAGCAACAGGGCCTTTAGTGTTTCTTGCAACTTCTTTAGCAGCTTCTACTCCACCAGAAGAAAGTGCATCTTCTATACTACTTACCAATTTACTAGTGTTAGTAGTAGCCATGTTTAAGTAGATAATTCTTTCGATTGCAATTGCTAAGCCAAGAATTAGTACAACTAGAACGATACCCATAAATAATGGGCCACCTTCGATAAAACGTTGTTTAATAACTTGATGAAATGTTTGCTCAGCCGCAGCTTCTTCTTGCATTACAGTTGCAACAGCCGCAAAGCTATTTTGAACTGAACCTAAAAATAATCCTGTGATTGCTAGGATAGTAAATACTTTTTTCATTGTGTAAATCTTAATTAATTAAATTAGTTAACGGGTTAAAGATATAAATTTTTATTAAAAAATGCTATTATCTGCGGAGAGAAAGGGATTCGAACCCTCGATACAATTTCTCGTAAACATGCTTTCCAGGCATGCGCCTTAAACCACTCGGCCATCTCTCCTAAAAAATTGCTTTTTTTAATTTAAGGATGAGCAAGTAACAAAAAAAAAATTGTTTAATGAAAATTTTAAGATAAAAATCAGCTCATTTCTCCTCTTAAAGGAGTTTCGAAAATAGTTTTAAAATCTTGTTTTGGAATATCTTCTCCTAAAAGATACATAAGTTTGGCAACCGCCGATTCTGTAGTAATATCTTTACCATTTATCAATCCTATTTTTTGTAGTTGTACACTCGTTTCATATTGCCCTAATATAACACTACCTCCGGCGCACTGAGTTACATCTACGATAGCTAATCCTTTTTGTAAGGCTTCTTTTAATAAATCTATAAACCATTTTTCTGAGGGTGCATTACCCGATCCGTAAGTTTCTAGAATTACTCCTTTTAAATCAGGAATGCTCAAAATACTTTCAACCACATTCTTTGTAATGCTTGGAAACAATTTTAATATTACTATACTATCTTCTAAACGTTTTCTAACTGTAAACTCTCCATCTTTAGACTCTTTAAGTAATGAGTTTTCATCAAATTTTAGATGCACGCCACTTTCAGCTAGTGCAGGATAATTCGGTGATGTAAATGCCTCAAATTGCTCGGCATTAATTTTAGTAGTACAATTAGCTCTATATAATTTGTATTCAAAATAGAGACCTACTTCTTTAATGTAAGGCTCGTTTTGCGGATTTCTTGCTGCTGCTATTTGAACTGCTGTAATCAGGTTTTCTTTAGCATCGGTTCTTAAATCACCTATTGGTAATTGAGAACCTGTAAAAATTATTGGTTTCTTTAGGTTCTCAAACATAAAACTAATTGCCGAAGAAGTATATGACATAGTATCTGAACCCGTAAGCACAACGAAACCATCTTTATTATGGTAATATTTTTCGATGATGTTTACTATATCTATCCAATACCTGATGTTCATATTAGATGAATCAATGGGCTCATCAAAAGAAACAGATTCTATATTACAACTCAATTGATTCAGCTCTGGTATTTTTTCATAAAGATGATTAAAGTCAAATGCTTTTAGTGCATTACTCTCATAATCTTTGATCATACCAATGGTACCTCCAGTATAAATCAGTAGTATTTCAGGAACTTTTGTCATGCTCTTGTTTTTGTTAAAATCAAATTGAAATAAATGTAATTTCTTTATTTTCAATATAATAACATTATTTTTTCTTCCAAAAAGAAGAAATTAAGAATCCTTTTAAATTTTGGAATAATTTATGTTGTAAATTTATCAAGATTATTAAATTAACAACTAAAAACAATATAAATATTATGATAGGATTTTATGCAATTATTGGTGTTATCGCTCTCGTGAGCTGGTTGATAAGCAATAAATTAAAAAGCAAGTTTAAATATTATTCTAGAGTTCAATTGCGCAATGGCATGAGTGGAGCAGAAATCGCTGAGAAAATGTTAGCAGATCATGGCATTAATGACGTAAAAGTGATTTCTACTAAAGGAATGTTAACCGACCATTATAATCCAAAAGATAAAACTGTAAACTTAAGCGAAGGTGTATACAATCAACGTAATGCAGCTGCAGCTGCTGTAGCTGCACATGAGGTCGGTCATGCTGTACAACATGCTAAATCTTATGAATGGTTAACAATGCGTTCTAAATTAGTTCCTGTTGTTAGTGTAACCTCTAACATGTCGCAATGGTTAGTTATTGGAGGTATTGCTTTGGGCGCCGCTGCTGGTTTAGGTTTAGGATATTGGATAGCTATTGCTGGGTTAGTATTTATGGGGCTTTCTACACTATTTAGCTTCGTTACTTTACCTGTAGAATATGATGCTAGTAATAGAGCATTAGCTTGGTTAAAAAACAAGAATATGGTAAGCCAGGAAGAATACAAAGGTTCTGAAGATGCTTTAAAATGGGCAGCTAGAACTTATTTAGTTGCTGCTTTAGGTTCTTTAGCAATGCTTCTTTATTGGGCTTTCCAAATTTTAGGAAGAGATTAATTTAAACAATTATAAATTTAAAATCCTGCGAAAGCGGGATTTTTTTATATCTTAATTTGTCTATCTATTTGTTGTTCTAAAGATATAAAAGTTTCTGTTCTAGCCACACCTTTTATTAATTGTATTTGTTTGTTTAAAACGTACATTAAATGCTCATTGTCTTTACATAATACCTTTGCGAAAATAGCATAATTACCTGTGGTATAGTGACTTTCTATCACTTCATCAATCTCTCTAAGTCTTTTTATAGCCTCTTTATAAGTACTAGCGGCATCTAAAAAAATACCCACAAAAGCTAAAGTTTTATACCCAAGAACTTTAGGGTTTATTACAAATTTAGAACCAGCTAATAATCCTGACTTTTCTAATTTGCGTAACCGCTGATGAATAGCCGCACCAGAAATCCCTACTTCTCTAGCAATACCTAAAATTGGAGCTCTGGCATCAGTCATCAAATTTTTAAGGATGATTTTATCTATACCATCAATATGTAAGTCTTTTTCTTTCATATCATTCTAATTTTGATATAAAATTAAAAAAATAAAGGATATGCCTAAACATATCCTTTATAATTTGTTACAGTTTGAAATTTATTCGACTTCTTCTTTAATTACAAAGTCTTCCATAAACTTGGTTGTGTAATTTCCAGCCAAATAGTCTGGATGTTCCATCAATTGTCTATGGAAAGGTATGGTTGTTTTAATACCTTCAATAACAAACTCATCTAAAGCTCGCTTCATCTTATTGATTGCCTCTTCTCTTGTTTGAGCCGTAGTAATCAATTTAGCTATCATAGAGTCATAATTAGGTGGAATCATATATCCAGCATAAACATGTGTGTCTAAGCGAACACCATGGCCACCTGGTGCATGTAATGTTGTGATCTTACCTGGTGAAGGTCTAAAGTCGTTGTAAGGATCTTCAGCATTAATTCTACATTCAATTGAATGTAAATTTGGTGTATAGTTCTTACCTGAAATTGGAACACCAGCAGCAACTAATATTTGCTCACGAATCAAATCAAAATCAATTACTTGTTCGGTAATAGGATGCTCAACTTGAATACGTGTATTCATTTCCATAAAATAGAAATTTCTGTGCTTATCAACTAAGAATTCAACTGTACCAGCTCCTTCATATTTGATAAATTCCGCAGCTTTTACCGCTGCTTCACCCATTTTTTTGCGTAATGCACTTGTCATAAATGGTGAAGGAACCTCTTCAGTGAGTTTTTGGTGACGTCGTTGTACAGAACAATCACGTTCAGATAAATGACACGCTCTACCTGTAGAATCACCAACAACCTGAATTTCGATATGTCGAGGTTCTTCTATGAGTTTCTCCATGTACATATCATCATTTCCAAAAGCAGCTTTTGATTCTTGCCTAGCAGAGTCCCAAGCATCTTTTAAGTCTTCTTTTTTCCAAACTGCACGCATTCCTTTACCACCACCTCCAGCAGTTGCTTTAAGCATCACAGGATAACCAGTATCCTTAGCTATCTTTTCACACTCTTTAAAATCCTTAATAATCCCATCGCTACCAGGAACACATGGTACACCTGCTTCCTTCATCGTAGCTTTAGCTGTTGCCTTGTCGCCCATTTTTGAGATCATTTCCGCGGAAGCTCCAATAAACTTTATACCATGCTCTTCACAAATTTTTGAGAATTTAGCATTTTCGGATAAAAATCCATATCCCGGATGAATAGCATCTGCATTAGTAATTTCTGCAGCTGCAATAATATTTGAAATCTTAAGATAAGATTCGCTACTCGGAGCAGGACCAATACGAACTGCCTCATCAGCAAATTTTACATGTAGGCTTTCCTCGTCAGCAGAAGAATAAACTGCTACAGTTTTAATACCCATCTCTTTACATGTTCGAATAACACGAAGGGCAATCTCGCCTCTATTGGCAATTAAAATTTTCTTAAACATAATTTCTAATGTTAGGTTAGTAAGAAATTATGAAGGATCAACCAAGAATAAAGGTTGGTCGAATTCAACTGGAGAAGCATCATCAACTAATATTTTAACGATCTTACCTGAAATTTCAGATTCAATTTCGTTAAATAATTTCATCGCTTCAATAACACAAACTGTATCACCTACGTTAATTGTACTACCTACTTCAACAAACACTGGTTTATCTGGAGCAGGTTTTCTATACATAGTGCCAATAATTGGTGATTTAATTACTATATATTTAGAATCATCTGTTGGCGCTTCTGCTTTAGCAGGAGTTTCAGCAACTGGTGCAGGGCTACTTGCTACTGGAGCTGCTGGAACCTGAGCTACAGGCGCTTGTTGCACAATTGTAGTTTCTGTTTTACCAGTACCCGTTTTAACTGTAATCTTAACATCTTCCATTTCTAATTTCACTTCGCTAGCACCTGATTTTGCTACGAACTTTATTAGATTCTGAATATCTTTTAAATCCATTTTATTTTAGAGTTAGTTGTTAATCTTAATTTAAGAATTATAAGCCCATTTAAAGTAAATGGCTCCCCAAGAGAAACCACCACCAAATGCAGCAAAAATTATATTATCTCCTTTTTGGAGTTGTTTTTCGTAATCATTTAATAATAAAGGTAATGTAGCAGATGTGGTATTACCATATTTATGGATGTTCATCATCACTTTAGATTCATCTAATCCCATACGCTCTGCTGTAGCATCTATAATCCTTTTATTAGCCTGATGAGCGGCTAACCAAGCTACATCTTCTTTCGTTAAGTTATTTCTTTCAAGTATTTTTCCAGAAACATCTGCCATATTAAACACTGCATTTTTAAAAACAGTTCTACCTTCTTGTTTTACATAATACCCTTCTCCATCGCCAAAAACTTCACCTTTTTTGAATGGATGAACCGAACCTCCTTTTTGGACTTGTAAGAACTCTCTTCCTTCTCCATTAGTTCTTAAATATTCATCTTGCAAACCATAACCTTCAAAATTAGGCTCAAATAAAACTGCCCCAGCACCATCTCCAAAAATGATACATGTAGCTCTATCGTTATAATCTATCATAGATGAATTCTTATCAGCACCAATCAATAATACTTTTTTGTATTTACCAGTTTCTATAAAACTTGAAGCTACCGACATGCCATATAAAAAACTAGAACAAGCTGAATCTATATCAAATGAAAAAGCATTTGTTGCTCCTATACTAGATGCTACAAATGCCGCTGTTGATGCTGCCTGCATATCAGGCGTTGCCGATGCAACTATTACAAGATCAATTTCTTTAGAGTTAAGGTTAGTTTTAGAAATTAAATCTTCAGATGCTTTTATGGCCATAAATGAAGATCCTTTTCCGTCTTCTTTTAAGATTCTGCGTTCTTTAATTCCAGTTCTCGTGGTAATCCACTCATCGTTAGTTTCTACCATTGTCTCCAGAATCTGATTAGAAAGTACATATTCTGGAAGATACTTTCCTACGGCTGTAATCGCTGCAGTAATCTCGCTCATAATAGTTTAGTTTAGATAATTTTTTAAGTCTTATCTTTCACAAAAGTGGGGTCAAAGTAATAAAAATTATTTTGGTTTTTTGAAAAAAAAATGTTGTTTTTTGTCAATTTCTAACATAAAACATAAAAAAAACCCTCAAAAATGAGGGTTTTTGAAGATTTTTAGGTTTTAATTAAGCTTCAGATTCTGCACTATCAATTACTACTTGACCACGGTAATATAACTTACCTTCGTGCCAATGAGCTCTATGGTATAAGTGAGCTTCACCTGTTGTAGAGTCTACAGCTATTTGAGGCGTAGTAGCCTTATAATGAGTTCTTCTCTTATCTCTTCTAGTTTTTGATATTTTTCTTTTAGGATGCGCCATCGTTATTTCTTTTTATCTGTTAACAAGTCTTTTAACTTAGACCATCTTGGATCTGTATCTTGACTATTATTATTCTCTTTTGGTTGTAATTCTTCGAGTTTATCTAAAATATCTGATTGCAATGTGCCGTCTGCTATACCAGGATGTTCCTTTTTTAAAGGAACAGCTAAAACGATCATTTCGTAAATGAACTGGGAAACATCTAATTGATATTCTGAATGAGGAATAATCAATATTTCTTCGTTTTCGTTGTTAAACTCATCACCGAATTTAACAACTAAATCTAAAGAGGTTTCTATTGGTTCATGATAACGTTCGTTCGTTAGATCGCAAGCAACTTCTATATTGCCTTGAGTACTAAAACTTAATTCTAACAATGTACTCTTTTTAACAAAATCTAAATGTACTTTTATATCTGCACCTAAAATTTCGTCATAAGGATAAGACTCAAAGAACGTGTTGTTTACAACATAATCAAACTGATGAATTCCTTCTTTTAATCCTACAAAAGGAATAACAAACATTTTATCCATTTTCAATCAACATCAATTTGAGCGCGCAAAGATAAAAAATAATTATAATTCTAACTAAAAAAAATAAGTTTTTAATTACTTGCTTGCCACCAACTTATTCGCTTGTAATTTGCTATTAGCTTTTCGAGTATTATAAATTTTTATTCCTGTAAAAAGAGCCTCTTTAAAAGAGTTATGGTTTGCTTTGTTTTCACCTGCAATTTCATAAGCAGTACCATGATCTGGAGAAGTTCTTACAATACTTAAACCTGCTGTAAAATTAACACCATTGCCAAAGGATAAAGTTTTAAACGGGCCTAAACCTTGATCGTGATACATTGCTAAAACTCCATCAAAATTTTTATATGCCTCAGAGCCGAAAAAGCTATCCGCGGCATACGGTCCATATACTAATTTTCTTTCTTCTTGTATTTTATCTATTGTTGGTCTTATAATTTTATCATCCTCATCACCTATTACTCCATTGTCACCACAATGTGGGTTTAATCCTAAAACAGCAATCTTAGGTTTTGGGATTCCAAAATCTTGCTTAAGAGAATTATACATAATATCTATTTTCTTCTCTATTAATTCTGGAGAAATGGTTTCAGCAACTTTAGTGATAGGAATATGACCGGTAATTAAGCCAATCCTAATTTCATCAGTCATCAAAATCATCAAACTTTCTCCTTCAAATTCTGAATCTAAATATTCTGTATGCCCTTTAAAATCAAACTTATCTGACTGAATATTATGCTTATTAATAGGAGCTGTTAACAATACATCTATTTGCCCATTCTTTAAAGCTTTTACTGAACTTTGTAATGACAAAAAAGCATATTTACCACCGTCTTGAGTTTCTTTGCCAACTTCTACATTTGCAGGTTCATTCCAAACATTGATCAAATTCAATTTATTGTAAACAACCTTATTTAAATTATTTTGCGGTTGAATTTTTATATTATCGAAACCGAGTAATTTTTTATGGGCATTTACAACTTTTGAAGAACAGAATATAATTGGAGTACAAAAATCCAATACTCTCGAATCTTGAAATGTTTTTAAAATGATTTCTAGACCAATTCCATTAATATCTCCTACAGAAATACCTACCTTTATTTTTTCGTCTTTATCCATCATGTAATATAATAATTCCTATTTTTGAGAACTAAATAACACTTTGTTATTCAATAACGAAAGTAACAAAACTAGCTGAATAACATCCTTAAAGTTTACCTAAATAAATAATTATGTTTACTGGAATTATTGAAGATATTGGAGAAGTAATAGCTTTAGAAAATGAAAATAAGAATCTTCATATTTTAATAAAAAGTAATATCACACCAGAACTAAAAATTGATCAAAGCGTTTCTCATAATGGAGTATGTTTAACTGTAGTTGACATTAATGATTCCATTTATACTGTTACTGCTATAGACGAAACATTATCTAAGACTAATCTTGGAAATCTCAATATTGGTGATAAAGTAAATTTAGAACGTGCCATGAAATTAGGTGATCGTTTAGACGGACACATAGTTCAAGGGCATGTCGATCAAATTGGGAAATATATAGAAATTACTGAAGCTAAAGGAAGTTCGATTTTTACTTTCGAATATGATAGTGAGTTTAATAATCTTACAATAGAAAAAGGATCTATAACCGTTAATGGAGTAAGCTTAACCGTAGTTAATTCGAAGACCAACAGTTTCAGTGTAGCAATAATACCCTACACACTTGAACATACTAACTTTAAAACCTTAAAAGTTGGCGATATTGTGAATTTAGAATTTGATGTGATTGGGAAATACGTAGCCAGGCTTCTAAAAAAATAACTATTGTTTGTTTTCTCTTAGTCTTTTAATTCCGTAGGCAGCACCTAAAAATAGTAAAAAGCCTAATCCGCCATCTATAGGCAAACCTGGTGGTGTAGGTACACAACGAGTACAATTACCATTTGGCCTTGTACCAGGAGGACATGGTAGATTACATTGGGAATATCCTTGATAGATGCCAGAAAACAGCGACAAAAACAAGATTAAAACAAAATATTTTTTAAACATAAACTTCCCCTTTTTACTTAACAAGTAACGTTTAAAACGTTAATTAATTGCAAATATATAAATTCTTTTTAACCCTAAACTACTAATATAAGACTTTTAGTATTAAGTAAAGTTTAAATTTGCAATAAAACATGTTGTGGTCCCACATGGGCTCGAACCATGGACCCCCTGATTATGAGTCAGGTGCTCTAACCAACTGAGCTATAGGACCTATTTTGAGGGTGCAATATTACCAATAATTTATAATTTACACAATGATTAATTAAATACTTTTAGATCACTCTGTTCATTAAACTTTCACTTAAATTTCTAAAATCACTTACAGAGGTATTTGTTAATGATGAAGCCTCTAAAGCTTTTATTGCTTTATTTGTATAAAACTCAATTTCTCTATTAATCTCATTTTTAATATCATATTTATTAAAAATAGTAACAACATGACTTATTTTTGCTTCTTTAACAAAGCTTTCTTCTGAATATAATTCCTTTAATTTTATTTTATCTTTATTATTAGCAAGATCTAAAGTCTTAAGGTATAACCATGTCTTTTTATTTTCTATTATATCTCCTGCGTTTAATTTTCCAAAATCTTTTGTGCCATACACGTCTAAATAATCATCTTGTAGCTGAAATGCTACCCCTAGATTTAATCCAAAATTATATATATGTTCGGCATCTTTTGCAGAAGTATTTGCAATAACAGCACCCATTTTTAATGAAGCAGCTACTAAAACTGCAGTTTTATACTGAATCATTTTTAAGTACTCATCTATTTCAACATTATCTCTGGTTTCAAAATCTATATCATATTGTTGCCCTTCACAAACCTGCAGTGCTGTTTTACTATATAGTTTTGCTAATGCTTGAAATTTTTCTGCACTATAATTCTCAAATAGTTGGTACGCCAAGATCATCATGGCATCTCCAGAAAGAATTCCAGTATTTAAATCCCATTTTTTGTGTACAGTCTCTTGACCTCTTCTTAAAGGGGCTTCATCCATAATATCATCGTGAATTAAAGAAAAATTGTGAAACATTTCTACGGCTAACGCAGCATCTAAAGCTTCTTTATAGTTGCCACCAAAAGCTTCGCAACTCATCAAAACCAAGATTGGTCTTAATCGTTTGCCTCCAAGATTTAGTATGTAGTCTATTGGTTCATACAGACTCTCAGGTTCTTTTAACTCTACCCTTTCTGATAAATACTCTAAAAAAACAGATTTATATCTTTCTGTTGTCAAAATTTTAATTTTTTGTAAAAATAAAGTAATCAAATAGAAAGGAAATACTCAAATGTTAAATTTTTGTAAAACTTTGGAAACTTTTTTTGTTTTTAAAGTTTCCTGAATATATTTGCACTCGATTTATGAAAGGAAAAATTTTACATAAGGCAGGCGAAATGTTCTTAACTCTCGGATTTAAGAGCGTTACAATGGATGATATTGCTAATGAACTCGGAATTTCTAAAAAAACTATTTACACACATTTTAAAAATAAAACCGAATTAGTTCAGGCAGTTACATTTTCTCTTTTTGAAATTATATGCGATGGCATCGATGACATCTGTGATACCTCTAATAATCCTATAGAAGAGTTGTATGATATAAAGATGTTTGTAATGAATCATTTAAAAAATGAAAAAACATCTCCTCAACATCAATTAAAAAAATATTACCCTCAAATCTATTCAGTTTTACGTCTTAAGCAATTTGAAAAAATGAACGAATCTGTTCAAGAAAGTCTTCAAAAAGGAATAGATACTGGTTTATTTAGATCGACAATAGATGTAGGTTTTATTTCACGAATGTATTTTAATGGAATGACTGGAATTAAAGATGAAACCATTTTTCCTAGAGAAATATTTACTATGGAATATTTAATGGAAAGTTATTTAGAATATCACTTACGTGCAATCGTCACTAAGAAAGGATTAGAAATATTAAATCAATTTACAAACGAAAATCAATCATAATAATGAAAAGACTCATTATACTATCATTTATTTTTTCAATTGTGTTAGGTTTTTCGCAAGAAAAAGAAATGAGCTTCTCAATGAAAGAAGCCATAGATTATGCTATTAAAAATAGTTATAACACTAAAGTTGCAAATAATGATATCAATTCAGCTATTAAAAGGAAATGGGAAACTACGACAATTGGTCTACCTCAAGTTAACGGGAAAATCGATTATGTAAATAATCTAAAGCAGCAATTTCCTGGTGTGGATTTTGATAATGACGGAACCATTGATTTTGCCGCCAAACATAATATTACAGGTACTGTTTCATTAGAGCAATTATTATTCGATGGATCATATTTAGTAGGCTTACAATCAGCCAAAACTTTCTTGAAAATCACAGAGCAAGCTAAGGAGAAAACTGAGCTGGCTACTCGTGAAGCGGTTATAAACGCGTATGGAAATGTGCTAGTTGCAGAAGAGCGTATTGAGATTTTAAGGCGAAACAAAAAAACAGTTGACCGTCAGTTAAAAGGGGCAAATGAAGGTTATAAAAACGGGTTGACTGAATTAGAAACTGTTGAGCAATTTGAAATTACTCAAGGGAATATTATTGCTCAACAACGAAATGCAGATAGGAATAAAGAGATTGCTTATAAAATGCTTAATCTGTCTATAGGGAATCCAATAGATACAAAATTAAATTTAACAGATACATTAGATGATCTAGTTCTAAGCAATACAGATTTACAACTATTATCTAAAGAGTTAAATTTAAATAATCATATTGATTATAAAATCGCTGAAAATAACCGTGAGAGTAGTAGGTTATTATTAAAATTAGAAAAAAGCAAAGCTCTGCCAAGATTAAGTGCTTTTGTAAACTATTCCAAATTAGCTAATTCAAACTCGTTTACCCTGTTTAACTCATCACAACAATGGGTTTCTACCTCTGTATTAGGTGTAGGTTTAAATGTTCCTATTTTTAGCAGCCTAGGTAGAAGTGCTAAAACTCAACAAGCAAAAATTGCTTTAGAGAGTGCTGATATTCGTTTAGAAGAAACAGTACAACGCCTCAATTTACTAGAAGACCAGGCTCGTAGTAATTATGAATTAAGTATTGAAAATTACAAAACAGCTAAAAAAAATCTTGATTTATCAGAACGAATAGAAAGAAAACAAAAAATAAAATTTGACGAGGGAGTTACTACAAGTATTGATTTGCTGCAAGCTAGAAATCAATTGTATGCACAACAAAATAGTTATCTGCAATCTATATTAGATATTATTGCAACTAAAGCAAAATTAGAAAACGCACTAAACATTCCATTAAAATAATCTCAGTAATGAAATATATATATATAATCTTAATAATAGTATTAGCTCTTTCTTCTTGCGGAGGTAATAAATCGAAATCTGTAGAAGCTATTGTAGCTGAAGGAAATCTAGAAACCATACGAACGAAAAGATCAGAAATTGTAGCTCAACAACAACAAATATCTGAGCAATTAAAACAATTAGACGATAAAATAGCTGAATTAGATCCAACTCAAAAAATTCCATTGATCACAACTTTTAAAGCGAGTGAGCAAGTTTTTAATCACTTTTTGGAGCTACAAGGTAATGTTCAGACGAAACAAAATGTTTTGATATATCCTGAAATGCCTGGAACTCTAATTCGCATTTATGTAAAAGAAGGTCAGCGAGTTGGCAAAGGACAATTGTTAGCAAGCATAGACGATGGCGGATTAAGTAGTCAAGTAGCTCAGGTAGAAGCACAAACGGCATTAGCAAAAACTACTTTTGAGCGTCAAAAGAGGCTTTGGGATCAAAAAATTGGTAGTGAAATTCAATATTTACAGGCTAAAACCACATATGAATCTCAATTAAATGCTCTTAAACAATTAAAAAGCCAGTTAGCTAAGTCTACAATTAGGGCTCCTTTTACAGGTGTTATTGACGACGTAATTAAAGAGCAAGGTACTGTTGTAGCTCCAGGTCAAGGTTCTGAGGTTTTCAGAATTGTAAACCTTAGCAATATGTATATAGAAACTGATGTTCCAGAAAGCTATATAACCAATGTAGTTAAGGGTAAAAAAGTGGAAGTTGAATTTCCAGTTTTGGAAAAAACCATAGAGGCGAAAGTTCGTCAAGCGGGGAATTTTATTAACCCTGCAAATAGAACTTTTAAAGTTGAAGTTGGTATTCCTAATAAAGATAAAAGTATTAAGCCGAATCTTACGGCGAAATTAAAAATCAACGACTATACCAACGAAAAAGCATTGTTAATTCCGCAAAGTATTATTTCTGAAGATGCACAAGGTCAACAATATATATTCATTGTTAATGACATTAAAGATATTGATGGAAAACAACAAGGGGTGGCTCAAAGAGTGATTATTGAAACTGGCAAAACACAAGGAGATGTAATTGAAGTTTTAAAAGGTATTGAAAACGGAGCTCAGATTATTCAAGAAGGTGCTAGAAGTGTAAAAGACGGGCAAGAAGTAAAAATATTAAAAGCTTAAAAACGCATCATGACTCAAAAGCAAAAAAAGAAAGTCGATAAAGAGTTTGGTTTATCCTCTTGGGCTATTAATAATAAAACTACTATGTATGTTCTGATAGCTGTTATACTTTATTTAGGTATTTCGGCTTTCTTTAGCATGCCTAGAGAAAGTTTTCCTGAAATTAAAGAAACTAAAATTTATATCAGTTCATTATTTCCTGGAAACACTGCAGAAGATATTGAAAAGTTAATAACAGATCCTCTAGAAGATAGGTTAAAAACAGTTAGTAATGTTGTTGAGTTAACCTCTACTTCTCAAGAAGATTATTCTATGGTTATTGTTGAGTTTGATGAAAAGATTACAGTAGAAGAAGCCAAACAAAAAGTTAAGAACGAAGTTGATTCAGAAACTTCTAGTGAAGACTGGCCTACTTTTAATGATGCTAAAGTAGAGCCAAATGTGTTCGAGTTGAGTATGTCTGAGGAGATGCCTATTCTGAATATTAATATTTCTGGTGATTATCCTGTAAACAAACTAAAAGAGTATGCGGAATATTTACAAGATGAAATCGAAGATTTATCAGAGATTAAAAAAGCTGACATTCGTGGTGCTCAAGAGAAAGAAGTAGAAGTTGCTGTAGATATCTATAAAATGATGGCGGCAAAAGTGAGCTTTAATGATATTATTGGCGCAATTAATAACGGCAACTTAA
Organism: Maritimimonas rapanae; assembly: GCF_057837205.1. Lineage (NCBI taxonomy): Bacteria > Pseudomonadati > Bacteroidota > Flavobacteriia > Flavobacteriales > Flavobacteriaceae > Maritimimonas > Maritimimonas rapanae. The sequence continues at coordinate 16,138 of NZ_JBYQFI010000001.1, read as the reverse complement.
CTATGTCTGCCGGTAATATGGTTAGTAGTGGTCAGCGTAGAACCATTAGAATTGTTGGTGAAATAGACACACCTTCGCAATTAGAAAACTTTGTAGTAAAGTCAGAGAACAATAGCCCTATTTACTTAAAAGATATTGCTAAAGTTACTTTTAAAGACAAAGAAAAAACTACTTACGCTCGTGAACTTGGTGCTCCTGTTGTAATGTTAGACGTTAAAAAACGTTCAGGCAAGAACATGGTTGCTGCTGCAGAGCAAATTCAAGTAATTGTTAAAGATGCAATTGATAATGTTTTCCCTCAAGATCTAAAAGTTACCATAGCAAATGATCAATCTTCTAGAACTATTGGGCAAGTAGATGACTTAGTTAACAATATCATATTTGGGGTGATTTTAGTGGTTACCGTTCTAATGTTCTTTTTAGGTTTTAGAAATGCGCTATTTGTTGGTTTTGCTATACCTATGTCTATGTTTATGTCTTTAATGATATTAAATACCATGGGCTATACTATGAATACCATGATCCTTTTTGGATTAATTATGGGACTTGGTATGTTAGTAGATAATGGGATTGTAGTTGTAGAAAATGTATATCGTTTAATGGATGAAGGTATGCCAAGGGTTGAGGCCGCAAAAAAAGGAATAGGTGAAATTGCCTTTCCAATTATAATATCAACTCTTACAACTGTGGCCGCATTTGTGCCGTTAGGGCTATGGCCAGGTCTTATGGGGCAGTTTATGATCTACTTTCCAGTAACATTATCTGTGGTATTAGGCTCATCATTATTCGTTGCCATCTTCTTTAACTCGGTAATGGTTTCACAATTTATGAAAACCGAAGATCAAGAAATGCCGATGAGTAGAATGATCCGTATAACAGTAATTCTAGTTATAATTGGTGTTCTTATTATGATCTTTGGCGGTGCTTATAGAGCATTAGGCTCTTTGATGCTTACAACAGCAATATTATTATGGGGATATAGATTATTTTTAAGGGGGTGGGCAAATACTTTTCAAAATAAAATTTTACCTCGATGGGAACGATTTTATGAACGGATGCTTCGATCTGCATTAACAGGTTGGAGGCCATACGTAATCTCTATAGGTACTTTTCTATTATTATTCATTGCCTTTGGAGGGTTTGGTGCTTCGGTAGCTAGTCAGCGTACAAAAGTCGAATTCTTTCCTGACAATACACCAAATCAGATTATTGTTTATATAGAATATCCTCAAGGTACAGATATTGAAAAAACCAATATCATAACTAAAGATATTGAAGAGCGTGTATATAATATCCTTAATGACAATGCATATAAAGATGGTGATTATAATTTCTTAGTAGAAAGTGCAGTCTCTCAGGTCGGTGAGGGTGCAGGAAATCCTCAAACAGACGGGGGCTCTGCTGCAGAAATGCCACATAGGGGAAAGATTACTGCTTCAATGCGAGAGTATAAATATCGTAAAGGTGCAGATAGTAAAGAATTACAAAAGAAAGTACAGGAAGCATTAAAAGATATTTATCCTGGTGTTGCCATTTCGGTTGAAAAAGAAGCAGTTGGTCCTCCAGCTGGTTATCCAATTAATATTGAATTAGAAGGTAAAGATTATAATGAATTAATAGCTACCGCTGAAGAAATGCGCGATTATATAAATTCAAAAAATATTCAAGGAATTGACGAATTAAAAATAGATGTGAATAAATCGAAGCCTGGTATGTTAGTTCAGGTAGATCGAAAAAAGGCTGGTGAATTAGGTGTTAGTACAGGGCAAGTGGGCCAACAATTACGTAATTCTATTTTTGGTTCTAAAGCTGGTGTTTATAAAGAAGACGGTGAAGATTATGACATTTATGTTCGCTTTAACGAAGAAGACAAATACAATACAAGTGCTCTTTTTAACCAGAAAATAATTTTTAGAGATCAATCTTCTGGTACTATAAAAGAAGTTCCTGTTTCGGCTGTAGCAAAACAAAAAAACAACTCTGGTTTTAGCGCCATTAAGCACAAAGATGTAAAAAGAGTAGTAACAGTTTATTCCGCTTTATCTCCTGGTTATACTGACGCTGGAGCAATAGTAAATCAAGTTCAAAATGAAATGAAGAATTTTACTAAAAAACCAGCTACAGTAAAGATTGATTATACAGGTCAGATAGAAGAGCAAAATAAGCAAATGGCATTCTTAATGGGTGCTTTCTTTACAGGTTTAGGTTTAATATTCTTTATTTTAATATTTCAGTTTAACTCTGTGTCTAGGCCAGCAATTATTATGTTAGCCATCTTTTTAAGCTTAATAGGAGTTTTTGGCGGACTGATTATTTCTGGTGCTCCATTTGTAATTATGATGACTATGATGGGTATTATTTCTTTAGCAGGAATTGTGGTAAATAATGGGGTTGTTCTTTTAGATTACACGCAGTTATTAATTGATAGAAAAAAGGTTGAACAAAATGTAGATGATAATGATTATGTAGATGTTGATACTTTGAGCGAGGCAATTATTAGAGGTGGTAAAGCACGTTTACGCCCAGTTTTATTAACTGCCATAACCACTATTTTAGGATTAATACCGCTTGCTACTGGCTTTAATATTAATTTCTTTACCCTGTTTAGTGAGTTTAATCCTCATATTTATTTTGGCGGTGATAACGTAATATTCTGGGGACCTCTAGCTAAAACCGTAATTTATGGATTAATTATAGCTACTTTCTTAACATTAATTGTGGTACCTATTCTTTTCTTTTTGGCTACAAAATTTAAAATGTGGATAAGAAGTAAATCAGAAACTTCTACAGAGATCGCAGATGTTACATCTGATTTAGCTTTAGATAAATAAAATATTGTTTTGGTTAACAATGAGATGTAGGGTTTTGGTTTTTAGAACCAAAATCCTACATTAAAAAACCAAATATTACTTGAAGTATCTGGTGACCATGTATATTTAACTTCAATAGGTCCTAAAAAGGATTCAATGCTATATCCTGCTGCGTAACCTAGTCTAGTGTCTTCAAATATTGCTCCTTTGTTTAGCAGATCATCATCTACTCTCGCCGCATTGGCCGTAAAAGAAATATAATTTCTTTTGAATAGCTCATAACGCATAGTTAAAGCAGATTTTAAATACCCTTCACCGCTCAGGTCGCCAACATCATAACCATAAAAATTAGTAAAGTTATTTACAAAATTTTCATTGTTTCCGCCAAGGTGAAAATTGTGAACTTCGTTCTCATTTTCGCCAATTGTAACACCTGCTTCAGAAATTATATGAGCTGTTAATTTATCGCCAAAAGTATAAGCAAAGCCAAATTTTCCTTTTAATTGTGTAAACGGATTAAACTCTGTATCAGTTTTCACATTGTCAATAGAAAATAAATATGCTTTATAATTAACATCTAAAAAAAATCCTTTTTTAGGGAATAATGTTTTATCATAAGTATCAACCTTCACTTCTGCGAAAGCGTTGCCATAGGTAGTGTTATCATAAAAAGTCTTGATTGTTTGATTATTGGTAATGCTCTCTGTTAGTATTCTTAAATATTTTGTTTCTGCCCCTAAACGTAACGCAAAACCATTTGTAAAAGAAGATTGCACATACAGTTGATTTGTAAAATCGTTGTATTTAGTGGCTAACTTAGAGTCAGTTTCATTTTCTTCTAATTCTATAAAAGTGCTTTTAAAAATGTCTTTATCAAATCTATTAAAATGTGAATTGATTCCGTAACTCCAATGGAATCCGTTATCAATAAAATAATCAAAATTATAACGAATATTATCTCCTAAAATTAGGTCAGCAGAAATAACATCATTCTTAAAAAGTAAATGTTTAGAAGTAACATTTAACAGTGCAGATGTTTTAAACAAATCATCAAAATGAGCACTAATTTGCAAAAATGAAGATACTTCATTCTCTTTTAATTTAAACTCGACAGTTTTGTTGTCAATAAATTTATATTGAATGCTTTTAAAATCTTTTGTAGCAGATAATTGATCTATTCCTCTAGAAAATTCTTCATAGGTCAATGGTTCCCCTTCTTTAATACCTAACTTTCCTAAAATATACTCATTCGTATAATTCTTCGCTCCTTTAATTATTACATTATCAATTTGTAAATTCTTACGTTTAACACGAATAGTTTTACCTTGAATAATATTATTTTGTTTTTGTTTTTGGGCAATCTCTTTAAAATAAGAAAATTGGTCTTGCGCTATATCTTCGCCTTGTTTGATAATTTTCTCAGTATCTTCAAATGAAACCACAGTATATCCCGTAATATCAGGGTGCATGTATTTATCAACTTGCTGTTTTTTGTCTTCAACATCATCATACATCTGAAAATTGACAATTTGCATTAAAATAGTTGGTGCAGAGTCTAAACCCTCTTTTACTTTTAATTGGTCTTGAACATCAACCCCGATAACAACATCAACTCCTTTTTGACGCATAATATCTGCTGGAAAATTATTAACTATACCTCCATCTACTAATAATTTATCATCAATCTCTACAGGATCTAATAACGTAGGAAAAGCACCACTAGCTTTAACCGCCTCTGGTAAAAATCCTTTTTCTATAACTTCTTGTTGGCCATTTTCTAAGTTTGTAGCGACACAAAAAAATGGAATAGGTAGTTTAGTAAAATCATCTATAAAGTGAATGTGTTCTGTCAGCTTTGATAATTCATTAAAAACATTTTGCCCTTTAGATAAAGCAGAGGGTAATCCTATACTCCCATTTTTAATTGGAAGCGTAAGTGCATAGCGTTCAGAATTTTCTTTTTGATAAATTGATTTAGATCTACGTGGTAAATTATCTTGCATTAATTCGTTAAAGTCATATGAATTAATTATAGAGTCTAATTCAGAGGCATTATAACCAGATGCATATAATGAGCCAATAATTGCTCCCATACTCGTTCCTCCGACATAATCAATTCTAACTCCTGCTTCTTCTAATACTTTAAGGACGCCTATATGTGCAAATCCTTTCGCGCCTCCACCACTTAGCACCAATCCTACCTTTAAGTCTTTTTTTTCTGAAGTAACTTCTTGAGAAAAAACACCAAAAGTAGTAAGTAGGAATATAAAAATCAGAAGACCCCTCATCTATCAATTTTTCTATAAAAGTAGAGTATTATTTAGTATTGTAAAAGTTAAATATTTTATTGGCTTTATCTTTACCAATAGCATCAATTAACTCATCTATTGTTGCTCCTTTAACTCGTTTAGCCGATTTAAATTGTTTTAATAAAGTCACTATTGTTTGTTTACCAATACCAGGAATTAACTCTAGCTCTGTTTGTATAGCACTTTTACTACGCTTGTTTCTATGGAATGTGATAGCAAATCTGTGGGCTTCATTACGCAATTGCTGAATAATTTTGAGTGATTCTGATTTCTTATCTAAATACATAGGGATGGAGTCACCAGGGTAGTAAATTTCTTCTAACCTTTTAGCGATACCTATAATTGCAATCTTACCTCTTAAACCTAAAACATCTAGACTTTTTAACGCCGAAGATAACTGCCCTTTTCCCCCATCAATAACAATTAACTGTGGCAGGTCTTGCCCTTCTTCTAATAACCTTTTATAGCGTCTATGTACAACTTCTTCCATAGAACCAAAATCATCGGGACCTTCAACAGTTTTAATGTTAAAATGGCGATATTCTTTTTTGCTGGGCTTACCGTTTTTAAAAACAACACAAGATGCTACTGGGGTTGATCCTTGAATATTGGAATTATCAAAACACTCTATGTGTCTTGGCTGAGCTGTCAATCTTAAATCTTTTTGCATTTGTGCCATAATTCTATTTACATGACGATCTGGATCTACAATTTTAATCTGTTTAAATCGCTCTTGGCGGAAATACATAGCATTTCTAGTAGATAGTTCTACAATTCGTTTCTTATCACCAAGTTTTGGCACGGTAACTTTAATAGCATCACCCAAATCAACTTTAAATGGAACATAAACCTCCTTAGATTGAGAATTGAATCGTTGTCTAATCTCAACTATTGTTAGTTCTAACAGATCTTTATCAGATTCATCTAATTTTTTCTTTAATTCTGTGGTGTGCGATTGAATAATAGCGCCATTAGCAATCTTAAAGAAATTAATATAAGCATAGCTCTCATCTGATACAATCGAAAAAACGTCTACATTATTTATAGAAGGATTAACCACAGTAGATTTAGCTTGATAATTAGCCAATAAATCTATTTTCTCTTTGATCTTTTGGGCTTCTTCAAATTCTAAATCAGCAGCAAAATCATTCATTAATTGATTAAACCTTTGTAATGACTCTTTAAAATTTCCTTTTATAATATTTCTAATTGCTTTTACATCTTCTAAATATTCCGATTCGGGCTGCAGTCCTTCGCAAGCCCCTTTGCAGTTTTTAATGTGGTACTCTAAACACACTTTATACTTTCTATTTTCAATGTTTTTAGGCGAAAGATCATAAGCGCAGGTACGTAGTGGATATAACTCCTTAATTAAAGACAATAGAGCTTTTGCAGTTCTAACAGATGTATAAGGGCCAAAATATTCTGATCCGTCTTTTATGACATTTCTTGTTAAAAATACTTTAGGAAAAGATTCTTTCTTTATGCAAATCCAAGGATAGGTTTTATCATCCTTAAGCATTACATTATAACGTGGTTGGTATTTTTTTATAAGGTTATTTTCAAGTAATAAGGCGTCTGTTTCGGTTTCAACAACAATGTGTTTAATAGAAGCTATTTTTTTAACCAAAACTTTCGTCTTACCATACTCATGATTTTTGGTGAAATAAGATGCAACTCGTTTCTTTAAATTCTTGGCTTTGCCAACGTATAAAATAGCATCATCTTTATCAAAATATTGATAAACACCAGGTGAATTTGGTAAGGTTTTAAGCTGTATTTCTAAGGCTGAATTTGACACTGAGCGAAGTTAAACATTTTAACTTCTTTTAAAAATTACGATTTTGGCTTTTCGTAATGCTTTACAACTATTGGTGGTACTATATGATCTATGTCTTCTTCTACTTTTTTAGGGAATGCTTTTTTATTAAAAACTAATAAAATACCAACTCCAGTAGAAATAGCCATATCAGCAATATTAAAAACAGGGTCGAAAAAAGAGAAGCGCCTATCTACAAAAAGGCTAAAATCTTTACCTCCTACAAAAGGTAACCAATCTGGCCAAATAAAACTTATTGCAGGAACCCAACTGGGCAATTGTGTGTCTATTAATGGAAAATATAACATGTCTACCACTTTACCATGAAACCATGAACTATAGCCACCCTCTTCTGGTAAAAAAGTAGCTACAGAATTGTAAGTGCTTTCACCAAAAAGCTGTCCGTAAAAAACAGAATCAATAATATTACCGAATGCTCCTGCAAAAATTAATGCTATAGAAGTAATTAGAACTTTTGGTGAATTATTTTTTATAGCAGTGTGTAACCAATAACCTATACCCGAAATAGCAACTAAACGAAATAAAGTTAAAAACAACTTACCATTCTTACCTCCAAATTCTTTCCCCCAAGCCATTCCGTTATTCTCTAAAAAATGTATACGAAACCAATCGAAGCCTAATACTTTAATCTCTTCGCTTAACTCAAAATGGGTTTTAATCCAAATTTTGCTAATCTGATCTATTAAGAGAATTATTATAATGATAAGGAGTGCCTTCTTCAACGAGTCAATTTTAAAAAGTTCACAAAAATAAGAATATTATTATAGAATGTAGCGCAAAAAAAAGCTTCCTGATTAGGAAGCTTCATAAATTCTTATTGACGTTTTTTGGCTTCGATGCTTAAAGTTGCATGTGGTACTAGCTTTAAACGTTCTTTTTGTATTAACTTACCCGTAACACGGCAAACACCATAGGTTTTATTTTCAATACGTAATAACGCGTTTTTAAGATCTCGAATAAATTTTTCTTGACGAATAGCCAATTGCACATTCGCTTCTTTAGACATAGTTTCTGAACCTTCTTCAAATGCTTTAAATGTTGGCGAAGTATCATCAGTTCCGTTATTGCTATTATTCATATAAGAACTTTTAATAAGTTCTAAATCTTCTTGAGCTAGAGCAATCTTCTTCTCTATAATTTCTCTAAATTCTTGTAATTCTTTGTCAGAATATTTTACTTTATTGTCTGTCATAATACTCTAATTTTTTTCAATCAATAATTTGGTATTTACGTCGTCAAAGGCAATTTCTATGCCATTTTTTACTTCATCTTCTAATACCAATTCATTAGTAAGGGTTTCGTTTTTAATATACTTTTCATTAATTAATATAGCATCATCTACAATGCCATCCTTCATAACACTTAGCTTAATTTTATCTGTTACTTCTAAACCAGATTCTTTACGTAAATTTTGAATTCTATTTACTAATTCTCTGGCTATACCTTCTTTCTTTAATTCGTCAGATATAGTAACGTCTAAAGCTACAGTTAAATTGCCTTGGTTAGCCACAAGCCAACCTTCTATATCTTGTGATGAAATTTCTACTTCATCGAGGGTCAATATAGTATTTTTACCATTAATTTCAATATTTAACTCACCCTCTTTTTCAACAGTTAAAATGTCATCTTGGGTAAGTTTTTGAATTTCAACTGCCACCAATCTCATATCTTTACCAAATTTAGGTCCTAAAACCTTATAATTTGGTTTAATATTCTTTACTAAAATGCCTGATGCATCATCTATCAGTTCAATCTCTTTTACATTTACTTCGGCTGTAATTAAATCTGCCACAGCTTCAACATCTTCTCGATCTTGAGCGTCTAATACTGGTATTATTATACGCTGTAAAGGCTGACGAACTTTAATCATTTCTTTTTTACGTAATGATAACACCATAGATGAAATAGCTTGTGCTTTTTGCATCTTACGCTCTAATGAAACGTCTACCAATTCTTTTTCGTATACTGGAAAATCTGATAAATGTACAGATTCTGCAGAATTTTTATCACAAACTTTTACTAAATCTCTATATAATTGATCCATAAAAAATGGTGCAATTGGCGACCCTAATTTAGCTACAGTTAGCATACAGGTATATAAAGTCTGATAAGCAGATATCTTGTCTTGACCGTACTCACCTTTCCAAAAACGTCTCCTGCTTAATCGCACAAACCAATTACTCAAATTCTCAGTAACAAAGTATTGAATTGCCCTTGCTGCTCTTGTCGGCTCATAATCTGCATAAAAAGCATCAACATTTTTAGTTAATGTATTTAACTCTGAAAGAATCCAACGATCAATTTCAGGGCGCTTTTCTATCGTTATATTTTCTTCCTCGTAAGAGAAACTATCAATATTTGCGTATAAAGAGAAAAACGAATAAGTATTATACAATGTGCCAAGAAACTTACGACGAACCTCATCTATACCATCTATATCAAATTTTAGGTTATCCCATGGATTAGCGTTTGAAATCATATACCAACGTGTAGCATCTGGTCCATATTTTTCCATGGTAGTAAACGGATCAGCAGCATTGCCTAATCGTTTAGACATTTTTTTACCTTCTTTGTCTAAAACTAATCCGTTAGAAACAACATTTTTATATGCTACCGAATCAAACACCAAACTGCCTATAGTATGCAGAGTATAAAACCACCCTCTCGTCTGGTCTACACCTTCAGCAATAAAATCTGCAGGATAGAATTTCTGTTGATCTATTAGTTCTTTGTTTTCAAAAGGATAATGCCATTGTGCATATGGCATAGAACCAGAATCGAACCAAACATCTATTAAGTCTGACTCTCTTTTCATGGGTTGCCCTTTCGAGGAAACTAATATAATTCTATCGACTATATTTTTATGAAGATCTATTTTATCATAATTATCTTCATTCATATTTCCTACTTGGAAATCAGCGAAAATATCTTGACTCATTAATCCTGCTTCAACTGATTTTTTCATCTCGGTTTTTAACTCCTCTACAGAACCAACGATTATATCTTCAGAACCATCTTCAGTACGCCAAATTGGTAACGGAATTCCCCAAAAACGAGAACGTGATAAATTCCAATCATTTGCATTCTTAAGCCAATTACCGAAACGTCCTTCTCCTGTAGATTTTGGCTTCCAGTTAATGGTTTCATTCAATTCAAACATTCTATCTCGTTTCTCGGTGACTTTTATAAACCAAGAATCTAAAGGATAGTATAAGATCGGTTTATCGGTTCTCCAACAATTAGGATAACTATGCTTATATTTTTCAACCTTAAAGGCTTTATTTTCTTCTTTTAATTGAATTGCTAATTCAACGTCTACTGAACGCTCAGGAGCCTCACCAGCCTTATAGTATTCATTCTTTACATATTTACCAGCATATTCATCCATATGCTTGGTAAAACGCCCTTGTAGGTCAACTAATGGTACTGGATTCTCATTATCGTCTAGCACCAGCATCGGTGGTACTTCTGGAGTAGCTTGTTTGGCAACCAAAGCATCATCTGCGCCAAAAGTAGGTGCGGTATGTACAATACCTGTACCATCTTCGGTAGTTACAAAATCTCCAGAAATAACTCTAAAAGCATTTTCTGGATTTTGATATGGCAAAGCAAATTGTAATAATTGCTCATATTTTATTCCTACAAGATCTTTTCCTTTAAATTCTTTTACTACAAAATATGGAATCTTCTTATCACCATCAGCGTAAGCTAGTAAATCTGATTTTGCTTCAACTTCATAATATTTCCCTAAAAATTGTTTCACAACAAGATTTTTAGCCAATATTACATTCATCGGCTTAAAAGTGTATTGATTATATGTTTCTACCAAAACATAATCAATCTTTCGACCTACAGTTAAAGCTGTATTGCTTGGCAACGTCCATGGAGTGGTCGTCCAAGCTAAGAAATAGACATCACCTTCGTCTTGTAAAAAATCAGGTAACGATTCTTCTTTAGCTTTAAACTGCGCTACAACGGTTGTATCGGTAATATCTTGATAAGTACCTGGTTGGTTTAATTCGTGAGAGCTAAGTCCTGTGCCAGCCTTTGGAGAATATGGTTGAATAGTATAGCCTTTGTATAACAATCCTTTGTCATATATCTGCTTAAGTAACCACCAAACAGATTCTATATATTTTGGCTTATAAGTAATATATGGATCTTCCATATCTACCCAATACCCCATTTTCTTAGTAAGGTCTAGCCAAACGTCTGTATAGCGCATTACAGCCTTTTTACAGGCCTCGTTATATTCTTCTACTGATATTGTTTTGCCAATATCTTCTTTGGTAATACCCAATTCTTTTTCTACACCCAATTCTATTGGTAAACCATGAGTATCCCAACCAGCTTTACGCTTAACCTGATAACCTTTTAATGTTTTATATCTACAAAAAATATCTTTAATAGATCGTGCCATTACATGGTGAATACCAGGCAATCCGTTTGCTGAAGGTGGTCCTTCATAAAACACATATGGCTTATTATCTTCACGTGAAGTGATACTCTTTTGAAAAATATCATTTTCTTCCCAGAACTGAAGTGTTTCTTCTGCCACCTTTGCAAGGTCTAAACCCTTATATTCTCTAAACTTAGCACTCATCTATCTGTCGAAATTCTTTTGGATTCGCGAAATTACATATTTTATTAATAACTAGTGATTATAGCATAAAAAAAACACCTCAAAAGAGATGTTATGATATAATAAACAAAATCTGAGTTTTTATTCTTTCTTTACCACTATAAATTCTGTTCTTTTATTTATTCTATGCTCTGCATCTTTACATTTTATACCATTTGAGCAATTGTTCAATAAACGTGTTTCACCATATCCTTTGCCAGTAATTCGCTCAGGTTCTATTCCTTGATTTATAATATAAGTAATAGTTTCTACAGCTCTACGTTGCGATAGTGATAAGTTTAAACCATCCGGGCCTCGAGAATCAGTATGAGCTCCAAAATCTATAACCATTTTAGGATATTTTTTTAGTAAACGAACTACTTTACCTAAAGTATTAATAGATGTTTCTTTGATTTCAGCTTTATTCAACTCAAAATCAATATTACTTACATTAAGCATCTCAACACCATTTTTGGTAACAAATTCCTTTTCTTCAATAAAAAGCTCCATATTATGTTTAAAACCATTAGAATTGTTAGTTTCTAGACCAGCAGCTATATTAAAAAATCCATTCTTACTAACTTCTATAGTATAATCTAAAGCACAATCCAATCCGAAATAGAATTCTCCATCTGCGAGCGTAGCAACCGTTCTAAGTTTGGTGCCATTCATGTCTTTTAGAGTTACTAATGCATTTTGAAGTGGTAATCGAGTAACTTTATCCTTTACTACACCACTTACGGATTGGTCACAAATAGTCATTGTGGTTTTCTGTACAAATGTATAAATATCATCATCTCCCTCTCCTCCAGAGCGATTTGAAGAAAAATAACCTTGTAGCTTTTCACTATTTATAATAAATGATATATCATCTCCCTTGCTATTAATTGGTGATCCTAAATTGATGGGTTGTGGTAACGAACCATCAACTTTTGCTACATAAATATCAAATCCGCCTTTCCCTCCTGGTCTATTAGATGAAAAGTAAATCAAATCTCCATCAATAAAAGGTGTGTATTCTTTGTGAGGCGAGTTAATTGTTGGCCCTAAATTAACAGGTGCTCCATAATATCCTTTATTAATATCTACATAAAAAATATCTTTATCACCTAAAGTACCGTTCATATCTGACACAAAATAGATCCGCTTACCATCTTTACTAATAAATGGATGTCCTGCATCATGGCCATCACTATTAAAAGGTAAATTTTCAATGTTTTGCCATTCTCCATTATCACCAACTGTTCCTTTAAATAGCTTTACACTTTTAGATTTTATCTTTCTATTTACCTTATCATTCGAAGTAAAATATACATGTTTCAAGTCTTCCGTAAAGCTTACAAATGCGTCATGGTATTTCGTGTTTACCTCTTTTGAAAAAGGTCTTATCTTTTCAACTTCGCCATTACTGGTTAAATTACCAATATACAAGTCTAAAAATGGTTGATTGTTACCTCTCCAGACTCTTTTTACAATTCCTGATTTGGGTCTAGTTGATGAAAAAACCAACTTGTCTCCCATAAACGTAGCGCCAAAATCTGAATATTTAGTATTAGCATCAATACTTTTAATGCTATACTTAGCTGCCATAATAGAATCTGCTCTTTCAATTTGAGCTGGTAAAATAAGAGGACTTAAAACAATTATAATTTTGAATAAAAGTTTCATTTTAACAATTTTTAGAGTATAAATCAAATGCTGTACCAAAAGTAGTAAACTATCTGCTCTAAATAAAAAAAGCCTTCGATAAACGAAGGCTTTTAACTATAAAGTTTTGTGTTTACTTTTTTATCACTACAAATTCAGTTCTACGATTTATTGCTCTTTGTTCATCTGTACAGTCATCTCCTTCTGTACAATCATTTATAAGTTTCAATTCACCAAAACCTTTACCAGTAATTCTTTTAGGGTTTATGCCTCTTTTAATAATATATTCTATAGTTCTTTTTGCTCTTCTTTCAGAAATCCACATATTATAATTTTCTGGCCCTTTAGCATCAGTATGTGCAGTAGCTTCAATAATCATGTTAGGATTCTTCTTCATAATATCTACAACCTTTAGCAGTTCTTTCTTAGCTTGTTTAGTTAAATAAGATGATTCATACTCAAAAAATACCGGTTCTAAAACTAGTACATCTTTATTTTCCGAATTTTTTACTGTTTTAACAGGAGGTATAACTTTGGTTATAGACGTATTCTCAACTTCTACAGGTTTAATCGTAGTGCTTAGATTTAAATTTGGTTTTCCTATTGATTCCTCAACTGTAGTTACTTCTTCTTTTAATTGAGGTATTTCTTTAACAGAAGGAATACTTTTAACCTCTGTTGATTCTGTAGATATTTTAGCTTCTAAATCAGTTAAATCTGCAGTTTCAGTTGTCACAGCCGATTTAACAAAATCTATCCTACCTTTATCTAGTGAAATAATCGTTACCAATGTTCTATCGGCTAAATCGTTTGTTACGAATTCTTTTGTCTGAGAGGTATATGATTCTTTACTTGCTGTTAGAATATATCCTTTATTACATTTTACACCAAAAATAAACGATCCATTAGCGGGCATCATTTGTGTCTCAATAGGATTACCGTCTTCATCGGTTAATGTTATTATCGTTTCAGGTAATAATTCGTTTGTTGCTTTATCTCTTACTTCTCCTTTAATAATTTGATCACAAGGACCATTTTTATCTCCGACCTTAACTGCATCAACCTTTTTATCTTGTGCATTTAGAAACGTGATCGAAATAAGAAAAAACAAAGTTAATAGTCTCATAACATATATTTTACACTAATTACTAACGTAAAAGTGGGTGAAAGTATTGTTTCTAAAATAAAAAAGCCTCCGAGAATTTGGAGGCTTTTTTATTTTTTCAATTATATATTTTTTACATTCTTATAATTACAAATTCTGTTCTACGGTTTTTCTCATGTTCTGCTTCAGTACATTCAACTCCTTCAGAACATTGATTTATTAACTGAGTTTCTCCATAACCCTTACCAGTAATTCTTCTCGGATCTATACCTCTATCTATAATAAAGTTCACTGTAGATTTAGCTCTACGGTCAGATAACCACATATTATAACCATCTGGTCCACGAGTATCGGTGTGAGAAGCCGATTCAATAATCATTTTTGGGTATTTATTCATTAAATCAACTACCTTTTGTAATTCTTGTTGAGCTTTCTTATTTAAATACGATGAGTTTAGGTCAAAGTAAATCGGTTCAATATTTACTGCATATGTGCTTGCTCTTAAACGAACTATTTCATCTGGTAATACATCTGGCAAGCCTTCGGGTTTTACATCTTCTCCTTCATCTTGAGTAGTTTGACCATCAGCAAAATTTATATCTCCTTCACCTAGCAGAATTCTTATTTTAAGTTCTATATCTCCAATATCTGAAGTCGTGAAATTTTTAATTTGGGGTGTATAACCTTCTTTTTTACCTTCTAACTGATATTCTGTTTCACAAACTATATCAATTGAAAAGACTCCTTTTTCATCAGCAGTTACCGTTTGTAGAATATTTTCATCTTTATCTCTAAGAGCAATTTCTGCTCCAGGTAAAAAATCACCAGTATTCTTATCTAGAACTTCTCCTACTATTAACTGTTTACATTTAAATTCTACTGGTTCTTCTTCAATTAATGAATAAATATCATCATCTCCTTTACCTCCAGATCTGTTGGAAGAGAAATATCCTTTTCTTGTTTCTTTATTAATGATAAAAGCAAAATCATCATTAATTGTATTGATTGGTTCATTCAGCAAAACAGGATCAAGTGCAAAACCAGTCAGTTTAGTAGCATAAACATCTGCACCACCTCTTCCTCCATATCTATCAGAAGTAAAATACAATACTTCGCCATCTACAAATGGAAACCAATCTTTAGCTTTAGAATTTACTTTTGGTCCTAAATTAACCGGAACGCCAAAACCACTCTGATTTACATCTACCTTAAAAATATCTGTTTCACCTAAAGTACCAGGCATATCTGATGCGAAATATAATGTCTTTTCATCTTCACTCAATGCAGGATGCCCTACAGAATACTCTACATTATTAAAAGGCATTGGTATAATATTAATCCATTCTCCTTCTTCGTTTACTGTCGCTTTGAACATTGCAAGATTTGTCCAACCTTTATTATCTTGAGCTAGACGTTTTCTGTAGTAATTATCACGTGTAAAGTATACAGTTTTACCATCCTTAGTGAATACAGCATTTCCTTCGTGGTATCTACTATTTACTTCGCCTTGTAATCTTTCTTTATTTGAAATATCACCTCCTTCGCCAATATCGCCTATATAAAGATCTAAAAATCGTTGTCCATTAGGTTCCCAAACATCTCTGATTATTCTAAACCCTTTCCGTGGTGAAGTAAAAACTAACTTACCATCTCCTAAAAAAGAAGTTCCAAAATCAGAATTCTCTGTATTGACTTCTAAATTTTTGATACTGTATTTACCTGAACCCTCTTGTGCATACAAGAATGTTAGACTAAGTATACTTATTATTAAAAGATATTTCTTCATAATTTGATGTTGTCTTTTAG